>JAXGQB010000007.1:0-472832 GCA_040766655.1 Anaerolineae bacterium
TGCCTGGAGCGGCACCACGATCTGTCGATCCGAGAGGCCGTGCTCATGCAGCTTCGCCACGAGGTGCTGCCCGAGGAAACCCGCACCGCCGGTAACGATGACCGCCTTGTTGTCCCAAGAAAAGGCCGGCCATTCGATGGATTCCATGGTCTCAATCCTCCTAAATCACATCCGCAAACGTCCGCTCCGTGGACCTGAAGAACAGCACCCCGGTCACCAGCACGACGAGCGCGATGACGACGGAGATGGCGGTCAGCAGGCCGGGCGGGCCCGCGTTCTCCAGGATGCCGCCGAGCAGGGCCCAGCGGAACCCCTCCACGACGCCCGTCATGGGGTTGAGCGCCATGAGCCAGCGGTAGCGCTCGGGGATGAGCGTGGCGCCGAACACGACGGGCGTGGCGTACATCCACAGCTGCAGCAGGAACGGGATCAGGTAGTTGACGTCCCGGTACTTGACGTTGAGCGCGGCCAGCCACAGCCCGAACCCCAGCGCGGTGATCACGGCCAGGAGCAGGAAGAGGGGCAGCCACAGCACGTTGGCCGAGAGCGGGACGCGGTAGACCGCGACCAGGATGAGCAGCACGCTGAACCCCACCGCGAAATCGACCAGGGTGGAGATCACGCCCGAGAGCGGGATGATCAGCCGGGGGAAGTACACCTTGCTGATCAGGTTCGCGCTGTTGACCAGGCTCGTGCCCACCCGGTTCAGGCTGCCGGAGAAGTACTGCCACGGCACCAACGCGGCCAGCGCGTAGAGCGCATACGGCGCGCCGTCGGACGGCACCTTCAGGAGGATGCCGAAGATGAGGGTGAACACCACCGTGCTCAGCAGCGGCTGCAGGACGATCCACGCGACGCCCAGCGCGGTCTGCTTGTAGCGCACCTTCACGTCGCGCCAGGCGAGGAAACCGAGGAGCTCGCGGTAGTGCCAGACGGCGCGGAGTTGGAGGGAAGCGATGCCGCGAGTTGGCTGTATTACGGTTACAGGTTGCAGGGTTGAAGGTTGAAGGTTTGTGGTCATGGGTTGACTTGGTACTCTATGTTAGATTCGCGGACGCGACGGGCGTTGGGTTGGGAGTCAAGGTAGGCCATGAAGCGGCTGATGAGCCGGCTGCACGATTCGGTCTGTCCGGTCAAGCGGGCGAATTCTTCCTCCTGGATGTAGCCGGCATCGAGTGCGACGTACAGCTGCGCACGGAGCTCGCCCGCAGAGCCCTTCGCCCGGCCGAGTAAATCGGCAAAGAGTGCCTGGGTTCGGGACTCAAAACCCTCCGCGATGTTCGACATGATCGACACGGCCGCGCGTCGCATCTGGTCGCGCAGCCCGAAATCGCGGGCAAATGCACCCCGGCCCGACACCTCATAGATCGCGCGGGTCACCTCCCGTGCCGCCTTCCACGCCTCGATCTGCTCAAACCGCTCGATCGTCGCCATCAACAACCTTCAACCTTCAACCTTCAACCGTCAATCCTCGATCGTTCGTATTGTATCACTCGCCTCAGCGTCTCATCAAGCGAGAACTGCGGTCGATAACCGATCAGCGCGTGGAGCTTGTCGATGGAGGGGACTCGGCGCTGCATGTCCTCGAAGCCGGGGGCGTAGGCCTCGTCGTAGGGGACGAGGCGGACGGGGGAGGCGCTGCCGGTGAGGGCCAGGACGCGATCGGCCAGGTCGCGGATGGTGATCTCCTCCGTCGAGCCGACGTTGAACACCTCCCCGATCGCGCGGGGCTCCGCGGCCAGGGCCACGACCGCGCGGACCACGTCGGCCACGTCCCCGAAGCAGCGCGACTGGGTGCCGTCGCCGTACACCTCGAGCGGCTCGCCACGCAGCGCGGCGCGGACGAAGCGCGGGACGACCATGCCGTAGCGGCCGGTCTGCCGCGGGCCGACGGTGTTGAAGAAGCGCATGATGACCACGGGCAGGCCGAACTGCTGGTGGTAGGCCAGGGAGAGGAACTCGTCCACCGCCTTGCTCTCCGCATAGGCCCAGCGGGAGCGGGAGGTGGGGCCCATGAGGCGGTCGTCGTCCTCCCGGAAGGGGACGCGCACCCCCTTGCCGTACACCTCGGAGGTCGAGGCGATGAGCACCTTGCAGCCGTAGCGGTGCGCGGCCTCGAGCACGCCCTCCGTGCCCATCACGTTCGTGCGGATGGTGCGGACGGGGTCCTCCACGATGAGCTGGACGCCCACGGCCGCGGCCAGGTGGACCACCACGTCGGCCTCGGAGGTGAGCCGGTCGAGCACGAGGCTGTTGGTGATCGTCTCCCGCACGAACTGGAAGTGGGGGAGGGGGCGCAGGTGGGCGATGTTGGCCGCGCGGCCCGTCGACAGGTCGTCGATCGCCACGACGCGGTGGCCCGCGGCTAGGAGGGCTTCGCAGAGGTGGGAGCCGATGAAGCCCGCGCCGCCGGTGATTAAGAAACGCATGGACACTCCGCCGATTGAAGATTGAAGATTGAAGATTGAAGATTATGGATTGTCATGATTGCAGATTGAAAATTGAAGATTGAAGATTACGGATTGTCATGATTCCAGGTCCGAAAGCAGCTCGTCTTCATCCAGGTCGATCATGTCAACGCCATAACGGTGCAGGTTCAGCAGAAAGGTCACCCGATCGACGCCGGCCAGCCCCGCGGCTATCCCGGATGGAAGGCGTTTCATCTCGAACAGCTTGACGGCCATGGCCATCCTGGCCTCTTGCTCGAAGGCTGCGCGCGTCTGCTGGAGCGCGTCTGGCAGCAACTTCGGATACTCTATGACCAGTTGCGCGATCTCCTCAGTGTGCATCGGGTGAGATCTGTTCGAGGAACTGGGCGTACAACAGCAGCTCCT
Organism: Anaerolineae bacterium; assembly: GCA_040766655.1. Lineage (GTDB taxonomy): Bacteria > Chloroflexota > Anaerolineae > CG2-30-64-16 > CG2-30-64-16 > JALOOB01. The sequence goes on from JAXGQB010000007.1 coordinate 2,835, forward strand.
GGCGCAGCCTGGCCCAGAGATCTGGCAGGCGATCGATCAGTCGCTGCATCTTAGCTGGCACCAGGTTAGTGGCGTAGATGTTCCGCACCAAGTGGCGGAATCTCCGGTACTCATCCAGATCAGCCGCAGTCTCTGTGCTTATCACGGCGGGACGGACTCCTGGCGCCTCTCGTGCCATGAGGGAGAGAAGCTGCTGATGCCAGGATTCGCCATCGGGCTGCGTCTCGTCGATGTAGCGCGCTGTGAGCTGGAACAGGCGCTCTGCGCCCGAGTAGAAACCGTGCAAGTTGAGCGCCACGGCATCAAGGTAGTAGTCCTGCTCGGCCGTCGCCATTCTTCCCCGATCCCAGGCCGCAACCGCACGGGAAACTGAACGGTCTATGTCGACAATTTCGCCGTGAATACGTTCGGCCAGCAAGGCCTCAGCGCTTGTCATAGGGGCACACCATGGCGCTCGATCGCCCGGCGCAGCGGTTCTCCCGCAGCTTCCAGATCGATCAGGTCCAGGCGCCGAACGCCGAGTGCTGCCTCCGCGACGCTCCAGGCCCGCCAGAACTCGTCCGCACTGAGCCCTTCGACCGCGAGGTCGACATCGGAGTCGGCGGCATACCAGGCCCCGTGGGCCAGCGAACCGAACAGGATGACGCGGGTCGCGCCGAAGCGGGTCTTGAGCGTTGTGGCGACGCTGCGCACGCGTCGCAGTAGCTCAGCCCGGGCAGCAGCCTCTGCCGGCGCCAGAACGCGCGCCGCGGCGCGGCGCCGCGCGGCAGCGCGATAGCGCTCCATGTCCTCTGGCTTGATGCTACTGCCGAACGTCATTACGATCTCCCAAATCGGGGACGCCACTCGCCCCAGCGATTCTCATTATAGCACACACGACCGATTGAAGATTGAAGATGGAAGATTGCAGATTGTTCACGGCAAAGACGGGTTGCAGCCGGCAAGCGTAATCTTCAATCTTCAATCTTCAATTCTCACTCGTCGCGAAACGCGGCGACGGTCCGCGCGAGGCCGTCCGGGAGGGAGACGGCGGGCTCCCAGCCGAGCTCGCGGCGCGCCTTGGACGCGTCGAGGTAGGTGTGGCGCACCTCGCCCAGCTTGGCGGGGGCGTGGAGCGGCTCTTGCGTGTAGCCAGTGCTGTGGGCCAGGCCGCGGGCGATGCCGACCACGTCGGTGGGCAGGCCGGTGCCGATGTTGAAGATGCCCGAGCCGAGGGTCACGCAGAGCGCGTTGGCCGCGGCGACGTCGCCCACGTAGACGAAATCGCGGCTCTGGCGGCCGTCGCCATTGATCGTGACGGGCCGGCCGGCCAGCATGGCCTTCGCGAAGATGGCGACCACGCCGGCCTCGCCGAACGGGTCCTGCCGCGGGCCGTAGACGTTGGCGTAGCGCAGGATGCAGTGGTCGATGCCGTAGTTGTGCTTGTACGTCGCCAGGTAGTATTCGCACGCCAGCTTGCTCGTGCCGTAGGGGTCCAGCGGCAGGGCGGGGCAGCGCTCCGTCGCGGGGAGCTCGGACGGGTTGCCGTAGACCGCGCCGCCGGTGGAGGCGAAGATCACCTTGCGCGTCGCGCCGGTGCGCCGCGCGGCCTCCAGCAGGTTGAGCGTGCCCACCACGTTCACCTGCGCGTAGGTGGCGGGGTCGGCCAGGCTCGCGCGCACGTCGGCCAGCGCGGCCTGGTGCGAGATCACGGCCGGCCGCACCTCGTCGAGCACCCGCCGCACCCCCGCCGCGTCGCGAAGGTCCATCTCGTAGAGGGTCGCTGCGGGGTTGACGTTCGCGCGCTTGCCCGTGGAGAGGTTGTCGAGCACCGCGACCGTGTGGCCCGCGGCCACCAGCGCGTCCACGATGTGCGATCCGATGAACCCGGCCCCGCCGGTGACGAGAATCGATGCGGACAAGGAAACCTCCTACGATTGAAGATTACAGATTGAAGATTGAAGATTATTGAGAACGATTGAAGATTACTGAGAACGATTGAAGATTACAGATTGAAGATTGAAGATTCCGTGCCCAATTTTCAATCTTCAATTTTCAATCTTCAATTCATTCGTGCGGCTGCTGCGCGGACGAATGACGCGCGGTCGGGTTCGCCGATGTGGTCGTACCACCAGGCGCGGGCGTCGAGCTGGCCCCGGGAGACGTCGACGGTGCGCCAGAGGGCCGCGGCCTCCGCGGTGCGTCCCTCGATCGCCAGCCACTCGCCGTAGAGGCGGACGGCGGACGGACGGATACTGGATACTGGCGGGCTGGGTGCTGGGTCCGACGCGGCGCCGGCCGCACCAGCGCCTGCTGCGGCGGAGAGCAGTGCGCCCGCCTCCGCGTAATCCCCCAACGACAGGCTGATCTGGCCCAGGCGGCGGTTGGCGACGGGGTCGGACGGGTTCAGGCGCAGGCTGCCGTCGTAGAGCGAGATGGCGGGCGCCAGGTCGACCTCGCCCGAACGGCGCAGCTCGTCCTGGATGCCCCAGGTAGGCCAGTCGTAGCGGCTCAGCTCCGCCTTGCTCTGTGCCACCGCGCCCAGGTTGGCCAGGAACGCCGCGCGTACGGGGGGGAGGAGCGCGGCGAGGAGGATCAGCGCGAGCGCGAGGGGGGGGAGGGTGCGATTGAAAATTGAAAATCGAAGATTGAAGATTGGGGCGGCGCCCTGCGCAATCTTCAATCTTCCATCTTCGATTTTTAATCCGCCGAAGGCGGCCGTGGCGGCGAACAACAACGGCGCGGGGAGGGCGACGTAGACGCCCGCGTCGACGATGCCGTGCACCAGGAGCGCCACGATCGATGCGATGGCACCCAGGCGCAGCGGCCGGTGGACCGGCGCGGCGACGAGGGCGGCCAGGCTGCCCCCTACGATGAGGATGAAGCCGAGGAGGCCGAGCGGGCCCTGCTCGAGCACGATCTGCAGGTAGAGGTTGTGGCTGTGCGTGATGAAGCCGACGTGCAGCAGGCGGACGTAGGAGGCGTCGACCATCATCGTCGCGCCGAGCCCGCTGCCGGTGAACGCGTAGTCGCGCGCCTGGATCAGCATGTCGCGCCACAGGTCGCCGCGCGTGACCGCGGTTGCGCCCGCCCCGCCGGCGGTTCCGGCGCCGACGGCGCCCGCGGCCTGGCCCAGCGCGGGCAGGGACATGATCGCGGCCATCGCGCCCGCGGCCGCGAGGAAGGTTAGCGCGGCGAATGCGATGCCCCACGCGGCGCGGCGTTCCCGTGCGTCGCAGGTTGTGGGGGCGGCCGCGACGGTGTCCGCGTCGCGTGTGGTAGGCGCGCCGGTCCGGCGGGCGACCGGCCGGTCGCCCCTACGATCCATCGCCCGGACGATCAGCGCCGCGATCGCGCCGGCGGCCAGGCCCAGCCACGCGCCGCGCGAGCCCGATAGGGCGAGCGCGGCGATGGCGATCACATTGAAGATTGAAAATTGAAGATTGAAGATTGCGCTGCGGCGGCTGCGGGTCGCGGCGCCGGCCAGGGCCAGGGGCAGGAGGATGACCAGGGCGTTGGCCGCGACGTTGGCGTTGATGTCCTCGGGCAGGGTGACGACGCGGGAGAGAAGGTAGTAGGACGCGATCGCGAGGGCGATGGCGGCGGCTAACGATTGAAGATTGAAGATTGAAGATTGAAGATTTCGTGTTGACGGTTGAAGGTTGTGCCAGCTTTGCTGGCCCAAGGTTGAAGGTCTGCCTGCGAGAGCGAGCAGGACGGGCGCGAGGGCGAGGAGCAGCAGCGCGGCGCGGAGGAGCGCGGCGCGGGTGTCGTAGGCGGCCCACGCGCCGATCGCGACGCTGATCGCCCAGAGGGCGGCGCCGGCGCGGAGGGGACGATTGAAAATGCGACCCTTCGGGTCGTAAGATTGAAGATTCAAGATTTCATTTTGCGGGTTGAAAGTTGTGTCAGCGTGCCAGCTGGCCTGGCTGGCCCAGGTTGCAGGTTGAAGACCCAATTTTCAATCTTCAATCTGCAATCTTCAATCAGCTACGCCTTGCCTCGCGCGAACATGAACTTGAGGGTCTGAAGCGCGACGCTGACGCCGGACTTGAAGCCCTCCCAGCTGTTGAGGCCCTTGATGAAGGTGAGCATGGGGCCGGGACGGACGGACCACTCGCGCGTGGCGCGCTTCTGCCAGTACTCGAGGCGCTCGGCGGGCAGGCCGGGGTAGTCGAGCACGGTCGACTGGTCCATGTCGACCTCCTCCCACTTCGTCCCCGGGCGGAACCAGTTGTTCTCGGCCACCTCGTAGAAGAAGGGGGTGCCGGGGTAGGGCGCGGCGATGTGGAAGAGCGCGATATCGAGCGGTAGCTCCTTCGCGTAGTCAATGGTCTCGCGGATGGTCTCCTCGGTCTCGCCCGGCAGGCCGATGATGAAGTAGCCCCAGTTGTTGATCCCCGCGGCCTTGGCCCAGCGCAGCGCGCGGACGGCCTGCTCCTTCCGGTAGCCCTTGCGCGCGGCCTTCAGGATCTGTTCGTTCGCGCTCTCGATGCCCCAGGAGACATACCAACAGCCTGCGGCGGACATCAGCTGCAGCATCTCCTCGTCCACGTAGTCGACCCGGCTGTTGCACGTCCATTTGACCTTCAGGCCGGAGTCGATGATGAGCCGGCACAGGTCGACCACCTGGGCCCGGTTCACGGTGAAGAGGTCCGCGTACATGTGGACGTTGTGCACCCCGAGCTTGTCGAGCAGCTGCAGCTCCTCGAGGATGAGCTGGGGCGAGCGGATGCGGACGCTGTTCTGGTAGCTGACGTGCTTGATGCAGTACTTGCAGCCCGCGGGGCAGCCGCGGCTGGTGACGATGAAGGTGAATGGGCCCTTCATCATGGGCATCAGCTGGCGGTGGAGGGGGAGCAGGTCGTGCCGCGGGATGGGCAGGTCGTCGAGCGACGGGATGAACGGGCGGTCGGGGTTGATGACGATCGAACCGGCGTCGCGGTAGGCGAGACCGGCGATTGATTGAAAATTGAAAATTGAAGATTGAAGATTGGATTGGGGATTGGGGACTGGGGACTGGGGACTGGGGGCCGGGGACTGGGCTTCTCCATCTTCAATTTTCAATCTGTAATCTTCAATCTTCAATTGCGTCTCTTCCACCATCTTCGCGATGCGGGGGTCGGAGGGGGTCTTGTTCGAGAGCGTGTCGAGGAGCTCGCGCAGGGTGAGCTCGGGCTCGCCGCGCAGGATGAAGTCGAGCGTGGGGAAGGGGCGCATGGTCTCCAGCGTGAGCGGGGTGACGTGGGTGCCGAAGGCCATGGTCCATGCGCCGAGCGACTTGGCGAGGAAGACGCCGTACATGTCGTTGCGCAGGGAGGGCGCGGTCACCTGGGTGACGTAGTAGCGCGGGCGCTTCTCCTCCAGCAGCTTCTCGAACTCGGGCCAGCCCATGCGGGTGGCGATGCAGTCGACGATCTCGACGGTGTAGTCGGGCAGGAGGATGGCGGCCATCTGCGCGAGCTCGACCTGGGGCCAGATCATGTTCTCCCGGGAGCGGCGGCCGACGCGGTGCTGCGAGCGGATCCAGATGCCGCCGTCGGGCGCGGGCGGGTTGACGAGGAGGACGTCGACGCTGCCCGGGGGCCGGGTGGACGAGGTTTGGGTCGCCACGATCGCGCCCGCGTCGGGGAACCGCGCGGGGGGGAGGGGCGGGATGCGCCGCGTGCCAAGGTTGGCACGGAGTTCGGGTGTGGGTTCGGTCAATGGTATGTCCTGTGGATGTAATGTAGGGGCGGGGTTACCCCGCCCCTACAAGGTGATGGGTCGACGTGTCTGGCCTGGGGGCGGACGTGTCTGGCCTGCGGCCAGACCAAAGGTCCGCGCCTACGAGGTGACCTCGTGGCCGAGGAGGTCGCCGGCGATGCGCTCGTCGCGCTGGTTCAGCTCGGCGAGCGCGCGCATGATGAACCAGGAGACGACGAGCTGGAGGCCGACGATCAGGGCGCCCGCGGCGAGCAGCTGCCAGAACCAGAGCCGGGTCTGGGGCCAGCCGTCGAGCCCGAGCACCAGGCTGATGACGCCGACGACGATGCCGGCGAACATGCTGAGCAGGCCGAGCCAGCCGAAGTGGCGCTCGAGCGGCTGGCGGAAGAGCGGCCGGCCGGCGATGCCCTGGCGGATGGGCTGCTTGTAGAAGAGCGCGACCAGGTAGTTGAACGTGGCGCCGAGGGAGAAGATGCTCACCCCGCCCACGGCCAGCACGATGGCCGCGTACATGCCGAACACGCCGAGGGGGGTGAGCTCGGTCACCCCGCGCAGGCGGGCCGCGGCGAAGATCAGGCCGATGACTGCGGCGGCCAGCAGCATGAGGGCGCCGATCATGCCCAGCTGGCGCACCGGGTTGTAGGTCAGTGCGGTCCAGACGATCGACTGGGCGAAGCGCGTGCCGTCGTGCACCACGCTGAGCTTGGAGCGGCCCGCGCGCTCGCTGTAGGGGATGGGCACCTCGATCATGCGCAGGCCTTCGTGCAGCGCACGGGTGCTCATCACGGGCGTCAGGTTGAGGCCGTCGGGCAGCGGGTAGATGCGGTCGAGGACGCTCTTTTTGAAGACGCGCATGCCGCTGGCCGAGTCCGTGATGCGCTGCGCGCTGACCAGGCTGACCAGGTTGGCGAAGATGAAGTTGCCCACCCGGCGCACCGCGGGCATCTGGCTCTCCGCGCCGGCCATGCGCGAGCCGATCACGATGTCCGCGTCCTTCTCGATCGCCGCGCGGCAGAGCGCGGGGAAGTGCTCGGGCGGGTAGGTGCCGTCCGCGTCGAGGAAGCCGATCCATTCCCCGCGCGCGGCGGCGAAGCCGGTCTTGAGCGCCGCGCCGTAGCCGCCGTTGGCCTTGTGGCAGATGAGGCGCACGCCGGGCGTGGCGCGGACGATGGCGCGCGTGTCGTCGGCCGAGCCGTCGTCGACCACGATGAACTCGAGGTCGTCGATGCCGGCCGCGGGCAGCGCGTCGCGGATGCTGAGCACTCGCTCCATGACGGCGGCGATGCCGTCTTCTTCGTTATAGGCGGGTATGACGACGGATAGTGTGGGCATGGCGGACCTTACGATTGAAGATTGAAGATTGAAAATTGAAGATTACGGGTTGAAGGATTCAAGGCTGGTCTACAGTCCAATCTTCAATCTTCAATCTGTAATCTTCAATCAAAAGTGAACGGTCGCGCGCGGGGGCGATGTGCCGTCGACGGTGCGCAGGACGCGGGCCGGAATGCCGCCCACGACGGTGTGGGGCGGGACGTCGGCGGTGACGACCGCGCCGGCCGCGATCACGGCGCCGCGGCCGACGGTGACCCCGTCGGTGATGATCGCGCCGCCGCCGATCCAGACGTCGTCCCCGATGGTGATGCCGCGGGCCGTGATGCCCTGCTCGATCATGGGGCGGGCCGGGTCATCGAAGACGTGATCCACCGCCACGATCTGGACCAGGGGCGACGTGTAGACGCGGTCGCCAATGGTGATGCCGCCCTGGCCGCGCAGGACGTTCATCTCGCCGATGAGGCTGTCGCGGCCGATGCGGATGAACGCGTGCGGCAGGTCGCGGAAGTTGTAGACGTGCAGCACCGAGCCGTGCATGACCAGGCTGCGGTCGCCGATCGTGATGCCCTGCGGGCAGGCGTGCAGGTAGACGCCCTGGTCGAGGTAGGACCGGTTGCCCAGGCGGACGTTGCCGGCGAAGCGGAGGCGCACCCCGCTCTCGATCGCCCCCGCGCCGTCCATGTGCAGAATCAGGCGGTAGAGGAGCGTGCGAACGCCGATGCCGAGCGCGCCGGGAATCCAGCCGCCGAGCGCGGTGACCGTCTGCTCCAGCACGTAGCGGAGCGGGCTGGCGGCCTGGCGCGCGATGTAGGTGGCGACCCCGCCCTGCGCGCGGCTCATGGTGCGCGGCCCCCGTGCGGCTCTCGTGGCTGTTGGGCAGGCTCCGCGGTCCCCACCGTGAGGTTACACGGAGAGATGGAAGTGGCCACGATGGTGTGCGCCGGAGCGGCTGCTGCAACGGACGCAATGATGGGTACGACCACGGAGCTCACGCAACGGTCCGTGGAAGATTGGGCAGGGGTGTCAATGAACTGCTAGTATAGACCGGTTTTCGTGATGATGCCAATTACGGTAAGGGGGCCGAACTGCGTTCGGCTTGGGTTTATGGTGACAGTGGGGGGTGTGTGATAGAATTCGCAGCATGACAACGGAGTCGCCCGCACCCGCTCCCGACGCGGCCGTCCTGGTGGCGGTCATCGCTGATCCCCGGGACTTCGCCCGCGCGCGCGACGAAGGGTGGTACCGCATCCCCCTGGCGCGCGCACCGCGGCAGATCGCAGCCGAGTACGTGGCGTTCTACCTGACCGGGGCGTTCGAGCCCGGGGAGCGATGGGCCGTGCGGTGGATCGCGGCGGTGCGCGGGTATCACCTGACCACCCGCAGGGAGCTGATCCCGGAGGAACCGGGCCACGTGCGCGCGGGGGATCGTTACTACCGCGTCGACCTGGGCCCGCTCGAACGGCTGCCGCACCCCATCCCGAGCCGCCGGCTGCGCCGGATCACGTTCATCCACACGACGTGGGACCGGCTGATGGCCGCGGAGGAGATCAACGACCTGTGGGTGCGCTCGCCGGCGAAGGAGCGCCTGTGGCGCGCGCTGCAGGCGGTTGGGCTCGAAGGCCTGCTGGAGCAGGATTATCCCCTGGTAGACGAGCGCGGAGGGGCCGCCGACTGGAAGTCGGCGGCTGATAGGGAGCCGGTGGATGAACGCGAGGCGGCGGAAGATCGTGAGGTGGCCGCCGACTCGAAGTCGGCGGCTGATAGGGAGCCGGTGGATGATCGGGAGCCGGTGGATGAACGCGAGGCGGCGGATGATCGTGAGGTGGCCGCCGACTCGAAGTCGGCGGCTGATAGGGAGCCGGCGGATGAACGCGAGGCGGCGGCTGAGACGGAGCCGGCGATCGATTTCGCGGTGTTCGGGGAAGCGGTCCGGGCGGCGATCATGGTGGACGGCGACCGCGATGGCCTGGCCGCGGGCGGCCGGGTGCGGGAGCGGGCGGCGATGGACTACATTCTGGCGCGCGGCGGCTGGACCCCCATCCATGTGGATGCGGATGATCCCGATCCAGCGGCCGGCCTTGAGCCGGCGATAGACGCGTGCCTACACACCCTGCGCGAGCTGGGCCTGGTCGGGCGCCACGCGCAACAGCAGAGGAGCCAGCATGACGTTTGACTTCGACACCCTCATCGACCGCCGCAACACGGACAGCCTCAAGTGGCGCGCGTACGGCGACGCGCTGCCCCTGTGGGTCGCGGACATGGACTTTCTCGCGCCCGAGCCGGTGATCCGGGCGCTCCGGGCGCGCGTGGATCACGGGATCTTCGGCTATGCCCAGGAGCCGCCGGAGCTGCGCGACGTGTTGTGCGGCTGGCTGCAGCGCCGGTTCGGCTGGACGGTGGCACCGGACGCGCTGGTGTTCGTGCCCGGCGTGGTCTCGGCCTTCAACGTCGCGTGCCGCGCGTTCTGCGCGGCGGGGGACGGCGTGCTGATGCAGGCGCCCGTGTACCCGCCCATGCGCTCGGCTCCGGCCAACTTCGGGCTCACGCGCGACGAGATGGAGCTGACCGCGGACGAGACGGGACGCTATCACGTGGACTTCGAGCGCATGCGCGAGACGATCACGGAGCGCACCCGCCTCTTCACCCTGTGCAGCCCGCACAACCCGACGGGACGGGTGTTCGACGTGGGTGAGCTCACCGCGATGGCGGAGACGTGCCTCCAGCGGGACGTGATGATCTGTTCGGACGAGATCCACTGCGACCTGGTGTTCCGGCCGCACCGCCACACGCCCATCGCGAGCCTCGATCCGGAGATCGCCCGGCGCACGGTGACGATCATGGCGCCGAGCAAGACGTTCAACATCCCGGGCCTGGGCTTTTCGTTCGCGGTCATCGAGGACGAGGGGGTGCGCCGTGCGTTCGTGGCCGCGGGCCGGGACATCGTGCCGCACACCGGGCCGATGGCGTATGCCGGCGCGCTCGCCGCGTATTCGGAGGGGGAGGCGTGGCTGGAGGCGTGCATCGACTACCTGCAGGCCAACCGCGACTTCCTCGTGGACTTCGTTGCGGCGCACATGCCGGGCGTGCGCGTGGCCGTGCCCGAGGCCACGTATCTCGCGTGGCTCGATTTCCGCGGCGCGGGACTGGGCGCGGATCCGCATGCCTTCTTCCTGGCGCATGCGGGGGTGGCGTTGAACCAGGCTGCGCCGTTCGGGCCGGGGAGCGAGGGGTTCACGCGGCTGAATTTTGGGTGCCCGCGCGCCAGGCTGGTGGAGGCGCTGGAGCGCATGGCGGACGCGATGCGGCGGCGCGGCCCCTTCGACGGCGCTCAGGGTGCTTAACTTAGGTGCGGCCCTTCGACGGCGCTCAGGGTGCTTAACCTGATTGGGCCCCTTCGACTGCGCTCCCTTCGGTCGCTCCGCTCAGGGTGCTTAACTTAGGTGCGGCCCTTCGACTGCGCTCAGGGTGCTTAGTCTCGGCCGGAGCTGGAACTGCTGGGCTTAATGGGGTTGTTTTGACACGGTTCGCGGGTCGTGCTATACTCCCGCATGCAGTGGGATGAGGGCGCGCCACGGAGGGATGGCCGAGCGGTTGATGGCGGCGGTCTTGAAAACCGTTGTGGCGCAAGTCACCGGGGGTTCGAATCCCTCTCCCTCCGCCAGTTGCCCGGCCTGCTGTCCTGGCCCAAATCGGGGGAGGTCGCATAGTCCGGTCGAGTGCGCCCGCCTGCTAAGTGGGTAAGGGAGCTTAACCTCCCTTCGCGGGTTCAAATCCCGCCCTCCCCGCTGGCCCAAGACGGGCTTTACAATTCATCGTGTCCCAGTAGCTCAGTGGATAGAGCGCTACCCTGCGGAGGTAGAGGCCGAGCGTTCAAGTCGCTCCTGGGATACCTGATACCTGTGGTGTAGGGGCGAGGTTACCTCGCCCCTACGGCGTTAATGGGGTGGGATTGGGATGGGGCGCACACGATGACGGGGGCGCACACGCAGGTCATCGCTCATAAGTTAACAACTTCGTCCGTCTGTCAAGGGCGGATCCAAGGCTAGACTCACTTGGGTGAGGAGGCTGGGGCCGTTGGGCGGCTTTGTACGCTTCACGATGCCCAGGAGTTTAGCCTCTTCCGCCAGGAACTGGGCCGCCCGGCCGGTGTAGCCGCGGTTGCAGGCGCTGACATAGAAGTACAGGCTGCGCGAGACCATCTCGACCGAAATACGGTCGAGCGGTAACTGCAGCGCCTCGGCCACATCATCACAGAGGTCGATCAGGATGGCATAGTACAACCAGGTGGCCCAGACCTGCAGTTGCACACCGTTGAGACTGCCGACCCACAGGTACGCCAGATCCAGCAAGCGCTTGACCAGGGCGAAGGCGATTTCGATCTGCCAGCGGCGCTCGTACAAGGCCACCACCTCCAACACCGAGAGGCGTTGAGGGTCCAGCACGTTGGTTAAGTATTGCCGCCAGGCGCCATTGACGTACACCTCGATCAGGCGCACCGGGTACACCGAGGGATTGCTGCGGTATTTGCCGAGATGCACCACGCGATCCCGGACCTGGGGCCGCTCGACGAGGACCGCCTGCACGGTGTAGCTGGTCTTCTCGCGCAGGCGTGTGACGAACCAACTGCCCTGCCGGCTCAGGTCATCAAAGAAGGTGAAGGCGAAGTAGCCCAGATCAAAGACGAGCAGGCTGTCCTGGGGCAACCAGGCCAACAGTTGGGGCAGAAAACTCTTGTCATTCGCCTTGGGATGCTCGGCATACCACACCTTGACGGGCAGGTGGCTGACCAGGTCACAGACGGCCCCCAGATGCCCGGCCAACGGCGCTTCTGGGGTTTCCTGTAACGCTTCCAGTTTGCGAAACAGTGCTTCCAAGGTGGTCCCGTCGAGCGCATAACAGCCAGCGAAGCGTGCGGCTACCCGCGCCAACAGCGCGGGCACCGGCCGCGTGCGGCCCTGCTGACGAGCCGGCAGTTGGGCCAGCACGGCGTACAGCACGCGCTCGAACAACTCGGCCGGGAAGGTCAGGAAGCGCTGACTCAGGGCTGGCTGGCTCACCTGCGTCGGCTGCGTCCACAGGATGCGCTCGGCCGTCAGCAGGCGCTGCAGCGCACTGACACCCGGGATGTGCCGCCACAGCATGGCCAACACCAGCGCCACCATGACGGGTAAGTTCAGCACCCGGTTGCGCAGTCCGAGCTGGTGGTAATACGCCAACTCGGCGAACACGGCCGGCTTGACCAACTCGGTAAGCCGCTGTTCGATCTCACTATCGCTTGGCGCCGGCACGCCGCGCCGCCGGACATGGTCCGGATTGCCTGTCGCGGCCGCATAGCAGCCGCTCTCAAGACGAGGATTGCGTTTGTTGCCCATACGCCATATCCTAGCGGCCCGACGGCGCCGACGCAAACTACCTGTCTCTCGGCGACAGGCCGGACTTGACACACTGATGAAGTTGTTAACTTATGAGCAATGACACACAGGTGCGCCCCTACGGCGTTAATGGGGTGGGTTGGTCAGGCGATGAGGGACAGGCCGCCCATGTAGGGGCGGAGGACGTCGGGCACGGTGATCGTGCCGTCGGCGTTCTGGTAGGTCTCCAGGACCGCGATCATGACGCGGGGGAGGGCGAGGCCGGATCCGTTCAGGGTGTGGACGTACTCCGGCTTCGCGCCGGGCTCGCGGCGGAAGCGGATGTTGGCGCGCCGCGCCTGGAAGTCCATGAACGCGCCGCAGGAGCTGACTTCGAGCCACTCGCCGCAGCCGGGCGCCCACATCTCCACGTCGTACTTGGCGGCGGACACGAAGCTGAGGTCGCCGGTGCACATCTGCACGATCCGGTGCGGGATGCCGAGGCCGCGGCACACGTCCTCCGCGTTGTCGACCAGCGACAGGAGCTCGTCGATCGAGTCCTCGGGCCGCACGAACTTGACCATCTCCACCTTGTCGAACTGGTGTCCCCGCTTGATGCCGCGCACGTCGCGGCCGGAGCTCATCTTCTCCCGACGGAAGCAGGCGGTGTAGGCCACGTGCCTGATCGGCAACAGCGCGCCGTCCAGGATCTCCTCGCGATAGAGGTTGGTGACCGGCACCTCGGCGGTGGGGATCCACCAGAAGTCCTCTTCTGCGTCGCGGTACAGGTTGTCGCCGAACTTCGGCAGGTTGCCGGTCCCGACCAGCACCTCGGACTTGACCATGTACGGGGGATAGATCTCGGTGTAGCCGTGCTGCGTCGTGTGCAGGTCGAGCATCCAGGCGATCAGGGCGCGCTGGAGCCGGGCGCCCGCGCCCTTGAGGACGTAGAAGCGCGTCCCGCTGAGCTTCACGCCCCGGTCGAAGTCGATGATGTCCAGCGCGGCGCCCAGGTCCCAATGGGGCTTGGGCTCGAAGTCGAACCGGCGGGGCTCGCCCTCCGTGCGCACGACCACGTTTTCGGTCTCGTCGCGGCCGACGGGCACGCTCGGGTGCGGCAGGTTGGGGATGCGCAGCATGGCGTCGCCGAACGCCTGCTCCACCTGCGCCAGCTCCTCGTCCAGCCGCCTGATCTCCTCGCCGATCTCGCTCATGCGCGCCTGGAGGGCCTGGCCGCCGGCCTTGTTGCCCTCGCGCATCAGCTGGCCGATCTGTTTGGAGCCGGCGTTGCGCTCCGCGCGGAGCGCCTCCACCTGGCCCAGGATCTGCCTTCGTCGCTCGTCGAGGTCCAGCGCCTGGGCCACCGGCGCGTCGGTCGCGCCCAGCGCCTCCATGGCGGCGAGGACCGCGTCCCGATTTTCACGCATGACTTTGATGTCCAGCATGGCTGCTCTTCCTTCCTGTCGTGCGAGTATAACGGCGCGGCCCGCGGGTGTCAAAGTCACTCCAGGGCGGCGGCGAGGTCGGGGGCGTAGCGGTGCAGGTCGGCGCGGAGTTGGAGGAGGGCGAGGTCCTTGGCGCGGACCTCCAGCATGATGTCGAACGGGCGCAGGCCGGCGGCGAGGCGGAGGAAGTCGATCAGCTCAAATGGATTGACATAATCGGCGTGGTACATCCAGCGGGTGCGGGTGACCTTGGGGGGCTCATCGCCGCCGCGGGATTCGACCAGCCACTCGGTGCGCGGGGTGCTCCAGTGGATCTTGGGGCGGACGCCTTCCGGCCAGGTGGCGAGGCAGGCGGCCAGCGCGTCGCGGTCGGGCATCGTGTCGCCGCCGCGCAGGCGGTGGTGGAGGCGGTCGAACGCGACGGGCACGCCGGTGCGTTCGTGGATCCAGAGCGCGTCCGTCACGCCGAAGCGGGTGTCGTCGTTCTCGATGACGAGGCGGGCGCGGGTGGCGACGGGGAGGGCGTCGATCGCCCGCACGCAGCGATCGAGTGCCGCGGCCGGGTCGCCGTAGACGCCGCCAATGTGCGCGATGACCACGGACTCGGGGCCCAGCTGCATGGCGTTGAGGATGCCGGCCAGGGTGTTCAGGTCCGCGGCGCTGCTGGCCGCGACGACGGGATCGGGGGAGTTGATCACGGTGGCCGCGACCGCGTGGAACGAGAGGCGCAGGCCGTGGCTGCGCGCCTCCGCGCCGGCGGCGGCCAGCTCGGCCTCGCTTTCGGCGAGCTGGTTGTGGAACTGGGGCATGGCGGGGTGGCTGGCGTACGGCGCGAGGTCGGACGACATGCGGTACATGGAGATGCCGGACTCGACCAGGTAGCCCAGGACGTCGCGCAGGTAGGCGAGGCTGACGGTCAGGTGGGGCTGGTTCTGCCAGCGGCGGCTGTCGTGGCTTTTCAGGGTGGGGCGGGCCAGTGGCTTGACGACGAATCCCAGGCGCATGGGGCTCCTTTGTGGGTACTGGGTACTGGGAATTGGGTATCGGGTACTGGGTGACGGCCGGACTGCGTTCGGCTTGGACTCAGGGTATCGGTTGGCGGTCGGCCAGGAGGCGAAGGCGCGACTCGGAGAAGGTCAGGACGCCGTCGCGATTGACGCGTGCGTCGAGGCCGGCCGCGTCGGCGTCGAGGCCTGCCTCGATCATCGAGGTGACTGCGCTGCGCGTGGCCTCATCGGCCGATGCCCTCGTGAGCCACTCGGCGACTGCCTGTGTCTCCGCATAGTGTTCCTCCTTGCGGAGCCGGAAGCCGGCCTTCGCCAGCGTGTCCAGCAGCTCCGCCCGGCTCAGGACCTGCGTGATGCCCGCGTCTCGACGCACCAGGATCGCATTCATCGTCGCGCGCCTGACGGGGTCGTCGCTGCCGACCAGCTCATCGAACACCAGGCGGCCATCGGGCGTCATCAGGCTGCGCAGCCGCGCGAGCAGGGCCGCCACGTCCCCCACGTAGTGCAGGAAATCGTGACAGACCACGAGGCTGAAGGTCCCTTCCCCCAGCGGCGCGCGGCCGACGTCGCCGAGCCCCAAACGGACGTTGCCGGCCTGGTGCTGGCTGCGGAGTCTCTCCGCGTGTTCCAGCATCGCTGGGGAGAGGTCCAGGCTCACGACCTCGCTCACGTGGGGCGCGAGGGCCAGCGCGACCGCGCCGGTCCCCGTTGCCAGGTCGAGGACGCGATCGTCCCCGAGCGGGGCAGCGAACGCCACCAACTCCGCGGGCCGGCGATCCTGGTTCGAGGCGGGCGCGAGGGGCATGGCCGCGGCCACGCGGCCGGGGTGTGCGATGATGGCGGGCGCGTCCCGATCGTTCGGGGCGGCCGGGGCCGCGACCGCATGATTTTTCGACCCGGCGAGCGCGTCCAGGTGTGCGGTCGCGTTGTGGAACACCAGGCGCCAGTGGTTCTTCTCCCAGGTGAACTGCGTGATCCCGGTGTTGGCCGTGTTGACCGCCACGTGGTGACCGCCGAAGAGGCTGCGCATGAGGGTGCCGATGGCGCCGCCGTGCGTGACGGCCAGGATCGTCGAGTTGTGGCGTCCGTCGAGGACGCGCTGCAGGCCGGCGCGCACATCGTCCCTGAACGCGGCATAGCGGGGCGACGCGATCTTGTCGGGCTGCCAGTTGTCGTCCCAGGAGTCCATGGGCTCCTGCCAGCGGTAGGGGAGCTCCTCCCAGTAGGGCAGCTCGGCCTCTTCGAGCCCCTTCACGGTGAGGACCGGCAGCTCGAAGGCAGCGCCGATCACCTCCGCGGTCTGCTGTGCGCGCACCAGGGAACTGGAGATCACGACATCGGGGCGATAACGGGCCTGCAGCCAGGCGGCCGCCGCATGGGCCTGGCGCCAGCCGAGCGCGGTGAGGCCGCTGTCCACCGGCGCGGCGCTGCCGTCGCGATTGTGGAGCGACTCCGCGTGGCGCACCAGCACCAGGTTCAACGAAGATGTGGGAGGGGTTGACATCACCGGTCAGCCATCTGCCTTGCCGGCCCGCTCCGCGGCAACAAGCTCGATCGGGTAGCGCGACAGATCCTTGTTGTCCCCCGGCGGCGCGTGGTAGAGGAGGCGATCGAGCGGGCGGCCCTCGATCAGCTCGGCCTGGGCGAGCTCGGCCGCGTCTTCGGGCGAGACGCCGGCATACCAGCGACCCTGCGGATAGAAGACGACCATGGGTCCATGGCCGCACTGGTTCAGGCAGCCGGACTTGTTGATGCGCACGTGGCCGCGCAGGCCCGCGGCATCGGCCGCCTGTTTGAGACGCTTGACGATGGCGTCCGTGTCGCCGTCACGCGGACACCAGGAGCCAGACGTGCAGACGAACACGTGTGTGCGATACTGTCCCATGCGCGGCATTATAGTCCAGCGTCCTCCGGGGCACAAGCCGGGGTTTTGTCTTCGCCGGGGGATGGGGTAGACTCGGGGACTGGGGACTGGGGATTGGGGACGGGGGATTGGGGATTGGGGACGGGGGATTGGGGACGGGGGATTGGGGATTGGGGATTGGGGACGGGGGAATGGGGACTGGGGACTGGGGATTGGGGACGGGGGATTGGGGATTGGGGATTGGGGACGGGGGACTGGGGACTGGGGATTGGGGACGGGGGATTGGGGATTGGGGATTGGGGATTGGGGATTGGGGATTGGGGATTGGGGACTGGGGAATGGGGACTGGGGACTGGGGACTGGGGGCACGGAGGTGGCATTGTGGATCTGTTGATCAGGGGCGGGGATGTGGTCACGCTGGACAGCGGCGCGGAGGTGTTGCGCGGGGCGGATGTGGCGGTGCGCGATGGGGTGATCGTGGCCGTGGGCGATGCGGGCGATGGGTTTCAGCCCGCGGAGGTCGTAGACGCGCGCGATCATCTGGTGCTGCCGGGGCTGTTCAACGGGCATACTCATAGCGGGACGGTGCTGAGCCGCTGTCTGGCGGTTCCCGAGACGTGGGATCCGTGGTTCGACCTTCGGTACACGCAGGATGGCTCGCTGGCGAGCGAGCCAGGGACGCCGCTCACCGGCGACGATGCCTATTGGGCCGCGCTGCTGGCTGCGGCAGAGATGATCCGGTCGGGCACGGTGGGGTTCGGCGACCAGTACTTCTTCATGGATCGGGTGGCCGAGGCCGTGCTGGCCAGCGGGCTGCGCGCCAACCTGTCGTGGTGCACCTTCGGCGCGGAGAGCGGGGAGATCGGCGGCGACCTGGCCGCGGTGGCGGCGTTCGTCGAGAAGTGGCAGGAGGCTGGCGACGGGCGCATCCTCACCTCCTTCGGCCCGCACTCGCCGTACATGTGCGAGCCGCGGTTCCTGGCGCGCACTGCGGCGGTGGCCGCGCGGTTGGGCGTGGGCATCCGGCTGCGACTGGCCGAGTCCGCCGAGCAGGTCGATTTCTCCCTGCTCGCCTACGACCTGACGCCGGTGGAGGTGCTGGACCGCAACGGCGTGCTGGACGTGCCCGTGGTCGCGGCGCACGCGGCGTACCTGAGCGAGGTCGACATGGAGATCCTGGCCACGCGCGAGGCCTCGGTGATCGCGTGTCCCACCGTGCAGAGGGCGGCCGGGCTGGCGGCCACGCCTGTCGCTGCGCTGCTGCAGGCAGGCGTGAAGGTCGGGGTGGGGACGGATGGCGCGGGTGTTGCGGGAACCCTCGACATGCTGCGTGCGGCGCGCGACCTGGACGCCGCGGGGGTCGACCGGCTCACCGCGCTGCGGCTGGCCACGCGGGGGAGCGCACAGGTGCTGGGCTTCACCAACAGCGGACGGCTGCGAGCCGGCGCGTGTGCGGACCTGATCCTGGTGGATTGCCGCCGGCCGCACCTGTGGCCGGTGGGAGACCCGCTGCGCACCGCGGCGGAAGCCATCCGTGGCGGGGATGTCACGGACGTCATGGTGGGGGGCCGGTGGCTGATGCGCGGCGGGCGGTTGACCACGATCGACGAGGCGCGCGTGATGGCGGAGGCTGCGGCGCGTGCCGCACGGCTGGCGGGCACGCGCGGGCTCAACTTTGACAGTTGGGGCAAGTCCGCGTAGAATTGAAGGGTTGCCGACCGGTTGACTCTCTCCGGTCGCACTGCCTTTGTATCGAGCGTTGGCCGTTCTTCGCGACGTCCAGCAGGTCTTCATAGACACGGATCATCGAACTACCCTGCCGAGGAGGGGATATGGCGAGTTACACCACCGCGCAACTCAGGAATGTGGTCCTGATCGGGCACAGCAGCTCAGGCAAGACCACTCTTGCAGAATCCATGGTCTTCAACACGGGCGCCACCAGCCGGCGCGGGCGCGTCGAGGATGGGACCACCGTGGCTGACTGGGACGACGAGGAGATTCGCAGGCGAATCTCCGTCGGTACGTCCGTGGTCCCGTGCGAGCACAAGGGACACAAGATCAACGTGCTCGACACGCCGGGGTTCATCGATTTCGTCGGCGAGACCAAGGGCGCAATTGCCGTCGCAGATGCCGGGATCGTGCTGTTGGATCCTGTCTCCGGTGTCGAGGTCGGCACGGAGCTCGGCTGGGGCTACCTGGATGAGGCTGACCTGCCGCGCGTCGTGTTCATCAACAAGATGGACCGTGACAACGCCAGCTTCGAGAACACCCTCGCCAACCTGCGCAGCCAGTTCAGCGGCGCCATCGTGCCGGTGCAGCTGCCGATCGGCTCGGGGGGCGATTTCAAGGGCGTGGTCGACCTGATCGCGATGGAGGCCTTCCTCGGCGACAGCGGCACTGCGGCCGAGATCCCTGCCGGGATGCTGTCGGAAGCCGAAGCCGCCCGCACGCAGCTCGTGGAGGCTGCGGCCGAGGGCGACGATGAGCTGATCATGAAGTATCTCGAGGGAGAGGATCTCACGGCTGACGAGATTCGCGCAGGCCTGCGGGCCGGCATCTCGACCGGCAAGGTCATCGCCGTCTTCTGTGGCTCGGCGGTCAACAACATCGGCGTCCGGACCTTCATGGATGCGATCGCCGGCTTCCTGCCGGACCCGACGTCCCGCAAGGTTGTTGCCACGCGGGCGGATGGGGAAGAGGAAGAACTCAGCGCAGATGCGACCGGGCCGCTGGCGGCGTTCGTCTTCAAGACGGTGGCCGACCCCTACGTGGGCAAGATCTCGTTCTTCCGCGTCTTCTCCGGCATCCTGACCGCCGACTCGCGCGTCTACTCGCTGCCCAGTGGCTCGGAGGAGCGGATCAGCCAGGTGTACTACCCGCGCGGGAAGGAGCAGCTGGCCACGCACCAGGTCACGGCGGGCGACATCGGCGTGGTGACCAAGCTCGGCTCGACCGCGACGAATCACACGCTGTGCGATCGGGCACACCAGCTCAGCGTGTCGCCGCCGCTCTATCCCGATCCGCTCTACTCCGTGTCCGTCACGCCCAAGACCAAGGCCGACTCTGCCAAGATGGGGCCGACGCTCAGCCGCATCACCGAGGAAGATCCGACGCTGCAGGTGCGCATGGAGCAGGGCACTGCGGAGACGATCCTGTCGGGCATGGGCGAGGTGCATCTCGACCTGGCGGTCCGGCGCATGGAGAGCAAGTTCGGGCTCGGGTTGGCGACGTCGGTGCCCAAGGTGCCGTACAACGAGTCGATCACCCGCAACGCGGCCGACTACCACCGTCACAAGAAGCAGACCGGTGGCGCGGGGCAATTCGGCGAGGTGCACATGGAGATCAGGCCGTTGGAGCGCGGCACCGGTTTCGAGTTCGACACCACCCGCGTCTTCGGCGGGGCGATCTCCAACAGCTTCTTCCCGTCGATCGAGAAGGGCATTCGCTCGCAGCTCGATCATGGCCCGCTGGCCGGCTACCCCGTCGTGGACGTCCGATGCGAGGTGTACGACGGGAAGATGCACCCGGTGGACTCGAAGGACATCGCGTTCCAGATTGCCGGCCGGGAGGTGTTCAAGAAGACCTTCCTGGCCGCGGGGCCGGTGCTGCTGGAGCCCATCATGGATGTCACCATCACCGTGCCGGAAGAGTACATGGGCGACATCATGAGCGACCTGAACACGCGGCGCGGCCGCGTGCAGGGCATGGAGCAGGCGAGGGGCAAGGGCGTGATCACGGCGCAGGTGCCCATGGCCGAGATGCAGCGGTATGCGATCGAGCTGCGGTCGATCACGCAGGGGCGCGGCGTTTACAGCATGAAGTTCTCGCACCGGGAGCCGGTGCCGGCGCACGCTGCCGAGAGCATCATCAGCCAGGCCAAGCGGGAACGCTCCGAGGAAGACGAAGAATAGCCCTTCCGATGGGCCTGACCGGAACGCAGAGGACGCCCGTGTGCGCGAACAACAGGATCGAATGGTCCGACCGTCCACGCAAGCAGCGCTCTCTGCGTTCTTTTTTGTACGATGGAGGTGAACGATGATCGGGCCGAATTACCCTGGCAAGGGAAAGGTTGCCGTGTTGCGGACGCGGCCGGAGACCGTGGTCGAGGATGTCGGGCGGGTGATGACCCTGGCCGGCTACCAGCAGGCGCTGCCGCAGGACCGCGAGACCATCCTCAAGATCAACATATCGTGGCAGACGTGGTATCCGGCGTGCTCCAGCACGCCGTGGCAGATCGAGGGCGTCATCAAGCGCCTGCAGGCCGACGGCTATCGCGAGCTGGCGGCCGCGCATAACCGAACGGTCGTCGTCGACTCGTACGTGGGCGAGAAGAACAACAAGCACAAGGACGTCGTGGACCAGTACGGCGTGCGCAACGTGCACCTCTACGAGCCGGAGATCGAGTGGGTGCGCTACACGCCGAAGGCGCCCATGTTGGTGTTGGACCGGGTCTTCCCGGACGGCATCCTGCTGCCGAAGTTCTTCTTCGACCGCAACATCATCCAACTGCCGACGGTCAAGACCCACGTCTTCACGACGATCACGGGTGCGATGAAGAACGCGTTCGGCGGGCTGTTGAACGAGAAGCGACACTGGACCCACGGCGTGATCCACGAGACGGTCGTCGACCTGCTGGCCATCCAGCAGGAGATCCATTCCGGGCTGTTTGCCGTGATGGACGGCACGTTCGCGGGCGATGGACCGGGGCCGCGCGCGATGCGCTGGCATGAGAAGGACATCCTCCTCGCATCCGCGGACCAGGTGGCGATCGATGCCATCTCCGCGAAGCTGCAGGGCTTCGATCCGATGAGCCTCAAGTTCATCCGGCTGGCGCACGAGACCGGCCTGGGCATCGGCGATCCGAAGGACATCGAGATCGTGGGCGCGGACATCTCCGCGGAAGACTGGGGCTTCGTACAGGAAGACACGTTCGCGAGTCGAGGGCAGAAGCTGATCTATCACGGCGCGTTGAAGCCGTTCGAGAACCTGTTGCTCCGGTCGCCGCTCGTGCCGTGGAGTTACTTCGCCTCCAACTTCTACCACAATGTGTACTGGTACCCGTTCGTCGGCCGGCCGCGCGTCGAGGCCGCGCTGGACACGAAGTGGGGCCGGATGTTCCGGGAGTACGGCGATGGCCAGGTGGTGATGCCGGGCATGGAGCCGCGGACGGCAGCGGTGGCGGCTGGCGGCATGGCACTGGGTGCACTGCTGCTCGGCGGGCTGCTGCTGCGGGGGAGGGGGCGTGGCTCGCAGGGTTGATCCGATGGTGGGGCCGTGGCGGGTCGACCTGCACAGCCACACGCACGCGTCGCCTGACAGCGCCACCGATCCCCGGGACCTGGTGGCGCGCGCCAGGGAAGTGGGGCTGGCGAAGCTTGCGGTCACGGACCACAACACGATCGAGGGCGCGCTCGAGGCCAGGGCGCTGGCGCCCGACCTGATCATCGTGGGCCAGGAGATCGATACGGCCGTGGGCGGGGAGCTGATCGCCTACTTCGTCACGGAGCGCGTGCCGCCCCATCTGCCCGTGCGGGAGGCGATCGCGCGCCTGCGCGGCCAGGGCGCTGTGATCAGCGTCTCGCATCCGCTCGACCGGCTGCGCGGCTCGGCGATGGGCGAGGAGGAGACGCTGGCCATCATCGACCTGGTGGATGCCCTCGAGGTATTCAACGCGCGGTGCCTGCTGGCGGCCGATAACCGCCGCGCGGCCGAGATGGCGCGGCGCTACGGCAAGCTGGGCACGGCGGGCAGCGACGCGCACACGTTGCCGGAGGTCGGCGCGGCCTTCGTCGAGATGCCGCCGTTCAGGGATCATGCGGCGGCGTTCCTCGAGAGCCTGGCGAAGGGTCGGGCGCAAGGGCGGCTGACGGGGATGGTGCCGCACGTGAGGAGTACGCTGGCGAAGGCGGGGAAGCGGGCGGACGATGGAAGACGGAAGATGGAAGATGGAAGATTGACGGACGATTGAAGATTGAGCCCCCCGCCCCGGCGGGGGGAGATTGAAAATTGAAGATTGAAGATTGGGCGCCCGGGGTTGCGGATCGTAGGATCGCAGTGCCGGGCGCTGTCGCGTGGGGGAGGGATTAGTTGGAGATCTGGGGCAGGAAGGTCTTCTTGCGCTCGATGGCCTTGCGGCGGGTGTAGAAGAGTTCGCGGGCGCCGTTGGCGGCGAAGCGACCGAAGACGACGTGCAGCTGACCGTCGCCCGGCGATAAGGTTGCGGCCAGGTCGGTGACGTCCCCACATTCGTCGCACGCCAGTTCGGGCTCCCACCAGGCTGCATTTGGCTCGCCGGGCCGGACCCGGTGTTTCAGCAGCGCGCCCTCCAGCCAGATGAACTGGAACAGGCCGTATCGATTCGGGAGCGCATGGGCCAGCCGGGCGTCCACCGCCGGGTCTGACACGTCCACCGGCGCGGTCCAGCCCAGGGGCCAGTGATCTGCGTGGCGGATCACGTACACCTGGTCACGCTCCTCCTGCCAGATCAGATGGCAGTGACCGCGCGTGCTGCTCGCGATCCGGGGGAACAGCGAATGGACCTCCGGCGCGTCGGAAATCAGGTTGGGCAGGGTCCACTCGCCATCGTGTCGTGCGGCTGCGAGGACGTCGTATCGTCCCGTTGCGGGGCTTCGGTCCTGCCAGGCGACGTTGACCTCGCCGCCGTTGGCCGCGATCGAGGGACGGCTTCCCCTGCCGTTGGGAACGGGCGCGTTGGTCCACGCACCGTTGCGGCGAGCAGCGTAGTAAATCCACGATTCGCCCGGCGTGGTGTCGGCCCATGCCAGGTGGATGATCCCGTCTGAGCCAAGGCAGACGCTCGGGTCATAGGAGCCGCCGGTCGTGTGCGAGACGGGCTGAGGCAGGCTCCACCTGGCGCCATCCCAGGTCACCACATACACCTCCCGGTTCCCCAGGAAGACGTTTGTATAGGCGCACACGAGCGAGCCCGCGTCAGACGCGGCGAGCGCAGGCCTATCGCCCGTGGCAACCCGTGCGGCGGGCGACCACTCGCCGCCGGCGAGGCTTGCATGGAAGATGGTGCGATCGCGCGTCCAGACCAGGTGCACGGCATCATTCACCGCGGCCATCGTGACGTGCTGCACGCCGGACCCGGCGAAAGACAGGTGCTGCGGAGCAGACCAGTTGGGATCTAACGCCATGACACGCTCCTTGGGAAGGGAAGACCGGAATCGCGAGGATTGTAACACCTATTATCTGTTGATGCAAGTGTCACTTGGTGGGGGGGGAGTGGCACGCGAAGGCGCGAAGACGCGAAGGGGGGCAGACGATTAACCGGCTGCGCTCGGGGCCCTCACGTGCGCACGGGCGCTGGGACCGGAAGGTCCCAGCGCCCGTGTTGGATGAGTTGTCGGGAGGCGCCGAATCAATCGGCGGGCGGGTCGTCCCCGCCCTCGCCGTCCCCGGGCTGGTCGTCCCCGCCCTCGCCGTCCCCGCCATCCCCGCTCCCCTCGGGCTCGGGGTCGAGCGGAGGGGCATCGTCAGGTGCATCCACCGCGATGCTCGCGTCATCCTCCGGCGCCAGGTCGTCCCAGGCAGGCGGCAGGAGCTCCGGCAGGTCTTCGACCTCGATGGGCCGGTAGGGCCGCCGTGAAGGCTCAGCCCCGGACACGGCTTGCGTGCCGAACCGGGTGGTGACCACCGCACCCAGGCCCCACGAGGCAAAGATCAGCCCTGAAAGCCACCCAAGGCACCACGGCAGCCTGGACATGAGCGTGATGAGGATGATCCCGACGATCATCTGGACGATCGAGGCGGATGACCGCACGTGAAACGCGCGGAACAACTGCCTGCCGAGCCACAGCGCGACGCCCGTCCAACCGAGCAGCGCGGCCGCCATGAGCAGAAGCCAGACCAGCAGGCCGAGGCCACATGCGATCAACAGGAGTGCACCGGCCAACACGCCCAGCACGAGGGTGAGGAAGCCGACCCCGAACGTCAGCGCGGGCTGCAGTGCAGCCGCGTCTGCGACACGCTCCACGGCACGGGGAGCGACCACGATCAGCACCAGCCCGAGCAGGAGCATCAACAGGATGGAGCCGGCCGTGCCGAGCTGCCATTTCAGGAACGACACGAACCAGCTGTCCCCGGGCGGGTTGAAGTTGTCGTCGAACGACTCCCGGTCGAACTGCTCGGGCGCCAGGGATTGCGGCGTGCGCAGCCCACTGAAGACGTCGCCGTTGACCGTCGCGCCAGGCGCGCGCGACAGGGAGCCGGCGAAATTCGCAACATCGCCCTCGATCACGGCCGTGTCGCCGAGCCGGATGGCTCCGCCGAACGCCCCGACGTTGCCCGTCACGGTGCCGTCAATCGTGACCAGCCCGCCCGCGGCGTTGACGTCGCCCCGCACGACGGCTCCCGGTTGGATGGTGGCAGTCCCGCCGAGCACGACCAGGTTGCCCTCGAGATCCTCCCCGCTCCTCAGGACATAGGCCTCGTTCATGACGATCTTGTCCCCGCCGAAGCCTTGTGCATTCACAGGCGCGGCAACGCTCCCAAGACCCGCCAGCACGACCGCTGCTATCACGACCCACAGTGCCATTCTCTTCATCACGTTCACCCTCCTCTGGGACAGACTCATCTCAAAACGTCTTGCCACGCGCATCCCCGGTCATGGGGAGATCTCGAACCTGAGGGCCCCGGGCGCATACCGTGCGACGACCCAGTACCACGCCATTGCCAGCAGGAAGGTCAGGGTCAACAGCCCGCCCAGCGCTGCGGCGAATGCCGGCGCACCGACCGCCATGACGAGGTCTGCGGCCGCGCGCCAGAGCGAGCCGGCCGCGCTCCACGCGCTCGTCCACAACGCAGCAACCGGGCCATCACCCGCGATCAGGGCCAGGTGCCACCCATTCAGGATGGCGTAGATTGCCGCGGCTGCTGCCATGACGACCGAGACGGTCAGGATCGCGGCCGATCGCAACAGACGCTGCTCGGCCATCTCGGCCTGGCGCCGGTCCAGGGCGACAGCCATCTGTGCGGCGAAATCGCGCGGCAGCGCAACCGCGGGCGCCTGCGCGAACCGCCCGTCCAACTCCTGCCAGCGTTGCCAGGTGGCCGCACACGATCTGCACGACCGCAGGTGTGCCTGAAGTTGTTCGCGCTGCTCCGGGCTTGCTTCACCGTCCAGCACGAGCGACATCAACACCGTATAGTTTGCCCCATGCGTCATCCTACTCACCTCACAGTCGCCGGCTCGATCGACCGCGCTGGCGCGCCAAGCGCCACCGCCCCAGGGGCAACGGTCGCACCAGCTGTTGTCGCCGGAGCGACAATCGCCGCGGTCTGCAGCCTCGCCCGGTGGAGGCGCGACTTGACGGCTTGAACGGTCAATCCCAGAACCTCAGCGATTTCAGCATAGGAGAGACCGTGCCAGTACCTCAGGATCAGCGGAACGCGGTAGGATGGATCGAGTTGATCCACAGCCCGCTGGACTTCGTCCTGCGCTTCGCGGCGGAGCACCGTCTCCTCCGGGCCGCCGGATGTGGCAGGCACTGCCTCCGCGATCGGCTCGGTGTCGAGGGACACCGTGTCGGCTCGGCGGCGCCTCAGGCGATCGATGCAGTGGTGAGAGGCGATCGCCAGGATCCACGAAGACAGCTTGCGGTCAGGTTGGTAGGTGTTCATCTTCGTGTACACGCGCAGGAAGGTCTCCTGCGTCGCGTCCTCTGCCTCCGCAGGGTTGCCCAACATGCGGTAACACAGGTTGAACACGGGACCCTGATAGGCCGACACGAGGCGCGCGAAGGCGGTGCGATCGCCGCCCTTCGCCTGCCTCAACCAAAGGTACTCCTGCTCTGCATCCACACTTTCCACCATCTGGCTCAACGGCCTACTCAATATCCTGTACGCAGCGCGGTATCAAAGGTTTCGTGCACCATCCGAACAGGCTTATAATAGACGCGGCCTGTGCCAAACATCAAGACGCGGGAGGACAATCTTGGCGTTCCATCCCTACATAGCCATCGAAGGCGCGATCGGCGTCGGCAAGACCACCCTGGCCCGCATCCTGGGCGAAGCACTGCCGGCCGAAGTCCTGCTGGAGGTGTTCGAGGAGAACCCGTTCCTCAGCGACTTCTACGCCGACCGGCAGCGCTACGCCTTCCAGACCCAGATCTTCTTCCTGATGAGCCGCTATCGCCAGCAACATAAGGTCATCTCCTCCACCCTGCGCCACAGCGGCCTGGTCAGCGATTACCTCTTCGCCAAGGACTGGCTGTTCGCGCACCTCAACCTGTCCGGCGACGAACTGGCCATGTACGAGCGCGTCCACGCGGTCCTCGGCGAGCAGATCCCATCGCCCGGGCTGGTCGTCTATCTGCGCGCATCGCTCGACACCCTGATGGATCGCATCCGTTTTCGCGGCCGATCCTACGAGCGCCAGATGGAACGAGACTACCTCCGGGCGCTTTCGGAGGCGTACGACAGCTACTTCGCCAGTTACGACGTTGCGCCGGTCCTGATCCTCGACACGGACGGCGTCGACATCATCAACGACCTCACCGCACGCCAGTCGCTCGTCAACCGCGTGAAATCCGCCTTGGCGCACGACACCCTCCAGCTCTCGCTGCTCGACGCGGATGAGGACGCGGGCACAGCCGTTCCGCTCGGCGCGCGGCGCCGGCTGGCCGACTTCCAGCGCTTCCATCGGGCAGCGGGCCGCGGCCAGGGCGCCATCGCGGACCTGTTCGTCAACTACATCAGCCTGACCGAAGAGGTGGGCGAGCTTGGCCGGCTGATCCGGCAGACGTGGCAGCGCCAGGAGAGCCTGCTGCCGCAGGCCGGCAACCGCCAGGAGGCCATGGACCAGGCGCTGGCGTCGGCCAACGCAGATCTGCAGGTGCAGCTCGCGGATGCGCTGGCCTACTTGCTGAAGCTCGCCAACGATGCCGGGATCGACCTGGAAGCGGCCTGCCTGCACCGGATAGACCCCGATCAGTCTCAAACGTGGCTCTCGACCTGAATCATGTACGGTGAATGGAACGGACAACCATGACCAAACGCTTCATCGCCATTGCCGGCAACATCGGCGTGGGCAAGTCGACCCTCACCCGGCTGCTCAGCGAGACGCTGGGCTGGGACCCTTTCTACGAGGCGGTCTCGGACAATCCCTACCTGGCAGATTTCTACGGCGACATGACGCGCTATGCGTTTCATTCGCAGATCTTCTTCCTCTCGCGGCGCCTCAGGCACCATCGCCGCCTGCTGGATGACCCCAACTCGGTGGTGCAGGACCGCTCGGTGTACGAAGATGCGGAGATCTTCGCCCGTGCCCTGTGGGAACAGGGGCACATCGGCCAGCGCGACTACCGCACCTACCGGGAACTGTACGAGGTCCTGGTCCTCTTCCTGCCGCCGCCCGACCTGGTCGTCTACCTGCGAGCGTCCGTCGACACCCTCGTCTGCCGCATCGGCCAGCGCGGCCGCGAGTTTGAGCGCAACATCACGCCGCAATACCTGGCACAGCTCAACGACCTCTATGCCGATTGGCTCTGCCGCTTCTCGCTGTGCCCCGTCCTCACCGTGCCCGCGGACGACCTGGACTTCGTGCACAACCCGGCACATCTCGAACTGATCATCACCAAGATCCGCGAGAAGCTCAGCGGCAAAGAAGAAGTCGTATTCAACCCCATATCGGCGCCGTCACCGTGAGCGTCACCCCGAGCGCAGCGAAGGGTCTCGCTCCCATGGCGCCGAGATTCTTCGCCGCTGCGCGGCTCAGAATCACAGACCGTTTTTTGGAAGTTATTTGACCGTGACCGCCCGGGCGGGTACAATAGTAAGGTTTGGAGGAAGGCGTGACCCAGGCCGGCCCGCTCGTTCAACTGCACATTTCGGTGACGCGCTCGGCGTGGCGCCTGGCGCCGGCGTGGTCGGTTGCGGCGGGCGCCGTCGCCGCGCTGCATCTGCCCGCAAGTGCGATGGACGGCATGCGGGTGGTGGGCGCGGTGATCCTGGGTGACCTGGTTTGGGGCATGCTTCGCCGTGCCAGCCTGGTTCACGTTGCGCCGCGAGTCGGGGCCGGCCGACCGGCAGCGCCGTATGGCCAACCGGCTGCGCCGTACGGCCAACCGGCTGCGCCGTACGGCCAACCGGCTTCGCCGGTTGGCAAGCTTCTGCAGGTGCTCGGCGAGGCAGACGTCTCCTGGCAGGGCGCCGCAGCCGGGGTGGTCCTGGCGCTGGGAGGCGGGCTGCTCTTCGGGTGGCCGGGACTCCTTCTCTCGCTGGCGGCCCTCGTGTGTGCCATCATCGGGTGGTCTGTTTCGAGCCAGGGCGCCGGCCGCGGCCGGGCGCCGGCAGCCTGTCATGCGGTGCTCGACGTCCTGCTCCCCTGGTTGCTCGGCATCGTTGCTGCGGGCCGGCTCAGTGACGCAGCGATACCCTGGGAGGCGGTGGTCATCGGAGCGGCTCTTACCGTGCTGCAGTGGGGATTCCTGCGCACCACGGGGGCGTCCGGGACCGGCGGCGCGCTGCCGCTGTTCGTCGGGATGGGGGGTGTCCTTGCGGTGCACGTGGGGCTGGGCTGGCCTGGGGCTGCCGCGGTGACCAGCGTGCTCTTTGCGCCGGTCGCCTACCTGTACGCGGGCGGCAGGACCGGCACCCCGGTCGATCGCAGGGCCGCCTGGGCGGCGCCGGCGCTTTATCTTGCGCTATTCGTCGCAGCCTACGCGCTGCGCCAGAGCCCCTGAGAGGAACCTCAGGCAGATCGACAACGTTAGGAGCACATCATGACAAAGAAGGGCGATTTCATCAGCCTGGCGGACTTCAGCAGCAAGCAGCTGTGGGATTGGCTGAACCTGGCGCGCGACCTCAAGGTCGAGTGGCAGGGCGGGGGCAACCGGCCCGTCCTGCAGGGCAAGGTGCTCGGCATGATCTTCCAGAAGCCCTCCCTGCGCACGCGCGTCAGCTTCGAGATGGGCATGAAGCACCTGGGAGGCGATGCGCTCTATCTGTCGCCGCAGGAGATCGGCCTGGGCGGCCGGGAGAGCGTCGCGGACGTGGCGCGGGTCCTATCCCGCTACGTGGACGGCATCATGGCACGGGTTTTCGCGCACGACCACGTCGTGCAGCTGGCGCAGTACAGCCGGGTGCCGGTCATCAATGGGCTGTCCGACTTCACCCATCCCTGCCAGGGCCTGACCGACCTGTTCACGGTCTGGGAGAAACTGGGCCGGCTGTCCGGGGTGAAACTGACCTACGTCGGTGACGGGAACAACGTCGCGACGTCGCTGATGTTCGCGGGCGCCAAGCTGGGCGTCCACGTGACGGTCGGATCGCCGAAGGGCTACGAGCCGAAGCCCGAGGTTGTCGAGCGCGCGCGTGAAGCCGCGGCGGACACCGGCGGATCGATCACGGTCGTGAATGACGTCATGGAAGCCGTGGCAGATGCGGATGTGATCTACACCGATGTGTGGGCCAGCATGGGGCAGGAGGCGGAGCAGGCGCGGCGAGCCGAGGCGTTGCAGGCCTACCAGGTGAACGCGGCCCTGGTGGCTGCCGCGAAGCCGAGCGTGATCGTCATGCACTGCCTGCCGGCGCATCGCGGGCATGAGATCACCGATGAGGTGGCAGATGGGGCGCACTCGGTGCTCTTCGACCAGGCGGAGAACCGGATGCACGCGCAGAAGGCCATCCTGGTCGATCTGTTGGGGTGAGAGCCAGGAATAGACAGTGCTGGAACAGCTTCGGGGATTCATAGAGCGAGCCGCAGCAGAGCTCATCGGCCTGGCGCCGCAGTTCACCTGGTCGAGCGTGCTGGACATCCTGTTGGTGGCGCTCGTCTTCTATGGGCTATTTCGCCTGTTTCAGGGGACGCAGGCGATTGCGTTGTTGCGCGGGATACTGGTCATTGCGCTGATCTTCGTATTGGCGGCAAGCCGTTTCACGGCCTTCGGCTGGTTGCTGCGCAACTCGTTGCCCATCGTCCTCGTGGCGATCCCCGTGATCTTCCAGCCGGAACTGCGCCGGGCCCTCGAGCGCCTGGGTCGTTCTGCGCCATTGATGATGACCCTCTCACAGCGCGAGTCCGGC
Source organism: Anaerolineae bacterium (assembly GCA_040766655.1). GTDB lineage: Bacteria > Chloroflexota > Anaerolineae > CG2-30-64-16 > CG2-30-64-16 > JALOOB01. The sequence continues at coordinate 33,568 of JAXGQB010000007.1, forward strand.
GCCCAACAGGTCATTCACGAAGTGACACAGGCGGTGGAGGCGCTGGCGCGCGAGCGAACGGGTGCACTGATCGTCCTGGAGGGAGACACCGGCCTCGAGGAGCACATCGAGTCCGGCGAGCGCATCGATGCCGACGTGTCCGCCCGCCTGTTGACCACCCTCTTCTTCCCGGGCACGCCGTTGCATGATGGCGCCGTCATCGTCCGGGGGGACCGGATCATTGCTGCCGGATGCGTGTTGCCCCTGACGCAGCGCGACCTGGCCGACAGCTCGCTGGGCACGCGGCACCGTGCGGCCGTCGGCATCACCGAGCAAAACGATGCGATGGCCATCGTGGTTTCCGAGGAGACGGGCATCGTCTCCGTGGCCCGCGCCGGACGCATCGCGCGTCGACTGGATGCCCAGCGGCTGCGGACCCTTCTGCAAGCGTTCTACAAACCCAGGCGCTTGTTCAACGGCGGATCATAGCCCATGCAGACCTGGTCGTCACGAATCGGATCGGCCCTGCTGTCCTTGCTGCTGGCAGGGCTGGTATGGGTCATCGCGGTGCGCGAGGACTATCCGCGCGCGGTCTTCCAGCAGCCAATTCCCGTGGGCCGTTCGGGATTGTCCGACCGACTGGTGGTGTTCGGCGATATCCTGAGCGAAGTGCGCATCGAGATCAGGGCTCCGAAGGCCCGATGGGGCATCCTGCAGGCGCGTGATTTCACTGCCTGGGTCGACCTATCGGGGCTGGAGGCGGGCGAGTACGATGTGCCCGTGCAGGTCCTGTCGCCCGATCCGCAGGTGCAGGTCGCCGCGGTGGATCCGCCGCAGATCCGCGTGCGGCTGGAGGAGCGCAAGGAAGAGGTGTTCCCGGTTCGCGTCAACATCCTGGATGCGCCGGCCTCCGGCTACAACTGGCAGACACCGGTCATCACGCCCACGCAGGTCCTCGTTTCCGGCTCCGCGCCGCTGGTCGACCAGGTAGACGTTGTCTCTGTCGATATGTATCTGCGCGGGGCACGGGGAACGGTGGAGCGCACCCTGCGCGTTGCCGCGCGCAACGCGTCGGGCGACACGATGGGCTTCGTGACCGTTGCGCCACGAGACGTCACGGTCACGGTACCTGTTACGCAACTGCCGGGATACCGCGAGCTCGCGGTGTTGGTGCAGCCGAGGGGCGAACCTGCCATGGGGTATTCGATGAGCACGGTCTCCGCGGATCCGAAGCTGGTCACCGTGCAGGGCGACGCGCGGGTGATCTCTGAACTGAGCGGTTACATCACCGTGTCCGTCGACATCACGGGCGCCAGCCAGGACGTGGTAGAGCGCGTCCCGCTCAGGCTTCCGGAGCGCGTGTCAGCGTTGACCGATCAGACCATCAACGTGCAGGTGAGCATCGTGCCGATCTCCGGGGTGCAGACCATCGTCCGAACCCCGCAGATCCAGGGTCTGGGTGCAGGACTGTCGTATACCCTCACGCTGGACGTGGTCAACGTGTTTCTGTCCGGTCCTCTGCCCAAGCTGCTGGCCATCAGTGAGGAGCAGGTGCCCGTGATCCTGGATCTGGCGGGCCTGGGTCCGGGCGTGCATGCCCTGGAGCCGGCCATCCTGACGCCGAGCGACATCCAGGTGCAGGGGGTGTCACCCCAGACGCTCGAGGTCACGATCGGGGTGATTCCCACCCCCACTCCGGAGGGGGTGCTCACCCCTGGGGTTACACCTGCCGCAACGCGGCGGAATTGACGTAGGGAGAAGCAGCCCATGCGCATGCCTGTCGTCGCCCTGGTGGGGCGGCCGAATGTGGGGAAGTCCACCCTGTTCAACCGGTTGATCGGAGAACGCCGGTCGATCGTCGAAGACGAGCCAGGCACCACGAGAGACCGGCTCTACGCGACCGCGGAGTGGAGCAACCGGCCGTTCCTGTTGGTCGATACGGGCGGCATGGACGTTGCCCAGAGCAACAAGCTGGCCCGGAAGGGCGATCAGCCGGAGACCCTGAGCCTCTCCTCCCGCGACTACGTGCGGGAGATCCGGAGCCAGGCGGAGGCTGCCATCGAGCAGGCGGACGTGGTCGTGCTGCTCACCGACGCGCGCGACGGCCTCACGGAGGCAGACAGGGATGTGGCGGACGTCCTGCGGAGATCCGGACGGCCCGTCGTCCTGGCGGTCAACAAGGCCGACAACGAGAGCCGGCGGCAGGCGGCGCTGGAGTTCTACGAGCTCAATCTCGGGGAGCCCTACACCATCTCCGCGCTGCACGGGACCGGGACGGGCGACCTGCTGGATGCCATCGTGGCGCTCATCCCCCAGGCGCGAGAAGAGGAGCCCTCCGATGTCGTGAAGATCGGCATCGTGGGCCGGCCGAACGTCGGCAAATCGTCGCTCCTGAATGCCCTGCTGCAGACGGAGCGCGTCATCGTCAGCCCGATCGCGGGCACGACCCGTGACGCGATCGACACACCGCTCAACTGGGAGGGGCAGTCCATCATCCTGATCGACACTGCGGGCATCCGCCGGCGCGGGAAGGTCGAGGGGGGGGTCGAAAAGTACAGCGTGCTGCGGGCCCTGAACGCGATCCAGCGCTGCGACGTCGCGCTGCTCGTGATCGATGCGGTCGACGGCGTCACGGCCCAGGATGCGCACGTCGCGGGATTCATCCTGGAGGAATACAAGAGCGTCGCGGTGGTCGTGAACAAGTGGGATGCCATCGAAGACAAGGACACCGGGTCGACGATCCGCTTCACCTCCGACATCCGGCAGAAGCTCAAGTTCCTGGACTACGTGCCGATCCTGTTCGTCTCAGCGTTGACAAAGCAGCGCGTGAACAAGGTGCTGCCGCAGGCGATGGCCATTGCAGAGCAGCGCAACCTGAGGATCACCACCAGCGAGCTCAATCGGCTGCTGCGCGATGCGATGTCCGCGCATCCTGCGCCCAGCCGGCACGGAAAGCCGCTGAAGTTTCTGTACGCCACGCAGGCGGAGATCGCGCCGCCGACCTTCATCCTGTTCGTCAACGACAAGGAGCTGGTGCATTTCAGCTACGAGCGGTTCCTGGAGAACCGGATCCGGGAGGTGTATCCGTTCATGGGCACGCCCATCCGGCTCTTCTTCCGCAGCAGGGACGAGGACCGATAGGTTCGTGTAGCCAAAGCAAAGAAGATGCAGTGTGAGAAAATGTTGAATGAGGCACAATAGGCTATGCGCAATCGCTTCAGCCGTTGGGCGAGAGAGAACTGGATCGAGAATCTGCTCTTCGTGGGGTTGATCGGCATCGTCGCGTGGTTCGGCTACATTGCTGCGCCGTTCGTCCGCGAACGGCTCCCGGAATCGCTGAGCCGCAGCTTCGACGGGAGGGCGGCCTATCGCCACGTCGTGGCCCAGGTCGATATGGGGCCGCGCATCACCGGCTCCGTGGGCAGCGAGGTCGTGACGCAGTACATCATGGGGCGGCTGTCGAAGCACGGGTGGCGCATCGAGATCCAGAATTTTCGCTACCGCGGCACGGATGCGCGCAACATCATCGCCAAGGCGGGGGAGGGGGCAGGTCCGCTGATCATCGTGGGTGCGCACTACGACACCCGGCGCCGCGCGGACAACGATCCGTCCGTCGACGAGCGCCACCTTCCGGTGCCGGGCGCCAACGACGGGGCGAGCGGCGTGGCGGTGTTGCTGGAGCTGGCGCGCGCGCTGGACAAGGCACGGCTCGAGAACGAGGTCTGGCTCGTGTTCTTCGACGCAGAGGACAACGGCCAGCTGGATGGGTGGGAGTACATCGCGGGCTCGACCTACTTCGCCGATTCGCTGCCGGTGGATCCGGCGGCGGTCATCATCGTCGACATGATCGGCGACGCGGACCAGCAGATCTACAAGGAGCGCAACTCGACGCCGTGGCTGGTGGAGGCCGTCTGGGAGACCGCGGCTGAGCTCGGGTTCGGTGACGCTTTTCTGCCCACCGCGAAATACAGCATGTTGGACGACCACACGCCGTTTCTGCGCAGGGGCATCCCGGCCATCGACATCATCGACTTCGACTACCCCTATTGGCACACCACCGAAGACACGGCCGACAAGGTGTCGGCGGCGGCCCTGGGCCGCGTGGGACGCGTCGTCGAGACCGTGCTCGAAGAAGCCCGACTGAACAACATCCTTCGGAGCCAGGAGACACAGTGAGAAGCGCACGCAGGTTATCATCGACGCCGCCCTACGTGTTCGCGACGCTTGACGGCAAGATCGCAAGGTTGCGGGAGCAGGGCGTGGACATCATTCGCCTGGACATCGGCAGCCCGGATGGACCGCCTCCGGAGGCGGTCGTCCGGGCCCTCGCCCGTTCGGCCAGCGATCCCGGCAGGCACGGCTACGCAGGTTATGCGGGGACCCCGGCGCTGCGCGCGGCCATGGTGCACTATTACCGGCAGCGATTCGGGGTCGTGCTCGACACCGCGAGCCAGGTCCTGCCGCTCATCGGCTCCAAGGAGGGCATCGCGCACCTGGCCATGGCGTGGCTGGATCCGGGGGACGTCGCGTTGGTCCCCGATCCCGGCTATCCCACCTACGCGGCGAGCGTCGCGCTGGCGGGCGGTCAGGCGTACACGATGCCGTTGCGGGCCGATCGCCAGTGGCTGCCGGATCTCGCTGCCATTCCGGAAGCGATCGCGCAGCGCGCGCGGCTCATGTGGCTCAACTATCCCAACAACCCCACGGGCGCGACCGCGCCGCTGTCGTACTTCGAGGAGGCCGTGGCATTTTGCCGGCGGCACGACATCCTGCTGTGCCATGACGCGCCTTATGCGGATGTTGGCTACGATGGCTACCGGGCGCCCAGCGTGCTGCAGGTTGCGGGGGCGGACGACGTCGCGGTGGAATTCAACTCACTCTCCAAGTCGCACAACATGGCCGGGTGGCGCGTGGGCATGGCCGCCGGCAATGCGATTGCGATTGGCGCGCTGGCGCAGCTCAAGACCAACATCGACAGCGGCCACTTCCTGGCCATCCAGGATGCGTCGGTCGCCGCGTTTCAGACGCCGGTGAGTTGGATCGATCAGCGGAACGCAGTGTACCAGGCCCGGCGCGATGCGCTCCTGCCGGTCCTCGTCGACGACCTGGGCCTGGAGACGGCGACGCCCAGCGCAGGGCTCTATCTGTGGCCGCGGGTTCCTCGGGGCACGACGTCGGCCGAGTTCGCGGACAGGATCCTGGCCGAAACCGGCGTCAGCCTGACCCCGGGATCGGCCTTCGGCGCGTGCGGCGAGGGCTATCTGCGCATCTCGCTGGGCCAGACGACCGAGCGCTTCATGATGGCCGTGGAACGCCTCCGCGGCATGCGTCTTTGACAGAGAGGGATACCGGCAGGGTGCAGTTACAAGAAACCCAATCGCAACGGGAGACGACTCTGCTCGTCGGCGTCGAGTTCAAGAACCGGCCGGCAAGCTGGTCGATGGCAGACTCGCTGGCCGAGCTGGCCCTGCTGGCAGAGACGGCCGGGCTGGACGTGCTGGGGGTGCTCGAACAGCGGCTCGACCGGCCCAACCCCAAGACGCTGATCGGTTCAGGCAAGGTCGAAGAACTGGCGGCGCTGCGCGCGGACACGGGTGCGCAGGTCATCGTGTTTGACGAAGAGCTGTCCCCGGCCCAGCAGCGCGAGCTCGAGAAAGCCATTCGCAACGAGAACGTGAAGGTGTTGGACCGAACCGCGTTGATCCTGGACATCTTCGCCCAGCACGCGCATACGCGGGAGGGCGCGCTGCAGGTAGAGCTGGCTCAACTCGAGTACCGGCTTCCCAGGCTGACGCGGGCCTGGACGCATCTGGCCAGGCAGGCGGGCGGCGGGTCGGCGCGCGGCGGTTCGGGCGGCGTCGGGCTGCGCGGGCCCGGCGAGACCCAGCTGGAGGTCGACCGGCGTGAGATCGGAAGGCGGATCGGGCACCTGAAACGCGAGCTCGAGGAAGTGCGCAGGCACCGGGCCCAGTATCGCCGGCGCAGGACGGAAGAAGCGTTCCCCGTCATCGCCCTGGTGGGCTACACCAATGCGGGGAAGTCCACCCTGCTGAATGCCCTCAGCGGCGCGGACGTCTATGCGGCGGACCAGCTCTTTGCCACGCTCGATCCGACGACGCGCCGCGTGAAGCTGCCGGGCGGCAGGGAAGTGCTGGTGACCGACACGGTGGGGTTCATCCAGAAGCTGCCGACCGCGCTCGTGGCCGCGTTCAGGGCGACGTTGGAGGAGATCGGCGATGCGGATGTCGTCGTGCACGTCGTCGACATCACGCATGAGCAGGTCGAGCAGCAGGTCGCGACCGTGTTGGCCGTGCTCCGGGATCTCGGGGCGGGGGACCAGCCGCTGGTGACCGCGCTCAACAAGATCGACCAGCTGCCCGGCGCGGAGGAGATCGACTTCACGGACGCGGGGCTTTCGAACAGCGTCCCCATCTCGGCGTTGACGGGGATGGGGCTGCCGGTGCTGCTGGAGCGTCTCGACCAGATGCTGGACGCGGACATGCAGCTGATCGACGTGGTCCTGCCGTACGCCCACGGGGAGCTCCTCGCCCTGGTCCACCAGCGCGGCGTCATCCTGCGCGAGCAGCACGAGGAGACCGGCACGGCCCTGGTGGCGCGTGTGCCCCAGCACCTTGCCGCGCGTTTCGAACCGTACGCCCGGACGCTGTCCTCTTGAGCGCACAGCAATCTTTCGTCCCACCGCTGGCCAGCAGCGCCGGGGAAGGGCGCACCGCCGCGTTCTTCGACATGGATTACACACTGCTGTGCGGGTCCTCAGGCAAGCTGTTCCTGAGTTGGCTGCGCGAGACCGGCAGGCTCCCGCTGCGGCAATGGGTGGCGGTGGTCGGGTGGGTCGGACTATACATAACGGGCATCATGGATTTTCCGGGACTGATCAGCCGGGTCATGGTGCATGCCGCCGGCTCGGACGATGCTGCGGCGTGGCAGATGAGCGAGACCTGGTTCGACGAGGTCCTGGCCCAGCGGATCTCCGCGAGTGCCCGGGCGCGCGTCGAGGCGCACCGGGCGCAGGGCCACCACGTGGCAATAGTTTCTGCATCGACGACGTACGCCGTCAAGCTGGTTGCGAGGGATCTTGGCCTCGGAGAGGCGTACATCGCGACGGAGCTCGAGGTCGTGGACGGGCGACTGACCGGTGCGGTGCTGCAGCCGGCGTGCTACGGGGCCGGGAAAGTGGTCAAGACGAAGGCGTACGCAGCGGCGATGGGGGTCGATCTGGCGTCGAGTTTCTTCTACAGCGACGGCGTCTCCGATCTTCCGCTGTTGGAGGCGGTGGGCCACCCTGTGGCGGTCAACCCGGACCGGAAGCTGCGGAGCGTTGCGATGGCGCGCGGGTGGCCCATCGAGATGTTCTGTTAGGGAATCGGGCGGCAGCCATTATGTCAATTTTGCGCATAGAGTCCATGTTCACACTATAGATGTTATGTAGACTTATGCACTTCGGCGCTTGGATGGATTGACATAATGGTGAGCGATCGCCGCGGAGGGCGATGCGGCCCCGTCACCTGGTGCGGTTCGGCTACGAGCCGGCAGCCGCACCGCTCCGCGATTTCGACGGAGCCGAGGACAACTGGAACCACGATAGCAGCGGTGGAGCGCGAGCGCGTGTAAGATGGTGCGTCACCGGAAGTGGTGGCCAGTGGCGGCAGGGATTGAGGGCACTCCCCCACCGGGCTCGGGGTGACGGCGCCGGGGGGAGTGGCACGCGAAGGCGCGAAGACGCGAAGGGTCCTTCGACTGCGGCCGCACTACGTGCGGCCTCCGCTCAGGACGCCAGGGTGTACGGATCAATGAGAGGAGAACGGCCGATCATGCGTCATGTTTGGCGCAACGCCTTGACGGGCCTGTTGGTGCTGGCTGCGCTGGCCGGCGTCTTTTCGGCCGGGTTCTACTTCGGCACGACGCGCGGCGCGAGCGCGGACGCCACTGGCGAGTTCGGCACCCTGTGGAACGTCCGCAGCACGCTCGAACGCACGTTCATCGGCGAGATCCCGAGCGTCCAGCGGCAGGCGTGGGGCGCGGCACGTGGCCTGGTATCAGCTTATGGCGATCCCTACACCGTGTTCGTGGAGCCGGCCGCCAGAGAGGTCGAGCGTGACGATTTGAGGGGCCATTTCGGGGGGATCGGCGCGACGCTGGGCCGTGATGCGGCAGGAGGCCTCGTGCTCACGGTGATTCGCGACCGGCCCGCCGCGCGCGCAGGCGTCCGGGACAACGACATCCTGCTCCAGGTCGACGAGGCGCCGATCACGGCCGACATGCCGGTCGAGGAGGTCGTCGCGTTGGTGCGCGGCCCGGAGGGCACGCCCGTCACGCTGATGTTACGGCGCCCGGGGCTGGAAGCGCCCTTCGAAGTGACGGTCACGCGTGAGCGCATCGAGATGCCCAGCGTGGAGTGGCGGGTGTTGGATGCGGCCGGCGGCATCGGTTACGCAAAGGTGCAGTTGTTCGGGGAGCGCACCGCGGGCGAGCTGCGCGACGGGCTCGAGGAGTTGGATGCGGCCGGCGTGACGCGACTGGTCCTGGATCTGCGCGGCAACGGCGGCGGGCTGGTCAATGCCGCGGTCGAGATCGCCAGCCAGTTCATGAAGGACGGCAACGTGCTTCGCGAGCAGAAGCGCGGCGGTCAGGAGCGCCATTACCCCGTCGTGGCCACCAGAAGTCCGGCGCAGGAATGGGACATGGTGGTCCTGGTGGACGGCGGCACCGCCAGCGCCTCGGAGATCGTGGCGGGGGCGCTGCGAGACCAGGGCCGAGCCGTGTTGATCGGGGAGAAAACGTTCGGCAAGGGATCGGTGCAGGAGGTGCACGAGTACTCGGATGGAACCTCGTTGCACGTCACGGTTGCCCGGTGGTTCACGCCTGCGCGCCAGCAAATCGACGGCAGTGGCCTGCTTCCCGACGTGCAGATCGGGATCAGCGAAGACGACCGGCGGATCGGCAGGGACCCACAACTGGAGGAAGGCATGGCCTGGCTCGAGGCGCATCGGTGAGGCTGGGGATTGGGGATTAGGGACTGGGGATTGGGGATTGGGGACTGGGGATTAGGGACTGGGGATTGGGGATTAGGGACTGGGGATTGGGGACTGGGGGATGGGAGCGTCCCCTGGCATGTTGGGTTAGTTCCCGGATCGAAGGAAACGGATGAAGCAATCGACACTTACCGCGATTATGAAAGCACTGGTCATCAGCGTCGTCGGGCTGAGCCTCGTCCTGGCGGCGTTCGGCGTGGGCGTCGGCGTGGGCATGAGCCAGCGCCCGGTCACGGTTGCACAACAGGCACGGCCGACGGTCGTCGAGCGCGCCGATCCAAGTCCGACCGCGGCGCCGCCTGAAGCGGCCCCGGCCGAAGCCGCGCCGGCCGAAGTGCCGGCGCCCGCCGCGACTGCGCCGGCGGCGACGGAGGATGTGGCGGCGCCATCCGAGGGCACGCCAACGCCCACGCCGATGCCGCCTGTCGTTCCGACGCAGACGCGCCAGAACAAGGCAGCGCTGCCGGACCAGGCGCCCATCGACACCGAACTGATCGACGAGGCCTGGAAGCTGCTCAAGGAGCAGTTCTACGGCAACCTCCCTGAGGGCGACGACGTCACCTATGCGGCCATCCGCGGGATCGTGGCGTCCCTTGGCGACAGGCATACGTCGTTCCTGGACCCGGAGCAGGCCGAGATCTCCAACACGGAGCTGCAGGGGGAGTTCGAGGGGATCGGCGCGCAGGTTGACCTGGCGCCCGGCGGCGGCGTGGAGATCAAGCACCTGTTCGCGAACCAGCCGGCCCAGAAGGCCGGGCTGCTGGTCGGGGATGTCGTCCTGATGGTCGACGGCCGGGACGTCACCCAGATGGACCTGAGCGAGGCAGTCAGCCTGATCCGCGGGCCGCGCGGCACGAAGGTGACGCTCACGGTCCAGCGGGAGGATCAGCCGCGCTTTGATCTCACGATCACGCGTGCGCGCATCGAGCTGCCCCTCGTCGAATCGGAGACAATGGCGGACGGTGCGATCGAGTACGTTGCGTTGAGCCAGTTCAGCTCGAATTCGCCTGAGCGACTGGCCGACGCGCTCAAGGCTGCGGTGGACAGGGAGCCGCAGGGCATCATCTTCGACCTGCGTGACAACTCGGGCGGGTTCCTCGATGCGTCGGTTCGCATCGGCAGTTACTTCGTGCCCGAGGGCAACATCCTGATCGAGCGCTTCGCGGATGGCGAGGAGAAGGCGTACAAGCGCCAGGGCCGGTACTTGATGGACGGCATCCCGCTGGTGGTCCTGGTCAACGGCGGGAGTGCGAGTGCTTCGGAGATCGTTGCCGGCGCGATTCAGGACGCTGGAACCGGCACGCTGATCGGGACCCGGACGTATGGGAAGGGTTCGGTCCAGATTCCCAACAGCATGAGCAACGGGTCCCAGCTGCGCGTGACCATCGCACGCTGGTACACGCCGTTGGATCGCGGCATCGACGGCACCGGGCTCACCCCTGACATCGAAGTCGATGACCCAACGCTGGAACAATTCGAGGCCGGCGAAGACCCGCAGGTGGCGCGTGCGATCGAATTCCTGCTGCAGGGAAAGTAAGGGAGACGCGGACGAGTGAGCAGGCACAGCGACAGCACCGTCAAGCAGGTGGCCAGCAACCGAAAGGCACTGCACGAGTACTTCATCGAGGATCGTTTCGAGGCCGGCATCGCATTGACCGGCACGGAGATCAAGTCCGTGCGCGCGTCCCGGGTCAACCTTCGGGACGGTTTCGTGCTGATACGCAACGGTGAGGCCTGGCTGGTTAACGTCCACATCGCGCCCTACGACTTCGGCAATCGCGAGAACCACGAGCCACGGCGCGAGCGACGGCTCCTGCTGCACCGGCAGGAGTTACGCAAACTGCTCAGCAAGGTGTCGGAGCGCGGGTGGACCATCGTGCCACTCTCCATGTACCTGACCAAGGGCCGGGCGAAGGTGGAGATCGCGCTGGTGCGCGGCAAGCGGCAGTACGATCGCAAGGACGCGGTGGCAGAGCGGGATGCCGATCGGGAGCTGCGCCGCGAGCTCAAGGACCGGGACTGGGGCAATTAGTGCTGTGCGGGCAGGGGCGCGAGATTCTTCCTCGCTACGCTCGTCAGAATGACAGGCCGCAAGACCGCTCCTTCGACTGCGCTCCCTACGGTGTGCCAACCTTCGGTTGGCCCTACGCTCAGGATGCTCAATTTCGGCTACATTTGAAATCGACGGCCGGGCTTTCGTGTTGCCTCAGATAAGAATTCTACTTTGGGCTTTTTGAGTCTTTCGGCCGTTTGTGGTATCATAGCTAACAACAGGGGGATGACTGGTTTCGACGGGGCAAATGGGTCGTTTGCTGCAGGCCGAGGCGCTCTTACCTCGGAAATCCAGAGCAAACCAACAAAAGCCAACACAGGCAAATCGTTCACCTTCCCGATGGTTCGCAACAGCGCCTTGGCGCTCGCAGCCTAAGGGATACGTGGACAAATGGTTGCTTAGCGGCAACCACGGTGCTCCTGGTGGGTCCTAGCGGCGCCAGATAGCACCGTCAGATACCGCAAGGTGCTGTCCGTGGACACCGATTGACGGACTTAAGATAATCGGCTGGCTGGGCTGAGTTACGATGGTCACTCCCGTACTGCCCGGCGAGATCAAAAGCAGTGACTAAGCTTGTAGATGCAGGCGGCAGTTTGTTTCGGACCCGGGTTCGACTCCCGGCATCTCCACCTGGACAGGGCGAGTTAACCACTCGCCCTGTTTTTTGTTGGCCGGTCCCGTCTCTGCGTCGGGCAACTTGCCCTACCGATAGCGCACATGCTATCATGACGTTTCGTGGCTACCAGAGACGACGAGGAGGCATACCGCGTATGGATCTCGGACTCAAAGACAAGGTTGTCGTGGTCGCGGCGGCCAGCCAGGGACTGGGGCTTGCGACCGCGAAGCTGTTCGGCGCCGAAGGGGCGCGGGTGGCGATCTGCGGACGGGATGCGGGCCGGCTCGCGTCAGCCGCCGATGCGATCCGTGCGGCCGGCGGCGAGCAGGTTCTGACGGTCGTCGCGGACGTGTCCCGGACCGAGGAGGCGCGTCATTTCGTCGAGGCTGCAGCGGATCATTTCGGTCGGGTCGACGTGTTGGTCATCAACGCGGGCGGGCCGCCCGGGGGCGAATTCCTGGACCTGGACGAAGCAGCCTGGCGCCGGGGCGTTGACCTGACGCTCATGAGTGCGGTCAGCCTGTGCCGTGCGGCCGTGCCGCACATGCAGCAAGCTGGCGGAGGCCGGATCATCGCGATCACCTCCGTGTCGGTCAAGCAGCCGATCAGGAACCTGACGCTCAGCAACTCGATTCGCGCCGCAGTTGCCGGCCTCATGAAGACGTTGTCGATCGAACTGGCGCCCTACAACATCCTGGTCAACTCCGTCATGCCGGGTTGGACGAGGACCGATCGCGTCGGCGAACTGCTGCGCGGCCGGGCAGAAAAGGGCGGCGTGTCGAGCGAGGCGGTCGAGCAGGAGATCGTCGGGGACATTCCCTTGAAGCGGCTGGGGCAGCCGGACGAGCTGGCTGCGGTCGTCGTCTTCCTGGCCTCTGAACGGGCCAGCTATGTGACGGGGGTCGCGATCCCCGTCGATGGCGGGAGCGTTCGCACGCCATTCTGAGCCGCATGCACCTGACGGCGCCGATTCAGAAACGTTCATGAGGACAACAGACGTGACCCAAACCTCCCCGGATTCCGCGCCTGCGGGCGCACGAACCAGCTACCAGCACGAACTTACGGTGGCGATGCAGCTCGCGCGCCAGGCGGGCGCCATCGTGCAGACATTCTACGATGTGCCCCCGAACGTGCGCTGGAAAGACCCCACCGAGCCGGTCACGGAGGCCGATCGGGCGGTGAATGCCTACCTGGTCAGGCAATTCGGCCAGCTCTTCCCCCAGGATGGGGTGCTGGCAGAGGAATCCAAGGATGATTTCAGCAGGTTGGCGCGCGACCGCGTTTGGATGGTGGACCCGCTCGACGGCACCGCGGAGTTCATCGCACACAACGGCGAGTTCGTGATCATGATCGGGCTGGCCGTGGCCGGTGAGCCGGTGGTCGGCGTGGTTTATCAGCCCATCGACGACGTGATGTATGGCGCCGCGCTCGGGGGCGGCGCGTTTGTGGAGGAGTTCGGCGAGCGCACGTTCCTGCGCGTTTCGGACGAGGAAGACCTGCGCCGGTTCCGGCTGGTCGTGAGCCGATCGCACCGTCCGCCCATGGTCGATACCATCATGCGCCGCATGGGCCTGCAGCGGGAGCGCATCATCGGCAGCGTCGGGCTCAAGATCGGCCTCATCGCGCGCGGGCAGGCCGAGTTCTACGTCCATCCCAATCCCGGCACCAAGGAGTGGGACACGTGCGGGCCGGACGCCATCATCCGGGAGGCCGGCGGCGTGATGACTGACTGCTGGAATCGCCCCATCCGTTACAATCGACGCGACGTCGTCAACCGATACGGCATCCTCGCCAGCACGGGCACAAGGCATGAGGAGATCGCCACTCTACTGGGCGAGGTCCTGGACGATGCAGGCCTTGATCCGGAATTTGGGTTCTAGTCGATGTTGCCAGGCCGGCTGAAGCCGATCCCCCAGGTCGACCAGGTGTTTGCCCGGGAGCAGCGCATCCCCCTGTCGCAGGGCTCGCAGGAACGCACGTTCCTGCGGGAGGTGGCTGGCTGGGACGTGCGGTGGCAGCGCCTGCTCTTCCAGGTGCTGCTCCCGATCGACATTCTCGTGAAGCATCGCATCGACCCGGTGGCCCTGACGGATGCCCAGGGCCATCCGGTGGCCTTCGCGCGGCCCGGCGAACAGGGCAGCTATCGTTTCGAGCTCTACCATGCGGGCGGCGCATCGGAGCCCATGGCCGAGCTGGAACTGGCAGACACCCAATTCAACCAGATCGAGGTCGTGTGGGTCGGACTGCAGGATCCCACCGGCACCCGTTACGACGTCGATCTGTTGCCGGGCGGCGGCGACTCGTTACGAGGCACGGCAGGACGCAACCTGGTGGCAGAGACGGCCGCCATGGCGGCGGGCCTGGCGCCGGGCCAGGTTCGACGAGGCCTCGGCGGCTTCAGTTGGCTGGCGGATCGCCTCGACACATTGATGTTGTGCCTGAACCAGCGCGACTACGTCGCTCGCCCGCTCTTCTATCACATGGCAATCCTGTTCGAACGCCATGGATTCAGTTATGTCAAGGGTCAGGCGTTGATGGAGCAGATCGGGCGCGGCTTCGCACCGGGGGGCGAGCTGCGCGACCGGCTGGACGGCTCGACGCCGTTTCGAATGCCGGAACAGGCGGACACCATCCGGGGCCGGTCCTGGGCCATCCACGATGCCGTGCTGCCCCGGGGCTGGGACGAGGTGCACATGGTCAAGCGCCTGGGCGTCAAGGCCGGCATCGACACGGCGGCCGGCGTCGCCTGGTGACACATCCCAGACTATTGAGGAGCATGCTATGGAAAAAGTGCGCATCGGGGTCATCGGCGGCAGCGGCGTCTACGACATGGACCAGCTGCGGGACGTGCGTGAGGTGCGGCTCGACACGCCGTTCGGCGCTCCGTCGGACGCCTACATTGTCGGGAGCATCGAGGGCGAAGGCGTTGCGTTCCTGCCGCGGCACGGCCGCGGCCACCGCATCAGCCCGGCCCGGCTGAACAGCCGGGCGAACATCTTCGGGTTCAAGCAACTCGGCGTCGAGTATCTGATTTCGATCAGCGCCTGCGGCAGCCTCCAGCCGCAGCACCGGCCGGGCGATATCGTCATCCCCGACCAGCTCTTCGACCGGACCCGCGGTCGTCCGGCCAGCTTCTTCGACGATCCGGCGGCCGGGACAGGCGGATTGGTCGTGCATGTATCGGTGGCAGATCCCTTCTGCCCCGCGCTCAGCCGCGTCTGTGCGGAGGCCGTCGAGGCAGCGGGCCATGCAGCTCACCTGGGCGGCACCTTCGTCACGATCGACGGGCCCCGGTTCAGCACCAAGGCCGAAAGCCGCGTATTTCAGAACCTCGGATTTGCCATCGTCGGCATGACGGCAATACCCGAGGCCTTCCTCGCGCGCGAGGCCGGCATGAGCTACGCGACGATGGCCCATGTGACGGATTACGACGTCTGGCACGAGACCGAATCGCCCGTCACCGTGGAGATGGTCGTGCGCCAGCTTCTGGCCAATGCCGAAGTCGCCAAGGCGTCGGTCGCCAACGCGGTCAAGCTGCTGAAGGATGCACCCCCCTCCCCTTACGCGGATGCGCTGCAGGATGCCGTCATCACGCACCGGAGCGCAGTCCCGCCAGAGGTCGCAGTTCGCCTGGCGCCTCTCGTCGCACGGTTTCTAGGCTGATCAAAAGAACAGAGCCCCAGGTGAGAATCACCTGGGGCTCTGCCAAAACCCATCCGCCATCACTCCCCTGTTGCAGCGCTCTTCGCATAGTCTATTGTCCACATCCACGAATAAACAGGGACCTTTCTCTTCTTAGTTATTGCTATGCGAAGGTTTTACTGGCCGGCGGCGGCCAGCGCGGCATCAACCTCCGCCTTGAACTGCTCGTACGGCAGTGCGCCCTCGATCTTCTTGCCATTGATGAAGAACGTGGGGGTCGCGTTGATGCCCCTGCTGCGCGCCTCCGACTCGTCCGCGGCCACGGCCGCGTAGTGCGTGTCCCGGTTGACACATGCGTCGAAGGTCGCCGTGTCCATGCCCAGTTCCGCCGCGTACCGCTGCAGCATCGGCTTCGTGAACGGATTGGGAGTCACGCGTGCCCTGGCAAAGAGCGCATCGTGGTAATCCCAGAAGCGGCCCTGGTCCGCCGCGCACTCCGCCGCATTGGCGGCGTCACGCGTTGCCTGGCCGCCGATGATCATGTGCTTGAACTCGAAGCGCACCTGCCCGGACGCCTCATATTCGGCGCGCAGAAGCTTCCCCTGGTTCAGCGCGAAGTTGCCACAGTGCGAGCATCCGAAGTCGGAGAAATCGACGATCTGCACCGGCGCATCTTCGGGGCCCCAGGCGGTTCCCTCCCCCACCCGCTCCGTCGCAACGAGCGGCGCATTGGCAGCCTGGGTTGCCAGCACCACGATGCCCACCACGATGATCACCGCACCGGCGATCAGTCCCAGCAGGATCGCAGGTGACAGCGTCTGCTTCTTTGCTGCAGCAGGTCCCTTTTGCGGTGGCCTGTAAGTCGACTTCGATTTCGATGGTTTTGCCATTCCAGCCATCTCCAAAAAAAGACTGACCCGCTCCGGAGCACGTCACGCTCAGTGTCGTCGTGGTGTTTTCCGGCAACGAGTGTATGGTACAAGTATATCACAGCCTGTCCCTACGTCAATTGACAAGGGTCGCTTTATGCACTATCATGTCGACTTACGGACGCGGCATTCGAAGACTGATTCCTGAGGAACCGACTCACATGAGCGCCGAGTTGATCATCGGCCAGCCAAGGCCCGGCGCTGCGCGGCCCCTGCGACGTACGTTACTGCACGCTCTCGCCTTCACGATACTGGCAGCACTCCTGGCAACGGCGCCACTGCGCCTTGCGACACTGCTCGTGCTCGCTGCGGGCGCCGTTGCCGTGATCCTGATCGAGCCGGCGGCCGGCCTGTTGCTGGTGGCAGTTGCCATTCCGTGGGCTAAGGCGGTGCCGCTGCCGATCCCGTGGGTGGGGCTCGTCGAGATACTCGTTGGCCTGACGGTCGCGGCCTGGCTATTGCGCGGCGCGGCAGAGCGACGACTGATCCTCCGGCTCACGCCCGTTGCCCTGATCCTCCTGACCTTCGTTTGGGTCGCGGGACTCAGCCTGACCCAAGCCGTCTCGTGGCGCGAGGGGCTGCCGGAGTGGCTGAAGTGGGCGGAGTTCGCGGCCGTCTACATCGCCGGCGCGCACATCCTCGGCGGCCGGTCCGTCCGGTGGCTCATCGCGGCGTTGCTGCTGGCGGGGGTCAGCCAGGCGGCGTTAGGCGCGTATCAGTTCCTGGCACAGGTGGGACCGGAGGGCTTCGTCCTGCCTGGCGGATTCATGCGCGCGCATGGGACGCTCGAGCAGCCCAATCCGTATGCCGGGTATCTCGGGTACCTGCTGCCTGTTGCTGCCAGCCTGGGCTTGATGTGGTTGAGAGAGGCCGGCCGGAGCCGGTCCCGCGCCACTCCTACCGGCGCCGCCCTTGTGGCCCTGGGCGCAACCGCGGCACTCGGCCTGGGGATCCTCATGAGCTGGTCGCGGGGCGCCTGGCTGGGCGCAGCGGCGGCCCTGGCGGTCGTGGCCATCGCCCATGGCCGGCGCACTGCGCTCGTGATGGGCGCCGCGGCGGTGCTGGTGGCCGGGACGCTGGTCCTGGCAGGGCCTGGGCAGATCACAGGGTCGCTTGCCGGCCGGCTGGGCAACCTCAACCAGTATGTCGACCCGCCAGACCCGGCGCGGACCGAGATCACCGACGACAACTTCTCCGTCCTGGAGAGGTTGGCGCACTGGCAGGCTGGCCTGGCGATGTTCGGGGATGCGCCATGGTTGGGCGTAGGGATCGGCAATTATGGCGTGGCGTATGCGTCGTACCATCAGGCATACTGGTATGACGCGCTCGGCCACGCGCACAATGTCTTCATCAACTTCCTGGCCGAGACCGGTGTGCTCGGCACAGCCGCGTTCCTGGCATTCTGGATGGCCGTCGCGGCAGGGTCGGTCCGCACCCTCCGGAGCGCGCCGTCCGCCTACGGGCGGGCGCTGGCCGCCGGCGTGCTCGGCACGTGGACTTATTTGACGGTACATAGCTTTTTCGATAACCTGTTCGTGCAGCATCTGCAGCTCCAGTTAGCACTACTGCTGGCCGGGATGGCGGCGCTGACGCACGATCGTAGCAGGCTATCAATCCCGGACAACGAAGGATACAGCATGGGTCGAGGGACTCCCGCCCAATACACGATGTCGTCTGAGCTTCCGCCGCTCATCGGCGCCCTGTTGCGCCTGCCCATGATCAACCGGCTCGGGTTCGCCGATCGACCGCGCGAGTTCAAGCGTTTTCTCAAGTTCGCCATCGTAGGCGCCATCGGCATGGTGGTCGATCTCTCGGTGCTGACGGCATCGCGCGAGCTTCTGCGCGTCTCGCTCTCGCTTGCCGTCGGCCTGGGTTTCACGGCCGCGGTCATCAGCAACTTCACGTGGAATCGCCTCTGGACATTCCCGGAGAGCAGAGAGCGGCCGCTTGGCAGCCAGCTGCTGCAATTCTTCGTCATCAACGCGATCGGGCTCGGCATCAATGAGCTGGTCGTCCTGGGCCTGCATCCGTTATTCTCGCGCATACTGCCTGATCCGCCCGCGTATCTCGGCGCCAAAATCATTGCCATCGGCATCGTTCTGTTCTGGAACTACTTCGTCAACAGGAAATGGACATATCGGGGCATAGATTAGGCACATGCATATCACGATCGACTACACGCCCGCGGTTCGCCAGACCGCGGGCATCGGACGGTACACGCGCAACCTGGTTGCAGCCCTGGCCGAGGCCGACAGCGAGAACCAGTACACACTCTTCTGCGCGGGCGCGAACCCCGAGTTGAGCGGACTGCCCGCCAACTTCTCCGTTCGAACCAGCCGCGTGCCCGAACGCCTGCTCAACATCGGCTGGCACAAGCTGTCCCTGCCGTTCGGCGCAGAGCGTCTTGCAGGCCCGTCCGACATCTTCCATTCGCCCGACTTCACGCTGCCGCCGCTCAAGACCGCGCGCGGCGTCGTCACGATTCACGACCTTTCCTTCATGCGACTGCCGCAGTGCGCGGATCCGGGGCTGCGGGCCCACCTGCTGTCGTCGGCGCCCCGCGCCGTCGCCGCAGCACACCGGGTGCTGGCCGACTCGATGCACACGCGCGACGATCTCATCGAGCTTCTCGGCGTCGACGCAGGCAAGATCTCAGTGGTGTACGCCGGCGTCGAACCCCGTTTCAGGCCTGTGCGCGACCTGGCGCACCTCGAGCGCGTGCGCGCGCAGTATGACCTGCCCGAGCTGTTCATTCTCTTCGTGGGGACCATCGAGCCGCGGAAGAACCTGAGCCGGCTCATCAGCGCCTATGCAGCCATGCGGCGCCAAACCGCCCTGCCCCACCAGCTGATCCTCTGCGGGGCCAAGGGGTGGCTGTGTGACGACATCTATCGGCAGGTGTACGACGAGGGACTCGGCGAGGACGTCAAATTCCCGGGGTTCATCGCGGATCAGGATCTGCCCGCGCTGTACACGCTCGCCGACCTCTTCGTCTTCCCATCGCTCTACGAGGGCTTCGGCCTGCCGCCCCTCGAAGCGATGGCCTGCGGAACGGCCGTCGTCGCGGGCAACAACTCGAGCCTCCCTGAGGTGCTCGGCAGCGCCGCCCTGCTGGTAGACGCAGAGGACACCGACGCGATCACCGAGGCGATGGCCACAGCGCTCGGGAACGCATCGCTGCGGGTCCGCCTGGGCGACCTGGGCCGCGCCCAGGCCGCCCGATTCTCGTGGGAGAGCGCCGCGCAGCAGCTCCTGCACGCATACGAGTTGGTTGGAAGATGACATGCGCCCGTTGATCGACCCGCGCCCGGCCATCGTGTCTCCCGTCCGGAGATGGCTGCCCGTGGTGGTCACACTGGTGGTGGCACTGACCGGCTACTTCGGGCCATGGGTGGGGCATCGTGCCGCGGGCCTCAACATCCTCGGCGTCGATCTCGCGGAATACGTCAAGTTCCTGCCCGCGTATCGGGCGGGACAGCTGGACCTTCTGCGGGAGTCCTTCTATGCGCCGCTCGCGGCGGGCAGCCTGATCGCCGGCCTGCTCGCCAGCCGGCGCGTCCTGCCGCTTGCCGCACGCTGGCTGGCGGGAGCTGCAGCCATCCCGCTTGCGCTCGCCATGCTGCCGCCTGCCTGGAGCCCAGCGGTGCTCCTCATGCCGGAGTTTCGCCTCCAGGTCGTCGCCATCGCGGCTTGTACCGGCGCCCTGCTGCTGCTCCCGCTCACCCGCATTCTGCCCGATGCCCTGGTCCTGCTGCTGGTCGCACTGCTCGCGCTCGTCGCCTCCGTCTGGCCGGCTGCCGCCTTCCTGCTCCTGCCCTCGCCCATCGGCGAGCTCTATGCGGCAACCGTGCGACCCGGATGGGGGTTCTGGCTGTCCAGCATCGGCTTTCTCCTGACCGCCTTCACCGCCGTTCTCGGCATCATCTACAGGCGGCCGCGGCGATAGTCCGGAGACCGTTGCTCAGAAGGGAAAGAGCAGCGGCAGCACGAGCACGACGACCGCCATGATCAACACCTGCAGCACGAGGCCCACACGCAGAAAATCGCCGAAGCGATAGCCGCCGGACCCGAGCACCAGCGTATTGGATGAGGTCGCGATCGGGGTTGCGAAGGCCGTCGAGGCTGCCACTGCGATCGTCATCAGGAAGGCGTAGGGCGCGACGCCAAGCGTTATCGCCGCCTGCAACGCAATCGGCGCGACCAGGACGGTGGTCGCCGTGTTGGAGATGAACTGGCTGAAGAATCCCGTGAGAAGGAAGAGGCCCACCATCACCGGCAGCGGACCCCACTGTCCCAGGCTGTTCGTCAACAGATTTGCCACGTACTGCACGCCGCCCGACTTCTGTAGCGCCGTCGCCATCGGCAGCATGCCGGCCAACAGAATCAGGCTGCTCCAGTTCATGCCCTTGTAGGCGTCCTCCATCGACAGACAGCCCGTCAGCACCATGAGGACGGCAGCCAGCAGAACCGCCACGACGTTCGGCACGATGTTGAACGCCAGGAGGACCAGCATGCCCACCATGCAGGCCAGGGCTACCGGTGCACGACGGGCTGCAGGCCTGGCCCGCGCCATCTCGGCGGGCTGGCCAACCACCACGAAATCGTGACTCTCCTGGCTCAGGAGACTGATCGACTGCCAGGTGCCCTGAACCAAGAGGGTGTCCCCGAAGCGCAATTCGATGGCTCCCACCGGGCCAGTCACCAGCTTGCCCAGGCGCATCACCCCGAGCACCGTCACACGGTACTTATCGCGGAAACGACTGTTCACCAGCGTCTGGCCGATCAGCCGAGAGCGGGGGGTCAACAGAACCTCAGCCATGCCCAGTTCCTGGGGGAGCAATTCGCCCTGCTCCTCACTGGCAGGCAGGATGCCCATGCGCGCGTCGCGCGCCAGCTGGGCCACGCGCTCGGGCGCGCCCTGCACGTGCAGGATGTCCTGTGCGGACAGAATCGTATCCGGGCCGGCAGGCACGGCCGGCAATGGCGTGCTGCGCCTGTCGGGCCACTGTTGGATGCTCAGGACAATCACATCGAAGCGGCCCGGCAGGTCCGCCTCATCCAGCCGCATACCCACCAGGGGCGAGGCCATTCGCAGGCGCAGCCGGAACAGGTTTTCGGATAGCTGGTAGGCGTGCGCCAGATCGCTGATCGAGACCGCGTCGCCCTCTTCGCCCGCCGGGCGGTGGACCCGTTCCGGCAGCAAGCGCCGCCCCACCAGCACCATGAATCCGATGGCCAGACCAACAGCCAGCAACCCGACGGGGGTGAAGCTGAAGAAGCCAAAGGGACGGAACCCGCCCGCCACCAACTGATCGCTGACCACGATGTTGGGCGGGGTGCCGATGAGCGTCAGCAGTCCGCCGACCACCGAGGCGTAGGCCAAGGGAATCAGCAGCTTCGAGGGACTGACCCGGGCTCCCCACGCCAGGCTGACCACCATCGGCAGCAGGATCGCCACCGCGCCGGTCGAACTCATGAAGGCCGACAGCACGGCCGCCACCACCATCGTCATCACAAGCAGACGGACCTCACTGGTCCCGGCCACGCGCGCAAGGCGATCGCCGAGCGCGTCTGCCACGCCGGTCTGGACCAGTCCGTTTCCGACGATGAACAGGCCGGCGATCATCAGCACGATGGGGTCCGAGAAGCCGGCCAGGGCTTCACCGAGGGTCAGGGCGCCCGTGAAGATGAGCGCCAACAAGACCAGGAGCGCCACGAGATCGAGGGAGAGGCGATCGGTGAGAAAGAGAATGATGGTGACGGCCAGCAGGCCAAAAACCAGCAGCATATCGGATGTCATGGCGGCTCCCCGACTGCGTCACAAAGCCGGCGCGGACGAGCGGACGACACCGGCATCCCCTCAGGCACGCACCATCGTCAACAAGCGCTTGCCGGCAATCTGGCGGAAGCTGGCGCCCTGGCTGATCGTTCGCGCGGCCAGATCGATGTCTTCGATCACGGTCCCCGAGACGGCGTCCACGCCATACTCAAAGAATCGCTCCGTCAGCGGCGTCGTGCCGCCGAGCAGCACCACGAACGCGTCCGGGCGGCAGAGCGCCGCCAGCGCCTCGAACGTGCCATTGACGAGCGACATCCCCGTGATAGCGACCACATCGGCATTCGGAAGGACCTGCGGCGCCGCGTCCGCGGGCAGGTCGCCGGGCCCGGGTGACAGCTCCAGCACCGAAGTGACGGCTGCCGCCTCCCGCACGCGCGGGACAAACGGAAAGTGACCGATGATGGCGACATGCTTGCCACGGCCGTGCTCCAGTATCAACGCCTCCGCGTTGAGGGTGCGGCAGCGTGCCTCATCGACGGGAAGCAGCGCGTTGAGCGTTGCAAAGCCGATGCTGCGTTCCGTCAGGCTTGGCGACGCCATCCATGACAGAAGTTCCCCCGCAGGCTGGCCGATCAGCCGGCCAGCGTCGCGCACGGACGGCACTCCGTGATACTCACCGTGGACGACCTGGGTTGAGGCGATGCCCCCACGCTGGCGTCCGGACCGGTCCACCACAACCAACGTCCAGTGCGTGCCGACACGCACATCCGACACTACTCCCTCGCCATCCACCAACGATGCGAGTCGTTGCACGATTGCCATAGATATGCTCTCCTGTTGCAGGTTACTCACTCGGAAACGATAGCCAGGCCGATACGGCCGCGCTGCCGATCGATCGAAATGACTTCGACCTCCACGATATCCCCCACGCTGACCACCTCGTGTGGATTCCGCACGTACTTCTTCCCCATCCGGCTGATGTGGACGAGACCATCCTGCTTCACGCCGATGTCCACGAACGCGCCGAAGTCGACCACGTTGCGCACGGACCCCTTCAGCACCATGCCCTCGCTCAGATCATCGAGGTTCAGGACATCCTGGCGCAGCACGACCGGCGGCAGATCATCGCGAGGATCGCGTGCCGGGCGCAGGAGCGCGGCCACGATATCGCGCAGCGTCGGCTCGCCGATGGCCAACAGGCCGGCCAGATCGCGCCACTTATCGCCGGACCGATCGCCGTCCGGCGACAGGCCCTCAGCCTCGATCCAACGCTGCAGCGCATTCGGGAGATCCCGCATGCGGAGATTGAGGCCGGCCAGCTCCAGCAACGCCCGCGCCGCGCCGTACGATTCCGGGTGGATGGTGGTGTTGTCGAGCAACTGGCGTCCCCCTGGAACTCGCAGAAAGCCTGCTGCCTGCTCGAACGCCTTCGGGCCCAAGCCCTTGACCTTCTTGAGGTCCACACGCGACGTGAACGGACCGTTCTCGTTCCGGTGTGTCACGATCGCGTTCGCCAGGCGCTGGCTGACGCCGGAGACGTACCGGAGCAACTGAGGCGAGGCCGTGTTGACATCGACGCCGACATGGTTCACGACCGATTCGACGACGGCGTCGAGGGCTGCAGCGAGCTGATGCTGATCGACATCATGCTGGTAGAGACCGACGCCGATGCTCTTCGGATCGATCTTCACCAGCTCGGCGAGCGGATCCTGCAGCCGCCGCGCGATCGAGACCGCACCGCGCAGGGACACATCGAGGTCGGGGAACTCCTGCCGGGCCACGTCCGAGGCCGAATAGACCGAAGCTCCCGCCTCGCTCACCATCACGTACGCAAGCCGCGGCGCGGACCGGATCAGATCGGCAACCAGTGCCTCGGTCTCCCGGCTCGCGGTCCCGTTCCCGATGGCGATCACCGTGACACCATCCGAGTCGACCAGCGCCTTCAGGATGCGGAGAGACTTCTCCGTCTCGTGCTGCGGCGCGTGGGGATAGATCGTCGCGGTGTGGAGCAGCTTCCCGCTCGGGTCCACGGTGGCCACCTTGCAGCCCGTGCGGAATCCCGGGTCGATGCCCATGACCGCCCGGTCGCGCAGAGGCGGCTGGAGCAGAAGGTTGCGGACGTTGGCCGCGAACACGCTGATGGCGTGTTCGCCCGCGAAGTCGTTGAGCTGGGCGCTGATCTCACGCTCGATGGACGGACGGAGCAGCCGGGCGAAGCCGTCCTCCACCGCATCGCGGACCTGCGCCGCAGACCTGCTCGCCGGCGCGGTGATCCAACGCCCGGCCACCTGTGCCGCGATGTCAGCGTCCGGCGTTTCGATGTGAACCTTGAGGCTGCCGTCTGCCGCGCCGCGGACGAGTGCGAGCCACTGATGCGGCTGCACCGCGCGCAGCGCGCCCCGGAAGTCGTGGTAGATGCGGTAGCGGCCCGCCTCATCGGCCGTATCAGACGCGCGGCGGGCAATGACGAAGCCGTCGGCGGCGAACCGCTGGCGCACCAGCAGCCTGGTCGCAGCATCGTCGCTGACCTTCTCGGCAATGATGTCGCGCGCGCCGGACAGCGCGGATGCGGCGTCCGGCACGGACTCGCCCAGGAACGCCAGCGCCAGCTGCTCCGGTGCAGATTTGCGCTCCTGCGCCAGGAGCGCCAGTGCGAGCGGCTCGAGACCTCGCTCGCGTGCGACGGCGGCGCGGGTCTGGCGCTTCGGCTTGTATGGGCGGTATAGGTCCTCCAGCGCCTGCAACGTGGCCGCGGAATCAAGCTGCTGCAGGAGCTCCGGCGTGAGCGCGCCCTGCGCGGCGATCTCCTCCACGATCGCTGCGCGCCTGTCCGAGAGCTTGCGCAGATAGGCGAGCCGTTCCTCCACGCTGCGCAGCTGCACCTCGTCGAGATTGCCGGTGGCCTCCTTGCGGTAGCGTGCGATGAAGGGGATGGTGTTGTCTGCATCGAGCAGCGAGATCGTCGCCAGAACCGACTGCAGGGGCAGCGCGAGCTCGCCGGCGATGATTTGGGGGATCGTCTGCAAAGGGCACATCCTATCAGCCACCCCGTCTCGCCTGCTGTTGCAGCTCGAACAGCTTGTTGAGCGCGGCCAGTGGGCTCAGGTCGTTGACGTCCAGCGCCTTGAGTTCAGCGATGATCGGATCCTCCTGGGAGAAGAGCGGCAGTTGGAACAGCATGGGCTGGCCCAAGGCCGAGCGGCGCGGGCCTGCGGCGCCTGACGCCTCCAGGTCGGCAAGGATCTCCTGCGCACGGCCGACCACCGACTTCGGCAGGCCGGCCAGATGGGCCACATGGACGCCATAGGAGCGATCCGCGCTGCCCGGAGCGATCTTGTGAAGAAAGACCACATCGTCGCCCCGCTCCGCAACTGCAACGTTGTAGTTCACCACGTGCGGCAGGCGCTCGGCAAGATCCGTCAGCTCGTGGTAATGCGTGGCGAACAGCGTCTTTGCCCTGAGCCCGGGATGATTGTGGATATACTCCAGCACGGCCCATGCGATGGCGAGGCCATCATAGGTGCTGGTGCCCCGGCCGATCTCATCCAGCACCAGGAGCGAGCGGCTCGTCGCATGATGAAGGATGTTCGCGGTCTCCACCATCTCCACCATGAAGGTGGACTGCCCGCGCGCGATATCATCCGAGGCGCCGATCCGGGTGAAGATGCGATCGACCAGGCCGATGTGAGCGCTCGCTGCAGGCACAAAGGAGCCGATCTGCGCCATGAGGACGATCATAGCGACCTGACGAATCCACGTGGATTTGCCGCTCATGTTCGGGCCGGTCAGGACCACAAGGGCCTCTTCAGGCGAGAGGAACGCATCGTTCGGCGTGAACCCGACATCGCCGCGCAGCATCCGCTCCACGACCGGATGGCGTCCCGCCTTGATGTCGATGACCGCATCCGTTGCCAGCTCGGGGCGGACGTACCGGTTCACCTCGGCCACCTCGGCAAGCGCAGACAGGACATCGAGGCGAGCGATCGTCTCGGCCGTCTTCAGGAGGCGGGCAGCGGCGGCCGACACCTGCGCCACGAGCTCCCGGAACAGCCTGCCCTCGAGCTCGAGCACCTGCTCGGTGGCGTTCAGAACGAGTGTCTCGTACTCCTTGAGCTCCGGCGTGATATACCGCTCCGCGTTGACCAGGGTCTGCTTGCGAATGTAATCATCGGGCACGAGCGCAGCGTTCGCCTGTGTGACCTCGATGTAGTAACCGAACACCTTGTTGTAGCCGACCTTCAGCGACTTGATGCCGGTGCGCTGTCGCTCGGCGGACTCGAGGTTAGCGATCCAGGACTTCGCATCACGAGCCGCCAGATGGATGCCATCCAGCTCGGCCGAGAATCCGGGCCGGAGCACCCCGGCACTGGCCAGGGTGGCCGGCGGATCGTCTGCCAGCGCATCGCGCAGCAGCGCAGCGATATCGGCGCAGGGATCGAGGAGGGCGGACGGCGCCGTGCTGCCCGGCACGCCGTCCGCGCGAGGCAGTTGTTCCACAAGCCCCCGGACCTCCGCGACGTGGCCCAGGGCCGATCGGATGCCCACCAGGTCGCGCGGCTGGGCGATCCCCTGCACACAGCGATTGGTCCATCGTTCCAGGTCACCGACACCATGCAGCGTCCGCCGCACCTCGATCCGGAGCGTGCCCGCGTTCTTCCACGCGTCCACCGCATCGAGGCGCTCCTGCAGGGCGTCGATGTTGAGCAGCGGCTGGCCGAGCCAGCGCCGCAGGAGGCGCCCACCCATGGGCGTGTGCGTCAGGTCGAGCACATCCAGGAGGGAGCCCTCCGCGGAGCCGCCGCGGATGCTGCCGGTCAATTCCAGGTTACGCCGCGTGGCCCCGTCCAACGTCATGAAATCGCTGACGCTGTAGGTGCGCAAGGCAGTCAACTGCGGCAGGCTGCCCTGCTGCGTCTCCTGCAGGTACTGCAGCAGCGCACCGGCCGCCGCGATCGCAAGCGGCTGGTCCTCGCAGCCGAAGGCGGCCAGCGAGGAGACGCCGAAATGCTCGACCAGCGCCTGGCGCGCGGTCTCGACATCGAAGCGCCAGGCGATGTAAGGGGTCACCTGGTAGGGCTTCAGCAGCGCAGGCAGGCCACCCGAGCCCTCGTCGACTGCCCCCGCGGCCTGGTCGCGGCCGAACCACCGCGGATCCTTGACGGGAAAGAGCACCTCTGCCGGTGCAAGGCGGCCCAACTCCTCCGCGACGAGCCTGAGCACGTCTCCCGGGCCGTCTGACAGCTCCGTCGTCGAGAACTCGCCCGTGCTGATATCGGCGTAGGCCAGGCCCGCGGCTGCCGGCCAAAGAACCAGCGCAACCACGAAGTTGTTGCGCTTGGCCGGGAGCAGATCGGGCTCCAGCAGCGTTCCGGACGTCACCACCCGGCGCACCACGCGAGGCACGATCTTCTCGCCCTTCGGGGGCTCGGTGCCGATCTGCTCTGCAATGGCTACACGATATCCCGCTGCGATCAGCTTCGCGATGTAAGTGTCGACCGCATGATAGGGCACGCCGGCCAGCGGCACGCGTTCGTTGGCGCCGACCGGGCGCGAGGTCAGCACCACGTCGCAGACGCTGGAGACGATGCGGGCATCGTCATCGAACGTCTCGTAGAAATCGCCCAGCCGAAAGAGGAGGATGATATCGGGGTACTGCTTCTTCATCGCGAGGTACTGGCTGCGCATGGGGGTCGTCATCGCACGACACCTCTCACCAGCCAGGCACGCGTGGGATGGGTGAACCGGCGAGAACAGACCATCATCGCAGCAGCCTCAGAGCAACCACTCGACCAGCCGATCCCAGCCGGTGCGCTGAGCGAAGAGAAGCTCGCGGTACGCTCGCATGGCCTCCTCGCGGCGCAGCGGGCTGAGAGAACGGGGCAAAAAGACCGACAGCCCGGTTGCCTGCTCGTAGGCCGGCCCGTGTGCCACCTTGCGCACGGGGCAGCCGGGGCCCCCCTCGACGAGATGGTCTCGCAGTGCCTCCGCAGCCGACCGGACCAACGGAGCCTGCCGGTGGCTGCTCCACGTTGTCTCCGCGGCAAGCGCGGCGGCGAACGATCCGAGATCGCGATAGCTGCGATCCTGGAAGACGAACGCGCTGTCCGCGGCGCGCTGGGCCACCGTGCGCAGGACCGGCGCCGGGTCCGCCATCAGCGCCTCGACCAGCTGCCGTGCCAGCACCTCCGTGACATCGGTCCGGCCGAGATCGACGGCCGACTGCGTGATCGGAACGACGGCGCGCGTGGCGCCACCGTATGCCCGGGCATACTCATCCACGATGGCCACGGCCAGATCACTGCCATCCGCAGCAGGATGAGCATTGATGGCCTTGAGGATCTCCTTGTAAGGCCATCCCTCCATCGGTTCGACCTCCTGGGAGCTGACGAACCAATCGGTGAAGGGGCTCAGCTCACGCGCGCCCTCGATCATGGCCATCAGGCACGCGTCCATGCCGATCAGGTCCAGGCGGTTGCCCGTCTCCTCCGCCGCAGAAGCGAGGGCCCAACGGAGGTCAGCCGTGTCGAGGAAGTCCTTGCTGGAGTCATCGAAGGCGATGGGCCGCGTGACTTCGCCGCCCGACAACCGGCGCAGGGTGGAGCGAAAAAGGGGCGGTGACGAGGGTGCAAGCCCTCCCGCGGCCCGCACCTGGCTGTAGATGTCGATGTCGAGCCAGCCCAGCCCATGATTCCAGAGCACCAGGGCGTAGTGGTCCGCAGGGTAGTCACGCATGGCGCGAACGATGAAGCTACGCAGGACCTCAGGGTCGCCCATGTTGACCTCTGCCAGCTGCTGAACGGCGCTGTGGCCCATGCCGCGGCCCTTGCGGACCTCGACCAGGTAGGACCCATCGAGACTGTCGAAGAGGCAGGTCACGGCGCAGGCATCGGTCGTCCCCACCTGGCTCATCTTCCAGATGTCCTTGTAGCCGCTGGTGGTCATCTCCGCCATCAGTCGCTTCGGACCGGCAGCGGTATCGAAGACCTTTCCGTTGTCACCGGCCATGTAGACCATGAATGTCCAGGACCGATGTCTTGGTGTTGTCGTCTTCACAGCGTCCTCCGGACTCCCCTACGAGGCGATTGCAGCGCACCCTGCAGGTGCTGCCGACCCGACTTCCCCCTCCGCAGCCTCACTCCACCGTCACGCTCTTGGCGAGGTTGCGCGGCTGATCCACGTCGGCCCCCCGGCGCACTGCCATGTAGTAGGCCAGCAGCTGCAGGGGGATGACCGTCAGCACGGGCGTGAGCATCTCCGAGGCCCGAGGCACGGTTATGACGTGCTGGGCCTTGGACGTGATGAAATCGTCGCCCTCGTTGGCGACCGCGATGACGATGCCACCGCGAGCCCGCACCTGCTCCACCTGGCTGATCATCTTGTCATAGACGCGATCCTGCGTCGCGATCACGACCACCGGCATCTTCTCGTCAATCAAGGCGATGGGCCCGTGCTTCATCTCGCCGGCCGGATAGCCCTCCGCGTGAATGTAGCTGATCTCCTTCAGCTTGAGCGCGCCCTCGAGTGCGATCGGGTAGTTCATGCCCCGGCCCAGGTAGAGAAAGTCGGTGTGATTGAAGAATGTCTGCGCGAGCTGCTGGTACAGGGACACGTGCCCGGGGTCCAGCACCTGGCCGACGAGGTCGGGAAGCTGCGCCAGATCATCGAGCAGGCTGCGGCACTGGTCGGGCGAAAGCAGGCCGCGCAACGCCCCCAGCTGGACGGCCAGCAGATACTGGTCGACCACGGATGCGGTGAACGCCTTCGTCGATGCGACGCCGATCTCGGGCCCCGTATGCATGTAGATGACGCTGTCGCTGATGCGCGCGGCCTGGCTGCCGATCACGTTGACGATCGAAACCAGGTGGGCCCCGTGGGCCTTGGCCTCCTCCATCGCAGCCAAGGTGTCGACCGTCTCCCCGGATTGGGTGATGGCCAGCACGAGGCTGCCGGGGTCGAGCACGGGCTCCCGATAACGATATTCGGACGCGTACTCGACGCGCACCGGCAGGCGCGCCAGTCGTTCGAACATGAAAGCGCCGACCAACTCGGAATGGTAAGACGTGCCGCAGGCCACGGCGACCATCTGCGTGATGTCGCGCGCCTGGTCAGACGTCAGGGTCACCTGCTCGAGATACACCTCGCCGCGACCCAGGTCAACGCGCCCGCGGATCGTATCCGTGAGCGAATTGGCCTGTTCGAAGATCTCCTTCTGCATGAAGTGCCGGTATTCGCCCTTGGCCGCCTGCACAGGATCCCAGGAGATGTGGTGGATCTTGGGCTCGAGGGGCGTGCCCTCGAGCGTCGAGAAGGTTGCGCCATCCTGCGTCAGCACCGCCATCTGGCGGTTCTCCAGGAAGACCATGCGCCGCGTGTGCTCGAGGATCGCGGGCATGTCGGACGCGATGAACATCTCGCCCTCGCCGTAGCCGACCGCCACGCCGCCCGCATTGCCCAGGCGTGCCGCGACCAGCGTGCCGGGCTCGCGTCGCGCCATCACCACGATGGCACTCGGCCCCCGCAGCTGGGCCATGGCCTGGCGCACCGCGTCCTCGATCGACGTCGCCGAACGATAGTAGAGCCCAACCAGGTGGGCGATGACCTCGGTGTCTGTGTCTGAGCGGAACTCGATGCCCTCGGCCTCGAGCTCCGAGCGCAACTCACGGAAGTTCTCCACGATGCCGTTCTGCACGACGACCAGCTGATCGGCGAAATCTGAGTGGGGATGGGCATTTCGCTCGCTGGGTTTACCGTGGGTGGCCCATCGCGTGTGGCCGATGCCCGTATTCCCGGCCAGCGGAGCGGCTCCCAGCGATCTCACCAGGTTGCTCAACTTTCCGACATCGCGGCGGATCATGATCTCGCCCTGGCTGATGACCGCGATCCCGGCGGAATCGTAGCCCCGATACTCAAGCCGCTGCAGGCCGTCCATGATAACAGTCGCAGCATTGCGCGGCCCAATATAGCCGACAATCCCACACATGGGATCCTCCCAAAGCAGAATGACCAGAGGTGCGATTCACCTACATCTGGCGGTCGCCGAAGGCCAACCACCGCGCATCGCCGGCAGCACTGGACGGTGGCGGCGGCACCGCGCATCTCCTCCGGCAGCAGCGCGGCCAGCTGTCCCATGGCCTCGTCGGTCATCTCCCGCATCACTTCCCGGGCAGCCCGGCCCTCCGGCAGGGCAACCGACCCATCCGCAGCGCGCGGCCATTTGAAGTAGAAGCTGCGTCCGTAGGTGATGGTGGCCCTCGGGCGGCCGATGAAGGGGAACCTCCACCTGAAGGCCGGCGTGCCGGTCACGGCTACAGGCACCAACCAGGCATCCGGCGCCTGCCGCGCGACGAAGGCCAGCCCTTCCTTGGCGGTAAGGAGGCGCCCGTCCTGGCTGCGCGTCCCTTCCGGCGAGATCACCGACACGTCGCCGTCGCGCAGGACGGCCCAGGTGGCCTGAAGCGCCGCCCGATCGACGACGCCGCGCGTGATGTACACGACGCGATAGTGGTACAGCAGCCATGCGACCAAGGGCCAGCGGCTCACCTCGACCTTCGTCAACGGGATGGCATAGCGAGGCAGTTGGGCACAGATGACCACCGGATCGAGCCAGTGGATGTGATTGTAGAAGACGATCCCCGCGCCGGTCTCAGGCACCCGATTCGAGCCCGTCACCTCGACGCGCAGAAACATGCGGAGCAGAAATCGCAGGATCGGGCTGAGAATGCGCCGGCCGAGAGGCGTGCGAGAGGGCGCCGCAGCCTCACCATGGCGCTCGGAGGCAGGATCTGGCATCGAGGCCTCCACCTCACGCCGGCTTGGCGGTGCGACGCCGCGTGCGTGCACGCGAAGGTGCGCTTGCTGCCGCGGCCTTCGCGGAACGAGCGCCGCGCAGGCGCTGCGTGCGCCAGTGATCGATCACGAGCATGACGCGGCGCAGGACCTCGTCAACGTCCATCCCCGTTGTGTCGATGAGAATGGCGTCCGGCGCAGGAACCAGAGGCGCGTGCTCCCGCGTCGAGTCTGCGTGATCGCGCCGCTCGACGTCCTTCAGCACCAGCTCGAAGTCAACCTGCTCGCCCCGCGCGCGACGCTCTGCAAAGCGGCGCCGGGATCGCTCCTCCAGCGTGGCATCCAGGTAGATCTTGAGATCTGCGTCGGGCAGAACCACGGTGCCGATGTCGCGCCCCACCATCACCACCCGGCCCTGCTCGCCGATCTTACGCTGCGCAAGGCGCATCGCCTCGCGCACGCCCCGGAATGTGGAGACCGGGCTCACCGCCTTCTCGACATCCAATCGCCGAATGTCCCAACTCACATCGATCTTGTCTGCCAACACAGTGACATCGCGGCCGTCGTCGATCGTAGGCGCGAGGACCTCGATGTCCAGTTTCTCCGCCATCTCCGTGATCCGGTCCTCGTCATGCGGTGAAATCTTGCGCGCCAGGGCCACCGCGGCGACCGCGCGATACATGACACCGGTATCAAAATAGAGAAACCCCAGCTTGCGGCCAAGCAGTCCGCCGATGGTGCTCTTCCCGGAGGCTGAGGGGCCGTCAATGGCTATCGTCCTGGGCATCAGGATCTCTCCGGCTCCTCTTTTCGAGGTCGATGACTGCTTCTCCTTCTCTCTGTCCGCTCGCTGGCCGGCAGCGACCTCAGCCTGCAGCGCCCGGATCTCCTTCGCGTTCAGGTCTCGCCATCGTCCGGGGGCCAGATCGCCGAGGTCCAGTGGCCCCAGCGATACGCGGATCACCCTGAGCGCAGGATGACCCAGGAGACCGACCATGCGACGCACCTGGCGCTTGCGCCCCTCGCGCAGGGTGATCCGCAGCCAGCTGGTGCGCGGTCCCCGCCGCCCCGCGGGCACGGACCGCGCCTCCTGGCTCGTTCGTGACGGATACGGGGCGGCCCTGAGCAGAGTGACCTGCGCAGGCAGCGTCGGACCGTCCTCGAGCATCACGCCATGCTGCAGGCGACGTACCTTCCTGGCATCGGGGCGGCCCTCCACCTCTACCAGGTACGATTTCGGGTGCTCATAACGGGGATGAGACAGATGCAGGGCCATCTCGCCGTCATTCGTCAGCAGGAGCAGCCCTTCGCTATCCTGGTCCAGCCGTCCGACGGCGTACAGGCGCTCCGGCACCTTGACGAGCGGCTCCCAACTCGGATACGGCGCGTTCTGGTCGATCCCGGACAGAACGCCAACCGGCTTGTTGAGCATGATGTAGCGCAGCTGCTCGAACACGAGGGGCTGCCCGTCCACGGAGATCTGCTGGTGTTGGGGGTCGGCCTTAGCCCCGAGCTGCGCTACCACGCGGCCGTCAACGGCCACCCGGCCGGCCGTAATCATCTCCTCGCATGCTCGCCGCGATCCTACGCCCGCTCTTGCCAGCAGCTTCTGCAGTCTCTCCTCAGCCATCTTCACGGACCTTGCCAAATAGATAGCGGCGTTTCAGCCACCAATTCCGAACCCAATTGCCAGCGCAGTCGTCCCACCGGCTCCGTGCCGGTCAGCACCAGGCTTGCATCGATCTGCACGACCGGCAACAGCAGCGAGCGCTGCCAGGCCGGGACAAAGATATCAGAGGTTGGGTCAGATCGCAAACGATAGGCATCCCCATTCGAGGCGGTAATCCAACTCAATCCCCCCTGGGGGAGCCGGACGTCATGCCAGGCGAACGCAGTGGCCGCATAGTCGAGGAGCTTGCGAGCGTCCTCGTAGCGCTCGCTGCTGCCGAGCTCGACCAGCAGAAGCCGTCGCGAGTTGCGGCTCACCGCGGCAATCAGGCACTCCCCTGCTTCGTCCGTCGTTCCCGTCTTGACGCCGTCCGCACCTGCGTAGGTGGACAGCAACTCGTTCGTGTTCACGAGCGTGCGACCCGCAACGTTCGCGACCGGCTTAGCCACGATGCTGGCCAACTCGGCATCCTGCATCGCCGCGCTGGCGAGGAGCGCCAGGTCCAGCGCGGTGGTGAGCTGGTCCGGCGCATCCAGCCCATGCGCGTTCGCGAACCGGGTTGACTGCAGGCCGATCGCGCGCGCCCTGGCATTCATCATGGCGACGAAATCGGCCTCGCTGCCCGCGACGTGCTCCGCCAGCGCGACCGCGGCATCATTGCCTGAGGGGAGCAGCAGCCCGTGGAGAAGATCGCTCACCGTCAGGCGCTCACCGGCCACCAGCCCCATGCTGCTGCCGCCGGTACCCGCCGCGGTCGGGGTGATCACCGCCACGTCGTCCAGCGGCACCTCAGCGCGAACCACCAGGGCGGTCATCAGCTTCGCGGTGGACGCGGGAGGATGCAGCTCGACAGGGGCCTTCTCGAACAGCGTCGCACCGGATGGGAGCTCGATCATCAAGACCGACGCGGCGGTGACGGTCGGCGGCACGTTAGTCTGGATGAGCGCAGCGATGTTCTCGGGCGACAGCCTGATGGGTGCATCATTACGATCGGTGAGGATGGGGGGGCCGAAGCCCGTGGAGAGCAGCAGCAGGGCGACCAGGAACCCGGACAGGACGAGCGCGCTTAGCAGTCGGCCGGGTTGACGTCCGGCGACGTCTGGCCTAGAATACATCGGCAGGTTGTGCATGGCGTGGTGCTCCCCGCTTTGGCTCAACTTCGTCATCCTTGCTCCAGAGGTTACTGCATGCCCGTCTACGAGTACCAATGCAAAGCGTGTTCGCAGCGCTTCGAAGCGCTGCGCGCCATGAGCCAGATGGATGCCCCGATCGAGTGCCCGAAGTGCGGTTCTGAAACCGTGCAGCGGGCCATTTCCGTGTTCGCGGCCGTCAGCCGGGAGGCCGGCGGCGGCAGCAGGATGGTCGCCAGCAGCACCTCCAGCGCCGGATGTGCCGGGTGTTCGGGCGGGCACTGCAGCAGCTGCGGCCACTGACGGCTCACTAAGGCAGATATCACGCAGAAGGGGCGCCCTTACCGGCGCCCCTTCTGCGTCGCACCTCCATCGAGGGGCTCAGTCGGCATCACGCACGATGATGTCGAAGGTTCGAACATTGTCCTCGTGGATACGCTCTCCCGGTGCCGTGGCAGCCTCAACCACCAGCTTGTAGTGCAATCGCGCGGGAAGCTGGCTCACCTGGGTGAACCGGACCACCCGCAACTCCCCGGGCGCCAGCGAGCGGACGGTCAACGTCTCGTTGACCAGTTCGACCGAGCGCCCATAGTCTCCCGGATCAAAGAGACGAGCGGAAACCCGCAGAGACGGCTCCGTCACCAACCCGCGGTTTTCGAGCGCAACCAGCAGCGTTATGCCACCACTTGACAGGATCTGTGCGGCATCGAGCGGCGGGTCGAATTCGACGCCCACGATGGCAACGCTGTGTTCTTCCGGCGCCACCGTCGCGATCGGCAGCGGCGCCGCGGGCGGTATGACCTCTATGGAGGGTTGACAACCCTGCAGCAGCAGTGCAAACGACAGGACGGCCGTGATGGCAAGCGCGCGGTGCACCGCAGCGCGCTCCGCCACATGTTTGGGTGTCAAAAACATCATAGTATTTCCATGATAGGCGAAGGAGGCGCTTTTGTCAAAGCGCGAAAGGCAGGGGACGGCTGCCTTAATGGCTCAACGTATGAGGATCGCAGCAGATGTGCTTCGAAGTGAAATGAGTGTCATCAGAGGTGTCGCACTGGCGCACCGAGTGCCGGGTGGTGCGCCAGTGTGCGTTGACTGCAATGAACGGGAGCCAGCCTGACCGAATCCGGCTGGCTACGCCTGAACGGGCTGAGCGCCGTTGGCAGCAACCTTCTTGCCCAGCCAATCGCGCTCGGTCCAGCCCACGAGCATCGGCACGGCGATGAAGATGGACGAGTAGGTTCCGGACAGCAGGCCCACGAGCATGACGGCGATGAACTGCTTGATCGTCGCGCCGCCGAAGAGCAGGATGCTGACCATGATGAAGATCGCGTTCAGCTGAGTGGCAAGCGATCGATGGATCGTTTCCATGATGCTGCGGTTGGCGATCGACGTGAAGGACTCGCCCCGGTACTTCGGCGCGTTCTCACGGATGCGATCGAAGACGACGATCTTGTCCTGCATGGAGAAGCTCATCACCGTGAGCAAGGCGGTGAGGAACAGCGCATCCGCCTGCCAGCCGAGCACCAGGCTGACGATGCTGAAGAGGCCCAGCGTCAGGAGCAGGTCATGGAACATGGCGACGATCGCGACCGTGCCGTAGCGGATCGGATGCGGAACCTTGCGGAAGGCGAAGACCATGAACCCCAGGATCACGACGGCCGCGGCCAGGATGGCCAGGAGCGCTGCGTTCGTTACTTCCTGGCCAATGGCCGGCCCGACCGAGCTGAACTGCAGCTCGCTGACGGAGGGGAAGCTGGCCTTCAGCGTGTCGAACAGCTCCAGCTTCTGCACCTCATCGATCGGCTGGAGGCGCACCTGAAGCGCGGTCCCATCGCCCAGGGTCGTCACGGCCGGATCTTCGATGCCGCTGTCCACGAAGATCTGGCGCAGCTCCTGCAGGAGGCACAGCACGATCGAACTGCAACTGCCACAGCGAGCCACCGGTGAAATCGATGGCCAGCCGGAAGGGGGTGCCCGTCGTCGCGGTGTTGTAGATCATGACTGCCAGGCCGATCAGGATGACCAGGGCAGAGACCAGGAAATACCAGCGACGCTTCTCGACGATATGAAACATTGCCTGCCTCCTCACGCGCCCAGGAGCCAGCGGCGTTCGCGGAACGCCTCGGCGCCAGAGGTATCAAAGACCGCACGCATGAGGGTGCGGGTGACGAAAACGGCGGTGAACATGCTGACCAGCACACCGATGCCGAGGTTGAGCGCAAAGCCGAGCACGGCTTGGGCGCCGAAGGTGCGGCCAAAGGTGATCAGGATCAGGCAGATGATCACTGTCGACAGGTTGGAGTCGAGGATGGAGGTCCAGGCCCGATTGAAGCCCGCCTCGACGGCCAAACGCACCGACCGGCCCCAACGCAGTTCCTCCTTCATGCGCTCGAAGATCAGGATGTTGGCGTCGACCGCCATGCCCGTCGAGAGCAGGAAGCCGGCGATGCCGGGCAGGGTCAGGGTGACCGGGATCAGCTTGTACAGCGCCAGGTTCAGACCTGCATAGAGGATGAGCGCCAGAGCGGCCAGGAAGCCGGGCAGCCGGTAGTAGATGGTCATGAAGATCAACACGGTCACCAGGCCGATCACGCCGGCAATGATGCTCTTGCGGACCGAGTCTGCGCCCAAGGTGGCGCCGATCGTGCTGCGATTGACGACCTCCAGCGGCACGGGCAGCGCGCCATAGCGCATCTGAACGGCCAGGTTCTCGGCTTCCTCGAGGGTGAACCGTCCGGTGATCGACCCTTGACCATCGGGGATGCTGGACTGGATCGTGGGTGCGGAGAGAACGACATTATCCAGGACGATGGCCAGGATGCCGCCGATGTGCGAGCCGGTGTAGTCCGCGAAGAGCTGCTGGCCCGCGTCCTTCAGCACGAAGAAGATCTCAGGCGCCGCGGTGGTCGTGTTGACGTTCACACTCGCGTCCTGCAGCTCGCGGCCCGTCATGATCGTGGTGAACACACGGTCGCCGTACAGGCTCGGCGTGGCCCCCAGCTTCTCAGGATCGGGCTCAGCATCATTTCCGGTCGTGCGGATATACGTGCCCTGGAGCGAGGCCTGGTTGACATCGGCCGGAATCTCGACGAACTCGAGCTGACCGGTGCTCTTGAGCGTCTGCACCGCCTGCTCAGGATTGTTGATGCCGGGCAATTCCACGATGATCCGGTTCTCGCCCTGAAGCTGAACCAGCGGCTCGGTGACGCCGAGGCCATTGACACGACGCTCGACGATTGCCTTGGCTGCCTGAAGATCGGCAGCGGTCACGGCCTGTCCGACAGGCGGCTTCGCTTCAAGCAGGACCTGCGTACCGCCCTGCAAATCCAAGCCCTGTTTGATCCTCAGATCGCGGGCCTCGGGTGGCTGCTGCCAGAACAGCGCCTGCTTGATGAAACTCGGATGCTCGATCGGCAGTACAATAAAGAGTACCAGCGCTGCCAGCGCGAGGATCAGCATCAACACCAGTGTGTTGCGACTGCGCATTCTCTTCTCCCCGTAATGAATGAGATCTGTGGCTTCCCAACGGGCGTAATATGCCCCGCAAGGTCCTTGCGGGGCACAACAGAGTGATTATAACCCCCAGAAGTGATGGTGTCAAAAAGAACGGCCGAATCGGGAGCGTCAGGCAGCGCAGGCTAGCTGCGCTGTCCGGCGACAGGCTGTTCCCTGAGCCATGCCACCGCTTCGTCCCGCGTCCGCACCAGGCCTACGGCCTGGGCCTCAGCCAGCCCCTCCAGCAGGACCCCGACCGCGGGGCCGGGCGGCAACCCAAGCTCAGACATCACCTGGCGGCCGTCCAGCAGAGGCGCAGGGCTCACACGTGTTTCGCGCTCGCGGAAGTAGACTTCGAGCAGGTGGCGAGCTGTTTCGAGTCGTTTGCGCCAACGCGAGGCCTCAGGCTCGTGCGGTTCTGTGCCGGCGAGCGTGGGGGCGAGCGTGGCGAGGTAATCTGCCAGGCTAAGTAGCGCCACGTCAGGCCCGTAGCTGCCCGCATCGCGGAAGAAGTGGTACTCGGCGCGCCGCGTGAGTGACTCCTGGTTCGCCAGCTCACCGGGCCGCATGTGCAGGGCGGTGAGCCGTGCGACGTACTCGATTTCGTCGCCGGAGAAGCGCAGCGCCTGCAGGCGGCCTTCGACCAACTGTGCGCCCCGATGGGCGTGGTCGAAGAAGCGGATGCGCCCGCCGGGAGGGGCCTCTACGGGAGACGCCTCTACGGGAGGGGCCTCTACGGGAGGCGCCTCTGCGTGAGGGGCCTCTGCGTGAGGGGCCTCTACGAGAGGGGCCTCTACGAGAGGGGCCTCCACCGTCCGTGTGAGGGGCTTGCCCCAGTCGTGCGCCAGTGCAGCCCAGCAGAGCGCATCCTTGCGCGTGCGGCCTGCCGCCAGGGGCTGCGCAAGGTGCTGCTGAAGATCGGCCACATACGGTGCCAGCGTGAGCTCGATCTCGCGCCAGCGATCCTCGCCCGCGATGACCGTCGCGCAGCCTGGCGCTGCCTGGGGGCGCGCGTGCGGTCCATCGGGCCAGATGAGAGAGAAGATGCCCTGCAGATGCGCCAGGACGCTGCGGCTGTGGTCGAACACATCCTGGTAGTGCGGCGGGGACTGGGCCACGCCCGACTGAGCCGCTGATTCCGGAAGTGCGACCTGTAGCAACCCCAGATCGGCCAGCAACCGCAGGTGTTGCCAGCCGAGCGGCGAGGCGACGATGCGCATCAGCTCATCCCGGATGCGCTCCGGGGAAACGGCCGGCAGGAGGCGGGCATCGCGGCGGATCAGGTTGAAGGTAGCGCCGTCGATGGCCAGGCCCAACTCTGCGACCAGCCGTACCCCGCGCAGCATGCGCAGCGGGTCATCGTGGAACGCACCTTCGGTCACCGCGCGCAGCAGCCGGCGATCGAGGTCGGCCCTGCCGTCAAACGGGTCGACCAACGGCATGGCAGGGCTGGCGATGTCGAGGGCCATCGCATTGACGGTGAAGTCCCGCAGGGCCAGGTCGTCCAGGAGCTCGGGGACCCTGAGCCGCGCGACGTCCACCGCGAGCGCCTGCCCCGTCGCATCGGCGAGGATGACGCGGCCGACGTCCCGCTGCGCATCGAGGACGAACGAGGCACCGCCGAAGGCGTCGCCCAGCCTGCGCGCAAGGCGCACCGCGTCCGAAGGCACGATCAGGTCCAGGTCGTGCGTCGGCCGGCCCAACAGGCGGTCACGGACGTATCCGCCCACCAGCCAGGCCGGCCCGCCCTGCGCGCGAACGAACTCGATGACGCGATTCACATCAACGCCGCAACCAGCTCGGCGATCTCTCCGGGGTGCCGGGCAACCCGAACGCCGGCCGCCTCCAGGGCCTGGATCTTGTCCGCGGCCGTGCCCTTGCCGCCGCTGATGATGGCGCCTGCGTGCCCCATGCGCTTGCCAGGCGGCGCGGTCTGCCCGGCGATGAACGCGGTCACCGGCTTGGTCATCTCGGCCGCGATGAACTCAGCGGCCTTCTCCTCGTCCGTTCCGCCGATCTCGCCGATCATCACCACCTGGCGCGTCTCCGGGTCGTCCTCGAAGAGGCGCAGGCAGTCGACGAAGCTCGTGCCGTTGATGGGATCCCCGCCGATGCCCACGGCCGTGGACTGGCCGATGCCACGCTGCGTCAGCGCGTAGACCACCTCGTAGGTCAGGGTCCCGGAGCGGCTCACGACGCCCACGTTCCCGCGCGAGTGGATGTAGCCCGGCATGATGCCGATCTTGGCCTCGTTGGGCGTGATCAGACCCGGGCAGTTGGGGCCGATCAAGCGGGTGCCCGTGCGGTCCAGGTAGCCGCGGACCTTCAGCATGTCGAGCGCCGGAATGCCCTCGGTGATGCAGACTACGAGGGGGAGGCCGGCATCGGCAGCCTCCAGGATCGAGTCCGGCGCGGCCCTTGCGGGCACATAGATGATGCTGACGTTGGCGCCGGTTGCGGAGACCGCCTCTGCGACACTGTCGAAGATCGGGACGCTGCCCGCTGCCCAGCCACCGCCCTTGCCGGGCGTCACGCCGGCGACCACATTGGTGCCGTACGCGATCATCTGCTCGGTATGGAACTGGCCCTCGCGACCCGTAACTCCCTGCACGACGAGACGGGTGTCGCTGTTAACGAGAATGCTCATGCGGTCCTCCCCTGCGCTGCTGCAACCGCTTTCTGTGCGGCCTCTGCGAGTGTGTCGGCGGTCAGCATCTGCGCGTCGGCCAGGATGGCGCGACCCTCCTCCGCGTTGGTTCCGACCAGCCGGACCACCATCGGGACCTCCGTGCGCACCTCGTCCAGTGCCTGCAGGATGCCCTTCGCCACCTCGTCGCCGCGCGTGATCCCGCCGAAGATATTGAGCATCACCGCCTTGACGTTCGGATCGGACAGGATGATACGCAGCGCGGCCGCGACCTTGTCGGCCTTCGCGCCCCCGCCGACATCCAGGAAGTTGGCCGGCTCGCCGCCGTACAGCTTGATGATGTCCATCGTCGCCATGGCCAGGCCTGCGCCGTTGACCATGCAGCCGATCTCGCCGTCGAGCTTGACGTAGCTGAGGCCGTTCAGCCGCGCCTCCTTCTCCTCGGCAGTCTCCTCGTCCTCATCGCGCATCGCGGCCAGGTCAGGGTGCCGGAACAGGGCGCTGTCATCGAGGAGGATCTTGCCATCCAGCGCCTTGAGCGTGCCATCGCCGAGCACGGCGAGGGGGTTGATCTCTGCCAGGCTTGCGTCGATGCCCATGTAGCAGTCGTAGAGGTTCTGGCAGATCTTGCTGAACTGGGCCATCTGTTCCTTCGGCAAGCCGATGCCCAGGGCGATGTCGCGCGCCTGGTACTCCCGGAGGCCGAGGCACGGATCGACGGCGACCGTGACGATCTTCTCCGGCGTCGTGGCTGCCACCTCTTCGATGTCGATGCCGCCGGCAGAGGAGGCCATCACGACCACACGACGGCGGGCGCGGTCGAGGATCAGGCCAAGGTAGATCTCGCTGCGGATGTCCGCGGCGGGATCGATCAACACCTTCTTGACAGTGAGGCCCTTGATGTCCATGCCCAGAATGCGGCCCGCAACCTGCTCGGCTTCTTCCGGCGTCCTGGCCAGCTTGATGCCGCCGGCCTTGCCGCGACCGCCAACCAACACCTGGGACTTGACGACGACCGCGCCGCCCAGCCGTTCCGCGATCTCGCGTGCCGCCGCGGGGGTCGTGGCGACGTCTCCCGCGGGGACGGGAATGCCGTACTGCCCGAAAATGCGTTTGGACTGGAATTCCTGCAGTTTCAATGCGCGCCTCCTTTGTGAAGATGGAAGATCGACCCACGCGGCCAACCTTCGGACGAACGTCGACAGTTCACGAGCCGGCTCGCAACCGTCCGGCTACTCCACGGGCGGGAATACGACCACCCGATGCGAGTCGCCATCGGCGACGATCACCTTTCCATCCGGTGCGACAGCGATGCCTGTGGGAAGCGTAAAGGACATCTGATCGTTCCCGTACATCCCCCAGGTCGCCGCGAACGTGCCGCCCGTGTCCCAGGCCAGCACCCGGTAGTTCTCCGGATCCACGGCATACAACAGCCCGCGCGCCTGATCCACCGCGATCGCGGGCTTGTTCACCACCGATTGGCTGGCCCAGCCGTTGACCGGCCATTGCGCCTCGAAGGTGTACGCCTCGCCGAAGCGTTGGATGCGCCGGTTCCAGGTGTCTGCAACGTACCACTTGCCCGCCGCGTCCTGAGACAGGCCCACCGGCTCGTCGAAGCGGCCGTCGATCACACCGCCGCCGCCCCACTGGTCCACGAACTGGCCGTCGGGAGAGAAGACCTGCACGCGCTTGTTGCCCGTGTCCATCACGGACACGTTCCCATCGAGCCCGACCACGACGGTGCGGGGCCCGTAGAAGAGACCCGCCTGCCCCAGCTCGCCGCCCGTCGACCCGAAGGTGCCCCAGGTGGTGACAAACTGACCGTCGGGGGTGAACTTCTGCACGCGGTGGTTCCAGGTGTCCGAGACGTACACGCTGCCGTCGTCGCCCACGGCAATGCCCCACGGCTCGTTGAACTGGCCGCGGCCGCCGTCGACGCAACCTTCGCCCGTATCGAGCTTGCAGGTCGAGCCCCACTCGCGCACGAATGTGCCGTTCGCATCGAAAACCTGGACGCGATTGTTGCCCGAATCGGCGACGTAGATGTTGCCAGAGCGGTCGACCGCGACGGCGCGCGGGAAGTTGAACTGGCCGGGCGCGGCGCCCGGCTGCCCCGTGGTTCCGAGCTGCTGGAGCGCGGCGACCTGGCGCTGGCCCTCGAGATACGGATCGGTGACGACCGCGGGCTCGCCCGTCCCCCCTCCCGTCACCGGCGTTCCCCAGTCCCACACCTGGGCGGCGATGTCCTTGCGCACGAACATGGAGAACCTGTGGATCGGGTCCCATTGTGACGTCTGAGTCGTGTACTTGCGATGGATGACCACGTCCCAGAACTGGCCGCGCTGCACCGGATCGCGCAGCCCGTCCCGGATGCGCGCCCAGTTCAGGCCCTTGTAGGTCTCGCGCGGCCACCAGATCAGACGGTAATTGAACTCGTAATATCGATCGCCGAGATAGGGCTTGGCCTTCGCCAGGTTCTTATCGCCCACCAGCACGACCGGAGACTCCATGGCATCGCGCGACGGGCTGGCGCCGTAGTACACCTTGTTCGGATAGTCGCGAAGGTACCACTCCAGTGGCCACGTGGCGTCATCGTCGTAGGCTACACGAATCGCGTGATCGCCCACTGTTTTCCGGGAAATCTCCTCGATCTGCGCCATCGCCAGCTTGATGTCGGGCGTCGCATGGGCATACACCATCGGCTCGGTGGGGTAATCGTAGTTGATGAAGTTGAACCTGTACGACACGCCAACGGTGAGCACGAGGAGGATCGCAGAGAAGGTCGTCACCGCTGCTGCAACGCTTTGGCGCCAGCCGAGCGCCATCACGCGGTCGTAGATGAAGTAGATCAGCACCAGCATCGCGATCAGGGCCAGAAGCCACTGGGCGGTGTTGCTGAGGCCGGCGACCGTTACGTCGGCGAACGGCCTGCGCGTCGATGTGGGCAGGAGCGCCTTCAGCGCAACGAGGAACAACGGGATCATCAGCATCAGCCAGGGGAGGCCCTTGCGCAGGCCGCCGCGCCAATCGACGCCATCGATCACCCGGCCGATCCACCAGCCGCCGATGGGGGCCATGGACATCGCCATATAGACCGTATGCCACGCCATCTTCTCGCCGACATAGGTGAAGACGGCCCACGTGGCGGCCGGCCAGAACACGAGGAAGGCCACAAACAGGGCCGTCACAGACAGCGGCGCGACCTGCAAGGCATCCTGCGAGTTATCCTCCAGCTGCAGGCCAGCCCCCTGCCCCTCCTGGGGGACGCGATCTCCCAGCGACCGTTCCCGTTGCCCCTCGGGGCGAGGACCGGCAGCCGCGCGGCGCTGCGCGGCCAGCCACACGATCGCGGCAACCGAACCGATGCCGCCCAAAATCCACGGGAGGAACTCGTAGAGCGGCACCAGCAGGTAGAAGTAATACCATGGCTGGCCGCCGCGCATCACCTCCTGCTGGTCGATCCAGTAGCCCAGCGAGCCGATCAACCCCGTCCCGATGCCCTGGCCGTTGGTCAGGAAGGTCGTGAAGAAGAGCAGCTCGATGGCCCAGAACGCACCGGCCGCGATGAGCCAACGCTCCCGCAGCCACAGGAAGCCGAACACCCCGCTGAGGACGGCGAGGATGATCAGGACCAGGAAGCCCTGCCACACCAGGGACAGGGTGATCTGGCCGGGGTTGTTGAACTGGCTGATCTGCCAGCCGAGCGCCTTAAGGATCACGACCGATAGGAAGGGCATGACGAGGGTGAACAGCAGCACGATCAGGTCGAGCTCCGCGAAGATGCGCAGTCGCCCGCGCCACTGCAGGATCGCCATGGCAGATGCGAGAAGGACCAGCGCGAGCCCGAGGCCCATCAAGCCAAAGCCGATGACGCGCTGCTTGAAGATCTCAAGGATGAGGCCGATCACCAGCAGCGGCAATCCGGCGGCCATCAGGCCGCGGAACGAGGCCCTGCGGCCCTGCCAGCGCTCGCCGGGCCACGCCGCGGTCCAAAGCTGGGCAATGAGCGCCAGCAGCAGGAACATGCCGAAGATGGCCCCGAAGATGAACGACGCCTCCATGGTGAGGAAGGCGAAGGCCAGCGCCAC
The DNA here is from genome assembly GCA_040766655.1 of Anaerolineae bacterium. Taxonomy (GTDB): domain Bacteria; phylum Chloroflexota; class Anaerolineae; order CG2-30-64-16; family CG2-30-64-16; genus JALOOB01. Next base: position 78,437 of record JAXGQB010000007.1, read on the forward strand.
GGCCGTGCCGACCAGCCAGGAGGTCGATCGCGTCTCCAGATAGCGGAACAGGCAGATCACCAGGATCACGAGCAGGCTGGTGAGCATCACCTCATCGCGAATGTAGCGGCTGTGATAGAGCAAGGCCGGCGAGACGGCGTACATCGTGGCGGTCAGGAACGCGCCCGTGCGTCCCAGCCAGCGGCGCATGAGCCACACCACCGCAACCATCGCCACGCCGAAGAGCGCCACCTGGATGCGCGCGCTCCAGTCATTCACCCCGAAGAGGAAATACATGGCCGCGTTGAGGATGAACTTGAGCGGTCCGTGCATCATCGGCTGGTGCTGGTAGCCCCGGCCATCGTAGAGCTGGAACGAGTAGACCGTGTGCAGGCTCTCATCGTGGCTCATGGCGCGCGCGCCGAGCATGATCGTGCGAGACAGGAGCGCAAGGAGCACGAGAGCGATCCAGGCGATCTTCTCGCCGTCGAGTTTCAGGTAGGTGACCAACGCCCGATCGAGCAGGCCGGGCGACTTGGGCGCCGTGTCCACGGGGGACGGTTCCACGTCATGCATCATGTTCACCGTTGTGAGTTAGTGTTGATCCAGAGAATCAGGCCCGTCTTCTGCGCGGGCGTGCGGTCCTCACGGTACAGCAGCCAGCGCAGGAGCGCGCCCCTGTCCGGCAGTTGGGCAGGCGTCCAGCGTTGCACCACGGCAAAGTCCGCGCCGCGATAGTTGGCCAGCCGGGGCTGGTCCTCCTGCGGCGTGATCACCAGGCGCGCCGGATCCGGCGGGACCGCCGCTGCCAGGCGCAGTTGTTCGAAATCGCGCAGCTGCCAGCGCAGCATCGGCAGCACCGGGCTTGTCCCCAGGTCAGGCCACGCGACGTCTATGGGCGCGTCGCGGCCCCCGCCGGCCAGGCCGCCCAGGTCGGAGAGCGCGCGCTGCAGGTCGGCCAGGTCCGTCGCCGCGACCTCGTGCAGGATTGCCGGCTGGCGCCACGCGCCGCGGTCGAACGACAGGGAGACCATCTGCGACACGGACCACGCCAACCCAATGGCCAGCAGCAGGACCGGCAGCGTGTGCCGGACCACCTGCCAGCTGTCCCAGGCCCCGTAGGCCACCCAGCCGACGACCGCCAGCACGAATGCAGCGATGCCGACGGCCAGGTAGAGCGAGCGCCACCCTTCGGGATTCGCCGGATTCAACCCGCTGGGAAGGGCGATCGAGGCAGCGAAAAAGAGCGCGGCGCTGGCCAGCAATAACAGCCACGGATCGCGCTCGCTGCGCCACTCATACGCTTGCGCCGACACCCGCGCCACCACCGGGCCGGCCAGCAGCACGAGGCCCAGGGCGATCAGCGAGAGATCCAAGGGATCGCGGCCCCGGCCCAGCAGCGCGACCGCGAGCGCGGCCGCGGCGCCAACTGCGACCGCCTGAGCGATGCGGTGGCGGGCGCGCAGCGCCCAGACCGCGCCCGCGATGCCGAGGGCGAGGAGGAGCAGCTCGTTCAGCAGCAGCCGCCAGGCCATCTCGAGCGCGGCGTACTCGCCCGCGCCCGGTCGCAGGTCCGAGAGCCAACGGCCGGGCAGATCGGCCGCGGCCGCCAGCCCTGCCGGCTCCGCACCGAAGAAGGTAGCGATCAGGGCGGTGATCCCCAGGCCTGCCAGCACGCCGCGCCGGTCCTGCAGCACGCCGGCCATCAGGACCGGCATCTCCTGGCGAAGCACCGCGCCGGCGGCCAGGGCAGCAAGCAGGACGGTGCAGGCGTTCGGGCCTGAAAGCAACAGCAGACCGAACGCCAGGCCCACCCCCAGTCCCCATCCACGCCGATCCCTGGACGACGCGAGCGCGGACAACCAGGCCAACGCGGCCGTCGGGACGAGCGCATCTCCGACCGCAAGGCGGCTGCTCCACACGGCGAGCGGCGAGACCGACCAGAGAAGGGCCGCCACCAGCGCTCCGCCCCTAGACATGCGATCGCGAAGCCAGTAGAAGAGGAGCGGCGACAGGCCGCCCAGGAGCGCGGGCCAGAAGCGGGCCGCGCCGTCGCTCGGACCGACCACCGCGAAGGTCAGCCGCTGCAGGGCATAGAGCAGCAGGCTTACGCCAGCGAGATCGGGCGAACCGCCCTGGGTTCCCACGAGGGCCGGCAGGGCCTGAACGGCCTCCACCGGCGCGAGCGGGAAGGCGTCCAATGCACCAAGACGGAGCGCGAGCGCCACGATGGCGGCCAGGCCGTAGCCTGCGCGCTCCAGGGTGAGCCACTCCGTGACCGAGAGGCGCGAGGACAAGGGTAGCCGGGCCAGGGTGGCGGGCCGGCTCTGCTCGGCCAGTTCCGAACGATCAGCGAGCATAGATGCGCACCCCATCAACGTCATAGACCCGCTTGAGCGCAGCGTCGAGGCGCTCCAGCGCGACATCGGAGACCCCGTACTTGCTGCGCTCCAGCGCGCCGATGTAGACGTAGTCCACCCCCCACACGTCCAGGATCCCTCCCAACTCGATGGGCTGGGCGATGCGGTAGATCTGCTCCAACGCCCCCGGTCGCATGGCGGCCAGCGCGTCGTACCCTTCGTTGCCGCGCCACTGGCGCTCGTGAAAATCCCAACCCAGCAAGGTCGGATTGCCCGTCGACATGGAGACGCGTCCTGCGCCCTCGGGGCTGTACGAGCCCCCGCTGGCCTCGACCACGACCGCATCGCCCGGCACGTTGGCCCGCAGCCACTCGATCGCCTTCACGTCCGCGGGGCGATCCCGCCGGAGATAGGCGAGACCATCCAGGGTGGGCTTCAACACCAGGCCCTCCGGCGTCGCCTGCGGCTCGAAGCCGTCGGCCTTGGAGGGGGTGGCGGCGAGCGGGTACCACAGGCCGGCCAGGATCAGCAGGCCGGCGAGGGCCAGCACCGGCGCCTTCAGCCCGATCGGAGTCGTCCTCGCTGCCAGGCGACTCAGCCCAAAGGCGGAGGCCAACGCCAGCAGCACCCACGCCTGGTAGTAGAACTTGAACACCGTGTTCATGCGGCTGCCGAACAGGTCCCGCAGGTAGAGGAACTCCGGGACGAAGGTCAAGGCAAGCGCGACGAAGACCAGGCAGAGCGCAAAGAAATCGGCGGCCGCCGGGACGCGGCCGGCCCACGGCACCTCGGACGCCGGCGCTTCGCCGGCTGTGCCGGGATATCGCAGAAGCGTCCAGGCAGTGCCGGCCACGGCCGCCAGGAGCACGGCCAGCACCAGGTAAGTCCACGGCGCATCGATGCGCACGCGGGCCACCAGTTCCAGCAGCGCCCCGATGCCCGGCCCCGACACGTTTGCTGCGATCTCCGGACGCTGCAGGAGCTCCTGCACGAAGGCGCGGCCCTGGGGCGCCAGGGCGACCACCCCGACGATGCTGCCGAGCAGGGCCAGCGGCACGAGCAAGGTCCAGGGCAGCACGCGGAGCATGGCCCCGGCCACGGCGCGGGGCCGCAGCGCGATGCCCTGCAGGAGGAGGAAGCCGGTTGCGACGACGAGAAACGGTCCGAACATCAGGAAGTACTGCCGCAACTGCGTCGGAAAGAGCAGATTGGGCAGGATGCCGCCCAGCTGCGACCGGAGCCCCACGTGGAACGGCAGGTAGGCCAGGTAAGAGAGCACGCCAAGGAGGACAAAGGCCAGGACCGCCTCCCCCACCGATCGCCAATTCAGGCCGCGCACCAGGACCAGTCCGCCCCCGTAGGCCAGCGCGGCCAGCCCCACATAGACCGGAAAGTCCCACGTGTTCAGGAACGCCAGGCTGCCCAGCACGATCGCGTACAGGGATATCCCGGGGACGGCCGCGCTGGCGTGCCGCAGATTGCTGGCTATCGCGCCGTGCGCCGGCGCGACGGCGTCACCGGCGTCGAGCGGGTGGAGGCCCGTCGCGTGGCCGAGCCGGGCGATGACGCGCGCCAGGTGGGACAGTCGTCCTTCGTCGTCCGCCAGGCGCACCGACGCAAGGCCCAGCGCGTTGATCAGCAGGTTCAGGCTGGCCATGATCGCCAGCAGCACGAACGGCAGGGCCAGCACATGGGGATGAAGGTCGCCCAGCAGGAAGCTGAAAAACGGGAACTCGTCGATGACCTCGACGCTGCTGCGGACCCCATCCACCGGCAGGGACTGATCGTGGATCACGCGGGAGGCGCGCCACCACCACCAGAAGCCGCCCGTCCATTCGCCCGTCGGCGGGCTATCGGTCAGCCCCTTGATGTTGAACCACTGCACGACCTGGAGCGGAAGCAGGCCGCGGTGGTACGCGGAGTCGATGATGCCCTCCAGGTTGGCCATCACGCCGAGCAGCACGGCCCCGCCCAGGCCCCAGCCGATGGCTGTGCGGCCGGGCCGGCCCGCCTCAACGACGACCGGCTGCCCATCAGGGGGGCCGGCATCGCCGTGCACCCCGGCCTGCGGCGAGGGACGAGAGAGGGCCACCAGCGTGTAGGCCACGCCGAACGCGGACGTCATCACGAGCGCATACCACATCGCCACGCCGAGGTTGAAGCCAACCTCGGGCAACACACCCGTGATGCGAACCAGGGCGGCCAGCATCACGTAACCGAAGTAGTAGTAGCTGATGCCATAGCCCGAGAGCCACGGGTCCTGCGGCGGGAAGAAGCGGCTGCCGAGGACACCGTTGATGAACGCGAACTCCATCGGCTTCTCGGTGCCGGCGATCTCCGGGTTGTACGCGCGGAACCGCGACCAGCCCGCGAGGACCAGCAGGAAGAGCGCCTCGGTGGCCAGGATCAGGCCGCGATTCCCGGAGAGCCACGAGACGATCGGACGGCGGCCGTCGTCACCCCTCCGCAAGCCGGCGCGTCCCAGCCAGCCGGAAACCGCGGCAACCACCGCAGCAGACACCACGATGCCGCCGGCCGTGTTCGGAAGCAGCCGGAAGGTGGCGCCCAGCCACAGCGTGTAGGTCACGAGCAGCAGTCCGAGCACCTTCGCAAGGGGATAGGCCCGGCCGGGCAAGCGTGCGAACACGCGCCAGGTCAGGGGCAGCGCGATGAGTCCGCAGAACTGGACGGCCAGCCACCAGGAGATCACGGAGAACATGAGAGTGTCCAAAGCGCCAATGTGTCATCCAATCAGGAAATTATTGTAGCACGTGCGCCCAATGCGGCACAAAAAGCACATGCAGCGCCCGAAGGTCAGTCCACGACGCGGTAGATCGTCACGCCGGGGTTGCGATACACGATCTCAAGCTCGCCCGCGGCGTCCAGCACGTCGAACTTGCCCAGGCTGGCCTCCGGGAAGAGAAGGCGCTCGAGCTGACCCACGTAGACCAGGCGCACCTGCAGCTCCTCTGCCAGGCGCCGCGCGGCCGGAAGATCGGTCGTTCGGAAGAACTCCATGCCCTTGGCCGACCGGAGCGACACCTGGTCAGCGGACCGCTGCTCGAACTGGTGCGGGCCGACGAAGGTGGGCAGTCCCGTCAGGCTTGCCACCCGCAGCCCGCCGGCCCGGTAGTAGTCCAGGCTGACCCACTCGTTGCCGACCTCGTAGCTGCCCGCCGGCGCCTCTGCCAGCACAGGCGTGCCCCGCACGTTGTCCAGCAGCCACTTGATCGCATCGTGATCGCTGCTCAGGTCGATGCGGGAGTCGCCGGAGGGCCAGCTGTACTCCCCCACTGCCATGTAGGCCATGCCGTCGAGCGTGCCCACGGGCGGACGCGCGCCGGGAAAGCGGTCTGACACCCGATCGCTGATTCCTGCGACGGGAAATACCAGCCCGCCTGCCAGGAGCAGGCCGGCTGCGGCCAGCCACGGCACGGCGAGCCAGCCCGAGACGCGGGAGGAGAGCGACCAAAGCCGCGCGAGCGCGAGGCCGCCAGCCAGGCCGAGAAGGATGGACGCGGGCACGGAGAACTTGAACACCGTGTTCATCCGGCGCCAGTCGCCTCCGTCCAGGAAGTCGCGCAGGTAGACGAGCTCGGTTCCTGCCACCACGGCCAGGCCGGCCGCCAGCAGGAGCGCGGCAAACGCGCGGCCAGGGTCCGCCGCGCGGTCGAGCATCGATGGCAGGACCAGGCACAGCGGCAGCCCCGCGAGCGCGACGGTGGGCCGGCCCAGCGCGGCCAGGAGCACGGCCAGGGCCACGAGGCCCAGCGCGCCGAACAGCCAGGCCCTGCCCGGCCTGCCATGGGCCGGCCCGCGCGCCTCGGCCGACACGCGACGGACCAGCCACTCGACGAAACCGAAGCTGGCGCCAAGGAAGAGAAACAACCCCCAGACCAGGAGCCAGGACCGGAGATCGCTGCCGTCGCGCACCCAGGCAAGATAGCGGGCGAGGCCCCCGGCCCCGTTGTCGCCGACCTGGGCCTGGTAGTTGGCATAGAAGGGCGCGTAGGCGGCGACCGCGGCGAGGATGACCACGGCAGCGATGCACGCTGCAAGGATCAGCCCCTTCACCCGGTCGCCCACCGACCGCGCAGCGCGCCAGCCGGCCAGCAGGAAGGCCCCCAGGACGACCACCGCGTACGTCGGGAGGTCCCAGGTGTTGATCGCGCCGATCGCGCCCAGCGCAAGGGCCAGTGCAGCCAGCAAGGCCAGCCGCAGCACAACGCGCTCGGGGGGGCGAGCGAACCAGGCAGATGCGAGGCCCAGGACGACCAGCCCAAACGGCATGGAGATGAGATGCGGGTGCAGGTCCGCGAAGGTGAAGGTCCAGAGCGGGAACTCGTTGATCGTGTACGGGATGACGCGGCTCGCAGCCCAGTAGTCAAACGGCTGTACGCCAACGCCAGACAGGACGTCCGCCGTCGCGGCCAGGGCCCACTCGAGCCCCGTGAGGTTGCCGATGCAGAGCACCAGCAGGACCGCCAGCCCTCCGACCACGGCAGGGCGAACGCTGCGGCGTCCGGCGCCGCCCCACCAGGCCAGGTTGTAGGCGGTGCTGAAGGCCCCGACAGCCGTCATGGCAAAGAGCGCGGGAACGGCCAGGTTGAAGGCAACCTCGGTGGCGATGCCGCTCAGCCTGATGGGCAGGCCGACCAGGTAGAGGCCGTAGTAGTAGTAGTTGATCGTCCCGCCCGCGAAGTAGGGGTCGTACGGCGGGAAGACCGGGCTGCGCAGGGTGGCGTTCAGGAAGGCGGATTCCATGAACTTCTCGCCGCCGTTCCACGGATGCCACAGGTCGGGATTCAGCAGGCGCACGCCGACGAAGAGGAGGTAGGCGCCCGCGAAGAGCGCCTCCTGGCCCAGGATGAGACGCCCGCGTGCCCGCCAGAAGTGCGCCATGGCGGGCCATTGGGCCGCCCAGCGCAGCCGCGCCAGCACCACCAGGGCCAGGAGCAGGATCAGCAGCGGGCCGAGTGAATTGAGCCACAGGCCGAGGCTGACGCCCATCCAGTGGATCCAGCCGACGAGCAGCCATCCCGCCGCCCGGCTGAGCGCATGTCCCCGATCTGCCAGGCCCGGGGCGAGGGGGAAGAGCAACGGCCAGGCGATCCAGCCGAACAGTGCGATCACGAACCACCACAGCAGGGTCGCCACAATCGGAGATTCGCTGGCGAGCCGGTTCCAGCGGAAGTCCGTCACGTCCGGCAGCGATTCCACCGGAACGGGGAGCGACAGCGACGGCTCCGGCCCCTGCGCTGCCCGCGCCAGGCTGGCGAGTCCCGCAGGGCGATGGCTCGACACTGCCGGGCGTGGCAGGACGCCCGCGTTGGCGGCCGGCCCTGCGGGCAGAAATCGCTCCAGCCGAGCGGCCAGCTCTGCTGACGTGAGTCGCCCCGTGTTGCGGAAGATCAGCGTCCGCGGGTGATCGTACACGCTGAAGCTCTCGTCCGCGCGGTCGTCGCGAATCGTGATAGGACCGATACGGGGGTAGGCCGTGAACGTCGCGACCAACTCGTAGCCCAGCTCGCCCGCGAAGAGCTGGCGGTAGTAGGCCGAGGTCATGGGATAGCGGCCGGCCAGGCGCGCCACGGGCGCGTAGGCACGCGGGCTGGCAATGGCCAGGATGTCGCCGCTGGCGAGCTCCTCGGCGAACCGCCCGACCTTCTCCCGGTCGTCCGGGTCCCACACCGGCAGCTCCGCCCGCTCATAGAACCTGATCGGCGGCCGATCCGGGATCTCGTCCATGGTCAGGGGCAGCGCGTCGTCCCACGCCTCGCTGAGGACCTTCGCGCCGGCAGGGACGTTGCTGTAGATCCAGCGGGAGGCCTCGATCCAGGGGTGCTCCTGGCGGTAGACGTTCGTGAACGCGACCGCCCAGACGGCTGCGAGGAGCAGCGTGACGGCCGCGCCGGCAGCCCAAACCCGCCGCCCGAGCCGGTCCCACCGCCGCACCAGCCAGGCGCGGCCCGCAAGAGCAAGCACCGCGCCGAACGCCAGGAGGAACGGCAGCAGGGGCGCCATGTAGCGCAGGAACTTCGTGTGGAAGCCGCCGGTCGCCAGGAAATATGGGAACGCCCACGCCAGAAGCACGGTCGCAGCGACGCTCGCACGGCCGAAGCCGAAGCGCAGCGCGGCCCACACCAGCCCCGCCCAGGCGACGATGCCCAGCGGCCATGTCAGGCCCCACTGGCTGAGCTGCCGGACGAAATACCAGTAGGGGATCGTGCCGATGTACTGGCGCGTGTAGGGGGCGTCCATCGCGCCGCTGACCATGGCATTCTGAGACACGATCTGCCCGACGTACGAGTTGAATTCGAGCAGGGCAAACGGATTGGTGATAGCAAACGTGAGGAACGCGATCAGGCCGACGGGGAGCACGCGGCGCGCAAACGCCCAGGAACGGCCGAGCAGCTGTGCCAGCCACGGCCCCGAGGCAGGGCGGGCAAGGCCTGGCGGCGCAAGGAGCGCGGCGACCAACAGGGGGATCGCCAGCAGCACCGCGCTGAACTTCGACCCCACCGCCAGGCCCGCGGCCACGCCGGCCGCGGGCCACACAAGGCGGCCGCCCTCCTCCGCGTAACGCGCGGCGAGCGCAACGGTGGCGGCGATGAAGAAGGTGAGCAGCGCGTCGACCGCAGCGTAGTGGCTGAGCTGGATCGGGAGCACCGCCACCGCGTAGGCGGCCGCGGCCAGGAGACCGGCGGCGTACGGGGCCGGGCCATCTGTGTTCCGATCGTTTCCGCCCTGCCCCGCCATGCGGCGTGCGAGCCGCACGGCCATGGCGTAGACCAGCAGCAGCGTGCCCAGGTCCGCGAACGCGGAGATGGCGCGGCCCACCAGCGTCAGGTGGCTGTAGTCGGCCAGATGCTGGAGAACGGGGACCGGGGACTGGGGACTGGGAACTGGGGACTGGAGACCGGGGATGGGTGCCCACTCCCCGGTCCCCAATCCCCAATCCCCTCTACCCAAGGCGGCGGCCACGTTCGCCACGCCCAGCAGCAGGTAGAGCGGAAAGTGGCCGTACGCGTAGTTGCGCACCTTGCCCGCGTTCTCGCCCGCATCCGGGGACCAGCGCAACGGGTTCAGCGGGGAGCGGGCGGGATCGAGCGCTGCACCTAGCTCCCCCAGGAAGGCGTTGGGCCCATCGGCGCCCGGCTCGCCGGAAGGCCAGCGCATCGTGCTGGCGACCCACACGATGAAGCGCTCGTCGGGGTGCATGTGCTGATACCGATCCCAGTTGATGTCGGTCAGGCGCAGCACCGCGCCGAGCAGAACCAGCGCCGCGAGAAGCGCGACGCGAACCGCCCGGCGGTTGAGAAGTCGGGTCACCAGCACGGCCTCACTGCGCAGGGGGCGATTCGAACGGCAGGGGCGACACGGGGCCCTCCGCCTCGGCTGCGCCGAAGCGCGGCAGCAGGAAGGTGGCTGCCGCGCCGGCCGGCGCCCGGTCGGGTGCGACGACCTGGTAGACCGTCACCGCACCGCCCTGGTAGGCCACGTCGAGATAGCCTGCGTCCCGCAGCCGCTCGAACTTCTCCAATCCCTCCGCGCTGTAGTAGGCACGCTCCAGCTCGCCCACGACGATGTAGGAGACGCCGTAGTGGTCCAGCAGGCTGCGCGCGCGGTCGAGGTCCGTCGTGTTGTACATCTCTGCCACATGGCGCACGCGGCGTTCCACCACCTCACCCGGCGTGACGGAGCGCTGCTGGCGCTGGTGCCAGTTCCAGCCCTGGACCGCGGGCAGGCCGGTGTAAACGCTGAAGCGGCTGCCCCAGCGATACTCGGGGATCTGCGCCTCGAGGATCGCCGGCGTCCCCTGGACGTTACGCATCAGCCACAGCATGGCGGCCTTGTCGTCCGCGAACCGCAACTCCCTGCCGTTGTCGAAGTATTGCGCCCGGTCCATGTACGCCATGCCATCCAGCCCGCGCGGAGACGCATCGGCAGAGAAGCGGTCGCGCATCTTGGCGCGCGCCGCGAACGGCGGATAGAGCATCGTGCCGGCAAAGAGCAGCGCGAGCCCGGCCCAGGCCACCTTGCTCCACGGGATGCGACCGCGGGCGCTGCGCTCCGCGAAGCTGGCGAGCCCGTAGGCCAGGCTGACGCCGAACAACGTCCACGCCTGCAGGCCGAACTTGAAGACCGTGTTCATGCGGCCGATGTCGTCCTTCTGGCGGAGCACCTCCACGCCCATGGTGATCGCGAGGGCCAGCGCCAGGAGCAGGAGCGCCATGCGCCGCGCGGCGGGCAGCTCCCGGCCCAGGGCGAGCAGGGCGGCAAGGGCCAGCAGCGGCAGCGCCACCAGCCACACCCGAACGCCCATCAGCCAGCCCAGCCCCAGCAGGACGACGAGGAACCCGATGAGGCCCGGTGCGGCGCGCGACAGCCACCCCGGCAGGCGATCTTCACGCCGCTGCGCGGCCAGCTCCGCGAGGAGGTAGACGATCGCCAACGCGATGAAGAAGCCCCAATGCGTCAGGTAGTCGCCGATGGCCGTCTTGCCGTCCTTGTAGAGCTCCAGGCCGGCGTACGCAGTAGCGTAGTTGCTGGTGAACGGGTAGAACGCCACCGAGCCCACCGCGACGACGATCACCAGGCGCCAGAGCACCGAGGCAACGGCGCGCACGCCGAAGGCGAGCCAGGCCTCCGTATCGCCGGGCCGGTGGACGGTAGGGGCGGCCCTATGTGGCCGCCCATGTCCCCGGCGGCTCGCCTCGAGGACGACGAGCGCAGCGGCTGCCGCGAGGGCATAGGTCGGAAAGTCCCACGTATTGGTGGCGCGCAGCGCACCGATCACGAATCCAAGCAGCAGGAGCAGCGCTAGCTCCGGCAGGGGCACCGCCCACACCGGGGGCTCCCCGCCCCGCCCGGCAGCGCGCGGCGCGTGCATTGCCAGCGCGACGATTGCGGCCAACGCGAGCAGCGTCAGCGGCAGGGCCATCATGTGTGCGTGCAGGTCCGCGTAGACGAACGTGAAGAAGGGGAACTCGTTGATGGTGTCCGGGATGACGCGGGAGGCGTTCCAGAACCACCAGTCGTTCGGGAACTCGAGCGTCGCCTTGTTCGTGAGCACGTTGATCGCGCCGCTGGCGGCCGACACCAGCCTGGCGAGGCCAGGGATCGAGCTTTCGATGACGACCGTGCCGCGGTGGCCGAGCTCATCCAGGAGCAGCTTGAGGTTGCCCAGGTTGCCGATGACGGCGACGAGGATGGCGCCCGCCAGCCCTGCAACCCACGGCCGCGCACCCTCGGCGCCTGTGCCGGCTGCCGGGATGGCGGCGGGCGCAGGAACGGCAGCGACATCGCGAGCCCCTTCGCCCTCCACCGGCCCGGAATCCACATCATCGGGGAGATCACGTCGCAGCATTGGGCGCTCGGCCGTGCGATCGCCGGCTGACAGGCCGAACGCAACGGAGAACGCGCCGACGCCGGTCAAGGCGAAGAAGGTGGGCACGGCGAGGTTGTACGCCACCCACGGCACGATGCCTGCCAGCTTCGTCAGCGTGGCGACGAGCACCCAGCCGAAGTAGTAGTAGTTCATGTACCCGCCCGCGTGCCAGGGGTCGTACGGCGGGAAGGTGGTCGAGCGAATGACTGCGTTGAGGTACGCGAACTCCATCGGCTTCTCCCCGCCCCGCGCCAGGTGCCACAGATCGGGGTTGCCGATGCGGATGAGCAGGAAGAGCCCGAAGAACGCGAGGAAGACGCCCTCCTCCGCGAGCAACAGGCCGCGGCGCGCACGGATGAACCTGCCCAAGGCCGCCCTCTGCCGCCAGGCAGTCACGGCGGAAACGCCGATGAGCAGTCCAAGGCAGATAGCGATCCATGACTTACTATACGAAGCCAGCTTCAGGGCTGGCCCGAACCAGCTCAGCCAGGCCAGCAGCAGCAGGCCGGCCGTCTTTGCCACGCCGTATCCCCGATCGGGCAACGGCCGAAGGACGGCGAACAGCAGAGGGAACGCGGCCCACCCGATGATCAGCACCAGGAACAGCCAGACGAGCACCGACAGCAGAGGCGAGCGGTTGACCGCGCTGTCCAGATCGAAGATCTCCGACCAGGTGCCCCCCTCGGCCTGAGCCTCGGCCTCGTCGGGCGTCAACAGGAGCGCGGTCGGCGCCTGCGTGACCTGCTTGCTAGTCATTGGTAGCACATGTTCCAGATCGATGGGCTCTAGGTAGCTTCGCACCAGGCCTGCGCTATAGGCAGAGGTCTTGCGAAATACGAACACCTCCGGGTGATCGTAGACACTGAAAGCCTCCTCGGCCGAGGTGTCCCTAAGTTGAATGCCAGCGATCGTGGGAAAGGAGTAGGCGTGCAGAACCGGCTGGAACCCCAGTTGCCCTGCGAACAGCCGCTTGTAGTACTCTATGGTCATCGGAAAGCGCATCGGCATGCGCGGCGCAGTGGCCCAGCGCCGATTACTGGAAATCACCAGATAGTCCGCCTCGTCAAGCCACCGATACAAGGCCTCCCGCTTCTCGGGTACGTCTTCCCAGTGCATGGCCATCAGTCCGCCATCGCCGCTGCTGAGCCCGGCGAAATACTGCGAGCTGAACGCGCTTTTCCCATCTACATCTAACGGCACAATTTCGTCCCAAGTCTCAACTCCAAGACGACTGCCCTGAGGCACGTTCTCATAGATCCACCGCGACGCGGCGATACGTGTCATCGGGCGGCGGTAGATAGCCAGAAAGCCCCATCCCCAGAGCATGGTGGCGACTGTGACGAGCGCGATGAGCGCGTAACCCGGTTTGATGGTAACAGGTTGAAGGTTGAAGGTTGAAGATGGCGCGGCGCGCATGGAAGAAGGAAGATGGAAGATTGAAGATCGCGGGCAGAGGGCGCGGCGGAGCGACGACCAGGTTGTGGGGCGCGAGAGCTCGAAGAGGAGCCAGGCGGCGAGCAGCGCCAGCATGGGATAGATGGGCAGGTAGTAGCGCATCGTGTACGAGAACTGCATGCTGTGGTACAGGAACATGCCGCCGATCCAGGCAGCGGGCAGGAGATGCGCCTTGACTGCCTCCGGTGCCGGCCGCACGGTGAGGCCGCGAACGATCTGCAGCACCGCGACCGCCCAGCCGGTCCACGCGGTCACGCCGAGAGGGATGCCCATGCCCCAGACCACCATGTTGAAAAAAGGAAATACAAAACGCGTTTGGTTCGCCCAGGAGTGTGCAGGCGGGCTTTCAATATCAAGCTTGACCGTCCGGCTGATGTCACGCATGTTCGCCAGCCAGTCTGGCGCGAAGCTGAAATCCAGCAGTCCTGTGCCACCAAACGAATAAGGCTGCATGGTGCGAAACACCGCAATCGCCATCAGGATCAGCAAGAGCCAGCGAAAAAAGGTCGCCTGAAATAACAGGGGGCCAAGCACCAATGGACTCTCCTGTGTGCCAGGCTGCGTTTGCCGAGAATTGGAAGTGGCAAGACGCTGCCAGTCATCCCAGGCGCGGATGCCCGTCGCCAGCAGCGCGATCACGGCCATCGGCACGAGGTTGATGCGACAGGCGAGCGACGCACCGAGGCTCGCCCCGAGCGCGACGTAGGTGGCCCATCCGCTGCGGCGGGCCGGGTCCGCGCCCTGGGCCACGCGCACCGCAAAGTAGAAGGTGAGCGCCGCGAAGAAGGTCGCGAAGGTGTCGACGGTGTAGAAGTGCGACTGCTGCAGGGCCAGGACCGCGAAGGTGTAGAACGCGGCGGCGAGCAGCCCCACGCGCACGTTGTGCAGCCGGCGGCCGATGACGTACACCAGCCAGACCACGCCGAGGTCGAACAGGCCCGACATGAACCGGCCCACCAGGTGCACGCCGTCGTAGCCGGTCATCATGATCGGGATGCCCGGGCTGGACTGCCAGATCTGCGCGAATTCGTTGAACTTCTGGGCAAACTCCGCCACGATGCGCACGATGAAGAGAGGCAACGTGCCGTACACGAAGAAGTCGTAGCCGATGTTGTACGGATTCATCGGTGACTGGGAACTGTCAAGAAACTGGCGCAAGGACGACGGCAGGTCCATTGCCGAGGTCACCATGGTCAGGAAGCGCTCATCGGGATGGATGTGGGTGAACTCGTCCCAATTGAGGTTGGTCAGGCGCAAGAATGCGCCGATCACCAGCAGGCCGGCCATGATCCAACGCGGCGCAGCGTCGGTCCGCAGCCAAGTTCTGAAGCGCATTGCCGCTTCCCTTTCGTGCCAGGCACGCGGGGAGCGAGTGGGTTCAGTCTGTCCGTTTGACATGTCGAATGCTCCAGGTCCGGCGCGAGCGGCCGGTCATTCTGAAGAACGAATCACCACGTCGTACGCGGTGAAGAGCAGGGGGCCATCGGGCTCGCCCGCAGGCCCACCTGCCCTGTAGATCTCAACCAGCGTCCCGTCCGGGTATGCCTGCCGGATGAAGGCCAGATCGCCCATGCGTTCCGGCAGGAGGATGAATGCTGCATTATAACCCAGGTCGATATAGTCCGGCGGACCGGTCAGCGGCTCCACCACATCCAGGTACGGGTTCTTCGAGATAAAGGTGGCGGAGCCGAACTCCGCCCACATCCTCGGCGCGCCGTGGAAATACTGCTTCCATAAGGGCCCCAGGCTCTGCATGTGGTGTCCGATGGCCGTGGACACCTCGCCGTTGAAGGTACCGTATACCCAGCTCTCCTGATACGGGCCGAAGTAGAATCGCACACTGCCACACACCAGGAAAGCTGCCACCGAGAAAGCCAGGATGTGGTGCCCCAGGCTCGGAATGCTTAGCAGATCTGCCAGAATGTGCGCCAGCTCCCGCAACGCAATTGCGACAAAAAACATCGCCGGGACGCTGCTGGACAGGATGCGCTGGCTCGAAGGCGCTCCCTCGGTCAGCACGCCGCCGGTGACGATCACGACCAGGAACCAGATCACGAAGACGGCGTATCGCCATGCGGGCGACTCGACGATCGCCGGCCGCGCCGGACCGAGTTCTTCCCCGGTCGGGCCACGACGCCGATCGACCAGGCGTGCCAGGCTCAGCGCCACACCAAGCACGAAGAGCATCGAGGCACCGAAATCAAGCAGCGGCCGGCCCGGCTTGTAGAAATCGGTCCGATCATGAAACACGTTGAAGGCAAAGAGCACCTTGCGGAATTGCTCGGCCACGACTGCGGCCTGGCTGCGTCCGAGCAGCTCCGCCTCGCGCGCCAGCCAGCCCGACTGGATGATGCCGACCTGGTTGATTCGGGCGTTGAAATCGTCGGGGTGCTGGAACGCGAAGAGCAACATCGGCCCCGCCGCGACCAGAAAGCCGAGCAGCATCGCGGCGAGGCCCCTGCGCGACCGCGCGATGAAGGCCGGCTCGGCGAGCGCAGCCCAAGCGATGATTCCCACCAGGATAACCGGCACCTGGCGACCGCCGGTGTAGAAGAAGAATGCCAGTCCGGCCAGAAGCCCGCTCATCATCCATGGCCACCTTCTTCCCCCCTGCCAGCCCATCACCATGAAGTAAAGCGCCCAGACGACGAAGAAGGGATCGGCGATATTGTTCAGGCCGAGCCGGCTGTAGTGAATGTGGTAATGATAGCCGGCGAGAAGTAACGCTACAGGCAGCGCCAGACCGCGGCCGAACAGGCGGCGCACGAGCATGTAGGCGCCCAGCACGCTCAACGTCCCCACGATCGCCCATGGCAGCCGCAGGCCGAACACGTTGTCGCCCGCCAGCCTCAGCCACGCTGCCTGGAAGAACGCGTAGAGCGACGGCATCGAGAGGTGACCGGTGCTGAACATGTTGGTCATGCGCCCGTCGAGGGCCTCGCGCGCCCAGCGACCGAAATTCCCCTCATCTCCGCTCAGGGTCCAGGGGATCGTGTCGATCCGCCAGGCACGCAGGACCAGCGCGAACAGCACCAGCGCCGCCACGGCCCCGGCCTCCCACGCATCGATCCCGCGGAGCGTCGCCTGCAGGCCGCTGAGCCCTTCGGCGGCCCACGGCAGGCTGCTCGCAAGGGTCAGCGCCATCCCGGCCACCCACAGGTAGAAGATCGGCCAGTAGTTGGCGTGCGGCCTGAGCAAGAGCACCACGGCCAAGAGTGCGAGCAGCACACCGAGCACTACCAGTCCAAACCGTATTCCCTGCTCCATCGAGCGGCGCAGGCGACTTGGCACCCGCTGCACCTGCACCAGATCTGACCGCCGGGTCAGTAGCAGCAGGAAGGTGGCTGCCACAACATACGAGACCAAGCCATCAAGAAAATGCTCAGGACGTCTGGCGAAGATGAACTGCCCGATGAATGCAAAGACGAGCGTTGCCAGCAGATACCAGCGGGCTATGCTCCGACGCATGAGAGCCCTCTCGCTACACCACGAATTGGACTAACAACACTGGCGTCATCTCCTCCTGAAGCTGGTGCAGGTGTCACACCGGACGGCGGATCGATCTTAGCGACTACCGCATCAGCAGCGGAAGCCAGGTAAAATTGCCGATCCAATCTCCGAAGTCCACAGTAATAACGTCTCCAGCCTCAACACTGACATTCACCTTGCCCGGCGTCGATGAACGCAGGCCCAACGGTGGCACGTGAACCACATCATACAAACCGGGTTCAATAGACGGCATCGAATACGCACCGTCAACCCCAGTCCGCGTGAGCCCTCTAACCGTGACTCCCGAGTAGAGAATTACCTCCACACCGAAGATGCCCTGCTCACCCGACTCTCTCTTTCCGTTCCCGTTGACATCGTTCCAGACGACCCCACTAATAGATCCAGTCGTAGGAATGGTTGGCGTAGCCGTTGGAGTCGACGTGAAAGTGGGAGTCGGAGTCGGCGTGTGAGTCGATGTCGCCGTCGGCGTCGGCGTGTATGTTGGGAACGGGACCACCTCGGACTCCAGCCGGAGTTCACCCCACCCCGTGACGCTCGCTGCGGCGGCAAACGTACTGGTGCCCCTACGAATCATGTGAGACTGGCCGGCTGTTCCCCCCCGGACATCATCATCCCACACTCCGAATGTGAATTTGACCCGTTGACCAACCTGGAACGTAGAGAGCCCAAGCGCAGACACGGGAATTGCCGCTTCGAAGGACCACCCGCTTGCAGTTGTCTGCGTGTAGAAGGATGAGCTGTGAATAGGCACACCTTGGTCCGCCTGTCGGCCGTCGATTGCGAAGGTGAATTGATGCGTGCCTGCGAAAGACTCAAGGCCTATCTCGATCGAATCGCTCAGCCACGGTTTGGCCGGGTCACCATCATTTCCGATGAGCACGTCATCTACGACCGAACCGGCCACGTATAGATTGTCTGACGACCAAGCTGCTTTGAGATTAATGAACATGTCGCTACTGCTCGGTATCTCGCGGTCAATCGTCTCGGCCTTATTCTTGCCGAGGTCAAAGCCAGCAATGTGACTCCACTCGGAAAGCCAGCCATCGAGAGAAGGCGGATGCGTCGCACGTTTGACCGATGCAGTCAGATCTAGAGTGCGGCGTAAGATTACGCCCCCGTTGCCGGCCGCAAGAACGTGATTGGCATCCAATACGGAAATCTTCTGAAGTGTAACGTCGACACCCGTGATCTCACCCGACCATGTCAATCCACCATCGGATGTTACCAGCATAGTCCCGTTAGTGCCGCAAGTCCAACCTACGGCCGCATCCAAGAAGTCGACCCCATAAAGGTCGTTTCCGACTATACTTCCTCTCTCTTCCCATGTTGCTCCGCCATTAGACGTAGTGAGGATGGTTCCACCATGACCCACCACTACCCCGTGCGCGGTATCCGCGAAAAACACCCCCTCAAGGATCACACTAGTGCCTGACTGCTGACGCGTCCACGTGGCTCCGCCATCCGTCGACTTAAGAATATTGCCGCCCCAGCCAACAACCCAGCCCACATTCTGATCAACAAAGAACACATCCTGCAGGTTAGTCTGTGGAGCAGGCATCTGTGTAGCTTGCCAAGTCGACCCACCATTGGTGGTGCGCCGAATCCATGACTGGCCGACAATCCAGCCACGTTGCCGATCAAGGAAATGCGCACCGAGAAGATTGTGGTTAGCGCCGTAGTCTTGCTGCTGCCACGTTGTGCCTCCATCTGTAGTCTTGCCGACGTAGTTCCATCCTACAATCCAGCCGTAGTATCGATCGACAAACACCATATCGTGAATGTCGACACCGGTCGCGGCTTGCTGGGGCGTCGTCATCCAGTGGAGACCAGCATCAGCAGTCTCCAAGACCAAGCCCCCAGCCCCAGCTGCGCGAGCAAGTTTCTGGTCTACCCACTGCACCGGCCAGAGCCAGCGATCAGTCCCGCTGGGCTGCAGACGCCACGTGCCCTTGAGATGGGATGGAACTCCAGCCATGTAGCCGTCCCCGGAGAGCTCCTGTCCGCCGCCCGGTGATACGTCGATCCCTTGGCGCGGAGGACCCTCGGATGGCTCCAGAGAAGCTCTGACCTGTACGATCGGGGTTTGCAGGACAGCAAGCGGTATTGGGGTCGAGTTAGGATTGGAATCCGCGCTGGACAAGATAGGCGTCGCAACAACACTGATGGTTGCCACGAAGGCGACAAGAGCGCACAGTGTGTGCAGGCTCAGTTTCCGAGGCATTCGCAACCTCCTTGGTTGGACATCTAACAGCGCAACACTCCGCGCACCACAAGGATGCAATTCAGCAAACAGCGGTCTTCACAGAGGTCACTGTTACCCTACTTTCCTTGAACAAGCCGGAACTCAAACTTGCCGATTTCAGTTGAAACGGGTCCGTGGCAGTCTCCCACGCCGGCCTTGAGGCGGTAGTAGTAGTTCACATCAGGATTTCCCAGTACGCCGACATCCTCAAATACGGTCGCTTGGACTGTCTCCACAACTGAAGCCAATAGATCGCCGTACGGTGAGGTGTTGCGGTATATGTCGTAATGGTTGGCTTCCGGGACGGCCGGCCACGTCAACGTGACACTGTCAGGAGCGAATGTGGCAATTGTGACCGCCGGCGCAGTGCTCATCGCAAGCGGACACTCCAACACGGTGATCGTGGTCCGGCCACTGCCTTCGTGATACCAACCCATCCCCTCGCGAACGACACCTACCCAGTAATCCTGGACCTGTGGGGTCAGAAGCCGCATGTAACCAACGACGGTTGCCTTCTCCCCTGGCGGAACGACACTTCCCGTGCCCCACCGAAAGTCATACGCTCCGAAGGGAAAGGATGGACCCCAGTTGACGCCTATCCGCCACTTGCCTGATTCGCAAGTATAGCCTTCAGAATCAAAGGTCTCGCCCTCCTGGTAGACAAATCCGGGTGGCGGGCCCTGCGTCAATGCCACTTCATCGCCCGTGTTCAGCACTACCGCTTCAAGAATCAGCAGTTCGCCGGCATAGAGAGTCTGTGGTGTGAACGTCGCCTCGAGCAGCGTCAACTGAGGAAACGCTAACACGAAATCCATGTCATAATTGGCTGGAGCTATGGTTACCTGCTGCGATGCTGGGGAGGAATAACCGCTCTTGGTTACGGCGACGATATAAGTCCCATCGGGCAGATCCGAGAAAGCGTATCGACCGTCGCGACCACTCGTACTCGTCCGGTTCGCGGGACCGCTCAGCGAAACTGCCGCTCCCTCAATCGGCACGCCATCGCCGCTCGTCACTTGACCGGCTATGCTCACCTCGGGCGGATATGGGCAGCCATCGGTGGGGTCGAGTGACTCAGCTGGATCAGAGAAGTACCGCCACCAATTCGAATGAACACGATCCGATCCGCAGCCCTCGTTGTGTGGCAGACTGCCAAACCAATAGCCCATATAGCCGAAGTGACTGCAATTCCAACTTGAGCATGATACCGACTCAACGGTGAGATTTGGATCGCCAAGGTCCGGATAGTTTCCGAAATCAGCGCAATTCGAGTTGGCAGTCGATGAATTGCTGTAGTCATAATCCGACACACCGTTTGGCGGATAATGTATACTGCCACAGCCGCTGTAATCATATGCGGTAGACTGATAGTCTACAAGGGCAAACCGATCCCAGTTCGTGCGTTCGGGGTCGACGCTGTTCATATCCCAGCCGCCATATAACCTTACCATGGTGGACTCCATGCGATGACCTTCGCCATGACCAAGCATGTCAGGCCGTTCAGGGCTAGGACCCATGAGCGGGATGAGCCTCTCACAATCGTGCGGCTCAGCCACAGGTCCCGAGTTGAACCAATAAGCGCCCGGCCCGATCAGGGTCGATTCGTAGAATCCAAACCCAGGGCCGTTGTAGATCCATACCTCATCTATCTCGTGGCGATTTGCCTTTCCACAGATGTCTAGTCGAGGATCGTTAACAATCGCATTGTAATCGACCGCGTCTGGCTCATGCCATGGCCCTGTTCCGTTGATGGCAGCCAGATACTCGACCTCCGTGTACCGAAAGCCATCTTTCTTCACCGGCCAGCCATCGGACAAGATCACGGTCTCAGCGACTGTGTAACTGAGTTCTCCATGGGACGCCTGCCAGAAGAAATCGATGTTTGCTTGCGTCATGTCAGCGTGCGCTGCCCACCCCAGATAGTCACTGAGATACTGCCCGTTACTGAGAAACGGATCATAAACAACGACATAGACTTTCTTTGAGAATGTGCCGGTGGGGATCCCTTGCACGTATGCATCCGATGAAAGTCGTGGAGAGGGTGAGTCTGGTCGCATACGAATGACCGTTCCGGAAGGAGAGCGGACGGTTACCCATCCAAGGGAGGGCCGAGCAACTGCTGCCAGGGCAGTACGGATCTCCGATGCAAGGCCTGCGGCATCATCGGTCTCAAGCTGAAGGTCCACATCGAAGTCGATGCCAACAACAACCTCCGTCCCGCAAGAATCTCTTTCACCAAACCCCCGTGCAGTCACTCGTGCTGGGATATTGAGCCTGAGTAAGGCCTCATGCGCAACTAATTCAACCGAAGGTGGAATAGCCGCCACGCTCGTCAATTGCCAACCAGTGCCAGGCTTACAGGTGACGATGGGTTCTGCAGCTGTCGCCGACGGAGTACAATGCCCACCTCCCACCGCGATAAGTCCGACAGACACCATGGTCGCTAGAGTCCGAAGTAGGCCCGAAAGCGAACGTGTGATTTTCATCGTGACATCTCCCGGCGATCAGGTACATCCAGGGTGAGGCGAAGCAGAGGGATGCCATGTTATCTCCACGCAGGAGCGATCAGGCAGGCCCATGAAGATGATACCGCAACCCCTATGTTAGGTCAACTCAAATCGGCAGCGTAGGCGGGACAGGCCAGCGCTGAACGACTCTTCAATCACAAAACAGGAGCATGGGCGAAGAGGAAGCCCAACTCTTCCCTCACGAGGCTGGGGCTGACCCTGACTGACCACCCTTTAGTGCGGAAGAAACGCTCCAGATCTGCGTGAGAATATGGGGTAACGCCCTCGTGATACTCCAA
Organism: Anaerolineae bacterium; assembly: GCA_040766655.1. GTDB lineage: Bacteria > Chloroflexota > Anaerolineae > CG2-30-64-16 > CG2-30-64-16 > JALOOB01. The sequence goes on from JAXGQB010000007.1 coordinate 100,180, forward strand.
GCATACTCTTCGAATGTGACCCAGCGCGTCATCGTCCAAGTTGAGCAGTATGTCGTACTCGGCACCCTCTGCATCGATTTTGAGAAACTCGCATCGGCCGTCGGGTAGTTCCTCTAGAACTCGTGCCAACGGGACGCTATGCACCGTCAGACGCTCGCCACTCGCTGGGGCGCCGGCAGTGCGATACTTCACTGCCACACCCCCCGACGTATCGAGTATCACGTCGCCCTCTTGTGCCCCGACCGCAACTTGATGGATTTCTACGTTGGATAGACCATTAACCGCCACATTCTGTCGTAACATAGCCGCCGAATCGGGGGCGGGCTCATATGCAATGACTCGCCCCCGAGGTACGCGGCGAGCTGCGAAGACGGTGAAGTCCCCTGCGGCTGCACCGATATCTACAATGACCCAGTCGTCCTGCAAGGCAGTACCATACCTCTCATAGTCCCGGTCCAGAACGGTCTCCTTGATAATCCAAACATCCATGAACGTCTTAACCCAGTAACGCGAGCCATCGGCCATTTCGAGAAGAACGGGGCCACGTCTTGCTGCAATTGCCAGCACTGCACTCAGATTTCGAATGCCAACCATGATTGTGATGATAGATCGAAAGTAATAGATGAGACGTCGTACAGAATACAAGGCTCCCTCCACCACCAAATAGAGCATCGATCCGAACCTGCACAATAGCCAGAGGATCGACTACAGGCACAGCACCCGTGCACTGCCCAGCAAAGGCGTCCTAATTCGGTCTCATCATGCCGTCTTTTCTGCAAACAGCGACTCATACTGGTCCACCGTGTGCTGCAGTTCGAAGATCCGCATGATTTCGCCGCGGGGGATGATGTAGCGCTGCGGGTCCTTCAGCACCTTCACGATGCCCTCCGCCAAACCCCGGGCATCGGCGACGGGCACGATCTCGCCCATGCCGCTCATCGTCACGGGCTGGCGCACGCCCGGCAGGTTCGTCGCCACGACCGGCGTGCCGCACATGAACGCCTCGACCTGCACGAGCCCGAACGACTCCGTGTTATTGATCGATGCCACCGTGATGACATCGCAGGCAGCGTAGAAGTCGGCCATCTGCTCCGGGTTGAGCGTGCCCAGGAAGGTCAGATATGAGCCGTACTCCTTGATCAGCGGCTGCAAATCATGCCAGATCGTCTCGCCGACGACATCCAGGTACGGGCCTGCGAACAGGATGTGAACGTCAGGAATCTGTCCCAGGATGTGCGGCAGGGCATTGATCAGATAGCCGGCGCCCTTCTCATGCGCGAAGCGCGCGGCAAAGCCGATGACCGGCCTGCCGTTGAGGCCGTACTGCTCGCGAAGAGCCCGCGCCCCGTCGACGGTCGGATTCGGGATCACCACGGGCGGCAGGATGACGCGCAGCTTGTCGGGGGGCGCTTCAGCGTCGCCGCCGGCAGCGGACCGGGGCAGGAACCGGGACAGGACCGGCGAGTGCTCGGCGAAATCGCGCGTGTAGGCAACGATCGTGTCGGCCAGGTTGCCCGCAAGCAGGTTGTTCCGGAAGGTCACCCAGTCCACGATGCGCCCATACCACACACCCGGCGGCATCTGCAGGTCGCAGTGATACGTCAGGATGGGCTTGCGGCCCGCAATCCGGGCCAGCAAGGTGGAGAGCGTTGCCTCCACCTGCGGCAGATGGATGCTCACCACGTCATGAGCTCGGATCTCACGCCACGCCAGCGCCGAGAAGGTCGGCATGAACACGCCCTTGTTCATGCGGAAGAGCACCGGTGCGCGCACCACGCGCACGCCGTTCAGACGCTCCTCGTACGGGAGTTGTTTGGCGTAGTGCGAGGTCAGCACCGTGACCTCGTGGCCACGGCCGGCCAGCTCCCGGGCCAAGCGTTCGACGTAGATCGTGAGGCCGCTCACGTGCGGCCGGTAGTAGGTCAGGACGAAAAGGATCTTCACGCAAACAGGTCCCGATTCTGCTCCACCCATTCGATCAGGCGCGCCACGCCCTCCCGCACGCTCACCTCGGGCGCCCAGCCGAAGACGCGCTGCGCCTTGCTCACATCCGCGACGAAGACAGGCTGGTCCCCCGGACGCCAGGTCCTGAACGCGGCCGGCTCGATCGGGCGTCCCAGCAGCTCAGCCAGGAGCGGGCCGAACTCCGCCCAGATGCTCAGCGTATTGGCGGGGCCTCCGCCCAGGTTGAACACATGGCCGGCCGTGAGGTCGATCCGCTCGGTTGCCATGGCGAATGCACGCGTCAGGTCATCCACGTGCAGGAGATCGCGCACCTGCTTCCCATTGCCGTAGATGGTGATGGGCCGGCCCAGGACGGAAGCGATCACAAACCAGGCGACCCAGCCCTGATCCTCCACGCCCATCTGGCGCTCGCCGTAGATGCACGACTGGCGAAAGACGACCGTGCGCAGCCCATAGATGCGCGCGTAGTCGCGCACGTACTGGTCGGCAGAACCCTTGCTGCACCCGTAGGGGCTGTGGAAGTCCAGCGGCCGGTCCTCGCCCACACCGCCCTGATAGTCCGGCAGTATGTAGCGCGTGGCCTCCTCGACCGCGGGCGCATCCTCCATGCCGCCGTAGACCTTGTTCGTGGATGCATAGATGAAGATCGGATCGGCGCCCGCGCGGCGTGCAGCCTCCAGCACATTGAACGTGCCAAGCGCATTGATCTCGAAATCCGTCCGCGGATCCATCACCGAAGTCGTCACCGCGGTCTGCGCAGCCAGGTGATAGATGGCCTCCTGCCCCGCCGCCGCCTGCAGCATTGCCCCTGCGTCCCGCACGTCTGCCCGCACGAAGGCGAAGCGATTCTCGCCGTACCGCTCTTTCAGCCAGGCCAGGTTCGCCTCGCTGCCCCGGCGCGACAGGTTGTCGAGCAGGGTCACCTGGTGGCCCTCCCCCAAACACCGGTCGGCCAGGTTGCAGCCGATGAAGCCGGCCCCGCCAGTTATCAGAATGCGCATGATTATGTCACCTGCTTCGTTGTATCCTGCGGCGTCACCCTCTCGCCGCGGCCTCGCCACTTCGCGATGACCTGCCCGAGCGAGGTGCCATGCACCCACAGCATGATCATGCCGGCCAGGCTCAGCATGATGTAGTTCACCGCGTGCCAGATCAGCGCGATGCTCATCGCGGTCGTCTGCGGGACGCCGAAGGGGCGCAGCGCCTCGATCACCAGGAAATGAAAGACGCCGATGTAGCCGGGCGACGACGGCGCCACCATGCCCAGCGAGGTCAGCACCAGGGCAAACACCATGCCGGTGAAGGGCGCATCTGACTGCACCGCGAGCCGCACGGCCCAGGCCTCGCCGATCACGGCTGCCCAGGCGAGAAATGAGAGCAGCACCAGGGCCGGACCCCGCCTTCCGCGCAGGGCGGCGAAGCCATCGATCAGATGCTCGATCGAGGCGTACACGCCCGGGCGGTCGAAGAACCGCACGCGTCCCAGGATCCGATGCGCCCAACCGAGCACGCGCTCCTTCCAGAACGAGAGGATCACGATGATTGCGGTGGCCGCCAGGGCACCGATGCCCAGCACCTGTGCCGAGCGCATCATCCATTCGGGCAGCTGGATGAAGGGCAACAGGATCACCAGCACCGCCAGGACCGACAGGAGGTCGAGCAGCCGCTCCACGACGATAGTCGACAGGACCCTCGCGCCGCTCACGGGCTGGTCGCTCGCCAACAGGATCAGCCGCACGAACTCGCCGATCCGGCCCGGGAAGATGTTGCTCGCCAGGTAGCCGGCCGACTGCGCGGTGTACACCGCGCCGAACGGCACGCGATGCTCCGGCAGGAACAGGATCTGCCACCGCCATGCCTTGATGAACGACATGGCCGTGATGCCCAGCACGGCGGGAATGACCCAGATCCAGCGCGCGGCGGCCAGCGCTGCCCACAGATCGGCGAAGCTGATGTTGCGCAGGGCCAGCCAGAGGCACACGAGGCTGATCGTGATCTCGAGCCCGCGCTGAAGCCACGCGCGCGACCTGCGCGGCGCTGCTGCTGGCACGATTCCCTCGTCTGTCACACGCGTCAAACACGCCTCCAGGTGTCCAAAGACAGCAGATTATATCATCCAACGGCCGGCAGTTGAAACTGCGACCAGAGGGACGCGAAGCCGCCTTGCGGCGGCTTCAGGCGCCCCAATCACGGCGCGGCATGCAAAGTGACGGCGGGCTATCGGCGGCGGGGGAAATCGGGGGGCGGATAATTCGGCAGGACCCAGCGGATCTTTTCCCATGCCGACCGCGGCTCGAGCACGTACACGTCGACCCACCAATGCCACGATTCGTAATCATGGTCCTCGTAGCCGAGGTCGATCCACTTGCCCTTCACACCGCCGCCGGTGTCGGCCGCCAGCGCCTTACCGTAGCCTTCGATGTAGAGAGGCGTGTGAAACGGAATCACGGTGGGGTCGATCGCCACGAGACCCTTGCGGAGCGTCATACCGATGCGCGTGCGGCCGTACCAGGGTGCGGTTTTGGGCGTGCCCGCCCGCGCGGGCGAATAGGAGGTCGCGTACATGCGGATCTTGCGCCAGTAGGTGACGGGCCCGTCGGGGGTGTCGAGCGTGCGCGGGACCAGCATCCGGCCGTACGCCGTCACCTGCGTCACCGGCGCGGCCGCCTGCCACTCGTCGATCATCGCGCGCTCGACCTCCTGCCCGTCCTCGTAGCGCACCCGCCAGCGCGTGCGGTGCTCGCCCTTCTGGCCGGCCTGCGCCAGGCGGGTGTGATCGATCTCCAGGTTGTCGTCCGGCACGGAGATGGCTTCGAAGGGGATGTCTTTTCGCTCGACCAGGACCACCTCCGACACGCGCGTCACCTTGACCTGCAGGTGGTCGACCAACGGCTCGTGCATGGCGGGCTCCACGCGGTCAGAGCCGGCGACGATGACGCCCAGGTCCATCAGCGCATCGCCCACCACGCGGCCGCGCGTGCGCGTCTGGACCGTGCGACCGTCGGCAGAGAGGACGACCGGAATCGAGCGGTCGATGAAGACCCTCAATCCGGGGCTGACCCGTGTTCCGAGGCTCGGCTGCACGTAATCGCCCAGGTACAGCGTGACCGACTCCCTCAGCAGGGCCTCGCCGACGGTCGGAGCCGTCGTGTAGAGAGTGTACGGCACGCTGCCATCGTCGACCGTGATCGGGACTGCCCGCCGCACCGACAGGTGAACGGGGATGGCCGGGGGCAGGCGCCATGCGTGGCCGGCCGGCATCCCTCCCTGGGCGGAGCCGCGGAGAAGGGGCGGCAGCGGGGTTTCTTTCGGCGCAAGCGCCCCATCGAGGTAGACCTCATCGGAGTCGTCGACACGGATCTTCACAGCCGCGAGCAGTTCCCCGACGGTGGACGCGCGGGTGAACACCTCGCGGAAATCGCCGTCACTGCTGACGAGCGCGGGGCGGGCGCGCTCGACGACGATCTGCAGCCCCTCCGCCAGCGGGGTCTGACGCGCGGGCGCCAGGGCATCCTCCGCGCGTAACTCGAGGCCGATGTCGGCCAGGAGACCCGCCACGTCGGTCCGGCTGCTGCGCACCTGCTCCTGCAGGCCGTCCACGCTGATCGAGACGCGCACGCCGGAGCGGGGGATGTCACGGGCGGCCCACACCGCGGCCGCACCCACGAGCGCCATCCCGGCCAACCAGGCGAGCAAGGCCAGTGCCAGGCGGGCGCTGCCGGAAAGGGGGCGTCGATCGGTGTCTGGAGAACTCATTCGCATCGTTTAGCTTGACTCACTGCCGCAATCGCGACGCCGCCATGATAGCCGAGGATGCGGCGCCATGGCAAGTCGCATTCTTGTGGCCGGTTAAGCCATGCCGACGCCGGCGATCGCCGTGCCGCAGCGTGCGCAGCGGCCCGCCACGAGCCGCCTGGCGCCGATGCGATAGCCTGACCGTTCGATGACCACCGCGCCGCACTGCGGGCAGCGCGTGCTCTCGGTGTCATTGCCCGCCAGGTTGCCCACGTAGACGTAGTGCAGCCCGACCTGCCTGCCGATGTCATAGGCCGCGCGGAGCACATGGCCGGGCGTCGGGGGGACATCGGCCATCCGGTATTGCGGAAAGAAGCGGCTGATGTGCCAGGGGGTATCGGGTCCCACCTCATCGTGCAGGAACTGCGCAACCCAGCGCAATTCCTCGTCGGAGTCGTTCAGGCCCGGGATGACCAGCGTGGTCACCTCGAGCCAGATGTTGCGTTGGCGCAGCAGCTTCAGGTTGTCGAGCACCGGCTGCAGTGCGCCGCCGGAGATGCGATGGTAGAACTCGCCCCGACCGGCCTTGAGGTCGACGTTGATGCCGTCGATCAGCCCGTCCATCAGCCCGATCAGCTCGGGCGTCATGTACCCGTTGCTGACGAAGACATTCTTCAGCCCAAGGGCGTGCGCCTCGCGCGCACAATCGAGCGCGTACTCGGCGAAGATCGTCGGCTCGGTGTAGGTGTATGCCACGGAAGCGCAGCCGTGGCGGGCAGCTGCGCGGGCGACCGCGGCCGGGGTCAGGGGCTGCCCCATCACCTCGCCCCCGCGCGGCATCTGAGAGATCTCCCAGTTCTGGCAGAACGCGCAGCGGAAGTTACACCCCGGCGTCGCGATCGAGAACGCGGTCGTGCCCGGGAGGAAGTGAAACAGGGGCTTCTTCTCGATCGGGTCGACGTGTTGCGCGATGGTGCGATCGTAGACCAGCGTGACCAGCGTCCCGTCGACGTTCTCACGCACGCAGCAGGCGCCGAGCTTCCCCGGCGGGATCACGCACCGGTGAGCACAGAGATTGCAGCGCACGCGTGCGTCGTCGGGGCCAAGGCGTTCCCACAGGATGGCTTCGTGTCGCATACGGTGCTCCTGACACCCGCATTCTACCATATAGTCAGGAACGGCGTGCGTTCAGTTTGACGCAAGCAGAGCCACCGTGTAAGATAGCCGGCGGGAGTGGTTGTCGTCCGGTGGCGGCCCCGGTCTTCAAAACCGGTGTGAGGCGGTAGGCCCGGCTCAGGTGAGTTCGACTCTCATCCACTCCCGCCTAGGCGTGCTTCTACCTGTAAACTGTGCTCCGACGGAAAAACATTTCAGAGACTTAAGGATAGACCGGTGTGATGGTCGTGTCGCTACATTTAAGGTGTAAACACCCTTTCAGGGTGCGGCATTGGTCCTGGTTCTTCAGACCGGGATGAGTATCCTTTCAGGATACTAACCGCCATAGGACAACAACCACTCCCGAATTACGCCTGAATGCTTCTGCTTACCTTAAGATTATGTGCCTCAGATGCGGTCCCGCGAGCACCATTTCGCGCGAGACCGGTGTAGTGTTCGGACAACGTTGGCACGCCGCGATGGCGCTGCTTTCTTGCTGCGTCTGCAATATCATCAGGGCACCAGAGAAATCTACGCCTCTTCGCATGTACCGTCAAGTACGTGCCCGTCGAGAGCGCGATGTGCGACGCTCAGTCTGATGGATGCACAGGCAGTCTCCTGGTGTCCGCCTATTGAAGTCGCTTCTGGACTCTTCGAGCAAGTCTCTCCAGTTGTGCGGCTGACGGCTTCTCTTGACTGTCACGCATGGTGATTTCGGCAATTACCGTGCCGTATCTCCATTGGAGAGTGCCAAACTCGAACATCCCAAAAAGAGAGAATCCGGAGTAGTAGCTCTCATCGCCAAGCCTCGCCACTGAGCCGCGGGTTTCTGGCATTTCCTGCCTTTGAGCGACGATTTCCTGTAAAGCCCTCTTGGCTTGTTCCTCAGACTCGTACACCAGTATCGCTGACTGCAGATGTAGAATACGAGCCGAGTATTGACTCGCTTCGTAGTCAATCACACAAAGCTGCGAGAGGTCGCTGTGGACATGAAAACTCTCAGGAAAGTAGTCGCTCGATAGGTCAGTCTTCACGAGGTGTGCGATATCGAAGCTGGCCGGCAGTTCTGAAGGTTGCACCACTAGTTCGCAGGCATCTCGATTGATTAGTGATGCTTGCATCGGTCTTGACTCTGCAATACTCCCGCAGCCCACAAGAACGAGAGGCAGGGTGGCACAAAGTGCGAGAATCAACAGCCTCAATACCTTCTTTTCCATTGTGTCAGTTCCTTTCTGGTTCGTTGATTGGTGGGTGTTAGGTAGCGGCCAGATAGGGCCAGACCACTTGGTTCTTGCATCTGAGTCGATTCCTCGCTGGGCGCGCCAGCGGAATGGCGACTGTCAGTGACCTGAGGTTAGTTGCCCAAGGGCAATCGGCACCAGAACTGTGAATAGCGACATACTGTGCGTTCCTTGTCAGTGAAGAAGGCTTGGCACATTGTAAAAGTTGCCCCCAGCTTTGGCAAGGTAATGACTTAACCAGCATCTCCCCGCTATCCTTATTGAGCCCTTTGCCGATTTTTGGGATGTGGGCGATAATCTCGGTTGCCGTCCTGCTCGTTCTGTTTCGTGACGGTCTCATCGGCTATCGGTGGCGCCTGTTTACCTGTGTTCATGAAAGATAAGATACTCCACGGCCCGTACTGGCCTGAGCCTATACGGGTGCTTTCCGAAAGCACGTCCGAATACGGTCTGCTTACCCTTGAAGCTGTCGGGCTTTCTTCAGGCCGCTTCTACGCCACGGTGCTTCCTCCCCGCGAGATTCCCTCGGACTTTCAAGAGTGGAATCCCGATTTCAGCGCGGATTCGGACATCTGGCGTCTTCTCATCGAAGCTGAACGGCTCAAGCTCGCTTACTCCTGCGACCCCCTCGTCGCGACGAACAACTGCCTGGTGGACCTTCTTCCGCATCAGTTGGAAGCCGTCTACGACATTATGCTGCCTCAGCCCACTATCCGGCATCTCATGGCCCACGACGCCGGCGCCGGCAAGACCATCATGTGCGGGCTGCTTCACAAGGAACTGCGGCTGCGTCAGCCCGACCTCCGCACGCTCATAGTGGCACCAGCTGGGCTGGTATCGCAGTGGACGCGTGAGATGGCCGTCAAGTTCGGGGAACATTTCGAGGAAGTGGATAGTACTGCCTTGAAGGCGGACAACGCAGCTTGGCTGCGAAGCTCGAGCGTGGTGACTTCCGTGGGTTACGCGCGTCAACCGCATGTACGGGCGACCCTGGCAGCCGTGTCCTGGGACCTGGTCATAGTGGATGAGGCCCACCACATGGCGGGTTACGAAGACCGGGCTACGCAGGCGTATCAGTTGGGGCAGCTCCTATCCGCTCAAACGCGGCACCTTGTCTTGGCCACAGCGACGCCACATAAGGGAGACCCAGTCAACTTCACAAAACTGCTCCAGCTCCTTGACCCGGACATCCACGACGCCGAAGTCGTCCAATCAGAAGGACATCGCGAAAACCCCCTGATGTGGCGGCGGATGAAAGAGGAGATGGTTGGTTTCGACGGACAGAAGCTCTTCAAGCCGCGCATTGTCGAATCGCGTTGGAGCAGTCTCACGGAAAGGCCGGCAGAGGCAGAGCTATACAATCAGCTCACTGACTATGTGTCCAAGACCTACAAGGCCGCAGAGAAGCTGTCGGCACAGGAGCGGGTCAACATCCAGTTCGCCATGACCATCCTTCAACGACGGATGGCGTCCAGCCTGACAGCGCTGGTCATCTCCCTCACGCGCAGACGCGAGTTGGTCCAGGCAGGAGCGTTGGGAGGTAGTCCGGTCAGTACACTAGACGAGGATGCACCGGAAACGGAACGTTGGGAGGCTGAGAAAGTCGTCATTGGCGTCACCCCGGCCAAGACCAAAGAGGGGCGGGCAAAGGAAGTCAGGCGGCTTAACGAACTCATCAACCTTGCCGTCGATGTGCGGGCGGACGGCCCCGAGCTCAAACTGCGTAAGCTCAAGCAGGTCATGGACGAGGTAGGCATCAAACCTGACGGCAACGAGAAGCTGTTGGTGTTCACCGAGTTCAAAGACACGTTGGACTTTCTGCGCGGCGAGTTCGAGAAGTGGGGCTTTCGCGTGACCCAGATTGACGGTTCCATGCCCCAGGAGAAGCGCATCCAAGCAGAAGCGGAGTTCGAGCACCGAGCACAGGTCATGGTCGCCACCGAGGCGGCTGGTGAGGGCATCAACCTCCAATTTTGCGCCTATATGGTTAACTATGACCTGCCCTGGGTGCCTACGCGTTTAGAGCAGCGCATGGGGCGTATCCACCGTTACGGCCAAAAACGCGTCGCTCGCATTTACAACCTCGCCATCGCTGACACGCGCGAAGGTGTCGTGCTGACGGGACTGATTGACCGTTTGAAGAAGATGGAAATGGACCTGGGGGACCAGGTTTTCGATGTCGTCAGTACCCTAATCGCCGATGTGGACCTCGAAAAGCTCATGGCCCAGGTCGCGTTGGCGGCCCCTGATGCAGCCTCCGGATACAAGGCGTTGGACGCGCTTCTTGCAGCCACCGCGAAGGGTGAGACCCGCGTCAAGGGCTGGCATCCGTCGCTCCCGCCCCTGAATCCAGCCCGTTATGAACCGCTCCGCGAGCTCTCCCGGCAATCTCGGCTGACTCCCGAATACGCACAGCACTTTGCCGTGGACGTGCTCAACGAGCGCAGCGAGCAGCCTCAGGCAATCGATGGCAAGGGCACTGACCCCGGCGATGCGTCTCTCATCCGGCTGGAGCTCCATGGGCCCAACTTGGCTCGGCGGTTGGGTCTGCCGTCCGGCCAGCCGGCGTTGCTCTCCTTTCGGGCCGATGCCATCGAAGACAAATCCGGCACCCTGCTTGCAGGACTTGGTAGCCAGTTTCTCGATGGGCTGCTTGGTTTCGTCTCAGAAGAATGGGGCGACCAATTGCCAAGCGGCGCGGTGTTCCTGGATGAGGAACTGCCTGCCGGTCAGACGTTTCTTCTGTGGTTCATTCTGGCAGGCGTCCGTGACGGTCATGGGGACACGGTGACCAACACCATTTTCGCCGTGCGGCAGACTGCAGAGAAAGTGACTACGGCTCCCGCCTATGCGCTTGGCGACTTGATTCCGACGCGGGGCGGTCATGCGGTGCCTGCCTCGCTCCTGGCCCTCAGCATGGACCCAAGACCCGTCTTGAATTGGTGCCTGGCGCGGCAGCAGTTGACCTGGCTGGGAGAGGTGCGCGCAGGCCGAAAGGACACGGTCAGGATGCGCCGCGAACCGATGCTGTCGGATGCCCGGCGCGCTCTCGCGGAGGCGCAGGAGACGCTCGACACCGCTGTATTTGGCCTTGGCGAGGACCTTGAATTGGAGAGGAAGGCGGGCGACCGTCTCGCGGCAACTCAAGCAAGGCTTCAGAGGCTGAAGGACCGGTTCCAGCGCGAGGAAACATGCTCTCTTGTCTGGCCGGAGGTTTTGGGAGTGGCCGCGGTGCTGCCGGTGAAGCAGGCGCCCGACAGGGATATGGTGGACATGAAGCGACAAATTGAAGATTCCGCGATGGAGCACGTCGTGCTCTACGAGAAAGCCCACGGCAGGGTCGTCAAGAACGTCACCGGCGAGCATAAGCAGTACCCCTACGACCTCCACAGCTCGGGGCCGGGAGGGCCGCGCTGCATCGAGGTGAAGGGGACCACAACTGGCGATATCTTTTTGAGCCGCAATGAGCGCGTGGCCGCACAGCATCTCGGCAATGGCTACTACTTGTACGTCGTCTCCAACCCGCTGGAGAAGCCATCGCTCTACATCGTGCGCAACCCGGCGGCCAAGATGCAGCCCGATGGCGAGCTGCACGGCGACGTGAAGTATGCCTACTACAAGAGCACCTGGTGCGCGGCCAGCGACGAGGAGGTTGTGCTGTGAGCAACCTGCCGCGGAAGCGCCTCATCGAGGAAATCCTGCCCCTGGCCGAAATCAACGCCGAAAGCTCCAAGTCAGTCAGCGTTGGCGATATCCGCACGCTGCACACCTGGTATGCACGGCAGCCACTGGCCGCCTGCCGGGCGGCAACCTTTGCGGCCCTCGTGGATGCGCCAGCCACCGAGAAGGAACGCGATGAGCTGATGGACCTGATTCGGCGCGGCGTGCTGAACACGGCCGCCCAGCAGGACAAAACCGCCATCAAGGAGATGCGAGAGCGTATTCTTCAGCAGTACGACGGCAGGGCCCCTACCGTGCTCGACCCATTCGCTGGCGGCGGTTCACTCCCGTTGGAGGCGCTGCGGATGGGCTGCGATGCCACAGCGATGGACTTGAACCCCGTGGCGCTGCTGACCCTGCTGGGTGTCATCGACTATCCCCAGCGGTTCGCTAAGTCCCTGTTTCCGTTGCCTCCCAGCCCGGAAGACGAAATTCAGACAGTCGAGAGTCCGACTGAGGGCACGCTTGTGGAAGCTGTCCGGGAGTGGGGCCGTTGGGTGTTGGAACAGGTTAGGCCGGAACTGGAGCGCTTCTACCCGTACGAATCTGATGGTGGCAGCGTCGTGGCCTACCTGTGGGCCAAGACTGTACGCTGCACCAATCCCGCCTGCGGTGCAGAAATCCCATTGGTGGTGCATCGCTGGCTCAGCCATCGAAAGGGGAAGACCCCTACCTATTATCGCTTCTTGCCGCAGGCTAACCGGACCCTGGAAATTCAGGTCTTGGAAGGCACACCGCGGGGCGAGAACCCTGCCGAGGGCACGACGGCGCGCGGTACAGCACGCTGCCTCCACTGTCCGCAGACCCTCTCCCCCGATGAGGTGAAAGCGCAGTTTCGGGCCGCAAAAGATGGAAGGATGATGATAGCCGTAGCGCTCATCAAGCCTGCAGAAAGGAGAGTCTCGTTTCGAGCTGCTACCGAGGCAGACGGCGCTGTTTATGCTCAGGCTCGCAGAGCTCTCGATGAGGCTCAGTACACGAATGACGACCCATTTCTGAGCCTTGTACCAGATGAGGAGATGCCGCCGGGCCGGGCTTACGGAATCTATCCGCAAATCTACGGTGTCCAGGTATGGGGGCAGATGTTCAACGCACGGCAGAACCTGACCCTTGCGACTTTTGCCCGGGCAATCAAGAGAGCTCACCATGAGATGATGAGCCGCGGCGGAGTTTACGCCGCTGCGACCGCAGTGACAGTCTATCTGGCTTACACATTGAGCCGCATGGTCTTACGCACCTCTGAGGCAAGCCAATGGCACAACGCCAAGGACAAAGTTGAACGCGCCACGGCCGGCCATCGAATACAGATGTTCTGGGACTACGCTGAGGCGAACCCCCTTGGTGAGAATAGCGGGAGTTGGAAGTCAACACACAACTACGCTCTGCCAGCGCTTGCTAACGTCTTGGGCGTAGGAAGTCCCGCAAGTACCCGCTGGGCAGATGCCATCTCTTTAGACGTTCCGAGTGAGCATTACGATGCAGTGCTTACTGACCCACCCTATTACGATAGTGTGCCCTACAGCTACTTGGCTGACATGCAGTATGTCTGGCTGCGACGAGCGCTGCAGGACTTCCTGCCTGAATATTTCCCAGCGTCGCTCACTCCCAAGAACGCCGAAATCATTCAGGACCGCGCCCGTCACGAGTCCGACGCCGCAGCCAAGGCTTTCTTCGAAGAGAGAATGCGACAAGCGCTGAGCGAGGTTCGTCGTGTGCTGAAGCCAGATGGCATCGCGATGGTCATGTATGCGCACACGGCGACCAGCGCCTGGGAGACCCTCGTCAGCGCCCTCGTTGGAGCTGGCCTTCAAGTAACCGCTTCATGGCCCGTGGAGACGCAAAACGCTTCGAAGGCCATCTGGCGCGGTGGTACGGTGCTCACCTCAAACATCATGCTGGTCTGTCGCAAGCGCCAAGGAGCCAGCATCGGGTATCTGGATGTGGTCCTGCCCGAAATGCAGGAAGAGGTGCGCCGTGCGTTGGCACGTTTCTGGGCGGCCGGCATCGGTGGCGCCGACTTCTTCGTCAGCGCTATCGGGCCGGCGCTTTCCGTCTTCTCCAAATACGGCGAAGTACGCTACAATTCTGGTCAGCCCGTATCGGTCGGCAACTTTCTAACGCTGGTTCGCCAGGCCGTGGTCGAGCACGCATTGGAAGAAGCGCTCAAGGGCGTAGACGCCGGCGATGTGGACCGGGAGACGCAGTTCGCCCTCCTTTGGCGCTGGACCTACAAGCACAAGGAAGTGGAAACCGGCGCGGCTCAGTTATTGGATAAGGCCACCGGTGTCGAGCTGCGTGAGCTGGAACGCGCGGGGCTCTTGGGACGCCCGGATGCCCAGCGCATGGTGCTGCTGGGGCCCGACGAGCGCCCTGACTTGCTGGAGGGCATTCTGCGTCGCGTCCAGATGGGGCGTGGCTCGCTGTTGGATGCTCTGCACTGTGCCTGCGTGTTGTGGAAGGAAAACCGCCGCGATGAGCTGATGGAACTTCTTGCCACCCAGAATGGGACTGCGCGCCAAGTCGCACAGGCGCTCGCCGAGCTGAACGACGAGGGCACGGAGGAACGCAAGTTGCTGATGGGCCTGCTTGGCGCATGGAAAGGCATGCCAGCCAGCAAGCGCGCCGCACCATCAAAGTCAGATGATGACTTGCAGTTACCACTGTTTTGACGTTGAGCTCTTCTCGACCGGAGGATTGTCATGAACCCGATACCCTGGTGGCAGGCCGTCACACCCCACGCTGACGTGCGCGATGGTCGCATCGATGAGAGCTTGTTTGCGGCCAGCCTTGAAGGGGCAGTTCGCGGGACGGCCCCGGACGAGTACTCCAAGGCCGATATTTTCTTCCGCAAGACCTATCTCACCGAGGGCCTGCGCAGCCTTCTGACCAAATTGCTGCAGCATGTGGCAGGCACGACATCGGCGAACCCTGTCGCCACGCTGCAAACCAGCTTTGGCGGCGGCAAGACGCACACCGAGCTCGCGATTTATCACCTTCTGGAACACCCTGATGAATCGCTGCAGGTAGAGCAGGTCCGCGAGTTGGTCGAGGCTGCGGGCTTGTCTCGGCCGCCTACCTGTCGAGTCATAGTCATGTCGGGCGTGGATATCAACCCGCTGGGACGCAAGACCGGCGAGGGTTTGCACATCAGGACCCTTTGGGGAGAGATGGCGTATCAGCTCGGCGGAGCGCCGGCTTACGCGGATATCGCTGCCAATGACGAGACACTGACTTCCCCTGGGACGGCCGACCTAACCAGACTCCTGGAGACTTATGGACCTGCGGTCGTCCTCCTGGATGAGACTCTGCACTATGTAGACAAGGTCGCGGAGCTTGTCGGTGTTTTGGGCAACCTGGCGGACAACACGGTCGCCTTCTTGCGCGAGATGACGGATGCGGTACGCGCTGCACCGCGCAGCATGATGGTGGTGTCGCTGACGGCCAGCAGCATGGAGCAGCTCAGTAGTGACGCGATGCGATGGCTCGACCACTTGAATCAACAGGTGGCGCGTGAAGACACCAAGCACACGCCGGTGGAAAGGACCGAAGTGCACGATATCGTGCGCCGGCGGCTCTTTGAGAGCGTGGGCGAGAAGGAGGCGGCGAATGCCAGTCAGACCTATAGGGACCTATACGTCAGCACGCCCGGATTGCCGGTTTCCATACTGGGAGACGACTACCAGCGCCGACTCGAAAGGAGCTACCCATTTCATCCGGAGCTCGTGGATATTCTCTACACTCGCTGGGGTGCCAGGGCGAAGTTCCAACTCACGCGCGGAACGTTGCGCTTTCTAGCCTACGCGCTGGCCCACTTGTGGAAGAGCAGGAGTAACGACATGCGGGTGTTGATTCATCCGATGGATGTGTCGTTCTCCGAGGTGAATCTACGCGCCATGGCGCGTGAGGTGTCCGGCGACCCGGCGTGGGAGTCTGTACTGGGCACCGACGTTGCGGGTACCACAAAGGACCAGCCTTCAAAAGCGCAATTACTGGACCTGGAATATCCCACGCCAGACTGGCCACGGCTGGCCGAAGGGATGGCGACGACAATTCTGTTGTACAGCCTGAGTGGAGGGGAGAAGCCGCACGCGACTTCTGATGAGTTGCTGCTCGCTTGTGTTCGCCCAGATTTGCTATCAGTGCAACGGGATGATTCACTGAATCGCCTGCATGACCGCCTGCATTACCTTTATTACACCGAAGCGACTGACCAGTTCCGCAAGGAGCCGAACGTCATCAGCTTGCAGCAAACCCACCGCTCCAACCTTCAGGGGTCAGACGAGGCTGGTGCCTACATTCGCAAAGAGGTCAAGGACCGATTTCTTGGACAAGGCGGTAATACCGGCTTCACCTGGTTTGAATTCGCGCCCAAGAGCTCGGAGGCCATACCTGAGTCGGAGGACCTGAAGCTGGCGGTGCTCGACACCGACACTCTCGTCACCAAAGACAAGCTGAGCGACAAGGTGAAGCAAGACCTCCTCACCGTAGTCGAAAAACGGGGTGCTGCTGCGCGCATCGGTATGAATACGTTGGTCTTCTGCCTCGGGGACGACGATGGGATGCGCCAGGCGCAAGAGCAGGCGCGAGAGTATCTAAGTTGGAGGAAGATTCAGGAAGATGCGGGCGAGTGGGAACGCATAGGCGGTGTGCAGCAGGGGATTGTCCAGCAGAAACTCATTGATACCCAAGGAGCCGTTCGAAAAGCGATTCCCAGTGCCTTCAGTTGGGCCGGAGTTCCCGTAGCTGTAGCCACTGGCAACGGCGCAGGCTCCAAACTGGACGTGATGTTGACAAAGTTGGGGATTTACATATCGGGTCAGACCATCATCCAACGGGTGTGGGACCGCCTGACGAGCAAGGGCACCGCCCAGATACTTCAGGAGTTGGAGCCCTCCCACATGTTGGAACGGTATGGGCGCGACCTCTGGCCCGAGGCGGAACTCTGGGTGACGGAAGACCAATTGTGGCAGCGATTCTGCCGACAGGTTGCGCTACCCATGCTGGCAAGCAGGAGCGTCCTGAGGGAAACCCTCAGGGCCGGTCAGCGGCTTGGCACTTTTGCCTTGGGTCAGCTTGTTGATGAGAAGGCGGACCGCAACTTGCGGGACAGCTACATCAACCTCTTTTTCAAGGAAGAGATGCCACCGAACCTGCCTCTTCAAGGTCTACGCTGGCTGGTCATGCGGGAGGAACTGCACCGCCGCTTGCTAGACAGCCCCGTACCCGTAACCGCGGCAGATGTTCGGCCCTTTGTGGAGCAGTTCACCGAACAGGGGATGCCGGTTAGAGTGGGACTCCTCGTGGGCCTAGTCTCACAGCTTCACGGTGGCAAGGTGGACCCGGTATCCATCCCGAGTGCCGTGGCTGGAGCTATCAAATCTATGAACATGGTCTACAGCCTCAGCGTTGACGGTAAGAGCCCTGCCGAGTTGCCGATTCACATCCAAGAGGACACTGCCGGATACTTCGTCGTCTCAAAGCCGGGCGACGACATGCAGACCAAGGAGAGTGGCCGAGTCTTTGGCGTGTCGGGTGCCACTACCATCGACCAGTTGCCTTTGCTCTTTAAGCACCTGCTCAAACCGCTGGGCAGTCAGAACCCGAAGGCCTATACCATCAACATTGAAGCCACGGTGCTTTACGACAAGGACCCCGGCAGCGCGTTCGATGCCACACTAAAGGACAGCTTCAAGCAGGAGCAGTTCCCGAATATCAAGTTAATTGACAGCAAGGCGAAATAGCCCCCATGGAGCGATAGACGCGCAGGGTGTGTTTTCGTGCGCCCTGCGCGTCTATCGCTCTCTCTCCGCACTCAGACACGGCATGCGCGCCTGGGGCAACGAATACCTCCCTATAATCTCAGAACCCCAACCCCCTTTCCATGAGGCTGACCCAACGACCTTGCCCGATGACGAGGTGGTCCAGGACCGCGATGCCCAGGAGCTTGCCCGCTTCCACCAACTGGCGCGTGGCGTGGACATCCTCAGGGCTCGGCGTCGGGTCACCCGATGGGTGATTATGGACGACGATGACGGCCGCCCCATTGAGGCGGATGGCTTCCCTGAAGAGCTCGGCTGCGCGGAATACGGCCGTGTTGAGCGAACCGATGTACACAGTCTGTACTCTGAGCACGCGATTCTTGGTGTCCAGCACGATGACTCGCATGTGCTCCTGCTCCAGCGTCCCCATCTCCATCATGAGGAGATTGGCTGCGTCGGCAGGCGATTTCACCAGAGGTCGTTCTTGGGGCGCGGCCACTAACAGGCGCCGGCCAAGCTCGAGCGCAGCCTTGAGTTGTGCCGCCTTGGTCTCACCGATGCCCTTGGCCTGCGTCAGGTCGGTGATGGGCTTCTGGGCCAGTCCGGTGAGTCCGTCGCAGTCGGCCAGTAAGCGCTGGGCGGTCTCCATGTCGCCGAATCCGGCGACGATGGTCAGCAGCTCGACGAGGCTGAGTGCGGCAGGCCCGTACCAGGTCAGGCGTTGCACCGGCCGCTCGCCTGCAGGAAGCTCGCGTATGGCGGTGGGTTTCGGAGAGGACGATTCCGGCTCAAAGAAGCTCAGGCGATACTGCGCCTCGTTGACGACGGTCTGGGTGACGGCTGACGGTTTGCGTTTCATGGTGTTCCTCCGGGCTGAGAAATGAGGAGAGGCCGGTAAGAACTGCTTGTGACAGCTCCTCCCGGCCTCCTGGCTGGTTAGGCGATGGTTGGTGGCCCTAGCGCAGGCGCTTGTCGCGCCAGGTGTCAAACAGGATGTCGGCGTACTCCTCGCGGTCGCACTCCGGGCAACGGCCGTCGTAGTCGGTGTGTCCCGGCATGGGTACTCCGTGAGGGCAGGTGAGGTCCCCGATGCAGTCGGGAACTGTGCCCACCCGATGAGGGTACCGGACCACGTTGCAGTAGCAAGTCCGCTCGGGCAATCGCCGGCCGTGGCGTCTGCGTTCGATAACTGGTCTTGCGGACCATGACATGGCTATTCCTCCTTGTTCATCGGAGAGAGCCTTTTTTTCTCCGGAGAAAAGTGTCAGGCCGCTGACGCCAGCCCGGCCTTCATTAGGAGCCATTCGACTGCCTTCTGCGCGGCCGCGGCGGCCTCACATACGGCCTGCGGGTCCCGCTGCATTCGTTTCCGCCAGTGGTCGACATATGACGCCGTGTTGCCGAAGTCGGGGGATGGAATGCCTACCATTGCGCTCAACATCGCGCTGCCCATCTCTGCGACGACCTCCTCCCACGCGTACCCTTCCGTGCCTCTGAAGTCGAAGGGGCGGTCCAGGCGGCTCTCGTGGCCGGTAGCGTGCACCAGCTCGTGAAGCAGCGTCGAGTAGAATCCCCTTGCACTGTCGAAGCAGCTACGCGGCGGCATGGTGACGAGGTCGCGGGCGGGCTGATAAAATGCCTCATCCCCACAGTAGCGGACCGGCACACTCATCGCCTCCGCGATGCATTCCGCCGCCTCGATGGGCTTCCAGGTGGGCCTGGGAGCCTCGGGCACGGCGATGCCGGAGCACTGCCCTGCTGCGTTGAACACAACGTAGGTCTTCAAGACTGGGCGCCAGCGGACCTCCCGGTTGCCCGCGGCGGCCTGTTCTGGCTCGTCCAGCTCGCCATCCAGCGGTGTCCGTTGGTAGAAAACGATGGGGAAACCGTGTTCGCCACGGTTGACATGGCCGCCCAGCTTCTGGGCCTGCTGGTAGGTGCACCACCAGTTGGCCCCAAAGCCCGCGGACAGAGCCGACGACATGAGCGACAGGACGTTGACACCCCGATAGGGCTTGCGGCTGTCCAGGTTGCGGGGCAGGCCGAACTCCGCGCGCCATGGCTTGCGCCACGGCGCGGTACCGTTTTCCAGCTCGCGGAGCACCTGCTGGGTGACGCGCGCGTAGACCGATTGAGCGGGCGTTTGACCCGCCGCTGTTACGGGTTTCATGTTGTCCTCCAGTGTTTGGTTGTTGCTTGGCGCAAGGTGGATGGGGAGGTGGGAAGGCAGCGGAGCGACGATTGCCTAGGCCGCGACCAGAGCCTGTGCGGCGTGCTGTTCCAACGCTGCCAGGACCGCGGGAAGGTTCGTATCTGTGACCGCCGTGAAGCCCTTCGCACCGGCGATGGCGGTCATGCGCACGTAATGAGGCTGGCCCTTGTCCGTGGCGTAGTAGGGGCAGCGTTGGGCAAGCTCCCTGACGGCAGCGCCCCACTTGCCCGACCTGACAATGGCGGGCTTGGCGTCGACGGATGCCTGCGGCCTGCCATTCCTGGGTGGCTCCTGCGGCTTCTCGCTCAAGGGCGCGCTTCCTCCACCGCGAAGGGGCTCCGGATGATGCCCGTTGCCTTTCGGTGGATTGCCCGACCGGGCGGGCTGCACCAGCGAGGCGCGCAGCATATCAAATGCTGCCGGCGTGAACCGCTTGCGCTGCGGGTCGAACTCAGCCCACACCTGCGGAAGGGCATACAGGTAGCGCCCCAGGCCAAACTTCGTGCAGGCGCGCTTGAAGGCCTGGGCGGCAGCCGCGGTCAGGCTGTTCTCGTCCGCCTCGTCCTTGCGCCCGAGGTCGGTGCGGGTGATGCCGGCCACGGTCAGGCGGCAGACGACCGTGGCACCGTCCAACACCTCGTAGATGTCGGACCAGGTGGGGTCTGCCTCGTCCAGCCGGCGCATGTATTCCCGGCTGTCAACGTAGGCCAGCGCCAGAGCACGCGCCTCGCTCTTCGAGACTGCGCCGGGTTTGAACTCGACCAATGCCGGGTCGAACGGCTTGGCCAGGTCGGCCAGGATGACATCGAGCGTTCTCTCAGTTGCCATGGTGTAGTCTCCTTCTCTGGTGCAAATGGTGGGTTAAATGCAGACCCCCGTTACGAGGGTAACGGGGGTCATGCGCCTCAGTAAGGTCGTTCGTCGAGGTACTGCTCGCGGTGGTCGCGCTCGCGGGCGTTGAGCTCGCGCAACTCAGCGATGCTCATGCCGCTCTTGCGGGCGTGTTCGGCCAGGCGCTGCATCTGCGCCCGGTAGCGGTCCAGGCACTGGGCAGGACTATCGCCCCAGTACACCCACCCGTCAGCATCGTGCGTGTGCCATTCGAGAGCCACGTCGTCCCACACCGGCTCGGAGATGGTTGGGAGGCCAGTATCAGGTGGCTCCAAACGCAACTGGGTCACAGACGGTGCCGGCCTGGTCACCACCGATGCGGGCGGCGCCTCTGCGCGGGAGGGCTGCGTAGTGCTCGCGGCCACGGTTGGCAGGCGCAACCTGGTGGCGTGAAGCGCGGCCGCGAGTATGTGCTTGCAGACCCGGATGCCGTGCAGGCTCGGCGTGTTGGGTCGCGTCGCTGACTTCGTGAAGTCAGGACAACTGCAGGACGCGGCCAACAGGGTGCCGTCAGCGGCGAACTCCAGCTCCACTTCGTAGTTGGTCTCGGCGTGCTGGCTGGGGACCAGGAACCGGTAGGGGCCGAGGAGCCGTATGGACGAAGGGTCGATTTGCTGCGCGCGTTGCCAGCGCAGCGCCAACGGAACGGAAAGTGCCATCTTGACCTCCTGTGGTGTTGAGGGAGGAGCGCCCGACGAGTGCGAGCCCCGGGGTTCACTTTCGGGTGCTGCTCCTTCCCTATGTGACCCACGCGAGAATTCTGGCCGCACCCCCGTGGGCAAAAGTTCCCCCGACGATGGGACGTGCGGGGAGGCCGATGCGATAAAATGGGCGTGAAAGGGCGCTTTGAGCGCAAACAAGGAGTGATTTCGGGAATGTTACCTAAGACATCGACCCACGCGGCGGGCACGGTGCACGCTCAGTTCGTGCGCTGCGGAAAGCCTGGCTGTCGGTGCGCAACCGGCGACCTACATGGCCCCTACTTCTATCGGTTCTGGCGCGATGAGTTGGGCCGGCTCCATAAGCAGTACGTGAGGCAAGCAGACGTCGACGCGGTGCGGGAGGCCTGTCGGGCCGCGCAGGCAGAGAAGCGTCGGCTGAGGGCCGTCATCGGGCAAGGACAGGTGGCGCTGCGATGGCTGGCGCGGGATGGCTCATCACGGCGGCGCTCCTGTGAGGATATCGAGCTCACCTTCAGCTATCCGGCCCAGGCGCAGGCCCTGCTCGACGTTGCCGGCCGCGAAGATGTCCCTATCATGTTTCGGCTGCGGGCAATGCGGAGTCTTGTCAAGTGGCAGCACAGCGACAGGACCCGGAAATAAAAGACGCAGGCTCTGGGGAGAACCTGCGTCTTCTGCCGAGTATAGGGCATGTCTAGTGGTCAGTGGCTGCGGCGACCTTTCGCACCGGCTTGGGCGAGGCCAGCCTCCACCCAAGCCGCGATGTCTCCGCCCATCACTGCCATTTCGTTGACGTCTTTTCCACAGAAGGGCCGCCAACGGCGGGCATTGGGCAGCAAATCACACCAGTAGCGTGATGCCTGCTCGCCCGCGTCATCGGCATCGAAGGCGATGAGGACGACCGGCGCCAGGGCCAGCCTGGCAATCCAGCGCATGCGGCGGGCCCCAGTGGTGCTGCCTGTAGCAACGGCAACGGCCATGTGACCAGCGTCTTGCGACACCGTCAAAGCGTCGAACTCGCCCTCGACGAGCACTGCCGCGCGCCCTGGGACGAGCTCGTCAGCGCCATATAGGCCGACCGCACAGCCGGGTGGTCCGATGTACTTGGGACCTTGTCCCGAGTCGGCGAGTCGGCGGATGTTCACCCGCCAGAGGGCCTTGCCCATCTCCCAGGGAATCACGATGCCGCTCGGCAACCACACGCGCTTGGTGCGGCCGAGCTCGTCGCGGAGCGGCTCCAGGCCCCAGTCAGCCCGCTCCTGGAGCCGGTCCCGCGTGTTGTAGCCGATAGATGCTGCAAGCAAGTTTTCTCTGGAGAAAAGACGCCCCCGAAGCCACTTGCGCGCCGGGAGTCCAAGCGCGGACCAGAGGTGCGCCTGGCACTCCTCCACGAACGCTGAGGCCGCGCACTGCCATTGGGCTGGTGGCGGTGCGATGACCTCGGGGTGCGGGGGCTGATTGCAGGCAGATGAAGGGGAGGTCGTTGCGTGACCGAGCCGGGCCAGCGCCTCTGAGTAGGTGAGATTGTAGCGGTCACGCAAGTATTGGATGGCGTCGCCGCGCCTCCCGCACCGTCGACACCAGTAGCGAGGCTTGCCCTCGCGGGGCGCCGGCCAGACGCGGAAGCGGTCCTTGCCTCCACAGAACGGGCAGGGGCCGGCGTACTCGCCGCCGTCGGTCTTTCCTGCCTTTGTAAGGGTTGTGTCGTTTCCGATGAGGTCAGCAAGGTCGATGTGTTGCATGATACACGCGCCCGTCTCGTGACAGTGTGATTGGGTGCCAGGCTCCTGTCGTGCCATAGCTGTAACCTGTGGAGCCCCTTAAGAAAGGGGGCTCCAACATACAGGTTACCCGCAAGCCTATCAGGTGCCTGACACCCTGTTTACAGGTTACAGGTCGTCGGATGATGTGGCGCCATAGGTTGCTCGGGCGCCAGCGCCACCGTCGTCCCTGCGTTGCACCTTGCCCTTGCGTTTCAGGCTGTAGACGGCCTGACGCGCAGCATCCGCGCTGTGCTTGCCAGCATTGGCCTGGATTTCGGCCACGGTGGCGTCGCCGTTCTCCGCAAGGTACTGAAGGACGTGCCTCTCGCAGTCGCTCAGAGACTCAGTCGGAGATGCGCCAGTCGACGAGGTGATGACCGTGACCTCATCCTCGAAGCGGGCGACGGCGTACAGGTTGAAGGGCTCGGCATCCCGACTCTTCAGTGTGGAAACGTCGATGTTGGGCGAACTTGTTTTGGATTCGACCAGCAGCATACCGTCGACCGCGCCTTTGATGGCCGAGCTGCCCCGATAGCCGCCTGCCTTGCCTGTGTGATGGATGACCACGATGGCAGCCCCGGTGCGCTCGGCTGCGCGACGAAGGTTGAAGAAGACGCGTTGCACGTCCCGGACCGAGTTTTCGTCGCCACCAAGCATTACGTCTGCCAGGGCGTCGATGATGACGAAGCCGGCACCGGCAGCCTGGATGAGCTGGACCAGCTTGTCGGCTGCGTCAGGCTCGAGGAGTGACAGCCCGTACATGCTCACGTAAGCCAGCGGCAGGTCTTGGTCCGCGCCGTGGGCTCGCATCACGGCGCCGAGGCGGCGATTGAGCCTGCGGGGGCCGGACTCTTCATCGACGATGAGTACCGTGGCCTGACTGGTGGGCCTGCCGAGCCACGGCTCGCCCTGTGCGACACGGACGGCCGCGTCGAGCAGGAGCCAGGTCTTCTTGGCGCCGGGTTCGCCCACGACCACCGTGACCGTGCCCGAGGAGATGACGCCCTCGATGAGCCAATCGACGGGGGGTTGGGGCTCCAGCGCCTCGCGGGCCCATCTCAGGGCTGATGCTTCGGTTTCGTTGGAGGCCAGGTAGGCCGCCAGCCGGCTGTCCGCTCTGGTCAGGGTGTTCCAGACCTCGCGAACCGTCTTGGTCCCCCCGGTGCTGTGTGCGTCGTAGAGCACCTGCACTGTGTCCCAGAGTGGCCCACAGTCCGCGGGCAGAACCCCGTTGGGAGCCTTGCCGTCGCTCACAAGGTCACGCAAGACCTGGCGAGTCGTGATTTCCCAGCCCTCGCTCATGGCCGCACCTCGCCAAATGAGAGCTGGGCATACTGCGGCTGGCCGGGTTGGGTCGTTTTCCAGAAGCGGAGTGGGAGGACCAATTGAGGGCCAAAGCCGCGGTCGAGCGGAATGCCGTGCAGCCGAAAGTCGCCGACCCTCGCGCGATAGACCTTGCGAGTCTCGGCATCGTCGAGCTGAATCCATTCAACGTCGAGTGCCTCAAGCTGGTCCAGGACACAGACGTCGCTTGCCCATCCCTCCGGCTTGCGGAGGAGATGTTTGCTGGCGCAGACTGTCTTGTGGAAGACGCCCTTCCGCACCGCTCCAACCACTCTGCCGTTGCCCGCGAGGACGGTTTGCTTTCCGCACGTACGTGTGGTATTGTTGTCGTTGTAGGTGGAGGCAAATTCCCTACCTTCGATTTGCCGTTGGCTGTTCTCAGCAGCCAACGGCGTCTTCTTGCTTATCATCTTACGAGAAACCCCTTTCGGTGAGTACCCCGGTGTCTTGCCCTTTGGCTGACACCACTTCCGATATCCCCTGCCTCGATTGGCAGGTTCGCATTGTGGGTGCTGCCTGTATCTCGGGCGGCAGGATGTTCCGCCGCGCCGCCTCTTCGGCAATCAGCACCCTCACGACATCGCTCCGCGAACGCCGGAGCTGCTGGGCCAGGACCGCGAGCGCTGTTTCTTCGCTGCGGCCACACACAAAGGTGAACCTACGTTCCCTAGCCATGAAGAACCTCCTTCGAATGTGATGCCCCTATTTTATCGCGTTTGAATGACATTCACAAATGATTGGTGTTTGCGTGTTGCCTACGAACTAACATTGGTCATACCGTTTTCCTACCGGAGTCATACCGGCATAAATGCGTGCAGAAAAAAGCCGCACGTGCGTGCGATTTGCGCGCTGGCGCAGCGATGGCGGTGCCTGCAGGGCCACCTGCTTTGGATGGCCCTGCAAACGAGTGGAAGACGGCGGGAAGTGCTGGATGTGGAAGGCGTGTGGCAGGATTGATGCTACAGCATGGCGTCTATCGGCCCGTGCTCCCGGTGGGCGTTCGCCAGGTCTTCTTCAACCAGAGCCAGGTAGCGCCGCAACATCTGCAAATCGCCGTGCCCCATGATGCGCTGCAAGGCGTAAATGTTCATGCCCGAACGCAAGGACCACAAAGCAAAGCTCCGTCTGAAAGTGTGGGGGTGCACGTTGGCGACTCCCGCACGTTGGGCCAGCTTGTCCAGGATATCCCTAACCGCCCATCGGGTAAGGCGTTCATCATGTTGCCCACCAGACAACGTGAACAATGGTCCCGCTGAAGGATTCTCACGGGTCAAAAGATACTTCGTGAGTGCTTTCCTGGCCCGTATCCCAAAGAATACGATGCGGTCCTTTTGCCCCTTGCCATTGCGAACATGAACGGTCCCGGTCTTCAACCCCACATCTGCAATGTCCAGATTCAAGAATTCAGAGATGCGACAGCCAGAATCCAACAGGCACAGAACCAGGGCGGTCTGTCGGGCATCCTCACACGCAGCGAGAAGCTTTTTGATATCGTCCTCGCTGAACGCGGGTTGTATTACTTGCGGCACCTTCGGCATTTTCACCTTTGCCATTGGCGATTTATCCAGCACTTCCTCACTGACCAGGAAGTTACACCACGCTTTGATGCACGCTGCATGGTGGTGTACGGTTTGAATCGCCTTACCGGATTGCTCCCGGTCCAACAGGAATTGGCGGATGTGACCGGGGGTGATGGCGCCAACGTCCTTGACCGATTTGCATTCCAGGAAGGTCAAGAACGGCCCTAGCTTGTCGTGATAGTATTCGATAGTGCGGGGGCTTCTATGCGCTGCCTGGAGACTCAAGACAAAGTCATCAAAGGCCAAACGCAATTTGGGTACAGACGGATTCGCGGGTAGAATCGTGATAGACCGGTGTGGTTGTGCTGACATGCTGTGCTCCTTGGCTAACTAGGAACACATCTTTACAGGCAAAAGCACATACTAACTGCTGGTTTTGGGCCGTTTTCGTCCTTAGCGGTCTTCAAAACCGGTGTGAGGCGGTAGGCCCGGCTCAGGTGAGTTCGACTCTCATCCACTCCCGCCTGAACCCAGTTCCCCCCACGAGCCGGCGACAGTTGCGATCTGGCGCCGCCCCGCAATAGCGTTCACTCGCCGGAGGCCATCGTTGAATTCATCCAGACCGAACAACAACAGCGGGCGCCCCGCGTCCCTCTGGGTCCGCGCGACCAACCAGGTCCGCGAATTCTGGGAGGCGCTGAGAAACACGCCGGAGGCATTCCGCCTCGTCTGGCTGGCCAGCCGCCGCGCGGCGCTCGCCGGCGTGGTGCTCACGCTGATCGCGGCCGCGCTGCCCGCGGCGCAGGCCTGGGTCGGCAAACTGATCATCGACTCGATCCTCAGCGCCATCCAGCAGGGCATGGAACCCATGGCCGGCCTGCGCTACGTCCTGCCCTACCTGCTCCTGGAGTTCGGACTGCTGCTGGTCAGCTCGGTCGCCGGCTCTGCGCGCAGCCTCTTCGACCGCGTGCTGCAGTCGCAACTGACCAATCACGTCAACAGCTCCATCATCAACAAGGCCATCAGCCTCGACCTGCAGTTCTTCGAAGATCCGATCTTCTACGACATGCTGCAGAACGCCCGGCGGCAGGCCGACACGAGCGCGCTCAGCATCGTCAACTCGACGCTGCACATGGTACAGCAGGTGATCACCCTCCTCTCCCTCATCGCGCTGCTGGTGCGCTTCAGCCCCTGGCTCGCAGTGATCGTCTTCGTGTCAGCCATCCCGTCGTTCCTCTCTCAGTCCCAGTACGCCGAACGCGCGTTCCGGGCCATCAGCCGCCGGGCGCCCGAGGCCCGGCTGCTCAACTACCTGGAGATGCTGCTCACCGGCAATGACACCGTCAAGGAGGTCAAGCTCTTCGGGCTGGGCAAGCCACTCCTCAAGCGCTACCAGGAGTTGTTCGTCCGGTTCTACAAGGAAGACCTCGCCATCGCGCAGCGGCGAACTGTGGCGGGGCTGGGCTGGGGGCTGCTATCTAACGCCGCATACTACGGCAGCTACGCCTGGATCGTCCTCCGAACCGTCTCCAGCCTGATCACGCTGGGCGACATGACGATGTTTCTGAGCATCTTCCGGCAGTCGCAGAACTCCATCCGATCGCTGCTCGACAATCTCAACCGGCTATACGAGAGCAACCTGTACCTCGATAACCTGCTCGACTACCTGAAGCTGCAGCCGATGCTGGCCGCGCCGGCCGGCGGCGCCATCGCGCCTGCGCCGATCCGCCGCGGCATCGAGTTCCGCCACGTCTACTTCCGCTATCCAGGTTCCGATAACGAAGTGCTGCGCGACATCAACCTGCACATCCAGCCCGGCGAGCGCATCGCACTGGTGGGGCTGAACGGCGCGGGCAAGACGACGCTCATCAAGCTGCTCACACGCCTGTACGACCCGACCGAAGGGCAGATCCTGCTCGACGGCGTCGACCTGCGCGAGTACGACCTGGAAAGCCTCCATCAGCGCTTCGGCGTCATCTTCCAGGACTACGTTCGCTATCAGTTCACCGTGCGGGAGAACATCGGGTTCGGCCAGATCGATGCCCTCGATGACCTGGACCGGATCAAGGACTCCGCCGAGCGCGGGGGCGCCAGCCCGATCATCGAGAAGATGCCCCAGGGCTACGACACCATGCTGGGGCGCCGCTGGGAGAAGGGGCAGGAGCTTTCAGGCGGGCAGTGGCAGAAGATCGCGCTGGCACGCGCGTTCATGCGCAAGGCAGAGGTGCTGGTGCTGGACGAGCCGACCTCCGCGCTGGATGCGGAGGCGGAGTACGAGGTCTTCCGGCGCTTCGGCGAGCTGATGGAAGGCCGCATCGCGGTGCTCATCTCGCATCGCTTCTCGACCGTGCGCATGGCCGACCGGATCGTGGTGCTCTCGGCGGGCAAGATCATCGAGCTGGGCAGCCACGCGGAACTGGTCGAGATGGACGGCGCGTACGCGCGGCTGTTCAATCTGCAGGCGGAGGGTTATCGCTGAGCCCGGCGGGCGTCACCCTGCTTCCCTCGGGGGCGTCCCCGAAGTGCAGCGCCAGGCGGATGACGCGGCGCGGCGCGGCCTCGAAGCCCAGCTCGGCCAGGAGCTCGTCGGGCCGCCCCGTTGCGCCGGGCTCGGCGCGCATGATCACCTGGAACGCGTGCCCGAACGCCGTCCGGCCCGTGTGGCGCAGATCGTGCACCAGGGGCCGCAGATCGTAGCGCGCGACCTCCTTGCCCTTGCGCCGGCTGCGCCATGCCTCGGGGCGTTCCAGGAACGCACCGAGCCGGGCCGCGAACGCGTCATCGCCGTCGACCGTCTCCACCTCGACGCGGTAATCGGCCCCTCGCACCTGCGACTGCAGCGAAGGCCACTCGCGCGGGACGGGCGCGGCGGCGAGCGGCCGGATCCCCGGCGGCAGCGCGGCCGATAGCCGGTCGAGTAGTTCCTCCGGGGCCACCGCATCGTTCAGGAAGATGTCCACCACCTCCCCTTCGCCCGTGAAGCCGACCGGCAGCGCGGCCGCAAACTGCATCCTCGGCTGCGGGTTGAAACCCTGGGTGTAGGCCAGGGGCAGGCGGGCGCGCCGGATCGCGCGCTCCCAGGCACGGAACATGTCGAGATGCCCGACGTACTTGACCGTGTCCTCCGTTCGAAAGGTCACGCGCATGCGCTGGACGTACGTCTCGTTCATGCCGCACCTCCCGCGGACCGTCGCTTCGCCCCGGAAAGCGGTGGACAGCCCCAGCCGTCATCTGCCACCGAACGACGTTCCTCGCGGAACTCGGTCAGGATGCCGCACGCGTAGCAGTGCTCGCGGCAATCCGCCGTGACCTCGCCCCGCAGCGCCCGGCGATATTCCTCCTCCAGGTAGCGGCGCTTGACGCCCACGCTGATGTGATCCCACGGCAGGGTCTCCTCGAAGTCACGGGGACGCCGTGCGTACCAATCGGGGTCGATTCCGTGCTCGTCGAACGCCTGGCGCCAGGCCGCCTCGTTGAACTGATCGCCCCACCCGTCGAAGCGGGCGCCCAGGCGCCAGGCGCGCAGGATGACGGGCGCAAGCCGGCGGTCGCCGCGGCTAAGGACCGTCTCGATCAGCGTCTCCCGCGGGTTGTTCCAGCTGAAGAACAGGCCCGGCGCACGCAACTGCCGCTCGAGGAGCGCGATCTGGTCGCGGATCGTCGACTCATCCGCGAGCGAGGCCCACTGGAATGGCGTGTGCGGCTTAGGCACGAGCGTGCTCACCCCCACGCGCACGCTCGACTTCCGGCCCAGCTCCTCGAAGCCCACGCGCCGGACCGCGTGCGCCAGGTCGGCAATCGCCTGCACATCCTCGAGCGTCTGAGTCGGATGGCCGATCATGAAGTACAGCTTGATCGTGGGCCAACCCCGGCGATAGACCTCACGCGCGGTTTCGAGCAACGCCTCGGTGGCGATCGGCTTATTGATGACTTCCCGCAGGCGATCGGTTGCAGCCTCCGGCGCGAAGGTGAAGCCGGAGCGCCGGAGGCCGCCCACCAGTTTCTCGAGGAGGTCGACGCTGAACGATTCGATGCGGAGGCTGGGCAGTCCGATCGACAGCTTGTCGCCGCCGTGGCGCGCCGCCACCTCGCCGACCAACTCGCCGATCCTGGTGTAGTCCGAGGACGACAGGGAGAGGAACGAGACCTCCTCGAAGCCTGTTTCGCCGACCATCGCCTCGACGGCCTCGAGCACCTCCGCCACCGGCCGCTCGCGCACCGGCCGGAAGATCATGCCTGCCTGGCAGAATCGGCAGCCGCGGGTGCACCCGCGTTGGATCTCGATGGCCGCGCGGTTGTGGACGATATCGATGAACGGGACGATGAAGCGCGTCACAGGAGGCGGCAGCACGGGCACGATGCGTTTCGTAACCACGGACCGCGCCTCGCTGCGGTTCGGCTGCGTCCGATCCAGCGTGCCGTCAGGGCGATACACCGCGTCGTAGAACGCAGGCACGTACACACCTTCGAGCTTCGAGAGTGCAGCCAGTGCCGCCATGCGGCTGAGTCCCTGGCGCCGCGCCCCGGCCCACGTCCGGGAGATCTCCGTGATGGCGTCCTCGCCTTCGCCGATGAAGAACACGTCGAAGAAGGCGTGCATCGGCTCGGGGTTCAGGCAGGCGGAGCCACCGGCCAATATGAGCGGCTCGTCCTCCCGCTCTGCGGCCAGGAGCGGCAGGCCCGCCAGCTCCAGCAGCTCGAGGACGTTCGTATAAAGCTGCTCATAGGCGAGCGAGACACCGATCACGTCGAACTGCTTCAGGGGGTGTCGCGTTTCGAGTGAGAAGAGGGGCAACTCCTCCCGTTTCATCGCCTCAAGCATGTCGACCCACGGCAGGAACGCGCGCTCGGCGAGCATATCCGCCTTGCTGTTCACCGCATCATACAGGATGGCCAGCCCCAGGTTGGACATGCCGAGGTCGTAGACATCGGGAAAGACCAGCGCGACCTTGACCGACGTGGCATCCCAATCCTTGACGACGCTGTTGTACTCGCCGCCCGTGTAGCGGGCCGGCTTCTGGACGAAGGGCAGGATGCGATCGAGGGCGCGCGAGATGGTGTCCGGATTATGCACGGTGATTCTCCTGGTGCCTGTCCGCTCCGGGACAGGGCGGGACTTGAACCCGCGATAGGTTTGTGACAGGGCGCCATCTTACCACAGGGGGCCGTATTGTGCGACCCGGCGGCCATCGCACTTTGACACGGCGCGTCGCGCCTCCTATACTGGCTGCGAAACGGGAGCGCGGAGGCATAAGACGTCCGCGCGACTCAGACGTGCGAAGCCGAAGGGAGATGACAGATGGATCAGGACATCGCACAGCTCGAGCAGCAGTTGAACAGCTACGATCCCCCGGAGCGGCTGTCCGCGCTCTTCGAGCTTGCCGATCTGCTCGCGCGCGGCCAGGCGCGCGTCTCGGCGGACCGCGGCCTCGCCAACATGCACTGTCACACCTTCTATTCATACAACGCTTACGGCCACTCCCCCACGGCCCTGGCGTGGCTGGCCAGGCAGCGCGGCTTTGCAGCGATCGGTGTCGTCGATTTCGATGTGCTCGATGGCGTCGACGAGTTCCTGTTCGCCTGCGAGATCCTCGGCGTTCGGGGCAGCGCGGGCATCGAGACGCGCGTGGCCGTCCCCGAGCTCGCGACGCAGGTGATCAACTCGCCGGGCGAGCCCGGGGTGGCCTACCATATGGGAATCGGGTTCGCAACCGGAACGCCGCCGGCAAGCGTTGCGCCCATCCTGGCGTCGATGCGCGACCGCGCGGCGGAACGCAATCGCGCGATGCTGAGCAAGATCAACGCCCATCTGGATCCTGTGACCGTCGACCACGAAGGCGACGTCTTGCCGCTCACTCCCGCGGGCAACGCCACGGAACGGCACATGTTGGCAGCCATTATCCGCGCGTCCCAGCGCCGTTTCCCGCGCCGGGATCGCCGGGCAGCCTTCTGGTCGGACAGGCTGGGCGTGGAGAAGGAGCAGGTCTTGTCGGCCATGGCCGAGCCGGTCGGGTTCGCCGATCTCGTGCGCAGCAGACTGATGAAGAGCGGCGGGGTGGGCCACGTCCCGCCGACGCCCGATTCGTTCCCGAGCGTCGAGGAGTTTCACAGCTTTGTGGTTGGATGCGGCGCGCTGCCCTGCGTGGCGTGGCTCGATGGCACGAGCGAGGGCGAGGAGAATGGCGCGGAGTTGCTCGAGACCTGGGTCGGGAAGGGCGCGGTGGCGCTCAACCTCATCCCCGAGCGCAACTGGAACCTGCCGCCTGGCCCGGACCGCAGCCTGAAAATCCGCAAGTTACGCGAGATCGTGCAGGCCGCGGCCGACCTCGACCTGCCGCTCAACATCGGCACGGAGATGAATAGCCCTGGCGCGCCGCTGGCCGACGACTTCTCGGCGCCGATTCTTGCGCCCATGACCCGGGCATTCATGGCCGGCGCGTACTTCATCTACGGCCACACGGTGATGCAGCGCAGCCTGGCCCTCGGGTACCAGAGCCGGTGGGCGCAGGAGCACCTGCCATCCCGCAGACGCCGCAACGATTTCTACGAAACCATCGGCCGCCGCGTGCGGCCCGGTGCGGAGGGCATGGACCGGCTGCGCAGGCTGCTCGATCTCAGCACGCCGGACGCGATCCTGGCGCAGCTAAGCTAGCGCAGGCGCACGGAGCCTCGCCGGGGTCATCCTACGCGGCTCAACTATCGAACAGCTCACTCCTCCTCGTCGCAGACCTCGCAGTCCAGCGGCAGCGCCTGGGGCCGGGCCGCGCCCGGGTGCTCGGGACGTGAGGAGTGGCGTTCTGAGAGGCGCCATTCGTTTCCGACCCGGGTCCAGATGTCCGTGAGCATGAACACGGCCGAGCGGTCCTCCCCATGCAGGCTCGCACTCTGCCGCCACAACATCACCGCAACGGCCACACAATCATAAATCCGGACGTGAATGCGGTCGACGCTGGCCTCTCGAATCTCGTAGTCCCGAAGAGACTCCAACCAGGCATCGCGCGGGACGACCTGCAGTGGCAGATCCTCCACCGCGATCACCAGCGAATAACCGTCGGCCATCATAGATTGCAGTTCAGGAATGTCCTTGTTCTGGAATGCAGCGGCCCACCGTCGCTCCAGCTTCGAAATCTTAGCTTCAACTGGCGGCTCATACGATAGGGGGTTCACGGGCGAAATCTCCTTAAGATGGAAGCGTGTCCGTTCGCCTGGCCAGCGGGTCACCATGGCGAACAGCAGCGGCGCATTGACACATTCGGATGGTGCAAGTATAAGGCATGTGGCGTGCAGTGACAACCTGCAACGCGGTCCATCCGCGTCATTCCCCGGGCGCGGCGTGGATCCCATCCGGCAACTCGATGCCGGCCCTGGCCGCCTCAGTGAGCTCCTCGATCAGGCGCGCCTGCTGACGGTGGCCGTAGCCCCGCACGGCCGCGGCCTGCAGGATCGGCTCCCAGTAGGGGACTGCCTGGTCCTGCCACGGGATCCCGTGCCGGTCAAACACGTCCCGCGTCGATGGCCACGCCAACGCCACCGCGGCCACCGCCATGTTCGGCGAGACCGCGGCCTCGTCGCCGCTCAGTTGGGAGATGACCGCCACGCGTGGTGACCTGGGTGCAACTGCCTCATCAGGCGAGCCAGCGGGAATAAGTCCTAGCAGCCTCGCCGCGTTCCTCCCGAGGATATCCCGACGCGCCTCGTCGTCGAGGTCCAGCGCGGCGACCTCCGCGAGGAATGGCTCCATGGTGGGCTCGACCTGCCCCCTGCCGTACAGGCGTAACGGGTAGTCCGTGGCATAGAGAATCTTGCGCGGGCTGACACATGCCAGCGCCGCGGCGAAGATGCGCGGGGTTTCGAACAGCAGAGGGGATGCCGCGGTGTCGTAACAGACGTTTCGCATCACACGGCGCGCGGACGCCGACAGCTCGAAGAACAGCAGCCCGCCGCCCCAGTGTGCCAGGACCAGCTTGAGTTCGGGATATCGTTCTGCGAGCTGATAGTAGTGAACCAGGGGCGTGGTCGCCTTGCCCGGGTAGTAGGCGCCGACCTCCTCGTTCACGTGGAGGTTCATGGGCAGGTCGTATCGGATGCAGGCTTCCACCAGGCGGAGAAAGTCGGGATCGTCCAGCCGGTAGCCCTGGCCGTAGGGTCCGAGCTCACCGACGCCCCGCATGCCAAGATCAACGCAGCGCTTGAGCTCCTCGATGGCCGCCACGCCTGCCTTGGGCTGGATCACGGCAAAGGGCACGACGCGATCGGGAAAGCGACGGCCGAGCTCGATGCCCACATCGTTCCGCGCCGCGCACGCCTCCGCCGACCGGCGATACTCGCCGACCAGGATCACCCTGGCGACGCCGGCACGATCCATGTCCTCGATCATCCGCTCGGCCGACGCCCAGCCCTGGGGCGAGGACGAACCGCCCATCAGCAGTCCCCAATACGGCTCCGCTGCGATGAACGCAGGGAGGCTCGCCGCTAATTCAGGGGGTGTGAAGTGTACGTGCGCGTCGATGATCATCCGGCCCTCCGCTTGTCAATGCCTCCTGAGCTGTTGCGCGAGGCCTGAGGCATCGCCCTATTGTGACTCGTTTGGGCGATTCGGACAAGCGGATGCCCGCGTGCGGCGCGCCTGGCCCGCTAAGCCGCGCCCACCGGGGAAGCGGCACGCGACAGTGGCTGTAGCGTCCCGGCACGAGCCGGCGCCTGGCGGAGCGCTTCCGCCATGGTCGAGCGGGCACGGTGCAGCCGGCTCTTGACTGCACTCACCGTGGCACCGGTCACTTCGGCGATCTCCTGGTACGACAGGTTGTACCAGTAGAGCATGACCACGGCCGCCCGATCCTTGGGCGACAGCGTCTCGAGCAGTTCTTGTACATCCGCCGCGCGCTCGCGTGCGATCACCGAGTCCTCGGGGCCTATGCGCTGCTCGCGCAGTGCCGGGTGTCCCGCCAGGGGCTCGTCGTCGATGTCGACCCAAATGAGACGGCGGCGGCGCAGCCGGTCGATGCAGTAGTGGTTGGCAATCGAGTAGAGCCAGGGCTTGAACGGCCGCTCGGGGTCGTACCGGCCAAACCGGGTGTGCGCGCGGAGAAACGTCTCCTGCGTTGCCTCTTCGGCCTCGCCCGCATCGCCCAACATGCGATAGCACAAATTGTAGATGGCGCCCTGGTACGTCTGAACCAGGATCGTGAAAGCTGCCTGATCGCCCATGCGGGCCAACGTGATGACTTCCTGCTCGCTCATGCTGGTGTTCTCCATCGCGGTCGTGCTTCTGCCTGAAGAAGTTGCCATCAGGATAGCATGGTGCAGAACTTCCCGCATCGGAGAAAACCGGGAATCGAACGTACAGGAAGAGACCACCGAAATCGGTGGTCTATAAGAGGTTTGACGTATGAGGATACCAGATTTCTGGTAGATGTCTCAGGTGGGCGGCCACCAAGGGCGACCACGAAGGGCGGCCACGTAGGGCCGCCCCTACCCGGTAAACTACGCAATGTCGTCAAGGGCCGCCCCTACCCGGTTAACCACACAATGTCGTCAAGGACCGCCCCTACCCGGCTAACCACACAATGTCGTCAAGGACCGCCCCTACCCGGCTAACTACACAATGTCGTCAAGGACCGCCCCTAGTCGGTGAAGGAGGGAATGTCGTCGATCGACGCCAGGCCCTCGCGCAGCGCGAAGAGCGCGGCCTGCGTGCGGCTTGCCAGGTGCAACTTGCCAAGGACGTTGCTGACGTGGGTGCTGACCGTGAGTTCGGCAATCACCAGCTTCTCCGCGATCTCACGATTGCTGCAGCCCTGGGCCACGAGACGCAGCACCTCCAGCTCCCGCCCCGTGAGCGGATCGGTGGTCGGCTGCAGCTTGGATGGGTGCGCCAGCTCGAACAGCACCTTGCTGGCAACCGATGGGTCCAGCGAGGGCAGCCCCCGATAGACCTGCCGGATCGACTGGAGCAGTTCGAGAGGACCGGAGTCCTTCAGCAGATAGCCGAGCGCGCCCGCCTTGATGGCAGGAAACACCTTGTCGTCCGCCACGAAGCTGGTGAGGACGAGGACCCGCACCCCGTCCACCTGGGACGTGATCTGGCGCGTCGCCTCAATGCCGTCGATCTTGGGCATCACCAGGTCCATCAACACGACATCGGGCCGCAGCGCCTGCGCCTTCGCAACGGCTTCTGCACCGTCCGAGGCCTCGCCGACCACCTCGAAATCCGATTCGGTCGCCAGCAGCGCGGCGATGCCCTTGCGGACGATCGCATGGTCGTCGACAAGCAGTACCCGGATCTTCTCCGCCATGGACGTTCCTTTCCCGCCTCCGTGCCCGGCGAACGGACCCCCGCCCTTCGCTCGGACGTGGGTCGATCACCGGGCAGCGCGGCGTGACCGCGGCCTAAGGCCGGTCTGCCTCTTGGGCCACCAAGCGCTCGATGAGATCGATCTCGGCCAGCCATACCGCAGCGCTTGCGTCTGACGGCATGCGCCAGTCACCGCGCGGGGAGAGCGCCACCGATCCGACCTTCGGGCCGTCGGGCATTGCGGACCGCTTGAACTGCTGGCTGAAGAAGCGACGATAGAACACGCGCAACCACTTCACGATCGTTCCCCGCGCGTAGACGCCGTCGAATGCCTGCGCGGCCAGCGCGAACACCTTGCGCGGCGGAAAACCGAAGCGGATCGCGTGATACAGGAAGAAATCGTGGAGCTCGTACGGCCCGATGGTGTCCTCGGTCTTCTGCTCCAGCGCGCCATCCTCGCCCAGCGGCAGCAGCTCAGGCGAGATGGGCGTCGCGCTGATATCGTGCAGCACGCGCGCAGCCTCTCCCTGAAACTCCTCGTCGGCAGCCCAATCGACCAGGTAGCGCACGAGCGTCTTGGGGACGCCGGCGCAGACGTGATACATCGACATGTGGTCGCCGTTATAGGTCGCCCAGCCCAGGGCCAGCTCGGAGAGATCGCCCGTGCCAACCACCAGGCCGCCGATCTGATTCGCCACATCCATCAGTATCTGCGTGCGTTCCCGAGCCTGAGCGTTCTCATACACCACATCGTGCACGTTTTCGTCATGCCCGATGTCCCGGAAGTGCTGCCGCACGACGTCGGTGATCGGGATGGTGCGGAACGTGACGCCGAGCTCCTGCGCCAGCTTCTCCGCGTTGGTGCGCGTGCGGGCGGTCGTGCCGAATCCGGGCATGGTGATGGCCACGATGCCCTCGTGGGGCAGGCCCGCGATGTCGAAAGCCCGCACGGTCGCCAGGAGCGCCAGGGTCGAGTCGAGCCCGCCCGACAGGCCGATCGTCGCCTTCTTGATGCCCGTATGCCTCAGACGCTTTGCCAGGCCAGTGGACTGGATATCGAAGATCTCGCGGCAGTGCCGCGCGCGCTGCGACGGGTCGGCGGGCACGAAGGGGAGGCGCGTCAGGATGGGCCTCAGGAAGCCGCCGGCCGACGCTCCATCCGCACCGGGGAGCACGAACGCCACCCGGCGGTAGTGCCCCGCCGGGGCGGATGAGCCGAAGGTGTTGCTCCTCAGGCGCTCGCCCACCAGTCGCTGCACATCCACGTCCGCGATGGCCATCTCCGTATCGAAGGAGAAGCGCGGGGTCTCGGCCAGGATCACGCCGTACTCTGCGATCATCGAATGGCCCGACCAGACCAGATCGGTCGTGGACTCGCCCGAGCCCGCACCCGCGTACGCGTACGCGGCCAGGGTGCGGGCCGACTGCTGGCGCACCAGGTCGCGGCGGTACTCGGCCTTGCCCAGCAACTCGTTGCTGGCGGATCCGTTGAGGAGAAGCGTCGCGCCGGCAAGGGCCATATTGCAGCTGGGGGGAATCGTGGCCCACAAGTCCTCGCAGATCTCGATGCCCAGCACCAGTCCCGGCAGGTTGCCCGCCTCGAACAGCAGGTCGCTCCCCAGGGGAATCTCCCGGCCGGCCAGGGTGATGGATGTGGCTGCGCATTCGTTCGCCGGGGTGAACCAGCGCTCCTCGTAGAACTCGCCCGTGCTGGGCAGGAAGCCCTTCGGCACGATGCCCTGCACCGCGCCCCCGGCCAGAAGTGCGGCGCAGTTGTACAGACGGCCATCGACCGCGAGCGGGAGCCCGACGACTGCCGCCACCTCAGCGTCAGCGGCCATGGTAGCCAGCCGCAGCAGGGCCTCCCGCGCCTCATCCAGGAGCAGCGGCTGAAAGAAGAGATCACCGCACGAGTAGGCCGTGATGCACAGCTCCGGCAACAGCGCGAGGCGCGCCCCTGCTGCCGCTGCGCTCCGGAACGCGTCGCCGATCTTCTCCACGTTGAACGACACGTCAGCCACGCGCAGCTCCGGGCCGATCGCGGCGACGCGAACAAAACCCAGGGATGATGGCGCAAGAAACAGGTCAGGCACGTCCATCTCAGTCTCCGATCAGGGGCCGGCTCGTTAGCTGCGATTGTAAACCAAGCGGGAAAGGAATGCCAGCCTGTGATATAATGCCCTAAATTCGCGAGCCGATCGCCCGATCGAGGCTGCTACTTGAGACGAAACCCATGGACCCCGCTGGCGCTGTGCCTGCTGGCCGGACTGACGATGGCCGGCTGCGTCGGACAGGTCATCACGCGGCCGACGCCTGCGCCAACGAGCACACCGACCGTTGCCAGTGCCGTGACGATTGCGGCCACCGCGCGTCCGACGTCCACGCCCGCGCCCTACACGCCTGCGCCCACCCCGACCCCAACGATCACGCCCACGCCCATCATCTACCGGATCGCGTCGGGCGACAACCTGATGAAAATCGCGGAGAAGTTCGGCGTCAGTGTGGCCGGCATCCAGGACACCAACGGCATCACCAATCCACGCGCACTCCGCGTCGGGCAGGAACTGATCATCCCGGCTGAGGAGGTCGAGGAGTCGCTCTCGGCGGCTCCGACCGCGGAACCGACGCCGCTGCCCTTTGCAGTGCAGAACATCTCCTTCGTCAACACGCCGCTCGGAGGGCTCTGGTGTCTCGGCGAGATCGAGAACGCCACCGGGACGCACCTCGAGCAGGCAGGCGTCACCGTCCGGCTGCTCGACGCTGCGGGCGCGATCCTTGCCGAGGAGCAGGTCTACGCCGGGCTCAGCCTGCTGCCGCCGGGCGCGAGGGCGCCTTTCGCCGCGCACTTCGCGGCTGCGCCCCGATCCTTCGACAGCTACCAGGCCACGCCGTGGAAGGGAATCCAGGGATACCTGGGCAGCTATTACCTCGATCTCGAGGTGATCGATACGCAGGGCGCAGGCGAGCGCTATGCCACCTACACCGTGACCGGCGACATTGCGAACATTGGCCCGGAAGATGCCGTGGAGGTGAGCGTCACGATCACGCTCTACGACGCGCTGGGCCGCGTCGTAGGCACCCGCCAGGCAGTGCCGCAACACAACGTCATTCCGCGGGGCGGCAGGACGACCTTCTCGGTTGAGCTCACACCGGCCGGCGGACCCGTGGCCAGCTTCAGCGCCACGGCGCAGGGACGCAGGCTGCCGACACCCACACCGTAGACCGACCATGCACGTCGCAAGAGATGCCAACTGGCGCTACCGATTCCTGCAGCGCTGCCTGTGGGTGCTGTTCCATGCCGCCACGCGTCTTCGCGTCACCGGCCTCGAGCACGTTCCCGCCACCGGCGCCCTCGTCGTCTGCCCGAACCACATCCACTCGCTCGACATCCCGCTGGTTGGCATGGCAATACCCCGGCACGCCACCATCCTGGCAGCGGACAAATGGAAGGGAACCCTGGGCGGCCGGGCCATCGAGGCGATGACGCGGATCATCTACGTCACGCGCGGGGAGCCCGATCGGGCGGCCCTGGCCGAGTGCCTGCGGATCCTGCGCGCGGGCAAGACCCTCGCAGTGGCGCCTGAGGGCACGCGCAGCCGCCATCCCGGCCTGCAGGAAGGCCACGACGGCGCCTCTTACCTGGCCAGTCGGACCGGCGCTCCGATCGTGCCGGTCGCGGTGTGGGGCCAGGAGAAGGCGTTCCGCGCGTTGGGGCATTTTCGCCGCGGAGAAGTGCACCTCTGCTTCGGACCGCCGATCGTCCTGCCCCCCCTAGCGGCGCGCTCCCGCGGCGCCGAGCTGCATCGCTACACCGAGCAGGTCATGGTGAGCATCGCCCGCATGATGCCGGCTGAATATCGTGGCGTCTACGCCCAGAGGGCACAGGTCATTCCACCGAGTGATGAAGAAGCAAGCGCGGCAGTTTGCTGAGGTCAGATCAGTCTAGCGAGGAAGTGACCGCGCGAGGGCTGCCCACTCGCTCAACGTGAGCGTTTCCGCGCGGCGTTTGGGGTCGACGCCAGCGGCCCCAAGCCACGCCTCGACCGCCGACGGCGCCATGCTCAGCCCGGCTGCCAGCGAGTTGCGCAACTGCTTGCGCGGCTGGCAGAACCCCGCGCGCGCCACTGCGAAGAACTGGCCGGCCGTGACATCGGCTGCAACGGGCGCCGGGCGCCGGTCCAGGCGCACCACGGCCGAATCCACCTTGGGGACAGGATAAAACGCGCCCGCGGGCATCCGGGCCACGATCTGGCCCGTGCAGTAGAACTGCACGCCGAGCGCAAGCAGGCTCATGTGGGGCGGCTGCGCGACCATCCGCTCGGCGACCTCGCGCTGCACGGTCAGGACCAGCCGGTCAGGCGGCGCCGGCGCCTCGAGGAGGTGGCGGATGGCAGCGCTCGTCACGTAGTAGGGAAGATTTGCGACGACCTTGTACCGGATGCCGGATGCTGGATGCTGGAAGCTGGACGCTTCCTGCACCAGGGTGGCGACATCCACCGCGAGGATATCCGCGTGGACGATCGTGACGTGTGGCCGGTCAGCGTAACGCCGGCGCAGGAAGGGGATCAGGCGATCGTCGAGCTCCACCGCGATGACGCGGCCGGCCTGTTCGGCGATCAGGTCGGTCAGGACACCTGGGCCTGGCCCCACCTCAAGCACCAGGTCGCCGGCGGTCAGCTCGGCCGCGGCCACGATGCGCGAGCGATGGATGGGGTCGACGAGGAAGTTCTGGCCCAGCCCCTTCTTGGGTCGGATCCCCAATGCGGCGAGCTGGCTCACCACGGAGGCGTCGGCCATTCAGCGCGCTCCCCTGCGTCCCGCCCCTCCCCCGCACGCAGCAGGGAGACCGTGGCGCACCTCAGTCCTCGTCCAGCTTCAGGAGCGTCATGAAGGCTTCCTGCGGGATCTCCACGGAGCCGATCATCTTCATGCGCTTCTTCCCGGCCTTCTGCTTTTCGAGCAGCTTGCGCTTGCGCGAGATGTCTCCGCCGTAGCACTTCGCCAGAACGTCCTTGCGCATCGCCTTGACGTTGGCCCGGCTGACGATCTTCGTGCCCACGGCCGCCTGGATCGGGACGTCGAACTGCTGGCGGGGAATGATGTCCTTCAGCTTGCTGACCAGCTTCATACCTTTTATGTAAACCTGATCGCGGTGGACGATCATGCTCAGCGCGTCGACGGGATCCTTGTTGACCAGGACATCGAGGCGCACCATATCGGCCGGCCGATACCCCTCCATGTGATAATCCAGGCTGGCGTAGCCGCGCGTGCGCGCCTTGAGATCGTTGTAGAAGTCGGTTAGGATCTCGATGAGCGGTATGAGATAGCTGAGCAGCACGCGTCGCTGGTCGAGATACTCCTGGGACACGAACTCGCCGCGCCGCGACGTCACGAGGTCCATCACCTGGCCGATGAACTCCGTCGGGGTGAAGACGTCGATCTTGACCCACGGCTCGCGAATCTCCCCGATCTCCGTCGGATCGGGCAGCTCCACCGGGCTATCGACGACCATCTCCGTCCCGTCGGTCTTGGTCACCTCGTATTCGACGCTCGGCGCCGTGAACACGAGGTCGAGGTCATACTCCCGTTCGAGCCGCTCCTGGATGATCTCCATATGGAAGAGGCCCAGGAAGCCGCACCGAAAGCCATAACCCAGCGCCTGGCTCGTCTCCGGCTCATAGCTCAGCGAGGCATCGTTCAGTTGCAGCTTGGCCAGGGCATCCCGTAGGGCCAGGTAGTCGGCTGCGTCGCTCGGATACACCGATGCAAACACCATGGCCTTCATGGGCTTATAGCCCGGCAGCGGCGCCTGGGCCGGGTTGGCGTTCCAGGTCAGCGTATCGCCCACCCTGACATCGGCCACATTCTTGAGGCCGGAGGCCAGGTACCCCACCTCCCCCGCCTCTAGTTTGCCGGTAGGCTTCATCTGGGGCGCGAAGACGCCGATCTCCAGTGGCTCGACGACCATTCCGGTCGACATCAGGCGCAGCGACTGCCCGGTCGAGATGCTGCCATCCACCACCCGCACGTAGGCCACCGCGCCCTTGTAGGAATCATAGTGACTGTCGAAGATGAGCGCACGCAACGGCTGCCCGTTCTGGCCCCTGGGGGGCGGAACCTGGTGCACCACGGCCTCCAGCAACGCATCGACGTTGGTACCGGCCTTGGCGGAGATCCGCAGCACTGCGCTGGCGGGCGTCCCCACCACCTGCTCGATCTCCTCGGCCACCGCCTGGGGCTGTGCGGAGACGAGATCGATCTTGTTGACCACCGGGATGACTTCGAGGTCGTTCTCCATCGCCAGGTACAGGTTGGCCAGCGTCTGCGCTTCGATGCCCTGCGACGCGTCGACCACCAGGACCGCGCCTTCACAGGCCTGGAGCGCCCGGCTGACCTCGTAGGC
Source organism: Anaerolineae bacterium (assembly GCA_040766655.1). Taxonomy (GTDB): domain Bacteria; phylum Chloroflexota; class Anaerolineae; order CG2-30-64-16; family CG2-30-64-16; genus JALOOB01. Next base: position 142,862 of record JAXGQB010000007.1, read on the forward strand.
GAAGTCCACGTGGCCCGGCGTATCGATCAGGTTCAACTCATAGGTCTGGCCATCGTTCGCCAGATACGACATGCGGACCGCAGACGCCTTGATCGTGACGCCCTTTTCCCGCTCCAGGTCCATCGTATCCAGCACCTGCGCCACCATATCGCGCTCGGAAATGGTGCCGGTCACCTGCAGCAGGCGGTCGGCCAGCGTCGACTTGCCGTGGTCAATATGGGCGATTATGCAAAAGTTTCGAATGAACTGCTGATCCATCTTCCCTCGATCACTCTGAATGACGTTTCATTATACTCCATGCCGCGGCCGAATCGAAAAGAAGGTGACAGCAAAACTCCCGGTGTCGAGGGGACATCGGGAGTGAAAGCCTGCAAGACAAGGGCAACCACACAGGATTGTCCCTACGCCGGAGACTACGAGATATGGCGCTGCAATCCCTCGCGGTCCAGCACCGTGATCCGCGCGCGGCCCAGGCGTATCAGGCCGTCCTGCTGAAAGCCGGCAAGACACCGCGCGACGACCTCACGCGTCGTGCCCACCTCAGCGGCCAGGTCGGCCTGTGTCAACCGCATCGCATCGCCATCCTGTTCCGTGCTCTCCAGCAGGGCCAGGATCACGCGTTCCGGCACCTTGTTGAACGACAGCTGAGACACGAGCCCGCTCAGGTGAGCCATACAGGTTGCGGCGCTGTGCCATGCGGCACGGCACAGGGCTGCATCCTGGTGAATCAGCTCATCAAAATCGGAGCGCTTCAGCATGAGCACCGCGCCGCTGTCAAGCCCGCGCGCATCGGAAAGCGCATGGGCGCCGAAAGCCAGCATGCAAACCCCACCGCACGACTCGGGTGTGGTGTTACAGATGATCTGACGGCGACCGTGTGGTGTTACCTTGCCCATCTGGATCGCCCCGTGAAGCGGGAACAGCACGAGACCCGCGTCCTGGCCGTCCTGAAGCAGCAGAGAGCCGCACTCGAATGGCTCCACGCGGCCGCGTTCGAGAAGCGACTCCCGCGTCGTATCGCTGCAGTCGCGGATGACAGGGTTCCCGCTTTCGGTGACCACGGTGTCGCTGGTATTTAACATTTCACCTCCCTCGCGGGCGGGCGCAGCCCTGCCGTCCACCCCACTATTCAATCTCTCCGGTCAGAATGGCGCGCGTCACTTCCCGAATGGCGCTGGTGATCTCGATTTCGCGCGGGCACGCCTCGGTGCAGTTGTAGATGGTGCGGCAGCGCCAGACACCGTTGCCCTCCGCGAGGATGGCCAGCCGCACCTGCGCGCCATGGTCACGATCATCGAAGATGAAGCGATGTGCCTGCACGATGGCTGCAGGCCCCACGTAGCTCGCGTCAGCCCAGAAACTCGGGCAGGACGTCGTGCATGCTGCGCAGAGGATGCACTTGGTCGTCTCGTCGAAGCGGGCTCGAGCCTCGGGGCTCTGTAACCGTTCCGTGTAGGGCGGCGGGTCATCGTTGATCAGGAACGGTTGGATGGACCGGTACTGGCGCCAGAACGGCTCCATGTCGACAGTCAGATCCTTGATAACCGGCAGGCCTCGCAGGGGTTCCACCACGATATTCTTGCCCAGATCCTTCACCAGCACCTTACATGCCAGCCGGTTGCGACCGTTGATCAGCATGGCGTCGGAGCCGCAGATGCCGTGGGCACAGGAGCGCCGGAAGGTCAGGGTGCCATCCTGGTTCTCCTTGATGCTTACCAGGACGTCGAGCACCCGGTCCCAGGGCTGCGCGTCCAGTTTGTACTCAGCCCAGTAGGGTTTGCGGTCCTTCTCGGGGTTGAAGCGGCGGATCTTGACCTTAATGTTCATGGCGTGCCCCCACGGCTAATAGACGCGTTTGGCCGGCACATAGAGGCCCAGCCGCACAGGCTTGTACTCAAGACGAATCGAACCATCGGGCTCGCGGTAGGCAAGCGAATGCTTGAGCCACCGCTCGTCGTCGCGCTCTGGGTAATCCTCCCGCGCATGCGCACCGCGGCTCTCGGTGCGTGCCAGTGCTGCCGCAGCGGTGGCCTCGGCGAGATCCAGCAGGCACCCCAGCTCCCAGACCTCCAACAGATCGGTGTTCCAGCGCTGGCCCTTGTCCATGATGGCGACGCGCCGGAAGCGCTCCTGGAGCGTTCGCAGCTTGTCCACCGCCTCGCTGAGGAGCCCCTCCATGCGGAACACTCCCACATTGTCCATCATCATCGCCCGCAGGTCCTTGCGAATCTGACCGGCACTCTCGTCGCCTTCGTTGTGCCGCAGATGCTCCAGTTGGGCGCGGGCGTCTGCTTCGGGATCCGGCGGCAGTGCCGGCCAATGGGCGCCGACGGCATAGCTGGCCGCCTTCTGGCCGGCCCGGCGGCCAAAGACCAGGATGTCCACGAGCGAATTCGTGCCCAGGCGGTTGGCGCCATGGACCGACACGCATGCCACCTCGCCGGCGGCGTACAGCCCGGGCAGCGGTGTCTCCTCCGCGTCCATCACCACGCGCGCGTCGTTGTCCGTCGGGATGCCGCCCATGGCATAGTGCGCCGTGGGCTGGATCGGCATCGGCTGCTTGACGGGGTCCACGCCGAGGTAAGTGCGGCAGAAGTCCGCGATGTCGGGAAGCTTCTTCTCGACGTCCGCTGCCGTGATCCGCCGCGGCGTCCCGTCGACGTTCTTGATCCCGTCTTCCTCGAAGTAGCGGTTGACGGTCTCAGGACGCACGTCCAGGTAGACGTAGTCTTCGCCGTTGATCCCGCGACCCTCTCGAATCTCCAGGTAGATGGCACGGGAGACGACATCGCGCGACGCCAGGTCCTTCACCGTAGGCGCGTACTTGGTCATGAATCGCTCGCCCGCGCCGTTGATCAGCACGCCGCCCTCGCCGCGCACCCCTTCGGTGATCAGGATGCCGAGGCCCTTGATGCCCGTCGGATGGAACTGAAAGAACTCCATATCCTCCATCGGCACGCCGCGGCGATACGCCACGGCCGCGCCGTCGCCTGTCAACGCATACGCGTTGGACGTGATCTTCCAGATGCGGCCGAAACCACCCGTGGCCAGGATCGTGGCCTTGGCGTGGAACGTATGCAACTGGCCGCTGTCGATGTCCACCGCGACGATGCCCGCCACCTGCCCCTGGTCGTTCATCAGCAGGTCCACCATCTGGTACTCGTCGAAGAAAGTGACGTTGTTCTTGATGCACTGCTGGTAGACGGTCTGCAGGATCATGTGCCCCGTGCGATCCGCGGCGTGACACGCGCGGCGCACCGGCTTCTTCGTGATGTTGTTGGTGTGGCCGCCAAAGGGCCGCTGAGCGATGCGCCCGTCGGGCGTACGATCGAATGGGAGCCCCATGTGCTCCAGCTCGTAGACTGTCTCGACCGCCTCTTCGCACAGGATCTTCACTGAGTCCTGATCGGCCAGGTAATCGGAGCCCTTGATCGTGTCGAAGATGTGCCACTCGGGGTGGTCTTCCTCCACATTACCTAACGCCGCGCCGATGCCGCCCTGGGCGGTGCCGGTATGCGAACGGGTCGGATACAGCTTACTGATGACGGCGGTCTTGGCGCCGCGGGAGGCATAGAGGGCGGCCATCAATCCTGCGCCACCTGCCCCCACCACGATCACGTCAAAACGATGCAACATATCGGGAACACGCTCCTTTCGCGGAAGCGACCATCACCCGGCGAAAACGAAAATCAAGAACACCGAGCCGACCAGTACGAGCAGCCACAGGAACAAGAGCAGCGCCTTGACCCAGGCCAGCAAGAGCGGGCGGCGAATGTAATCGGTTGCGATCACGCGCAAGCCGTTGAACCCGTGGGTGGCCGCCAACGCGATCAGCAGGAAGCTGTAGGCCTGCCAGAAGGGATTGGCGAAGTTCGGCGTCACCTCGACGGCCGAGGACTCCACATGGAACGAGATGGGAAAGAAGGCCCAGCGCATCTGGGCCGCCATGTCCATGTTGCCGTAGCCGCCCGACAGGTTCGCGTAGACCAGGTTGAAGGCCCCCAGGAGCAGGAAAAGGATTCCGCTCACGCGCGTGAAGAACCACAGCACGGTTTCAAATTTGCTGCCCGATGAACCTCGGGCGACGGAAGCGGTAGTCGTTGTCATGGCGGCGCCTTTCAGATCGTCACACCCATGAGCATCAATGCGGCGGGCAGCAGGAACATGGGCAGAAACAGCGCCCACTGGACCCACATGGCCTCCCGATTGTGCTTCCACAGGCCGGGGAACATGTCCAGCACCACGACGCGCAGCCCATTGATCGCGTGGTAGAGCACTGCGAACAACATGAAGAGCTGCATGGGGAGGGCCTCGTAGAATTCCGTCAGCGCCTCAGACACTGCCCCGGTGAAACTTGTGGCTTCGACCGAATAGAGAAAGAAGGCCGCCAGAATATGCATCGAGACGAAGAACACGATGCCGATGCCGCTCACACGGTGCAGCAGCCAGGCGATCATCGGCTGACCGCCACGATAGGCCAGTGCTTGCGGAAGGGATACACGCGCGAGTTTGCTCATAGTGTCCTCGTTAGTTGTTCAGTGCTCCCTGGTTGATCCACTTCTCGATCAGCCGGATCTGCTGGGCCTGAAGCGCCCGCCCCGGCGGCATCTGGCCACCGGCCGGCGTCTCGATGCCATTGAGCATCTGCGCCATGATGCTGTTGGCGGCATCACCTGGCAGGATGACGGGCGGGTTATCCCCCGACGTCATGACCAGTTCGTACTCCGCCACGCTGTAGCCGCCCTTCACCCGCTTGCCGTGGCAGCTCAGACAGCGCTTGTCGAAGATGGGCTTGACATGCTGGGCAAAGCTGACCGTTTCGATCGTGTCAGGGTCCAGCACCTCGTCGGAGCCCTCCTCGGGCGGCACATACCACGCCTTCAGAAAGTCGACCACGGCCCTGATTTCCGGATCAGTCAGCCCGCCGCCGTATCGCAGGCCGAACGGTGGCATTCCCAGGGTCTCCCAGCCGTAGTCGATGACGTTGAAGAGCGAGTCGTTAGGATGCGTGATGAGGAATGGCTCATCGTTCAGGGGGTTCGTGTATTCCCCCGGCTGATCCGGCAGCTCGGCCCCTTCGCCGTCGGGGCCATGGCACTCAGCGCAGTATTCCCCGTAGATGGCGCCGCCCGCCTCGATCCTGGCCTCTAGATCGCCCCCGACGTTGGCGGCTTCGGCCTGCGGAGGCGTCGTTGCCACGGCCTGAATGGTGAGAAACACCATGCCGGCCAGGATGCCCAGCATCACGATCGAGCCCACCTTCCGGTTGAGCGGATGCCGCTTGGGATTCCGATCGAGGAAGGGGAGGCCGAAAAGCCCGACCGCGATGGCCAGGCCGAGACCGATGATGGCGACCCCTTCCAGCTGGCCGGGGAAGTACTTCAGCAACTGGAACGTCCACATGAAGTACCACTCGGGCCGCGGAACGTATGATGAGTCCGTGGGATCGGCCGGCGGCTCGTTTGGCACGCCGACGAAGACGGCCAGGCCGATCAGGAGGACGAAGATGAGGAGGGAGACGACGGCGTCTTTCGCGATGGAATCCGGAAAGAACAGCTCGCCCGAAGCCTTCTTCGCCTTGTACCGCTTCAGGTACTCCTGTTTGTCAGCATCTTTCATAGGTGCCGTCCTTGGCCGCTACTCGTCCCGCTCTGGCGGGTGCGTAATGCCGATACGGATGATCAGGTAGAGATGCACCCCCATCAGTCCGAGCATTGCGATGGGCATCCACCAGATGTGCAACCCGTAGAACCGGGCAAGGGTGATCGCGCCGATCTCCTGCCCGCCGCGTGCAATTGACATCAGAAGAGGACCGACCCCTGGCACCGCGCCGAAGATGCTCGTCCCCACCGCAGTCGCCCAGTACGCCTTCTGGTTCCACGGCAGCAGATAGCCGGAGAACCCCAGCACCATCACGATCAGGAGCAGCAGCGCGCCAGTGATCCACGTGAGCTCGCGGGGCCACTTGTAGGCGCCCACGAAGAAACATTTCAACATGTGGAGGAAGACAACCGCCACCATCAACGTGGCGCCCCAGTGATGCATCCCGCGTATGAGCCACCCGAACGTGACATCATTCATGATGTATTGGATGCTCTCGTACGCGTGGTCCGGCGAGGGCACGTAATAGATCGTGAGCAGCATGCCGGTCACGCCCTGAAGCAGTGCCAGGATCGTACTGGCGCTGCCCAGCGTGTAGAACCAGTTCGTCTCGGGCACCGCGCGGGCGAAGACGGTCTTCCAGATGGTGGTCAACCCGGCTCGCTCGTCAAGCCAGTCGAGGACTGCCTGAGCGCGACTCCGACCAGGGAGCGGACTCTGAGCCACGGCTATGCCTCCAGTAGGATCGAGATCTGACCGTTCTCGATCTTGGTTTCGAACTGGTCGAGAGGCCTCGGCGGTGGCCCGGCAAGGACCTCCCCGTTCAGCCCAAACAGGCCATCATGGCAGGGACAGAAGAAACCGTTTCGCTCGGGGCTCCAGGTCACGCGGCACGAAAGATGCGTGCAGTTGTTGGAGAAGACCTTGACATTCTCGCCGTCCTCGCTGACCGCGAATGCGACACCTGTCTGGCTCGATTCGACCCAGCCATCCTGAATGCGCCGCGAGAAAGGAAATCCGGTGGGCACGCCAGGCTGCAGCAAGCTGACGGGGCCCAGGGTCAGCCACGCGTCTTCGTTCTGCCTCTTAACGCCGGGTGAGACCAGGTAGCCGATGGCCGGGAGACCGAGCAAGGCGGTCACCGCGCCAGCTACGACGCCTATGATGCCGGTGAAGAACTTCCGCCGGCCGATTTCGTCGCCATGCCCATGGGAATCGTCGGACATTCGCGTGCACCTCCTTGAGTCGAGGACTGCGGCAGGTTCGAAATGTGCAGCGTGTCACTGTTCAAAACAGCACAGAGGTCTGGGAGGGGATTATACCCGGCAAGGTCTACGCAGTCAAACAGACAAAGTGTGAGGTGAGGTATCGTGTCAGACATCACACTTCCCCGCGCTGCGGGCTGCGAGCGGTGCAGCCCGCAGCGCGGGAGGGCCAGGCGAAGGCTAGATCCAAGACCTTACAGCCGCTCGATCACGGCGGTTGCGAACTCGGACGTCTTGACCTCGCGCGCGCCGTCCATCTGGCGTGCAAAATCGTAGGTGACGATGCGATCTGCGACCGTTCGGGTGTAGGCCTCGGTGATCGCCGTGGCCGCCTCCTGCCACCCGATGTAATCCAGCATCATGACGCCCGAAAGCAGCACGCTGCCGGGGTTCACCTTGTCCTGGTCCGCATACTTGGGCGCCGTGCCGTGCGTCGCTTCGAACACGGCCATCGTGTCGCCGATGTTGGCGCCCGGTGCGATGCCGACGCCGCCCACCTCGGCCGCCACCGCATCGCTGAGGTAATCGCCGTTCAGATTCGGCGTCGCGATCACGTCATACTCGGCCGGCCGCAGGAGCATCTGCTGGAACATGATGTCCGCGATGCGATCCTTCACGACGATCTTGTCGTCCGGCTGCACGCCGCCGTACTGGTCCCACAGCTGCTGCTCCGTGATCGTCACATCGCCGAATTCGTCGCGGGCCAGCTCATAGCCCCAACGCATGAAGGCACCCTCCGTGAACTTCTGGATGTTGCCCTTGTGCACGAGGGTCACACTGCGGCGCCGCTTTGCGATGGCGTGCTGAAACGCTTTGCGAATGAGTCGCTTCGATCCGAACTCGCTGATGGGCTTGATGCCGATGCCCGAATTCGGCCAGAAGACCGCGCCCATCTCCTCCTTGAGGAAGCGTTCCACGCGCTGTGCCTCCGGCGTTCCGGCCTGGTATTCGACGCCTGCATAGACGTCCTCGGTGTTCTCGCGGAAGATCACCACGTCGACGAGTTCAGGATGGCGCAGCGGACTGGGCACCCCGGGATACCAGCGGACCGGGCGGATGCAGGCATAGAGATCCAGGTCCTTGCGCAGAGCCACGTTCAGACTGCGAAAGCCGCCCCCGATGGGCGTCGTCAGGGGACCCTTGATCGCCACCTGGAACTCACGGATCGCCTCCAGGCTCTCGGCCGGGAAATAATCGCCATCGTACAGCCTGGCCGCCTTCTCGCCCGCATAGATCTCCATCCACGAGATGCGCCGCGTTCCGCCGTAGACCTTCTGCACGGCAGCGTCCCAGATGCGCATGGAAGCGCGCAGGATGTCGGGGCCGATGCCGTCCCCCTCGATCCACAGCAGGATCGGGACATCGGGCACCACAAGCTGCCCGTCGGCAACGGTGATACGTTGGCCGTCCGGCGGAACCGAGATTGGAGAACGAGTCATGGTGTCACCTCATGCCTTCAGCATTTGTCTGAGAACGGCCTGCAGGATGCCGCCGTTGCGATAGTACTCCACTTCCACAGGTGTGTCGACGCGGGACTGCACGGGGAACTCAAGCATGCTGCCTCGCGCATCCAACGCGCGCACGGTGTAGGTCTGCTTCGGCTCCATGGTCCCACCGGCCAGGCCGATGATGTCGAATGTTTCCAAACCGGTCAGACCGAGGCTCTCCGCGCTCTCACCGGGCATGAAGACGAGCGGCAGGATACCCATCCCAACCAGGTTGCTGCGATGGATGCGCTCGAAGCTTTGGGCGATCACCGCTCTCACCCCCTGGAGAGAGGGCCCCTTTGCAGCCCAGTCGCGCGATGACCCGGACCCGTACTCCTTGCCGGCCAGTACGATCAGCGGAGTCCCCGCTTCGCCGTAGCGCATCGCCGCATCGTAGATCGACATCTGCTCGCCCGTCGGCTGGTGAACCGTGTAGCCGCCCTCGACGCCGGGGGTCAACCGATTGCGGATCCGAATGTTGGCGAACGTTCCGCGCACCATGACCTCGTGATTGCCGCGCCGCGTGCCGTATTGATTGAAATCGATCTCGGGCACCCCCCGACCGAGCAGGTACTGCCCGGCGGGGCTCTTCGCCGCGATGTTGCCTGCGGGAGAGATGTGGTCGGTGGTCACGCTGTCGCCGAGCATGGCGAGTACCTTGGCGCCGATGATATCCACCGGTGGCGCCGCCTGCATCTCCAGGTCCAGGAAGTAGGGAGCCTCGGCAATGTAAGTGCTGGCGGGATCGAACCGGTAGGCATCCTCTGCCGGGACCGGCACCGCGTTCCACTGCTCGTTGCCCGTGAAAACGTTCGCGTACTCCTGGCGGTACATGTCGGCGTTCAGGCCATCGCGCAGCGCCTGGAGCACCTCCTCCTGCGAGGGCCACACATCACGCAGATACACCGGAAGCCCATCTTGCCCGACGCCCAGGGGCTCCCGGTGAAGGTCCACATTCACCGTGCCGGCCAGCGCATAAGCGACCACGAGGGGCGGGCTGGCGAGGTAGTTCGCGCGGACCAGGGGGTGCACGCGTCCCTCGAAATTCCGGTTGCCCGACAGCACCGCCGCAACCGCGAGATCATTCGCTGCGATCTGCTGCGAGACAGCTTCGGGCAGCGGGCCGCTGTTGCCGATGCAGGTCGTGCAGCCGTAGCCCACCGTGTGGAAGCCGAGCGCATCGAGATGAGGTGTCAGTCCGGCCTGGTCCAGGTAGCGGGTGACCACGCGGGACCCCGGCGCGAGGCTCGTCTTGACCCAGGGCTTGGTGCGCAGGCCGCGCGCCACCGCCTTCTTGGCGAGCAGGCCGGCCGCCACCATGACGCTGGGATTGCTCGTGTTCGTACAGGACGTGATCGCTGCAATGACCACGCTGCCGTTGCCGAGTTCATCGGGGGGCGCAGGCTCGTAGGCCGGCAATGCCTCCCGGAAGCTCGCTGCCACGCCGCCCAACGTGACCCGATCCTGTGGTCGTTTGGGGCCTGCGACGCTCGGAACCACGGTGCTCATGTCCAGCTCGACCGTGTCCGTAAAGGTCGGGTCCGGCGTTGCATCGGTTCGGAACAGCCCTTGCTCCTTGGTGTACCGCTCCACCAGGTCGACCAGTTCGGCGCTGCGCCCGGTCAAGGCCAGGTAGTTCAGCGTCTCCTGGTCGACGGGGAAGAACCCCATCGTCGCACCGTACTCCGGAGACATATTCGCGATCGTGGCGCGATCGGGCAGGCTCAGGCGGGAGATACCGGGCCCGAAGAACTCGACGAACTTGTCGACGACGCCCTTCCGGCGCAGCATCTGCGTCACCGTCAGCACCAGGTCGGTCGCGGTGACCCCTTCCTGCAGCGCACCGGTGAGCCGGACGCCCACCACCTGGGGCATCAGCATGTAGATCGGCTGGCCGAGCATGACGGCCTCCGCCTCGATGCCGCCAACGCCCCACCCGAGCACGCCCAGGCCGTTGATCATCGGCGTGTGGCTGTCGGTGCCGACCAGGCTGTCGGGGAACGCGACCTGCGCCCCGTTCTCCCCGCGGAGCTGGACGACCTTGGCCAGGTACTCAAGGTTCACCTGGTGGACGATGCCCGTGGCAGGCGGCACGACCCGGAAGTTGTCGAACGCCTTCTGCCCCCACTTGAGGAATTCGTACCGCTCGCGGTTGCGCTCGAACTCCCTTTCAGCATTGTAGTAGAGTGCGTACTGAGAGCCGAACTGGTCCACCTGCACCGAGTGATCGATCACAAGATCGACGGGGATCAGCGGGTTCACGCGCTTGGGATCCCCGCCCATGCGCGCGGTGGCAGACCGCATCGCAGCGAGGTCGACCACGGCGGGCACGCCTGTGAAATCCTGCAGGATGACGCGGGCCGGCTTGAAGGGTACCTCCGCCGTGGAAGGAACGTCCGCGCCCCACCTGGCCAGCCGCGAGACGTCATCATTGGTCACCGTGAAGCCATCGACCTGGCGCAACACTGCCTCCAGCAGGACCCGGATCGAAAACGGCAACGCAGAGATTGAACCCACGCCGCCGCGCTCGAGCGTCTCGAGCCGGTAGTAATGGACCGGACTTTGGAGGCCGGGCAGCAAGGTGCGCGCGCCAAATGCATCATTGACCGATGAGATCATCGTTCTAACTCCTTGTACGCTCAGCGGCGAAAAACAGCAACGCTGATCCTGGCCCAAAAATGGGGACCAGGATCAGCGTTCAGTGACAAGATGTCAGGCAGGTCAGAAGTACAGAACCTACCTCGTAGCGGCGCCTCAGTGACCCTGGCGGTCGCCCAGCCACCGATCGACCATGAACAGGGCCGATCCCTGGGTCCCGACCATGCGCAGGGCATCTACGACCTCGGCCGCGCTCTTCTCTTCCTCGACCTGCTCGGTGACGAACCACTGCAGCATGACCTGGCTCGGGTAATCGTTCTCCTTGACCGCGATCTCGTACAAACGATTGATCAACGCGGTCACCTTCGCCTCGTGCTCCTTCACCTGCTCGAAGACGTCGAGCAGCGAAGTGAACTCAGCCGGGGGCTGGGGAATGGCCTGCAGGGTCACCTGGCCACCCCGATCATGGACGTACGCGTAGAACTTCAGCGCGTGCTCCTGCTCTTCCTGCGCCTGGAGCGCCAGCCATTTCGCCGCGCCCGGCATGTTGTGGGACTCGGCGTAGGCCGACATGGACAGGTAGAAGTAGGCCGAGTAGAGCTCGTGCTTGATCTGATCGTTCATGGCCGCTTCAAGAGTCTTGTTGAACATCGATAAACCTCCCATATATCTGGTGTTGATAGAACACGAATATTGTACTATGCCTTGAGCCAGCCGGCAACTTATGGCGCATCCTCACTCACCGAGGTCATCGCCCTGCACCGCGTCGATGGCAGGACGAACCACCAGGACCATCAGGAGCGCCATGATGACGGCCGACGACAGGCACCAGGCGCACACCGCCCGTATCACGTATAGCTCCAGGTAGGTCAGGTAGATGCTGAACAGAACCCCGAACAGCACCATCAGGAACAACATGAGGGCGGCCATCCGGCCGGCCATGCCTGATGTAAAGCGGACGATACCCCACGCCACAAGGATGGCAACGTAACCCATGGCGCCAAGCAGACCGACGGGCAGGAAGCCGAACAGGGTGGCAAATGGACTGCTCTGCACAGCGTTGCAGTCGCCCAACGGCCCGCACACGGCCGCGACGTCCTGCGTTTCAACGTACGTCATGTACAGCGCCACGACCAGCCCCGCAACGGCAAGCACGGGGACCAACCACACCGCACGCTCGGACACGAGCGGAGCGGCGCGGCCCAGCGTTGACATGACGGCTGCAGACAGCGCATAGAGCAGCGCAAGCACCAGCAAGCCCATGATCACCCAGGCCAGGCCGAATCCTTCCAAGACAGGTTCATCCTGGGCAGCCGCCTCGGCAGTCGACGTCTGCGCTTCCATCAGCGCAGTGCCGATCTGCAGTGCTGGGCCGGAGCCTTCTGCCGGCCCACACGGGGTCTCAGGAGCGCAGATGGCTGGGTCGTCCTGCGGGAAGACGCCCGTCTGTGCGCCCGCGTTCGCGGCCGTCAGGATCAATAGGACCGCAATCACCAAGAGCAGAGATGCTCGCCGGAACATCGTCGACCTCCGAGGTGAAACTATCATATGCCGGCGCGGCGGACGCCGCGTCCCTGCCAGACACTGCTCCCCGCAACGACACCGTACCCGACGATGTAGAGAAGCAGGAATGGCGCTGCACCGTACTGCCCGTGCAGCAGCGCCACCACCAACGTAGCGACTGCGTACAGGAGGAGCGCGATCTCGCCGAGGACGGTCCAGTCAGCGCCAAGCCGGTAGGAATTCTTCGCCCAATCGCCCTGCCGCCCCTCCAATCGGAACTTCGGCGTGCGCTTGAAGACGCCGCCCCAGCTCGTGAGGCCCTGAAAGACCGCGCGGGTCGTACTCCACGTCATGCCCGCGCCCACGGCCAACAATCCCGGCAGGTAGCCGAGGCGCCGCGCCCAGTCGCGGTGCAGCGCAGCCTGCGCCACGGCGTAAAGCAGCGGCGGACCAACGCTGGCGATAGCCAGGGTGATCAAAAATGCAGGCGTCGCCTGCCCCTCGGCGAAGATTGGCAGCAGGGTGAGCAACAGAAGGACGAGCAGTGGCTGGCTGAGATAGCCGCTCACGTGAACCAGGGCCATCAGCTTCTGGCGCCATGCCAGGTCGCTCCTGAGGATAGGCGCGCTCAACTTCCGAAGGCACTGAACCGATCCCTGGGCCCAGCGAGCCTGCTGGCGCTTGAACGCCTCCATCTGGGCAGGCAGCTCTGCGGGCGACTCGACGTCGGGCAGATAGAGCGTACGCCAGCCTGCGAGCTGCGCCCGATAGCTGAGGTCCATGTCCTCAGTCATGGTATCGGACTGCCAGCCCCCGGCCTCCTCGATGCACGCGCGGCGCCACACCCCCCCGGAACCATTGAAGTTGATCAACAGGCCGGAGCGATTGCGCGCGGTCTGCTCGACGACGAAATGGCCATCCAGCGCGATCGATTGCGCCCGGGTCAGATACGAGTACTCCTGATTCAGGTGCGACCAGCGCGTTTGGACCATGCCGGCATCCGGCCGGGCCAGCAGCGCGGCCACGGTCTTTCGCAGGAACTCGGGCAGTGGCCGGAAATCAGCATCGAAAACCGCGACGAATTCGGCATCCACCTGCGCCAGGCCTTCGGCGAGTGCGCCGGCCTTGAAGCCCTGGCGGTCGACCCGGTGGACCACCCTGACATCGAGCCCCCGCGCGCGGTGATGCTCTGCCCTTGCCAGCGCGAGCGTCCTGGTGTCGTCCGTCGAATCATCGAGCACCTGGATGATCAGCTTGTCGGGCGGATAGTCCAGTGCGGCAGCCGCGTCGATGAGCCGCTCCACGACATAGCGCTCGTTATACACCGGCAGCTGGACCACCGTGACCGGCCAATCGTCGTCGGCCACCTCCGCCAGAGGAGACGCCTGATGTCGATGTCGCAGATACAACGCGGTCAGCACGATGGCCTGAAAGCCGTACAGGCTCAGCCAAAGAGCGACCACCGTGTAGAATGCTATCAGCAATTGGGAGCCCTTCCCCATGACGGCGTTCGCCCGGTCAGCCCGGCCGAACGCACATGATCGACAAACAAAAAGCGACCGTCTCCGGGCGGGCCGGCGCCGAGTCGCCACTGCCATGTTATGCGCAGCAGTATACCCGGTTGTGACTGAGTCGACAAAAACAGGGGCGAATCGCGCAGTGCCCGGCAACGCGAAGCTGTTGCACGAGCCGCATCGCTGTGGTAGCATGCGCGCAGTCGCGACCGGAACCTATCCGGTCGGACATGGGAGTCACCATGCAATCACTTCTTTCGCGCGCACGTGAGACGGGCACACCCATCGTTGACGGCGCCAGCGTCACATTTCTTTGGGAGGGAGACGAGCCTCCTTATCTCGCAGCCGACTTCAACGGCTGGGAGCCGGAACCGCCCGGGTCGTGGTCGCGGGCAGGCGTGGGCCTGTGGGCGCGAACGACCCAACTGCCGCCTGATGCCTACATCGAGTACGCGCTCCTCGCCGAGCCGAGCGACGATGCCAGAGTGCCCGACCCGTTCAACGATCGCACCACGCCCAATGGGCTCGGCCACGTGAATCACTACTTCTACATGCCGGGGGCGGAGCCCACTCCGCTCACAGAACGCCGGCGAGGGATCCCGCAGGGGAAGGTCACGCGGCACCGGATCGAGAACGATTGGCTGCTGGCCAACGGCGTCCGCCGGGTGCACCTGTACCATCCGGTCACGTCTGACCCGGTCCCGCTGTTGGTGGTCTTCGATGGGGAAGACTATCGGACGCGCGCACGCATCGCCCACATCGTCGACAATCTGGTCGCCCAGAGACGCATCCGGCCGATCGCGCTGGCGCTCGTGGAGAATGGCGGGAGGGCGCGCGGGGTCGAGTATCTGTGCAGCGACGCGACTGCCGGCTTCATCCTGACGGATGTGCTGTCCCTGGCACAGGCGCGCCTGAATCTGCTCGATCCTGCTGCACACCCCGGGGCGTATGGCGTGCTGGGCGCCTCGATGGGCGGCCTGATGGCGACCTACCTCGGCGTGCGCGCGCCTGAGGTGTTCGGCCACGTGATCAGCCAATCGGGCGCGTTCGAGCTGGCCGAGACGGAAACGGTGCTGCACACCCTCATCCGGCACGGTCCCGCGCCCGCGGCGAAGATGTGGCTGGACGTGGGCCGCTACGAGTGGCTGCTGGAGCCGAACCGGCGCATGGTCTCGCTGATGACGGAGCACGGGTATGACGTGACCTATCGAGAGTATCACGGGGGGCACAATTATCCCTCGTGGCGCGACGACCTGTGGCGCGGCCTGGAGCATCACTTCGGGCCAGCGAACCGATCGGGCTGATGAACGACGGCGCACCCCGAGACTGAGGTGCGCACACCGACCTTACGGGGAGGACCATGTGAAATCAAGAATCCTGCAATGGGGCATCCTGAGTACTGCGCGGATCAATCAGGCCCTCATCAAACCGCTGAATGTATCCCCGCGGAACCATCTCATGGCGGTGGCGAGCCGCGACCTGGAGCGCGCGCGCAGTTATGCGTCCGAGAACGGCATTGCCCGCGCGTACGGAAGCTACGAGGCGCTGCTCGCCGATCCCGAGATCGACGTGGTCTACATCTCGTTGCCGAACAGCCTCCATGTCGAATGGACGATCAAGGCGGCAGACGCGGGCAAGCACGTGTTGTGCGAGAAGCCGCTTGCGATGCGCGTCGAAGAGGTGGACGCGGTCGCCGCTGCTGCCAAGCGCAATGGCGTCGCGGTCGCAGAGGCGTTCATGTATCGCCACCACCCTCAAACCCTGAAGGTTCAAGAGCTGATCGACAGCGGCGCCATCGGCGACCTCCGGCTCATCCGAGGTGGGTTCACCTTCTACAACAGGCGCCCAAACAACGTGCGCCTGGATCCTGGCTTGGGGGGCGGCAGCATCTGGGACCTGGGCTGCTACCCCATCAGCTACGCGCGCACAGTCATGGGCGGCGCGGCGCCGGAGGAAGTGATGGGCTGGCAGATCGTGGGGCCGTCCGGCGTCGACATCTCCTTCTTCGGGCAGATGCGTTTTGGGGGCGACGTCTACGCCCAATTCGACAGCGGATTCCAGTCGACGCCGCGCAGCCCGATGGAGTTTGTGGGCAGCGAGGGACGCATCACCCTGACTCAGAGCTTCAAGCCGGAGGAAGATGCGCGTCTCTATCTGCACCGGGACGACCGGCCGGTCGAGGTGCTTCAGATGGGCGACGACCTGCTCTACCTCGGCGAGGTCGAGGACCTGTACGACGCCGCGGTGGCCGGCAGGCCCCAGCGCATCCCATTGAGCGACAGCCGCCTGAACGTCATGACCATCAACGCGCTCCTGCAATCGGCCCGTGAGGGGAGGTCCGTGCGCGTCGGGTGATGCGACAATACCCCCAGCAGGACTCGAACCTGCAACCACCTGCTTAGAAGGCAGATGCTCTATCCTTTGAGCTATGGGGGCGCACTTCAATTTTATCGTTAGGAAAGACTCGTGTCAATTAACTGCGATGGCCGATCCAGCGAAGCAAGGAACGCGACAAATGCGGGCAGGTCAGGAAACACGCGCGCCGACAGTGCGCGAACGACCCAGTTCTCCCGCATCGGCGAGATGGCGATGACCGGCACACCCTTCTCGTACGCGGCATTCATCTCCAGCGCCGTGCCCATGCTGGCCTGCGGCACGTACGCGACCACCAGGTCACACGAGCTCGCAAGCGTGACCAGGGCAAAGAGCGTCTCGCGCGCGGCTGCGTCGTCGTACTCCACGCTGTTCGGATGGAGCACCAGTGGATCGATGACGTCCAGTTCGGGCCACTTCTCGAGCAGCGCCTCGCCGATTGCGTTGCGATACGCCTGATCGACGATACCTTTGCCGTGCAACGATGCCTGCATCACACCCGCAATGAATACTCTCATCATCCCGTCCTTTGATTCGGTGGTCGGCCACATCTGGCGCGTCATTGACCCGCAGAAAGCACGCAGCTGGTCCGACGACGCTGGGCATTTTATCATCGTTCGCCCCATCCCACCCAAACCATCCCGCCCGTTTAGCCTGATTTCTTCGCCGCATGGTATACTCCGGCACGATTCTGCTCGTTCAACGAGACACTAACCTGGTAAGTAAAGCATGCATATCGCCATCATCGGACTTCCGAACAGCACCAAGACCACCGTCTTCAATGCGTTGACCCGCGGCAACCTGGAGACCGCGGCGTTCTCTTCCGGCCACTTCGACGTGCACACCTCGATCGTCGACGTGCCGGACGACCGCGTGGATCGCCTCTCCGCCATGTTCGCGCCGCGCAAGACCACCTATGCCAGGGTGACCTACGCGGATATCGCAGGTCTCGCCAAGGGCGTGGGCTCGGGCGGCCTCAGCGGACCGCTGCTGAACACGCTGAGCCAAAGCGATGCCCTGCTCCATGTCGTGCGTGCGTTCGAGGACCCGGACATCCCGCACTCGGAGGGTACGGTAGATCCTTGCCGCGACGTCTCCATCATCGACGACGAGCTCCTGCTGTCGGATCAGATCATCGTAGAGCGGCGCATCGAACGGCTTCAGGCCGGCCTGCGAAAGGGCGGCGACCGCCTGCAGAAGGCGAAGGACGAGAGCGAGCTGGCGCTGTTCCTGCGCCTGCACGAGACGCTGGACCACGGCGCGCCGCTGCGCGACATGGATTTGGGCGAATCAGAGCTCAGATCGCTGCGCAACTACGGCCTGCTGACCCTCAAACCCATGCTGGTGGTCCTGAACGTCGGCGACAACCCGGCAGATCAGGCAATGGAAGCCCTGTGCGACTATCGCCATCGCCACACCACCATTGCCACGATCCAGGGCCGGCTGGAGATGGAACTGGCGCAGATGGAGCCGGACGAGGCTGCGGAGTTCCTGGCCGAGTATGGCATCTCCGAGCCCGGATTGAATCGGGTCATCCGCATGAGCTACTCGCTGCTCGGCCTGCACAGCTTCTTCACCGTGGGGGAAGACGAAGTGCGCGCCTGGACGATCCCGGTGGGCGCGCCCGCGGTCGAGGCCGCAGGCGTCATTCACTCCGACCTGGCTCGCGGCTTCATCCGGGCAGAGGTCACAGCCTACGACGCGCTTATCGGCGCAGGAAGCCTGACTGCCGCAAAGCAGAAAGGGCTGGTTCGTCTCGAAGGCAAGGAGTACGTCGTCCAGAACGGCGACATCCTGAACATCAGGTTCAACGTGTGACGGCGTCAGGACCTTCGTTTCAATCGAGCCATCCGCTGGACGATCCACAACTCGCCCAGCGCACGGCGTAGCGCCCGCCAGTCGTGAGTAGCCCGCGCCGGCGCATCGTCCGGCGCGTAGAGGCGTCGCTCGACGTCCTCCACCAGGGAGAACCCTTCCTTGCGCACGGTGTCGGCCGCGGTCATGGCGCGGCCACGGCGCCAGGGTGCACCGCCGGCCACCCCGGCCGCGACCCCTGCCAGGCCGCGTGCATACTCGCGCGGCGTCTCCCCCCGCCCGGCCACTCGCCCGATCCTCGTCCCGCCCGCAACGAACCGCGCATACGCGTCTGTCTCGGCGCCCGATAGCGGGGGCAGGGAGCGGTTGGCAGCCCGCAATGCGATGGCCCACAGAAGCGCGAGCGCCAGCGTCGCGGTCCACGCGAAGCGCAGCTGCGCCTGACGCTGCTCCATCCGCGCAGTTTCGAGCGCTGCCTCGCGCAGTTGCGCCACGCCCTGCGCCATGTCCTCCGGTCCCCGGTCGAACTCGGGGAGCGGGATTCCCGGCGCAAGCCCACTGACGCGAACTGGCAGTGGCAACCCCGCCGTGGGCTCGAAGGGAACCCAGCCGATGCCCGGGAAGTAGAGCTCGGGCCAGGAGTGGGCGTTGAGCTCCGTCACCGAATAGAGCCCCGTCTCAGCATCGTACGAACCGGTCGCATAGCCGATCGCCAGCCGCGCCGGAATGCCGCGTAGCCGCGCCAGAACCACCATGGCCGTAGCATAGTAGTCACAATAGCCGGTCTTCAGGTCGTGGAGAAACCATGAGACCAGTTCCTGCCCCGGAGGCGGGGCGGGAACGTCGAGGGAATACGGCAGCGTGCGCAGCCCGCGCTCGATGCCTGTTGCTGCGTCGAAGGGCGTCTCGGACCCTTCTGTCCACTCAGAAAGCTGCTCCGCCAGCCGAGGATCCAGCTGGCCAGGCAGTTGCAGGTACTGGGCGGTGATCTCCGCGGGATAGCCGGCGCCGGTGGTGCGCAGCGCGTCGGGGTCGAGCACGGGGACGTGCGACAGCACCGTATACGTCCTGGACGCGTCGGGGTGCGTCAGCGCAACGAGCTCGCCCGGCGCCCTGAGGATCGCGCTGTACGGCCGGTCCACACCGACGGGTTCACCCAGCCCGTACACAACGCTGCGGGAGGCCTCGAATACCTCCACGGCCGCCACGATGGGCCTCCGCCCGCCGGCGGCCGCGATCGCCGCGTCCCATTCCTGGCCCGCAGCAAAGGGCATCTCGGCGTGTGCTTCGGGCGCGTCCTCCCACCCGTGGCCGGTGTACGTGGCGTAGGTCTGGCCGCGCCAGTAGAGCAGGACGCCGGTTGTGTCACCGCGGACGCGAACGGCCAGCGCGGGTTCCTCGCCCAGCTCCGGGCTGCCGCCCAGCAGGTGCGCCCGGGGCAGCCCACCCGGAGCAGCACCGGTCGGCGGCACCAACGAACGCACCGGCTGCCTCACCTGGAAGCTCCGGCTGACCTGTTCCTCCACGCGGCGCAGCGGCGACTCGAACACGCGCCAGAAGCGTTCGGAGAACTCCCGGGAGGTGAAGAACGGCAGTGCCGGTGAGAGAATGGTGACGCTCACCGCGAGCGCCAGGGCCGCGAACCAGCCATCCATCCGGATGTCCTCAGCATAGTCTACGCCAAGCGCGTCCCATGCCCGGAGCCGCGACGTCAACGGGGCCATGACCAAGAGAAAGGTCAGTATCGCGATCATGACGAGGACATAGCCCAGCGTTGAGGGCGCCCAATAGGCGTGCTGCGCCAGAAGCACGGCAGCCGGCAGATGGGCGACGAACGGCTGGCCACGCCGGGCAATCCACCACGCCATCCAGGCCGACGTGCACCATACAAGAAAGACGGCCAACCCGATCACGACGAGGTTGTCGGGCGCTCCTGGCCCTGCGATGACCCCATCAAGCCACCACCCGACGCGTTCCCCATACCCCCGCAGTGCGGTCCACTGATCGGTGAAGAAGGTGATCGGGGGCGCGTCCCGGGTGCGCTCCGAGGCTATCCAACCAACGCGGCGCCACAGCTGCTGCACCAGCAGACCGGGCCTCAAGACGTTCACGCCCCACGCCAGGCTGGCCACGATTCCGACAATCGCCAGGCCGGATGCGGCGACCGCACCCGACACCTTGCGCCGCGCCCCGAACCAGCCCAGCAGGGTCCCGCCCAGGGCCAGTACGATCGCCGGCGCGACCCCGGGCACGATCTCCCCGTCCACCAACGCCAGGGGGAGCAGCTCGGCGGACGTCAGGGCCAGGAGGAACACCGCCCACCCTGTCGTGGGGCGATATCGGTTCCATGCGCGGACGAGCCACGGCGCGCGCTCGACCGGCGGGGAAGAGGGCCTGGCGTTCATCCCGTCACACCTCCTCCTCCACTTCGACCCGGATCACGCGGCCGGAACCTGACAGCATGCGCCACTCCGTGCGCTGCCGGCGGATCTTGTCGATCGGGCGGAACGGGTAGCCCTGGCTCAACACGGTGCTCGGGACGCGCTGTTGCGCGAGGAGGCCGCGCAGCCCCATCATGGCGCCGGCCGATCCCGCAGGCGGATCGAACGTCGTGGCATCGAGAAGCAACGCGGTCGGGGCATTGCCGGCCGCCATCAGAGGCAGCAGAGAGGCGACCCAAGCCGGATCCTGCGAGGGCGTCAGGATGACGAGCGAGCGGCCTGTACCCAGGATTGGCCCGGCCTGGCGCAACAGGTCGGCTAGCGGTACATCGGAGCTCGGCTCTGCGAGGGCAAGCGCCTCCAGGATGGTCCACATCTGGGCCTGCCCGCGCGCGGGCGGAATGACGATCGGTGCGCGGCCCGAAGTTGCCAGTCCGACCGCGCGGCGCTCGCCCTGACGGAGGAACTGCGCCGCGAGGGAAGCGGTGAGGATGATGCCGTACTCGACCGTCGATTCTGCCTCCTGCCCGGCCTGAACCGTCGCATGGAGATCCAGGATCAGCCACAGGTCGCCGGATGGCTCACGGTCGAACTCGTGCACGATGAGCCGGTCATGCCGCGCCGAAGCCTTCCACTGGACACGCCGGAGGGGATCGCCGGGCGCGTAGTCGCGCGAGCCGCCGACCAGCATGGTGTCTTCGAGCGCGCGATCGGACGAGGTCGATCGACCCGGCGCACGGCCGCGAGGCAGTTCGATGGCGGGGAGATGCGAGGCACGCGGATACACGACGATGGTCGCGCTCTCGCCATAGCGGTGCATCACCCGAAAAAAGCCCAGGGGATCGCCCATCTCCAGATCCCAGGGACCGAGATGGAACACGCCGCGACGCTGGCACATCCCGAAGGTGTGCCACGTACGCCTGTCGCCTGGGGACGCGGTCTCGACGCGGTCCACGTGATAGCCCGGTGCGTCCGAGCGATCGTGCACCCGCGCCCAGAGAACGGGCAGCAAGCCCCCGTTGATCAGGGTGAATTGCTCGCGGATCTGGTCACCCACCACCACCCACGTACCAAGCGTGCGGCGGGTGGCGTTCACCTGGTCACGCAGCATGCAGGCCCACCCGTAGGCGATCCCGATAAGGAAGCTCAGGGCGACCAGCAACCAGCTCCACACCTTGTCGGGCGACACCAGTTGCAGCACGAGCAGGAGCGCCCAGGCTGCAAAGGGTAGCACGCTGGTGGGTCTTAACTGGCGCGCAGCGGGCCCAGAGGGTTCTCCCATACGACCAATTATACCATGTCGGCCCCTGCAATGGCATGAGCAAGTCGCCCCCGGGAACAACATATCTTGCCCATACTGCGGAGGAGTGCTACTATAGGTGCGGTACTGCGGGGAACCAAACTACAGCTGAAAACGTCCGCTAGCCTCAACAACCTTCTGCGTGAAGTTCTGGACGTGTTCGAGAAGACGCTCGCGGAGTTGTTGCCAGTCATCGCTCAGCAGGATGCTGCGCATCGTCTCAATATCATCGCTGACCGCGCCGGTCAGGATCTGCGGGACATCGCCATAGATGGTGTACCAGGCTTCAGTAGGCTGCAGGCCAAGACGCATCAGGCCGGGCGCGAACTCCTGCATGATGAACTCGAAGTAGGGCTGCTCGTGTCCGGACTTGATGTCCCAATTCATCAACAACTTGACCATGCGAACCACCTTAGGGCATAGTGGAGACTATTGGTCGGAGGATACCAGAATCGGGGGCTTTAAGCAAGTCATTTTCGGCTTGTGCACCGCGCTTGCACTGATGTGGGTGGCGCCCGCGCGGGGGTACGCAGCTGAACCGCTCGTCGCCGGGACGCCCGGCACAGGGCCATCGTCTGCCAGCATCGTGCTGGTGCCGGCAGATGGGAACGCGCGCGGCATCAGGCTCCGCACGCACAATGTCGCGACCACCCTGATCGAGGACGCGTCCGGCGCCTGGGCCGACACCGACCTTCGGATGGAGCTCTACAACCCGGGCCAGTCTGCGGTCGTTCTTACCCTCGGGCTGCCGGGACCGCAGGCCGAGCTGGCTGCCATGCCCGATATCATGTCCGCCTCAGCTGGGCCGAATGCGCTCGTGCTCACCCCCCTTGCTGCGCCAGATCGGCCAGATGTCCAGGCAACCGGTGTGGTGACGATTCCGGTCAAGGCAAGTGTTGACATTGCGGTCCGCTACCGCCAGCCACTTGCCAGCCGCGATTCACTCGCCGGCTACACGTACATGCTGATGGGCGGCAACGTATGGGCAGGCGCGCCGGAGTCGACGCGAATCGTCATCACCTTCGCGCAACACGTGTCTCCCGAACGCATCATGCACCTGGCCCCTGCCCCTCACAGCATGCGTCCCGACGAGTTCGTGTGGGAATGGGAGGGGCGCAAGGCGCCCACCAACATCGGCCTTGCCTGGCTCGCGTCCGATGCGTGGACCGAGCTGGCGGCGGAGCGCGCCGCGGCGGCCGCCGCGCCCGGCTTCGCAGAACACGCCACACTCGCCCAGCGCTACTGGCGCCTGAGCACGCTGCCGGCGCCGGCCTTTGCGCCGCGCGCGAGCTTCTACCACCGTTATGTCCACCAATCCGTTGCAGAGTGGCGCGCGGCCATCTCGGCCGCGACGGCAGATACGGCGGCCGTGGAGCTCGCATCCGCACGCGAGCAGTTGGCAGGAGTGTACCTGGCACTGGGCGCGCGGGAAGGGGGCGCCGCCGCGCAGTCCTACGTGCAACTTGCAGCAGATGAGCTCGAGAAGGCGTCCGCGCTCAACCCTGCGGACACGGAGCTGGCCGCGTCGGCTGCCGCGCTGCAGGCTCGGCTGGCTGAGGCAGCGCAGGGCCGCGCTGACCCCATGACTGCCGCCGGCCGCGAGGCGCGCGTCCGGGCCATCGAGAAGACGGAGCAGGAGCCCGCTCAGGCCGAGCCGGACCAGCGTTCAGCGCTCGTGCTGGCGCAGGCAGCGCTGGACACCGGCAATCTCAGCCTCGCCAGGGAGCACCTCGCCGCGGGGTTCGGCGACCAAGTCCTGGCCCTCCCCGACGCGGGACCGCCGGAGATCGACCGGGCGGCGGTCCATGTCGACACGACCGTTCGGAGCCGCGTGATCGTGCTGCGCCTCGCCGATGGCGCCAACGGTGATCGGAGCGCGACCCTGATCGGAGCAGCACACGCCGCGCTGCGCGATCTGGCGCCCCTCACGGCCAGCAGAGACGCGTTGACCCTGACCCTGAACTACGAGGATCCCACTGCCCTGCTTGCCTGGCAGGAGAGACTTGCAGCGGCCCTTCCCGCCAGCCCGGAGCTGGCCATCCTCGCAGATGTCCTGTCGCCCAGGCGCCTGGCATGGCCGGCCGAGGAGGAACACCTGACCCGCCTCGACCGTTACATCGAGCGCGTCGACCTGGCGCGCTGCGCCGATGCCTGGGAGCAGGAGGCGGCCAGGCTCGACGCCGCAGCAGCGCGAGCGCGGGCTTCGGGAGAAATGCTGGAAGAACTCCGGGCGGCGCTGTGGCAGGAGGATGCCGGCGCGTGGCGCAGCCTGGCGCGCGCAAGCTCGGCCACCTATCGCGTCGAGGTCGCCGAGCGCGGCGACGGTCCGGACTGGTTGCTGGCGCGCGTGAACCAGGTCTATACGGAGGGTGCGGTGCACCGTGAGTGGATCGTGCCGGCAGGCCAGGAGCGGCAGCTGGAGGCCGCGGTCCGGTCGTGGCACTACGATCGCGCCGCGCTTGCAGGGGCAGCACTGTTGGCTGCCCCCCTGATCGTCCTGCTGGGCGTCCTGCTCCTGGGTCGCAGCGCAGCAGCGCGCGGGGCGCGGCGCAATACCTCAGAGGTCGATCGGACCCCGCAGGAACACGTCTAGCAGCCGTACGGTGGCGGCCACGTCGCGCTGGTCGACGATCTGTGACGGCGTATGAACGTGGCGGCTGGGGATCGAGAGTGCGGTGGCCGGCACGCCGGCGCGCGCCACCTGGATCGCGTAGGCGTCGGTCGTACCCCCCTGCAGCACCTCCAGTTGATAGGGGATGCCTGCTGATTCCGCGGCCCCGATCAGCTTCGCATTGAGCCCGGCATGCCCGATCATCCCTGAATCCTGCACCTTGATCGCCACGCCCTTGCCGAGGCCGACCTCCATGGCCGGGGACGCATAGGGAATGTCGCCCGTCAGGGTCACGTCGATCGCGATGGCCAGGTCAGGCTCGATCGCATAGCCTGCGGTCTGCGCGCCACGCGGGCCGATCTCCTCCTGCGTGGTGAAGACCACGTACAGGTCATGGTCGATCTTCACGTCCTTGAGGTCGCGCAACAGTTGCACCAGCACGACGCAGCCCGCCCGATCGTCCAGATTTGGGGAGAACCACGTGTTCCCCTGGCTGGCGAATCCGGGCCAGAAGGCTGCCACTGCGCCCACCTTCTGCGTGACCTCGGCCTTGCTGGTTGCTCCGGTATCGATGTAGTAATCCCGCAGCTCGGGCAGAGTCCGGCCCGCCTTGACGCGGCCGTCGAGTCCCACCGTCCCGAGGGTGCCGTCCACAAAGCGAACCTGCCCGCCCCAGGAGGCCAGGGCATAGATGTAACCCACGTTGGCGAAACGCATGAAGCCCTTCTCGTCCACGTAGGTGACCATCAGGCCGATCTGGTCCATGTGGGCAGCCAGCATGACGCGCTTGCCGCCGCCCGATCCCTTCCTGACCGCGATCAGGTTGCCCAGCGAGTCGACGCGCACCTCGTCGACCAGGTCCTTCACTTCCTCGAGGAGGACGCTGCGGATCTCCTCTTCGAAGCCGGAGACACCGAATGCCTCGGCAAGACGCTTCGCAAGTTGTTCCATGCCTTGATCTCCCACTCAGAGCAGAAATGAGCATCGGACGCCCGTCGTCGCGATGCCGGCCACGCCTCGCTCAGCGCGACAGGTTTGCCGGACCGATCCGGCGCAGCGCGCCATCCATCAACGAAACCAGCGCCTGCAGGTCGTTCAGGTTCAGGATTGCGGCCGGGCCGTGAATGTACCGGCACGGTGTGGCGACGGCGATCGCTGGAACGCCCTCGCGTGCGAGGTGCATCGCCCCGGCATCCGTCCCGCCCAGGCCTGGCGCCTTGTACTGCACGGCCAGCCCCGTCTCTTCGGCAGTCTCCTTCAACAGCGCAAGCAGGCCGGGATGAGAGACCAGGCTGCGATCCATCAGGGTGATCGCCGGGCCGTCTCCCACGCGCGTGACGGGCGTGCTGTCTTCGTCCGGCGGCCTCGGCAGGTCGTCGCAGATCGTTCCCTCCAGGGCGAAAGCCGCATCGGGAGCGACCCGATGTGCGACGACACGCGCGCCTCGCAGCCCGACTTCCTCCTGGACGGTGAACGCCGCATAGAGATCGACCGGGTATGCCTCGTCGCTGGCCAGGAGCGCGATCAATGCTGCGCAGCCAGCCCGGTCATCGAAGGCCTTGCCCCGCACGGTCGGCCATGCCGGGTCTTCGCTCAGGACGCTGAACGATGTGGCAAACGTCGCATAATCGCCCAGGGTGACCTTGGCGGAGGCAGATTTCTCATCCGGCGCGCCGATATCGATGAACAGGTCGTCGGCATCGAGGACGCGGTGCGCCGAGTCGCCCTTCTGCAAGTGGGGCACGGGCGCGCAGATCACACCAGGCACGCCCGGCTCACCGATCCGGACCCGTTTGGCAAGCAGAAGCCGCGCATCCACGCTCGGCGCGGAGAAAGCCAGCGTGCCATCCTTGTTGATCTTCGTGATCATGAAGCCCACTTCGTCCATGTGGGCGGCCAGCAGCACCTTCAGCCGCGGTTCGGGGCCGATCCCGGCCTTGAACGCGATCAGGTTCCCGAGCGCGTCGACCTCGAGCCGATCCACCCTGCCCTCGATCTCAGCACGGATGAGCGCCCGGACGGCTTTCTCATTGCCTGACGGCCCGAACGTCTCGGATAGCCGCTTGAGAAGGTCGCGTAAATCAGTCACTATCACCCTCCCCGCCTGTCATGGCAGTTCTGTAGCGATATCGGCCAGCGAGGTCGCGTCAAGCCGCGAGATGAAGCCGGCGAGCAGGCGGGCAGCCCGGTCCACGTCGGCAAGGGCGACGGTCTCCACGCAGGAGTGCATGTAGCGAACCGGCACGCTGATCAACCCGGTGGGGATGCCAGCCTGTGTCACCTGGATCGCCCAGGCGTCGGTGCCGGAGTTGCCGGGCAGAGGCTCGATCTGATACGGAATCTCCAACGCCTCGGCAGCCGCTTTCAGCCTTCTGACGACGCCAGGGTGCAGGTTCGGCCCCAGGCCGATCGTGGGACCCTTGTCCATCGCAAAGGTTTCGTTATCGCTGACTCCGGGTGTATCCGCGAACGTCACGTCCAGCGCGATCCCAAGGTCCGGCGCAACGCCGAAGGCTGCAGCCTTCGCGCCCCGCAGGCCGTACTCCTCCTGCACCGTCGCAACCGCGAACACATCCCATGTGTGACGCATCGCATCGAGATACCCCAGCGCACCGATCATCACGGCGACGCTGACCCGGTTGTCGAGCGCCTTGCTGGCCAGCCTGCCCCCGAGCAGTTCGGTGACCGGGCCTCGGAGCGCGATCCGATCGCCGACGCGGATGAGCCCGTTTTCGAAAAACGCAGGGGGCAGTCCGAGATCCACGCGCAGATCGGCCAGTCCGACAACCTTCTGCCGCTCGTCAGCCGACAACAGGTGCGGCGGCCGGCTCCCCACGTAGCCCGGGAGCCCATCGGGGTACGCTGCGCTCCCCGGGCCGCTCGGATATACCGTGACTTCCTGCCCGACGACCGATCGAGGATCGACGCCGCCCACTTTGGCCACGTGGAGAAACCCGCGATCGATCTTGGTCACGGCCAGGCCGATCTCGTCCATATGCGCCGCAAGCATGATCCGTCCCGAAGCGGATTCGCTCCCGGCTTCTGGTGCACCGCGTCGCAAGCCGATCAGGTTTCCGAGCGCATCCGTTCGGAACTCGGTGACGGTCGAGCCGGCGAGCGA
This sequence comes from Anaerolineae bacterium, assembly GCA_040766655.1. Classification (GTDB taxonomy): domain Bacteria; phylum Chloroflexota; class Anaerolineae; order CG2-30-64-16; family CG2-30-64-16; genus JALOOB01. Next base: position 170,491 of record JAXGQB010000007.1, read on the forward strand.
CCTGACCAACTCGGCCACCCTGGCCTCCGACCCTGACAGGCCATCGACCGAGGTAAGCTGTTTGAGGATATCGCTGATTTGTGCCTTATCCATGCCCTGCATCCTGTGTAAGCCCGGTGACTGCCAAACTGGCGTTAAGCTGTCAAATTGTAACTGCCAGCCTGGAAGCCGTCAAATGGCTATCGCTTGACCCGGTGGCGACCGAACGGTTAGAATGAAGCCGCCAGCAAGTCGAAGGAAGTAGGAACCAAGGCACATGGCTGCAAGTTCAAGAACGATCCCGATCGACGTCCCGCTGCATCCGGCAGCAACGGCATCTGAGCGGCTCGCGCGCGGGGGCGGATGGTGGACCCTGATGCTGGCCGGTCTCATGCTGTTGACCGTCACCGAGAGCCTCAGTGTCGCAGCCTGGAGCGAGGGCCTGGAGGTCGTGCGCCTCGCCATGCTTGGCGGCGCGCTGCTCGGCCTGATGCTCGCACTGACGAGGTGGGACGGTGCGTTTCCAGTCGTCTACAGCCTTCTCGCCGGCATCGCGTGGATCTCGACGCTCTTCACGCAGCTCATTTTCTCGGGGCTGACCTGGCGCGATGGCGCGCTGGAGCTCTTCCGGCGCAACGTCGACTGGGTGCGCGCCCTGGTGGAGGGCGCCTCAGTTGCAGATAACCTCATCTTCGTGACCCAGCTCAGCTTCCTGGGCTGGTGGATAGCCTACCTGTCGATCTGGAGCCTCTTCCGCCACCAGCGCGTTCTCAATGCGGTGATTCCTTCAGGCGTCGCACTCCTGGTCAACGCTTACTATTCCGCATCCTCGATGTCGCTCTTCCTGGTGGTCTACGCGGCCACGGTGGTCCTGCTCGCGATCCGCGTGGAGCTCGCGCGGAACGAGGCCCGCTGGCAGATGACGCGCGTCCGGTATCCGTCCGACATCACGTTCGACTTTCTGAAGGCAGGCCTGGCATTCACCGTGATCGTGATCGCCATCGCCTGGACGATGCCGGGCCTGACACAGGGCCTGACCGTGGAACGCTTGCTCCGGCCCTTCGAGCGCCCCTGGCAGCAGGTCGAAGAGACGTGGAACCGGATGTATCAGTCACTCAATTACAGCCAGGCCACTGCGCCCGTCTCGACTTTCGGCAAATCGATGGCCTTCGGCGGCCCGGTGCGACTCACCGACCGGCCGATCTTCGAAGCGGTCGTCACGGAGCGAGCGTACTGGCGCGCCGCAACATACGACCGCTACTCGAGCCAGGGCTGGGACAATACCGCGCCCGATGTGGTGGTGATCGAGGCAGATGAGACGCTTGCAGAGCCGGTGCTGCGTGCCACGAAGGACGTCACGGCAACGGTCTACACGCTGGAACGCGGCCAGGATCTGATCGTCGCGCCGCCCCAGCCCGATCGGATCAGCGTCCCAGTCACTGCCGACGCCTGGACCGTGCCGAATTCCCCCGATCCCGACGAGCCCGAGCGTTGGGTCACGCTCATGCGCAGCCGCGTGCCGATCGGCCAGGATGCCCCATACCAGGTTGTTTCGAAGGCCAGCGAGGCGTCCCCGCAGCGACTGATGGAAGACCGTACGGAATATCAGGATTGGATCGAGGAGCAGTACCTGCAGTTACCCGACTCCTTGCCACAGCGAGTGAGGGATCTCGCAGCAGAAATCACCTCGCAGGCGGCCAACCCGTACGAAAAGGCCTCCGCAGTCGAGCAGTACCTCCGGGCCTACACCTACAATCAGGGGATCGCTGCCCCGCCCGCGGGACAGGATGGCGTGGATTACTTCCTCTTCGACATCCGGGAGGGCTACTGCGACTACTATGCAAGCGCCATGGTGGTGATGCTGCGCTCTGCCGGTGTGCCGGCGCGCTTCGTGGTGGGCTACACGCCGGGCGAGCTGATCGAGACCAATGTCCTTGCGGATGGAAGTAACCGGTACAGCGTCCTCGAACGCAACGCACATGCATGGCCGGAGGTCTACTTCCCCTCCTACGGCTGGGTTCAGTTCGAGCCGACCGCGTCGGAGCCGCAACTGGTCCGGCCCTCAGACCAATCGACCGAACCGCCCGACGACGAGATGTCTCGCCTGGACTTCCGCGACCTGATGGATGACTTCACGGACTCGCCCGAACCTGAGATCCCTGAGGAGGTCAACGCCCTCGACGCGCCCCATCCGGCGCTCGCATGGCTTCAGAACAACTGGGGGTGGCTCGCCGGCGTTGCGATCGCGATCGCCATGGCAGTGGGCGGCATTCGCTATCTTCGCTGGCGTCAGGTCATGCTCTTCCGGGATCGCCAGGTGCTCGCGCGCCTGTTTACTCTGCTCGGCCTGTGGGCCGCTCGGCTGCGGGTGCCCTGGCGCCCGAGCCAGACGCCGTTGGAACGCGCGGCCGGCCTGAACGCCCGCGTGCCGGAAGGCGCATCCACCATCGATACGATCGCCGGCCTCTTCGTCGCGCAGCAATACGGTCGCCAGCTGCCGTCGCCCGACGCCATCGATGATCTGAAGCGGGAATGGCCGCAGCTACAGCCGCGATTGTGGAAGCAGTGGCTGATGAAGCAGCTGAGAAGGCCTGACGGGGAGACGGCCTGAGGCGGCCGTCACTCCCCCTTCAGCTCGCGTAGCTCAGCCCGGGCCGCGTCCATGGCTGCCGGGTCTTGCGCGGTGCCGAGGCTGAGGAAGGTCTCGAACGCACTGATGGCTTCCTCGGTCTTCCCCTGCAGCTTGTACAGGGCGCCCAGGCCATAGTAGACCTCCGCGAGGTCGGGCTGCGCGGCCTTCGCCCGATTGAGGAGCTCCTCTGCCTCGCTTAGCTGGCTCCCCTGGATGCGAACCGCCGCCAACAGGTAGAGGGTCTGCGCATCATCCGGCTGCAGCCGCAGGGCAGCATCGTACGCCTCGGCTGCCTTGCTCAGCGATCCGAGCTGGTAGTAGACCACGCCCAGGTTCATGTGAGCGGCTGCCATCGTCGGATCTGCCGCGATGGCGGCGCGATACGCGGCCTCGGCTTCCGCCAGGCGGCCCTGCCTGACGTACACATTCCCGAGGCCGAATTGGGCGGGCGCAGATCTCGGGTTTGTGCGGACCGCTTCGCGGTACGCGGCCTCCGCGTCGGAGAGGCTGCCCGCGCCGAGCGCGGCCTGGCCCGCAGACAGAAGATCATCCACCGTGCGACCGGGCTGAGCCGTGCCGGCAGACAGCGGCGGTGGCGATGCGCCTGGCGTCAGGCTGGACGCAGGCGCCCGGCTCGATCCGCACCCCGCGCAGCATGCCGCGGCGATGAGAAGCGCGACCATGACCGGGACGAAACGCTCAGATCTCATGTCGCCTATCCTTGCTTGCACTCCAACACGATCACCTGCGCCTCGTCGGGCAGCCCTGAGCGGGTGACCCGCAGAGACTCCTGCGGCTCATGTTCCGCCACACCCATGGCCTTGAAAAACCTCGGCAGCGGGTCAAGCTTGAGGTTGCAGTACTGCGTCAGATAGTGCATCGGAATGACGATGCGTGGCTCGAGTTGTGCGATCACCTCGGCCGCCTTGTCTGAATCGAGAGCGCCGCCCCCACCGACCGGCACCATCAGCACGTCGACGTTCGGCATCGACTCCACCTGGGCCTGCGTCAGAGGCTTGCAGAGATCGCCCAGATGGCACACCGTCAGTTCGCCGAACTCGAACACGAAGACCGTGTTCTCCTCCTTGGCCTCGCCCTTCGCCATCGCGCCGCTCCAGGTCTGAATGCCGGTCACGAAGACGCCCCTGACCTCGTATTCGCCGGGCCGGGTCAACACCTTCGGATCGCCCTTGATTGCCCCGGCGTTCGCGTGGCCCGGCGCATCGTGGCTCACCGTCACGAAGTCGGCGCGCAGTCCCTTCGGAAGCGTATAGCCGATGCTCTTATCGTACGGGTCGGTTATGACCGTAACGCTGCCTTCCTTGATTCGAAAACATGACTGACCATACCAATCGATATCCACTAGCCCTCCGGGTCCGCTTGATGGCCCTATTATAACCGGGCGCGGACGAATCGCGCAAAGCGTTTTCTGGAAGTAGACAGATGAAAAGATATAGTGTATAATTGTCAACAAGAAAACGCTGATTCGTTGGGCAAGATTGACGCACAGGAGAGTTGACGCATGGCCAGGCCTTTGTTGGACTCGCCGTACCTCTATGGAATCCATGACCCGGGCGGCGAGCATCTCATGGCTGAGCGCGGGACTCCCGGTTGGATCCTGTTCACCGAAGCGCTGGGAAGCGACCCGAACGACCAACGCGGCGCGGATTACACACGCTGGTCTAATGCGGGATTCGGGATCATCGCACGGCTGAATAACGGCTACGAGCCTGGTGGCACCATACCGGCATCGAGTCAATACGGGCAGTTCGCGCGCCGCGTGGCCAACTTCGTCCGCGCCTCCCGCGGGTGCCACATCTGGATCATCGGCAACGAGATGAACTTCGCGGTCGAACGGCCCGGCGTCGTGCTCGACTGGAGCTCCAATCCCCCGCGGATCATCAACCCCGGCGAGGTCATCCTTCCCAGCTTGTATGCGGCCTGTTATACCGCGTGCCGCAACGCGATCAAGGCGCTGCCGGGCCACTCGGGCGACCAGGTGATCACCGGCGCGGTGGCCCCCTGGAATATCCAGACGACGTATCGCGAGAACCCGACGGGCGATTGGGTCCGCTACCAGACCGACCTGTTGGCCGCGCTGGGGCCTAAGGGCTGCGATGGGATCTCCATCCACGCTTACACGCACGGCGCGGATCCCGCGCTGGTTCATTCGACCGCGAAGATGGACCCGCCGTTCGACAAGCGTCACTACCACTTCCGCACGTACCAGGACTTCATGAACGGCATCCCGGCGAACATGCGCCATCTGCCGGTCTACCTGACCGAGACAGACCAGAACGATGCATGGCAGGACGTGAACCGGGGATGGATTCAGCGGGCATACGGCGAGATCGACTGGTGGAACCGGCAGCCGGGGACACAGGTCATCCGCGCCGTAATCCTGTACAGATGGCCGATGATCGATCGATGGGGATTTGAACGTAAGACGGCACTTCATGAGGATTTTCGACAGGCGATGGTGCACAAGTATAGCTGGGAGGCGGCGATGCAGACGAAGCCACAGACTCAACCGGCACCGGTTCAGACGACGACAGTGAAGAAACCTGAGTTCAAGGACATCAGCAGCACCCTGCCGCGCGACGCGTCCGGTTTCGCGCGGCGCACTCAGGCGGACATCAAGTACGTGGTTATCAACCATACCGCGGTGCGTTCGGAGATCGGCGCAGACCGCGTGGCCATCGCGCAACGACAGCGCTGGCCGGGCATCATGAGCCAGTTTTACATCACGGGCGACGGCCAGATACAGCGAACCAACCCCGACACGGATGCGGTCACGCGGGACCAGTCCTGGATCTACAACGGCATCCAGATCTACGTCGCCGGTAATTTCGATGCCGCAGTCCCGTCGGACCGCCAGCTGTCCGCGCTCGCGCACCTGTGCGCCTGGCTGCTGGACCTCTATGACCTGAAGCCGGATGCGCTGCGCGGGGCAAGCGAGTTCATCCAGACGCATTCCCCCGGCCTCCAATGGCTCCAGGGCGCGCGGTGGAAGGACAAGCTCCTCGCGCTCATGGCTGCAGTGCCTGGCTCGCCGGTGCCGGCGAACGCGGACGACGTGAAGCAATTGCAGGCCCAGCTGGCAAGGCTGCAGGCTCAGATCCAGACGCTGACCGAACAGGGCAAGCAGTTGGCGGCCGACAAGACCGCGCTGGCCGCGCAGATTCAGACCCTGCAAAGCCAGAATGCCGCGCTGTCGGCCCAGGCCAAGGCGTTGAACGAGGCAAACTTGACACTGACCGCGCGTCTGAAGGAATCCGAGGCCGAACGGGAGGAGCTTCAGAAACAGGTCGCCGAGCTGCAGAAACGGATCGCCGAGCTCACCAAGACGCCCTCGCTCAAGCCACCCGCCATTCGGGACGTGATCAACACCCTGCCCAGGCATGCCACGAATCGCTACGAGACGCGCTCACTCGGCACCATCACCACGCTGGCCATTCACCACAGCGCCGCTTCCGGCGACATTCCGCCGCAAAACGTCGCCCGCTACCATGTGAGCCGTGACTGGCCGGGCATGGGGTATCACTACTACATCACCTCTGACGGCGTCATCCACCAGTGCAACAAGCTGGAGAGCATCGCTTATCACTCTGGCTACGCGAACACGTATTCCGTGGGCATCTGCCTTGCCGGCTTATTCATGAACGGAGCCACGCCGACCGAGAAACAGTACGCCTCCGTCGCGCATCTGATTGCTTACCTGTCTCAGCAGCTCAACATTCGCCTGGAGAACATCAAGGGCCACAAGGAACTCCCGCAGACCGCGACCGCGTGTCCGGGCAGCGATTGGATCACAGGCAAGCGCTGGAAGGACCAGCTGCTAGAAAAAGTCAAGGAGAAACTCGGCTAGGGTCGACCCGGTCGCATCCCGACGCGGCACGCACGACATCGCGGCGGCCGCCGGTCCGGCGATGCGCGCGATGTGGCCTTTGCGCCTACTCCGCGCTATAATGCCGGCGGTGGTTTGACCGATGAACATCGAGTTTCCTAAGCTGCGTCCCCTCGACGTGCAGCCCCACCAGCAGAGTGGACAGCCGCCCATGCTGCTGCTGAGGGATCCGCTCGGCCTGACCGATCAGATGCTTGCCATCCCGCAGCAGCTGGCCCCGCTGCTGGCGTTGTGCGACGGCATGCACGATCAGGTGGGCATCCTGACCGCGCTGCGCGTTCGCTGGGGCATTCCGATCACCCGCCAGGCGCTCCGTGAGATCGTCGACACACTGGACGAGGCGTGCCTGCTCGAGAGCGAGCGCTCCGCGGCCGCGATGGCTGCGGCCCTGGCTGCGTACAGGGCGGAGCCCAGCCGTCCACTCACCCTCGCAGGAGGCGGCTATCCCGCCGATCCGTCCGCGCTCAGTGACTACCTCGAGGCGTTCGATCCGGCAGATAGACTGTTACCTGTGCCCTCTTCGCATAACGGGATCGTGCGCGGATTGATCAGTCCGCATATCGACTACAGCCGCGGCGGCCCGATCTACCGCGCTGCCTGGCAGGCTGCGTCGGCCGCTGCGAGGTCCGCGGATCTGGCCATCATCTTCGGAACCGATCACAGTGGCGGGCTCGGCAGGGTCACCCTGACACAGCAGAGCTACGCCACGCCGTACGGCGTCCTGCCCAACGCCCTGGGGGTTACCGGGGCCGTTGCAGATGCGCTCGGCGAGGAGGATGCCTACGCGGAAGAGCTGCATCACCGGCACGAGCACTCGATCGAACTCGCTGCAGTGTGGCTGCATCACGTACGGCAGGGCAACCCGATCGAGGTCGTGCCCATCCTGTGCGGATCCTTCGCCCATTTCGTGGCAGGCCAGGCCGACCCTGCCCACGACACACGGATCGCGAAGACGATCGACGCGTTGACCGGGGCAACGGGCGGTCGCTCCGTGCTCGTCATCGCGGCGGCCGACCTGGCCCACATCGGACCCGCGTTCGGCGGCGCACCCGCGCACGCGGAGCAGCGCGCGACGCTCCGGCGGGCGGACGAGGCGCTCCTCGCGCGGATGAGCGCCGGGGATACCGAAGGGTTCTTCGGCGCGCTGCGCGACGTAGGCGACCGCAACAACGTCTGTGGCTTGCCGCCGATCTACATGGCGCTGCGGTTCCTCGGAGACGTTCGCGGCGTTGCGGTCGCTTACGATCAATGCCCCGCCGACGACCGGAACACCTCCTGGGTATCGGTCGCCGGGCTGGTGTGGAACTGATCCTGGCGGGCGTGCGTCCGGTGGCGCCTACCTCACCTCGATAGAGCCCAGGATCAGCGCATCGCCTTCAGCACGGCCATCTGAGTACGAGAGACGCCGGCCGTCCAGCAGCCCGTAAAGGCCGACCTCCACTTCGTACTGGCCGGCGGGCGCGGCCGGGCTCACCTCGATGCGATAGCGGTCCACCACAATCTCGCCGGGGAGCCAGCGGGTCGTCGGGAGTTGGTCCGACTGCGGCTCGTTATCCTGCTGCCCCCACAGAAAGTTCCCCTCGTCCGCATTCCAGACAGACCCGACCAGGTGCGTGAAAACCTTGTATCGCTCTGCGATCGGCTGATCTGCCTGCCAGTAGAGGGTCAGGATGAGCGCGTCGCCCGCCTGCACGCGTTCCGAGGCAAGGTCATACCCCCTCAGGCGAATTTGGTCCCCGAAGCGGACATCGACCGGGCGATCCAGGCGGACGTCATCGGACCAAGCCCGCGCGGCCGCGACCAGGTCGATGGTCCCCACCATGAGCTCGTTCCCCGATTCGGCCCTGAGCACGACACTATGCCGGCCCGCGACCAGATCGGACGTGAGGCGCAGGCGAGCCACGATGCGCTGTGGGCCCTGCATCACCGGGGGCAGTTCCGGAAGGGTCGCGACCGGCGCCGCCCGCCCTGCAAGCCCCAACTGAATCTCGCCCGACGGAGGCTTGCGCCAGTAAATCGTGACAAACAGCGTGTCGCCGATCCGGTAGCGGCGCAGCGGCAGGGGTGCGGCGTGCACCTCCCCGCCTCCGAAAGCGGCGAAGGTCGCACCGCTCTCGGGGCGCCCCGGCGCAACGTCGAATGTAGCCTCCGCGCGGTCGGTCGTCCGGGCATAAAGCGTCAGCCGGGTGTCGTCGAATTCCCAGGCAGCATGCGCCGCGGCGCGTTGGTCGAGCCAGGACCGGACGAGGCCACGAGAATCCGTCTGCTGAGCGTTGGGTGTGGTCACGACCCACAGCCCATCCCCGCCCTCCCAGACGGGCGCAAGAAGCGCCTCCACATTCTCGGGGGTCAGGTGCATCCCCGCGGGCACCTTGTGCCACTCGCCCGCATGGCGCGCGGCGAACAGCGGCCAGTCCTCGTCGGGATAGAGCAGCACGGCGTCCCCGTCGTGCCGGTGCGCCTCCAGCGTGGCCACGAGCGAAGCGTATTGATCGGTGGACGTCCTCCCAGGCAAGAGCGCGGCGGCACCCGCCAGGGCAACCGCGACCACCGCGGCGCAGCCAAGGAGGGCAAGTCCGCGTGATCGGCGGCTCACTTCCGCCAGTCCCCAGCCCAACAGCGCGTAGAAGGTCCCCGCCAGAGGCAGGAAGTAGCGGGGCGCCAGACGCGGCACATAGAAGCGGCGTCCAGGCAACGCAGTCAGCACGTAGACCATGGCCGCGGGCAGCAGGATTCCGAGCAGGAGCAGCGTCAGCCCCGCCGTTTCGGTGGCCGACTTGCGGCGCCTCACGACAGACGCGGTGGCCCCGATCGCGACCAGCATGACGACCACCGTGGGAACCAGCCACCGGTCGATGTTCTCCGCCGCACCTGTCGCCAGCACGGTAAGGTAGAGGCGGACGAAGAGTCCCGGCGAGAAGGGTTCCGCCGAGGACCAACTCATCATGCGCGGCAGCGCGTAAGCGAGCCAGGGAATGAACAGGGCCAGGCTGGCCAACTGCGCCACCATCCAGCGCACGAGCCGCGGTCGCGACCGGCCCGATCGCCACCAGGCGACGAGGAACGCGACGTTCGTGACCAGCAGCACCGTGACGAAGAGGTACAGCGTCCACAACCCGGCGGCGGCTGCCAGCACATACAGGATCCACCAGCGCGCCTTCTCCGTCCGCCAGAGGTGGACTGTCGCAGCAAGCAGCAGCGACGCCCACAGGCCGGCCCAGACGTACATGCGCAGCTCCTGTGACCAGGTGATGGCGAAGACCGAGACGGCGGCAAAGACGGCCGCCATTTCGCCCGCGCGGCGGCCTCCCAATGAACGTGCCAGGGCGTAGATGGCCGCCACCGTGGCCGTGCCTGCAAAGGCGGAGATGAAGCGCATGATCCAATCGCCGTCGCCGCTGAGTAGCCACCAGCCGCGTTGGATCAGGAAGTGGAGCGGAGGATGCACGTCATGGGCAGTCCAGTCGACAAGGCGGGGCACAGGGAGGCGCGCCGCCCACGCGCTCAGGCCCTCGTCCCACCAGATGGCATGCTGATCGAGCCCATAGAGCCGAAACGCGAGAGCCACCATCAGGATGAGGCCTGCTGTCGTGCGCTGGCGCAGCAGAGAGGCGTGATGAGTGGAGGTGCGATGGTTCATCGATCCCAGTATATCACACGCCGCTGAACCAACAGCCATTGCGCGCTTGCTTTTGCCAGCGCTCTACCCCGGTGCTATAATGCCGAAAACAGCCGGTTTCTAAGGAATAATCCTCGTGTCCGAACCCGAACCGACAATCCAATCACGAGTCGAGTCATCGTCTGCAGCGGCATCCCTGGCCCGCCTGGTGTGGGAAGTGGTGCAGATTCTGGTCATGGCCGTGCTAATGGTCATGCTGATCCGAAACTTCTTCCACAACTATCGGATCGAGGGCATCAGCATGGAGCCCAACTTCCACGATCGGCAGTTCCTCATCGTGAATCGCTTCGCCTACTGCCCCGGTGTCCACATCGAGGTGCCCGTCGCCAACGTCTCGCTGTTCGAGCGCGTGTGGTGTGTGCGTACTCCGGACCGTGGCGATGTAGTGATCTTCGAGTACCCGCGTGACCCCTCGCGCGATTTCATCAAGCGCGTGATCGGGTTGCCGAACGAAACGGTCGAGGTACGTGCGGGGCAGGTCTACGTCGACGGCGTCCTGGTTCCCGAGCCGTTTGGCCCGAACCCCGGCAGTTACAACGCGCCGCCGATCACGGTCGGGCCGGACGAGGTCTACGTCATGGGTGACAACCGCAACAACTCGAGCGATTCGCATCTATGGGGGCCGCTGAAGCTGGAGCACATCATCGGCAAGGCGCTGGTGTCCTATTGGCCGCCGCAGTACTGGTCGGTCGTTCCACAATATGATCTCACCGATTTGAGCGTTGCGACGCAGTGAGTGTCGAAGGAGGGCCGCTTGCCGCCAACTGAAGCCGAGGTTCGGGAACTCGTGCGCGGTGTCCTGACGCGCCTGCTCGAGCGCACTGCAGGAGCCCCGTCGCCACAGGGGTCGCGCGCGACGCGTGTGCTGATCGACGAGGCTACAGTCCGCGACCTTGCGCCGGGGGCAACCCTCTCCGTGCCGACCGGCGCACTGGTGACGCCGCTGGCCCGCCAGGTCGCGCTGGAGCGCAACATCACCTTATCCGAGGCGGGCTGTGCACCTGTGGCAGGCATAGCCGTGCGCGCCAAAAGTGCAGCCACCCAGCGCGTCGCCCTGGGCGCGGACCACGGCGGCTTTCACCTCAAGGAAGCGCTTAAGCCCTTCCTCCAGTCGCTCGGCTACGAGGTCGTGGACTGCGGAACTACCAGCACGGACTCGGTGGACTATCCGGATTTCGCATACGCCGTCGCGCAACTCGTCGCAAGTGGGCAGTGCGCGAACGGGATCATTGTCGACGGTGCAGGCATCGGGTCGTGCATCGTCGCAAACAAGGTTCCCGGCGTGCGCGCGGCCCTCTGCTACGACCATGCCACCGCCGTCAACAGCCGCGAGCACAACCACGCCAACGTGCTCACCCTAGGCGCCGGCCTGATCGGCATCAACCTCGCCAAGCAGATCGCCCAGGCCTGGCTTGCGACGGCCCATGGTGGTGGCCGCCACGCGGCGCGTGTCGCCAAGATCACAGCTATAGAGAAACGGTTCAGCAGATGACAACAGCAACGCTTAAAGGCGGCTTGGGCGCCTATTCGCTCGATCAGCTCGTCGAGATCATCACGCGCGAGGTGCTGGCAGCGTATCCCAAGACGGGCACCGAATGTGCGGTGTGCGGTTCGACCACCTGCGTTGGCCAGTGCGTCGAGACAAACCCTGATGGCGCCCGGAAGGTCGTGGAGGCAGGTGCGGACCGCCTGAGCACGCGCCTGGGCGTCAAGAACATCGCGGCCGACATGGCAGGCATGATCGATCACACGATCCTCAAGCCCAACGCCACGGAGGAACAGGTCCGCCAGCTCTGCCTGGAGGCGCGCGAGTTCTCGTTCGCGACCGTATGCATCAACCCCACCTGGATCCCGCTGGCTGCGGACATCCTGCGCGGATCGCCGGTGAAGGTGTGCACGGTGATCGGCTTCCCGCTCGGCGCCACATTCCCGGAGGTCAAGGCGTTCGAGGCGCAGCGGTGCGCCAACCTGGGCGCGACCGAGTTAGACATGGTGATCAACATCGGCGCGCTGAAGTCCCGCCATTACGACCTGGTGCAGGATGACATCGCCGCTGTGGTGGACGCCGCCCATCCGCTGGGTGCGTCAGTCAAGGTCATCATCGAGGCCGCGTACCTGACGGATGAAGAGAAGGTGGAGGCCTGCGTGCTCTCCAAGGCGGCGGGCGCGGATTACGTCAAGACGTCCACCGGATTCGCACCAACCGGTGCTACCGTGGAGGACGTCGCGCTCATGCGGCGAGTCGTGGGCCCCGGCATGGGCGTGAAGGCCGCCGGCGGTGTCAAGACCGCCGAGGACGCCAAGGCGATGATCGCGGCGGGCGCAACGCGGATCGGCGCGAGCGCTAGCGTGAAGATCATCGGCGAGCTGAAGTAGCGAGCGGATGGGGAGAGCAGATGTCCCGACGGGAATTCCTGATCGTACTGGCGCACACGCACAATTGCGGCATGTGCCGCGCAAAGCTGCTGGCTGATCCTGCCGGCGTCATGGCCAAAAGATCGCTGACCGAACTCGAGAGGGAGCTACTCCAGGGACTGAAGTACGAGGATTTCATTACGCCGGAGACCCTCAGTCGCGCCGCTCAGGTCGAGCGCGCCGAGCTCGAGGCCTTTTCCGGGGAAGCCGTGGTGCGGCTGCGGCATCTGTGAGTCGCGACCCGGCCCTGCCTGTGAAATGTGGCTGGGTCCCGGGCGCACTACTTCGCTGACACGTTGGGAGGGTGACTAACGCATGGCCGTCGATCTTCGTTCTTATGTCTTCCTGGACAGTCTCCAGCCGCAGCATGCGGCGTTCCTCGGGACCGTGGCCAGGGGGTTCCTGCCGCTGCCAGGTGATGCCTCCCTCTGGGTCGAGATATCACCCGGCATCGAGATCAACCGCATCACCGACGTCGCATTGAAGGCGACTGCGGTCCGCCCGGGGATGCAGATCGTCGAGCGGCTCTACGGCCTGCTGGAGGTCCACTCCGACAGCCAGGCCGAGGTGCGGGCCGCGGGTGCCGCGATCCTGGCCGCGCTCGGGGTCAAGGAGGAGGACCGGCGCAAGCCGCGGGTCATCTCCAGCCAGATCATCCGGGCGATCGATGCACACCAGGTGCAGCTCATCAACCGCATGCGCCACGGCCACATGTTGCTGGCCGGCGAGACGCTGTACGTGCTGGAAGTGGAGCCGGCCGGCTATGCCGCCCTGGCCGCCAACGAAGCCGAGAAGGCCGCGGACATCAACATCCTCGAGGTGCAGGCGTTCGGGTCCTTCGGCCGCGTCTACCTGGGCGGCGCAGAACGCGACATCATGGCAGGCTATGGGGCTGCCCTCGCCGCCATCGAGGCGGTCGGGGGACGGGTCGAAGAACAGGCGAAGCGCGAGTAATCGCCTAATCATACCAGCAGGCAAGGAGCATAAAAATGGCTGAAGCATTGGGAATGATCGAAACCAAGGGTTTCGCAGCAATGGTAGAGGCATCCGACGCGATGGTGAAGGCCGCGAAAGTCGAGCTGATCGGGTATGAGAAGATCGGCGGCGGCTACGTCACCGCAATCGTGCGCGGCGACGTGGCAGCGGTGAAAGCTGCGCTCGAGGCCGGCGCGCGGGGAGCAGAGAAGGTCGGCGAGGTTGTCTCCGTGCACGTCATCCCGCGGCCCCACGAGAATGTTGACCTTGCGCTGCCGCTGGGCCGCCAACCCAAGGAATGATGTATGCAAAACCTTTGGCGTGAGCTGCGTCCCGGGCCGAAGGTGCCGGAGATCGTGTACGCCATCATCGAGATTCCGAAGGGATCGCGCAACAAGTACGAGTACAACAAAGAGAACGGCGTGATCGTTCTCGATCGCGTCCTCTTCTCCTCCCTGCACTACCCGGGAGACTACGGCCTGATCCCGCGCACGTTCTACGACGATGGAGACCCGCTGGACATCCTCATGATGACCAACGAACCCACGTTCCCCGGCTGCATCATCCAGGCGCGGCCGATCGGCATCTTCCGCATGCTTGACCGTGGCGTGAACGACGACAAGATCCTGGCGGTGTCGGCCACCGATCCACTGCTGTCGGAATACCACGACCTGAAGGATGTGCCACCGCACTTTCTGCAGGAAGTGGCGCATTTCTTCGAGGTCTACAAGGACCTCGAAGGCTCCCGCACCAAGCCCATCGGCTGGGAGGATGCGGCGGCCGCGAAAAAAGAAATCCTGCGCTCGATCAAGTTGTTCGATGACCGTTTCGGCCTGCCGGGCCTGTGATCGAGCGGCCTAGAGACAGCGCACGCTTACCGATGGAAATCGTACCGGGTTTACATTGCATCGCCGGGGTCTCGAACGGCGTCAACGCCTATGTCTGGCATCCGCGCCCTGCCGAACGAAGCGAGGGGGAGCCGATCGTCTTCGACTGCGGCTATCCGTGGCACGCCCGCCCCCTGCTGGAGAGCCTGCGAGCCCTGGGTTGCGCGGCCGGTCAGATCCGGAGCATCGCGGTCACCCACGACGACTATGACCACACGGGCGGGCTGGCAGAGTTGGTCGAAGCCAGCGGCGCCCAGGTGATCGCGCACGTGGCGGAGGTTGCGAGCCTGTCCGGCGTCACATGGCGTGAGCTGCCCTGGCGAGGCGACCTGCACAGCGTGTACCTGCGCGTCGTCACCGGGGTCGCGTACGCGGCCAGGCCCAAGCGCCCGGTCGTCGTCACCCGCCCTGTCGAGGACGGCGAGCAACTGCCCGGTGGTTGGTCTGCCGTTCACACGCCCGGCCATACCCCCGGACACCTGGCTTACTGGCACGCTGAGGCACGGATCCTGATCGCCGGAGACGCCCTGGGCAGCCGCCTGCGCGGCGAGATCCGCGCAAACATCGGGCCCTACTCCGAGGATAACGAGCAGGTTGTGGCGAGTGTCCGGAAGCTGGCTGCCCTGGAGCCCGAGACCATCTGCTTCGGCCACGGCTCCGAGATCGTCGGTGGTGCAGCGCAGATCCTGAACAGGCTGGCCAGTTCACTCACTTAGCGAGAGGTTGCATATGCTCATCGGCAAAGTCGTCGGCACGCTGGTCGCCAGCCGCAAGGAGGAGAAGCTGGAAGGCATGAAGTTCCTCGTCCTCAGGCAGGTCGGCGTCGAGGCCCAACTTGGATCCGGCTATGTGGTGGCGGTCGATGCAGTGGGCGCAGGCCTGGATGAGTACGTACTCTACGCAAGCGGCTCGTCGGCGCGGCAGACCGTCATCACCGACAAGCGTCCCGTCGATGCGGTGGTCATGGCGATCATCGACCAATGGGAGGTCGGCGGCGACGTCAAGTACCGCAAGGTCGAAGGCGAGTACCAGTCCTGAGCGGCTGAATAGGCGCCAGGCGCCCGGTCTCCGGGACGGAGTGTGCCAGGCAGAACCATGGCCAACAAACTGACAGACGCACAAATCGAAGCAATCACGCGGCGGATGGAGGACCGGGCAGGCCAGCGCGTGCCGCGGCAGCCGCGTTCGTCCGGCGAACGACCAGCCGGCGCATCGCCCGCAGACGCCACCGGTCGGGAGCCGAACGTTCGGGAGCCGAACGTTCGGGAGCCGAACCGCCGGGCGACGAACGGGCAGGCGCCGGCGGGACGAGACGGCATCTACGCTGACCTGGACTCGGCCGTCGCAGCTGCGCAGCGCGGATTTCGCGCGCTGGATGCCCTCACGATCGAGAAGCGGGTCGCGCTCATCGACGCGATGCGGGCCACCATGCGTGCAAACGCAGAGCTGCTGGCCCGCATGGCCCATGAGGAGACCGGACTCGGCCGCGTCGAGGACAAGATCAGGAAGAACCATCTGGTCATCGACAAATCGCCCGGCCCAGAGATCCTCCAGCCCTCCGCATGGACCGGCGATCGCGGCCTGACGCTGGTCGAGCGCGCACCCTATGGCGTCTTCGGCGTCATCACGCCCAGCACCAATCCGACTTCCACGATCATCAACAACGCCATCGGCCTCGTCGCGGCGGGAAACTCGGCCGTGGTCAACGTGCACCCCGGTGCGAAGCGCGTCTCTGCCTACCAGATACAGCTTCTGAACCGGGCGATCGTGCACGCCGGCGGACCGCCCGACGTCCTGACTGCGCTGGCCGAGCCCACCGTGGAGACCGCGCAGGCGTTGATGAAGCATCCAGGCATTCGCATCCTGCTCATCACGGGCGGCGGCGCAGTCGTCAGGCTCGCCATGTCTTCGGGCAAGCGCGCCATCTGCGCGGGGCCGGGCAATCCGCCGGTCGTCGTCGACGAGACGGCAGATCTCGACCTTGCCGGACGCGAGATTGTCTTCGGCGCCAGCTTCGACAACAACATCATCTGCGTGGACGAGAAGGAAATCTTCGCGGTCAGCAGCATCGCGGACAGGCTCAAGGCTGCGATGATCGAGAACGGTGCGGTTGAGCTGCCCTCCTACCGGCTGAAAGCGCTGGAAAAGCTCGTCTTCGAGGAGCTACCCGGTCCGCGCCAGCATGGCGTGATGCGCAAGAACTGGATCGGCAAGGACGCCGGCGCGATCCTGCGGGAGCTGGGCATCTCCGCGCCGAACGCTCGCCTCGTCCTGGTCGAAACGCCGGTCGACCACCCGCTCATCTGGACCGAGCAACTCATGCCCGTCATGCCCATCGCGCGCGTGCGCAACGTCGACGAGGCCATCGATCTCGCGGTCGAGGCAGAACACGGCTTCGGCCACACCGCCAGCATGTTCAGCCGCAACATCGATGCCCTCAGCCGCATGGCGCGTCTGATCAACACCAGCATCTTTATCAAGAACGGACCCAACCTTGCCGGACTGGGCTACGGCGGAGAGGGCTTCACCAGCTTCTCGATCGCCAGCCCCACGGGCGAAGGACTGACCAACGCCCTGACTTTCACACGGATCCGCCGCTGCACGATGGTGGACCATTTCCGGATCGTATAAACGGATCGCAAGGGGACGATGTTCGGCGCCTCCTGCTGCGCTCCTGACGTGGAGAAGCTCGGATGACCCTGACCCAGCCGGCGCTCGCGCTGATTGAATTTGACTCCATCGCCGCAGGCATCGAGGCGGGAGATGCGATGGCGAAGAAGGCGCCCGTCGCGCACATCATCGCGGGCACCGTCCATCGCGGCAAATATCTCGTGCTGGTCGCGGGCGCCGTCGCCGATGTCGAGGAGTCGTACCGTGCAGGACTGGCCGCCGGCGCAAGTACAGTCGTGGACTCGGTGCTGCTGCCCGGGGTGCACCCCGATGTGGTGGATGCCGTGTCGACGCAGCGACGGCCGGAGCCGATCGACGCGCTCGGCGTGGTCGAGACACGCACCGTCGCTGCAGCGATTGCAGCGGCAGATGCGGGCATCAAGGGTGCTGAGGTCAACCTGTTGGAGGTCCGCCTTGCAGACGGCCTGGGGGGGCGCGGGCTGGTCCTGTTTTCCGGGCTGGTGCACGATGTGGAGGCGGCGGTACGCCTGGGGACCGACGTCATCTCAGGAACGTCATCCCTGCTTCACGCAGTGGTCATCCCCCGGTTGCACCCCGAGATGGCGGACAATCTCCTGAGAGATACACGCTGGCGCCCGCACGCTGTCTCCCTGAGAAGCTGATCGGATCGGGCGCCGAGACAACGGCGACAGGTTACGATATCATGCGATTGAGGCCACGACTATGACCAAAGCATCCAACCCCGTTATATCGGCCATCCACGAACACGGATCGGTGCGGCGCTATCTGCCCGACCCGGTGCCGGCGGACCACATCGAGGCGATCGTGGCCGCGGCCCAACGCGCTTCGACCTCGTCGAACCTACAGGCCTGGTCAGTCGTCGCGGTGGCGGACCCGGCAAAGCGGGAGAAGCTGGCCGAGCTGTGCGGTGACCAGGGGCACATCGCACAGGCCCCCGTCTTTCTGGCGTGGTGTGCCGACCTTGCACGGCTGGACCGGGTCTGCGAGTTGCGCGGCTACCGGCAGAGCACCGACTACCTGGAGAGCTTCCTCGTTGCCGCCATCGATGCCGCCATCGCTGCGCAGAACGCGGCGGTCGCGGCGGAATCGCTCGGCCTCGGCATCTGCTACATCGGAGCCATCCGCAACGACCCACACGCGGTCGTCGAGTTGCTCGAACTGCCGGCATTGACATTCCCGGTCACCGGGATGACGGTCGGTTGGCCAGCGATCGACCCGCCCCTGCGTCCCAGGCTGGCACTCGACGCGGTCCTGCACCGGGAGCACTACGATATCACGCGGCGCGACCAACTACTTCACGACTATGACCAGGCAATGATCGCAACCGGCATCTACCAGGGTCGCCAGGTCCCCGTCCCTGACAAGCCCGATCTCATGGAGGACTACGGCTGGCTCGAGCACACTGCGCGGCGCGTCGCACAGCCGGCTCGGACCGCCTTGCGCGAGGAAGTGGAAGGCCAGGGGTTCGGCCTTCGTTGATCAAGCGAGCCATTTGACCGAAGGGAGCATCTGCGATGAAGCAGCAGGACAACGACGTCGTGATCATCGGCGCAGCCCGGACTGCGATCGGCAAGTTCCAGGGCTCGCTGAGCAATGTGCCCGCCCCGCATCTGGGCGGCATCGCCATCCAGGCCGCGGTAGAACGCGCGCAGATCGACCCCAACGCGATCTGCGAGGTCTTCATGGGCAATGTCGTCCAGGCAGGAGAGGGCCAGGCGCCTGCCCGGCAGGCCGCTCTGAAGGCCGGCCTTCCCCCCGAAGTGGGAGCCACGACCATCAATAAGGTGTGTGGATCCGGACTGCAGTCCGTGATGCTGGCCGCAGCCAACATCCGGGCCGGCGTGGGCGACCTGTATGTCGCCGGGGGCATGGAGAGCATGAACCTGGCCCCCTACCTGTTGACCCGCGCCCGAACGGGGTATCGCCTCGGCAACGGCGAATTGATCGATGCCGTCATCCTCGACGGCCTCTGGGACCCGTACGAGCAAAAACACATGGGCGAATTTGCGGAGTGGACCGCGGAAACCTACGGCATCAGCCGCCAGGATCAGGATGACTTTGCGCTCACGAGCCATCAGCGCGCGATCGCGGCCATCGACCAGGGCCACTTCAAGGATGAGATCGCTCCGGTGCCCATCCCCCAGCGCAAGGGGCCGCCGACTCCCTTCGATACGGACGAGGGCCCGCGGCGCGACACAGCCGCGCACATCCTCGCCGGCTTGAAGCCCGCGTTTCGGCCGGGCGGCACGGTGACGGCGGGCAACGCGCCCGGCATCACGGACGGCGCTGCGGCAGTCATCGTGGCGCAGCGCTCATTCGCCCAATCGAACGGTCACAAACCAATTGCCCGTGTTGTTGGCTATGCGCAGGGGCGCGCGAAACCACACGAGGTGTTCATCGCGCCCGTCCTCGCCGTCCGGCGTCTGTGCGAATCGATCGGCTGCAAACCTGCCGACTTCGACCTGATCGAGCTGAACGAGGCCTTCGCGGCCCAGTCGCTGCAAAACATCCGCGCACTGGAGCTGGACATGGCCAGGGTGAACGTGCACGGGGGCGCGATCGCGCTGGGACACCCCATCGGCGCCAGCGGTGCGCGGGTGCTGACGACCCTGCTCTATGCCATGCGGCAACGCCAGGCGCAGTTTGGGCTGGCGGCCCTCTGCCTGGGCGGCGGCGAGGCCGTCGCAATGGCGGTAGAGATGGAGTAACCCGGCCAAACCAACCCCCTTCCGTCCAGCAGCAGACTCGGAAGGGGGAAGTCGCCGGCAAAGCGTAAGGAAGCGCCACATGTCAAAAGAGCCAAGATTGACCCTCGCCCAGATCGAAGCAATGCGCCCCGGCGCGCGCACCGCGGTGCGCACCTGCATGGGAGTGCGCGCTCAGGATCGCGTCTTCGTCCTCACGGATCGGGCAACCAGCGCCATCGGCCGTCTGATCAGCGAAGAAGCCGCCGATGCCGGCGCGCAGACCATCGTAGGAGAACTGGAGCAATTCGGCCTCCGCCCGATGACCGAATTTCAGAGCAACCTGCGCGGCGAGCTCCGCGCCTTCAGCCCGACGGTCACGTTCTATGCCGCGTCCAGCCAGCCCGGCGAGCTGCCGTTTCGCATGCAGCTGCGCGTCTTTCTACTCGA
The DNA here is from genome assembly GCA_040766655.1 of Anaerolineae bacterium. Taxonomy (GTDB): domain Bacteria; phylum Chloroflexota; class Anaerolineae; order CG2-30-64-16; family CG2-30-64-16; genus JALOOB01. The sequence goes on from JAXGQB010000007.1 coordinate 190,751, forward strand.
GGAACTCAAGGTGCGCCACGCGCACATGCCGGGCGTGACGCAGCAGTTGATGCTCGAAGGCATGCGGGCTGACTACAAGATCGTCGCCGCGCTGACGCGCGCGGTGTATGACCTCGGACGAGAGACTCGCACCATCGAAGTCACCACGCCCGACGGCACGAACCTCATAGCGAAGATCAGTCCAGATCTCCGATGGGTTCCGTCCACGGGCATCTACCACGAGCAGGGCCAATGGGGCAACCTTCCCGAAGGCGAGTCCTTTACCTGCCCCGAGACGCTGGATGGCGTGCTGGTCGCACACGTGCTGGGCGACTACTTCAGTGAGAAGTACGGCGTGCTGGAGCAGCCAGTCATCTTCCACCTCAGCGACGGCCGGGTGACGGCGGTCGAATGTGCGCGGGCCGACATCGCCCTGGAGATCACGGATTACCTTGATTCCTCGGAGAACGGTCGTCGCGCGGGCGAATTTGCCATCGGCACGAACATCGGCCTCAAGCGCCTCACCGGAAACCTGCTGCAGGATGAGAAGCTGCCGGGAATCCACGTGGCGTTCGGCAATCCCTATCCACATGAGACGGGCGCCGATTGGACCAGCAGCGTCCATGTCGACGTGATTCCGGTTCAGTGCACCATCGTGATGGATGGCCAGACGGTCATGCAGGATGGCCGGTTCAACTACGACCTGCTCGGCGTCTCACCAAGCGGCCGCTGAGACGATAACCGGCTTTGCGAACCATCGAAGCCCGCCTTTCTTGACCAGAAGGGCGCCTGCATCTATACTCGGTCCCTGGCGGCCTTCACGGCCGCCATATCTTTGTGACCAGTAGCATATGACCGAAAAGACGCAGCCAGTCCGGAAGCGCAGGCTCGACCTGCGGATGAACACCCAGGTCGACGAGTTCCTGGCCGGCCCCTATGAACCGGAGACGGACTCAAGGCCCGGGAGCCGGCGCGGCCGCCACCTGTTCTGGGCTGACGGCCTGGTCTCCAACACCTCCGAGTCGTTCATCCTCAACTTCACGAACCCGTTCGCGCTGGCGCTCGGCGCGACGAACGCGCAGATGGGCATCATGAGCAGCCTGGCCAACCTGGCTGCGGCGCTGGCGCTTCTGCCGGGAGCCAGGCTGGACGAGCGCGTCCAGAGCCGGCGGCGCATCGTCGTCGCCACCAGCGTCATCCATCGGCTGTTGCTCATCGCCATCGCCATGCTACCGCTCCTGTTCGGAGAGGCCGCGATCTACGTGTTCATGGCGCTTGTCGCGGTGCGCGGCTTCTTCTCACAACTGGGCTACCCTGCCTGGTCCGCGTTCACCGCCGACCTGGTGCCGCCGCGCATCCGCGGGCGCTATTTCGGCTCCAGGAACATCGGCCTTGGCCTGGCCGCGCTGATCGCCACCCCGCTAGCTGGCCGCCTGGCGGAGTCGATCGGCCTGCCCGGCGGCTACCAGGTCAGCTTCGTCCTGGCCGCGTTCATCGGCTTGGGCGCCACGATCATCTTCAGCCGCATTCCGGACCCCCCGCGCTCCTACTCGCCGCCAACCGAGGTCGCTGCGGAGACACAGCCGATCCTCGACCTGCTGCGGTCGCATCCGCGCTTTGCCGCGTTCAGCGCCGTCGCCGTGCTCTGGAATCTTTCGATCATGGTGGCTGGTCCATACTTCAGCGTGTACATCGTGCGCGACCTCGGCGCAGGCCCGACACTGATCGGGCTATTGGCTGCGTCGGCCAGCTTGTTCAACATCGTCGGGCAGCGTATCTGGGGCCAGCTCAACGATCGCAAGGGCCCAGCATGGGTAATGGGCGTCACAGGTCTGCTCATTCCCCTGGTGCCCGCCCTGTACGCGCTGGCGCCCAACCCGTGGTTCCTGATCGGCGTCGAAGCCATCTCCGGGTTCTGCTGGTCCGGCTACAGCCTGGCCAGCTTCAACCTCATGCTCGGGCTTGCTCCGGCCGAGCAGCGCGCGCGTTTCTCTGCGGTCTACCAGATCGCCGTCTTCGGCGCTTCGTTCGTCGGCCCACTGATCGGCATGCTCCTGGTGGGGATCTGGGACATCAAGCTCCTCTTCTGGGTCTCAGCGATCGGCCGCGTGATCGCATCGATCCTGTTCATGATCACGGTTCGCTCGGGCTCAGCGCGGGAGTGATCTTGTCCGGCGCCGTATCTCGTGTTAAGATAAATCGTGAACGATACACAAGGACCCGAACGCAAGGAGGTCGCCGATGAACTGCACTCAGTGCGGCCAGTGGAACCCCGACGATAAGCGTGTCTGTTGGCGCTGCAACGCCGAGTTGCCGAGGCCCGTCGAGAAGAAACCGAAGAACGCGGTCACCTTCTTCGGCCTGCCCCTCTGGGGCTGGATCATCATCGTCATGATGTTCCTGCTGCTGATCGCGGGCCAGTGCATCGCGCCGATGCTGGCCGGCTGAGGGAGCGACCCACGACGCAGCCCTCCGAGATCCTGGTCGAACGCCTCCTTCATTGGATGGACCGGGCCAGGCGTGACCTGCCCTGGCGCAGGCTTCGCACGCCATACGCCGTGTGGATCTCGGAAGTCATGCTGCAGCAGACGCAGGTTCCCGCCGTTATCCCCTATTTCGAGCGCTGGCTGGCCCGTTTCCCGGACCCCGTTGCGCTCGCATCCGCCCCGACCGATGACGTCCTGAAGGCTTGGGAAGGCCTGGGCTACTACGCGCGTGCGCGCAATCTTCACCGCGCGGCCCAGCAGATCGTCCGAGAGCATGGCGGCGAAGTGCCCGACAATAGGGCCGCGCTGCTGGCACTTCCAGGCATCGGACGCAGCACCGCAGGCGCGATTCTCAGCCTCGCGTTCGGCCAGGCTGAGCCGATCCTGGACGGCAACGTGCGCCGTGTGCTCTGCCGGGTCCATGACATCGCCGGGGATCCCCGCGCCCCTGCGGTCGAGGCCAGGCTGTGGCGGCTGGCGGAGGACTGGGTCCTGGCCGCCCCCCGGGGACTGGCGGGCACCCTGAACGAAGCACTCATGGAACTGGGCGCGCTGATGTGCACGCCCGATCAGCCGCAGTGCCCCGCGTGCCCGATCGCCCGGGATTGCCTGGCCCACCGCGAGGGCACAGTTCACCTCCGGCCCTTGCGGCGCCGCAAGCCGCCCACGCCGCATCACGACGTCGTGGCTGCAGTGATTCCGAACCCCGAGGGCCAGTTACTGCTCGTCCGACGCCACGCCGAGGGGCTCCTGGGAGGGTTGTGGGGATTCCCGGGCGGCATCGTCGCCCCCGGGGAAGACCACGCCTCAGCGGTGCGACGCGTGGTCGAAGCCCAGGCGGGCATCGCGGTGGCGCCCGAGTCATTCCTCGGCAGCTTCGGCCACGCTTACACGCACTTCCGCATCACGCTGCACGCCTGGACCACCGTATGGCTGGAGGGCCAGCCGCAGGCAAGACAGTGCGCCGAGGTCCGGTGGGTCGCCCTTCAAGCGCTGGCGGATTACGCCATGCCGGTCACCGACCGCCGCGTAGTGCGGCTCTTCCAGAGCGAACACTCCGACCGGGCCGGCCAGTCCAATAGCCAGATGCGCGAAAGGAATGCCCCGACCCGCGCGCAGTAGCGTCCCCCTCTCAGTTGCTCCTTTGGGACTCGGCCTGCGACTCAGCCGCTCTTGCGCAGAGTGGCGCGCGTCGCGCCGGTGCTGATCCCGCCGTCCACCAACAGCGTCTGCCCCGTGATGTACCCGCTTGCATCCGACGCGAGGAAGACCACCGCACCGTCCAGGTCTTGGGGTTGGCCCGGACGCTTCATGGGGATGCGGTCGATCAGGTAGGCCACCCAGTCAGCATCCTCGTACATGACTGCATTCTGCGCGGTCCTGAACCAGCCGGGGGCAAGGCAGTTGACGGTGATGCCGTATCTGCCCCAGTCGTCCGCCAGGCTCATCGTCAGCTGCCGCGTGCCGCCGCGGCTCGCCCCGTAGGGGCCGAGGCCTGCGTAGCCGAACACGCTGGTGACCGATCCGATGTTGATGATGCGGCCGTAACCGCGGGGGATCATGGTTCGGGCGACCGCCTGCGCGACGAAAAAGGCGCCGCGGAGGTTGGTATCGAGCACCAGGTTCCAGTCATCCCAGGTGACATCCACTGCCGGCTTGCGCACGTTGCAGCCCGCGTTGTTGACGAGGATGTCGATCTTGCCGTAATGCGCATGGGCCGCGGCCACCGCGGCCTGGATGCTGTTGTGGTCGCGCACGTCCAGAGCGACGGGAAACGCCCGGCGGCCCAGGGTCTCGATCTCCGCCTGGAAAGGCGGCAGCGCGTCGATGTGCCGGCTGGTGATGACCAGGTCCGCGCCCGCCCGCGCCAGTGCCCGCCCCATGTACTGTCCCAGGCCCCGGCTCGTGCCCGTAATCATCGCCACCCTGCCGCTCAGGTCGAACAGGTTCTCGCTCATATGCACAGTCGCCTTCGTCTCCTTCGGGGGTCACCGGTACTCTCGCGCCGGAGGGCTTGGACGACCACGACCAGTGGGGTGAACCGGTCCTCCGCCCTCCTAACTGCTGCGCGCCACCAGGTTGTCCAGCAACTCCGCCAGAACCCGTTGCGTCGCCAGATCGCCGGAGCCGGTCACGCGGCGCAGTGCGCTGCGCGCGGCCTGCATCGCCTCGCCGATGGCTTCCTCGGTTGCCACGCGCGCGGCCGCCCGATCCAGGAGAACCAGCACCTTCCCTACATCTGCCTCATCGAACGCGTCGCCCGCGTAGAGCGCGCGGAGCGTCGTGCCCACCCCGGGGTGATTCATTGCGATCAGTACGGGCAGGGTCTTCTTCTTCGTCAGGATGTCACTGGCCGTCGACTTCCCGGTCTGTTGTTCATCACCCCAGATGCCCAGGATGTCGTCCTGCAGCTGAAACGCGCGGCCCAACGCGGCCCCGTACTGGCGGTAGCATGCCGCCTCTTCCACGGACGCGCCGCCGATCAACGCACCGATCTCCGGCGCCACGCCCAGGAGCGCGCCGGTCTTGCCCGCGATCATCGCATCGTAATCGGCCACCGACACGTCCAGCCGCTGCTCGAACGACATGTCGAGGTACTGCCCCTCGGTCAGGGCGAGCGCCATCTCTATGAAGCGCTGCAGCACGGTTGCCACCACGGACTCGGGGACGCCGCGATCGCGCAGGCGGAAGAAGGCAAGGTGCGCCAGGCTGAACATCCCATCGCCCACGTTGCAGGCGATCGGCACGCCCCAGATCGACCAGGCGGTTGGGCGGTGGCGCCGGGTTTCGCTGCGATCCTCGATGTCGTCGTGCAGCAGGGAGAAGTTGTGCAGCAGTTCCAGCCCGGCCGCTGCAGGCAGGGCATCGAGCGGATTGCCGCCTGCCGCGGCGCAACCGAGCAAGCAAAGCAGCGGACGCAGCCGCTTGCCAGCCGGTGCAGTGGAGGGCTGCAGCGCCTGGTCGCGCCATCCCAGGTGATATTGCATGATCTCGTAGTGGCCGGCCACCGCCCGGTTGGGCGGCTCGAGCAAGGAGCGCAGCTCTTCTTCGATCAATGGGATGTAGCCGGCAATGGCCTCGGAAAGCATCATGGCAGCCTCTTGGAGGAGAGCATACGCTCTCGCTATTCGATGATCATCAGGCGGCCGGGCTCGCGCAGGGCCGCCACGTCCCCCGCACCGGTGGCGAACATTGCGACGCGTAGCTCTGCGGCCAGCTGGTCGACCACCGCAACCACTTCTGCCGCGCCCAGCGCGGCCGCGCGCAGGAAGGATGACGCAACGCCGACGGCCGTTGCGCCGAGCGCCAACGCCTTGGCCGCCTCGATGCCGGTGCGCATCCCGCCCGACGCAATGAGGGGCAGATCGGGCGCGGCCCGCCGAGCCATCTGCAGCGACTCGGCAGTGGGAATGCCCCAGTCGGCAAACGCGCGCGCCAGCTGACGCAACTCATCGGAGGTCGCGCGGTGATACTCGACCTCGGTCCACGAGGTGCCGCCCGCGCCTGCCACGTCGATGGCGGCCACGCCCGCATCATGCAACTGCCGCGCCGCGGCCTCGCTGATGCCCCAGCCGACTTCCTTGGCCACCACCGGCACGCCCACCGTCTTGACCACCTGTTCGATCTTGCCCAGGAGTCCGCGCCAGTCCCAGTCGCCATCGGCCTGCACGGCCTCCTGGAGGGGATTCAGGTGCAGGATCAACGCGTCAGCCTCGATCATCTCCACCGCGCGCCGGCACTGGTCCACCCCGTATCGATAGTTCAGTTGGATCGCGCCCAGGTTGGCGAACAGCAGGATGTCCGGCGCAACGTCGCGCACGACGAACGTCCCGGCCGTTTCCGGTTGTTCGATGCCGGTGCGCTGTGAGCCGAGGCCCATGGCGATGCCCCGCGCCTGCGCCCCTTCGGCCAGGTTGCGGTTGATAACGCGGGCTGCCTCCGTACCCCCTGTCATCGACGAGATCAGAAAGGGCAACCGCAGGGTCTTGCCGAAGAGCGGCACCGACGTGTCCACCGCCTCAAGATCGACCTCGGGCAACGCCTGGTGCATCAGCCTGTATCGCTCGAATCCGTTCGACAGGCGCGGGAATTGAACGTCTTCCTCCAGGTTGATGCGGATATGATCGGCCTTGCGGCGGTCGTGGGCCATGTTGCCTCCGAGGGCCACTGTGGAGATTGTCGCAACTTCGAACGGGCAACGGTGTTATGGCGTAGGGCGGAACGTGACCACCCTGTCGGAGCATCGGTTCCCCAGGCGCCATCTTACCAGTCCACGCAGACGATGTCAAAGCCTCCCGGCGGTCGGTTTGACACTGTCGGTCCGACTGGTTACAATGCCCGGCAACATGAGCCGACACCGAACGAGCGGCGTTCCCAAGCCCATCACCCTTTGAGTCCAAGGAGCACCTGAATGAACCCTGAAATCTTCGAGAAGGTGAAGGAAATCATCATCGACAAGCTAGGCGTGGATCCGGACAAGATCGTTCCGGAGGCGAGCTTCCGCGAGGACCTCAAGGCCGACTCGCTCGACCTGGTCGAGCTGATCATGGCGTTCGAGGAGACGTTCGGTGGGACCATCTCCGACGATGACGCGCAGAAGATCACGACCGTCGGCGAAGCCGTTACCTACCTGGCGCAGGCCGGCGCCTAGACGTCCGGTCTCTCTGATTCAGCCCACACCATCTGCGTGTGGGCTTTTTCTTGTCCGAACATGGAACCAGTCACCGCATTGATCCTCGCGGGCGGCCGGAGCAGCCGCATGGGGCGCGACAAGGCCTGGCTCGATCTCAACGGGATGCCACTGGTCGAACACGTCGCGCGACGTCTGCTTCCGCTCGCCGAAGAGGTAGTGTTCAGCGCCAATGACCCGGATGCGTTCGGGACGTTGATCGACCGCCTCCCCGTGCCGGGGCGCGTGGCAGTCGACGCCTGGCCCGGTGCGGGACCGCTTGCCGGGCTGCACGCAGGCCTCCGGGCTGCACGTAACGATCTGGTCCTCGCCGTCGCGACCGACATGCCCTTCGTATCAGCCGAGGTGGTGCGCGCCATGATGGCTTGGGGTGGCTCTGCGGACGCCATCATCGCCCGCTTGACCGTGGGGGATCGCGGCGAGTTGAGCCCTGAGCCGCTGCACGCGCTCTACCGCAAGGCTTGCCTTCCCGCCATCGAACGGGCGCTGGCAGCGGGCCGTCGCCGCGCAGTGGCCTTCCTCGACGATGTCCATGTCTTTTATGTGGATGCAGACAGGATCAAGGAGATCGACCCCGAGCTTCTCTCGTTTCGCAACGTAAACACTGCAGAGGAGTGGGAGGAGGTCCGGGCAGTGTTGGCGCGCCGGGGGTGACAAAGAGTTAACTGCTATCGGGATTGCAGACACCCATCCGCCAGGGCCCCATATTACGCAGACGGCAGAGGGTCGTACCGCCTTGCCGCCCAGCCAGATCGCCCGGAGAAACCATGTTGCGCCAGGAGAACTCCGCGGTCGCGGATACAACCTCCCTGCTCACGAACCTGATGGTCCTGTTCAAGGTCAGGATCGTCCTGCTCCTGGTCCTTGCCGCAGCGGCCGGCGCGTTCCTCGGCGCACGCGGCTGGCCGGGCTGGGACGCCCTCCTGCTCGTGCTGGTCACGGGCGGCCTCGCGGCCATGGGCAGTTCTGCGTGGAATCAGCACTTGGAACGGGCCACCGATGGCCTGATGGATCGGACGCGCAAGCGTCCCCTCGTCACCGGCGTGTTCGCCCACACCCGGTGGTTGCCCTTCGTGGCGTCGGCGATGATCGCGGCACCCGTCCTGGCCGTTCTGCCGTTCAACCGGGCCTTGGCATTCTTCCTTGCGTTGGGCGCATTCATCTACATCGTGATCTACACGGTCTGGCTGAAGTCGCGCACGCCGCTCAACATCGTCATCGGAGGCGCGGCTGGCAGCGCTGCGGTGCTGGCCGGGGGTGCAGCCGTGGGCGCATGGCAGGACCCGGCAGTGATTCTGCTGAGCGTCCTGCTCTTCTTCTGGACGCCCATCCATTTCTGGGCCCTCGCGCTCGTCCATCGCGAGGATTACGTGCGGGCGCGGGTGCCGATGCTGCCGGCCACCACGACCGCGCGCACGGCTGCGGCGTGGACCTTCGTGCACGGCGTTGGCGTCGGCGCGTCAGGCGTGGGCATCGCGCTCCTGCCCGAGTTGGGCCCGATCTACGACGTCCCCGTGGCCGTCATGACCGCCCTTCTCGTGGGCCAGGCATTTCTCCTGATCGGGGATCCGGTTCCGCGGCGGGCCTATCGCCTCTTCCACACGTCCAACTTCTACCTCTTCGTCGTTGTCCTGGCGATCATGCTCGGGCTAGTCACAAATCGTCTCACTTCTTGAGCTGAGAGAGGTACTTCTTACGGAACTTGGCCACCTTCGGCGCGATGACAAACTGGCAGTACCCCTGGCGCGGATTGCGGGCAAAGTACTCCTGATGGTACGCCTCGGCGGGATAAAACGTGTCCAGTGGCGTCACCTCGGTCACGATCGGATCGTCCCACACACCTTCCTCCTTCATCTCCGCGATGACCTGCTCTGCGACCGCCCGCTGCGCGTCGTTATGATAGAAGATGGCCGAGCGGTACTGCGGCCCGACGTCGGCACCCTGCCGGTCGCGCGTCGTCGGATCATGGATCGTGAAGAAGACGTGCAGCAAATCGGCAAAGCTCACGACCGCTGGATCGAAGGTGATCTGCACCACCTCGGCGTGGCCGGTCAAGCCGGTGCACACCTGCTCGTAGTTCGGATTCTTCAGATGTCCGCCCGCGTACCCCGACACGACGTCGGTAACCCCGTGCAACTGGTCGTAGACCGCCTCAAGACACCAGAAACACCCGCCTGCCAGCGTCGCCACCTCATGCGGTCTTTCGTTCGCCATGAAACCCTCCAATACAAAACGCAGATATCGCTGATGGAACAGATTGACGGAACGCGGTGCGGAAGTCCGCAATCCCGCATCCCGTCAATCTGACCATCGACGCTATCTGCGTCTTATGGCGTCTCGCGCTGGGTCCTTACTGGATGCCCATCGTGATGTTGTACTCCTCGATCGCTGCGGTCACGGAGGCGGCTGCCTTGTCGAGCGCCTCCTGTGGCGTCGCCTTGCCTGCCAGGATCTCTTCGATCGCGCCCTCGATGGTCTGCCGTGCGGTCGGGAAGACGCCGATCAGGCCGCCCTGGGTGAAGCGGTTGTTCGGGGCGATGTGCAGCTGGTCGATCGCGGTCTGAAACGCCGGGTACTTCGCGCGCCACTCAACATCCAGGGGCTCGTCGTACGCGGCCTTGCGGATCGGGTAGTAGCCCGACATCGTGTGCCAGTAGGCCTGCTGCGGCGGCGCGGACACAAACTTCACGAACTCCCACGCACATTGCTGCTCTTCCTCAGGCCTGCCATTCAGGATCCACACCGACGCGCCGCCGATGATGGTCCCTGCCTTCTCGAAGGCCTCCTCGTTCGGTCGCGGCAGGAACGCGGTGCCGAGCTCGAACTTGCCCACCGCCGTGTCCATCATGCCGCGCAGCGTGGCCGTCGACTCGATGATCATCGCGGTCTGCCCTGCCATGAAGGCATTGCGGACATCCACGGTCTTTCGGCCGAGGTTGCCCATCGTGCCCGCGTCGTACATCCGCTTCCACCACTCCATCACCGCAACGCCCTCGGCGCTGTTGAATGTGGCCTGGGTGGCCGGGGCCGCGCGGCCATTCTCGTTGTCCGCATAGTAGCCGCCGGAGACGGCCAGCAACTGCTCGAAGAACCAGCCGTAGATCGCGAACGTCGCGCCCGGGATGGTGACCTTGCCCGACGCATCCTTCTGCGTCAGCTTGGCCGCTACCTCCTCGAATTCGGGCCAGGTGCGCGGCGGCTTCTCAGGATCCAGCCCGGCTGCCTTGAACATGTCCTTGTTGTAGTACAGCATCGGGTTGGAGGTGTTGAACGGCATGGACCACTGCCTGCCGTCAACCGTGTAGTACGCCAGAACATTCGTCTCCAGATCGGAGACATCGTAGTTTTCCGCGTCGATGAAGTCCTGGACGGGCGTCGCGACCTTCAGATCGACCATCAGGCGGGTGCCGATGTCGAACAGCTGGACCACTGCCGGGATGTCCTTGGACTGCAGGCCGGCCTTGAGCTTGTTCAGCGAGTCATCGTACGAGCCCTGGTAGGTCGGCGTCACGTAGCACTTCTGCTGCGACACGTTGAAGTCGGTGGCGAGCTTGGGGATGGCCTTGCCGCCGATATCGCCGCCCATGCTGTGCCAGAAGTCGATCTTGACCGCACCCTCAGGGATGGGCGCACCCGTCGGGGTAGGCAACGGCGTGTTGGTCGGTGCGGCCGCGGGCGCAGTGGTGGCCGCGGCGGCGGGCGCTGCAGCCGGCGCCTCCGCGGCAGGCGCCTGTGCGGCAGGCGGTTGGGGAGCTGCCGGCGCGGCACACGCCGACAGCGCGAGACTGAGCACAACGACGATGCTCAGCCAGGACCAAATGGACCTCTTCATGTTCTCTCTCCTTGTGGTGTAAGGCTCGTGTCTCAGCTGGCTTCAGCCCTTGACTGCACCGGCTGTGAGACCACGGATAAGTTGCCGATTGCCGAAGACAAACAGCGTGAATGTCGGGACGAGGATGATGACGACCCCCGCCATGACGATGTTGAACATGAAACGCTCCTGGTCCTGCAGCAGTGCGATGCCGATCTGAACCGTGCGCATCGATTGGTCGTTGGTCACCAGGAGGGGCCACAAATATTGGTTGTAGGTCTGCAAGAAGCTGTACACCGCAAGCGTCCCCAATGCAGGTCGCGCCAGCGGAAGTACGATGGTCATCAGAAACCGCAGATTGCTGCTCCCGTCGATTGTCGCCGCGTCGTGCAGTTCCTTCGGGAGTGTCATGAAGAACTGCCGTAACAGAAAGGTGCCGAAAGCAGTCGCCAGGAAGGGGGCGCTCAGTCCCTGGAAGGTGTCCGTCCAGCCGATCGACTTGATGGTCAGATAGTTCGGGATGATCGTTGCCTCCCACGGGATCATCATCGTGGAGAGGAAGACGAGGAAGAGGAAGTTGCGCCCCTTGAAGTCGATGAACGCAAAGGCGTACGCAGCCAGGCTGGCGGTGATCAGCTGGCCGATCATCACGATGGTGGACTGGACGATGCTGTTGAACAGATAACGTCCCAGCGGCGCCTGTTCCAGCGCGCGCCGGAAGTTATCCAGGTTCAGTCCTGACGGCCACAACCTTGGCGGATAGAGCGCTACTTCCGCATCGCTCAGCATGCTGATCGTCAGGGCCGACCACAACGGGAAGAGCACGATGAGCGCCACTGCGATCAGCAACAGATACTGAAAGAAGCTCACGAGGGTGCGACGCTGTGCGATGCTCATTCGTAATGCACCCTTTTCTCCACCACCCCGAACTGGATGATGGTCAGGATGAGGATGATGATGAACAACATGATCGACTGGGCCGCGGCCAGGCCATACTTGCCGTTGAAGTAGAACTCACGATAGATCGAGAACACCAGGACGTTGGTCGAATCGAGCGGCCCGCCTGACGTCATGACGTGGATCTGGGTGAAGGTCTGGAATGCGGCCAGGACATCCACGATCAACAGGAAGAAGAGGGTCGGTGAAAGCAGAGGCAGCGTGATGTGACGGAACTTCGACCAGGCGGTCGCGCCGTCGATCATCGCGCTCTCGTACAGCTCCTCTGCAATGCCCTGCATGCCTGCTAGGATGATCACCGTGTTCAGCCCCACCTGCAGCCATACGGTCGTAAGCGCTACGGCCGGCAGCGCAGTCTTATCGCTGATCAGCCACGGAATCGCGTCGACGCCGATCAGGCTGAGCAGGTAGTTGAACCAGCCGAGGGAGGGGGTGTACAGGTAGCTGAAGATGAGCGCGGCCGTCGCGCCCGACACCGCGATCGTGATCGAGAAGATCATCCGGAAGAGGTCGATGCGCCGCAGCCGGAGGTTACCCAGCAGGGCCAGCCCCATCGCCACCAGTAGCGTCGTGGGCACCGTGTACAGCACAAATTGGACCGAGCGCAGCAGGCTGTTCATGAAAAGGTCGTTGTCGAAGAGCCGCTCGTACTGCAGCAGTCCGACGAATTTCGCGGCCCGTCCGAGTGGATCAGTCAGATAGGTGCTGAGCCGGATCGACTGCACGAGCGGGATGAAGACGAAGGCGGCAAAGATGACGAGCGCCGGCGCGAGATAGAGCAGCGCAGTGAGGAACTTCTTGATCTCGCGCTTCTGCGGTCCCGTCAGGCCAAGGGGTCCGCGCGGTGGAGCATGCACGGCCATAGCAGGAGTAGTGCTGGCGCTTGGGTCTGTCATCGATCTCTCGCTGATCTAGAAAGCCATCGCGGCAAGCCGGTCTATCGCCCAATGAAGCTATGGGGTGAATTGGAGTATAGCAAATATCGCACAGTGGGTCAAAATGCAGATGCATGCTGACCCATTGCGGCCAATCCTCCTCACTTCCGATTCAAATCGTAGATGATGCGCAGTCCCTCCAGCGTGAGCCAGGGATCGACGTACTGGATCACGTCTGTCTCCTTCGCCACGACCTCGGCGAGCCCGCCGGTCGCAATCACCGACATATCGTCGCCGAGTTCCTTGCGGAAGCGCGCGACCAGCCCCTCCACCAGGCCGACGTAGCCGAAGAAGATGCCCGACTGCATGGCGGTGGCGGTGTTCGTGCCAACCGCGCGGGCAGGCGCCGCGACCTCCACCCGGTAGAGCTTGGATGCACGGGAGAACAGCGCCTCGGCCGCGATGCCGATGCCGGGTGCGATGGCGCCGCCGAGGTAGTCGCCCTCGCGCGAGATGGCGTCGAACGTCGTTGCGGTGCCGAAATCGACCACGCACGCGGGTCCGCCGTACTTGACCTGCACCGCTGCGCAGTCGACGATGCGGTCCGCGCCCACCTCGCGCGGATTCTCATAGCGGATGCGCACCCCTGTCTTCACGCCCGTGTCGACGACGAGGGGATCGACCCGGATGTAATCCAGGCACACGCGGCGAAACGGACCCGTCAGCGCGGGAACTACGCTCGCGATCGCTGCACCGTGCACCTGCCCGGGCTCGATGCCCCTGTGCTTCATCAGGTGCAGCAGGGTGATGCCATACTCATCCGCCATGCGGTCATGCACCGTGGCGATGCGCCAGGTCGCATGCAGCTGCGCACCGCCATAGACGCCGATCGTGATGTTCGTGTTACCGATATCGATCGCCAGGAACATTGCCCCCCCTCAACAACAGAGCTCGCTCGGCGCCTCAGCGCGGCGCGTTTCCAGCACACGATTGCCCTCTCCCAGTGACAACTTCAGATTGTCGATCAGGCGGGCTCGGCCGACGCGCACCGCCATCGACAGCAGGACGCCGTCCGTGGCCATGCCCAGCTCCATCAGGGTCGTCGGGTCCGCCGCGCTGACGTAGTCGACCGCAGCCAACGGCTCCGTGTTCAGCACCCTGAGCATCGACTGGCGCAGCCTTTCACCGTCCCGCTCGCCCCCCTCCCACGCCTGCCGTGCGGCGGACAGCGCGCGGTGCAGCACCGTCGCCGCGCTGCGCTGGGTGGGCGACAGGTAAATGTTGCGCGATGACTTCGCCAGCCCGTCGCGCTCGCGCACGATGGGGCAGATCACCACCTCAAGCGGGAAGTTCAGGTCGGCCGCCATGCGCTGGATGACCACTGCCTGCTGGGCGTCCTTCTGACCGAAATACGCGCGGTCGGGCTGAAAGACGTTGAATAGCTTGGCCACGACCGTGGCGACCCCACGAAAGTGGGTCGGCCTCGACGCTCCCTCCAGCGACCGCGTCACCTCTTCGACCGACACGTAGGTCTGGAACCCGGGCGGATAGACCTCCTCTGCGTCGGGCGTCCAGACCAGGTCGACTCCCAGCATCTCGAGGAGCTGCAGGTCGCGGTCCAGGTCGCGCGGGTAGGCGGCCAGATCCTCGGTCGGACTGAACTGCGTCGGATTCACGAAGATGGAGACCCCGACGTGGTCGTTCTCCAACCGGGCGCGCTGCACCAACGCCAGATGCCCCTCGTGGAGAAAGCCCATCGTGGGCACCAGCCCGAAGGAACCGGAAAGCAACTTGCGGATTCGCCGGACATCGGCGACAGAACGAACGACTTCCATGAAGACCTCGCTACATTCAAGCGTCCTGCAGAGACGTAGCACGCTGCGTCTCCACAAATGATGGCTCTCAGCGCCGCGCAAGGGCGCGTACGAGCCGCCAAACGACCTCGTTGGCGCAGACTTCTACCCCGTGCGCCTTACCCACCGCAGCGATGATGCCGTTGATGCTGTCGATCTCGGTCCGGCGGCCGGCCTCCACGTCCTGCAGCATGGAGGACCGGTTAGCCGCAGTGTTGCGGCAGACCGACTCGACATACGCGACCGGATCCTCGAACGGCAGCGTCACACCGGCCGCGCCGGCCACGGCGGCCGCCTCCCGTGCCAGCATCGCCAGGAGCGCCTGCCGGTCGGGCGAATCGAGCAGCGCGCCGTTGGTCACGCGGCCCAGCGCGGTGAGCGGATTGATCGCCGCGTTCGCCACGGCCTTGCCCCACAGGCGCCCTCCGATCCCCTCGACCGCGTGCGCCGCCAGCCCCGCAGCATTCAGCAGGTCGGCCAGCGCCTGCACCCGTCCGGGAACGTGCGGCTCGATGCCCAGGTAGGTCGTGTTGCTCGCGACGTGGCGGACGCGGCCGGGCCCCAGCATCGTCGCGGCCGTGTAGGTGACGCCAGCGGCCGCGCGCTCCGGCCCCAGCTCGCGGATCAGGGCCGGGTAGTTATCCAGCCCGTTCTGCAGCGTGAGCGCCAGCCCGTCCTCCCGGAGCACCTGCCGCGCCCATCTCGCCGCACGCTCAGTCTGGTAACTCTTCACCAACACAAGCGCAAAATCGACGACGCCCGTGGTCGTGGGATCGTCAGACACGCTGACGGCCGCGCGCCAGGTCCGGCCGTCGGGATCGGTCACCTGCACCCCGCCGTCTGCGAGCGCGCGGACCCCCTCGGGCCACGTGCCGAGCATGACGAGATCTGCGTGCGCGGCCAGGTGCGCCGAGAAGACGCAGGCCAGCGCGCCGGTCCCGATCACCGCGATACGCATCGCCTTATCGCTCCCCCCGCCCTGCGCCGCCCTCTTGCCCGGCCCACGCCTGCCACTCCGCATCGTCCATGGCGAAGGAGTGGTCGGGGTCCGGGAACGTGCGCGTGACGACGTCCTGGCGATACTCACCGAGGGCCTGCACCATCAGCGTGAACAACTCCGCGTAGCGCCGGGCGAACTTGGGCGTGAACTTATCGAAGATGCCCAGCAGGTCGTGGAGCACGAGCACCTGGCCATCGCACCCTGCACCCGCGCCGATGCCGATCGTGGGGATGCGGAGCTTCTGCGAGATGGCTGCGGCCACCCGGTCGGGCACCATCTCGAGCACGATCATGGCCGCGCCGGCCTCCTCCACCGCCAAGGCATCCTCCAGCAGGCGCTGTGCATCCGCGGCGCTCCTGCCCTGCACCCGGTAGCCGCCCAGCTTGCCGGCCGACTGCGGCGTCAGGCCGATGTGACCGATCACGGTGATGCCCGCTCGGGTGATCGCACGGATGACGTCTGCCGCATCCCTGCCGCCCTCCAGCTTCACTGCGTCCATGCCGGCTTCCTTGAGGAAGCGCCCCGCGTTGCGGATCGCCTCTCCCAGGTCCGCCTGGTATGACATGAAGGGCATGTCGCCGATCAGGTACGCAAACTCGGCACCGCGACGCACGGCCTTGCAGTGGTGGATCATCTCGTCCATCGTCACGGGCACGGTGGAGTCATAGCCCAGAACCACGTTGCCCACCGAGTCGCCCACCAGGATCGTGTCCAGCTCCGCGCGGTCCGCCGCGAGCGCGGACGGATAGTCGTACGCGGTCACCATGGTGATCGGCTCCCCGCGCACCTTCTTGGCCTGCAGGCCCAGGATCGTCATCTTCTTGCGCGCCATCCCTCACCTCCTGCCTCTCTACGCCCGCCGGAGAAGAAGCGGGCAACAAAAAACCCCCGGCGCGGCCAGGGGCGGAAGAAGCAGGGCAACAGCGCCCACCGTTTCTGCCGTCTCGGTCGCGCATGCGATCCAAGCGACTGTTGTCGAGAACCCAGGTGATGCTTCGCTTGCCGCCCGATGGGGTCGGCTGCTGAAACGGAGTATAGCACCGGCGCGGACGATGTCAAACCGGCGATGCAGCGCGAGATTACGGGGCGGGTCAGGCACGGCGGACGCGCGTCAGCGGCTTGAACCCCTCGCCCAGCACCTCGTGGCTGGGCGTGATCACGACGAATGCGTCGGGATCGGCCGAGCGAACGATCTCCCGCAGCGCGGGCACCTGCCGCCGGTTGATCGCCGTGAAGACCAGCGTACGCTGCTCTCCTGTCCAGCCGCCTTCGGCCTCCAGCATGGTCACCCCCCGGTCGAGCTCGGACATGATGCGGTCGCGCACCGCACCGGGCGCGACGGTGACGATGAACGCCGTATTGCCCGACTCGAAGCCGGCCTCCACCGCATCGATGACGCGCGTCATGACCCAGGCTGCGATGAGCGCATAGAGTGCGGGCGCGAGGCCGAAGAAGAGAGCGGCCAGCAGAAGGATGGCCACGTCCATCGCCAGCAACGACTGGCTCATCCGGATGCCACGGAAGTGCTCCAACAGCTTGGCGGGGATCTCCGTGCCGCCGGCGGTGGCATCCGCACGGAACACTAACGCCATTCCCAATCCATAGAGCAGCCCGCCATACGCGGTGTAGAGGAGCGGCTCGTCCTGCACGACGGGCAGGAAAGGGCGCAGCAGGTCGATGGCCAGCGAGGAGACGACGGCCGCAAAGATCGTCTTCGGACCGAACTGCAGCCCGAGCAGGCGCATGCCGATGAGAAGGAACGGCACGTTCAGGGCGAGCAGGGTGATGCCCACCGGCCAGCCCCACAGCCGGTTCGCAAACTGGGCCAGCGCGGTGAAGCCGCCAGGCACGACGTCGTTCGGGTCGAGGAAGATGTCGACCGAGAGCGCCATGCACAGGCTGCCCAGCAGGATCAGGGCCACATCGAAGAAGACCCGGCCCGTCACCGCGCCCCAGCGGGTGCGGAAGAGGATCCGGCCCCGGAAACGACGCATGGGGGCTGGCAGGTTAAATGTCATGGGTATGGCCTCCGCGACATCCCAGTACGCGAAGAGACCCCCGGATGGGCTCCGAGGGCCTCCAGCTCACCTAGCCCAGGTGACGGGGCGGACCGGGGGGTTGAGAGATCAAACCTTAGGCCGAGGGTTGAGCGATCGACACGCTAAACCGCAATGCGGCGTTACCTTCAAACCGCGAACCTGTCCGATACTCTTCCGCCACGCCTCACTCATCGGCCTGGATCTTGCGCCAAGCCAAACACGGTTGTCATTATACACGTGCGATGTGATATGTCAATAGCAAATACGCAAAAAGGTGCAAAAGCGCGCACAATTTTAAGGAACTGCGCCGGCGAGTAGCGACGGGAAGGATGGGCTCGCCCCACTTTCCCCGTGCGAAGCGCGTCGACCCTATGCTATAATAGCGCCACACCCAACCACGGTGGAGGAGATGTGCCATGACCCTGACCGCCCCGCAGGACCAGTTGGACCGCATCATCCAGGCAACGCATCACGACCCCTTCGATGTGCTCGGCGCCCATGTCGTTTCACTCAACGGCGAGCCCTCGGTCGCGATCCGCGCGTTTCTCCCCATGGCCGAGGCCGCGTCCGTGGTCCGTGAGGGCGAGGCGCCCTTCCCCTTCGAACGGGTCTCCGGCACCGACTTCTTCGAGGCCCGGTTCCCCGGCGAGGCGTCGCCCTTCCCCTACGAGATCCGGGTGGAAGACAAGGACGGCGCCAGCCGCCAGTTCAAGGACCCGTACAGTTTCCTCCCCGTGCTGAGCGAGGCAGACCTGCAGCTGATTCACGAGGGCAGCCACTGCCGGACGTACGAGAAGTTGGGCGCCCAGATCATGGCGCACGACGGCGTGACAGGCGTCTGTTTTGCAGTCTGGGCGCCCAACGCGGCGCGCGTGAGCGTCGTCGGCGACTTCAACAGCTGGGACGGACGCCGCCACCCCATGCGCGAGCGCGGCAGCTCGGGCGTATGGGAGCTGTTCATCCCCGGGCTCGGCGAGGGAACGATCTACAAATACGAGATCAGGGCACGGGACGGCGACGTGTTTCAAAAGAGCGATCCACAGGCCTTCTGCACGGAGCTGCGCCCCAGGACTGCCTCGGTCGTCTGGGACGTCAAAAAGCACCGCTGGGATGACGCGTCGTGGATGCAGGAACGCAGCCGGCGGGACGCTGCGCACGCGCCCCTGTCCATCTACGAGGTGCATCTCGGCTCGTGGATGCGCGTGCCGGAAACGAACGGCTTTCTCAGCTACGCAGACCTGGCGGGCAGGCTTGTTGACTACGTGAAACAACAGAGCTTCACCCACGTGGAGCTCCTGCCGATCACGGAGCATCCGCTGGATGCATCCTGGGGCTACCAGGTGACGGGCTACTTCGCGCCCACCAGCCGCTTCGGAACCCCCGACGACTTTCAGGACTTCGTCGACACGCTCCACCGGGCCGGCATCGGCGTCATCATCGACTGGGTGCCGGCCCACTTCCCCGCGGACGCCTGCGGCCTGGCCCGCTACGACGGGAGCACGCTGTACGAATACGAGGATCCGCGGCTGGGCGAACACCGGGAGTGGGGCACGAAGGTGTTCAACTGGGCGCGCAACGAGGTGCGCCAGTTCCTGACCAACAGCGCACTCTTCTGGCTGGATCGCTACCACATCGATGGGCTGCGCGTGGACGCGGTCGCGTCGATGCTCTACCGGGACTACGGCCGCACCGAGTGGGTGCCGAACCAGTACGGCGGCCGCGAGAACCTGGAGGCCATCGAATTCCTCAAGCAGCTCAACGAGCACGTGGCCATCGAGCATCCCGGCGCGCTCACCTGCGCGGAGGAATCCACATCCTTCCCTGCGGTCAGCCGGCCGGCCCACCTGGGCGGCCTGGGCTTCACCTTCAAGTGGAACATGGGCTGGATGCACGACACGCTGGAATACATGGTCAAGGATCCGGTCTACCGCAAGTATCACCACAACAAGCTGACGTTCGGCCTCATGTACGCGTTCAGCGAACGCTTCATCCTGCCCATCTCCCACGATGAGGTGGTGCACCTGAAGCGCGCGATGGCCGACAAGATGCCCGGCGACTTCTGGCAGCGCTTCGCCAATTTGCGCCTCTATTACGGGTTCATGTGGACGCATCCCGGCAAGAAGCTGCTCTTCATGGGGCAGGACTTCGGCCAGTGGACCGAGTGGCAGGAGGGGAAGAGCCTCGACTGGCACCTGGTGGAATTCGAGCCGCACCGCAAGCTGCAGTCGTGGGTGGCCGACCTGAACCGGGCGTACCGCAGCGAGCCCGCGCTCCACGAGCAGGACGACGACTGGAAAGGATTCGAGTGGATCGAGGCGAACGATTGGGAGAACAGCGTCCTCTCCTTCATCCGCCGCGGAGAAGATCCGCGCGACCATCTCCTCGTGATCTGTAACTTCACGCCCGTCGTGCGCCACGCGTACCGGATCGGTGTGCCCGAGCTCACGACCTATCGCGAGCTGCTCAACAGCGACGCCAGCCGCTACTACGGCAGCGACGTGCGAAACGAGGGCGTGCTGCGCGCGGAGGCGTTCGGCTGGCAGTCGCAGCCCCATTCGCTCACGCTGACGCTGCCGCCGCTCGGCATCGTCGTGCTCAGGCCGGAACGCGCGGCTTCTTCGACTTGACAGATACGCGTCTACCGCCCATAATATCCATGTTGCCCTTGCGGGCGCCTTAAATCGCCATCCTATTACCGGGGAGGTGATGCGAATGGACCAACGTAGTACCAAACGTGGCGTCGTAGCATCACCTCGGTTTATCCTATAGGTGCTACGACGCCCAACAGAGCCGGGAGTGGGTCCGATCCCCACTCCCGGCTTTGCGTTAACGAGCCGCTCCCCGGCCGCCCCCAGCGCGGTCGATCGCCCGCCGTTTCGTCGAAAGGAATCTCCATGCTCGAAGGGTTCGACTTCGTCCTCATCGCCGCGGCCGCAGTGGCCGCGGGCGCAATCAATGCGCTTGCAGGCGGCGGCACGCTGATCACCTTCCCCATGCTTACCGCCGTCGGGGTGCCCGCCATCGCGGCAAATGTGACGAATACGGTGGCGCTGCTGCCGGGTTACCTGGGCGCGACGCTGGCCCAGCGCGCCGACCTGCGCGGGCAGGAGCATCGCCTCTGGTGGGCCATCCCTGCGGGCGTAGCAGGCGGGCTGATCGGCGGCATCCTGCTCCTGCGCACGGGCGAGCGGCTCTTCCGTGACCTGGTGCCCTACCTCATCCTCCTGGCCTCCGGCCTGCTGGCGCTCCAGGACCCGCTACGAAAATGGGTGGTCAGGCTGGGCAACCGCCGCACCACGAGCCAGGCCGGTGACGGGAGGTCGCACGAGCGCTGGGCCGCGCTTCCCGTAGGCCTGGCGGCCATCTACGGCGGCTATTTCGGTGCTGGGTTGAGCGTCATCATCCTGGCGGTGCTGGCCGTCGTGCTCGACGACAACCTGACCCGGCTGAACGCGCTGAAGCAGGCCGTAGCGTTCGCCACGAATACGGCTGCCGCCATCTTCTTCCTCTTCTCGGGACAGGTCGTGTGGCTGGCTGCGGCAGTGATGATGGGGGGCGCACTGCTCGGCGGCGTGCTGGGGGGTAAAGTGGCAGGGCGCATCAAGCCCGCCGTGCTGCGCTATCTCGTGGTCGCGATCGGGATGATCGTGTCCATCATCTACTTCGTGCGGTAGGACTTACCGATAGGTATACTTGCTCCACACGTCGACCGGGCCTGACTCGGAGAGCAGGAGGAATGCGACGTAGTGCGGCCGCCGCGGCTGCCGCCGCAGCCCCATGTGGGCCTCCTCCGGCGTCCGGCCACCCTTGCGCATGTTACACGCGCGGCAGGCTGTCACGACGTTCTCCCACGTGGTCTGGCCCCCGCGCGACCGCGGCAGTACATGGTCCATCGTGAGCAGGCTGCGTCCCGGCGTGTCCCCGCAGTACTGGCAGGTGAAGTTGTCGCGCAGCGCGACGCTGCGTCGCGTGGGCGCCAGCATGATGGGATGCGGGATACGAACGTAGCAGACCAGGCGAATGACCAGGGGGACAGGAAGGCTCATCCGGGCCGCGTGAAGCCGCTCCGCTGTCGCCTCCACCAGCTCGGCCTTCTCCTTCAAGAGGAGCACGACGGCCCGCTGGACAGAGATGACGCTCAGCGGCTCGTACGTGGCGTTGAGGACGAGCACGCGCTGCACTTGACGATTCCGGATTAGAGAAAGCCCGGCCATCCGCGAGGATGCCGGGCAATCCTGTGAAGGGGTGGCCAGTGGGGCTTGAACCCACAGCCTTCTGGGCCACAACCAGATGCTCTGCCTATTGAGCTATGGCCACCACGTATTCGCAGGCTGGAATCAGGCGTCGACTACGGCGCTCTGTTCCTGCCCCCGACTCGGGGGCAGGGATTCGAACCCCGATACGCAGCTCCAAAGGCTGCTGTCCTGCCGTTGAACGACCCCCGATTGCCCGACCCAGGTGCCGAGGCCCAGACTTGAACTGGGGACACCGCAATTTTCAGTCGCGTGCTCTACCAACTGAGCTACCCCGGCTTAGAAAGAGAAACGGCTGATGGCAGGTGGCCAGCACCCCAGGAGCTGGCATCACAGTTGTTCTGCAATCAGCCACTCATTCAGAGCGGGTGACGGGATTCGAACCCGTGACCTTCTCCTTGGCAAGGAGACGTACTACCACTGTACTACACCCGCGAGCCCTGTTCGGTTGTGTACTTACCGGCGCATTATAGCCAGAACCCGTTACCCTGTCAAAATCGGGCCATCGCGCCGACGACCAATGGACCCGGCCGGATTCGAACCGGCGATCTTCTCCGTGCAAGGGAGACGCCTTCCCGCTAGGCCACGGGCCCACATTGGTGCGTATTATACGCGCGGGGGTTTGTTGTGACAAATCAGGGATGGCAGACCACGAGGCGCCCAGCAGGAGCGGCCCGGAAAATGCATTGCCATTCCTTTGGAGCGGCCGCGCGTCAGTGCTATACTCAATGGCTCATGTGACTCCTCGTCAAGGAGCAAGCTGTGGAACTAAGACCCGGATCCTACGATAAGATTCTCGAACTGGCAGAGAAGGGCGTGGAGATGCCCAACCCCTGGACGCTCGATATCGGCGAAGAGGTCGATCCCGATCGCATCTCCGGCCGGGGCGTGATCCTATTTCCCGGCTGCCGCATCTACGGCAGGAACACGGTCATCTCGGCCGGAGCCAGGATCGGATACGAAGGCCCGGCGACGATCGACGACTGCCAGATCGGCCCCGGCGTCGAGCTGAAGGGCGGCTACTTCAACAAGGCCGTCTTTCTCGAGAAGTCCAGCCTGGGATTGGGCGCCCACGTCCGCGAGGGGACCATCCTGGAAGAGGAGGCGAACGGCGCTCATTGCGTGGGGCTGAAGCAGACGATCCTCTTCCCCTTCGTCACCCTGGGTAGCCTGATCAATCTCTGCGACTGCCTGGTCGCAGGTGGAACGAGCCGCAAGGACCACAGCGAGGTCGGCAGTTCCTACATCCACTTCAACTACACACCGGATGGCGACAAGACAACCGCCTCCCTGGTCGGCGACGTCCCGCGGGGCGTCATGCTCAACCGGGCGCCCATCTTCCTGGGCGGCCAGGGCGGCATGGTGGGTCCGATCCGGGTCAACTACGGCAACGTCGTTGCGGCGGGCACCGTCCTGCGCACCGACGTCGACGATGAGGACAGGCTGGTCTTCGGCCAGGTCCCGACCGGCGAAAGCAGGGACAGGCACCCGCACAGCTATCGCACCATCGCGCGCGTCGTCGGCAACAACATCCGCTACCTGGCCAACCTGGTTGCACTCGAGCACTGGTACGCCTACGTCCGCCGGCCCTTCTTCGACAGGCAGGAACTGGGCAACCTCGTCTATGCGGGGGCCATGGCCAGGCTGGCGTCGGCCAAGGAGGAACGCACGAAGCGCCTGGAGGCCATGGCCGCCAAGGCGAAGGCCTCGATCGGCCGATATGAGGACAGGCAGCAGTCCGATGCCGGCAAGCGGGAGTTCTACGACGCGATGCAGGCGATCGACGGCTTGTTCGCCGGCGGACCGGCGGAGCACATCGGTGCGGCGCAGCGCAGCAGCTTCCTCGACGCGGCCCACGTGCAGGGGCAGAGCGACGACCAGAAGTATGTCGACTTCATCAAGGGCCTGCCCGCCGAGACATCGGAGGCGGGCGCCCGCTGGCTGCAGGCGATCGTCGATCACCTCTGCCGGCAGGCACAGGCGCTCATGCCGTCGCTCCACCTCTTTTCAAAGTAGCTCTCTTAACGCATCCACAAAGGAGATCGTCGATGGGAAAATTGTTCGGCACTGACGGGATCAGGGGCGAGGCCAACCGCTATCCCATGAATTCAGCCATTGCCTTCTCGGTCGGACAGGCACTCACCTATCTTCTCAAGAAGCCCAACCACAATCCCAAAATCATCATCGGGAAGGACACCCGGATCTCGGGCTACATGCTGGAAAGTTCCCTCGAGGCCGGCATCACGTCCATGGGTGGCATCTCCTACCTGGTGGGCGTGCTGCCCACCCCAGGCATTGCCTTCATCACGCACAGCATGCGCGCCGAGGCCGGCATCGTCGTCTCCGCCTCTCACAATCCTTACCAGGACAACGGGATCAAGATCTTCTCGGGCAGCGGCTACAAGCTGTCGGACAAGGAGGAAGAGGCGATCGAGAAGCTGATCCTCGACGGCCAGCTCCCCGACCTGGTGCCACATGCTTCGGGGATGGGACGCGCCTACCGCCTGGAAGATGTGCGCGGCCGGTACATCGTCTTCCTGAAGAACGCCTTCCCGCGCACGCTGAGCATGGAAGGGATGAAGATCGTCCTGGATGTCGGCAACGGCGCCGCGTATAAGGTTGCGCCCGAGGCATTCTTCGAGCTCGGCGCGAACGTCGAGGTCATCCACGACGAACCCAACGGCTTCAACATCAACGACAACTGCGGGTCGCAGTTCACGACCGACCTCAGGAAACGCGTGGTCGAGACCGGCGCGGCAATCGGGCTCGCGTTCGACGGCGATGCGGATCGCCTCATCGCGGTCGACGAGAAGGGCGACGAGATCACCGGGGACCAGATACTGATCATCTGCGCCAAGGCCATGAAGGAGGCGGGCGCGCTGGCCAACGACCTGCTCGTCACCACCGTCATGAGCAATCTCGGCCTCGTCATGGCCTGCAAGAGGTACGGCTTCAAGCACCATGCCTCCAAGGTCGGCGACCGCTACGTGCTCGAGGACATGCAGCGCCTGGGGAGCGTGCTCGGCGGCGAAGATTCGGGCCACGTGATCTTCCTCGACCACCACACGACCGGCGACGGCATCCTGACCGCCATGCAGCTGATCTCGGTGATGGTGAAGACCGGCAAGCCGCTCTCCGAGCTGGCCAAGGCCATGGACGTGTTCCCGCAGAAGCTGCTCAACGTGCCAGTGAGCCGCAAGCCGGAGCTATCCACCTTGCCCCAGGTGATGGACGCCATCCGCCAGGCCGAGGAAGAGTTGGGCCAGAGCGGCCGCGTCCTGGTGCGCTACTCAGGGACGCAGAACGTCTGCCGCGTCATGATCGAAGGCCCCACCGCCGAGCTGACCGAGAAGTACTGCAACCAGATCGCCGACGTCGTACGCACCGCGCTGGCCTGACACCGAAGGGATAGAGTTTACATGTCGATCAGGGTCTTCATCACCGACAATTTCGAGCGCATGAGCGACACGGCCGCAGAGATCGTGCTCAGTGAGCTGGCAGGCCTGCTCGCAAAGAAGGACGAGGCGGTCCTCGGGCTCGCCACCGGGAACTCACCTACCGGACTTTACAAGCGCCTGGCCGCGGCCGCGAATGCCGGCGCACTCGACTCAGGCCGTATCCGCTGCTTCAACCTCGACGAGTACGTCGGGTTGCCCGGGGAGAACGCGCAGCAGCGGCTGCTCCATCCCGAGAGCTACAGCTACTTCATGATCCGCGAGCTCTTCGGGCTGCTCAAGCAGCCGTTCATCGAGACGAGCCTGCCCTATGGCGCGCTCATCGACCAGACCCGCATGGCTCAGGAGCTCGAGGGCAATCCGGCCGACTGGAGCGAGCTGGGCGACGACGCAGGCAAGTCGATCGTCATCGATCCCCGCGCCTCATCCGAGTACCTGGCATGGATCCGCAACGAGGTGCTCCATGGCTACGAGCGCAAGATCGCGCGTGCCGGCGGCATCGATCTCCAGATCATCGGCGTCGGCGGGAAGGGTCACGTTGCCTTCCACGAGGCGGGCATTCCCTTCGAGGGCAGCCGGGTCCTGCTGGTGAAGCTGGACGACAACACCGTGACGAATGCGGTCATAGACGGCCACTTCCGGGCCAGGGAAGACAGCCCGCACTACGCGACCAGCATGGGCGCGGAGCTGGTCTACGAGGCGCGCACCGTCTTGCTCGTGGCCAGCGGCGAACGCAAGTCAGGGCCCGTCGCGCGCTCCCTGATCGAAGATCCCACGCCCGACGTGCCGATCTCCTATGGCCAGACCTACGCCCGGAACGGCGGCAACCTGATCTACGTGCTGGACAAGGCTGCCGCGCAGGGCCTCCCAGGACACGAGGATGCGCTTGCGCGGCGAGGCGTGGACGTTACCACCGTAGGCTGAGTACTCTGTCGGTATTCCATCTCATCAGGAAGCGCGGCCGTGGACCTTGAACAGGCGATCGTAGCGCATATCGGGCAGCAGGGGCCCGTCACAGGACTGGAGCTGAGAGAGTCGTTCGACGACGACAGCCTGGTCCTGTGGCAGACCTGCCTGCGCTCCGGCGCGCTCATCACCGAGCGCGTCGGGACCCGCTACCTGCGGCTGGATCGCCGCGTGGACGGATACGCCCGGCTCTCACCCTCCATCCTGAGGGCGTTCCTCTCCTACTCGGTCACGGGGCTCGCCGCCGATCCCGATGCGGTCGCAACGCGCGCTCGAGAGATGGCCTCGCACTTCGAGACAGTGAGTCGGAACAAACGCGAGCTCGCCCTCAGCATCGTCAGGCAGATCAGGCAGCAGCTCGGCAGCCTGTGGGGCGACGCCCTCCCCATCTGCTTCATCATCGCCGGGGACATCGTCTACGGCATGGCGCACGACGTGCCTCGCCCCGAGCAGAGCACCGGGGAACTGGTGCGGGGATCGGACATCGACCTGGTCGTCGTCGTCGCGGATGACGTGCCTGACGAATTCATCGCCGAGCTCGACCGCGCCATCTATGGCCAGAAGTACATGACCCTGACCTCCCCCCAGTTGCGGGAGGAGATAGATTATGTCATCAAGCGGATGAGCAGAGTCCGGGAACAGCTGCGTTTCGACACCTTCAAACACATGGTGGCCTGCAAGATTCTCGAGGAAGGCCGCCTGCTGTACGGGAGCGAGGGCCTCTACACGGAGATCAAGGGCCTGCTGGACGAACATGGGGTGCCAGAGAAGCTCGACGACCTTCGGAAGCGAGCCCGGGAATTCGGAGCGAATGCCGAGACGTACCTGCTCCATGCCGACCCAGCGCAGGCGGGCAAGGAAAGCCTCCACCTCTTCTACCCGTCCGAAGAAACCGAGGAGTTTGAATACGATGCCGGATGGAGCCATGCCGGACGGGGCCGGTCCCGTCGAGCCACCGCGCACCTCGTCTGACCCTTGTCAGGCTGGCAAGGCTGCACCGGCCGGGCGCATGAGGCACGGATGAATCGATTCTTCTCCAGGTTCAGCCAGTGGAAGTGGCTGCGGCCTGGGATGGGCGTCAAGCGGTGGTTGCTCCTGCTTGCCGGTGGGCTGTTTCTTTTCGCCCTGGCCGCGGTCAGGCTCCCGCGCACTGCGGGCCTCTGGCGCTTCCTCGATCGGTTGCCGGCGCTTCCACTCCACCCCGCGGCCGCGATCGTCCTGCTCAGCGCAGCGGGCCTGGCCCTGGTTTCACTCGCCGTGTACGGCTTGAATCGCACGCTGCTCTCTGCCTACCGCCGCGGTGACCAGGGCGACGTTGTCGAGGTCGTCTACCGCCACCGGCGCCGCCAGCGCGGGCCGAAGGTGGTGGCCATCGGCGGCGGCCACGGCCTCAACACCCTCCTGCGCGGCCTCAAGGAGCACACGGACCACATCACCGCCATCGTCACCGTCGCAGACGACGGCGGGTCCAGCGGCCGCTTGCGCCGCGACCTCGGCATGCTGCCGCCCGGCGACTTCCGCGATTGCATCGCTGCGCTGTCCGATGCGGAGAAGCTGACCACCGATCTCTTCCAGTACCGGTTCGCGAACGACACCGCGCTCGACGGCCACAGCTTCGGCAACCTGTATCTCACCGCCATGACCGCAATCACGGGCAGCTTCGAGTCCGCGCTGGAGGAATCGAGTCGGGTCCTGGCTGTGCGGGGGCAGGTCATGCCCTCCACCCTGATGCCCGTGATGCTGGCGGCCGAGGTGTTGGCGGCCGGCTCAGGAGAGCCGGCCGCCGAAGCGCGCGCGGAGCAGCTGCACGGCCAGTCCCGCATCGCACACACTGAAGGCCGCATCCAACGCGTCTACCTGCAGCCGGAGGACGCACCGGCCTTTCCCAAAGCCATCCACGCACTCCTGCAGGCGGACCTGATCGTCATCGGTCCGGGCAGCCTGTACACCAGCGTGCTGCCCAATCTCCTCGTCCACGATCTGTGCGAGGCGATCCGATCCGCGCCTGCGCTGAAGGTGTACGTCTGCAACGTCGCCACCCAGGTAGGCGAGACGGCCGGCTACGATGTCACGGACCACGTCGACGCCCTGACCGGCCATGTCGGGCACGACGTCTTCTCCGTCGTCCTCGCGAACGGCAACCTGCCCGAAGACGTCTCGCCGGGCGGCGGCGCCGAGTGGGTGCGCCCGCCGTCCGACTCGTGGCACCAAGCACGCATGCGGGAGCAAGCACGCTTTCCGCAACAAGCACGTGCGTTGGCCCGCACGCCGGCATCCTACAAGTTGATCCTGGCCGACCTGGTCGACCGGCAGAGCCCCTGGCGCCACGATCCACACAAGCTCGCGGACGCGCTCATGGCCCTGATCGACGACTGAGATCGGGCGTCTTGCCCATCCCAGCGTCATGCGATAAGGTGCAGCTGGATCGCAGCAACGGCGTTCGACGATCCGCCACAGTCGGCAGCCGCTTGGCCGACGTCACCTTCGAGTCAAAGGAGAAGAAGGATGTCAGGTAGAAGCTTAGCACGTTCACTGTTCCCGATTCTGGCCGCGCTGACCTTGCTGGTCGGCGGCTGCGTGGCACCTGCGCCCACAGCCGCACCGGCAGCGGCTCCGACGACCGCACCGGCTGCGGCACCCGCCGCGGCCGAACCGACCACCGCTCCCGCCGCAGCACCCGCGGCCGATGTCACCAGCATCACCTTCTGGCATGCCATGAGTGGCAGCCGCGAGAAGGTCGTGAATGAGATGGCCGAGTCCTTCAATGCCCTTCATCCCGACATGAAGGTCGAGCCGCAACTGATCGGCAGCTATGCCGAGACCCTCACCAAGGCACTGGCCGCGTACAAGACCGGCAGCCCGCCGACCATCGTGCAGGTGTACGAGGTCGGCACGCGCACCATGCTCGACTCGGACGCCGTCATTCCGGTCTACACGATGGACAAGGGCGAGGTGAACTGGGACGAGGTCGTCCAGCCGATCATGAAGTACTACTCGGTGGAGGGCAAGCTGTCCTGCATGCCGTTCAACAGCTCCACCGCCATGCTGTACTACAACAAGGATATGTTCGCGGCCGCGGGCCTCGACCCCGAGAAGCCGCCCGCAACCTGGGCCGAGGTCGAAGCGGTCAGCAAGACGCTGATGGAGGCCGGCGTCGCGCAGGGCGGGTTCTCGATGGGTTGGCCTGCCTGGATCTTCGAGCAGGAGTTCGCCCTGCACGATCAACTGTACGCCGACAATGACAACGGCCGCGCCGGCCTGGCCACGAAGATCCTCTTCAACACCGACTTCGGCGTCAAGCTGCTGACCGAGTGGCAGCGGATGGCGAAAGAAGGCGTGCTGGTTTACGGCGGCCGTGAGTACAGCGCCAACGATCCCTTCCTGGCCGGCCAGTTCGGTATGCTGTTCCAGAGCACTTCCAGCCTGGGAGGCATCATCAAGGCCGCCCAGTTCAAGGTAGGCACGGCCTATCTGCCCCGCCTCGACGGCTTCGATGGCGTCGGCAACAGCGTCATCGGTGGCGGCTGCAACTGGGTCATGAAGGGCGCCACCGAGGCGCAACAGAAGGTTGCCTGGGAGTTCCTGAAGTACACCTTCACGCCCGAGCGCTCCGTCATCTGGCACAAGGGGACCGGGTACTTCCCCACCAGCCTGACCGCGTATGAGGATCTGAAGAAGGAAGGGTGGTTCGAAGCGGAGCCAAATCACGCCACAGCATTCAACCAGATTCTCGGCGGCGCGGACACGCCGGCGGCCACAGGTGTAGTCCTGGGCGACTTCGTCCAGATCCGTGACATCACCGGCGCCGCCATCGAAGAGGTCGTGGTCAACTTCGTCGACCCGAAGCAGGCCCTGACCAAGGCGGAGACGGAAACCAATCAGGTGCTGAGCGATTACGCTCAGATGCACCCGCAGCAGTAGCAGCACCACCGGCGAGGCGCTCCGACCCTCTGAACGACGGTCGGAGCGCCTCGCCTGCAGGCCGCGCCACTGCCATTCCGCATCTGAGAGACTCACATGCAGACACGCTTCCCCAACCGGTTTCTACCCTACCTGCTGCTGGCGCCGAGCGTTCTCGTAGTCCTGGTCTTCTTCGCCATTCCCGCGGTCCAGAGCATCCAACTCAGCCTGTACCGCGTCAGCGCGTTGGGCGATCGCCGCATCTTCGTCGGCCTGCAGAACTTCACGCGGCTTTTCGCAGATCCCGATTACCTGAATTCGATCGTGGTCACGGGCTGGTTTTCACTCTTCGTTGTCTTCTTCGGGTTGGCCGTGAGCCTCCTTGTGGCGGTGGTGGCCAACCAGCAGTTGCGCGGATTTGCGTTCTACCGGACGCTCCTCATCTGGCCCTATGCGATCTCGCCATCGATCGCGGGCTTGATCTGGGCGCTGATGCTGGAGCCGAGCTTCGGGTTGGCAAGTGGGCTGCTCACCAGCCTGACCGGCATCTCGTTTAACTGGCGCACGTCCGCGGATCACGCCCTGATCTTCATCGCGCTCGCCGCGACGTGGAAGATGTTGGGCTACAACATCATCTTCTTCCTGGCCGGCCTGCGCGGCCTGCCCAGTGAGTTGCTCGAAGCGGCCGAGGTGGATGGTGCAGGCCCGTGGCGACGCTTCTGGCGCATTGCGTTCCCACTGCTCTCGCCGACGACCTTTTTCCTCTTTGTCATGAACACCCTGTACGCGTTCTTCGAGGGCTTCGGTCTCGTCCACATCACCACGGCAGGCGGACCGGGCCGAGCCACCGACCTGCTGGTCTTCAAGCTCTATCGCGACGGCTTCATCGGGCTGAACACGGGCTATGCCTCGGCCCAGTCGGTGTTGCTGCTCATCATGGTAGCCGTGCTGACCACCCTGCAGTTCCGCTTCGCCGGCAATAAGGTGTTTTACCAATGAGCCAGTCTGCCACAACTCACGGAGGTTACGCGCCGGCTCACGCCAATCGGCCGAGGCGCAGCCGCTGGGATTCCCTGCGCAAGCGACTCGTTCAGCCGGGCGTGTCGCACGCGGTCATGATCGTCGCAGTGCTGATCACGCTCATTCCGCTGATGTACGCGGTCCTGCTGGCAACCCAGACGCCCCAGCAGTACTACCAGTCGCCGCCCCGGTTCCTGCCCGGCAGTTCCCTGCTGGAGAACAGTCGCTACGCGTGGACCGACATCCACATGGACCGGCTGCTGGTGAACACGATGGTCATCTCGCTGGTGGTCGCCATCGGCAAGATCATCCTCAGCATCCTGGCCGGCTTTGCCTTTGTCTACTTCGACTTCCCGGGCAAGCGCTGGGTCTTCGTCTTGATCCTGCTCACCCACATGCTGCCGGTGCCCGTGCGCATCGTGCCCACCTTCGAGTTGCTGGATCAGATGGGCTGGGTCGACACCTACGCGGGACTCACCATACCGTTTCTGGCCAGCGCCACCGGCACGATTCTCTTCCGCCAGCTCTACCAGACCATCCCGCCGAGCCTGGCCGATGCCGCGCGCATGGATGGTGCCGGGCCGATGCGCTTCCTCTGGTCCATCGTGATGCCGCTCTCCCGCACCAACATCGCGGCCCTCTTCCTGGTCGAGTTCATCTACATGTGGAATCAGTACCTGTGGCCGCTCATCATCGCTAACTCCGACAGCACCCGCGTGGTGCAGATCGGCTTGAAGCAGTTGGTGGCCACCGATGCGGCCGTGGAGTGGCACTACGTCATGGCCGGCACCGTCATCTCGACCATACCGCCGCTGATCATCCTGATCCTGCTCCAACACAGCTTGCTCGAGGGGATGTCGCTATACGAAGATAAGTCCTGAAGCCCAGTAGTTGTGCACGGGGCCTTCAGTCGCCCGGCACTTGGGCTCGGATTAGCAAAAGGCCTCCCGGATTCGGAGAATCCGGGAGGCCTTTACCGTCTCGCGATGCCGACGGGGGGATTTGAACCCCCACGAGCTTAGCTCAGCAGATCCTAAGTCTGCAGCGTCTGCCATTCCGCCACGTCGGCTGACCACGAACGACCCGATTCGTGCTCTCAATTCACCTGAGTTGCCCGATGCGTACCACGAACCGGACTGAGCCAGTCACATCAGGCTAATCAGGCGAATCAAGCGAATCAAGGTCCTTGCCGGATCTTACCCCCGATTCTGTCGGCCCGTAGGCCTGCCGCCATCTATCTCGGGCGCCTTACGACGCCCGGCCTCGCCTGGCCTGGCAGGTGTGACCCGCCTTCACCGGCTCGGCTGCGATGAGACCGAACAGCCGGGCGACCACGCAGGGTCGCCCCTACACAGTCCGCCCATTTGCCCGGCCCACTCACCTTGCTCCCGGCTGTACGCTCGCCTGGCCGGCCGCATTGCTGCGAGCCGCCGGTGGGCTCTTACCCCACCGTTTCAGCCCTCACGGCCGAACCGAGACGAGGTCTCGGTTCGGCTTCGCGGGTTTGCTTTCTGTTGCGGTTGTAGTCGCCCGGCCGTCACCGTCCGGGCGCCCCCACTTGCTGTTTCGTGGGGCAGCTGTTCCACGCGCGCCCTGCGGCGGCGCAGATGGGAGTCGGGAAGTTCCTCCCCAGGGTCGGGCCCTGAGGCGGCGGCTCACCGGCAAGTATGGTTATTGTAGCCTTTGCGCGAGGGGGTGTCAAAAAGGGGTCCGCCGCGGCCTACCCGGCCTCGGCGATCTCCATGAGCGCATCCATGTCGACGAGGACGACCTTGCCGCGGCGCGTGTGGATCAGCTCATCCCGGCGGAACTTGCTCATCACGCGGATGGCGGTCTCGACGGTGGTGCCGGTCATGTCCGCCACGTCCTGCCGCGTGAGGGGCATCTCGATCACCCTGCCGTCGGGCGTGTCCGCGCCGGCCGTCTGACCCAGCTTGATCAGGGTGCGCGCGATGCGCTGCTCGACGCGCTCGACCGCGAGGCTGCGGATCTGCTCCGCGGAACTGCGGAGTCGAATCCCCATGTCGTTGATGACCGTGAGCGCGAAGACGGGGAACCGGTAAACCAGGGTCAGGCAGTCATTGCGGGAGATGACGAGGAGCGTGCAGTCCTCGATGGCCTGCGCGGTGCCCGGATAGCCGATGCCGTCGAACACGCCCACGCTGCCCAACAACTGCCCGGGGCCGACGACGCGCAGAACGACATCCTTGCCGTCGGTCGAGTGGCGCAGCACCTTAACCTTGCCCGTCTTGACGACGTACAAGGTGCGCGGCGCTTCGCCCTCCAGAAAGATGTAGTCGTCCTTCTGGTATTGGCGTTCGCCGAAAAGATCGACAACCTTCTCCCAGTCTCTGTCGGACAGGCCGGCGAACACCGGCAGTGCGCTCAGGATCTCGCGCCGGTCCATCAGGAACTCCGGGAAAACAGGTACAATATGATGCAGGTCATAAACAGGAGGATTATAGCACGCAGGCCGCAGAGCGGCAATTTGTGGGGCCGATGCCCTTCGGGGATCGATTGAAGATTGAAGATTGAAAATTGAAAATTGAAGATCGAAAACCGGCTACGAAGGCGAGCCAGTCCTCAATCTTCAATCTTCAATCTGTGATCTTCAATCTTCAATCGTCCGGCGTGACGACGTACGCCTTGCCTTCGAAAACGACGGTCACGCGGTCCCCGAGGGCCAGGTAGCGTCCGATGCCGGGGTGCTCCGCCAGGAGCGCGAAGTAGCGCGCGCTGCCGAAGACGATCGACTCAGGCCTCAGCTTCCTGGCATCGAACGCGGTGTCGACCCAGGCGCCGTCCTGCAGGGTGAAGGTCTTGTCAGCCACCTGGCGCACCGTCTCGACGGACGGCGCCTCCGCGGCGGTCTGAGATTCACGCAGCGCAGCGTCGCTCTGCGCCTTCGAGACGGCCGCCTCGCCGGAACGCCCGGCATCCGGCGCCATGATCGACGGTGCAGGTCCGCCCGCGCCCCCCAAGCCCGGGAGCACCGGGATGCCCGGGGCACCGAAGGCTGGCCTGGGGACGGGACCGGTCGCGCCCGGCTCCTCGACGAGGAACGAGGTGTAGGGCGTCACGATGCCGTGCTTGGTCCCCAACTCGGTCACTTCTTCGACCAGTTCCACGCGCTCGCCCTTGAGGCGGATCTGCGTCAGCAGATAGCCGATCTTGCGCTGGGCCCAGAGCCGGGGGATGAACTCGTTGCCGCCCCGCTCCACGAACTGGAGGCCCGCGTAGCGATAGGAGCGCGGCCCAGCGTCGACCTCGCCCGACAGGCGCAGGGTGGCCGTCCCGCCCTCGCGGTACCGTCCGGCGATGATCAGCTGCGTGCCGCCGAACAGGTCGGGCAGCGGATACGGATACATGTCCTCGACCTTCACGCCCGAGAAGGCGGCCTGCACGTCCACCAGCACCGGTGCGCTCACGGTGGCGTAGAAGCCGGACACCTCTTCCTCGATGTCCTGCTCCGGCCGCACGTACGCGCTCGTCCCGCGCTGCTGGCTGCTGAGCTCGTCCAGCAACAGGGTGTCCACGTCGTAGCCGACGCCGAACGAGAAGAGCCGGACGGACCTGGGCGCAGCCGCGGCCACGTTCGCCACGATCCGGTCCGGGTCGATCTCGCCTGCGGTCGGCAGGCCGTCGGTCATGAAGATTACGACCGTCGGTCGCTCCTCGTCTACGCCGGCCACGGCCTCGAGCAACGCGCGGTTGATGTCGGTGCTGCCCGCGGCGCGCAGCCTGTCGATGAACCGGCGGCCGGCCGCGGCCTGGCTCAGACCGACGGGCCGCTCCGCGAAGAGCCGCGTCGCGGTGCTGAACGTCACGATGTTGAAGCGGTCGGCCTCGCCCAGGTTGTCCAGCACGTAGCGCGCGGCGCGGCGGGCCTGGTCGATCTTCTCGCCCTCCATGCTGCCCGACGTGTCGAGCACCACGATCACGTCCTTGGGCACCGCCTCGCCCTCCGCCTCCACGGGCGGCGTCACCAGGAGCAGGAAGTAGCCGTCCTCGCCGAAGGGCTTGTTGCTCAGCAGGTTCACCGCGATGGCGTCCTGTGACACGCTGTAATACAGGTCGAAGTCACGGTCGGGCCGCACGTCGCGCGCTTCGTAGCCCACCGTCGCATGGTTCGCAGCTTCACGCGTCACCTGCACGGGGTGCGAGGGCGAGTAGATCGCGCGCAGGTCTGCCCGGTCCTGGATGTCGACGCTGATCGCCACCTCCGAGAGCGGCCGCGCGGAGAACTTCTCCGTGTTCAGGGGATAGCGATAGTGCACGAGGCCGCCCTGCTGCCCCAGCACCTGCGTGTACGCCAGCTCGATGCGACGCTCGCCGCGCGGGGGGATCGGAAAGATTCTCGCCTGGAATGCGCCCCGGCCGATGTACTCCAGCAGCGCGGGGTCCTTCTGCTGCCGGACGATGTCCTCGTAAATGCGGCGTGCTTCGTCCCGGCCGAGCAGCTTGCCCTCGAACTTCTTGCCGTCGACCCACATGTCGAAGCTCGACACTGCCGCATCCTCGGGCAGCGGGAAGACGTACGTGCCCTCCACCGCGAAACCCGCGTCGTTGACGAAGACCTGGTCGACGCGCGTCGTGGCCACCTGGTTCTCGATCGTCACCTCGACGCGGTGGTACTTGATGGTGAGTGGAATCTCGCGCCAGGGAACGGGCCGGTCCCTGGGGGGCTGCGCGATGATGAAGCCGTCTGCCGACGCCGGGGACGCGGCAAAGATCAGCATCAGCAGGAGGACGAGCAGCAGCAGCCCCAGCGTCAGCAGGGGCCGGCTGACAGGATGGCGCCGCAGGGCGGCGGAATGGGCAGACGGATGGATGGTCATGGTGCTCCTCCTTGGTTCTGCCCATGTGACGACGCGTGAGGCGTGCCGGTTCCTCCGGAGGGAGGATGCCGCACGCGCAGGAGCACCGGACTCCTACGGCTCCAGGTTGTAGGTGAGCCCCGAGATGAACCACCGCCCGCCGCGGCGGACGAACGTCCACCGGTCGCCGCCCACCGCAACCTCGTCGCCGATGGCCGTGGTGCTGGTGGCGGTCGCGGTGTCGCCCTCCACCGTGATCCGGATGTCGCGCGCGCCGGCTGCGAGCGGGTTGCCGGGCAGCACCAGGACGACATATCGCTCGCGAATGGCATCGCGGCCGCGCCAGCGCGCGTCGTCCCCCTCGTCGTCCGGCGTATGCTTCGCGTCCACGATCACTGCGTCCTCGGCCCACAGCGTCATCAGGCCCGCCAGATCCTGCGAGACCAGCGCCGCGGCCTCCTGCTCGATGAGTTGCCGGATGGCCTCCTCATCGTCGGCTGGCTGCGTCGGTGCCAGCGGCACGATGTCGGTGGGCCGCTCGCCCAGCGACGAAGGCTGCGCCGGCGCAGCACACGAAACGATCCCCAGAAGCAGCAACAGCGCGATCGACCATGCAGATCGAAGATAGACAGTCATAGGCCTCCCCAAATGCAGTGCGGCCCGATCATAGCACCGCGGACAGGACAGGCCAAAACCAGCGAGATGCGCTGCACCCGGTTTCCTCACAACGCCGAATGCCGATTTGCATCCCCGGTCGCCTTAGCGTATAATTTTGGGCGTTCGAGCCGTCTATCCATTGACGGCGTTCTTTATTGTACAGGCCCGGGCAGGTCCAAACGCCACGGCTGCCAGCGGTTGCTGGGCCGTCGGCGCTTTTTTATGACCCGGCCAAGCCAGCTGAACACACAACGATCACAGGAGAACCCAAGGGTACATTGCGTCATGGATGATACAAACAGCCACTATCTGACGGCAGAAGGAATCCAGAAGCTGCGGGAGGAACTCGACCACCTCATCAACGTCCGACGTCCCGAAGTGGCGCGCCAGATCGCCGATGCGAAGGCGGACGGCGACATTTCGGAGAACGCGGGCTACGACGAGGCGAAGAACACCCAGGCTTTCGTGGAAGGCCGCATCCTCACCCTGCGCAATATCCTCGGCACTGCAGTTATCATCGATCACACCCATTCGAACGGCACGGTGGACATCGGCTGCAAGGTCACCATCCGTGACGTCGAATACGGCGACGAGGAAACGTACACGATCGTCGGCTCCACTGAGGTGGACCCCGGAAACGGGCGCATCTCGTTCAGGTCTCCCATCGGCCGCGCGCTCATGGGCCATGCGGTCGGCAAGATCGTCGAAGTGCAGACGCCGGGCGGAGCCGCCGAATTCGAGATCACCAAGATACAGTAGGTAGCGTGGAAGACAACGAACTCGACCTCAACGAACAGCAGCTGGTGCGCCGCGCCAAGCTTGCTGACCTGCGCGCGGTGGGCATGGAGCCCTATCCGCAGCGCCTCCCCTGGCCCCGCACCCACACGGCGGCGGAAGCGCTGGCGGGTCACACGGCGGGCCGGCTGGGCGCCGAGGACTTTGTGGGCCTCGTCGGGCGCATGATGTCCGTGCGGGTGATGGGCAAGGCCGCCTTCGCGCACATCGAAGACGGCAGCGGTCGGGTCCAGATTCACCTGCGCCGCGATCTCCTCGGCGAGCAGGCCTACGACGAGTTCTTCCGCAGGCTGGTCGACCTGGGCGACTTCATCACAGTGCGCGGTCCCATGTTCACCACGCGCACCGGCGAGGTGACGTGCGAGGCGCGCGAAATCGCGCTCCTCTCCAAGACGCTCAACCCCCTGCCTGACAAGTGGCACGGCCTGAAGGATGTCGAGACGCGCTATCGGCAGCGCTACGTGGACCTGCTGGCCAACCCCGAGGTGCGCACGGTCTTCGAGACGCGCGCCGGGCTCGTCGCGGCCATCCGGCGCTACCTAGACTCGAACGGGTTCCTGGAAGTCGAGACGCCGGTGCTCCAGCCCATCTACGGCGGCGCGGCCGCGCGGCCCTTCACCACGCATCACAACCAGCTCGACCAGGAACTCTTCCTGCGCATCAGCTTCGAGCTGTACCTGAAGCGGCTCATCGTCGGCGGCTACGAGCGGGTGTACGAGCTCGGCCGGGATTTCCGCAACGAGGGTATCAGCTTCAAGCACAACCCGGAGTTCACCCAACTCGAGTTCTACGAGGCCTACACCGACTACCACGGCATGATCCGCCGCACCGAGGAGATGATCTGCGCGGTCAGCGAGGCGCTGACCGGGGGCCTGAAGATCACGTACGATGGCCAGGAGATCGACCTCACGCCGCCGTGGCGCCGGATCACCATGCGCGACGCGATCCTTGACGCAACGGGTGTCGACTACACGCAAACGCCTGACGCCGATTCGCTGGCCGCCGCGATCCGCGCGCGGGGCCTGAAGTGCGACGCCAGGGCGAGCCGGGGCAAGCTGATCGACGGGCTGTTCGGCGACTACGTCGAGCCCACGCTGATCCAGCCGACCATCATCATGGACTACCCGGTGGACATCAGCCCCCTGGCAAAGAAGAAGGCGGACGATCCGACCACCGTGGAACGCTTCGAGTACTTCGTCGCGGGCATGGAGATGGGGAACGCGTTCACCGAACTGAACGACCCGATCGACCAGCGGGCGCGGTTCGTCGAGCTGCGCGCCGCGATGGCGGGCGAGGACGAGAACGTCCACCCGCTTGACGAGGACTTCCTCAACGCGCTGAGCTACGGCATGCCGCCCACCGGTGGCTTCGGCACGGGCATCGACCGGCTGACCATGCTGTTCGCCGACCGGCAGAGCATCCGGGAAGTGATCCTGTTCCCACACCTGAAATCGATTGAAGATTGAAGATTGACCGTTGAGGGTTCGATGACGCACCCGTTGTACGTCGCGCTGGTGTGGCACATGCACCAGCCGTACTACAAGGACCTGCGGACCGGCGGCATGCCCATGCCGTGGGTGCGCCTTCACGCTGCCAAGGACTACCTCCACATGGCGGAGGTCCTCGCCCAGCACCCCGGGGTCCACGCCACGATCAACATGGTCCCATCGCTCGTTGAGCAGATGGTGGCGTGGGCCGAGGGCCGGGAGTCCGACGACCTCGTCCTCATCGCCGAGCAGGAGCGCTGGAGCGACGCAGACCGCCGTTTCATCCTCCAGATGTGCTTCAGCGTCAACTGGGACAACATCATCCGGCGCTATCCCCGCTACGCCGAACTGCTCGACCGCCGGCCCGCCGCGCTGGCCGACCCCGCCGCCTTCTCAGACGCCGATTATCGCGATCTCGTTGCGTGGTTCAACCTGGCCTGGATCGATCCGGGCTGGCTCCGCCGGGACCCGGCGCTGCATGCGCTGATCGAACAGGGACGCGATTTCTCCGTGGCAGACGTGCAGCTCATCCACGCCAAGCAGCGGGAGATCGCGGGCCGCGTGCTGCCGCTGTACCGGAAGCTTGCGGCCAGCGGCCAGCTGGAGATCTGCACCTCGCCCTATTTTCACCCGGTGCTGCCCCTGCTGATCGACACCGACTGCGCCCGCGCGCCCAGCCCCGGGCTGCCGCTGCCCGTCCCCGCCTACCAGGCGGTCGAGGACGCGGCGGCACAGCTCGCGGCGGCCGTCCAGGCGCACACCGCGGCGTTCGGCGCGCCGCCCGCCGGCCTCTGGCCATCCGAGGGGGGCGTTTCACCTGCGATCCTGCCCCTCGTCCGGGAAGCTGGCTTCAGGTGGCTGGCCACGGACGAGATCATCCTCGGCCGCAGCCTGGGCCGGTACATCGAGCGCGACGCACAGAACCTGGTCACCGATCCCCGGGCGCTCTACCGTCCCTATCGCGTCATGGCCGGCACGGAGCTGGGGCCGTCGATCATCTTCCGGGACCACGAGTTATCCGACCGCATCGGCTTCCTCTATCAGAGACTGCCGGGCCACCAATCCGCGGATGACATGATCTACCGCCTGCTTGAGATCCAGCGTCGGATCAGCGATCCCGAATCGCCCTATCTGGTCAGCATCATCCTAGACGGCGAGAACTGCTGGGAACACTACGAACAGAACGGCGACGTGTTCCTGCACGCGCTTTATGGCGCATTCGAGCGCCGCAGCGAGCTGGCCGCGGTCACCGTGACCGAGTATCTCGAGGGCAAACGGCCGGCCGGAACGCTGGCGCGCCTCGCCACCGGTTCGTGGATCGGCGGCGATTTCACCACCTGGATCGGCGATCCGGAGCACAACCAGGCGTGGGATGCCCTGCGGCGAACCAGGGCGCACCTGCTGCACCGATCCAACGGGTGCGCAGCGCCGCCCTCAGACGCTGCGAAGCGCCGGGCGTGGCACGCGCTGCATGCCGCGGAGGGCAGCGACTGGTTCTGGTGGTTCTCCCACAGGAACCGGTCCGATCAGGATGCGCTCTTCGATGGACTCTTCCGCCAGTCGCTGGCCGCGGTCTTCGACGCGCTGGGGGATGAAGTGCCGGCATGGCTCGAAGAGCCGATCCAACGTGCGGGGCGCTCGGTCGATCACCGCGGCGCCACAGGTTATGTCACCCCCACCCTGTCCGGCGCGCCCTTCCCGGGCGAGGACTGGGCGCGTGCCGCCAGCCTGGCCGCCCCGACATCCTCGGGCGCCATGCAGCGTGCGGAGGGCCTCATCGAACGGCTGCTCGTCGGCCACGACGCCAGGCGGCTTTTCCTGCGGCTCGACCTGCGGCGGCCCGCCGCCGACTACGAGATTCTCCTCTACGGCAGCGCGCCGGACCGGCCGGCCAATCAGCAGGTGGACGCCCGGTTCGATGACCCGGACGAGGCCCCGCACCGGCTGGCCGCGGCCTGGCTCGTCCGCTGCGTCGCCGGACAGCCGGCCCCGTTCCTCTTTGCCGCGGACGGCCACGGAAACTGGAGCGCGTCCGGCCCGGTCGCGTCGGCCGGCGGCGAGACCGTGCGCGAGTGCGCCATCGCCCTCTCCGAGCTCGGCCTGGCCCCTGGCGACGACCTGCGGCTCTACCTGGTGCTGGCGCGGGACGGCCGCGTGATCGCGACCCTTCCCGAGCGCAAGATGGCCGTCCTCAGCCTGCCGGTCTTCTGACCCAGCGTCCGGGCACGCCGCACCCACCCCCCCCGAGTCTCATTCCTTCCCACTGCAGCGCGTACCCTTTTCCCGTTGTGTGCGTTTGGATACGCATGACCCACCCTATCAGGCTCGCCCGCCGCGTCAGTGCGCGACCGGGACCGCCTGAGACCATCCACGGAGGGATCGCATGCAAGATAGCACAGTGCACAAGCGATTGCGACGTCCCGGCGCGCGCTTCTTACTGCTGACGCTCTGCGCCGCGACGCTCGTCGTCGTCGGCGCGTTTTGGCAACTGGACGGTGCGACGAGCCAGGCCGCCAGCCCGAGGGAGGCGCCTGCATCATCCTCGCTGCTGATGCCCCTGGTCGCCAACGGCGCGCTGCCGGTTGACCCGGACGCGAGGACCAAGACGCCGAGGCCATTCATCACGCCCACGGCCACGGAGACGGCCACGCCGCCAGCGTCGGCGACGCCGTCGCCGACGAGCACTGCGACGGCCACCACCCGTCCGACGAACACGCCGACGCTCTCACCCACACCGCAGACGACGGCAACGCCCACGCCCACGAGCCCGCTGCTCAACACGTCACACGCGGGCCGTTTCACCACCTACGAGGGCAGCAAGACCTGCAACGAGTGTCACCTGGAACAGGCGCAGGACATGCACTCGGCGTTGCATTACCAGTGGAGCGGGCCTGCTCCCGACGCCACCAACGTGGAGACGGGCGGCAAGCTTGGCGCGATCAACGACTTCTGCGGCTACCCGGACATCAACTGGCTGGGCATCCTGACCAACCTGGACGGGCAGCCGACGGACGGCGGCTGCGCCACCTGTCACGCCGGCATGGGCGCGCGGCCGACCACAGCGCAGACCCAGGAGCAACTGGAAAATATCGACTGCCTCACCTGTCACTCCGAGACGTACCGCCGCAAGGTCGTCGACGAGGGCGGAACCTTCAAGCTGGCGCCCGCGCCCGAGCGCATGAACGTGCCCTTGGCGGAGGCGATCACCGACATCACCACGCCGACCAAGGCGGCCTGCCTCTCCTGCCACCTCAGTTCTGGCGGCGGGCCGAACAACAAGCGCGGCGACCTTGAGACCGCTCTGGCCGACCCGCCGGTCACGCTTGACGTGCACATGGCCTCACAGGCCAATGGCGGCGCCGGACTGCTGTGCCAGGACTGCCACATCACCCAGGACCACCGGATCGCGGGCCGCGGCTCCGATATGCGCGCGACGGACCTCGACGTGCCCGTGAACTGCACCAACTGCCACGACCCGACGCCGCACGACGACGAGAACCTGGACAAGCACACCACCAGGGTTGACTGCACCGTGTGCCATGTTCCGGCGTTTGCCCGGACGACCTCCACCGATATGTTCCGTGACTTCCGCTCCGTCGAGGTCTTCGAGAGCCGCCGGCTTTACGAGCCGACCATCGAGCGCGGCTCGAACGTCATCCCGGAGGTGGCGTGGTTCAACGGGACATCGCAGTTCTACAACTTCGGCGACCCCATC
This sequence comes from Anaerolineae bacterium, assembly GCA_040766655.1. Taxonomy (GTDB): domain Bacteria; phylum Chloroflexota; class Anaerolineae; order CG2-30-64-16; family CG2-30-64-16; genus JALOOB01. The sequence continues at coordinate 233,506 of JAXGQB010000007.1, forward strand.
ACCTATGCCGACAGCGGTCGCGTCAGCATGTCGGAACCGAACGGCGATATCAATGACAGGGAGGCCAAGCTGTATCCGTTCAAGCTGCACGAGGCGCTCCAGGCACATGACCCGGTGAGCAATCGCATCCTGCCGATGAAGATGGGCATCCTGTTCCAGGACGGCAACGTCGATCTCGCCATCCGGAAGGGCGTGGAAGACGTGGGCTGGGATCTGCCACAGGGCTACGACTTCGTCCCGACCGAACGCTGGCTGTCGATCAACCACACGGTCGCACCGGAGGAGCAGGCCCTGCAATGCGAGGCGTGTCATGGTGACAGCGCCGCCCGGCTCGATTGGGCGACTCTTGGCTACACGCCGAAGGAGACACGCGACGGTGAGCCGCTGTGCGAGAGCTGTCACGGGACCAAGAAGGTCGAGAAGAACTACTTCTTTACGGTGCACAACAAGCACGTGAACGACAAGGAGATCGCGTGTGCGGAATGCCACGGCTTCTCCCGCTAGTTTGACAAGAGGACGCAGTCGTCTATAATGGCGACTGCCGCGGGTATAGTTCAGCGGTAGAACGTCAGCTTCCCAAGCTGGATGTCAGGGGTTCGAATCCCCTTACCCGCTCCACCCTACGACCGGTAGTGGCATAGCCGCTACCGGTCGCTTTTTCAGTGGTCTGGTGCTCCCGTTTTCTATACAAAATGCGCTTTGCGATGTCTTGCGGTTCCTGCTACAATCACTGACCAGGATCGTTTGGCGGAAGACACCGTCGCATCTGCGAGGAATATCCCTGATGGCTCACATCACGCCGCAAGAGTTTGTCGCCAAATGGCGCAACGCCACGGTCACGGAGCGGGCCGCTTCGCAATCGCACTTCAACGACCTCTGCGATCTCCTCGGGCATCCGAAACCCCTCGAAGCCGACCCTCACGGCGAATGGTTTGCCTTCGAAAAGGGCGCCGGCAAGGCGTCAGGCGGGGAGGGCTGGGCCGATGTCTGGAAGAAGGGCTGCTTTGGCTGGGAGTACAAGGGCAAGCAGGCCAATCTCGACAAGGCGTATGCGCAACTCCTCATGTACTACGGTGCGCTCGATAATCCGCCGTTACTGATCGTTTCGGACATCGACACGATTCGCATCCACTCGCACTTCACGAACACGGTGCGCAGGACTGAGACGATCGCCCTTGACGACCTGCTCAGGCCCGAGAAGCTGGACCTGCTGCGCAAGGCGTTCACCCAGCCCGAAGCGTTCCGCTCGCATGAGACCACCGCACAGGTCACGCAAGAGGCCGCCGCGCAGTTTGCCAGGATCGCCCAGCTGCTGCGGGCATACGGAAATCCACCGGCGGAGGTCGCTCATTTCCTGATCCGCCTGCTGTTCTGTCTGTTTGCCGAGGACGTCGGGATTCTGCCGCCCAAGCTCTTCAGCCGGCTTGTCACGCGGCCCAAACAGAACGCCGCTGCCTTCCGCGACCAACTTCGCCAGCTCTTCGCCGCGATGTCCGAGGGCGGCTACTTCGGTGTCGATACGATCCTGCATGTCGATGGTGGGCTGTTTAACAACGATGCGACCCTGCTGATGGACAGCGACTCGCTGCAGGTCCTGGCCGAGGTCAGCCGGCTGGACTGGGGAGCGATCGAGCCGGCGATCTTGGGCACATTGTTCCTGCGCGGCCTGGACCCAAGCAAGCGCTCACAACAGGGCGCGCACTTCACGTCGAAGGAGGACATCCTGCTGATCGTGGAGCCGGTGCTGATGGCCCCGCTGCGCCGCCGCTGGGACGAGGTGCGCGCCGAGGCCGCCGGGCTGGCCGCCGACCTCGCGCTGATCGACGAAGAGGACCTGACGGACAAGCGCCCGGCCGTCCTCAAGAGCCGCCGCGACCGGCGCACCAGGCTCAACACAAGGCTCAGCAGTCTCCTGCTTGCTTTCCGGCAAGAACTGGCCGCCATTCAGATCCTCGACCCGGCGTGTGGCAGCGGCAACTTCCTGTATGTCGCCTTGCGACTGCTACTCGACCTGGAGAAAGAGGTCATCAGCCTCGAAGCATCACTTGGCGGCACGGTCTCGTTCCCGATGGTTTCGCCTTCGCAGCTCCACGGCATCGAGATCGACCCCTACGCCTACGAACTGGCACAGACGACGATCTGGATCGGCTACATCCAATGGCTGCGCGACAACGGCTTCGGGCTGCCGGACGAGCCGATCCTCAAGCCGCTGGAGGCGATCCGGCAGATGGACGCGATCCTGGCCTACGATGGTGAGGGGAAGCCCGTAGAGCCCGAGTGGCCGGCCGCGGACGTGATCATCGGGAATCCGCCGTTCTTGGGCGACAAGAAGATGCGCGCAGAGCTGGGCGACAGATACGTGGAGGACCTGCGCGGCCTGTATGCCGGTCGTGTGCCGGGCGGCGCCGACCTGGTGACCTACTGGTTCGAGAAGGCGCGGGCGCAGATCGAGGCGGGGAAGTCGAAGCGAGCGGGTTTGCTCGCGACGAACTCAATCCGTCAGCAAGGCAATCGACCAGTATTGGAGCGCATCAAAGAGACAGGCGATATTTTCATGGCGTGGAGCGATCGGCCGTGGGTGCTCGATGGAGCGGCGGTTCGGGTGTCATTCGTGGGGTTTGATAATGGCATCGACCAGAATCGGAGCCTAGACGGTCTCCCGGTGACGGCAATCAACCGCGACCTTACGACGGGTGGAGATGTTACAGGCGCCTCGCCCCTGGCCGAAAATGACGGCATTTGTTTCCTGGGAATGATGAAAGCTGGACCTTTCGATATTGATGGCGTAACGGCCAGACAAATGCTTGATGCACCGGTTAATCCGAACGGCCGCTCCAATTCCGATGTCGTGCGTCGGCGACTCGGAGGACAAGATGTGGTGGGCAGACCCAGGGATGGATGGATCATTGACTTTGGCGTGGATTTGACTGAAGAAGAAGCCTCGATGTTCGAGGCTCCATTTGAGTATGTCAAGAAGTATGTGAAGCCGCTCAGAGATGTCAACCGACGCGCACGCACAAGGGAGAGATGGTGGATTTTTGGAGAAGCCAGACCGGGTCTGCGCAGAGCGCTTGTGGGGTTACATCGATGTATCGTAACACCAGAGGTCGCGCGGCATCGTGTCTTTGATTGGATGGATACCAGCATGGTGCCCGATCATAAGTTGCACGTGTTCGCCAGGGAAGATGATTATTTCATCGGGCTATTGCAGTCGAGGGTTCACGAAGCTTGGTCGCTGGCGCAGTGTGCCTGGATGGGCGTCGGCAATGATCCGAGTTACTCTTCCTCGCGCACCTTCGAAACCTACCCCTTCCCTTGGCCGCCGGGCACGGAGCCAGCCGGCGATCCTCGCGTCGAGGCAATCGCTGAGGCCGCGCGGGACCTGGTGGCGAAGCGGGACGCATGGCTGAACCCTGAAGGCGCGAGCGAGGCGGAGCTGGCAAAGCGGACGCAGACCCGCCTCTACAACGAGCGGCCGACCTGGCTGCGCCTGGCGCACGAGAGGCTGGACCGGGCAGTGCTGGACGCGTACGGCTGGCCGCATGATCTGACCGACGAGCAGATTCTGGAGAGGCTTCTGGCGTTGAACTTGGAGCGGGCCGGCGCCCGCGGTTAACGCCGAGCGCCGGTTGCCTGCGCAAGCCGTGATCGAGGTGTTGAGCCAGGTCTGGATAGAGTGTGGTGTGCCGGAGTACCTGCGCAGCGACAATTGCCGGAGTTCATCGCCAAAGCCATTCAAGGTTGGCTCAAGCAGCGCGAGGTGCAGATGCACTACATCGCGCCGGGTAGTCCCTGGCAAAATGCGCACGGCGAGAGCTTCAACGGCAAGTTCCGCGACGAATGCCTGAACATGGAGGTGTTCTACAGCTTGGCCGGGGCCGAGTCCATTGTCGAGAGTGGCGGCAGAGCTACAACCAGGAGCGGCCGCATAGCAGCTTGGCGTATCAAACGCCTGCCGAGTTCGCAGCATCTTGGCGGATGGCTTCTGGTACAATGGACAACTCAGTTCATTCCGAATTCCAGGCAATCACGGATCGGCATCAAAAGAGGGTACCGGTTGGAGAATTGCAGAGGCAATGAAGCGCATTGTAGGCAAAACGTTCAAGTCGAAGACCAACTGGCCGTTCGGTCCGTGGCACTTTTCTGAGGTCGAGTTGGAAAATTGCCACTTTGACAACTGCATGAGCTTCGCCAGTTGGCTTCTGCGTCGCCGTTTCCATGCGCGCAACGTGAGGTTGCTCAATTGCAGCCAATTCTCCTCAGGTCTGGACGCTGCCATCTTGGAAGACATCGTTGTAGACGGATGGCAAAACCGGGGTAGAAATGGTTACTTCCGTGCCTGGGCATGCGCCTTCCGCCACGTCACCCTACGCGGGCGGATCGGCTACATCAAGTTTCGAGACGGTCCAGAGAAGGCTGGGCTAATGCAAAGAACCATGGACTGGACGAACGCCAACCGGGCCTACTACGCCACCGTCGATTGGGCGCTTGATATCAGGGAGGCAAGGTTCACGTCATCACCCGAGTTGCACTTCATTCCCGGTTCGTTAATCCGGCGCGATCCTGAGACCCAAGTTCTCGTCACTAAAAAGCAAGCGACTGCGGCGCTCGGCGCAGGGCTGGCGTGGGGCGAGTCGGCGGTCCCGGTCGTGCTGCAGTGGTTTGTCGAGGACGGTCTCTACGATGATGTCGTGGTTGCTGCGCCACGAGCATCGAAAAAGCTACATGAAGACTTGGCGGCGCTTGATATGCTGCGACAGCACGGCCTTGCCGCATAGTAGCACGCTACCTTCCCTTGCGGGTAGCTCTACCTTTGGAAAGGCGAAAACTAACACATCGACTGGTACGGAGAATGGGGGCCGATCAATCAAGGGCTACTTTTCCGTTGGGCCGCGATGGCGCCGGGCTTTGTTATGCCCTACTGCAGGGCGAAAGGAATGTTATTGAGATTGACGAAGATGGGAAGAGACATTATGTGTGAGTTGAAGGAAAAAGGGTAGTGTCTGGTGGGCCTGCCACCCCCCACATACCTTTACCTTGCGGTTGATCCAGGCGTAGCGGCAGAATCTCTACCTCAGACACTTCAATTATGTTATCAGCTACCAACAGAGTTGGTCAGGTTGTTGGAGCAAATGGTCAGATGACAGTGCACACGGAACCTTGGTGCCGATGCGAACAGCATCAGTGTCGCCATGTGACCGGAATTCACAACCGGCAGGCAGATCCGTGACAGCCAGCTAGGTGAGTTTGGACTTGCGCTGCATTTTCAGATGGTATTCCGCGGGAAATCGCTCATGGGACAGCATTGCACACTTCGCCTTTCCCGGGCAATACCGACATCCGTTCTGAAGCATGGACCGCCGAGGATGGGTAAGAACAGGTTTGCTCTGCCAGTGCGCAGCATAGAAAAGCCTGACTCCTATCCGAAGTCAGGCTTTTGTCCGGCCGGGCAGGGTCTCCGGCATCCAATCCCTTGCGGGGTGATGGGACCTGATTTTCCACTTCAGACACCCTAAGGATACCACATGTTGTCTATACTGACGTAATCCTATTTCTAGACCGGCCAGGCCGCCGAGGTCGCACTCGGCGGCTTGTGTTTCAGGATTAACCCTAGTTCATTCTCTTGCTATGATATGGTGGCTGTAGTCTGGAGCGGGGGGTTGTGGGGCGATGCGGGCCCAGCGTGCTGCGCCCCTACAATGCGGGACATATTGCTGCGCCCCTGCGACCGGGCGGGTGCGATCCGGCTGGAAGATGTGGTCGGGCGGTCGTGGTCGAAGGACTGGGGCTTCACCCGCAGGGTGAAATCGTTGCGAGAGGTGGTAGGTAAGGATGAGGCGCGGAAGTGGGTGCGTGAGGTGTTCGCTTCACGACCGCGGCGAGGGTTAGGCGCCGACGTTCTGCTGCAGGCACTTTTACAGGACGAGAGGTTGTTGGAGCTTGATGACATGTCACCAGAAGTGATGGACGCCTTGTTGGTCCGTTTTCGACGAACGGATAGCGTGCCGGAACTGGCGAAGCATTTTCGGTTGCATGGCAAGCTTTGTGAAGCAACCGATGAGGTTGTCTATGAGCAGATGATGTTGGAACATTTGCGGCGGACGGATCTGCGGGTAGCAACTGCAATAAGCACGCGTAAACGTCGTGAGCGGATGTGGTTCTTGGTGGCCGTTGACTCCGGTCTGATTGCGCAGTATAATGAGACTGCTGATAGGTTCTGGACATTCTACCGGCAAAGCAGGCAGTTCTTCGAGGTGCTTGCCTGAAAACTGACCCACCCCGGAGAGGATACGGTTAAGAAAGACGAGACGGATTCGGTGGACCGAACCCCTCTCGCCTCCCTCTTGGGTGAGACAGAGTATACGGCCAACGGCGCGATCCTGTCAATCAACTGCTCCAGAAAGACGAACGGATCGGTTGGGCCGAATCCCTCTCGCCTCCCTCTTGGGTACGGTGCGGTACGGCGCATCTGGCGGGACGCGGCGAGCGCTAGGCGGTGTTCTCGCCGGAGTTGGCCTCCGCGTTATTGGGCGACAACTTGCCGCGCATGCGGTAACTGGGTCCTGGGATCAGGAATACATGGCTGAAATGCAGGAGCCGGTCGAGGATCGCCGCCGCGATCATCTCGTCGTCGCCGAACAGGCGGCCCCAGTTGTCAAAGGGCACATTGGTGGTCAAGACCAATGACACCCGGGTGTACAAATGGTTCACCATCTGGAAGAACAGATTGGCCCGGCGGGCGTCCATCGGCGTGTAGCCAAGCTCGTCGATCAGCAGCAGATCCAGGCGGCCCAGGGCTTGCGTCAGCTTGCCGAGCGTGTGCGTGGCGTCGGCCGCGACGAGCTGCTCCAACAAGGCCAATGCCTGGCAGCACAACACACGTTTGCGGGCCTGACAGCCGCGCAGCGCCAATGCGCTGGCCAGATGCGTTTTCCCGGTGCCCGGGCGGCCCACGAACACGATGTTCTCGGCGCGGGCCAGGAAACCCAGTTCCGCTAACTCGCGGATGCGGGCGGCGGGCAGCGCGGGCTGGAAGCTGAAGTCGAAGCCTTCAATGGTGCGGACCATGGGCAAACGGGCCTTGGCAATGCGGGCATTGATGGAGCGATCCACCTTGTTGGCCAGTTCTTCCTCGGTCAGGCGCGCGAGGTACGCAGTGTAGCTCATTTGGGTCTTGGCGGCCTTCTGAGCTTCTTCCTCGAAGACCTGGGCCATCGTGCGCAGGCCCAACCGTTTCAGCTGCGTGCGCAGCAGTTCCAGGTCGGTCATTGGGCCGCCTCCAGAATGTTCTGATAGACCCGCAGATCGGCCGTCAAGCGTGCGGCGTGCAGTGGCTGCGCCGGGCTCACGGCGACAGGCGCGCTGAGCGCTTCCGTGTAGCCTACCAGGCTGCGGATGAAGTGCTGCGAGTAGGTGTTGTATTCCTCGGCGCGGGCCAAGGCGCAGCGCAGCGCCGTTTCCGGGTAAATCTCGGCCAGCGCCAGGATGGCGCGCAGATGGCTCAGGGCGTTGTTGGGGTGCTGCGTGCGTAGACCGGTGAGAAAGCCGTCCAGGTCGGGAAAACGTTGGCGGAAGGCCTGCTCGGCCACCAGCCAGGTGCGTGGCGCATCCTGCCGCAGGCCCGCATAGTGCGCCGGATCGAGCACCGTCAGCCCGCGTTGGGCGGCGAAGCGATGGCGGGCGATCTCCACGCCTTGCAGGTTGCGAATGGCCAACTGGCTGCCTTGCGACGGACGGAGCCAGACTTTCTGGCGGGCATACTGCCAGGGTACGCTGTAACGGCTGCCGGCAAACGGCACCAGGCAATCGTAGCTGACCGTGCGCAGGATTTCGTGGCTGCCGACAAAGGGTTGTTCCGGCAGCGGCGTGAGCGCCGGCCGTTCGGCCGCAAAGAGGTCCAGGGGTCGCTGGCGCGTCGTGGCGTGCACGACCAGGTCGAGCTCGTCGGTCACGAACGCGGCCAACGCACGGCCGAAAGCGTCGAAGTCCGGCCAGGCGTGGCCCTTGATGAAGTGCTCTTCGAGGTAGAAGAAGGGCCGCTCGATCTTGCCCTTCGTCTGCGGCCGGCCCGGCTGGCACGCCACCGGCTCAATGCGGTAGTGACCGCACAATTCCAGAAAATGGCTGTTCCAGGTGAAGCGGGCGGGGTCGGCCGCGGTCACCAAGGACCGGTCGTTGTCGACCAGCAGACGCAGCGGCGCACCGCCGAAGTAGCGCAGGCCCGCCTCCAGCGCCTCGTAGATCGACGGCTGCGTGGCGTCCAGACTCGGCCAGTAGAACTTGCGGCGGCTGTAGCCCAGAATCAGCCCGAACACCACGACCTTGGTCGGCACGTCGCCCAGCATGACGGTGTAGAACGACCAGTCGAACTGAGCCTGCTCGCCGGGGCCGGTCTCGTAACGCTCGGTGACGCGCTTGTTCGCCGCCTGCTTGATGCCGCGCAAGTACGCATAGACCGGCGTCGTGCCGCCGTCATAGCCCAGCAGGCGCAACTCGCGGATGATGCGCGAACCGATGAAATGCTGCTCGATCGCCATGTCCTCGATCTGCTTGAGAAAGGGTGTCAGCTTAGGATTCGGCCGCGGCGGCCGCGTGTAGTGGGGCGGGGTTTCCGCATCGAGAGCCGCACGGACGGTGTTGCGCGACACCCCCAATTCCCTGGCAATGCCGCGGATGGATTTGCCTTGCGCGCTCAGGTAGCGAATGGTCGTCCAGGCTTCCACGGTGATCATCTCCTGCGGTCTCCTTGCTGCGGTCTCACAGCAAGGATGACGGTCTCCGTGGGGTGGGTCAACTTTCAGACGTAAAGTGGGTCAGTTTTCAGACGTAATCTACAGCTTGCTGAGTTGCACTGGGTGGAGTGTGTTCCAAGTTCGAACGGCGGATGGAGTTTTAGGAAATGGCGAATCTAACAGCGCTGCTGCAAGCCTATGCCAAACTGGTTGATCTTTTCGACGAGGAGTATGCAGACCCCGACGTCAATATCCTGCTGTATCAGCGCGATGAGATCGAAGATCGGCGTGCTGAACTAACGGCAGAGCAGTTGACAGTCCTTGCGCAAGCTGATGTTGTCTTTGCAAGTAAGTGGCAAATCGTAGCGGATTTTGTTCCTGATTCTGTTCATACGGAGCGTTCGCGTTGGTGGTGGTTTCTCCACGAAGGGCCGCAGGTTCGGGAGCAAGCTCATGCCTAGAATCCGTTTCATTCAGGTGCGGTGTCCACACTGCGGCGCGGCATACCGGGTCCGGCTGGAGAAGATCGAAAGCCGACAGCCCTTTGAGTGTTTGGCGTGTGGTGACGCAGTGCCTGTCGAACAGCTTGTGCCGCTGTTGAAATTGCTGTATCAGTACAGCAGTTTGATACTGGACCTTGAGGGCGCCTTCACGTTGGATGGCGAGATGGCGATTCCCAAGCCTGGCATCCAACACTTGCCATCGCCGTATCAGTGATAGCAAACTTTCCCCTGCAGCACAAACCGCCCAAACGGGCGGTTTTTTGTTGCCCCTTGTCCGCCTGTAGCGCATGTGCAAGGTGTATTCTGGAAGCGTGTGCGTGACAAGCGCGCCAACAAGGGGGAGTGCATGATGTTCAGAGGACTGACGGGCAGAGAGATTCTGCTGCGACAGGCTGATAACGGCGCCGGCGCATCGGGCGGGACGCCCGGTCAGGGGGATCCTGGAGCCGGTGGATCGGGCGGCAACCCGGCGGGCGGTGGTGAGACGCCACAGCCAGGCGGCCAGGGGGCCCCGACGTTCGAGAGCTGGTACGGCACACTGGACACCGGTGTGCGCGGGTTGATTGACAACCACATCAGTGGCCTGAAGAACGCGTTGGCGAGCGAGCGGACCGCGGTCACGGAACTGCGCGAGCGCCTGACCGAGATGTCCGGCAAGCTTGGCAAGGACAGTCCGGAGCGGCAGCAGATGGAGGCCCTGCAGGCGTCCCTGAAGACGCACGAACAGCAGGCGGCCTTCTACGATGCGGCGCACGCCAACGGCGTGACCAACCTGCGCCTGGCCTGGCTGGCCGCGCAGGAGGGCAAGCTGTTCGACGCGGACAAGGGCACGGTGGACTGGGCCAAGTTCAAGACGCAGTTCCCCGAGCTGTTCCGCGCCACAGCGCCGGCGCCGCAGCCTGGCGCAACCAACCCGGGTAATGCCGGTCGTTCGACGGGCCCGCTGACGAAGGAAATGCTCAAGGGCATGTCGGCGGCGGAGATCAACGCGCGGTGGGACGAGGTCAGAACCGTCATGGCGCAAGGTTAGCGCCGGAGAAGGAGTAGGGGAAGATGGCAGTAGATTCGTTCATCCCGACCATCTGGAGCGCCCGCATTCTGCAGAGCCTGCACAAGGCGCTGGTGTTCGGGAACGTGGTCAATCGGGACTATGAGGGGGAGATCAGCGCGATGGGCGACACGGTGCGCATCGGCGGCATCGGCGCTGTCACGGTGGGGGACTACACCAAGAACTCCACCACGATCTCCTGGCAGACGCTGGCCGATGCGTCGCAGACCCTGGTCATCGACCAGTCGAAGTACTTCGCGTTCAAGGTCGACGACATCGACAGCATCCAGACCAAGCCCGACCTGATGGACGAGGCCATGCGCGAGGCGTCGTACGCGATCGCGGACACGATCGATCAGTTCATCGCGGGCAAGTACGCGGATGCGGCCGCGGCGAACAAGGTCGGGTCGGATGGCGCGAGCGCGAAGGTCATCGGCTACGGCTCCGGCGAGATCGACGCCTACAAGCAGCTCGTCGACCTCGGGGTGCTGCTCACCGACGCCAACGTGCCGCAGGAAGGCCGCTGGGGCATCGTGCCGCCCTGGTTCATCGGCATGCTGCGCAAGGGCGCCACGTTCACCGCGAACGCAGCCTCGCCCAGCGGGCAGCAGGTGATCGCCAACGGGTTCGTCGGCCGGGTGGCCGGGTTCGACCTGTACGAGTCGAACAACGTGACCAACGACGCGCAGGCCACGCCGACCTACCGGGCGATGTTCGGTGTCAAGTCGGCCGTCAGCCTGGCGATGCAGCGCGAACTGTCAATAGTCGGACGTCACTGTACCAGTGATGTTCGGCCAATGTGTACCAGTGTTGCGGTACAACTCGCTGCGATTCGTTAAGCTTGATTGACTCTGTTCTTTAACATTCCAGTTAATCGATGGCAATCACCTCCTGTCAGGAACGCTACTGATTGGCGGGCCAGCACCAGTTACATTACCCTTACCAAGTTGGAGGATAGGGCAACGCTGCGGAGCGACCTGAGCGCCAACTGGTGACGGCGTAGCTGGGCAGAGTCGCTAGCTCTGCCCAGTTCGCGTAGGGGACCCGGCGCTACGCTGTCTCGAAAGCGATAAACCGCAAACTGCGCCGTGGCGCGTTTTGCGGGTGCGGCATAACTCATGCCATGGCCTCCGGTCGGCGCCCGAAGGCGCGAAAGCTGGTGCCCGTGATGATCAACACCTCGGCTTTGTCGCTGAGACGGTCGAGACCGGCGCTCGCCAAAAGTGGATCCAGGAAGATATCCGGCCACTCGGCGGGCGCCCGGTTGGACGTGATTATGTGGAATATGGCGAAAGCGCAAATCTGAGTCTTCTGTCCTGTGCATCGGTTGGCTCTCCTCGCGTACTCCAGCTACTGCGTCGTCTGCCCCTCAGACCGCGCTGCGCGTGCGCCGGCCGGCATACCGGGCATCACGCCTGCCCTGCAGAAGCAGTAGGCCGACGATTGCCAGCCAGGTCGCGATGCGTATCGTCATTGCCTGCAGGCTCTGTGCGGCCACGGCATCGGGATACACCGTCTCCAGGACAATCATCACGAGGGTGTGCAGCCCCAACGTGATGAGGGCCGCCGGCACGGCGAACCGGTGGTTCTTCCACAGCAGGATGCTGGTGACGAGCACCGTGATCACGCCGGCAGCGACGTTGTAGACCGGCAGCCAGGCGACGACTGGCCAACTCGGCGTTCGCCCGAGCAACACCGGGCCGCCGGCAGTGACGCCCATTACCCCGATAACCATGGCCAACACTGCAGCGATTCTCCCATAAACGTTCTTCATGATGGACATCTCCCTTCTGGCATCTGAATTCCAGTCTCACCCGTTACGAACAGATTACAAAAGTCGAGGCTCCTTTGCCTCGACTTTTGTCGGAATTACGGCTCAGCTGCCACATCCGATGTGAGCACGCCGAGCGTGATGAATTGGACTTGCAGCCAGCGCAGCCCGTACATCTCATCCTCCTGCCCATCTATCCTGGCTTCGAGCCTGCGTTGCGGCGGGGCAGGTTGCGAGCCGCCTCCGCCCGTATCCGTAACCGAACTTGCCCATCGCCCACACTGCTGATGAGGCTCAGCGGCAGGTGGTAGTATTCGAGCGTCATGTGCGGGCGAGCCATCACGACGCCTGTTGATTTTCCGGCTGCGTTCAATTCGATCGCCGCGACCCAGCCGACCTCCTGACCGTCGGTGCTGATCGCCGGCATCCCGCGACTGACCCGGCACTCGCCGCATGCGTCTTCGTCGGGCCGGATGCTCCCGCTCTGCATCAGGATCTGCTCGTCGCCCCCGCCGTCGAGCGGTTCTCCGGTCGCGCTTTGGCTGTTGTGGTCTTCAGTCATCTTGCTGCTCCTCTTCGGCTTGCAGCATACGCGTGGAACCTATCCGCGTTCTCTGACTTTTGTCGGATAGTCGGGTGATGCGGGAGAAATAGTACGGCAAGGGGGCACTAGTCGGAACTGACAGTCGAGCAAGGCTCACGAAGCTTCAGCCGAATACCCTGTGGCGCTGTCGCTGGTCGCCGGCTAAGCGTCGACGTTAGCCTTCGCTTCCAGCCCCGGGCGGTTGGAGATCCGGATTTGGTGGCGGTCGACCTCGATCAGTCCTTCGACCGCCAGGGTGCGGAGGGCCCGACTGAGCACGTCGGGAACCGTGCCCAAGCGGTTGGCCATCTCACCCTGGGTGGCCCACCGGCGCCTAGGGACGACATCCCCGCTCGCATTCTCAACCAGCAGCCGCGCCAGCCGGGCCGTGACCGTGCGCAGCGACAGGTCCTCTACCAACGAGAGTAACTGCAGCGCGCGGCCGGCCAGGGTCTGAACCACGAGCCTGGCGAAAGCTGGCTGCTCGAGCAACCCCAGCACGGCAGCGGCAGGGATGAACCAGACCTGCGCCCGTTCGAGCGCCACCACACTGGACGCATTCGGCGTGGCGGCGAACATGGTGAAGTCGCCAAACACCTCGCCCGGACCCACGACTCGCAGCGTCTGCTCGCGGCCGGAAGGCGACGACTTGAGGGATCGCAACCAGCCGGTCTCGATCATGTGCATGCCCGTGCAGGGTTCCCCCTGGAGCAGGACGATCTGGCCGGCCTCGTAACGCCTTGGGATGGCAGTGCCGGCAAGGATGAGCAAGTGGGCCTGGTCGAGCCCAGCGAAATAGGGAACTTGCGACAGAAGGTGGACTGGCATGACCGTCGTCATAAGGATCATCCTGCCTGCTATGCGCTCAGCTCGCCCGCAATGGCAGAAGGGACGCTGCAACTGCGAATGATTATATCATCTCCAAGGCGAGTCCGTGCCAGCGTAGCCGTTGATGACATTCAGCCTCGCTGAGGTAGCCACCCGTTCACAGATCACGTGCAACCCATTTGACATTTCGGCGTATTGGCATATAGTACAAGCATCTGACAGAGTTCATGAAAGGAGGCGAGTTCGATGGCCCATATCGTTGTTCTCGCGCAAACCGTTCCGGCTTGCGACACGGACGCTCGCCTCGCTCACGAAGCCTGACACCAGAGGATCATTCCATCTGAGACGGGGCCATGAGCCGCGACGTGTGTCGCATGCTCATGGCCCTTTTTGCATCCGCCGCCCCTCCTCAGGGGAAGGATGGCAGCAATCAGCCGGCCATGGGCGTTACGCTCATGGCCTTCCTGCTTAACGCAGATGGAGAATCAGAATTTGGCTACCCGTCAGGAAAAATGGTTCCAGAAGTGGATGGACGAGAGGGCCCGGCACGAGTCGGGCATCAAGAAGACAAAGAGCAAGGTGCAGGGCAACCACGTGCGCCCGCGCGCCTGGACCGAGGCATACCTGGAAGATCCGGACGGCTACGACGACCTCGACATCGAGGCGGCCGAGCGGATCATGCCGAAGGGCGAGACCGAGTGGCGGCAGGCGAAGATCATCCGCTCTCCCCTGCACGAAGGGATCGGCGAGGCGAAAGCCCCGCGGGCCAACAGCCAGTCGCTGGCGCAAGGAACGGTCGTCGAGATCGCAGCCGGCGTGTACACCGTCAGGACGGCGGACGAAGTCTACCGTTGTGCGCTGCGCAAGACGCTGCGGTCCGACCACAGCGGCTACGCCAACATGCTGGCCGTGGGTGACGAGGTCACCATCTCCCACAACGGGCACGCGCAGGGCATGGTCGAGGCCATCCTGCCTCGTCGCAGTGCGCTGGCGCGGCCCGATGCGGTCACCCAATACAAGCAGCAGATCATCGTGGCCAACGTCGACCAGCTGCTTATCGTAGCGTCGTGGCGTGAGCCGCGCTTCTGGCCCGAGCTGGTGGACCGCTACCTCATCGCCGCCTTGCGCCACAACCTGGCGCCCATCGTGGCGATCAACAAGGTGGACCTGGCCGAGGACCAGCACGAGCTGGCAGCCGCGGCCGCGGCCTACCGCGCGGCCGGCTGCACCGTGCTCCTGACCAGCGCGACCACTGGACTCGGCATCGATACCCTGCAGGAGGTCCTGGTCGGGCGGACCACTGCGCTCGCCGGCCTGTCGGGCGTCGGCAAGTCATCGCTGCTCACCGCGGCCGAGCCCGGCCTGAACCTGAAGGTGGGCGAGGTGAGCGAACGGAAGCATGAGGGCCGGCACACGACGACGCAGGTCACCCTGCACCCGCTGGCCCGCGGCGGCTTCGTCGTGGACACGCCCGGCATCCGGGATATGGGCCTGGCCGGCCTGAAGCGCGAGGAGCTGCTGCGCTTCTATCCTGAGTTCAGCCCCTTCGCGGGCGAGTGCCAGTATGGGGACTGCACCCACACGGCGGAGCCGTGGTGCGCGGTCAAATCCGCGATGCGCAGCGGTCGCCTGTCCAGAATGCGGCTCGAGAGCTACTGGAAGATCCTGGCCGACCTGTGACCATTTCTTTGCCGCAGAGAACGCAGAGCACCCAGAGGGGAATGAGGTCTGGCAGCCTCTCACCATCTCTCTGAGCACTCTGCGCACTCTGCGGCAGGAAAAGCCGACGCCATCTGGAATTCCTGGCTCGAATTTCGCAGGCGTGCTGCCCCGTGGTACAATCTCCGCCCTATGGAACTCTACATCGTCAGGCACGCCCAATCGACCAACAATGCCCTCTACGACGAGTCTGTGCGCGTCGTAGACCCGCCGCTGACCGCGATCGGACTTCGCCAGGCTGACCTTGTGGCGGCGCATCTTGCCAACGGATCGACCACGAAACGGCCGAAATCGAGGGCCAGCCGTCGACGCGCCGGCGGCCGGCATGGGGATCAGTCGCCTCTATTGCAGCGCCATGATGCGCGCGCTGCAGACCGGGACGGCGATCGGCCGGACGCTGCAGTTGCAGCCGCATGTGTGGGTCGACGTGCACGAAGAGGGCGGGATGTGGCTCGACCACGGTGAGCCGGAGGGCATCCGCGGCTATCCCGGGATGGCGCGGCAGGAGATCGCAGATCGCTTTCCGCACGCTGTCCTGCCGCTAGAGGTCGGACGCGACGGTTGGTGGCGCGCTGGCCGGGAGGAATGGGATGCGTTCCTGGCGCGGGCCGAACGGGTCGCGACCGAATTGCGCAAGCAGTGCGCAAGCACGGAGCGGGTCGCCATCGTCACGCACGGAGGCTTCGGCGCCTATCTGATTCGCGCCCTGGCCGGCGTCTCGGCCGACGCGCCGACCTTCTTCCACCATGACAACACCGGCATCACGCGCGTCCGCCTCCGCCCGGACGGCCGCGTCAGCATCCGCTACCTCAACCGGGTGGATCACCTGCCTCCGGACCTGGTGACCTGACCCGCCGCGCGGCCTGAAGGCTCTCCACCTGGCCTGCCAGCTCGTCCAGCAGCGCGGACAGCCGGTCCACGTCGGCGCGTGAAGGCAGCCGGTGGCCCGCGAGCGCCCGTGCCAGAGCCTCCTCGGACCATGCAGCCTCGGGGTGGCCCGCACGGCCTAGCCCCAGCAGCTTCTGGGCCAGCCGCCCGCCTTCTTCGGCGGCCAGCTCGCCCGCGCCCACGAGCCGCTCGATGCGCGCCTCGATCTCTTCATCGACCTGGCGCAGGAGATCCAGCGGGTCGCTCAGCCCGCGGCGCAGGGCCGCAAGCGTCGTGCCGCCTGCCTGCACCAGCCCGGTCAGCACCTCCAACGGCAGAAAGCCGCCGCGCCGCTCCTGCTCGGAGATGATCTGAGTCAGGATCAGCGCGGTGATGTCCTCGCCGCTGCCGTGCTCGATCACCTGCACGGTCTCGCCGCCGCGGATCAGCGCGGCTACGGCTTCGAGCGAGACGTACTGCCGGGCCGAGGTGTCGTAGAGCTTGCGGTTCGGATAGCGCTTGATCAGCGTCATGCGCGCTACTCGGACTTCTTCAGCTCGTCGACCTTCTTCGTCAGGGACGTGATCTTCGCGCTCAGCGCCTCGATCTCCTCCTTCGTGGGGATGTTCATGCGCGTCAGGACGCCCTCGATGCGCTGTTCCAGGTCATCGACGAAGCGCCGTGAGCCCTCCGACACCTCCGCGGCGACATCCTGGGCACGGTCGCCGGCTCGCGACATCTGCGCTCGCCGCTCCTCGAGGACCTCCTTGACCATGCGCTTGCCGTCGGCCTCGGCGATGCTGCCCCGCTCTACCAGCCGATTGACGAAGTCCTCGACCTCATCCTGCGCCAACGCCGCTGCGCCGATGCCGGCCAGCAGCACCTTGTGCGCTGCCTGGGCGAGGGGATTCTTCTCAAGGTCCTGCGCGCCCTGTTTCATCTGGGTCGCCACCTCCCTGGCGATCTTACGCATGTGCTCGGGAACGGGCAGGCGCTCGACGTTCGCCCGCGTCCTTCACCATCCGCCTGATCGTCTCATGCTGCATCCTGGCCCGCCTGCGCCGTCTCCTGGGCGGCCGCCTCCGCGGCCGCCTTAACCTCCTCGGCGGCCACCTTCACCTCTGACGCAGAATCCTCGGCCTTGGCCGCAACCTCATCCAGCATCTCATCACTCTTCATGTTGCTTACCTCCACGATCTATGACGCAGTGCGTCATAGATCGACTATATCACCGCGCCGCACCGGTGTCAAGCCCCTCCGCCCGATCTGTGATATGATGTGCCGCATCGAACAGAAGCGGCCGCCCGGAGACCGGGCGGCCTTCGCGGGGTGAAAGCATGTCCTATTTCCATGATTCCGAGACGTACTACCGGCAGATGCGGGCCCTGTTTGCCGCCATCAGCGAGCAGTATCCCTCAACCCTGGAGGCGATCGGCCGGGCCAACATGAACATTCGCCTGAGCACGTCCGATCCCGATGCCACCATCGTCGTCCACGGCAGGAAGCGGCCTGTCACGACCACGTTCGGCGACGACGACGTCACCGCGGACCTCGAGATCGAGATGACCGCTGACACGTTCCACCGGATCCTGCTCGACCAGCTGAGCCTGCGACAGGCGCTCGGCAGCAGCCAGGTGACGGTCAGGGGACCGATCTGGAAGGCGCTCTCATTAGGCGACCTGTTCACCGTGGGCCAGCGCTGCTATCCTGCGATCGTGGGCCAGGACCAGTAGCGCAATCACACTACTTAGGAAGCGGTTCGTGCAGGCGGGAGGGTCATCTCGCCGCACAGGTCCTCGGCCATCAGCCGCCTGATCTCGGCCGGGGAGCGGCCGCTGCTGAACAGGTAATGCAGCTTGCACAGCGCGGCCTCGGTCGTCATGTCGAAGCCGCTGATGACGCCTGCGCCGGCCAGAGATGCACCGGTGGCATACTCGCCCAGGTGCACCGCGCCGCGCAGGCACTGCGTGCACGCCACGATCACCACCCCACGGTCGGTCGCCTCACGGATGGTCGCGAGGAGTGCAGCGTCGCGGTCGGGCGCGTTGCCGACCCCGTACGCCAACAGCACCAGACCCTGGAGGGGCGGCTGGAGCACGTTGCGCAGCAGGTCGGGCGACAGGCCCGGAAAGAGGCGGAACGCGCCGATCGTGGCCTCGCAGACCGGCTCCACCAGCCTGATCGGACCCGCCTGGGCAGGCCGCACCTGCGCAACGTCGATCTCCACGTCCACGCCGACCCTGCCCAGGGGCTGGCAGTTGGGCGAGTCAAACGCATCCAGCCCATCCGCGTCCACCTTGACCGAGCGGCAGCCGCGCAGCAGCTTGTTGCCGAAGTAGAGGCACACCTCAGGCACGTCGAGCTCGGCTGCGATCAGCATCGCGGTGATGAGTGTGTTGCGCGCGTCGTTGCGCACTTCGCACAGGGGTATCTGCGAGCCGGTAATCAGGACCGGCTTGGCCAAGCCGCGAATGAAGAAAGGCAGCGCGGACGCCGTGTAGGCCATCGTGTCGGTGCCGTGCAATACCACGAAACCGTCGTACCGGTCGTAATGGTCCACGATGTCGCGGCCGATCCGAATCCAGTCTGCAGGGCGCATGTTGGAGGAATCGAGCAGCGGATCATACTCGTGAATGTCGAACGCGGGCATGCGCCCATCCGCCAGCTCCGGCATGTTGGCCAGCTGCTCGGCCAGGAATCCCGGCGCCGGCGCGTATCCGCCCTCGGTCCGGCGCATGCCGATCGTGCCGCCCGTGTATGCCAGGTAGAGCTTCTTCATCGGTGGGATGGCAGCTCAGCGCGCATCCCCATCGAGGATGCGCTTCAGGTCCGGCGGGCGCCAGCGATCCGACTTCAGCACCTTGCCGTCGGCCCGGTAGATGGGCCGGCCGTGATCGTCCAGCTTGCTCATGTTGCTGGCATGCACCTCCTCGAAGAGCGGCTCCGCGACCTCCTGGAGGCCGTGGGCCACATACGTGCCGAGCACCACATACATCAGGTCGCTGAGCGCGTCCGCGATCGCCACCAGGTCGTGGACCTCGGCCGCCTCCCGATACTCGTTCAATTCCTCCTGGATCAGGCTAACGCGGAGCGCGATCGTCGCGTCATCCAGGTGCGCGGTGGGCGCCTGCTCCAGGTGCGCGCCGTAGACACGGTGGAACTCCTCCAACATCCGCAGCTGTTCGATCACTCTGACTCTCCCCATACATCGTATGGCCGATTCTAGCACAGTTTGTAGGAAATCAAACAGCACTCCGGCGGCCTCTGGCGGAAAATGGGAGGGTTAGAGCAGATGAGACCAATGGAGGAGGAACGAATGAACTATCGACGCATGGGCAAGAGCGGCCTGCAGCTCAGTGAGCTATCGCTGGGCGCGTGGGTGACGTACGGTGGGCAGGTGGGCCAGGAGATTGCCGAGTCGTGCATGGCGGCCGCCTACGAGCACGGTGTCAACTTCTTCGATAACGCGGAGGCCTACGCAGACGGCAACGCGGAGATCGTGATGGGCAACGCCATCAAGAAGCTCGGCTGGCGCCGCGAGGACATCGTCGTGTCCACCAAGATCTTCTGGGGCGGCAAGGGGCCCAACCAGACGGGCCTGTCTCACAAGCACATCATCGAAGGCGCCAACAACGCGCTGCGCCGGCTGCAGATGGAATACGTCGACCTGTGCTTCTGCCACCGGCCCGATCCCGACACGCCCATCGAAGAGACGGTGCGCGCGATGGACATCCTGGTGAAGCAGGGCAAGATCTTCTACTGGGGCACGTCGGAGTGGAGCGCCGCCGAGGTCATGCGCGCGGATGCGATCGCCAGGCAATACAACCTGACGCCGCCGAGCATGGAACAGCCGCAGTACAACATGTTCCATCGCGACCGGTTCGAAAAGGAGTTGGCCCCCCTGTACGATGAGCTGGGCTACGGCACCACCATCTGGAGCCCGCTGGCGTCGGGCCTGTTGACGGGCAAGTACAACGACGGCATTCCCCAGGACAGCCGCGCGAACCTGCAGGGCTATGAATGGCTGCGCGACCACGTGATCAAGCCCGAGCGCATCGAGAAGGTGCGACAGCTCAAGCCGATCGCGGACGAGCTGGGATGCACGATGGCCCAGTTGGGACTGGCGTGGTGCCTGACGAACCCCAACGTCAGCACGGTCATCACGGGCGCAAGCCGGCCCGAACAGGTGCACGAGAACATGAAGGCGCTGGACGTCGTGCCGCTGCTGACGGATGACATCCTGCGCCGCATCGACGAGATCCTTGCCAATCGTCCCGGCTGAGCGGCCCGTCGACCGACAGCACGGGAACTCCGTTCGGCCATCCAGCGCCACCACGATCCGGGGGATCGTGGTGGCGCCGGACACCCATTGCGCGTGCACGCCCCATCACAGATGACAAGGACGCCATGCCAGCCCTGACCTACGAACGCATCCTCGCCCATCGCGCGGTCACCTACCGCCTGCAGCCCGGTCAGCAGCTGCGATCCCGGGACGAGGCGGTCGATTACGTGGACGAACGCGGCTTCATCTACTTCTGGCCCATCAAGGACGTCACGATGCCGGCGTTGTGGACCGCGGTCGCGGGCGATCGGCCCGTGGCAGATGCCCATGACGACCCTGGCCACGTCACCTGGGGCTGGAAGGACCAGCTGCTCCCGCAGCGACGCGTGTACTACGCCAAGGTGCTCCGCCGGCGGGCCACCATGATCTCGCTCGCGGTCGCGCCCCACTTCTACGCACTCTCGGAGAACTACGGCGAGCCGGAGCACGACTACCTCGAGCAGTACAAGGCCGGCTCACTCTCGCACGAAGCCAAGACGGTCTATGAGGTCCTCCTGCAGTCCGGCCCTCTCGACACGCCCGAGCTGCGCCGGCAGGCCCGCATGACCGCACGGAGCAGCGACACGGCCTTCAACCGCGCCATCGAGTCCCTGCAGGCCGATTTCAAGGTCCTGCCCGTCGGCGTGGCGGAGGTCGGTCGTTGGAAGTACGCCTTCCTCTACGAGTGCGTCCATCGCTGGTATCCCGATCTGCCCCAGAGCGCACGCGCGATCCGGCGGTCGGAGGCCAGAGCTTGGCTGCTGTCCCTGTATCTGCACTCGACCGGCGCCGCGCGGGCACGTGAGGTAGATCGGGTCTTCGGGTGGGCCAGGGACGACATGGAGGCGGCGCAGGCCGCGCTCGTGAGGGAGGTTGCAGTCGTCCGGGGCGTGAGCGTCGAGGGACACGGGGACGATTGGCTGGCGCTGGCTTCTCTCGTCGCTAAAGCGCAATAGCCCGCCGCCCGGCAGCGAGGGAACGGGGCGTCGCGAAGGCCGAGTCAGCCGGCTAGCGTTCGGACGTACGGCGCAGGGGAGCGCCGCCTGACGGATACAGCTCGGGGTTCAGAAAGGGGACGAGAGCCATGGTCAGGCCCTGGGCGTACAGCTGGCGTCGCGTCACGCGCCCGTGCGTGAGGAACGAGATGGCGCCGCCCTTCTGCTTCGAGCCCTGATCCCCGCTCAACCGATCGATGACGTGGCCCAGTTCCTCTCCGCCAGCAGCGATCTCGCGATGCCGGGCGGCAGCTCGAACAGGGGCGAAACGCCGAAGCCACACCGCCCCGCACTGTCTGCAAGGCAGATGACCCCGAACGCCCACCACCGGTCGGCCAGCAAGGTGATCCCACCCTCGAGTCCCACGCAGAAAGCCGCGCCCAGGCCCTCCTCTGCGTTGCGCCGGACCAGCGAGAGCGCGCGCTGCTGCGCGCCGGCAAACGTCTCATCCCCCACCGGCTGCGCCGGCACGCCCGAATCAACGTCCATTCCCACGACAGTCGGGGCCTCGAAATGGGCCGTGAAGACGTCCTCGACCGCGCCGATCTTGACCGGATTGCGGGACCCGACCAGCACCTTCACCGCGCGCTAACTCCAGACGCCCCGGAAGCCGGCCTGCCACACGAAGATGACCACCATGACGAACGCGATGACGAACTGCACGGCGCGCGAGGCCAGGCAGCCCGCCAGCCAGCCGCCGCCGGCCCGGACCGCATCCCGCAGGTTCTTTCGGTGGCGGTACTCGATGCCGATCACGCCGATCAGCGCGCCGATGATGCCGCCGGGTGCAGCGCCGATGGCGCCGACGAAGAAGCCCAGCACGAACCCGACCACGCCGCCGATCACGCCGCCGAGCGTCGCCTGCCACGAGGCGCCGGAGAACCTGGTGGCGGCGTTGGTCAGGACCAGGTCGGACGCCAGCCCGGCTGCGGCCAGGACCGTGAGCGCGGCAAACCCCACCGGCGTCACCGTTGCGAATCCTTCCGCAATGGCGTAGATCAGCGCGGCGATCCAGATCAGGGCGATGCCCGGGAGCGCGGGCAGCACGGTGCCTGCGAGTCCGATCAGCATCGCGACGAGTGCGAGCCAGAAGGCAATATCCGATCCCATGGGTGTCCTCTGTGCGTCGGATGGTCAGCCCCGGTGGTGTCCGGATGCGGCGCCCGAACCGGGATCAGGGCGCCGTTGTTGCGGGCGCTGACGCAGGCGCTGCTGCGGCCGTCTGGCGGGCGCATGCCCTGCTGCATGCCCAGGCGCTGCATGAGAAACCCCATGCGCGTGCGCGCCAATGCAGTCAGCTCCAGCTGATTCGTCTCGATCGCGTAGTCGCTCGCCTTGCTCAGGGCGTCGACGGCCGGGCCGAGATCGTTGCGCGCTTCGTACACCGATCCGAGCAGATACCACGCCATCGCGTTCTCCGGCTCCAGTGCGAACATCTGCAGCAGGTCACGCTCCGCCTCGTCGATCATCGCGAGGAGCAGATAGCTGGCAGCGCGCAACCGGTAGAATTCTATGTCCGTGCCGATCAGCTCGCGTGCCCGCGCGAAAGATGCCTGCGCGGCCACTTCGTCGCCCAGATGCTCCTGGACCGCGCCCAGCCGCAGCCAGATCTCCATGTTGTCAGGGGTCCACTCGACAGCCTGCTGATACTCTTCCGACGCAGACGCGTAGTCGCCGGCCTCCTGGACCAGTCGATCGCCCCGGCCCAACAGGCGGGACGCCTCGACCACCTTGGGGTCGACCGGAAAAAGAAGGCGCAGGGCGAAGTAGACGGTCACGGTGACGAGCATGATGCCGGAGATCACGGCCGCGTTCCGCCGCACCACGCGGCGCCGCGTATCGGCAAGGTGCTCGTCCAGCCGCCACCAGGCTCCCTCGTTGCCGCCGGGATGCGTCTGCCGGCGGAGTGACTGCATGCCGCCCAGCGGCCTCAGAGCCTCCACAATGGCCGCTCCGCGCCGCTGCACGGTGGCCTGAAGTGTCTCCCAGCGTCCGGCTTCCGAGCGCAGATCAACACCCTGCGCGTCGAGCAGCGGCCACAGCTCTGCGATGCGGTCGAGCGCAGACAGCAGCCCGACCGCATTATCGGAGTTACCGCTGACGCTGGCAACCATCTTCTCGGCCGAGGTCAGGAGCTCGCGCAACTCGTCAGCGGGCGTCACACGTCCCTGGAGCACCGCCCTAGCCATGATGCACTACTCGCCCCCGCCATCGTCCGCATCCACCTCGGGCTCCGGCTTTTCCTTCGCCTTGGCGGCCTTGTCCATCTCGTTCCAGATGCGGCCGATGCCCTGCTTGATCTGCGATTCTGTCTTCGACTTCAGCGCAGCCGAGATCGGGAACCAGCCGACCACCTCCCGCAGCACCGTCTGCACCGTCTCCTGCTTCGTCCGGCCCTGCCGGTGGCACGTGCGGATACGCGCCCGCATGTAGCGGATGTATTCCGACGACCGCTCCGTCCCCTCCCGGCCGCAGACCGGTCCCCGGCCGGGCACGATCTGATCGGCGCGCAGCTTGCGGATGAAGGTCAGCCCGTCCAGCCACTCCTTGGAGTTGCCCTGGGCCATGTACGGATGCTGGTCGACCCACACGGCATCGCCCACGAAGAGCATCCTCTCGTCCGGCAGCCAGACGACCGACGTCGCCGCGGTGTGGCCCCCGATCCGGATGATGCGCAGATCACGGCCGCCGCGCACGATGTCGAGGCGGTGCGAGAAGGTGATCTTCGGCACGATGATCTGGATTTCGGTGAATTGCGCCTGGATCTCGGGCTCCTTCTTGAACGAGTCGATGACGCGCTGCTTGAAGTTGTCGCCGTAACCCTTCATGTGTTTCCAGGCGATATCGTGCGCCACCACCGGGGTGGGCACGAAGTACTGGTTGCCCACGATGTGACCGCGGTGGTGGTCCGTGTTGATGATGTAGAGGAACGGCTTGCCGCCTGAGATCCGCAACAGCTCATCACGGAACGCGATCGCCTGCCTCGGGACGATCGGCGTGTCGATGACGATGAACCCGTCATCGGTCAGTATGGCACTGTAGTTGGCCCCGCGTTGATCCGTCTCAACGAAGATGCCGGGAGAAATCTCTTTCATGGACAACCTCAAGTCTCTTCCCGCGTGGTATGAAGCGCATGCAGGAGCGCATCGAAGGCAGCGCCCAGGGCCTCGTCGGAGGGCACGCCCCCCTGCGCCCAATCAGGCCGGCCGCCGCCGCGCCCCCCGCCGGCCGCCGCGGCCACTCTCAGCAGCGCACCTGCGTCTGCCACAACATCGTCCGAGCGTGTCACGACCAGCTGAGGACGTTCTCCGCGTGCGCCCAGACAGACGACCACGCCCGGCCGCGCCCGCAACGCCTGCGCGACCTTCTTCACCCGATCGATCGACCCGTCCAGCGCGGCGGTCACGACCCGCAGCGATCCGCGCTGCGGCGCCTCGGCCCACAAAGCCGCTGCAGTCGTCTCGGCCCACTGGCGCTCGAGGTCCGCGAGCTCCTTGCGCATCTGGTCAGCCTCGGCCGCACGGCGATCCAGCAGATCGAGCACGTCATCCTCTGCCGTCATGTAGCGGGCGACCAGCCCTTGGGCGAGCGTCTTCAGACGTGCGTAGTCGGCGCGGGCGCGCTGGCCGCACAGGAACGTGATCCGCACTTCGCTGCCGCGGCGCTCCGCACCGGTCACCTTGATCAATCCGATCTGGCTCGTGTTTGCCACATGCGTGCCGCCGCACGGCGACCAGTCGAAGCCTTCGACCTGGACGATCCGCACGTCGTCCGAAACCTTCGGCGGACGGCGAAGCGGCAGTTGCGCCAGCTCCTCGGGCGTGACGAACGAGGCCGACACCGGCAGCGCGGCGTCGATGACCGCATTGGCGGCCGCCTCGACGCGCGCCAGCGCCGCAGCGTCCAGATCGACCCTGTCCAGATCGATGGTGCACACTCGCTCGCCGAGGTGGAAAGCGACAGTCTCCGCGTCGCAGTTCACGACGAATGCCTGCGACAACACGTGCTGCCCGGTGTGCTGCTGCATGTGATCGAACCGGCGGCGCCAATCGAGCTCGCCGGTGACGCGCGGGGCGTCCAGCTCGCGGTCTAGCACGTGCCAGATGACCCCGTCATCCGCCACCACGTCGGTCACCTGCACCGCCACATCCCCGGATGCCACCAGGCGCCCCATGTCGTTCGGCTGGCCGCCCCCGGTCGGGTAGAACGCGGTTCGATCCAGCGCAACCGCGGGCTGGTCCGGCGCCATGCGCTGCCGCGCCACTACCTGGGCTTCGAAGGTCCGCAGATAGGCATCCCGATAGAAGAGCTTCTCTGACTGCAAGTTCTTACCCCGCATTTATGTCAAGCGCGCCGAGCCCATATTCCCTCAGTGGCTGCATCGCCTGTCGCCGTGCTGTGAGCGCACGGTGGTACAGATCCACGTACTTCTCCGCCGAGCGGCCCCAGGAGAAGTCCGCGGCCATGCAGCGGCGGATCAGCTGCTGCCAGACCTCCCGATGCCGGTACGTCTCGATGGCCCGGACGAGCGCCGCAAACAGCGCCATGGCATCGTAGCGCTCGAAGCTGAAGCCGTTTCCTGAACCGGTGGTCGCGTCGAAGTCCTGGACCGTGTCGGCCAGGCCGCCGGTGGCGTGGACCACCGGCACCGCGCCGTAGCGCATCGCGACCATCTGGTTCAGCCCGCAGGGCTCGAACCTGGAGGGCATGAGAAAGATGTCGCAGCCGGCATAGATGCGCTGCTCCAGCGGACGGCTGAAGGTGAGCTGCACCGCGGCCTGTTCGGGCCGGCGACTCACCACCCCGTTCAACATCTCATGGTGGCGCAGCTCGCCCGTCCCCATCACGACCAGCTGGCACCCCGTGTGCTGCAGCAGCGGGTCGATGACAGCCTGAATCAGGTCCAGCCCCTTCTGGTCGGTCAGGCGGGAGACAACGCCGATCAGCGGCACGTCCGGACGGACTGGCAGCCCAAGCTCGGACTGGAGTGCGGCCTTGTTCTCCGCGCGCGGGCCCAGTGTGTCCACATCGAAGTGCGCCGCGATGTGCGGATCGGTGGCCGGGTCGTGCACCTCCGTATCGATGCCGTTCAGAATCCCGTACACGCGATCGCGGCGGTCGCGCAGGACCGGATCGAGGCGATGCCCATGCTCCGGCGTCAGGATGTCGCGTGCATAGGTCTCGCTCACGGTGTTGATGATGTCGGAGAAGAGGACCCCGCGCGCCATCAGGTCTACCACGTAGTTCAGGTCCGGCGCTACGTCCGGATGGGCGATGAAGCCGAGATCCGCCAGTCCCGCAATCTCCAGGACGCGATATCCGAAGATGCCCTGGTACTCCAGGTTGTGCGCCGTGTACAGCGTCGCCACGCCCCGGAAGAAAGGATCGCCCTCGTAGAGCGAGCGAAGCCAGTTCGGGACCAGGGCCGTGTGCCACTCGTTGCAGTGGATCACATCGGGACGCCAGTCGAGTGCGCGGCAGGCCTCCAGGGCTGCGCGCGAGAAGAAGATGAATCGCTCGGCATCGTCCGGGTACATGTAGATCCCTTGCCGGTCGAAATAGCGCTCGCTGTCCACGAAGTAGACGGGCGTCTCGGTCGCGTCGCTGCCGATGGAGGATCTGTAGAGCGCGGCCGGCTGCGCGCCCTCGTCCATCGGGACGCTCAGGCTCTCCAACTCCGGCTCCAGCCGGAACCGGTCCACCTCGATCCGGCCGTACCGCGGCATCATGATCCGAATGTCATGCCCCAGGCCGCGGATCGCCTTGGGCAACGCGCCCGCAACGTCCGCAAGCCCGCCCGTCTTCGCAAACGGCACGCACTCGGCCGTGAGATAGAGGATCTTGAGGTGCTGGGTGTCTTCTGCCATGAAGGCGCCACCTTACAGCGTGATATCGCCCGCGAGCGCGGGCAGCGGCAATGTTAGCACGGCCAACACAGAATTGCAACAGGTTTTTCCGACCGGCTGCGCTGCAGCATGACGCTGCGGCGACCGGGCCCGCCCTGAAGGCAGCCTCAATCCACGATCTCGGCGCGGACTTGCCGTGTGAGCTGGAGGAACGCGGGATCCAGCACCAGCTCCTGGCTCCGCGGCCGCGGCAGAGGGATGGAGAACGTCGCGCGGATGCGTCCCGGTCGCGGGGTCATGACCAGCACGCGGTCCGACAGGAAGACGGCCTCGCTGATGCTGTGCGTCACCATGATGACCGTGGGCCGGCGCAGATTCCAGATGCGCAGCAGTTCCGCGTTCATGCGCTCCCGGGTGAGCGCATCGAGCGATCCGAACGGCTCATCCAACAACAGGACAGCCGGCTCGTGGATCAGCGCGCGGGCCAGGGCAACGCGCTGCTGCATCCCCCCCGACAGCTGCGCCGGGAATGCTTCCGCGAACCCATCCAGGCCGACCAGGGCGACGGCCTCATCTGCGCGCCGGGCGATATCTGGCCCCTGGGCTCCCGCGATCTCGAGCGGAAGCGTGATGTTGGCACACACGGTGCGCCAGGGCATCAGATTGGCGCGCTGAAAGACGTATCCGATCTCCCGTTGCGGCTCCGTGAGCGGCCGCCCGCGCAGCAGGACGCGGCCCGCGATGGGCCGGACCAGCCCGGACAGGAGCCGCAACAACGTGCTCTTGCCGCACCCCGAAGGCCCCACGATCGAGAGGAACTCGCTCTGTTCCACCGCAAGGGATAGCCCGTCGAGCGCGAGCAGGTCCGCCCGATTGGAGTCCTGGAACGTCATGCGCAGGTCGTGCGCCTCGAGCACGGGCTGCGTCATTGGCCTACGAAGTCGTTCGTGAAGAGATCCTCTGCAGCGACCGCCGTTTGGATCAGGCCCATCTCTGCCATGAATTCTGCGCCCTTCTGCCAGATCAACGGATCCGAGATGCCCAACTCCTCGTCGCTCGCCTGCCACAGCTTCAACGACTCGTCGAAGATGGCCCGGCTGACGGCCGACTGCTGGCCGCCGGCCTCGGGCACTGCGGCCAGGCTCGCCTCAAATGCCGCGTCCGGGTCGGCCAGGGTGTCCCGCAGCCCCTTGATCAGCGCAGATACGAGCGCGCGGACCAACTCCGGGTGATCCCGGATCGTCTGCTCGTTGGTGATGATCCCGTTGGAGGGCAGATCGACGTAATCCGACACGCGGAGGACCACGGTCTCCTCTCCCGCCAGCTTCAACTGCACCGGCCCATTCACGACGTAGTCCATCGCCGCGTCGACGAGGCCCTGGCTGACCGCGGTGGCCTGGGTGAAGCCGATGCTCTGCAGGGTCACCTCTCTTTCGTCGAGGCCGGTTGCATACACCATCGCTTCCCAGCCGATGTAGCTCGCCCCGAACAGGCCGGGCAGGCCCAGCTTCTTGCCGGCCAGGTCCTCCGGAGAGGTTATGCCGCTGTCCGCCTTGGCGAACATGACGACAGGAAACTCACGATACCAGCGCATGACGTACCGCACCGGCAGGCCCTGGCTGCGGCCGAGGATGACCTCTTCCCCGCTACCGATCATGAACGGCAGCTCATTGGTGCCGACGAGCTTGAGGAGATCGGTCTCGAAGCCGTAGCGATAGGTCACATCCAGGCCTGCCTCCTCGAAGTAGCCGCGCGATTGGGCCATGTAGAAGGGCGCAAACTGCACGCTGGGAATGTACCCCATCGCGAGGGTGATCTTCGTCAAGGGCTGGTCCGGCGGCGGCGCGTCCGTCGCGGAGGCAGCCGGTGGCCCCGGCGGGGGTGTAGCCACGGGACTCATCTCGATTCCAACGCAGCCGGTGAGGACCAGGGCGGCCACGAGGCCGCTCATAAGAAGACGTTTCATTGCTCCTCCGATCGAATATGTGCATCCCGGACGCTAGACTGCACGGCGCCAGGCCAGTACGATGTATTCCAGCAGGGCCACCGCCGTGTAGAGCAGGATAGCGATGGCCACCAGCATGAACAGCGCGACGAAAAGCATCGGCGTATCCAGGGTGCCGCGCGCCAGGTTGATGAGAAAGCCCAGCCCGCTGTTGGCGCCGACGAACTCGCCCACCACCGCGCCGATCACCGCCAGCGTCACGCCCACCTTGAGCCCGCCCAACAACACAGGCAGGGCCGCAGGCACCTCGAGCAAGGTGAAGGTCTGCCAACGGCTGGCCTGTAACGATCGCATCAGCGCGCGCAGGTCGCTGTCAACCCCACGGATCCCGACGATGGTATTGACCAGTGCGGGAAAGAAGACGGTAAGCGCACAGACGAGCACCTTGGAGAGCCAGCCGAAACCGAACCAGATCACCAGCAGTGGCGCAAGCGCGACGATGGGCACGGCCTGCGAGGCCACGATGTAGGGCGAGAGGATCTTCTCGAGCAGGGGGGACTTGGCCAGGCCGTAGCCGGTCAGCAGGGCAACGCCGAGCCCCAGCCCCAGGCCACCGAAAATCTCCAGCAGCGTCGTGCGCGTGTGAAACGCGAGCGTCCCATCGATCAGGAGCGCGAAGAACCGTTCCCAGACGCGGCCCGGCGACGGCAGGATGAAGGACGGATATTGCCGCCATTGCACCAGGAGGCTCCAGCCTCCAATGAACAACACCAGGGCAAGCGGCACGAGGATCATGTCGATGCGAAGCAGGCGCTTGCCAGCGCGCGCAGGCAGCCGCCAGATGTCTTGCAGTGTCACAGGTTGCCATCCCCGTACGGATCGATCATGCGCACATTCAGTCCTAAATAGAAAGCCCCGAGGGGCACACCTCGGGGCTCAACTGCGCGATCGCGAGCTGCCGTTGGGCTTGCTGCCGCAAGCACGCCGGCCACCTCTCCGCACACCTTCTCCCATCCGGACTATACCGTCGGCCCTGGCCTTTCACCAGATCTGCACCGATTCAACGCGGAATCAGGCGCTTGCGGGCTCGGCACAACGCTGCGTGCCTTACCGCCGGTCGGGAATCGGGCTGCCTCCAGCCCTCACCCTGCCCCGAAGGTGATGTTCGATTGTGATGTGAAGCATAGCACACAGTGCGCGGATGCGCAAGGGCAAAGCGCGCTGCCTAGCGGCGCCACGCGCGAGACACCAGGACCATCACAAAAAGCAGGGCCGCCAGGCCGACCAGGACCGTCAAGGCATAGCGCGGCCCGCGTGACGCGGCAGTCAGCGCCCAGAGCGGCAGCGTAAACACGATGACGGTCAGGAAGGCACAGCCGAGCTCGCCAAGGATCGAGCGATTTCGCCAGAGGCGGCGCATCGCGCTACTCCTCTTCCGCCGGCCCCTCAGGCAGATCGATGCGCACCACCTCACCGTGATAATCGAGGACGATGCGAAAGCCCATCAGGCCCAGCAGTTGACGCGCGTCCGGCGGCAGTTGCTGCGCCAAAGCCTGCTCGATGTCGACGTTACGCAAGGTCGACTCGACCGCGGCCTTGGTGAACAGGTCCTCGCTCCCCAGCATCCTCATCATCGCCACTGCAGCTTCATCCCGGTGCTCCTGCATCTGCTGCCAGAACTGCCCGAGCACGACCCGGTCCACCGCTGTCGCCTCCACGTGGCGGCGGAATCCTGCGTCGTCGATGACGTAGTAGTCCGTCTCTCCGACGCGTGCCACCTCGACCGGCGCACCGTCGTCAGTTTGTATCAATCCCTCGAAAAGCGCCATGCTCACCCATCCTGTCTCACGCGCGATCCTGTGGACGTCCCCCGTCCCGATCAGACGCTGAGAGCCACCTGCAGGATCGCATAGACAACCGTCGCCATGCAGCAGCACAGGACAGTTCCAAGAACAGCCAGCAGAATGATCAGTGTCAATGATGACTTCTTCACGTGCACCTCTCAAGTTACGAAGATCAAAGCCCCTGGGCGCGTGGCTCGGACCATTGGCTGCCGCCTCTGTTCACGGATGACGGGCCGGGGGAAAAGCCCAGCGCCCGGGCCCGTGCTCGCGATCGTAACGCTCCCTGGCGCTGCGCATATCGACCGCTCCGTCGCCGAACTCCCTGCGCACCCACCAGTTGAAGTCGGAGACGTAGGGCTGGCCGGACATGACTGTCCGGTGGAACATCTCGCCGAGCACGCCACCGCCGTCCGCCAGGCCCGACCGCCGAAAGGCATCGTCGACCAGCCCGCGGTCGTAGTCTACTCGCCGGATCTCTGCCTGCCAACCCGAGGCATCTCCCGTCAGCCAGACGTACGCGGCGCGGGGATCCTCGTCGTAAGGGGCTCCGACGGAACCCGTATTGATCACCTGCCATCGTTCGATGGTTCGCACCATGGGAAAATGGGTGTGGCCCCCGGCGACCGTCTGCTCTGCGACCGGCGCCAGCTGGCGGGCCGACCAGTCGACGGGCGAATCGGGCCGAAAGCCCACGAAGAAGTTGCCCGGCAGGCCGTGCACTAGCCGCACCGCAGGTGCATCCGGCGGGGCAATGGTCAGCTCAAGAGGCAACTTCTCGATGAAAGCGACCTGCGCTGGCCCGAGCCGGGACCGGGTCCACCAGAGCGTTGCATAGTGCTCCCGGTCGGCGTAGCGCTGCTCCATCCGGGGCGTGCTGAGTTGCATCACGGCATCATCGTGATTGCCCACCAGGACCGGCCATGCCCGGCTTGCCAGTAGTTCCAGGGTCTCCGCGGGCCACGCGCACCCGTTGATCAGGTCACCCAGCACGCCAACTGCGTCCGGGCGATGGCGGTCGATCTCGCCGATGACGGCCTCGAGCGCTGGCAGATTGGCATGGATATCCGACAGTAGCGCGATAGCGGTCATTCGTTGTCCGAGTGCATCAACAATCTGCCGCGCGTCTTGGAGACCGGCAGCGCGAAGATGATGCCCGTGTTCGGCTGCTCGAGCGGACCCAGGACCCGCTCCGTCGCGTCGAACAGCCGGTCGACGTCCTCGTCGCTCTTGAGCACGGTGAAGAGCGTCCTGTGGTGGATTTCGCGGTGCCCCAGGAGCGACCGAAGGCCCGGGAACATCGGGAGGTCGTCCCGCGCACCCAACCCCGCCATGTACCGGCCCGCGCCGCTGCTCTGCAAGATCGTAATGCCGGGGCTGCCGGCATCCCACCAGGCCAACAGCACGTCCTCGAGTTTGTCCAAATTATCCAGCACCAAAATCACCATCGACGGCATCTCATCTCTCCTTACCTGGCGCCTGAAGCGGCACTGCCGGCCGCCGTGCGGCCTGCAAAGGATGCGCGCAGCAGCGGCGGTGTGACCAACGTGGTCACCAGCACCATGATCACGGCGACCGTAATGATATCTTGCGGGACAACCCGCGCCGAAACCAGCAGTTGCGCGACGATCAGGCCCACCTCGCCGCGCGAGATCATTCCGATTCCCAATCGCAGGGATTGGCCGTTGTCAAAGCCTCCGAGACGCGCGCCCAAACCACTGCCCAGCACCTTCGAGATCACCGCCACGAGGGTCAGCAGCGCTGTGATCAGCACCAGGTTGCCGCTCAGCGACCAGATGTTGGCATGCAGGCCGATGTTGACGAAGAAGATCGGCACGAAGAAGCCGTAGGTCAGCGAACTGATGCCCTCCAGCGCGCGAACATGCACCTGGGACCGGCCGGCGAACATGCCGGCCATGAAGCTGCCCGTGATCATCGCGACCCCGCCAAGCGCCTCGGCCGACCATGCGTAAAACATCGCCAGGACCGCACTCGCGGCCAGCAGACCCTGGCTGATCGGCAGCCTGTCGACGCGATCCAGCAGTCCCGGAACGAACACCCAACCGAGCGTGCCGAAGACCGCGAGGAAGAGCACCACCCTCAGGATCAGCAACGCCACCCCGGCGATGCCCCCCGCTCCACCTCCGGCCACAGCCAGAAAAATCGAGACAAGCAGGATCACCACGATGTCATCGACGACCGCCGCGCCCAGGAGCGCGATCCCTTCGCGCGTGCGCAGCACTCCCAACTCCAGAAGGGTCTGTGCGGAGATGCTGACGCTCGTCGCAGTCAGGAGCATGCCGATACCGATCGCCTGCACCAGGGGATAGCCGAAGGGCAGCGCCGTGCCGAGCCCCATGAGCAGCGGGACCGCAACGCCGAGCAGGCCGGCCAGAATCACGACCCGGCCCGCACGGCGCATCTGCGCCAGGTCCGCCTCCATGCCAGCCAGGAACATCAGGAAGATGACGCCGATCTCCGCCAGCTCGGTGATGGTCTCAGCAAGCTGTTCTGAGTTGAAGAAAGCCAGCTCGGGCAGGTTCAACAGGGACGGGCCAAGCAGCAATCCGGCCAGAATCTCGCCCAACACAGCCGGCTGGCCCAGCTTCGAGCTGAGCAGCCCGGCGAGCTTGGCTGCGGTGATGAGGATGCTGAGTTCCAGGAGCAACTGAAGAATTGGGGACATTGCAGCCTTTCCGATGAGTCGATGAAAACAGAGCACAATTATAGCATGACTGACCCTCGCCGCCGAATCAATCGTCCCTCCGCCGCCCACTGACCTGCCCGGACGGCCCTGGCAAGTGCTCCTGATCTTTATGTCTACCGGTACGCGGGTCGCGATGTTGACAAACGCCCCCTCTGCGCGCTAGACTGCTTCCGATGAGAAGACATGACGCCTCCCCCCTTCTGGTCATTGTGCTGCTCTGCGTGATCGCGGCGGTATCGGCTGGCTGTGCGCGCAACCAGCCCACGCCCACGCCGCCGCCAATGGTAGTGCCGCCCTTCAGCCAGGGCGAGATCGGCGCGGACGAGGTCGTCATCGACGTGGCGGCAGCCGACGGCGGTTCAGCCACGTTGACCGGCGGCGCGGCGTTGACACTGCCCCCGGACGCGCTGGCCCAGGATGCCCGGGTCACCTTTCGCACCGTGGCCGCGCCGCCCGCTCCCATCCCTTCCAGCATCATCGGGGCAGCCTATGAACTGGAGATCGATGGCTCGGAGCTGACCGGCGTGGCGCAGGTTCGCCTGCCGCTGCCCGCCGGGGTCACCCTCGACCAATACCAACTCGCGCCCCATCGTTGGACCGGACGCCTCTGGGAGCGCGTCACTGCCCGTGACACGAATGGGGGCGTCCAGTTCGGCGTGAGTGCGCCGGGCGTGTTCGCCATCCTGGGCAGTTGGCGTCTCGCTGACGCCACGCTCGCCCTGGTGAAGCCGGAGACGCTGCCGGGCCAGCAGGCCGTTCCCCTCACGGTCGTCGGCAGGTATCGATACTCCGCCATTCCCGCGCTGCAGGACGGCCTCGTTCCTGCGCAGCTGACGCTCAAGCAGGACACCTCCGGCGGTGCAGGCCTCGTGTACGGGGATCCGACCCAGGATGCCACCGTCGACGAGGCGACCGTCTGGTTCAAGCCGGATCCGGCGCAGAGCCAGGGCCTCATCGAGTTCACCCATGTGTTCGAGGTGCTGCCCGGCCGGGTAGCGTTGAATCCCGGCATCAACACCCGCTTCTACGCCGTGATGCAGGTTGACGACGCAGCCGCGCCCACGCGGCGCGTCAGCACCGGGGTCGAGTACACCCAGGTCCTGCCCATCCAGATCCAGGACATGCAGGTCGTCCGCCCCGTGCTGCTGCAGGAGGATCGGCTCGCGCTCAGGTGGAAGATCACGCTCAACGACCTGACGTTCCAGACGCCTGAAGCACGCGGCCCCACCCTCGCGCTCCAGCCCATCCTGGATGGTGGCGGCGTCGGCGACTACCGCATCACGCTGGAAGCCCAAAACGAGGGCGAGTGGGTGACCGTGAGCAACGAGCTGACCATCCAGCTCGCGCTGCGCCCCACCGCGACCCTCCAACCCGGAGAGACGCCTTTACCGACGCCCGTCATCGCGTCGGGGGCGACACCCATCCCGGTGGCGCCCCCGGTGGCGCCCACACGGCGCCCCACGCCCGACGACGTCAGCATCGGCGGCATTGCCCGGCTCACGCCGACCATCACCCCCACATTGTCCGTTTCAGCCAGTGCGACACCGACGCGGCCCGATTGGGCAAGCGTCTTCTGGGCCGACAGGTACGCGGTCGCGCCCGGCGAGTGCACGATCCTTCACTGGAAGGTGGAGGATGTCATCTCCGTCTTCTTCGAGGGGCAGGCCGTCACCGGCAACGAGACGCGCCAGGTCTGTCCGGCGCAGACCACCACCTACGTCTTGAGCGTCACGGGCAGCAGCGGCAGCCAGGACCGCACCGTCACCGTTCAGGTCGCGGAGGCAGGCGAATCGCCGGTGATGTTCACCGCCGAACCTATCCGCATCGCGGCCGGCAGTTGCGCAACACTGACCTGGAGCGCGGTCGACGTCAGGGAGGTGTTCCTCAACGGAGCCGGTGTGGCGGGCGTCGCGTCTCAACAGGTGTGCCCGGCACAGACGACCGACTACGAGCTGCGCGTCGTCAACACGGCGGGGCAAACCACGGTGAAACGCCTCACCATCACGGTCGTGCAGGGAGCGGCGAGCGTAGTGGATGCCGCTTTCTGGGCCGAGCAGTACACCATGCCTCAAGGCGGATGCACGACCCTGCACTGGAACGTACGAAACGTCGTATCGATCTACCTGGACGGTGACGGGGTGACGGGCGAGGGATCCAGACAGGCCTGCCCGGAAAGCACCCAGTTCTACACCCTGGAGATCATGGATACGTCCGGCCAGGTGAACATCAAGGAAGTCGTCCTGATGGCGGGAGATCCCGGGCTCACCTCACGGGATATCATCGCCCAGGGCGTGATCGGCTCCATCTCGAGCCAACCGGACGTCAACGTGGCCGAACCCGGGGAGCAGCCCGGCTACGACATCGTCATCGACGGCATCCGGCTGCTGTACGCCGGCACGCCCGGCATCAACCTGTCCCGGGCGACCGTCCGGTTGCCCCAAACGGCCATCGACCTGGGCGATAACGGCCCGGTGCATTGGCCCATGCGCCCCGGACAACAGGTTGAGTTTCGCGCGGGTTGTGACGGCGAGACCTGCTATTTCGACTACTACGCGGACGCCTACCTCTATTGGCGCTCCGAGTAGCGCGACCACGTCTCGGGCATCTGAAGCGCCTGTGCTATAATCCACCAGAATACATTCCTCCTATCATCCTCATTCTCAAGGAGGCCTTATGACGCGCGTTGTGGCGGATACGACCTGCGGGCTGCCGCAGGATGTCTACCGAGAGTCAGACATTCCGATGATCCCGCAGATCATCAACTTTGGCGAGGAGTCATTCCGGGAAGGCGTCGACATCGATCCCGCCGCCTTCATGGCGCGACTGCGCAGCGGGAAGGACCTGCCCAAAACGGCAGCGCCCTACCCTGGCGATTTCATCGACGTGTTCGGCAGGTTGGTCGCGGCGGGTGAGAGCGTCGTGTGCGTCCACCCCTCCACGGACGTCAGCGGCACGGTGCGCTCTGCCGAGACCGCCCGGATGGATTTCCCCGGCGCGGACATCCGCATCATCGACACCCGCTCGGTCGCCGGTCCGCTCGGGACCATGGTGCTGGAGGCGGACAAAGCGGCGAAGGCAGGAGCGACCGCGGACCAGGTGGAGGCGGTCGTGCGCGAGTTGATGCCGCGCGCCCGCATCTACTTCCTCGTGGACACGCTGGAGTTCCTGCGCCGCGGCGGGCGCATCGGCGGTGCCCAGGCATTGATGGGCACGCTGCTGCAGGTCAAGCCCATCCTGACGTTTCGGGAGGGCAAGGTCGATCAGTTCGAGCGTGAGCGCACCAAGAAAAAGGCCATCGCTCGCATCCACGAGATCATCCTTGCCGAAGCCGCACGCGGCGAGGCTGCACATATCAGCGTCATGCATGCCGGCGTTCCGGATGAGGCACGTGAGCTGGCGCAGAGCCTGAAGCGGGACCTCGACGCGCCCGACGTCATGGTGATGGACCTGGTGCCGGCGATCATCACCCACGCCGGACCGGGAACCCTGGCCTTTGGTTTCTTCACGCCCTGAAGGAGGATCATGTCTCTCGAAATTCGAAAGATCGATACTTCCTCGCGCGGAGATGTGAGGCGCTTCATCGAGCTTCCGTGGGCCATCTATCGCGGCTGCGAGCAGTGGGTGCCTCCGCTCGTCGACGACGTGAAGACAATGATGAATCGTCGCAGCTACCCGTTCTACCAGCACTCGGATGCGGATTTCTTCCTGGCAGAACGTGATGGCCGCGCGGTCGGCCGCATTGCCGTGCTGGAAAACCGGCACTACAACGAGCACTGGAGCAGCCACACCGCGTTCTTCTACCTCTTCGATGCGTTCGACGATGTGGAGGCCGCGTCCGGGCTGTTCGCCGCGATCGAGGCGTGGGCCGGGCGCCGCGGCCTGAACAAGATCGTCGGCGCCAAGGGCTTCCTGCAGGGAGACGGCATCGGCGTGCTCGTCGAAGGTTTCGAGCATCACCCCGCGGTCGGAATTCCCTACAACCACGAGTACTACGGTCCCCTGATCGAGGCGGCAGGCTACCAGCGCCAGCGTGACTTCATGTCAGCCTACCTGCCCGGCAACGCGACGCTGCCCCCGCGGCTGCATCAGATCGCCGAGAAGATGATGGAGCGCCGCGGCTTCACCATCAAGACATTCGAGTCGAAGAAAGAGCTCACCGCCTGGATCCCGGCCATCGTCGATGTCTACAACCAGACCTTTCTGGAGAACTGGGAGTTCAACCCCATCACCGAGGCGGAGGGAAAGGTCATCGGCGAACGGCTGCTGTCGATCGCGGATCCGAAGCTCATCAAGCTGGTGATGAAGGGCGATGCCATCGCCGGCTTCCTGTTCGGCTTTCCGGACATCTCCGAGGGCATCCGGCGGGCGAACGGCCGGATCTGGCCGTTCGGCTGGTTCTGGCTCCTGCGCGACATGAAGCGGACGCGTTGGATCAACCTGAACGGAGCCGGCATCCTTGCGCCCTACCGGGGCCTCGGCGTGAATGCGATCCTCTACGTCGAGATGGAGAAGACGATCGGCAGCGGCAACTTCGAGCATGCGGACCTGGTGCAGATGGAAGAGCACGTGTTGACCCTCGAGGACACGAAGACCATGGGGGGACAGATCTACAAGAGGCATCGCATCTATGAAAAACAGCTCTGAGCGACGCGAAACGCCTTCGGACGCCGATCGACTGAGGCGCATCCTGATCTTATCCGCAGATGCCGGTTTCGGGCACAAGGCCGCCGCGAACGCCATCGCCGCCGCGTTCGAAGAACGGCATGCCGGCGCCTGCAAGTCCGTCATCGTGAATCCCCTGGATCATGAGGACGCGCCCGGCCTGCTGGTGGCGGCCCAGGACGACTACGACCGCATGATCAAGGACTCGCCCGATCTCTATCGGGTGGGTTACCAGGCCTCGGACGGCGCGCTCCCCGTGGGCATCGCGGAGCAGGCATTGACGGTCATGCTGTACGGCGTGATACGCGATCTGTTGGCCGAGCACGAGCCCGACGTGGTCGTCACCACGTATCCCCTCTACCAGGCCCCGCTGGCCACGGTGGGGGCGCTCGCGCGGCGCCGGACGCCCTTCATGACGGTCGTCACAGATCTGGTGACCGTGCACAAGCTCTGGTTCCACGAGAGCGCTGAGGCCTGCCTCGTGCCCACCCAGGCCGTGGCCGACAAAGCGATCGAGAGCGGCCTTGCGCCGCAGCAGGTCGAGATCACCGGCCTGCCGGTCAGCCCGCTGCTTTCCCAACCGGTCGACAAGGCCGCGCTGCGTGCGAAGCTCGGCTGGTCGGACGATCGCGTCGTCGCGCTCTTTGCCGGCAGCAAGCGCGTCACCAAGCTGGAGCCCGTGATCCAAATCCTCAACCACTCAGGGCTGCCGCTGGAGCTGGCCGTGGTGACCGGCGGCAACGAGGAGTTGCTCGATCGCCTCGATGCGGAAGAATGGCACCAGCCGGCCCACGTCTACG
The DNA here is from genome assembly GCA_040766655.1 of Anaerolineae bacterium. Classification (GTDB taxonomy): domain Bacteria; phylum Chloroflexota; class Anaerolineae; order CG2-30-64-16; family CG2-30-64-16; genus JALOOB01. Next base: position 272,674 of record JAXGQB010000007.1, read on the forward strand.
GCTTCGTCGATAATCTCTGGGAGATGATGCAGGCCGCGGACTTCATCGTCTGCAAGGCCGGCGGACTGATCGTCTCCGAGTCTCTGGCGGTTGGGCTGCCCCTGCTCATGGTGGAAGCCATCCCGGGGCAGGAGACGGGCAACGCCGGGTACGTCACCAACGGCGGCGCGGGTGCGCTGGTGGATGGACCCACCGAAGCGTTGATGCAGGTGTTCCACTGGATGGACCGAGGCGGCGAGGCGCTGCGGAGCGCTGCACGGCAGTCCCGGCAGCTTGGACGCCCGGACGCCGCGGTGCGCATCGCCGACCGGGCACTGGACGTCGCCATCCATGGACCCAGGCCGGTGACGCGGGGCCTTGTCGCGCAGTTGCCGCGGCTGCGCGAGTTGCTGGGGCTGGACGCCCCCAAGGCCGAACCGGAGACTTAGGATAGTCCGTTAACGCGCCAGCGGGACCGATCCAGGTGACGGTCCCGCTGGACTGGTGTTCCTCTGGAAGCACGCACCCGACGCCCCTACGAGGGCTCGTCCTCGCCGCGCCTGATCCACTCAGCCGATCGCGCCAGGGCGTCCGAGGCCGCGCTCTGGGCCGCCAGCTGCTTGCTCGGACCTTCCCCCTCGCCGCAGACGCGGTCGCCGATCGAAACCTCAACATGGAAGATCTTGGCGTGGTCCGGACCTTCCGCGCCGATCGTCCGGTAGCGCGGCGTGATCCCCAGCGCACCTTGCGCCGTCTCCTGCAGGCGGCTCTTCGGGTCCTTGTCCACCACCTCAGCCCTCGCCCCGTCGAGCTCCCGCTGCATCATCGGCAGGACCCACTCGCTGACCGCAGGCAGGTCCTGGTCGAGGTAATACGCGCCCACCAGTGCCTCGAACGCGGCGCACAGGGTGGCAGGCCGGCCGCGGCCGCCCGTCTCAACCTCGCCATGGCCCATGAGCAGGGAAGACCCGAGATCCAGCTGCTGCGCCAGCCGTGAAAGCGTCTCCCGTCTGACCAGGGCAGCACGCAGCGCGGTCAGTTCGCCCTCCGGTGCGTAGGGAAACTGGTCGTACAGGTAGTCGGCCAGCATGAAATCCAGGACCGCATCGCCCAGATACTCCAGCCGTTCGTTGTCCTCCCAATCCATATCGGCATGCTCGTTGAGATAGGAACGGTGCGTCAGCGCGGTTCGCAGGAGCGCACGATCCCTGAACGCCAGCCCATTCCGATCCGAGAAGGTATTGAGAGTCTCTTCCACATCTTGCATCGACGACCTCCGTTGGCAGCGCGCGAGTATAGCACAGCATCGCGGCTTTGTCATTCTGCCCCATCCATGTATAATGAACGGCTGCTGATGATGCATGCCCCAGCCAGCCATGGCTGGGGTTTTTGTCGGGCCGACGACCCCGAACGGGGCGATCAAGGAGTTGCACGGATGGTGTTTGGCCTCTTTCGAAAGACGCCAGAGCAGCAGGCAGAGGATCAGGCCAGGATCGAGAGCAGCCTGGCGAAGACGCGCCAGGGCTTCTTCGGCCGCGTCGGGACGCTCTTCCAGGCCAATGAACTCACGGATGACACCTGGGACGAGCTGGAGGAAATCCTGATCCAGGCCGATCTGGGCATCAACACCGCGCTTGGCGTGGTCCAACGTCTCCGGGAGCGCGTCGAAAGCGAGCGGGTCAAACGCGCTGCAGACGTGAAGGCCCTTCTGAAAAGCGAACTTGTGGGCCTGCTGGCGCATCCTCCGGCGAGCACGGTGGATGAACCCCGGCTGCTGACGGTGGTCCTCATCGTCGGCGTGAACGGCTCTGGCAAGACCACCAGTATCGCCAAGCTGGCGCGGTACTACAAGACGCGCGGCAAGAAGGTCGTGTTGGCCGCGGCGGACACATTCCGCGCGGCCGCCATCGACCAACTGAAGATTTGGGGCGAACGCACCGGCGTCGAGGTGATTGCCCAGGGACCGGGTGCGGATCCAGGCGCGGTGGTCTTCGATGCCATCCGGGCGAGCCAGGAGTCCCGCCTCGCCGATCTGCTCATCATCGACACTGCCGGCCGCCTGCACACAAAGTACAACCTGATGAAGGAACTCGAGAAGGTCCGAGCGGTCTGCGCACGACAGGTGCACGAGGCGCCGCATGAGACGCTCCTCGTGCTCGACGCCACCACCGGGCAGAACGCCATCAGCCAGGCCAAGCACTTCAAGGAAGCCGTCAACATCACCGGCATCATCCTGACCAAGCTGGACGGCACCGCAAAGGGCGGCATCGTCTTTGCCATCCAGGAGGAACTCGGCATCCCGGTTCGCTTCGTCGGTACGGGCGAGGCTGCGGATGATTTCGCCGAGTTCGATCCACAGGCATTCGTACAGGGCATCTTAGGCAACTAGACCGGACAGGAAGTGAGCCAAATGGAAGAGATACGCAGTCAAATTCAGTCGCTGGCAGGCCAGATCGACGGCATGCGGAGGCGTCTTTGACTTAGCGGACAAATCCGCTGAGATCAAACGGCTGGAGGAAGCATCCGCCAGCTCAGACATCTGGAACGACCCCAGCCGCGCGAAGGCCGTCATGCGCGATCTGTTTGCGCTGCGCGAACAAGTCGCCACCTGGGACGGATTGAGTCGGGACGTCGAGGATGCGCTCGCGCTCCTGGACCTCGCGGAGGAGGCAGGGGACGATGAAACAGCCGCCGAGGCCGGTGAGCAGGCCGCCACTCTGCAGAAGCGTTACGAATCCCTCGAGTTCCAGCTGGCCATGAGCGGCCCTTACGACCGCAACGGCGCCATCCTCTCCATTCATGCCGGCGCGGGCGGCACCGAGGCCCAGGACTGGGCAGCCATGCTGTTGCGCATGTATCTGAGGTGGGCCGAGCGCCGCGGGTTCGACGCGGAGATCACCGACCAGCTCGAGGGCGAAGAGGCCGGCATCAAGACCGTCACGGTCGAGATCGATGGATCGTACGTGTACGGCCATCTGAAGGCCGAGCGCGGCGTGCATCGCCTCGTGCGAATCAGTCCGTTCGACTCGTCCGCCCGCCGGCACACGTCGTTCGCGCTGATCGAGGTGATGCCCATCTTCGACGAGGATCCGGACATCGAGATCCGGCCCGACGACGTGAAGATGGACGTGTACCGCTCCGGCGGCGCAGGCGGCCAGCACATGCAGAAGAACTCGACGGCCGTACGCCTGACGCACACCCCGACCGGCATCGTGGTCACGTGCCAGAACGAGCGCAGCCAGCTGCAGAACCGGGAATCCGCGATGCGCGTGCTGCGCGGCAAGCTCTTCGATATGGAGCTCCAGAAGAGGGAAGAAGAGGCGGCGCGGCTGCGCGGCAAGCACGTGGAGGCCGGCTGGGGCAACCAGATTCGATCGTACGTGCTCCAACCCTACCAGATGGTGAAAGACCTGCGGACCGAGTACGAGGTGGGCAATCCTGCCACAGTGCTCGACGGCGAGATCGATGGATTCATCGAGGCCTGGCTCAAGGACGAGGTCGGCTCTGACCTGAACGGATGATGGATTGACTGAGGACAATCACCGCCGGTGCAATACCTTAAGCAACTGACCCTCCAGGGCTACAAGACCTTCGCCTCACGCACGGAGTTTCACTTCGATGCGGGCATCACCGCGATCGTGGGACCGAACGGCAGCGGCAAGTCCAACGTTGCCGACGCGCTGCGCTGGGTGCTGGGCGAGCAGAGCTTCTCCTCACTGCGCGGCAAGCGGACCGAGGACATGATCTTCTCAGGCTCCGAGCAGCGCGCGCGCATGGGCATGGCACAGGTGACCCTCGTGCTCGACAACTCGTCGGGCTGGCTGCCGGTGGACTTTGCCGAGGTGGAGATCGCGCGGCGTGCATTCCGGTCGGGCGAGAACGAATACTACCTCAACGGCAACCGCGTGCGCCTGCGCGACATTGCTGAACTGCTGGGAGGTTCCGGCCTCGGAGAGCGAACGTACAGCGTGATCGGCCAGGGTCTCGTCGACCAGGCCCTCTCCCAGCGCCCCGAGGAACGGCGCAGGCTCTTCGAAGAGGCCGCGGGCATCACGGTCCACCAGGCCAAGCGCGAGCAGGCCAGCCAGAAGCTGGCCGATGCCTCGAACAACCTCACCCGGGCACGGGACATCATCAGCGAGCTAACACCGCGGCTGCGATATCTCAAGGGGCAGGCCAGACGCGCCCAGGAGTACCAACAGCTCAAACGTGACCTCGAGGCACAGCTCCAGACCTGGTACGGGTACCGCTGGCGACAGGCGCTGGTGACCCTGGCGGGCGCCAAGGCGCGCGCCGGGGATGCCCTTGCCGCGGCGGAAGAGGAGAGCATCGAGCTGAACGACCTGCTGGAGCAGGCAGCCGCGCGACGCGAGGAGCGCGGCCGGCTCAGGGATCGCCTGGGCGAGTGGCACCGCGCGTCCAGCGGGCTCCACCGCGAGGCAGAGGCGATCCAGCGCGAGCTTGCCGTGCGCAACGAGCAGGTGCGCCTGTGGCGCGAGCAGTCCAACGAGATCGGCCGGGATCTGACGTATCTGCGCGCTGCCCTGGAAGACGGTGCGCAGCGGCAGTCCGACGCAGCAGAAGAGCTGGCCGAGGCCCGGCGCGAGCATGCCGGCCATGCGGATCGTGTCAGGGAAGCACAGCGTGAGCTCGAGGCGCGGGAACGCGCACGCCAGGGCCAGGCCCGGCAGGTGGCCCAGCTGGAGGAGATGGCGCTGGCGCTCAGGTCGGACATCGCGGAGCGGCGCTCCCGCCTGGCCCAGGTGGCGGACCGTCGTGCGGAACTGGCGCGCGGCGAAGCAGAACAGTCGGCGGCAGCCACCGCCGCATCGTCACAGCTCACAGGCCAGAAATCCGAACTGGCCGCCCTGGCCGCGAAGGCGGAAGAGATCGCGGCCGTCCTGGCGACCCTGGTGCGCGAACGGCAATCGGCCAATGCCGAGCTGACCGCCGCGCAAGAACAGGAGCGCCAGGCCCAGGAACGTCTCAACGTGGCGCAGCGCAATGTGGCCCGGCTTCAGGATCAGCACGACATGCTCGAGCGCCTGCGGGACGAGGGCGCGGGGTTCAGCAGCGGCGTGCGCGCCGTGATGGCCGCTGCACGCCCGACCCCCTCGCGCGGCGAACCCGCGGGCCGCGGCAAGCCCGCCCAGGGTGGCGCATCTCAAGTGGCCGCCGGTTTGAAGGGAGTCCTCGGCACGCTCGGCGACCTGATCCAGGCGCCTCCCGAGCTGGATCGCGCGCTCGAAGCAGCGCTCGGCGGCCGCGTTCAGGATGTCGTGGTGGAGAAGTGGGAGGACGCTGAGAACGCCGTCCAGTATCTCAAGCGCCAAAGCGCGGGCCGCGCCACCTTCCTGCCCCTCGACACCCTTCGACCGGGCCGCGCTCAGGACGTGCCGAAGGGGGACGGCATCATCGGTCTCGCCAGCGAGCTGGTTCGCTTCGATCCCGCCATCCGCCCCGCAGTCGAGCTGGCACTGAACCGGACGCTGGTGGTGGAGGATCTGCCGACCGCGCGCCGCTGGGTCGGCCGGGCAGGCGGCGCGACGCTGGTGACGATCGACGGCGACATCGTGCGTCCCTCGGGCAGCGTCACCGGTGGAAGCGACCAGCAGCGCCGGGATGGCGGGCTCCTCGCCCGCGCGCGGCAGCTGCGCGAGTTGCCCGCACAGATCGCTGAAGCCACGGCTGCAGCGACCCGGCTGGGAGAAGAGGTCGCAGAGGCGCGCAAGGCCCAACGCCAGGGGCGAGATACGCTCGACGCGTTGCGCAGGCGTCAGGAGGAGCTCTCCGGTCGCTCGGCAGACCTCAATGCTCAGATTTCCAAGGTGCAGCTCGCGGTGGAACGCGCGCAGCAGACCATCGCCTGGCACCAGGAACGCCGCAACAGCCTGGAACGCGAACGCGACGAGCTCGATCGCCGCGAGGGGGAGTTCCGGGAATCACTGGCCCAGCTGACCGCCAAACAGGGAGAACGCGAGACTGCGGCCGAAGAGGCACGTCGTCGCCTCAACGAGCTGGCGCTCGACGACGCGCTCGGCGAACTCGCTCGCATCAAGGCCGAGGCTGCTGTCAGCGCGGGCCAGTTGCGCAGCCTGGAGACGCGCGTGCGCGAGCTGACGCAGTCGCAGGCCAACCGCGAGGGCGAGATCAGCCAACGAACCGCTCGCCAGGCCGCGCTCGCGGAGCAGATCGCCGAGGCGAACCGCGTCATCGAAGAGCAGACGGCCGCGGGCCAGGAGCTGGCGGGCCGGCTCGCTGCCTTGGCAGGGCAGATCGAACCAGCCGAAGCGCGATTGGCTGCGCTTGAAACAGAGACCCGCGCCGCAGAGGCCCGGGAGCGCCAGCTTCGCGAGGAGCACCGCGTGGCGCAGGCGCGGCAGAACCAGGCCGACCTGACCGTCCAGCGCGCATACGACGAGTTGACCCATCTGCGCGCCGACATCGAGAAAGACCTGGGCCTGGTCGAGTTGGTCCAGTCCTACGATGAGGACGGAGAGGGCGAAAGCGAGTCCATTGTCCCGGAGGAGCTCCTGGACACCCAGCGGCCGCTGCCGCTCAACGGCATGGTCACGCGACTGCCTCTCGTTGCCCAGTTGCCCGAGGGACTGGATGCTGACGTGCGCCATCTCCGCGGGCAGATGGCTCGCCTGGGACCGGTGAATCTCGACGCACTGACGGAGTATCAGGAGGTCGAGACGCGATACAACTTCCTCACGGAACAGAGCGCGGACCTCGAACGAGCGGTCGCTTCCCTGCAGGAAGTGATCGCCGAGCTCGAGCGGCTGATGGAGCGCGAATTCGTCTCCACATTCAAGGCCGTCGCAGCGAGGTTCAAGGAAGAATTCGCGAACCTCTTCGGGGGCGGCTCTGCCAAGCTGGTCATGGTCGATCCCGACAACCCTTCCAGCACCGGCATCGAGATCAGCGCTCGACCGCCCGGCAAGCGCGAACAGGGCCTGGCGCTGCTCTCGGGCGGCGAACGCGCGCTGACGGCCGCGGCCCTCATCTTCAGCATCCTCAAGACACGGCCCACGCCGTTCTGCGTCCTGGACGAAGTGGATGCAGCCCTGGACGAAGCCAATGTCGGGCGATTCCGCGATGCGATCCGGTCCCTCGGCAGCGAGACGCAGTTCATCCTGGTGACTCATAACCGCGGCACGATCGAGGCCGCGGATACGATCTACGGCATCTCGATGGGTGCGGATCATACGTCCACCACCCTGTCGCTCAAGCTCGACGGCAAGGAACTCGTCCCCGCCACCGCAGTTGAGGCATGAAGACGGTGCTCGAGCCGGCGAGTGGCCGGCATGCCCGCTCGCGGCCGCTGGGCATCTATCTCATGGCGGCGGGCACGGTCACGCTGTGGGGCGCCAGCTTTCCCCTGACCAAGGCGGCGCTCGGAGAGGCGGGTCCGACCGCCATCGCCTTTCTGAGGTGGACCGTCTCCGCGCTCGTCCTTCTCGCCTGGCTCGGCCTGGCGAGGCGTCGCGGGAAGAGCGAGACCGTCTCCGATGTCATCGCCCTGATCCGCTCGCGATGGCGAACGCTGTGGTGGGTGTCGCTCACCGGCATCACCCTCTTCTACTTCCTCGAAAACGTCGCGCTGCGCTACACGACGGCCACCAATGCCTCGATCCTGACGAACCTGACACCCGTCTTCATGGTGCTGATTGCTGCCGGGTTGCTCCGGGAGAAGCTCAGCCGGTCCGAATGGCTGGCGATGCTGGCCGCGTTCGTCGGATCGGCGCTGGTGAGCCAGGGCGCAGGGCACCTGACGCTGACTGGCACCGGACTCATCGGCGACGTCCTGATGATCGTCGCCAGTTTCCTGGGCGCGGTGTACAGCATCGGGGGCAAGGGCCTGTCCGAACGTTACCCGGCGACGGTGGTCATCACCGCGGTATCGGCGCTCGGTGCGCTCATGCTGTTGCCCCTGGCGCTCCTCGAAGGACTGAACCTGGCACTTTCCCTGCGCACCTGGCTATTCATCATCGTGCTGGGCGTCGGTTCGGGCGCCATCGCCAATCTGTGGTGGCTGAGCCTGCTGGCCCGGACCCCCGCGTCGCGCGCGGCCCTGATCCTGTTCCTCATCCCGCTGATCTCCGCGGCGCTCTCGGTGACCCTGCTCAGCGAGCCGGTCACCCCGCTGCTGGTGGCCGGCTCCGCCCTGGTGCTCACGGGGGTGGTCGCGGTGCAGCGGCGAACCTAACCGTTGTGCAGGTTACTGCCGGTTGAGGCGGTTTCACTTACACTGGTCAGATGACGTCCCGAGTGAAGGCTTGATACATGACTGAAATGCAGAATCCCGAAGAGATCTGGGCCGCGGCGCTCGGCGAGGCGCCCGCCCGCCACGAAGACAGGCCGCCCGTCTTTCTGCGCGTGGAGGCGTGGCCCTACCCCGACCTGCGCCGTATCTGGGTGCGCGCGGAGATGAGCCCGTTCGCCGCGCATCCCAACCTGGAGCTCAAGATCATGGACGAGTCCGGCCAGGTGGTCAGCTCGATGTTCATGGTGGAGGTGCGCGACACCTATCAGTCAGTGACCCTGCACCTGAGACAAGAGCCCGAGGCCGGGAAGACGTATCACCTGGGGCTGGAGCTGACGCGCGACGAGGCACTCCTCGACACGCACACGCTGCCCTTCGTGCTGGCGTTCCGCGATCCAAACTCGCTTACGGGCGTATGACCACGGGCATCCCGATGTACGCCGCATCGTAAAGCGTCTTCGCATTTACGTTGTCCAGCATGATGCAGCCGTAGGTGATGGGGATGCCGACGTTGCCGCTCCAGATCTGTACGCCGGTCTTGGCGTCCCATGGCAGGCCATGGATGCCGTTCTCGCTCGCGCCCGCCCAGTAGATGCCCAGCCAGAACGGCATCCAGATATTCCAGGTGGATCCGTACGCCTTGGCCATCTTGGATTGAATCTTGTAGGTGCCGGGCACAGTCGCTGCGCCGCGCCGCCCCGTCGAACAGACCCAACGCGCGATCACTGTTTCGCCGCTGTAAAGCCAGCAGCGCTGCTGAGAGATGCTCGCGACGAACTTCGTCACCTTGCCAGTGATGGCCGTGCCGGTCGATCCCGCGGTGCCGGACTTGCCCGGGATGATCAACCGCATGCCGACCCGGATCAGGTTCGGGCTTCCCAGGCCATTTGTTGCCACCAGCGCATCGACCGACACGCCGTAGCGCCGTGCGATGATCGACAGCGTCTCCCCAGCCTGGACGACATGGATGGTCGGACCAGCCGCGGCCGGCTTGGGTGTCGGCGCGGGTTGCGGCGCAGTGCCGGTGGCGCCGGCCGCCGGAATGGTCAGCTTCTGTCCCACCCATAGGATATTCGGATTGACCAGCCGGTTGGCCTGCTGGATCGCGGCGATGCTGACGCCGTGCACTTTCGCGATGGTGGCAAGGGTGTCGCCCAGCTTAACGGTGTACGTGGTGGGGCGGGAAGCGGTGCTGCTGCCCGTCGATGTCCCTGGGGCGCCCGTCGTCCCGCTCGTCGGAATGATAAGCTGCTGGCCCGGGAAGATGGTGTCGGCGTTCGCCAGGTTATTGGCCCGCACGATCGCGCTGGCCGTCACACCGTAGCGCGCAGCGATATCGACAAGACGGTCGCCCGATTTGACGACATACGTGATGCTATCGCTCGCCGGTGCAGACTGCGCCATGGCAGGCTGCCCACCGATGACGATCACGCAGAGCAGGAACAGCACCAGGGCCGTCCGGCCGCTCGGTATCGTTAGTCCGATCATGTCACCCTCTCCCAGCTACGGTCGATGGTTGGATGAATCGTAGGATACCCGATGTTCCCCGCGCTGTCAAGGATTTAAATATAGAATTTAATGGTCAGCTAGCCCATCCATCGCTGCTGGGCGGCGGACTCATACGCACGCGGCACGACGTTACCTTTGCCGGCATGGTGCGTCATGGCTAGTGAGCCACGCGCGGAAGACGCGCTCCCGGTGTCTACTCGGCTGCGCGGGACCCGCCAGCGCCAGGAGGCGAACGATGATACAGCACACATCAGACGGCGACCGCCCTGCGCGGCGCGCCACTCGTTATGCAGCCGCAGGTGCGTTTGCTGCCATCCTCCTGCTGGCGTTTTCGGGACTCGTGGCTGCGCCAGACGGCCTCAGCGCGGCTTCAGCCGCGGCGCCCCTCCGCGCGCCGGACGAAACCCCCGGTGCGTGCGCGTTGGATGCCTACGAACCGAACGAGGAGCTGGACCAGTCCGTCCCCCTGGCCGCTGACGGCGTTCCCCGGTGGCACTCCTTCCACCACGCCGGCGACGTGGACTGGATGCGGTTCGATGACCTCCGTGACGGCGGCACCTACAACGTCTCGACGTTCGACCTGGGCCCCGGCACGGACACCTACATGATCCTCTACAGGGCAAACGGCGAGCCGGTCAAATCGCACGATGATGTTGATAGCCAACTGTGCATCACCGATCCACGGGGTTGTGCCTCAACCATCACCTGGAAGGCTGAGGGCAGCGGGCCCTACTACCTGATCGTGCGCCCATTGAAGTTCGATCCGGATTTATGCCCGAGCTATCGCATCCGCGCGGTCGGTTACGGCGGATACCTGCCGCACATCATGTGGCAGCCGACGTGGACTCCCAGCGCGACGCCCACCCCTACGTCCACCTATACGCCTTCGCCGACCCCCACGCCCACGGCCACCCTTACGCCGTCGGCCACGCCAACAAGGACGCCGACGCCGACGCCGACCTTCGGGCCGTCGCCCACGCCGACGCCGTCGCCTACGGCGACTAACACGCCGCCGGACCTGGGACTCACCTATCCCCAGGCGGTCGCCGTGGACGAGGCCCGGCACGTGATCTACGTGGCGAGCAGAGACAACGATCGCGTTTACATGTTGGATGGCGCCACGCTGAGCGTCCTGCGCAGCACCGTCGTGCCGGATCAGCCGTGGGGCATCGCCTTCCACCCCCCAACGGGGAAGGTGTACGTCGGCAGCTGGTCCACCGGCACGGTGACCGTCCTGAACCGCCTGACGCTCGACGCGATCGCGACCATCCCGGTCGGCCCGAACCCGACATGGGTGGAGTCCGGGGGCAATCGCATACGGCTGGTCGCATACGGGTCAAACAGCCTGGTGACGATCGACCCGCTCACCGATACGGTGGCCGGCACCCACCGGCTGACCCGCGCAAACGGCGCCTGGGGCCTGGCATTCAACGAGGCACTCGGCCTGACGTACGTCGGCAGCCGTGATTCGAAGACGATCTCCGTGGTGGACGCGAACGGCTTCGAGCGCACCGTGATACCGGCGGGCCGCAGCGTGGCCTGCGAACCGTTCGAGATGGACTTCAACCCGGCGTTGAACCGCCTGTATACGGTGTGTGACGTCGAGGGCATCCAGGCTGACCGGGTGATCGTACACGCGGCGAACGGCGATCAGCTGACCGCGGTGGCCGAGGTCACCGTCGGCACCGCCGGCCCGGACACCCCCGGAGGGGAGGACGGCAGAGGCGGCGTCGTGGTGAATCGGCTGACGAGGAGCGTCTTCGTCAGCAATGCCCATGACGACACCGTCTCGATCATCGACGGGGCAACCAACACCGTCATTCGCACGGTTGCGGTCGGCAGGAGCCCTTACGGCCTGGGCGTAGACGCCTCGATGAAGCGGATCTACGCCGCGAACCGGCTCGGCAATTCGGTCACGCTGCTGGTCGATCCGAGATAGCCGCTGCGGCGCTCCTGCCATATTGGCCTGAGAGTGGGACCTGCGCTAGAATCGGCGTTATGCCTGTCGCGCCCGCATCCCAACCCATTACCTGGCTCGTTGCCAGCATCATCGTGGCCATTGCCGCCGGCTCGGCCACCTGGCTGGCCCTGCGGCGTCGCTTCGATGATGCGACATTCGCCCACGGTCCGATGGGGGCGCTTGGCTGGTCGGCCACCGCGCTGTTTCATCTGCTGCCGCCCCTCCTGGCGATCCGCTACGGCGTCCTCTCGACGCGCGATCTCGGGCTGAACGGCATCGACTGGCAGCGAACGCTCTCCGGCGGCCTGATGCTCTCCGTGCTCCTTGCGGGCGGCATGCTCGCCGGTTGGCTGCTCTACCGGCGCTCGTTGCCCCAAGGTGAGGCCACCAGCGGGCTGCCCCGGCTCCTTGCCATCGTCCGCGCACCTGTCGACGCGCTGCTGCACCAATGGCACTGGGCCTTCTATCGGGCCGCGGCCGCCGCCGCCTTGGCGTTGCTGCCCCTGCGCGCACCGGAGTGGGCCCCCCTCGGCTACGCGGTCGATATCATCCGCGGCGATCCGATCTACTGGGGCGCCTGGCTGGGCCTCGCCGCAATCGGGATCGAATGGGCCCTGAATCCGTTCAACCGGGCCTCGTTTCGAAGGCCGCACCTGCGGGAGACCGTCCTGCGCCGTGCCGCCTTGGCCGTCGCCACCACCGGGCTCTTCATTCTGACCCACAATCTCTGGCTCTGCTGGTCCGTGCACCTGGTCGTCGAGCTGCTCGCCGAGGCATCATTCCCTCTGCCGATTCAGCGCGTCGACGACGCCGACCGTTAAACGCAAAGGACCCTGGTCCTTGCCGGCCCAGGGTCCCCACGTGGTGTGCACCGTTTGAATCAGCGAATGAAGAAGCTCATGACCACGAGCAGGGCCAGGATCGCCGCCGCGACGACGACGAGCCGGCGAAGATCGTTGACCACGTAGCGGTAATCGGCGGTGATGCCACTGGTCGACCGCGCATAGGCGCCTGATGCCCCGGCGCTCGCGCGCGGTGCTGCGCGAACCGCCGGGGCTGCCGGCGCTGCCGCGCTGCGGGGGGTCGCCGGAGTCGTGCCCTGGGCCTGCGATGGCTTGCCATCGCCAAACATGCGTGGTTCAACCGCGCGCGGCGTGCGCCGGGATTGAGTCTTCTTCTTAGCCATGTGAGAATTACCCTCGTTCCTGAATGATTCCTGACACGCCAATTATAGCCAGATGGTCTGTTGTCGTCAATTCACAGGCGGCGTCTTGCCGCGGCGCAGGAACGCGCCCAGGACGCCGTCCACCAACCTGGTCACCTCGCCGACGCGCAGCCACCGCAGCATGGCCAGGTAGAAGACCGCCCCGGCGACGCCCGCCACGGCCACGATCACGAGCGCCCCGACCTTGTCTCCCGGCAGCAACGGCGTCAGGACATGGGCGATCGCCCAGACGCCCGCACCCATCGCCACGGCCACACCGCCACCCGCGGTCAGCGTGCGCAGGACCCCCTGCCGGTGCAGCCTGCCCACGCTGTACAGCAGCAACGTCGTCATGATCACTGCATGCGCGGCCTGCTTGGCTGAATCCGCCAGCACGAGCCCCAGAAACCCCATAGGCCCCTTCAGCAGCAGTGCGGTCAGAAAGTAGAAGCCGATCGAGACCACCCCGACGATCGCGGGCGTGCGCGTGTTCTGGCGGGCATAGAAGGTATAGTTCAGGAGAAAATCGACCCCGGCGAAGGGCAGCCCGATCAGGTAGAAGCGAAGCGCGCGCGCGGTCATCACCGTGTCCGCATCGACGAAGCTGCCGTGCTGGAACAGCAGCCGGATGATCGGCTCGGCCAGCGCCCACAGGCCCACCGCTGCGGGCAGCAGCAGCACCAGCACGAGGCGGAGGCCCCGGCCGAAGATGGAACGGAAGCCGTCCCAGTCCCCCTGGGCCGCCCGCTGCGAGAGCGTGGGAAGTGCGGCCAAGGAGATGGCCACGGGGATCAGGCCCAGGGGCAGCTGAATCAGGTTGGTTGCGTAACCCATCCAGCTGACGCTCTGCGCGCCCGCCGCGGACGCCCAGCGGCCGTCCACGATGATCTGGATCTGTGTCACAATGAGGCCGAGGGCGATCGGCAAGTAGAGCCGCCCGATGCGCCGGACCGCCGGGTGACGCCACGCGGTGCTGAAGCGCAGCGCCAGGTCCCGCGCCCCCCACCCAACGACCGCGAGCTGCAGCAGGCTGCCCATCGCAATGCCCAGGGGGAGCACGTAGATGCCGAACCGCGAGACGAGCAGCGGCGTCAGGATGACGATGCCGAGATTGAACACCGCACCGCTGACCGCGGTGTAGTCGAACCGTCGCAGGGCATACAACAGGCCGGTCGTGCCGCCGGTCAGGCCGAACAGCAACACGGCCGGCGCGATGATCCGCAGGCAATTGCGCAGGACTCGCTCGTACTCCGGGTTCGCGAAGTCGCTCAGCAGGCCGGCCAGCGGACCCGCGAAGAGCTCCACGAGCAGGACGATCAGGCTCATGGCCAGGGCAATGAGGCTGAGCACTGCGCTCGCCACCCTCGCCAGCTCGCTGCGCCGGTCGGGCCGCGTGTACTCGCTGAACACGGGCACCAGCGCCGCGCTCAGCATGCCGCCGACCAGCAGGTCGTAGATCATCGTGGGGACGCGCGACGCGAGGCGGAATGCGTCGAGCTCGCCGCTCGCGCCGAAGAAACCGGAGATAACGGCTTCGCGCGCCAGGCCGATCAGCCGGCTGGCGATGTTGCCGATGCCCAGGATGCCCGCAGAGCGAATGAGGCCGGGTCCTCCGGCGCTCTGCGGGCCAGTCTCAGGCGTGGTGTCGGCTGCTGCGGGCGGGCACATGGCTGCTACCTGATGTGGATCAATCCGCTGCGGGGAGCGAGCGGATACGCTGGATGATCAGCGTCGTCGACCGGTCGGGCACGTACGGCAGATACGCCACGCGGCCGCCGTATCCTTCGACGATGTCCGCCTCCGGGGGCCGCGGCCCGCCGGGCTGGCCCCAGTCCCCGCCCTTGACATAGATATCGGGACGCAGGGCCGCGACCAGGTCACTGGCCGTCAGCGCGTCGAAGATCACCACCGCATCGACGCAACCGAGCGCGGCTAACAGCTCCGCGCGCTCCTCCTGCGGCACCAGCGGGCGGCCGGGTTTCCGCGCAGCGCACGAGGCGTCGCTGTTGAGACCGACGATCAAGGCGTCGCCCAGGGAACGGGCGGACTGCAGATATCGCACATGCCCGACGTGCAGCAGGTCAAAATGGCCGTTGGTGAACACCACCGGTCCGGGCTGCGCCGCGCGCCAGGCCAACGCCTCGCCGGCCGTCACTACAAGCCCCACTCCGATCCTCCCCCCCTCGCCTTTCCCGACAGCGCCCCGTGGTGGGGCCTGCTGCTTCAGCTGCGCGCTCGCTCGCGCAATACGGCCCACACGAATCGCGGCAGGGCCAGTTGCCGCCGCCAGCGCCACGGCTGCGACACGAGCCGGTACAGCCACTCCAGGTTGAGCTGCCGGACCAGGCGCGGCGCGCGCCGCTGCACGCCGGCCAGGAAATCGAGCGACCCGCCGACCCCCATCATGACGGGCACCCGCAGCGCCGGACCGTGTTTCGCGATCCAGAGGTCCTGCCGTGGCGCTCCGTAGGCCACGAGGAGGACATCGGGGCTCGCCGACAGTATGCGGGACACGATCTCCGGTGCGTCATCGTCTGACGGGGTGCCCCCAAACGTGCCCACCACCTGTAGCCCGGGGTAGCGGCTTGCCAGCACCTCGGCCGCACGCTGTGCGACGCCGGGCGCCGCGCCCAGCAGGAACAGCCGCCAGCCCCGCTGTGCGGCCCGCTCCGCAATCAGCGGCACCCCGTCGGAGCCGGTCACTCGCTCGGGCAGCGGGCGGCCCAGCCGCCGCGCGGCCCACAGCAGTCCCACGCCGTCCGGGATGCACAGATCCGCGGCCTCGAGCACAGCGGCAAATGCCCCATTGCGCCGCGCCTCCATGACAAACTCCGGATTGACGGTGCAGATCTGATGCGGCCCGCCCTCGGCGATCCACGCTGCGATGCGCTCGAGCATCCCCCCGAACGTGACCGCATCGACGTGCACGCCCAGAATACGCACGCCTGGCCGGCTCATTTTGTCCCCACGCTCTCCAGCACTGCCAGCGTCTCGCGCGCGCACTTCTCCCACGAGAACCGCTTCACGTTCTCGAGGCCCCGCCGCGCCAGCTCCGCCCGGAGCGCCTCATCGGTCAGGATGCGCATCATGGCCTCGGCGATCGCATCCACATCGTGCGGATCGACCAGCAGCGCGGCATCGCCCGCCACCTCGGGGAGCGACGACGTATTGGACGTGATGACCGGCACGCCACACCCTCCTGCTTCAAGAACCGGCAGCCCGAATCCTTCGTGGAGCGACGGATACACAAATCCGGTCGCGCCGCTGAGCAGCGCGGCAAGATCTTCGTCCGGCACGTAGCCCGGAAAGACGACCCGGTCCGCCAGGCCCGACCGTTTCACCTGCTCGAAGAGCTGATCATACAACCAGCCGCGCTTTCCTGCCAGCACGAGCTGCACGTCGCCCTGCCCCGCCTGGCCGGCGATCCGGGCGAACGCCTCGACCACTCGCTGCAGGTTCTTGCGCGGCTGGAGTGTGCCCACATAGAGCAGGTAGCGCTCGGCCAGGCCGTAGCGCTGCCGGATCTCTGCCACGCGCAGCGGGTCGGCCACCCGGACCAGTGTCTCGTCACGTCCGAGGTGCACGACGTGGATCTTCTCGGGCCGCGCGGCGTAGGCACGTACCAGGTCTGCCCTGGTCGCTGCGGAGTCCGCCAGCACCGCAGCCGCGCGCCGCGCGTTCCACGCGGTCGAGCGGTCCAGGTAGTGACGGGCAAAGGTCGTGTGCGCCTCAGGATATGCCAGGTAGCCCAGGTCGTGAACCGTCACCACGCTGGATCGGGGGTGCACCAGCGGCAGGACGTGGGCGGGCACGAACAACACGTCGGGCGGCCGCAGGGCCATCTCCGTGCTCAGCCGGACGTGCGTCCACAGCCGTGGAAACGGGATGACCCGGAGACTGGCGGCCGCTGAGCCATCCCGGCCAGGAAAAAGGCCTGGCGACGGTGCGGCGGGCGTGTACAGCACGTAGCGGTGAGGTGCACCCAGGGCCAGCAGGCTGCGGATGACGTGGAGCGAGTACACTTCCGTGCCTGTGCGCTGCTGAACCGCCGCTCGGCTGGCATCGATTCCGATCAGCATGTGCGGATTATAACACAGCCAGGATCTGGTCCTCGGTGATGGGGCCGGCGCGCAGGATACGGGGGACCGGGCCGGTCACATCCACAACCGTGGAGGCAACCCCACCCGGACAGATCCCGCCGTCGAGGATCATGGCGATGCGAGGGCCCAGCTGATCGGCAACCTGCCCGGCCGTGAGCGCCGGCGCGCGGCCCGATACATTCGCGCTCGTCGTGGCCAGCGGCGCGCCGGCCGCGCGGATCAACTCACGCGCCAGCGCAAGATCGGGGATGCGCACCGCGACCGTCTCTCCGCCGGACGTCACGCTATGGGGGACTCGCTTCCCGCGCGGCACGACCAGCGTCAGCGCACCAGGCCAGAAATGCCGGGCCAGGCGCAGCGCGCTGTCCGGCAGCGAACCCGTCACGAGGTCGAGGTCTGCCCCATCGGCAAGGAGAATCGGAATGGCCTTGTCCAGGCTGCGCAGCTTGGCGGTGTACAACTTCGCCACCGCATCCGTGTCCCAGCAGACGGCGCCCACGCCATAGACGGTATCGGTGGGAAACGCGACCAACTCCCCCGCACGGAGGCGCGCGGCGGCGGCTTCGAGCCCGCCCAGGTCAGGGGAAATAACGTTCGAGGACATCGGCCAACCCATCGTCCGCAACGGAAGGCGCGATCTCGTCCGCGCTGGCGCGCACTGCCGGGCTGCCGTTGGCCATCGCGATGCCCAGGCCCGCCCACTCGATCATGCTGATGTCATTGCCGGCATCGCCCACCGCGATCGTCTCGTCCTGCGACACGCCGTAGTATCCGGCCAGAAAGCGCAGGGAGTGACCCTTCGATGCCTGCTTCGAATGGACCTCGACGAACATCTCGTGCGAGCGCACGACGCCCAGGCGGTCGCCGAATCGCCGGACCAACTCCTCGTGGAATGAGTCGTTCTTTTCGGCGGAACCGATGAACAGGCCCTTGAGCGGCGCACTGCCCGTCGCGGCAAGGTCATCCGCCAGTTCCCCATACGAGCGGACGAAGGTGGTCGGCACGCCGAACCAGTGCTTGTAGAAACCGGACTCCCGGCCCCGATCCACGGCAAACATCGTGTCCCCGACGTAGACGACCAGCTCGAGCGCGCGTTCGTCGGCCAGCGACAGGATCTCGGCCATGGCGTCTGCCGGCGCCGGCTCGACGAACAGCACTTGGCGATCCCCGACCAGCTCGCGAACCATGGCGCCCTGGAAACAGATGACGGGCGTGTCAAGGCCGAGCGCCTCCGCGTAGCCCTTCGCGGAATCGTACGGCCGGCCCGTTGCCAGCACGGTCAGCGCGCCGCGGCCCCGCGCCGCGGCAATCGCCGCGCGCACGCGCTCCGACGGCATGTTCCCGTCGCGCGCCGCGGTGCCATCATAGTCGAACGCGATCAGCCTATACGTCATGACGCCGGCCCTCAGAAGTTGATCATGACGATCCGGTCGAATCCGGAATAGTCGGCCAGGACCGTGAACTCGCGCCCCGGCAGCTCCGTGCTCACAATCGCACTCATGGCATCGCCCTGGTCCGCGCCGATCTCCAGCAGGGCAACGCCTCCGGGCTTGATCTTCGCGCGGCCTTCGGGCGTCGCCATTGCATGCACGAGCGCGTGCAGGACCAGGCAGCCGTCCGAACCGCCGTCCAACGCCAGCACGGGTTCGAAATCGCGCACCTGGACAGGCAGTGTCGCCAGGTCAGCCGTCGCAACGTAGGGCAGGTTCGCCACGATGATGTCGACCGGTTCCGGAAGCGGCTCGAGCAGGTAGCCGGGGAGGAGGTGCACCTGCTCGCCAAGGCCATAGCGCCAGACGTTCTTCCCGGCAACCTCCATGCACGCGGGCGAGACGTCCGTGGCGTAGATCGTGAGCTCAGGCGCATTTGCGGCCAGCGCAACCGCGATCGCACCGCTGCCGGTGCCGATGTCCGCCACGACGGAACGCAGCCCATCCTGGGCCATGCGCCTGGCATGGGCCAGCGCTCGCTCCACCAGCATCTCGGTCTCTGGACGCGGAATGAGCACCCGCTGATCGACCGTGATGTCGAGGCCGTAGAACGGCTTGTACCCTACCAGGTAGGCCACCGGCTCGTGGCACATCCGCCTGCGCACGAGGCTCTCGTACAGGCCGATCTCCGGCTCCGTGAGCGGCCGGGACGGGTGCGCGTAGAGCCACGCCTTGCTGACACCGAGCACGAAGGCCAGCAAGACCGCCGCGTCCAGTTGGGCGGATGGTATCTCCACCTCGCGCAGCCGGCGCGTGGCGGCAAGCAATGCCCGGCCGACATCGCTGGAGCGATCCAGTGACCACACGATCTGTAAAGTGCGACTCTCGACACAGGCGCGTCGATGCGCCTGTGCCTGGGTGGCGTCCGTCTCGCCGGCGTCGTTGCCGGAAGCGCTCCCGCCGTTGTGAGACGCGCGGGTTTGATTCTGAACGCGATCCAAGTTACTCCTCTCGGATGGCCTCAAGCCTCTCCGCCTGATCGGCGGCAGCCAACTCGTCGATGAACTCGTCGATCTCGCCATCCAGGAATGCGACAAGGTTATGAGACGTCTTGCCGATGCGGTGATCGGTCACGCGGTTCTGCGGGAAATTGTAGGTCCTGATCTTCTCGCTGCGCTCACCGGAGCCTACCTGGCTGCGCCGGGTCTCGCTCCGTTCGCTGGCCAGACGCTCCTGCTCCGCCTGATACAGCCGCGCGCGCAGGATGGCCATCGCCTTGATGCGATTCTGGAGTTGCGACTTCTCATCCTGGCAGCTGACCACCAGTCCTGTCGGCAGATGCGTCACCCGGATGGCCGAATCGGTGGTGTTCACGCTCTGGCCGCCCGGGCCGGTCGCGCGGAAGACATCGATGCGAACGTCTTGCGGGCTGATATGGACGTCGACCTCGTCGGCCTCGGGCAGCACTGCCACGGTTGCCGTCGACGTGTGGATGCGGCCCTGCGCCTCGGTCACCGGCACGCGCTGGACCCGGTGCACCCCGCTCTCGAACTTGAGCTGGGAATAGGCGCCGCGGCCCTTGACCTGGAAGATCACCTCTTTGAATCCGCCGATGCCGGTCTCCGACTGGCTCAGGATCTCCGTCTTCAGGCCATGCCGCTCGGCCCACCGCGCATACATGCGAAGCAGGTCGCCGCCGAACAGCGCCGCCTCGTCGCCGCCCGTCCCGGCGCGGATCTCGACGATCACGTTTCTGTCGTCCACGGGATCCTTGGGCAACAGCATCACGCGCAGGCGTGCCTCACGCGCCGACTGCTCCTCCTCGAGCTGGGCCACCTCGGCCCGAGCGAGCTCGGACATCTCCTCGTCGCTGACCTCGGCGGCCAGCTGGCGCGCGCCCTCAAGCTCCGCCTCGGCCGCCAGGTAGGCGCGGAACTCGGTAACGATGGGCTCGATCTCCGACTGCTCGCGCGCCAGCTCCGTCAGCCGCGCAGGGTCGCGCACGGCCTCTGGCGAAGCCATCAGCTCGTTCAGTTCATCGTAGCGGCGATCGATGGCCGCGACTTTCTCAATCACCATATCGTGTGGTGGTGGCTATCCGTGAAGTCCAGACTTCACGGATAGCCACCACACCCCTTCTAGCCGATGAAGACCGGCAGGTTGTCCATCGCGATGATGTGCGTCCACTTCTCGGGATCGTTGCCCTCGGTGAACGCGGCCGCTTCCGCGATGACCTCGCCGCCCGCCTCATTCACCAGGGTCCGCATGCCCAGCAGCGTGCTGCCCGTCGAGATCACGTCGTCGACCAGGATGATGCGCTTGCCCTTCACCAGGTGCAGATCCTTGCCGTCAAGCCACAGCGTCTGCGGCGCGCCGGTCGTGATGGACAACACCTCGACGCTGACCGACCCGAGCATGTACGGCTTGCGCGTCTTGCGCGCGACCACGTAAGGCATCTGCATGCGCACAGCCAGGGCATGCGCCAGCGGAATGCTCTTGACCTCAGCGGTCATCAGCGCATCTGCGTCCTTCGGCAGGCGTTCTACCAGCGCATCGGCAAGGGCCTCCACGATCTCGTAATCGCCCAGCATGTTGAAGAGGGCGATCCGGACATTGGGTGCGACTTCGAAAAGCGGCAGGTCTCGCCTGACGCCGGCAATCTCGATGGGATAGAATTCCTGGGCCATGATGGTCTCCTCGGTGAGCAAAAGTACCTCGCGCAAAGAGGCTCCGGCGCCGCGGCCAGAGCCTTGTAACGCCTCAATTCTAGCACACTTCGGGCGCTACCGCGAAAATAAAAGGCATCACGCGCTGGCTTAACCATGACTAAGCGATTGCCGGACACGCTCACCTGTGCTATCATGCAGTCGACGCTCCGAAACAGATGCCGCGCGGCCTGATCACCGGAACCCCGTCATCGCATGCGGCGTCACAGATCTGCCAGCTAATCCCGACCCGGACATTCATCCTGTTGCAGAAAAGAATCCTTGTTCCACTCGGCGGCCTGCTCCTCCTGGTGCTGGCTGCCGTCCTCCTATTGACCGCTGAGGGCCTCCGGCGCTACGGCAGCGTCGAGGGCGTCGTGCAGCGCATGAAGGCCGAGTTCGCAGCCCCCGCGCCGCACGACCTGTTCGTGCCGACGCCTGCCGGCAGCGCCGAGAGGGGCGAGGCGCCATCAGAGGCCGATACGGTGATGGCCGCGGCTGCGCTCGCCCAGGTACTGGCCGCGCCCACGGTAGAGCCGTCGCCTGCCGCGACCCTCGTGGGGGCGGACGCCGTAAGCGCGCTGAAACCGCGCGACGTGCGCCCTGACAGCAGCCCAACGGCCACAGACGAGCCGAGCCCGCAGGCAGGGCCGGTGATCGTCGAGTCGGACCCGAAGATCGCGCCGCCGGCCGCAACACCGCGTCCCACCCCTTCCTCCACCCCGACACCGCGCGTCGATCCGACGCCGCGGCCACCAACACTCCAGCTCGACGGCCTGGCGCACTACTGGCAGACGTGGAACAACTGCGGGCCGGCCACCCTGTCCATGAACCTCAGCTACTTCGGCATCGGCGTAGGGCAGGACAAGATCGGCGGCCAGCTGCGGCCCGAAAAGGACGACAAGAACGTCACGCCGGAGGAACTGGCGGCGTTCGCCCGATCGCAGGGCCTGAGCGCCACCGTGCGCGTCAACGGCGACGCGGCGCGGCTGCGCGCGCTGCTCGAAGCCGGGATCCCCGTCCTCGTGGAGACCTGGTACGAGCCGGAGCCGAACGACGGCATGGGCCACTACCGGCTGATCGTCGGCTACGATGATGTGGCGCAGGAGTGGATTGCCTACGACTCGTACGATTCGCACGGGATCAAGAAGGACGATGTCTACTGCGGCATCCGCCTGCCCTATGCGACGTTCGACCCGCTGTGGAAGGTGTTCGGCCGGACCTATCTCGTCATCACGGACGCGTCCCGTGCTCCAGCGGTGGCGGAGGTGCTGGGCTCGGACGCGGACGACGAGGCCATGTGGCGCGGATCGCTGGCCCGCAACCTGGCAGAGGTCAAGGCCAATCCGGGCGACCCGTTCGCCTGGTTCAACCTCGGCACGGACTACACCGCGCTGGGTGACTTCGAGGCGGCGGCACAGGCGTACGATACGGCGAGGCACATCAAGCTCCCGTGGCGCATGTTGTGGTACCAGTTCGGACCGTTCCGCGCCTACTACGAGGTGGGGCGACTCCAGGAGGTCATCGATCTGGCCGACGCAACGATCAAGACCGCCCAGCACGACGAGGAGCTCTTCTACTGGAAGGGCCTGGCCCAGTGGGCGATGGGAGACGGCGAGAGCGCCAGGGCATCCCTGCTCGCGGCCCTGGCACTCCGGCCGGCCTACGCGGAGGCCGCCGATGCATTGGCCGCGATCGAGTAGGCCCTTGGCACTCCAGGTGTTGCAGAAGCGAAACGCAGGCACGCGATGAACGCCGACCTCACGCGCAGGCACATCGCGCGCAACGTCCTCGTCGTCGCGGGCTCGTTCGGCCTGTCGGCCGCTGCCGGCCTGGTTCGCAACGCGGTCATCGCCTCGTCCTTCGGCATCGGCAGCCAGTTGGACGCCTACTACGCGGCCTTCAAGCTGCCCGATCTCCTCTTCACGATCGTGGCAGGTGGCGCGCTGGCCACCGCGTTCATCCCCGTGTTCGCCGGCTAT
The DNA here is from genome assembly GCA_040766655.1 of Anaerolineae bacterium. GTDB lineage: Bacteria > Chloroflexota > Anaerolineae > CG2-30-64-16 > CG2-30-64-16 > JALOOB01. The sequence goes on from JAXGQB010000007.1 coordinate 295,812, forward strand.
GCCTCGCAGGATGACCGCCGGGGCGCCTGGGATCTGACGTCCGCTGTGCTCAACTGGGTCGTGCTCATCGTCGCCCTGCTCGCGGCGCTCGCCGCGCTGCTCGCACCGTGGCTCGTGCGCACCGCCATCGCGCCGGGCTTCGCGCCGGCCGACCAGGCCGAGACCGCCGCGGTGATGCGCATCGTCCTCCTCTCGACCGTCATCTTCGGCGTTTCGGCCGTGCTGGGCAGCGCGCTGAACGGGTTCAAGCACTTCCTCCTGCCCGCGCTGGCCCCGGTCGTCTATCCGCTGGGCGTGATTGCGGGCGCACTCTGGCTCGCGCCGTCGCTCGGGATCCGGGGGCTGGCGATCGGCGCGGTCGGCGGCTCGGCCCTGCACCTGTTCATCAAGGTGCCCGCGTTGCTCAGGTACGGCTTCCGCTGGCGCCCCATACTTCGTACGGGCGACGGCTCCGTGTGCCGGGTGGCCGTCCTGATGGGGCCCCGCGTGCTGGACCTGGGCGTGTTCCACCTCACCCTGCTCGTGTCGACCAACCTGGCCTCGCGGTTGGGACCCGGCGGCGTCAGTGCGTTGGAATGGGGCTGGGACGCGATGCAGCTGCCGGAGACGATCATCGGGACCGCGTTCGGACTGGTGGCATTTCCGACGCTGGCAGACCTGGCCGCGCGCGGCGACCGGGCGGGACTCCGCCGCACGTTGGGCGAGTCGCTGCGCACGGTGCTGGCCCTCGCCGTGCCCGCGGCCGCGGGGCTGATCCTGCTCGGACGCCCCCTCCTCGCGCTCTTGTACCAGAGGGGTGCGTTCGATGAGGGCGCCACGGAGGCCGTGTTCACCACCCTGCGCTTCTATGCGCTGGGCCTCGCCGCTCACAGCTGCCTCGAGCTTGCCGCGCGCGCCTTCTTCGCGCAGAAGGACATGGTGACCCCGTTGCTCCTGGCCGTCGCATCGGCTGTGGCGAACATCGCGCTCGGGCTCCTGCTCCTGCGCCCCCTGGGGGCGGGCGGCCTCGCCCTGGCCAACTCGATCGCGATCACGGCAGAGGTGCTCGCGCTTCTGCTCATCCTCAGGCGGCGCTGGCGCGGCGTCGAGGGGCGGGAGACGGGCCGCCAATTGCTCTCGGTCCTCGCGGCCACCGGGATCATGTCCGCTGCTGTGTGGGGTGCGTTGATCGCGGCACAGCATCTCGGCCTCGGCAACCTGCTGACCCTTGCGGCCGGCGGCGGCGCAGGAGTCCTGGCCTATGCCATCGCCTCGTGGGCGCTGCGCATACGCGAGCTGGGGCGCTTCGTGCAGGCCGTGCTGGGCAAAGCGACGCGGCCCGCTGCCCCGTGACACGGGCAGAACCGCTTGAGCCCGCAATTGCCAGACAGGTCCCCGTGGGATACAATCCGCCTGACGCAGAGGGTCTGCGCCGTGCCCGCGGCATGCCGCGACGAGGCGCCGGATGGGGGAGATCGCACGTGGATGGATTGCTTTTTGGGAGGACGATGCTGCTGGTGGCCTGTGCTGCGGCCCTGACGCTGCTGGCGGGCTGTGTGTTGCCCGCCGCGCCCGCGCAGCTGCCCGCCTATCGCGGGGTCGGCGTTCAGGCGGGCGACGACATCACCTTCGAAGCCACGGCGGACGGCGCGGCCATCTCCATCAGCAGCCAGGGTGGCATCGGGGACGCAGTTGTCGAGCGCCTCGGCAGCCCGCCGGCCCGGCTGATCCTGCGGATGCAGTTGCGCGGCCTCGAGGAGCTGCGCCTATCCTGGCGCGAGGCTGAACTGGCGATCCACGTGTCGAGCATCGACGGCAGCGTCAGTCAGGAGCTCGCGCTCTCCGGGGGGCAGCCGGAGAGTATCGACGAGACCCACCCCTATTGGGCGCCCTTCCGCATCGTGGCCGGCGACCCTGCCATCCCGCTGCAGGACGGTTACTTCGAGATCCGGGCCCCCCTCGCCCTGCTCCAGGACGCGCCGGAGCGTTTCACGGTCCGCTGGATCGACTTCTACCGGTGACCATGCGCCCTCGACCGTTCCTCCTGCTGCTCTCCCTGAGCCTCCTGCTGGTGCTCTTTGCGGCGCTCACGTCGCCCGCGCAGGCAGGGCACGCCGCCTACATCCCGGGCGCCACCCCGACCCGGCTGTCCGCAGGGCGGGCCGCTGCGACGGCGCGCGCGACCCCCGTTCCCACCCACGCGATCGCCCTTGCGCCGTCCACGCCCAAACCGCCTGCGACGACGCCCGCGCCTCGCCCGACGGGCGATCCCGACCCGGAAGCGCCGTTTCACGACAGCACCGGCGCGATCGCCGATGTCCCGTTCGCCACGCTCGGGGCGCTCCGCACGCGGCTCGCGGGCCTGGCATCGCCCCAGGCCGCGGACCCGTTCTGGGCCGACGTCGTGGCGCTGGGGCAGATGCCGCTCATCTTCGGTGACGTGGCGGTGTTCCTGTACCGCGGGGAGGCGACGAGCGTGGCGTGGCTCGGGGATTTCACCGCCTGGCGGGGCGGTGCTCCGCTCCCCGGCGAGCGTACAGGCCAGACGGACATCTGGGTCGCTGAGCGGCGCTTCCCCCCGGACGCGCGCTTCGACTACCAGGTCCGGGTCGACGACCGGCAGATCAACGACCCCCTCAACCCGCTCCGCCAGCTGGGGGGTTACGGCGCCAATTCGACCCTGCAGATGCCGGCGTACGTCCTCCCGCCCGACATCACCGTGGCCGATGGCGTGCCGCGGGGTGCGCTGAGCGAACCGCTCCTCATCGACAGCAAGCACCTGGGCTACACCAAGCGCTTCATCGTGTACACGCCCGCCGGCGTCGAGGCGCTGCGCGACCTGCCGGTCGTCTATGTGACCGACGGGCACGAATTCAGCCACCCGGAGATGGGCGCACTGCCCCACATCCTCGACAACCTGATCGCCCATGGCCGCATCGAGCCCGTCATGGCGGTCTTCATCGATCCGAGGACCGTCGACACGGGCGAGAACCTGCGCGGACCCGAGCTGCTCACCAACCCGCGCTTCCAGTCGTTCCTGACGCAGGAGCTGATCCCCACCATCGACGCGCGCTACCCGACGCGGCCGGCCGCCGATACCCGCGCCATCGTGGGCATGTCGCTCGGCGGGCTGCACGCCACCTACACCGCCATGCGCCAGCCCGACTGGTTCGGCCTGGCCGGCCTGCTGTCGCCCTACTTCCAGGCCAAGCCCGCGGTCCTGGCCGAGGTGGAACAGGCGGAGCGCAAGCCGGTCCGCCTGTTCGTGAGCCAGGGGACGTACGACTCTGACCTGGCGAACAGCCGCGCGCTCAGGGACATCCTTTCCGCGAAGGGCTACCCCTTCCTGTACCTGGAGACGAACGACGGCCACTCCTGGGGCAACTGGCGCGGGGTGCTGGACGACATGCTGCTCTACTTCTTCGGCCGCTAAGGAGGCTCGATGCCACGACCGCTGCGTGACTCACCCTACATCTACGGCTTCCACGATCCCGGCGGCGAACAGCTCATGCTCGACGCAGGTACGCCGGGCTGGGTCCTGGTCACGGAGGCCATCGGGCACGATCCGAACGACCGCTCCGGCGCGGACTATCGCCGCCTGTCCGACCGCGATCTGGGCGTGATCGTCCGGCTCAACAACGCATACAACCCCGGGGGCACGATCCCCTACGAGCGGGATTACGCGGCCTTCGCGCAGCGCTGCGCCAACTTCGTGGCCGCATCGCAGGGCGCGCATCTTTGGATCATCGGCAACGAGACGAACCACCCCATCGAGTGGCCCGGCGCGGAGTGGAACTGGGGGCCGGGCTGGCCCGCGCCGGTCAGCCCCGACAAGCGCGGGGAGGAGATCACGCCCGCGCGCTACGCCACCTGCTTCAGAGCCTGCCGCGCGGCCATCAAGGCCGTGCCCGGCCACGGGCAGGACCAGGTGCTGGCCGCCGCGCCCGCGCCGTGGAACATCCTGCTCACCTATGCCGCCAACCCCAACGGCGACTGGGTCAAGTACTTCGCGGACCTGCTGGGGGCCATCGGGCCGGGCAACCTGGACGGCATCACGCTGCACACGTACACGCACGGCGCGTCCCCCGCGCTTATCACGTCGGAGGAGAAGCTGGGCGACGCGCGCTTCGCGCAGCGGCGCTTCCACTTCCGCGCCTACCAGGACTTCATGGCCGCGATCCCGGCCGCCATGAGAACCCTGCCCGTCTACATCACGGAGACGAACCAGGGGGACAACGCGTGGGAGAACACCAATTCCGGCTGGGTGCGCGCGGCGTACGGCGAGATCGACGTGTGGAACGGGTCGCACGAGCAGAAGATCCGCTCTCTCCTGCTCTATCGCTGGCCCCGCGTGCAGGGGGACCGGTGGGGCATCGAGGGCCTGGCGGGGGTCATCGAGGACTTCCGCCAGGCGCTCGGCGCGCGGTATCGTTGGGGGCCTGCGGCGGAGGATCCCTGGGCCGACCTGGCACGCCGCGTGGCGGAGCTGGAGCAGCGGGCAGATGAGATGCAGGCCGCGCTGGCCGCCCTGCGCCAGGCCGCCGCGGACGCACGCGCGCTGCGCGAGGCGGCGGAAAGGATCGCCGCGGGCGCTGCAGGCGCCGCAGCGCTGCGCGCGGAGGTCGACGCGGTGGCGGCGCGCATCGCCGCGCTCGAGGCCGCGGTGGGTGCACCCCCGCCCGATGGGCCGCCCGCTGACCTGGTCATCACGGACCTGATCGGCCGGCTGCCGGTGGGTCCCGGCGCGCCGTATCCCGCGCGCAGCCTTGCGGCGATCCGCCGCGTCATCGTCCATCACACCGTGACCGCGGGCAGCGTGTCGCCGGAGCGCCTGGCCCAGGCCGCCATCGGCCGCGGGCTGCCGGGCATCACCTATCATTATGTCATCTCTGGGGACGGCACGATCTACGCCACGCAGCCGCTCGAGGCCGCGGTTCAGCAGACCAACGTCGCGGCAGCCAACGGGGACGGCATCGGCATCGCACTCGCGGGCAACTTCCAGGTCGATCCGCCGCCCGCAGCCCAGCTCGCGGCCGCGGCCCGGCTGATCGCGCACCTGTTGCCACGCTTCGCCCTGGGCACAGACGCGGTGATCGGCCGCCGGGAGATCGAGGCCACCGCGTCGCCCGGCAATCAATGGCTGACCGGTGCGAAGTACAAGGACGCGCTCCTGGCGCAGGTCGCCGCGCTGCTCGCCGCGGCCGGAGACGACGCCGAGGCCTTGAAGCGCCAGATCCGGGCGCTTGAGGCCCAGGTGGCCGCCCTGGCGTCCCAGGTGGCGTCCCTGGAGGCCCAGGCCGCCTCCCTCGATCAGCAGCTCGCAGCGGCCGTGGCCCGCGCCGAGGGACTGCAACTCGAGGTCGCCGCGCTGGCCGCGCAGGCGGGCCAGGTGGCCCCGCTCCAGGCCCGGGTGGCCGAACTGGAGCAGACGGTCGCCGGCCAGGCCGCGGAGATCGACCGGCTGCGCGGGCTGCTCGGGAGCGCAACAAGTGGCCGCGTGCCCAAGCCCGAGATGCTCGACGTGGTGGACCAGCTGCCGAAGCATCCCACCCTGCCCCCGTACGCGGAGCGCACCCGGCCCATCTCCACCATCGTCGTGCACCACACCGACACGGCCAAGACCACGACCGTGCAGCAGATCGCGCAGTATCACGTGTACGGCGAGCGGAAGAGCGCGAGCGGCGACGTCATCAAGGCGCAGTGGCCCGGCGTCGGCTACCACTTCATCATCTCGCCGGACGGCGTGATCCACCAGTGCCAGCGCGAATCCACCCGCTCGTACCACGTGGGCGGCGATCCGAACGACACCAGCGTAGCCATCAGCCTGATCGGCCGCTTCATGACGAAGAACTACGACGGCACGGACCGTGCGCCGGAGGATCGCGTGCCGACGCCCGAGCAGCTGCGCAGCGCGGGGCGTCTCGCCGCGTGGCTCATGCAGGAGCACGAGATCCCCCCCGAGCAGATCAAGGGCCACCGCGACGTGTGGCCCAAGGCCACCGTCTGCCCCGGCGAACACTGGAAGACCGGGCTGAACTGGTATCCCCGCCTGCTCGACGAGGTGGAGGCCGCGCAGACTGCCACCGGTGGCCTGCCGCGCATGCCGCTCTACCTGCTGCTGTGGGACCACGGTGCCGCGTGGGCCGAGAGCGATTGGCGCGGCGCGCAGGCGTACATCGCGGCCTTCCGGCCGACCGCCGGCTTCCGCACGGACGACGCGCTGCATGCGGCGCACGTCGTCATCGTGGGCGGCCCGGCCGGCGTCTCCGGGGCGGACGAGGCGCGGTTGCGCGCGGCCGGGTGCGACGTCCACCGCCTGAACGGCGCGAACGAGGCCGAGACGCAGGCCATGTTGGACGCGCTGGTTCGTGCCGGCACGCCGTGACCCGGCGCGACTACGCGAAAGACCCCCGCGCTTGCCCGGGAGACGCTCGAGGCGTTCGCCGCGGAAGACATATTGGGCTTCCCCGATGAGTGGACCATGCCCGACGGCTGGTCGTTCGAAGATGGAGACGGCTTGGAGATGGTCGGGACCACGCCGGCCAAGATCATCGTGCCTGTGCCGGGCGGTGGGCAGGAGGAGCAGCCATGAACAAGCTGGGATTCTACATCGAGAACACCACGGTGCAACACCTGCGCGACGCGCTGGCCAAGGTGAAGCCGCCCGTGATCCTGATCCATGCCGGCGACCGTGGACTACTACGCGAAATCCGCAGCGACCTCTCACCCGACTCGTTCGTCATCGGCAGAATCTTCGTCGACCCGCCTCAGCAGGACGCGTGGCTGACCGGGGGCGATCCGGAGGGTGCGGGTCGCGCGTTCGCAGACCGGATCAGCCAGTACGACTTTCAGCTGGCAAAGGAGCGCGGGGCCAACGGCCGGCTGCTGATCGACGCCTGGATGGGCCTCAACGAGCCGGTGAAGGGGCCGGCCGCGTTCGTCGACTGGCAGCCGGACGCGGAGACGCTGGCCCGCTACGACGCGCTCGACCGGTTCCAGGCTGCGTTCCTCGACCGGCTGCAGGGCGAGGGGCTGGAGGGCGTGGCGTTCAGCTTCGCCGCGGGCAACTTCGTGGCCGCGGGCCACGTCGCGCCCTACTTCCCGCGCTCGCTCGCCGCATACACCTACCTGGCCTTCCACGAGTACGGCTGGCCGGCACTGATGCCCCGCGCCGATACCGCCACCGCCGCGCTCCTGTATCGCGAGGTGATGCAGGGGATCCGGGATCGCTACGGGCCGCGGCACACCGTCATCATCACCGAGGCAGGGCTGGCGCGCATGTACCGCCACCCCCAATTCCCCCCGGGCGACGTGGGCTGGCTCTACCCGGGGGAGACGGTCCCCGAGGCGCAGTACTGGGAGTCGCTGCAGTGGTACAACGGCGAGATGGGCCGCGACGACTACGTGCTGGGCGCCTGTCTCTACCAGGTGGGCCACAGCGGCGCGTGGGAGACGTTCCGCCACCTCGGGGTGGACAACGCGGGAAAGCCGATCCTGCTGATCGACAAGATCGCCACGCTGGGCACGGCCGCGCCCGCGCCGGGGCCGGGGGAGACCCCCATCCCGCCGCCGGAGCCCGCGGACGAGCGGGAGGCGCTCCTGCAGCGGGTCGCAGCCGTGCAGGCCGCGCTCGGTGACGCCGGAGCGCTCGCCCATGCATTCGCGGCCGACCTGGGGGCCAGCCGCACCGCGCTCTCCCGCGCGCGGGAGGCCCTTGGGGCCGGGCCGGCGGCCGGGGAGATCGCTGGCCTCCTGCGGCGGCTCGACGCGTTGGGTTCCGCGGCCACCTCTGCGGCGCAGACGGCGGAGATCGCCGCGCTGCGCGCACAACTGAACGCCGCCCTCCCCGCGGCCACTGCGCTCGATGGGTTGCGCGGCGCCCTGGTGCGCGAGGAGGCGCGCCTCGCCGCGCAGGAGGGCCGCCGGTCCGCGGTGGAGGGCACGGTGGCGTCCGCCGGGGCGCTGTTGGCGGATGCGGGCGTGCTCGAGGCCGAGATCCGGAGCAAGCAGGCCGCGAGCCTGGCCGTCCGGCCGGGCCTGGAAGCCGCCGGAGAGCCGGCCGCCGGCGTACCGACCCCAGGCCTGGAGGCCGGAGGCTGGCCCGCGTCCGTCCCCGGCGCGCCGCGCGTGGAGGTCATCGACGCCACGTGGGTAGCGCCGCCCCCGCGGGCGCGCGGGTCCATCCGCCGCATCGTCGTGCACCACACCGGGACCCGCGCGGGGCTCACGGCCGCGGCCGCCATCCGCCGCCAGCTATCACGCGGCAAAGGGGACGGGGGCTATCACTACCTGGTCACGCGGGACGGGACCATCTACCAGCTCAACGCGCCCCACACGATCGTCAACCAATCGCGCCGCAACGCAGTCGACCGGGACGCGGTGGCCGTCGCGCTGGTGGGCGACTTCGACCTCGCCGCGCCCAGCGCGGCGCAGCTCGCCGTCGTGGCCGGCCTGATCGCGCATCTCATCGTCGAGCTCGGCCTGCCGCCTGACGCGGTCGTGGGTCGCTCCGAGGTCGAGCGCGGGACGACGTCCCCCGGGCTGCAGTGGTCGCAGGGGGTGGGCTACCGCGTGGACCTGCTGGCCCTCGTGCGGGGGACGTTGGGATTACGGTAAGGGGGGAAGGCCTGTAGGCACCGCGAAGGGTGCGGGCGGCGGGGCGGAGTGTCACGTTGGAGACGAGTTGAAGGTTGAAAGTTGAAGGTTACAGGTTGACCGCGGCGTCTGCCGCCCACAGCCTTCAACCTACAACCTGTAACCGATCACTGGCCGCCCGCGCCCGCAGCATAGTAAATCGTGCCAACTTCGCCCTCCCCGGGCGCGGTGAGCCGCACGTACGGGCTCACCTGCACCACCAACACGGTCCAGTGGAGCTGCGACGCCCTGAAGCTGCTGTTGGCGTAGAGCGGGTCCAGGTTGATATCGAGTGAAGCGCCGGTCGTAGGCGGCGCCAGCCCGCGCGCACCCACCGCAGGCTCGTCGCTGTTCCACCACACCACCTCATACCCCGCCCCCTCAGGCAGAGGTCCCGTCGCGAGCCACTCGAAGCGCACCACGCCGCTCACCTGACGTCCCGGCGCAGGCGCAACCAGCGCAGGAAAGCTGACGAACCCCGCAGTGATGCGGGCCGCGTCCGTTGCCCGGACGACGGCCGTCGGCCGAGTCGGAGCCCGGGTGGGCGGGCGGCGCGTGGCCGTGGGCGCGGGCGTCGGGGTGGCGGTTGGGGGTGCGCGGAGCACGATGACCGGCAGCCGCGTGGGGGTATGCGTCGGGCTGGGCGTCATGGTCGGCGTCGCCGATGCGGTCGGCGTCGCCGATGCGGTCGGCGTCGCTGATGCGGTCGGCGTCGCCGATGCGGTCGGCGTTGCTGTTGCGCTGGGCGTCGGGCTGGGGGAAGGCGTACTGGAAGACGCAGTTGTCGGCGTCATGCTCGGTGCGATGGGCGTGATTGGCGCCGCATCGGTTGAGAGTGGCAACACCGAGGAGAACCTGCTGTCTGCGACCGGCTGAACCGAGGTACCTGCGGAAGCAACCACAGCCGTGACAGCAGTCACGGCGTCGGAGGGACCGGCCCGACTGTCCTCCAAGAAGCGCAGCGCGAACCACGGTGCGGCAAGGCTCCCCACCACGACCAGCACGATGATGATGCCCGGGACAGGATTATGCCTCAGCTCGCGACCCATGCGCTTCCGTTCCTGAAGAGATTGAGAGTGCTGGCCGGCAGTATACGATAGTTGTGGCGATCGGTCAAGACAACGAGAAAACTGGTGTCTTACGTCGCATGGCTCGCTGCTCAGGCGCGCGCTCTAGCGGCCGTAGTACATCTTCGCGGCTCGTGATGCACCGGGAGTGATCAGGCGGACGTATGGATCCGTGCGCACCACCAGCACGGTCCAGAACAGCGCGGGGCTGTTGAAGTTGTCTGAGATGGCCGGCGCATCGAGGTCGACCACGAGCGACTCCTCCAGGGTCGGAGCAGCCACGCCGCGCGCGGCGTCTGGCGGCTCGTCCTCGTTCCAGACGACGACCTCGTACGCGGCGCCGGGCGGCAGCGGACCGGCCCCCTGCCAGCGGAAGGTCACCAGCCCGCTGACAGTCTGGTCCTGCTCTGGAACAATGGGTACGGGCGGCTGCACCGAGATGGCCGTGGGTGCAGCCGCAGGTAGTGCGGCCTGCGCAGGGGGCGCCGCCGTTGGCGCCGCTGTTGGCGCCGCTGTTGGCGCTGCTGTTGGCTCGGGGGTCGGCGCCTCCTGTGCTTCGCCGGTCGCAGTGGCGGTCAGGCGCAGCACCACCACAACCCGCGTCTGAGTGGCGGTAGCGGTTGCTGAATCTGTGAGCAACGGTGCGGGCAGCGGCGTCGCAGCCTCAGATCCGGGGCCAGACGCTGCAGGTTGTGTTGCCGCGGCAGTGGAACGCGCGGCCACAGGCGACGCCGTTGACGCCGCACGCAAAGCGCTTGCGCTCGTGGAGGCGGCAGCTTGCGGTCGAGTCGCAGTGGGTGTGCTCGCAGCTCGCGTGGGCGCCACAGTGGCCGCGGGCGAGGTCTGCGTCAGGACCGGCATGGCAGACCCCACGGGCTGTCCTCCGCCAAGCGCACCGGAGATGACCCACGGTATGACCAGGGCCAGGAGGAGGATAGCGCCGGTCATGAGCGGGACTGCCGAATTCCGGCGGCGGCCCGGCTGCGGCGCGAACCGCTTCCCCAGGCGCCCGAACACTGTCTGTTTCACGGGCTGTACACAATCCTAAAGGGCTTACGTGCGACTGCCGGAACTGTCGGCTCCGGTAGTCGCCCAAACTATACTGCAAGGGCGTGCACAGCGTCAAATGAGGCGCGTTGCCTGGCACGCATGCCGGCGTGCGACGCAGTACGAAAGGAAGACTCAAGAAGGAAGAAGGAAAAGCGCCCGTCGATCTTCCTTCTTCCTTTTTCCTTCTTCCATCGTCTACTTCCCCCGTATCTCCGCGGCGATCCGGCCCCAGCTGAGGCTGCTGGATGACAGCAGCGTGTCGGCGCGGAAGAAGCGCGCAGCCAGCAGCACGAACAGGTAGGCGGTAATGAGGAGGCCCGCCAGCGCGACGAAGGGCTGCCACGCAGGCACGCCCCCCACGGCCAGCCGCGTCATCATCGCAGACGGCGCGCTCAGCGGAAACAGGCTCAGCGCGGTGGCAACCGGCCCGTGCGGGTCATTCGTGAAGACGCTGTTCAGCCACAGCGGGATGAGCAGCGGGATAAGCATGATGAAGGTGAACTGCGAACCCTCTCGCATGGTGGGTGCGATCGCGCCCAGCGCGCCCAGCGCCGACGCATAGACAACATAGCCCAGCAGAAAGAAGATCAGGGCCCACACGAAGAACCCCAGGCTGAGCGCCGCCCCCGCAAGGGCGCTCACGGCCACTGCGCCCCCGAGCAGCGCGAGCTGCCCGCCGCCCAGCCACATGCCCATCTGCACCAGCGCGACGATGCCCAGGCCGACGACCTTGCCGAGCATGAGCTCGCGCGGGCTCAGGGTGGTCAGCAGGATCTCAGCGGTCCGGTTTTCCTTCTCGCGCGCCACGCTCTGCAGCATGTAGCCCGAGCTCATGGTGATGACGAAGAAGAGGATGAACATCACCGCAAACGGGATCAGAAAATCCGTCATCTCAGAGCTCTCGTCCGGCGACTCCGCCTCCTCCGCCGTGACCGGCGCCAGGCTGCGTTCCTCGTACGAATCGATCGGTTGCGCCAGCGCCAGCGCCTCGGGCCCGTTGCCCCCCAGATTCAACCGCAACACATAGTCGAGCTGGTACTCCCCGACCCCCGCGGTCATGGGCGACACATGCTCCGCAACGGAGACCACCCGGCCCGTCTGCCGGAAATCGGCGGGGATCAGGTAGTAGTGGCCGATCTCGCCCGAACCCAGGGCCACCTTCGCCGCCGTCTCGTCAGGGAAGCTGCGAAACATGGGCCGCATGTCCTCCGGCACCTGGCGTACGATGCCCGCCAGGTCGACGTAGGGGATGGCTGGTCCCTTGAGCCCGGCCATCAGGCTCTGCTGCGCCTCGACCACCGAACGCTGGACAAAAAGCTGCGGAAGAAAGGCGAACGCCAGGATCAGGACAGGAAACGCGATCGTGAAGAACCAGAAGGACGGCTTCCTCACCATGCTGACGATTTCGTACTTGATGACCTTGCCGACATTACGAAGATTCATGGCTCACGCCTCCAACGGCTCGGCCGTGGCCGGGCGCAGCAACTTCAGCAGGTTCGCAAAGCTCAATGGCTGCCCGTAGCGCAGCATGCCCAGGCGAAACACCTTCGAGGCCACCCACACGCTCGCCAGCGCGGCGCCCAGCAGCAAGGCGAAGCTGAGGCCCAGCTGCCACGCGGGCACGGCCGTGAGGCCCCAGCGCATGGCGATCGTCAGCATCGACGTGGTCGGGAAGAGCGTCAGCGCAACGAGGATCGGGTGGTCCGGATTGCTGAGGAGCAGCACGAAGACGAAGAACGGCAGGATGAAGAGCAGGTTGAAGAGACCGGAGATCTGCTGCCCGTGCTCCGCCTCGGTGACCATGCTGCCGATGGTGATCATCAGGCCGGCCAGCAGGACGTATGTGGGCAAGAAGAAGAGCGCGCACACGGCCAGCGTTGACCACGGCAGCGCGATCTCTGCCAGCACCGGCACCTGCGATCTCGCCACTACAAATGCAACCACCAGCGCGAGGAGCCAGACGCTCACCTGCGCCAGGGCCACACCGATGAGCCCAACCGCCTTGCCGCCGATGAGCGCGAGCGGGGACACGGTGGTCATCATGACCTCGACCATCCGGCTCTCCTTCTCGGTCGTCACAGCCTGCAGCAGATAGCCGCCGGAGCTCATCACGACCATGACAAAGAAGAAGCCGATGGCGAACGGCAGCAGAAGCCCGACGATGTAGCCCTCGACCGGCGTCTCGCGCGCGTCGTCCGCCCCGCGATAGTACAGATCCGTCCCCTCCAGCAGGACGGTCTGAGATTCGGCCGGAGCCGATGCCACCAGGTGGCCCTGCAGCAGGTCCCGGAACGCGGAACGCGCCGCGTTCGAAGGCGATTCGCCCAGCGTGTAAGTGGTTACGCTGCGTGTGGCCAGGTAATCCTGGGGCAGCACGTAGAACGCCTGTATCTCGCCGGTGTCCAATGCTGCCCGAGCAGCGCTCTCATCCGCGAAGGAGAGAACCGGCGGTGCGTCCTCGTCCGCCGCATAGCCCGCAGCCGGCGTTCCCTGCATCACGCCGGCCAGGTCGACGTAGCCGACGCTGCGATCGTCGCTCTTCGGGAGGGCGACCAGGATCGCGGCAGCCATCACCACGCCGATCAGCAGGGGCATGCCGATCATGGCCAGGATGAACGAACGCTTGCCTGCCAGGCGCAGGAATTCGGCACGCGCGATGCGCCACATGTTACGCATGTGAAGCCTCCCCGCCCCCCTGCACGACGTTGACGAAGATGTCGTCGAGCGAAGGCTCGGCCAGCTCGAAGCGTTCGATGCGCGCGCCGTCCTGTTCTGCCAGGGCCCGGAACACAGCCTGCGGCGTGGCGTCCTGCGCGAGGCTGAGGTGCCAGTGGCTGTTCTCCTGCCGCGCCTCCAGCACGCCGGGCAGCGCGGTGAAGTCGCCCCGCCCCTCCACCAGCACGGCGTTGGTCGCAAAGTCCCGCTTGATCTGGTCCACCGCGCCGTAGAGGACGGTGCGCCCCTTGTCGATCAGGACGATGCGGTGGCACATCGCCTCCACCTGGAACATCAGGTGGGTGGACATGATGATGGCCTTGCCGCCCCTGGCCTGCTCTGCAAGGATCTCGATGGCCGTGCGCGTGTTGACCGGGTCGAGGTTGGCGAACGGCTCGTCGACCACGATCAGGTCGGGCTCGTGCACCAGGGTCGCGATGAGCTGCGCCTTCTGCTGCATGCCTCGGCTCAGGCCCTGGACCTGCTTGTTGCGATCCGACCACAGGTCCAGGCGCTTCAGCCACTTCTCGAGCCGCTGCGCCGCCTCCGACTCGGAGAGACCTTTGAGGGTGGCCAGGTAGCGCAGGGTCGGCTCCAGCTTCTGATCGCGGTAGAGGCCCCGCTCTTCCGGCATGTAGCCGATGCGGTGCTTCGTCGACTCCGTCATCGGCCCGCCGAACAGGCGCACCTCTCCGCAGTCCGGCCGGAAGATGTCCAGCATCATGCGGATGGTCGTCGTCTTGCCTGCGCCGTTAGGGCCCAGGAGGCCGAAGATCTCGCCGGGGTACACCTCGAAAGAGACGTCGTCGACTGCGCGCAGGGCTCCGAAGTTCTTGCACAGCCCGGAAAGGGAAACGATGGGTTGGGACATAGTGAACTCCAGCAAAATTGACCGGGGGCAGAAAAACTCTGTCCATCCTGTGGTCTATCGTATCACATCCACGGCCGCCTGCCGAACGTGACGCTGTCCGCCGTCTGACCGTTGGCTGACGAAGCCGGCCATGGCGCCGTAGATCCAAGTGCCGGGCACCTCGGAGGGTTGCCTGACGAAGCCGGCCGTGGCGCCGTAGATCCAAGTGCCGGGCACCTCGGAGGTGCCCGGCACTTAGGCGCGCGCGGGCCGCGTGTGTTGCGCGGCGATCGTGGTTCTGCGGTACAATGGGGTGCGCGAGACGCACAGGAGGTGGGGGCATGGCTGATCACCCGATCGTCAGGATGACGCTGTACAAGCATGGAATCGGATTCTTCGAGCGCCGGGCCGAGGCGCCGGGGGAGAGCATCTCGCTCGACTTTGCCAGGGACGCGATGAACGACGTGCTGAAGAGCCTTACCGTGGTGGCCGAGGGCGGGCAGGTTCTCGGCATAGACTATCAGACGCCGGAGGATAAGGATGCGTTGCTCGAGCGCGCGGCCATCCATCTGTCCGACGATGCGAGCCTGCGCGACCTGGTGCGTGACATGCGGGGCCGCCGCGTGGGCGTGACGACGAGCGCCGGCAGCTACGCCGGCATCGCAGTCGGCATCGATCTGCCGGGAGAGCGCGAGCCGATGGACGCCGCGATCCTATCGGTCTTCATGCCCGAGCGCCGCGAGATCGTCCCGGTGCGCCTGGCCGACATCCGGAGCCTCACGCTGCACGACGAGCGCGCCGGCGCGGACCTGGCCTACGTCCTGGACACCAGCCTGACCGAGGAGGACAGGCGGGCGGTCACCGTGAGGCTGTCGCGCGGCGCTCGCCGGGCCAGCATCAGCTACATCGCGCCCAGTCCCGTCTGGCGCGTGAGCTACCGCCTGGTCGTGGACGAGTCAGGCGAGGGGCAGAGCACCGCGGGATTGCTCCAGGGCTGGGCGCTGTTCGACAACACGCTGGACGAGGACCTGGACAACGTGCAGCTCACCTTCATCGCCGGCATGCCCGTGAGCTTCGTCTACGATCTCTACACGCCCTTCACCCCGGAGCGACCGGTCGTGCACGAAGAGGCGCGAGGGGTTGCCGCGCCGGTGGAGTTCGATGCGGCCATGCTCGACGCCGCACCGCGCGGGGCCCCCATGCGCGCCATGGCCGCGGGGCTCGGCGAGCAGGCTTTTGGGATGGCCAAGGCGCCTCTCAAGCGCGCGACGGCGGCGGACCTCGCCGCCTCGACCGCGGTCGCCGCGGCCGGCCAGGCGCAGGGAGAGTTCTTCAGCTACTCGGTAGCCAATCCCGTGAGCGTGCGCCGCGGCCGCTCCGCCATGGCGCCCATCCTGCAGGCGCCGGTGGACCTGGCCAAGGAACGCCTCTATAACGGCCGCAAACACCCGCGCCATCCGGTAGTCGCCTTCCGCTTCAGGAACGCCACGGGCCTGACCCTGGAGCGGGGGCCCGTCACGGTGATCGAGGCCGGCGACTACGCGGGCGAGGCGATATCGCCCTTCACGGCCAGCGACGGCGAGATCTACCTGGCGTACGCGGTGGACCTGGGCATCACCGTCACGGAGGAACACGCATCGGAGCGCAAGCTGGAGGGGATCCGGATCGACCAGGGGCTGCTGCTGATCCAGGAATGGGACATCCAGGCGGTGACCTACCGGCTGGAGAACCGGAACCCGCACGATGCCGCGGTCACGATCGAGCACCCCGTGCCTGGCGGGTACGAGCCCTTCGACACGCCGCCGCATGCGGCACGGACGAACGACCTTTACCGCCATGTCGTGCCCGTGGGCGGCGGGACGAGCGCCACGTTCGTGGCCCGGCAGCGCCGCCTCGTCGCGCGCCGCGAGGAAATCCGCAAGCAGAGCCTCGCGCAGCTCGCCGCCTGGCTGCGGGGCAAGGCGCTGGACCAGGCGACGCATGACCGGCTGCGCGCCATCCTGAAGCTCTACGATGAGATCGCCGCCGGCGAAGAGTCGCTCCGCACGAACGCGGCGACGCGGCAGAAGCTCCTCGACCAGCAGAAGGTGATCCAGGGCAACCTGGCCAGCCTGCGGGACACGGGCGAGGAGGGCCAGCTGCGCACGCGCTACGCGCGCACGCTCGCCGAGCAGGAGGACCGGCTGGCCGAGCTGGACAGGTCGGACGCGGCGCAGCACGGGAAGATCGAAGGGCTGGCGAAGCAGATCGAGGCCGCGATCGCAGCCCTCTAGTCGATCGCGGCAAGGACCTCCGCGGGGACCAATCGCGTCCGCGTGGCGAACGCGGCCACCCCGACGCGGCTCAGCAGCCAGATCGAGAGGAACACCCCCGCCGCCTCAAGGAAGAACACCGCAGCGTAGGCCGACTGCAGCTCGCCCGTCAGCGCGAGGGCAACATCGCGCACCACACCGCCGGCCGCGATCCCGCCGCCGCGCGCGACGAGCTGGATGACGGACCAGAGCGCCAGGTACGCGCCCGCGCTGCTCTCCTGGTTCATCGCCATCAGCAGGCTGACCCCGCCCACGGTGAAGATGCCGAAGCCGAGCCCGAAGAAGACCAGCACCGGCATCACCAGGGGCAGGGCGCCGCGCAGCGCGACGCCGCCCAGGATCACGAGCGACGTGCCGAGCAGTGCCAGGCCCAGCGCGGTGGTGCTCACCTGCTGGTCCGGCCGGCGATGTCGCGTGAGCACGAGACCGCCCACCATGGCCACCACCACCCCGCCGCCCCAATACGCGTTGAAACGCGTCGTCTGCCCTGCGGACAGGCCGAACACGTCGCCGCCGAACGGCTCGAGCATGGCGTCCTGCATGAACGCGAAGAACGCGGACGCGCCCAGGAAGATCGCGTAGCGCCGCGTGCGTTGGTCCGCCCAGATGCGGGAGAACGCGGCCCTGAAGGAGACGGAGGGCTGGCCCTCAGCGCGTGCAGCGGCCGCAGCGCGCGCAGCGTCGGCCCGCCGCTCCTCGCCGAGCACGGAGACGGTCCAGAAGACGCCCGCGCCGCCCATCCCGATCAGCACCAACCGCGTGAATGCCTGGGGATCGTACTCGGGCATCAGCCCCGCGTAGATGGCGGGGATGAACGCGAAGCTGACCACCAACATCAGCTGCACGATGCCGACGGCCTGGCCCCGACGCCCATAGGGCGCGCTGTCGTGCACGAGCGCCAGAAACGGCGCACCCGAGATGAGCGTGCCAGCCCCGTAGACCACGAAGGAGAGCACCGCCACGGTCCAGCCCACGGCCGAGCCGGTATCGCGCGCGATGGCAACCGTCGAAAGGGGCAACAACGGCAGGGCGAGCAGCATCATCAGCCGGCCCAGCCAGATGTAGGCGAGGCGGCGGCTGCCCAGGATGGGCGTCGTGTCCGAACGGTGCCCCGCCCAGAGCGTCAGCGGCGCCAGGAAGTAGCGCAGCGCGGACAGCAGCGCCACGGGCCATGCCGCGATGCCCAGATCGCTGATCAGGATGCGGTTCCACACCGCGGAAGTCAGCAGATCGCTGAAGGATGACCCCAGGTGAAACGAGCCCAGCTTGAGCGAGCGCCACACACTGAAGCGCTGCTCGGTCTGTTGATCGGCCTGCAACATCACGCTCCAAAAAAGCGCTTCCGAAGCAGTTGCCCCGGAAGCGGTTAGCTTTCCTATCGGGTAAGATACCGGATGTGCGCCGCCCGCACTGTAAAGCAGCACGCCATCGGCGCGGTTTCGGCCCCTGAGATCAGGCCAGCAGCTCGCCCGCGATGCGCAACACCTGCGCGATGTCGTCGGCCGTGACGTGGTAATTCGTCACCGCGCGAATCCGGGTCGGGTCCAGATCTATCATGAGGACTCCGCGCTCTCCCAGCCGGTGTGCGAAAGCAGACGCGTCGAGTCCCGCGCCGTTGAGACGGAAGAAGACGATGTTGGTGCGCACGTCGACCGGCTCGACCGCCACCCCGGGCAGCTGCGCCAGGCCCGCGGCCAGCGCCTCGGCGTTCGCATGATCGTCCGCCAGGCGATCCACCATCTGCTCCAGCGCCACGACGCCCGCCGCCGCGATGACACCGGCCTGGCGCATGCCGCCGCCCAACACCTTGC
The DNA here is from genome assembly GCA_040766655.1 of Anaerolineae bacterium. Lineage (GTDB taxonomy): Bacteria > Chloroflexota > Anaerolineae > CG2-30-64-16 > CG2-30-64-16 > JALOOB01. Next base: position 314,230 of record JAXGQB010000007.1, read on the forward strand.
GCGCCCGGTGCGCGCGGTGGATGAAATCGCGCGAGCCGCAGACTACGGATCCCACCGGCGCGCAGAGCCCCTTGCTGAGGCAGACGGTCACCGAGTCTGCGTCCCCGACCAGGTCCGCGGCGCCGACGTGGAGCGCGACCGCGGCGTTGAAGATGCGCGCGCCGTCGATGTGGGTGGCCAGGCCGTGTGTATGGGCCAGCGCCACCACCTGGCGCGTATACTCGACGCTCAGGGGCACGCCGCCGCACCGGTTGTGCGTGTTCTCGATGCACACCAGGCGGGTCCGCGGCGCGTGCACGTCCGCACCGCGCACGGCTGCGGCGATATCCGCCAGGTCCAGGGTGCCGTCAGCGTGCGTGGGAATCAAGTGCGGCATGATGCCGCCGAGCGCAGCGCAGCCGCCCTGTTCGTAGCGGAAGGTGTGGGACTGGTCGCCCATGATGGCCTCGTCCCCCCGGCCGCAGTGGGCCAGGAGCGAAACGAGGTTGCCCTGGGTGCCGGAGGTCACGAACAGGCCGGCCTCCATGCCGAAACGCTCGGCCGCCATCGCCTCCAGGCGCTGGACGGTCGGGTCTTCCCCGTAGACGTCGTCGCCCACTTCGGCCTCTGCCATGGCGCGGCGCATTGCGGGCGTGGGTTGAGTGATGGTGTCGCTTCTGAGATCGATGAGTCGCATTGGTTAGTACTTCCTTACGAGCGCGCGATAGGCCGCCGGCTGGCGGCACTGCAACAATTGGGACTCCTCACGCACGGCCCGGATCTCGTCCAGGTCGACGGTGGCCACGGCGTACCCCTCAACGGCCTCGTCGAGCGCGGTATTGAGCTGCCCGCGCGGGCCGACCAGCATCGACTCGCCACCGAAGGTGTAGCTGGGCTCCTGCCCCACGCGATTGGCCGCCGCGATGTAGATGGCGTTCTCGCACGCCCGCGCCACCGTGAACGCGCGCCACGCCTCCATCTGGTCCGACGTCCAGGCAGACGGCGCGACGATGAGGTCCGCGCCGTCGAGCGCCAGGCTGCGCGCGACCTCGGGAAATGCCAGGTCCCAGCCGATCATCACGCCCACGCCGCCGAACTCCGTGTCGAAGATCGGCAGGCGATAGCCCGGGCGGAAGGCCAGGCGCTCCTCGCCAGGCAGGTGCAGCTTGCGGTAGTCGCCCAGCAGTTCGCCATCGGGCCCGATGACTACCGCGCCGTTGAAGAGGATGCTCTCCACCTTCTCCTTGACCGGCATGCCGAAGACCACGTAGACGCTGAACTCCGCAGCCTTGCCGGCGATGTAGGAGACTGCGTGCCCCGTGATGCGCTCCGCGAGCCGTGTGAAGTTGAGTCCGCACTCATACCCGGAAAGGGCCAGCTCCGGGAAGACGATCATGTTGGTGGGCTGCTCGGTGCAGATCCGTTGGATGTAGCTGCCCATGCGGCGCAGGTTCTCTTCGTTGTCGTTCAGCACCGGCGCCATCTGCGCCAGGGCGATGGTGATCTCTCGCATGCGTCCACTCCGTCAGAAATTGTGCGCACAGTATAGAACATTTGTTGCCAATGCGCAAATCGAATGCCGGCTAGGGATGCCACAGGCAGTCGACGTCGTCCATTCCTTCCCAGCCGAATCGGCGCAGGTCGACGTCGCCGCGAGCGTCGAATTCGACGCCCTCTTCTTCCAGCAGCGCGCGCTGCAGGGTTGCACCCAGATCCGCACGCGAGATGCTGATCCGGCCACGGCTGTTGATCACGCGCTGCCACGGCACATCGGCGATGTCGCTGCCCCGCAGCGCGTTGAGGGCCCAGCCGACCGTGCGCGCCGCGCCCGGATGGCCCAGCAGGGCCGCGATCTGGCCGTAGCTGGCCACCTTGCCGCGCGGGATCTGGCGCACCACGGCATACACCCGATCGAAGAAGCTTGGATCCATCGACGCACTCCCCCTGCCCCGAAGAAGAAAGCGGCGCGGGCAATGACACCGCAGCTCGGCTGACCTTTTGTAAAATGACAAAAAGGGTGATAATACGCCCATGATCGCGGTCGGCCGGCGTGGCCGCTGCGATCCGGAAACGTTTGCACCATCTGATTCGTATTGTAACACCGAAGGACCGTGCGTAGCGAGTTGTTTTGCGTACCCCAGAAAGGCATGGAGTGATGAAGAATCCGTTTGACTTATCGCAGTGGAGGCTCGCGCCAGCGGCAGCCTCGCCGGGCGCCCCCGAAGTGAGACGCATGCAAGACGAGGCGGGCAGTTGGCTGCTGTCGGCCGATGACCCGAATCGAACCGTACGCGCGGGCCGCCGCCGGCGCACCGACCAGGACCCATCGCAGCGCGACCGCGCCGACGCCCCGCGCCGCCGGGATGACGACGCCCAAGCCCCGAGCAGCGGGAGCACCCGGCCGACCGGCAGCAGCGGAGGACTCGGACTTCCCACAGGCGGTGCGCCCCGGCCCCCAAGCAGCGGGGGCGGATTCTCGTTCCCGGGCGGCACCCGCGGCGCAGCCGGCGGTGGCATCAGCATGCTGGTCCTGTGCGGGATCATCGCGCTCGTGGCCTTCCTGGTGTTGGGACGCTGCGGAGGGGACCCGGTCACTGCCCCGCAGCCCGAGCCCACGGCAGCGCAGTCGCTGCCCGGCCTCCAACAATTACCGCTCGCAACCCCGCTGCCACTCCCCACCGCCACGCCGAGGCCGACGCTGGCTCCTGTCGCGACCGCCGCGCCGCTTGCGACCGCTGCACCGGTCGGGGCAGCTCCGAGCACGACCAAGCCGGGCCAGACATGGACAATCATGCTGTACCAGGACGCGGACGACAAGATCCTGGAACAGGACATCTACATCGACCTCAACGAGGCCGAGCGGATCGGTTCGTCCGACCGGGTGAACATGGTGGCGCAGATCGATCGCTACCGGGGCGGATTCAACGCTGACGGAAACTGGACCGGCACCCGGCGCTACGTGGTGCGGCCCGATCAGGATCTCACGCGCGTCAAGTCGGAGCTCGTGGCCGAGGGCGAGCTGAACATGGCTGCGGGCGAGACGTTGGCCGACTTCATCATCTGGTCTGCGAAGAATTACCCGGCCGACAAGTACGTGCTCGTCATGTCGGACCATGGTATGGGCTGGCCCGGGGGTTGGTCTGACCCCGATGCAGGGCAGCAAGGCACATCGATCGACCGGAACGTGCCGATCCAGGCCGCGTTGGGCGATCACCTGTTCCTGGACGAGCTGGACAGCGCGCTGGCGACCGCACGCCAGCAGGCCGGCATCGACAAGTTCGAGCTCATCGGCATGGACGCCTGCCTGATGGGCCACATCGAGGTCATGAGTGCGCTGGCCGAGCACGGCCACTACGCGGTCTTCTCCCAGGAGACCGAGCCGGCGTTGGGCTGGGCCTACACCGCGTTTCTGGGTGCGCTGACCCAAAACCCGGACATGGACGGCGCACAACTCGGACAGCAGATCGTTCAGAGCTACATCGACCAGGACGAGCGCATCCTCGATAACCAGGCGCGCACGGAGTGGGTCGGCCGCGGCAGCTCGACGCTGGGCGCCGCATCCGCAGCGCAGTTGCGCCAACAGCTCGGCCGCGGCATCACCCTGTCCGCCATCAGGCTCGATCAGACCCCCAACCTGGTCGGGAGTCTCAACGACCTTGCCTACGCGATGCAGGGGATCGATCAGAACGCGGTCGCCAAGGCCAGGCGTTACACGCAGTCGTTCACCTCCATCTTCGGGCAGCAGGTGCCGCCGTCCTACATCGATCTCGGCCACTTCCTGATCCTGCTCAACCAGACAAGCAAGGACGCCGGGCTTCAGCAGGCCCTGGTCGGAGTCGCCCAGTCGATCAAGGACACTGTCATCGCGGAGAAGAGCGGCCAGGACAAACCCGGCGCCACCGGCATCTCGATCTACTTCCCCACCGGCCAGGTCTACCAGGCGCCGGCCGCGGGGCCGCAGTCGTACACCAGGACCGCAGCCCGGTTCGCGCAGGACTCGCTGTGGGACGACTTCCTGGCCTTCCATTACGGCGGCCGTTCGTTCAAGGCGGACACGCGCAGCAACACGGTGCCCCTCGACGTGGGCGTCACCCGCGCGCCGGGCGCGGGCCGCATCACCCTCTCGCCTGTCCAGAAGGACAGGGATCAGGTCGCGATCCGCGAAACGGTCCTGCTGAGCACCAACGTCAGCGGCAACAACATCGGCTACATCTACTTCTTCACCGGCTACCTGGATCGTGCCTCCGGCTCGATCGCGGTCATCGACCGCGACTACCTCGAGGCGCCGCAGACTGCGGAGGCCGACGGAGTGTACTACCCCGAGTGGGGCGAAGGCGACTTCAAGCTCGAGTTCGAGTGGGAGCCGCTTGCCTTCTCGATCACGGATGGCCGGACGCGCGCGATGGCCGCGCTGATGCCCCAGACCTACGGCGCAAGCTGGGAGGATACCATCTACACCGTCGATGGTATCTACCGGTACCAGGACGGCGAGGAGCGCTACGCCCGGGCCTACTTCCGCGACGGCCTGCTGCGCCAGGTGTTCGCGTTCACGCAGGAAGAGGGAACCCCCGGGGCCCCACGCGAGGTGACCACGGAGGCCGGCGATCAGTTCACCGTCATCGAGACGTGGCTCGAGTCGGATGGTCAGGGCGGCCTGAAGACCGTGACGCAGCAGGGCGAGACGCTGACCTTCCAGGCGGATAACCCGTTCCGCTGGGAGGAGTTGGACGCGGCTGCCGGCGAGTACGTCGTCGGGTTCATCGCCGCTGACCTGGAAGGCAACACCACGGAAGCCTACACGACGGTGACCGTCCTGCCGTAACATCACCCCCCGCGGGCTGGGACGCGCCGCGGCGCGTCCCAGCCAGCCACCACCCTCGTTCTTCCTCAGTGCTGTAGCCCTGGCCGGCGCTATCGGTTATAATGCCCTCATCGCTCAGACTGCCTCATCCACGACAGGAGGAAGCCCCATGCGCTCCGCTCGCTTCGAAGTACTCTCCCCCGAGGAGGTCGAACGCATCCACGAGGCCTCCCTCGCCATACTGGCCGAGGTCGGCATCCGGGTCGACTACCCGGTGGCGCGCGACATCTTCCGCCGTGCGGGCGCGTCGGTCGACGATGCACGGCAGGTGGTGCGCATCCCGCCCGACCTGGTCATGAGGGCGGTCGCCAGCGCACCCCAATCGTTCGCGCTCCATGGACTCGATCCGAGCGTGCGCTACCCCATCGGCCCGGACCAGGCAACGCCACTCTTCGCCGGCCTGGGCACCCCGACCCGGGTGGTCGACCTCCGCAGCAGCGAGATCCGCCCTGCGAGCATCGCGGACGTTCGCGAGCACATCATCCTGATCGACGCGCTCGACCACATCCACAACTCCCAGATGGACGTCTGGCCCGACGACATCCCGATGACGACGATCCACGCGGAGGCGATCTGGACCTGGGCGCATCACAGCCGCAAGTCGTTCGGCATGGGGTGCTACGGCTACCTTCCGACGTGGGACATGATGCGGATGATGGCCATGGCGGTGGGCGGCAAGGAGGAGTTGCGCCGCCGGCCGCGCTTCCTCGCCATCTGTTCCGTCGTCAGCCCGCTCCAGATGGCGCAGCAGCAGGCGGAGGGCCTGCTCATCTGCGCCGATTACGGCCAGCCCCTCGCCATGTCGCCGGAGGCCATCGCGGGCGCCACCGCGCCCGTCACCCTCGCCGGCCTGCTCGCGCAGGAAAACGCGGGGATCCTGGCACACGTAGCGCTCGCGCAGATCTACAGGCCCGGGACGCCGGTGCTCTACGGCACCGTTTCCACCATCGCCAACATGCGCCTCGGGACCGTCGCGCTGGGCGCAGCGGAGACCGGCCTCATCACCGCCGCCTCCGCGCAGCTCGCCCGGCGCTACGGCCTGCCCATCCGCTCGGTCGGCGGCGCGACGGAGAGCAAGACGCCGGACGTGCAGGCCGGTTTCGAGCGCATGCAGACGCTGCTGCCCGCGGTGCTGGCCCGCGTCAACCTTATCACCTGCGGCGGGACGCTGGACAGCACCCTGCTCGAACACCACGCCCTGCTCGTGCTCGACGACGAGATCTGCGGCTCCGCGCTGCGGCTGGCGCGCGGCATCGAGGTCAGCGACGAGACCCTCGCGCTGGACCTGATCAGGCAGATCAACCACACGGGCAACTACCTGGCCGAGAGGCACACCGTGGCCCACTTCCGCGCGGAGCACTATCAGCCCAGGCTGGTCGTGCGGGAGCCGTGGGACACCTGGGAGAAGGGGGGCGGCCGGACCGCGATCGACAACGCCCGGGCCAGGGCGCTGGACATCCTGCAGCGGCATCAGCCGAGGCAGCTCGATCCTGCCCTGGCGGCCGAGCTCGACGCGTTCCGCCGCGCAGTCGCTGCCCGGTCGCTGGAGGAATTCTACAGCTACGAGGACCCGGCGCGGCAGGATCTGGAGGCACTATGAGCGGCGCAGACGTCTCACGGAGGACCGGCGATTCGCAGGCCAGCGCATCGGGCCGCCTCCCCCGCCGGCTGAAGCTGGCCTTCTCCACCGGCGACCTGTCGACCAGCATCCCGCTGGCCATCCTCATGTTCTTCCAGCTCTTCTTCCTGACCGACGTCGCCCGGCTGCGGCCGGACCTGGCCGCCTGGGCCGTCGGCATCCCGCGCATCTGGGACGCGATCAACGATCCGCTCATCGGGTTGATCTCGGACCGCATCCGCTCGCGCTGGGGCCGCCGCCGGGTGCTCCTCCTCATCGGCGCTGTCCCCCTCGGGCTGACGTTCATGCTGATGTGGATCGTGCCGCCCTTCTCGCCCACCGGCCTGGCCGTGTACTATGCGATCGTCTTCATCCTGTTCGATACGGCCTTCACGGTCGTGCACGTGGGCTACAACGCGCTGACGCCCGAGCTGACCAGCGACTACGACGAACGCTCGTCCCTGAACGGCTACCGCATGGTGTTCTCCATCTCGGGCACCCTCGGCGCCATCATCCTGGCCACCGTGCTGGGGTGGTTCATCGAAGACAAACGCCTGCTCTTCGCGCTGCTCGGCGTGGGCCTCGGGCTCGTGTCCATGGCCCCGCCGCTGATCGTGTTCCGCGTGACGCGCGAGAGGCCGCCCGAACAGCTGCCGGCCCCGCTGCCCTGGCGCCGTGCGCTGCTGACGACCCTGCGGAACGGGCCGTTCCGGCTGGTCATGGGGCTCTATCTGCTGAGCTGGACCACCGCCAGCATCCTGGCCGCGGTGCTGGTCTACTACGCATCCTACCGGCTGCGCATCCCGGAGCAGGCCAACTACTTCGTGCTCGTCGCCCAGGGCATGGCCATCGCATTCATCCCTCTGACCGTCTGGCTCGCGCGGCGCCTCGACAAGCGCCGCGCCTTCATCCTCGGGTCGCTGTCGTGGGTGGTCGTGCTGCTGGGCATCTCCGCGCTGGGGCCGGGCCAGGTGGCGCTGGCGTACGTGCTGGCCGCCCTCTCCGGCTTCGGCATCGCGACCGCCTACGTCATCCCCTGGGCCATGGTGCCCGATGTGATCGAGGTGGATGAGGCGGAGACCGGGCAGCGCCGGGAGGGCTCCTACTACGCGTTCGCCTCCTTCTTCCAGAAGCTCGCGACCGGCGCTGCCCTGTGGGCGATGGGGCAGGCGCTGGCGTGGACGGGGTACCTCACGCCGACTGCGGCCCAACCGGCGCCCGTGCAGGGCGAGGCGGTGGTCTCCGCCATACGCCTCTTCACCGGCCCGATCCCCGCGGTCCTGCTGGCGCTCGCGATCGCATTCGCCTGGCGCTATCCCATCTCGCGCGAGCGGCATGCCGCGCTCCTCCGGCAGATCGAGTCAGGAGCGACCGGCCATGACTGAGCTCGATACCCTCGCGGTGCACGCCGGAGAGGAACCGGACCCCAGCACCGGCGCGCTGCGCATCCCCCTCCACATGGCCACCGCGTTCAAGTTGCCGCCCTTCGGCGGCAAGCTGTTCGAGACGCTGCAGCTGAGTTCGCCCGCCGCGCCGCACGCGTACACGCGGTGGAGCAATCCGACGGTGCGCGCGCTCGAGAACCGCCTCGCCGCGCTGGAAGGCACCGAGGCCGCGCTGGTCACCGCTACGGGCATGGCCGCCATCTCCGCGCTCGTGTTTGCCCTGCTGTCATCGGGCGACCACCTCGTCGCATCCGAGATGTGCTACGCGGGCGCGTCCGAGCTCTTCGGACTCCATCTGCACCGGTTCGGCATCGACGTCAGCCTGGTCGACACCTCCGACCCGAACGCGGTCCGGCAGGCCATCCGCCCCAACACGAAGCTGCTCTACGTCGAGACGCCGGCCAATCCGATCCTGCGCATCGCCGACATTGCGGCGCTGGCCCGGCTGGCTCACGAGCGATCCATTCCCCTGGCCGTGGACTCCACCTGGGCCGGGCCGGCCATCCAGCGCCCTGCGAGCGACGGCGCGGATTATGTCATCCACTCGCTTACCAAGTACCTCAACGGACATGGCGACGCGCTGGGCGGCGCGCTCTGCGGCCGGTCCGATGCCCTGCACCGCATCCGCCGGGATGCGTTGGTGCACCTGGGCGGTGCGGCGAGCCCGTTCAATGCCTGGTTGATCCTGCGCGGCCTGGCCACCCTGCCGCTGCGCATGGCGCAGCACAGCGCGACCGCGCTGCAGGTGGCCAGCTTCCTGGAAGGGCATCCCCGGGTCAGGCGCGTCGTCTATCCGGGGCTTCCCTCCCACCCGCAGCATGCGCTGGCCGCGCGCCAGATGTCCGCGGGGGGCGGCATGATCACCTTCGAGCTCAAGGGAGGGCTCGGCGCGGCCATCAACCTGGCCGAGCGCGTGCGGCTCTGGGCCTACGCGACGTCGCTGGGCCATGCGCACAGCCTGCTCTTCTACTATCCGACGGACCTGTACGTCGACGCCGCGCCCTGGCTCTCGGTGCAGCAGAAGGCGAGCATTCGCGAGTGGACGGGCGAGGGGATCGTGCGCGCGAGCATCGGCCTGGAAGCCCCGGGCGACCTGATCGCTGATCTGGACCAGGCGCTGCGTGCGCGGACCTTCAAGGGACTGATCGGGCCGCTGGCTTATCGCCTGATGAAATGAGCCCGCGAGCGGTCAGGGATAGGGCACCGGCGTGATCGGGATGGCCATCACGCCCGGAGGTGCAACGCTCGACGGCGGGCAGCCGGCGCCATCGAGGGGCTGCGGCCAACACCCGGGCGTGCCCGGATAGCCTCCCAACGTGGGGAGGACAAGCCGTTGGCCGGGATAGAGAAGCCAGGGGTTGATGCCGTTCGCCTGACCCAGCGCGGCAACCGTGACTCCGAAGCGTTGGCCGATCGAGTAGGCCGTGTCGCCGCGCACCACCACGTACGCGCCGCCCTGCACGTACCCCTGGGCATGGGGCCGCGCGCCCCGATCGACCAGGCCGGTCCACACTCCGCCCGGCAAGCCACCTCCCGGCCACGGGCCGCCCCCTGGCCATCCGCCGCCGCAGCGGTCGATCACGCGCAGCCTTGCGCCGGCGTACAGTTGGTTGGGGTTCGCCAGCGCGCCTGCATTCAGCTGGTAGAGCTCTTGCCAGGTCGTGCAGTAGCGTCGCGCGATGTTGGAGAGCGTATCGCCCGGCTGCACCGTGTGCACCACTCCCGGGCCTGGGTCTGCCAGCACTGGCAGTGCCGGCGCCGTCAACATCACTGAGAGCATCACGGTCAGGAGAATGCGGCGTCTCATCGGTCCTCTCCTCTCGATTCGGGCGGCTGGTGGGCTGGACTCCACTGCATTGTATCAGAATCCCCGGCCGTTCACAATGGGCTTTTGAATTTGCTTGACAGCTTGCCTGATCGCTGATACAGTCGGTTAGCGCTCCCGGCGGCCCCTACGGCACTCGCCGGGAGACGCACCGGATATCCTGCCCGTTCGCTCCAAGGAGGCGCAAATGGTCCCGAGACCGCTCGTCTACATCGGCAGCCAGGCTGTCGACCAGCTGCTCCAGTACGCCTCGGCGCGAGGCTTGAACCGTTTTTCGCTCGTGGCGGACGCCAACACCTACGCCGCGCTGGGCGACCGGGTCGAGGCCAGCCTGCGAAACGCCGGCCATGACGTGCGCACCATCCTCCTCGCCGGCCCCGAGGTCATCGTCGACGAGTTACAGGTGGTCGACGTCCTCCTGCGCAACGACAGCCGCGACCGTGCCTTCCTGGCCGTCGGGTCGGGCACCATCACCGACATCACGCGCTTCGTCACCCTCCAGACCGGCGGCGCGTTCATCTCCGTGCCGACTGCGCCCTCGGTCGACGGCTACACGTCCCCCATCACGCCGATGGTCGTGCGCCGTCTCAAGATCACCGGACCGGGGCGCCTGCCCGACGCCATCTTCGCCGACCTCGACACGCTGGCTGCGGCGCCGCACAAGATGATCGCGTCAGGAGCCGGAGACGTCATCGCGAAGTGGACGTCCACCGCTGACTGGCGTCTCGGCTCGCTGATCTGGACCGACCGTTTCGACGAGGCCATCGCGCGTCGTTTTACGGCTGCGCTGCACAAAGTCGTGGACCATGCGGACGAGATCGGTCGGGCCACGCCGGCCGGCATCCGCGCACTCATGGAAGCCCTGATCGACGCCGGCCTGTGCATGGCAGACTTCGGCATCTCCATGCCCGCGTCCGGCTCGGAGCATCTCCTGTCCCACTTCTGGGAATCGCGGTTGCTCTACGAGGAGCGACCCGCGCTGCTGCACGGCGCGAAGGTGGGCGTCGGAACCTCCCTGATCGCGCGCTACTGGGAACGGGTGCGCGGCATGAGCCTGGGCGAGGCCGCGGGGCGCCTGGGCGCCAGCAGCCTGCCCGACCGGGAACAGGAGATCGCTAACATTCGCGCCGGCTGGCCGTTTGCCGTGGACCAGGTGCTCGGCGAACAGAAGGTGTTCCTGGACATGGACGAGGCCGGCTATCGGGCGCTCTGCGACAAGGTGCTGCGCCACTGGGACGACATCCAGGCGATCGCCGCAGGGGTGCCTGAGCCGGCCGCTGTTATCGACACCCTGCGCCGCGTCGGCGGCCCCACCACGGTCGCTGAGCTGGGACTGGCGCCGCGTGACCTGGACGATGCACTCGCGTATGCCCACTACCTGCGCAGCCGGGTGCCCATGCTCCGGCTCCGGCGCATGCTGCAGATCGACTGAGGACGAGCCACATGGCAGAGAATCGACTCGTCGACGCGGTCATCTTTGACCTCGATGGCACCGTGTACCTGGGAGACGCGGCCCTGCCCGGCGCGGTCGAGGGGATCGCCGGGCTGCGCGAGCGCGGTGTCCGGACGATGTTCGTCAGCAACAAGCCGCTGGAGCCGAGGCAGGCCTACGCGGCCAAGCTGACGCGGCTCGGAATCCCAACTCCCGGCGACGACGTGATCACGTCTGCCTTCGTGCTCGCACACCACCTGGCGGAACACGGTCGTGACCTGCGCTACTACGTCCTCGGCGAGGAGAACCTGCGCCAGGAACTGCGCGATGCGGGCCTGCAGATCGTCGACGAGCTGTCCACACAGGATCCGAAGGAAGTCATCCAGCCGGAGGGCATCGACGCGGTGATCGTCGCGCTGGATCGCACCCTGGACTACCGCAAGCTCAACACGGCCTACCAGGCGCTGCGCCGCGGCGCCCGCTACTTCGCCACGAATGCCGATGACACCTGTCCGATGCCCGGCGGCGCCATACCCGATGCGGGCGCGACGCTCGCCGCACTGCACCAGCTGACGGGACGACGGCCCGAACTGGTGGCCGGCAAGCCCTCGCCCCTCATCCTCGCCGCTGCATTGGACCGCATGGGCGTGCCCGCAGCGCGGTGCCTGATGGTGGGCGACAGGCTGGAGACGGACCTTCGCATGGGCCAGCAGGCCGGGATGCTGACTGCCGTCCCGCTGACGGGTGTCTCCACGGGCGAGGATATCGCGCGCCTGGAGCGCCCACCCGATTTCGTCATCGGCGGCCTGGCCGACCTCCTCGCGCTGGTCTGCTGAGTACTCTGTCGTTTTGGCTTCGGTCGCCCTGAGCGAAGCAAAGGGTCTCGCCTCCGGTGTCAGAAAGGGATCAGGAGCTATCGGAACGGGACCGTGAGCGCTCACAAGCGGCTTGACATGACGGCATCGGCCGTGCTATAGTCGGATTAAGCTGGCAGGTTAGCAATGCTGTCGCAAAGCACCCTGTCCATGTGCGGCGCTTGTTTCGCAGGCCGCCACGGACCCCACCTTCTGGAGGTTCTCGCCCTCAACTTCTCTACACGTGCAGCTGATGCCACCAACTCGCAACCGAAGACGCATCGATCAGTGCCACACCCCGTCCACTTTGGCTCACAAGGAGCAAGGAGGTCCTGATGTCCAAAGGTAAGAAGCTGACTCGGAGGCAATTCCTGGGAGCGTCCGGGGCAGCCATCGGCACGGCGGCGCTAGCCGCCTGCACCACGCCGGCACCCACAGCGGCGCCTGCAGCACCGACCGCAGCTCCCGCAGCTGCCACCGCCGCGCCCGCGGCGCCCACCGCAGTCCCACCCACCGCCGTCCCACCGACCGCCGTTCCGCCGACTGCCGTGCCCGAGGCTGCGCCCGCCCTGGGCAGCACCCTCATCGGCAAGCTCGAAGGCCCGGAAATCATCCTCGATGCTGCCAAATACCCCGCCAAGTTCGCCGAGGCTCCCATTCTGGCAGACCTGGTGAAGGCAGGATCGCTGCCTGCACTTGAGGAGCGCCTGCCCGAAGCCGGCGACGTGATGGTCGTCCAGCCACTTCACGAGGTCGGCAAGTATGGCGGCACCTGGCGCCGCGGCTTCACCGGACCAGGCGACCACGAGAACGGCAATCGCCTTGTCTCCATGGAGAAGATCCTCTTCTGGGACTACACCGGAACGCAGATCAAGCCCTCGTTGGCCAAGGACTGGAAGCTCAGCGACGACGGCCTGACGACCACCATCTACCTCCGCAAGGGAGCCAAATGGTCCGACGGCACGCCGTTGACGGCCGATGACTTCATGTTCTGGTTCGAAGACATCTACAGCAACACCGACCTCGTCCCGACGCCTTTCGTGGAAATGCTGGTCAACGGCAAGCAAGGCGTCATGAAGAAGGTCGACGATTACACGGTGGCCTTCGAATTCCCGGAGCCCAACTTCTACTTCCCGTATACCCTGGCCGGCAGCACAGCCATCGGCGCGGGCTTCGGCACGCGCGGCGCGTTCCAGACCTTCGGCGGTGGCTACGCACCCGGTCACTATCTCAAGCAGTTCCTGCCCAAATACTCGTCCGAAGACGAAGTGAACGCGAAGGCGAAGGCAGCCGGCTTCGACGACTGGAAGGCGTACCTCAAGAACCGATACAGCTGGGTGCTCAATCCAGAGGTGCCGGTCATGACCCCGTGGGTCACCACCGGGCCCATCAACACGCCGACCTGGACGCTGGAGCGCAACCCATACTTCTGGGCAGTGGACACCGAGGGCAACCAGCTCCCCTACATCGACAAGGTTGCCATGACACTGGCGGAGAACCTGCAGGTCCTGAACCTGCGCGCGGTGGCCGGCGAATACGACATCCAGGAGCGCCATGTGGGGCTGGCAAACCTGCCGGTTCTGCTGGACAACCAGGAGAAGGGTGACTACACCATCCACCTCGATCCTGCCCTGAACGGCGCGGACGTCAACCTGCACATGGGCAACGCCTACAAGGGCGACGCCGAGATCGCGAAGTGGATCCGCAACAAGGACTTCCGCCATGCGCTGTCCATGGGCATCGACCGCGAACAGCTCAACGAGACCTTCTGGCTGGGTGTGGGCACCTCCGGCTCTAATGCGCCGGCCGAGTCGACCCTCTACAGCCCGGGCCCGGAGTATCGCAAGCTGTGGTGCGAATTCGACCCGGATCAGGCCAACCAGATCCTCGACCAGATCGGCCTGAGCAAGAAGGACGGCGACGGCTTCCGCGTGCGGACGGACAACGGAGAGCGCCTGCGGCTGGAGATGATCACCGTTGGCGGCCAGTTCGTGCCCTACACGCAAGTCGGCGAGATGATCACCCAGCACTGGAAGAAGATCGGCATCGACGCAGCGGTCAAGGAGATGGAGCGCAACCAGGCGTTCGGCACCACTGCCAACAGCGAACACCAGATGATCACCTGGGCCAACGACGGCTCCGAGATGCTCTTCCTCTTCCCCCGCCACGCGCTGCCCGTGGACACGGCCGAATGCCACATGGGCATGGCCTTCGCCAAGTGGTACTCCTCCGGCGGAACCCAAGGCGAAGAGCCGGATGATCCTGAGATGTTGCGGGCCTTTGAGATGTTCAAGACCTACCCGACGCTCAAGGAAGCCGACCAAATCAAGCTCGGCCAGGATCTCTGGAAGATCATCACCGAACAGCAGTGGAGCATCGGCACGGTGGGCCAGTCGCCCGCCTTCATGGGCGTGCGCGTTGTGAAGAACAACATGGGCAACGTCCCTGAGCGCCAGATCAATGCGCAGCACGGGCGCACACCGGGCTCCTCGCTGCCGCCGACCTTCTACTTCAAGAGTTAGATCGACCCTTGTTCTCCCTGGGCACCGAGCCCAGGCGACCTCCCTCTCCGATCGGAGAGGGAGGTCGCCCAGACTGAGGGCCCAGCCATGGCTGGGACAGGAGGTCCGCGATGCTCGCGTACATTCTACGCCGGGCGGCTTTGGCCATCATCACCCTGTTAGCCATCAGTGTCTTGTCGTTTGCCATCATCCAGCTGCCGCCGGGCGATTTTGGCACCACCTACATCGCCTCCATGTCCGCGGGCGGCGCCAGCGTCTCCGAAGGCGACATCCAGGCCGTACGCGAGCAATACGGGCTCGACAAGCCGATGACCGTCCAGTATCTGCGCTGGATGGGGCAGATCGCGCAGGGCAACTTCGGCATGGCCATGGAGTGGAACCGGCCGGTGAAGGATGTCATCGGCGATCGGCTGATGCTGACGATCGTGGTGTCGCTCGCGGCCATCGTCTTCACCTGGGCCCTTGCGCTGCCCATCGGCATCTACTCGGCCGTCAAGCGCTACTCCCTCGGCGACTATATCTTCACCTTCATCGGGTTCATCGGACTGGCCGTCCCCGGCTTCATGCTGGCGCTCATCGTGTTGTACGTTGGCTTCCGGTATTTTGACGCCAACGTGGGCGGGCTCTTCTCGCCCGAGCTTGCGGACGCGCCCTGGAACTGGATCAAGGTGAAGGACATGATCAATCACCTGCCCATTCCGGCGGTGGTCCTCGGGCTTTCGGGCACGGCCCAGATGATACGCATCATGCGCTCCAACCTGCTGGACGAGTTGCGCAAGCCCTACGTGATGACCGCGCGGGCGCGCGGCCTGTCCGAGATGCGCGTCATCATGAAGTACCCTGTGCGCGTCGCACTGAACCCGTTCATCAGCACCATCGGCTATCTGCTGCCCTACATCGTCTCCGGCAGCATCATCATCTCGCTGGTGCTGAGCCTGCCCACCGTCGGCCCCCTGCTGTTGAAGGCGCTCGTCGCGCAGGACATGTTCCTCGCCGGCACCATCGTCCTGTTGCTGGGGGTCCTGACCGTGATCGGCACCTTCATCTCGGATCTGTTGCTGATGTGGGTTGATCCGCGCATCCGCCTGGAGCGACGCTGATGATCGAGCCCGAGCCCCTCACACCTGACGCGCAAGTGATCGAGCCTCCTGAGGAGGAGATGACCGAGGCCGAGGAACGTATCTCGGTGGCGACCGCCGCCCAGCTCATGTGGTGGCGTTTTCGCAAGCACACGCTGGCGATGATCAGCGCGGTCGTATTGATCATCTTCTACCTCATCGCCATTTTCGCGCCGGCCCTGGCCTACGTGGATCCCGAGCTCTCGGAGGCCCAACGCGGTCTCATGCCGCCCCAGAAGATCCACTGGTTCCTGGACGGCAAGCTGAGTCCCCACGTCTACGCGGTCAAGGGCGCGCGCGATCCCCAGACATTCAAGCGCGTCTACGTCAACGATCCCGAGACGAAGATCCCCCTGCAGTTCTTTGCCAAGGGTTTCCCCTACAGAATCCTGGGCGTCATTCCCGGCGACGTGCACCTGCTGGGCGTGAAGGGCGCGCCGGTGGAGGAGTCCCTGTTCCTTCTCGGCACCGACGTCAACGGCCGCGATCTGTGGTCGCGGCTGATGTTCGCCACCCAGATCTCGCTGGTCATCGGCCTGGCGGCCGTTGCGCTGAGCCTCTTCCTGGGCGTGCTGCTCGGCGGCATCTCGGGCTACTTCAGCGGCGCGATCGACACCGTCATCCAGCGCGTCATCGAGATCTTCCGCTCGATCCCGACCATTCCGCTCTGGATGGGCCTGGCCGCGGCGCTCCCGCGTACATGGTCCACGCAGCAGATCTACCTCGCGATCACCCTCATCATCTCGCTGCTGGGCTGGACCGAGCTGGCCCGCGTGGTGCGCGGCCGGTTCCTCACCCTCCGCGAGGAGGACTTCATCACTGCAGCCGAGCTGGTGGGATGCGGCAAGATGCGCATCATCTTCCGCCACATGGTGCCATCGTTTTTGAGCCACATCATCGCGGCCACCACGCTGGCCATCCCGGCGATGATCATCAGCGAGACGTCGCTCAGCTTCCTCGGCCTGGGCCTGCGACCGCCCGCGATCTCGTGGGGCGTGCTTCTGGAACAGGCACAGAACATCCAGGCCCTGGCGATCTCGCCCTGGCTGCTGCTTCCGGTGATTCCGGTCATTCTGGCCGTCCTGGCGTTCAATTTCGTCGGTGACGGCCTGCGAGACGCGGCGGATCCCTATGGCTGATGCCGCATCATGGATGGCACACTATGCCAGATAACGATAAGCCGCTCCTTTCAGTTCGCGACCTGAAGACCTATTTCTTCCAGGATGAAGGCGCCGTCAAGGCCGTCGATGGCGCCTCGTTCGACATCGCCCAGGGCCGGACGTTGGGCATCGTGGGGGAATCCGGATGCGGTAAGAGCGTCACCGCGCGTTCCATCCTGCGCATCGTCGAGGCGCCCGGCCGCATCGTCAACGGGGAGATCTTCTGGTACGGCGAGGGCGGAGAGGCCATGGACCTGGTCAAGCTCAATCCGGACGGCCGGGAAATGCGGTCCCTGCGCGGACGCGACATCGGCCTGGTCTTCCAGGAGCCGATGACCTCGTTCAGCCCGGTGCACACGGTCGGAAACCAGATGGTCGAGGCCGTGCAGCTGCACCTGGATGTCTCCAAGGCCGAGGCGCGACGCCAGGCCATCGAGGCGCTGCGCCAGGTAGGCATCCCGAAGCCCGAGCGCCGCATCGACGAGTACGCGTTCCAGCTCTCGGGCGGCCTGCGCCAGCGTGCCATGATCGCGGTTGCGCTGTCCTGCGATCCCCGGTTGCTGATCGCGGACGAGCCGACGACCGCGCTCGACGTGACCACCCAGGCGCAGATCCTGGACCTGCTGCGCCAGTTGCAGGCCGATCGCGGGATGGCGATCATGCTCATCACGCACAACCTGGGCGTCGTGGCCGAGATGTGCGATCACGTGGTGGTCATGTACCTGGGGCGCGTCGTGGAGGTCGGTGCGGTCGACGACATCTTCCATCGGCCGCAGCACCCCTATACCCGCGCGCTGCTCCGCTCCATTCCAAGCATCGACATGACCCCACGCGTGAAGCTGCACACGATCACCGGTTCGATTCCCCATCCCTACAACCGCCCCTCCGGATGCCCGTTCCATCCGCGATGTCCCGAACGCATCCGCGGGGTCTGCGAGGCGAGCGAGCCTGCCTTGCGGGACCTGGGGAACGGCCAACACGTGAGCTGTTTCCTGTACGAACTGCCGGTCCAGGCAGCCACCGTGTGAGCGACGGGATCGAGCGCTCGCGAGAATCGAGGCAAAGTCATTTTGAAAGCGACCGCAGACTCCAACAGGCTCCTTGAGGTCAAAGGCCTGCAGAAGTTCTTCCCCATCCGGAAGGGCTTCCTTCAGAAGGTCGTCGGGCACGTACGCGCCGTGGACGATGTCTCCTTCTTCATCCGAGAGGGGGAGACATTCTCCCTCGTCGGTGAGAGCGGCTGCGGCAAGACGACGACCTCGCGCTGCATCCTGCGCGCCGTTCACCCGACGTCCGGCCAGATCCTCTTCCGCACCGCGGCCGGCAAGGTGGTGGACGTGGCCACGCTGCCCGAGGACCAGCTCAAGCCGCTGCGCAGCGAGATGCAGATGATCTTTCAGGACCCGTTTTCTTCGCTGAATCCGCGCATGACGCTGCTGGACATCGTCGGGGAGCCGCTGCTGGTGAACGGCGTGACGGATCGGGAGGAACGGACTGCGCGGGTTGCCGAGCTGCTCAAGGTCGTCGGCATGCGCCCTGAGTACATGCGCCGCTTTCCCCACGCGTTCAGTGGGGGGCAGCGCCAGCGCATCGGCATCGCGCGCGCGCTCGCGCTGCGACCGCGGCTGGTCGTTGCAGATGAGCCGGTATCGGCGTTGGACGTCTCCGTCCAGGCCCAGATCCTCAACCTGCTCCTGGAACTGCAGGCCGAATTCGGGCTGACCTACCTCTTCGTGGCGCACGACCTGAGCGTGGTGAAGCACATCAGCGAGCGCGTGGCAGTCATGTACGTCGGACGGCTGGCCGAGATGGCGCCCACCCACGATATCTTCTACGCACCCAAGCACCCCTACACCGAGGCGTTGCTCTCGGCCGTGCCGAAGCCCGATCCACGGCTGCGTTCGAAGCGCATCGTGCTCCAGGGCAGCGTGGCTGACCCGGCCAATCCTCCGCCAGGCTGCTATTTCCACCCGCGCTGCCGGTATGCCGTGGACCTTTGCCGCCAACAGACGCCTGAGTTGACCGAGGTGGCCCCGGGCCACCATGTCGCGTGCCACAGGGCAACGGAACTGCAGCTCGCGGGCGTGGTACAGTAAGGAGCGACAATGCGAACGATCAGATGGGGCATCATCGGCTGCGGCAACGTAACCGAGGTGAAGAGCGGACCCGGCTTTCAGAAGGCCGGCAACTCCTCGCTGGTCGCCGTGATGCGGCGCAACGCGGCGTTGGCGCAGGACTACGCCGGGCGCCACGGCGTGCCTCGCTGGTACGATGATGGCGCAGCGCTCATCGCCGACCCGGAGGTAGACGCGGTCTACGTGGCCACACCGCCCTCATCGCACAAGGGGTACGTCCTCGCCTGCGCGGCGGCCGGGAAGCCGGTCTACGTCGAAAAGCCGATGGCGCTCGATCATGGGGAGTGCGAGGAGATGATCGCCGCGTGCCGGGCCGCGAACGTGCCGCTGTTCGTGGCCTACTACCGCCGCGCGCTGCCGCGCTTCCTGAAGGTGAAGGAACTGATCGACGGCGGCGCGATCGGCGAGGTGCGCTACGTCACCGTGCTGCTGTCACAGCGGCCAGTGGCCGAGGACATCGACCCGGATAACCTCCCCTGGCGCGTCCTGCCGGAGATCTCGGGCGGAGGCCGGTTCGTGGACATGGGCTCCCACACCCTCGACTTCCTCGGCTTCGTGCTGGGCCCGATCCGGTCCGCCAGGGGGCATGCGGCGAACACCGCGGGCTACTACCCGGCCGAGGACACCGTCACCGCCAGCTTCCAGTTTGAATCAGGCGTCCTGGGCGCGGGCACATGGAACTTCACTGGCCACGCCGATCGTGACGTCTGCGAGATCGCCGGCAGCCTGGGCAAGGTGTCCTTCTCCAGCTTCGACGCGGAGCCGATCGTCCTGGAGACGGCTGCCGGCCGCCAGGAATTCGCCATCCCGAACCCGGCACACGTCCAGCAGCCGCTCATCCAAGCGGTGGTCGATGAGTTGCTCGGCGCGGGTCGCTCCCCGTCGACCGGGGAGACCGGCGCGCGCACCACCTGGGTCATGGACCAGATCCTGCGCGACGGCTGAACTCAGTCCAAGGTGATAAACGCAAGCAAACCTTCGAGGTCTGCGAGACCTCGAAGGTTTTGACATGCAGGTGGTGTGCGCTTCCAACGCGTGCGTTGCGGCTACTCAATCGTCGGCAGCGTGACCCCGATCTTGCCCAGCTGCTCCACGATCTGCGCGTGAATCGGCACGCCCTCAACCAGGTTGCGGTCCCGCGTCTCCCAACCGCGCTGCCCCGGATAGAGGAACTCGCCGTCGTCGCCCACGCGCTCTCCGATGGACTGTAGCAGCGCAGCCACGCGCTCGACGAAGCGGTCCGGCTCGACGAACTTGCTGACATCCAGCGCCAGGAAGAACTTGCTCCCCTCCGGGTCCAGCCCGCTGCCGTCCTTCTCGCCCACCTCGAAGCTCAGGAATCCTCCGGCCAGAGCCCCTGTCAGCACCTCCATCATCAGCGCCAGGCCCGCGCCCTTGTGCTCGCCCATCGGCAGCACCAGGCCGGAGCTCAGGATCGCGGAGGGGTCGCTCGTCGGCTGCCCCGATGCGTCCAGGCCCCACCCGCCCGGCGCGGCCTTGCCCTCGCGCAGGTAGGTGCCGATCTTGCCCACCGCGGCCTGGCTCATGGCAATATCGAGCACGATCGGACGGTCATCATCGTCCTGCGGCACGCCGATCGCCAGTGGGTTGTTCCCCACCACCGGCTGCCTGGAACCCCAGCCCGTCATGTTCGGGATGGCGTTGGTCGTGCAGATGCCGATCATGCCGTGCATCGCCGCCCGGTAGGCATACGCATGCGCTCGGCCCCAGTGGGTCAGGCGGTTGGCCACGCACACCCCCACGCCGTAGCGCTGCGCCCGCTCGACCGCCTGCGCCATCGCGTGCACGGAGACGTACCGCCCAAGCCCGCGATCGCCGTCAAGCACGCACACCGCGTCATGGTCGCGCACGATGCGCATACGGGGGTCCGCCGTTACGCGTCCCTCGCGCAGCCCGGTCACGACCAGGGGAAGCATCCGGACCCCGTGCGACGGCACGCCCAGCAGGTCGGCCTCCGCCATCAACTCCGCCTCCACGCGACCCACATGCGTTGGCACGCCCTCGGCGGCGAGCGCATCCTCGATGGTCCGCACCAAATCACCGTGGCGAACACGAACCTCACTATTCACAGCCGTCTCCTTTCATAGCAGATGGGTGGCTCAGCCCAGGCTCAAACCGAACTTCTCCGGGCGCAGACCGATGTCCTCCCCAAGTCCTAGCAGCGCGGCCGCGACGTCCGGCGGCAGCGGAATGCCCTCCGCCAACGCCCTCTCGCGGCGCTCCCATTCCATCTCGCCGGGCACGTAAATCCGCTCCACGCCCGCGGCCTTCGGCGCAGCGTGCAGTTCCCTCACGATCCGGTCCATGCGCGCCTTGAACTCATCGATGGGCGTCATCGCGCCGATGTCAAAGGCGAGAAACGCGTGTCCCTGGTTGACGCGCTCGCTGGACTCGATCGCCCAGCTCACCACGCCGCTCAGCAGCGCCGCGCCCGGCAGCGCGCCGCCCAGCACCTCGACCAGCAGCGCCAGGCCGTATCCCTTGTAGTCCGCCAGGGGCAGCAGCGCACCTTCCTGCGGGAACCGGCTCGGGTCGGTCGTCGGGCGGCCCTCTGCGTCGATCAGCCAGCTGTCAGGCACCGATTTGCCCAGCGCCTTGGCCGCGAACACCTTCGTGGCGGCCACCCGGCTGGTTGCGATATCGAGAAAGACCATCAGCTCCTCGCCGGCGGGTGCGGCCCAGGCGATCGGGTTAGTGCCCATCACCTTGGCCGCCGCGCCGGTGACCGTCATGACCGGGTCCACGTTGCAGACTGCCAGCCCCAACATGTCCTCCGCCGCCGCCAGGCGCGCGTAGTACCCCGCAGCGCCGAAATGGCTTGTGCGCTGCACCCCGACGTACCCCACCCCGCAGGCGCGCGCCTTGTCCATGGCCCTCCGCATCGCGCGGCAGGCCACGGCCGGGGGCATGGCGTGATTGGCATCCAGCATTGCCCACGCCGGACCCTCGTTCACGACCGACTCCGCAGCCTTGGGGTCCAGGCGACCGTCGCGGACGTTCTTGACCAGCCCGCGCAGCTGCCGCGTCCCGTGGGTGAATGTCCCCAGTGTGTCCGTGGTCACGAGCGCCTCGGCCGTCAATCGCGCGTCGGCCTCGTTCACCCCGACGTGGCGCAGCGCAGCCAGGCAGAAAGCCATCAGGTCATCGATCTTGACCCTGAGTTGGGCTCCGGAAGCAGTCACGATCTCGCTCCTTTCCTGTGGTGCAGCCGGGCGAACCGATCCCGGCATAGCCCTGAGTATCCCCCACCCGGCGACGAGTGTCAACTCGACTCGCCGGCGCGTAGTCGAAAGACGCGCGATTCAGGTGCCCGGCACTTGCGATCCTTCGGATCGCTGAAAGTGCCGGGCACCTGAAGACTCCGAGCCGCATTCGGCAGCTTGACCCGCGCGGGCGACCCGGCTACACTTAAGCCGTATCAGACTTCCGCGACAGGTGAACACAAGCGCGATGATCGATTCCAACCAGAGGCCGGGCGAAAGCGATGTGGCCCGCTGGCACAGGCTGAGCGGCCTGCCCGACAACGTGACGGACGAAGGCGATGTCGTTCCGGCCGCGCCCGGACTGCGCCTGCAGGCCGAGAAGCAGCAGCTGCGCGCCGCGATCGATCGTCTGCACGACGGAGACGCCCCCCAAGAGGCCAAGGCGCTCGGTCGCCTGGCCGCCTCCTACCTGCTGGCCGGCGACGCCGAGACCGCGCGTCGCTACCTGGACCGCGCGAACGCGCTCATCGAAGCGACCTCATAACTGCTCTTCCCCATATGCCTCTGGTTCTCCCCTGGTTACCACGCGCACCGCAGATACGATATCGACAAATGCGGAACAAAACACAGCGAATTACCGTACAATAGATTAGCCAGATGAACCTGGCAAGTAATCGGTCGCGCCGTTCTCCGCGTCAGGGGAAAGTCACGATGGGTGCAAAGTACTCGAGACGGATCTTTCTGCGGCTGTCCGGCAGCC
The DNA here is from genome assembly GCA_040766655.1 of Anaerolineae bacterium. Lineage (GTDB taxonomy): Bacteria > Chloroflexota > Anaerolineae > CG2-30-64-16 > CG2-30-64-16 > JALOOB01. The sequence goes on from JAXGQB010000007.1 coordinate 337,163, forward strand.
TTGCCGGCATGCTCGCGCTTTCTGCATGCACGCCCAGCACACCGAGCATACCCAGCTTAAAGAAAGGTGCACCCAGCACTGCAACAGCCCAACTGGTCTACCAGGACTGGCGCACGGACTACTTCTCCGCCCTGGCACAGGAAATGCTCGAGGAATTTCACGCTCTCCACCCAAACATCCAGGTCTTCTACACCCCGGATCCGCCAGATCTCGCCGAGAAGATGATGGGCGATTTCCAGGCTCACAGCGCGCCCGATGTCCTGGCCGGCTGCTGTGAGTTCTTCCCCGTCTGGGCGCAAAAGGGATTCATGATGGACCTCCGTCCCTATGTTGAGGCGGAATTGAGTTCTGACGACAGGCGAGACTGGGACGAGGCTCAGTATCATGCACTCCGGCTGCAGGATGGCACCCAATTCGGCCTGCCCAAATATCACGGCGCCCTGGCACTCTACTTCAACAAGGACCTGTTCCGCGGTCACGGAGTTCCCTTCCCCGAGAAAAGCTGGACCCACGCGGACTATCAGTCGGCTATGGCTGCTTTCTCGCGTGATCGCTCCGCGCCATCATCTGAGACGGTTTGGGGCAGCATGTTCGATGTCAGCTGGGATCGGATTCAGGTGCACGTGAACGGCTGGGGAGGCAGATTCGTCGACCCGGCGGATCCGACCAAGAGCCGGATGGGAGAGCCAGAAGCGCTGGCAGCCATGCAGTGGTTGCACGATCGGATCTGGGAGGATCATGCGATGGCCAGCCGCCTCGACGTGCGCAACCTGAGCGTTACGGAGGCCTTCTATCGCGGCCGCCTGGCGATGGTCGAGGACGGCTCCTGGTCTCTGAAGACGATCCTGGAAAACGCTGACTTCGACATCGGTGTGACGAGCTTTCCCGCCGGACCGGCGCGGCGCGTCACCATGGCTACAACGGACGGCTTCGGAATCTTCAAGTACACGCGCTATCCCGAGGCCGCATGGGAGTTGCTCAAGTTCCTGATCAGCCACCAATATGGCCGCGCGATGGCACGCGCCCACCTGCTGCAGCCTGCCCGCGCCAGCCTGGTCGATGAGTGGGTTGCCACGGTACGCGAGCAGTACCCGATCAAGGCCGCCGAGATGGACCTCTTTGCCTTCGCCGAAGGACACACCAAGGGCTACTCGGTCACGCCCGAGATCTTCGAAAACCAGGAGGTGGCGCGCAATCTGGCGACAGCCGCGTGGGAGCAGATGTTCACGTTGGGCCATGCCACGGCATCGGTCATGCGAGAGGTTTCGGCCCAGATTGACCAGGCGCACGAGCGCGGGAGCGAGGAGCGCGTGGATGCCTAGGCTCACCTGGCCCGGACGACCGGGCCGTGCATTTGTAGTGGCAGCGCTCGTCGTGCTGATCCTGGCGAGCCTGCTCGGTGCGGCGACCTACATGTACACAGCCTATCGAAGGGCCACAGAAGATTTGATCGTGCAACGCGATCAGCAGCTTGCCCTCCTTACAGCCGTGCGGCTCCGGGACGAAATGTCTCAGCTCGCCAACGAGTTGCAGGCGCTTTCACGTTCCCAAAGCCTCTATCTTGGCCTCACAGAGCGGCAGCGGCTCTTCCTGCGCGGCGCCGCTTCGCGGCTCAACATCTACGACGGCGGCGTGATCCTCCTGGATAGTACCGGCCGCGTACGCGCTACCATGCCGGAGCGATGGGAGATCATGAGTCACGACTGGTCCGACCAGGAGTTCTTCAAGGCCATGCTCGTCAGCGAGCCGCCCGCAGCGTTCTTCTCAGAGGTTCTCGACATCGGGCCCGAGGACTCCCCGGTCATCGTGCTCAGCGTGCCGGTGCTCAGCGAGGACAAGGAAGTGGTGGGTGTGCTGTCGGGGCTCTTTCGACTTGGGGAGTCGCGACTGAGTGCCTTCTACGCGAGCATCGTGCGTCTGCGCCTGGCCGGAACCGGAAGCACCTACATCATGGATTCGACGGGCCGCGTCCTCTACGACTCGCGTTATGAAATGGTGGGACAGCGAGTTGGTGCTGAGATCCTGCAGGAGGCCCTTGCCGGGGGACGCGTCCATCGCACGACGGACGCGCGGGGAAGCCCAGTGGCAGCGATCTATACGCCAATGCCTGGAGCAAGTTGGATCCTGGTCACCGAGACGAACTGGACGGAGGCCATGGCTCCGGTGCAGCGCCTCACCAGCGGCCTGCTGGTTCTCCTCGCAGTCGGCATGGTTCTCCCGGCAACCGCAGTTGTCCTGCTGAGGCGCGGGCAGCATTTCGCAGCCGCGCACGATGACCTGGCCATGCAGGAAATGCGACTCCAGGACACCATGCTCCGGCGTGTCCTGCCCAAGCATGTTCCCTTGCTCGCGGGATGGGACGTTGGCCTGTACCACCAGGATGGGCCGCCCGCTGCGTCGGCCCATGACCTGTACGACTTCATGCTGTTGCCCGATGGCAAGCTGATGATCTCCTCGGTGACCGTGGCAGAGAGGGGCCTTGCGGCAGTCCAGTTGATGGCCACAACCAGGGCCCTGTTTCGAGCTGCAGCCTGTCGCAGCCAGGGTGCGGGTGAGGCCCTGACCCAATGCAATGCCTTGCTTGGCCCAGAGGTGAAGGCCGATGCGACCGTGACATCCGTCTTCGCGTTGCTGGACCCGGTCAGTGGCCTGTTACAGATCGCCAGCGCCGGGTTCTGCCCCGCGTTTCGGTGGCGCGACGGTGAGCTGGACGCACTGAGTGAAGGCGGTGATCTCCTGGGCCAATCGGTGGATGCCCGCTACGATCAGGACGATTTCATGCTGAGCCCTGGTGAGAGCATCATTCTGTGTAGTCCGGGAATCCTTGGCGTTCGCCCCGAGCAGGGCGATCCCTTCGGTCCCGAACGCGTGCGTGCGGTGCTGAGCGCAGCACAGCCACAGACGGCTGAAGACGTGGTCGAAGCTCTGCGGCTGGACCTGGCAGAGTTTGCCGACGCCCGGTCGCTTCACAAGCTGGCAATCACGATGATCGCGTTGACCAGGTCGCCCGAACCAGCGCGCACGGGAAGCCCCACGCACTCCCGGCGGAATAACCTGGCCGCACTCGGCGAAACCGACACGGACCTGTAGCCATCATGAGCAGACCTGGCGACATCCTGGAGCGGATCTCCCGCCTCGTGACCCTGCTGGCCCTCGCGATCGCTGCCGTGGGCATCATCCTCGCGCCACTGTTTGCCCTCTCCTGGGCCAAGCAGCCCTTTCCCGGCTTCCTGATGGACCACACGCTTGTGGTGACCGACCAGTCCGGTCCGGGGTGGACCGGATACGAAGCAGGTGTCGGATTTGGGCAACGCATCACACGCATCGCCGGGCAATCCGTGAGCAGCGACGCACAGTACCGGCAAGTCCTTCAGACATTGAGTTTCGGCGACGTGGTGTCCATCTCCACGCAGCTGCGCGAGGGAGGCGAGAAGTTCTTCCCCGGGGTCGAGCTGACCGCCTTCAGCCAGGTGGACCTGTCACGACTGTTCTGGCTGCCCTATCTCATGGGCCTGGCGTATCTGGCGATCGGGATCTGGGTGTACCGCGCCCGCGGCTCCGCACGCCCAGGACGCGCTCTGTCTTTCTTCTGCTTCGCCGCCGCGGTGGCGATGGCGTTCTACTTTGACGTCTTCTCCTCCCACTGGGCCACACCGCTGTGGGCGGTCGCCATCGCGTCGCTGGGTGGTTCGCTCCTGAGCCTGGCCATGCGCTTCCCCCAGGAGGCCGGCATGGTCCGGCGTCACCCCGCCATGCTGGGTCTGCCCTATGTGATATCGGTAGCCCTCGGTGCGTGGGCAGCACTCTCCCTATTCGATTCGACTCGACCGTGGGAGTACCTCGTCGCACGCGACGTGACCTATCGCTATGCCGGGTTCGGAGCCGTGATCTTCCTTGCGACCACGCTCTTTCGGGCTCTTCAGAGCCGGGAAGCCGTGGTTCGCAGGCAGGCGCGCATCATGCTGTTGGGCAGCACCATCTCCTTCGGCCCGCTGATTGTCTGGCTCATGACACCGCTGGTCGGACTGCGACTTCACTTCGAGCCGGTCCTCTACATGCCCTGGCTGGTGATCTTCCCGCTCGGCGTCGCGGTTGCCATCTTCCGATACCGCCTTCTCGAGATGGACGCCATCGTAAATCGGACCATTCTGTGGGGTACGCTGACCGCAATCCTTGCCGGGATCCTGAGCGTCAGCATCAGCATCCTGCAGAGGTTCTTTCAGAGCGTCACGGGCGAGCGCAGCGACGTCGCCATCGTCCTGACCTCGTTCATCCTGGTCTCGGTGTTCACGCCGGTCAAGACGTGGCTGCAGGCGTTCCTGGACCGGAGATTCAGGGATTCGCCGGATCACGTGCGCGCTCTGCGCGATTTCGGTCACGAAGTCAGATCCCACACCCAGCTGGCAGACGCGCAGCTCATGACGAAACGGCTGCTCGAAGAAGCTGCGATCAGCATGGAAGCCGAATCGGGCGTCCTGCGCATGGCGGGCGACGGGGGACGGCTTCAGACGGTGCACATGTACGGAGACTGGCGCGGAGAGGCCTGGCTCGCCGCCCCACTGGAACACGGCGGCGAGCGCTTCGGCCTGCTGCTGCTCGGGCCGCGTCGGGGCAATCGGAGCTACAGCCGCGAGGAATTCGGTGCGCTGCAGCAGGCCGCACACGAGGTGGCGCATGCCCTCACGGTCAGTCGTGAGAGAACGAGCGACCCGATACGCGGCCTGACGACGTAAGAGCCAGGTGACCCACTAGCCCAGGGCGACCTCCACCCGCACCTCGGCGCACCCAGGGAGGGGCAGCGGCACCACGTTGCCAGCGATCGGCCGGCCATCCACCGTGAGGGCGACCGCATTCCCAGGTCCCCGACGCTCGACTTGGATGTGATAAGTCACTTCTCGAAAGACGCGCGTAGCAGTGAACCCATCCCAGGCCCCGGACATCACCGGCGCTATGCGAAGCCCCGCGTGCTCCGGCCGGATCCCGAGGATCCACTGCGTGATTGCCACGTAGTTCCACGCGGCGGTGCCGGTGAGCCAGGAGTTCTTCGCCTCCCCGTGCGCCGGCGCGTCCTTGCCCGCGATCATCTGGGCATAGACGTACGGTTCCGTCCGATGGACGTCGCTGATGCCCTCGCGCGCGCTCGGGTTGATGCGCAGATAGTAGTCGTAAGCGCGGTCACCGTCACCCAGCTTCGCCTCAGCAATCATGATCCACGGATTCGTGTGGCAGAAGATGCCGGCGTTCTCCTTGTAGCCCGGCGGATACGTCGAGATTTCCCCCAAGCGCAGATAGTATTCCTTGTACGCAGGCTGGTGCAGCACGACGCCGTGCGGCGTAGCGAGGCGCTCCCCGACCGAGTCGAGCGCCTGCCGCGCGCGTCCATCGGCGATCCCGACGCCGGCCATGACGCACATGCCCTGCGGCTCGATAAAGATCTGGCCCTCTTCGTTCCAGCGCGAACCCACCGGCCGGCCGACGCTGTCGTACGCACGGCGGAACCACTCGCCGTCCCATCCGGCTGCATCGATGGCAGCGGTCATCTCCTGCCCCGCGGTACGATATCGGGCCGCCTGGTCATGCTCTCCGGTCAGATCCGCGATCTGTGCCATCTCGCCGGCGGCCAGGACGAAGAGCCCTGCGATGAAGACCGACTCCGCGGTGACGCCGTCGATGTTCGTCGTCGTCTGGAACGACTCGCCGGGCGTCGTAGAGAAGCAGTTCAGGTTCAGGCAGTCGTTCCAATCCGCGCGGCCGATCAGCGGCAGCTTGTGCGGCCCCAGCCGGTCGAGGGTGTACTGCATGCTGCGCTGGAGGTGCTCGTACAGCGGCGTCTCGGTGCCAGGCTGGTTGTCATACGGCGCCAATTCCTGAAGGATGGAGAGGTCCCCTGATTCCTTGAGGTAGGCTGCAACGGCAAGCACGAGCCACAGCGGATCGTCGTTGAAGTTGGTGCCCACCTGGTCGTTGCCCCGCTTGGTCAGAGGTTGGTACTGGTGATACGCGCCGCCGGTGGGCAGTTGTGTTGCGGCCAGGTCGAGGATGCGCTCGCGGGCGCGCTCGGGAATCATGTGCACGAAGCCGAGCAGATCCTGATTCGAGTCGCGGAACCCCATGCCCCGCCCTACACCGGACTCGAAGTAGGAGGCAGAGCGCGACATGTTGAACGTCACCATGCATTGGTACGCGTTCCAGATGTCCACCATCCGGTTCGTGTGCTCGTCGGGCGTCTGCACCTGGAACTTCCCCAGGAGCGCATCCCACTCGGCCCGCAGTGACTCCCACGCGGCCTCTACTGACTGCGGGTCCAGGAATTCCCGAAGCAGTGGCACGACGCGACGCTTGTTGATCGTCTGCGTGCCGGGCGGATCGAACTTGTCCTCGTCCGGATTCTCCATGTAGCCCAGCACGAAGATGACGGTCCGGCTCTCGCCGGGCTGCAGCGCCAGCCGGACATGATGCGAGCCGATGGGCGCCCAGCCGTGCGCCACGGAATCGCTGCCCGAGCCGCGCTCCACCGCGATCGGCGTATCCCAGCCGCGATAGGGTCCGAGGAAGGCCTCGCGCTGGGTGTCGAAGCTGGCGACTGGCTCGGAGCAAGCGAAGTACGCGAAGTGATTGCGTCGCTCCCGATACTCGGTCTTGTGGTAGATGACGCCATCCGCGACCTCGACCTCGCCTGTCGAGAAGTTGCGCTGGAAATTGACCGCATCGTCCCACGCATCCCACAGGCAAAACTCGATGGCAGAGAAGAGGGAGAGCTCGGCCGCCTCGGTGCGCTCGTTGGTGACCGTCGTGCGCCACACCTCCAGGTTGTGGCCCATCGGCACGAAGTAGAGCGTCTCGGCCCGGATGCCATCCCTGGCCGACTCGATCACCGAATAACCCATGCCGTGGCGGCACTCGTATTCATCCAGGCGCCCGCGTGTGGGCTGCCATGAGGGCGACCAGTACGCGCCACTGCGGTCGTCGCGCAGATAGATGTACCGCCCGCCCGTGTCGAGCGGGACGTTGTTGTAGCGATAGCGCGTGAGACGCCGCAGCCGTGCATCGCGGTAGAACGAGTAGCCGCCCGCCGTGTTGGAGATCAGGCCGAAGTAGGCCTGGTTGCCGAGGTAATTGATCCAGGGCAGCGGAGTGTCGGGCTGCGTGATGACATACTCGCGGCGAGCATCGTCGAAATGGCCGTAGCGCATGGTGCACCTCGTTATGATGAGTGGACGCGGCGCGGGCGTCGCCCTGAAGGAGAAGATAGCACCGCGCACGCGCGCTGTCAATTCGGACCGGCAATGCATCCTTGATGCCCGTTGATCGATAGCCGAAGTGGAGCCCGTGGCCCGAATGCGGTATACTACGCTCACGTCCCGCGCAGCGCTGCGGCACAGACCGCCTGCTCCGGCGCGGGCGCCCGTGATTCAGCGGGTTATGCTCAGAGAAGGTGAGGCCATGACTGAACCAACAAAGGGTCCGACCGGCGACGCGACACCCGAAGCCACACAGACGCCACCACCACAGGATCGCCTCGTGCAGACCCGCCACACCGTGACCATCGACGGCCATGAGGTGGGTTACACCGTCACGACCGGCGTCATCGTGCTGAAGGAAGAGACGGAGAAAAAGGGCGACAAGGAGGGCGAGTTCGAGGGCGAGAAGCCGCGCGCCAGCGTCTTCTTCGTCGCCTACACCCGGGAGGGCGTGGAAGACCCTGCGAGCAGGCCGATCACGTTCTGCTTCAACGGCGGTCCGGGCTCATCGTCTGTCTGGCTCCATCTGGGCGCGTTCGGCCCGCGCCGCGTGCAACTGACCGACGACGGCGATCTCCCGCCGCCGCCCTTCCGCCTCGTCAACAACGAACACTCGCTGCTCGACCTGACCGACCTGGTGTTCATCGACCCGGTGAGCACCGGCTACAGCCGGCCGGTCGAGGGCGAGAAGGCCAAGGCGTTCCACGGCTTCAAGAAGGACATCGAATCGGTCGGCGACTTCATCCGCCTCTACACGACGCGCTACCGGCGCTGGCTATCGCCCAAGTTCCTGGCAGGAGAGAGCTACGGCACGACCCGCGCCGCGGGCCTGAGCACCTACCTCCAGGAACGCCACGGCATGTACCTCAACGGCATCATCCTGGTGTCGGCCGTGCTCGAGTTCTCCACCCTGGAGTTCCATCACGGCAACGAGCTGCCGTATGTCCTGTTCCTGCCCACCTATGCAGCCACCGCCTGGTACCACGGCAAGCTGTCTGCCGGTGTCCAGTCCGATCTCGCATCGGTCCTCGCCGAGGCGGAGGCGTTCGCGATCGGCGAGTATGCGGCGGCCCTGATGCGGGACGCCCAGCTCACGGCGGAGGGTCGCCTGTCGATCGCGGAGAAGGTCGCGCATCTCACCGGCCTGACGACGGATTTTGTCATGCGCAGCAACCTGCGCGTGCTCGACGATCGCTTCTTCAAGGAGTTGCTGCGCGATCAGCGCCGGACGATCGGCCGTCTGGACAGCCGGTTCATCGGCATCGATCGTGACGCGGCGGGCGAAAAGATGGAATACGACCGCAGTTACGCCAACATCCAGGGTCCCTACACCGCCTGCCTGTACGATTACGTGAACGGCGACCTCCAGTTCGACAGCGACCTGCCGTATGAGTTGCTCACCGGCCGCGTGTGGCCGTGGAGCTACAAAGAGCATGAGAATCAATACGTGAACGTCGCCGAGTCCTTGCGCAAGGCGATGACCCAGAACCCGCACCTGCAGGTCTTCGTCGCGAACGGTTACTTCGACCTGGCGACCCCTTACTTCGCCACGCAGTACACGTTCAACCGGCTGCAACTGGACGAGACGCTGGCCGGCCATGTAACCATGGGATACTACGAGGCAGGCCACATGATGTACATTCACCTGCCTTCCCTGGCGAAGCTGAAGGCGGACCTGGCCCCGTTCATGCGAGCGGCGCAGGGGCTGGAGATCGGTCAGGTCGAACAAAACGGAGGACCAGATTGGCGAACCCGTTGATAGAACATCTGCCGGCTCCGGTGCAGGCAGCAGTGCGGCTGGCCCTTGGCAGGCTCTCCCCCGAACAACGGCGCGACCTGGAGCGTTGGCTCCCGGGCATGGGCGGTAACATCACCGGCGTGAAGGACGTCTTGCGTTTCATCACCGACAACTACCGCGCGGCGCTGGATCGGGGCGGGACCACCATCGCGATCGTGGGCCCGGCCAATGTCGGCAAATCGACCCTCTACAACCAACTCATCACCTCCTCGGAGGCGCGGGCCGCAGTGAGCCCGGTTCCGGGCACGACCCGCGCCAACCAGGCCGGCTCCGGGGGCATCTTCACGGTCATCGACACGCCGGGCGCGGATGCCGTCGGTCCGGTCGGCGACCGTGAACGCGATCTCGCGTTCCTGGCCGCACAGGGCGCCGACTTCCTGATCATCCTGTTCGACGCGGGCAGCGGCGTGAGCCGGGGCGACCGCGAGCTGTTCGACGCGCTCGTGGCGCTGGACAAGCCGTACGTCGCGGTGCTGAACAAGATGGACCTGGTGCGCAAGTCCGACCGTGTGAGGGTGATCGAATCTGCCGCAGCGAACCTGGGCATCGACGCCAGCCAGTTGATCGACATCGTGGCGACCAAGGGCGATCATGTCGGCCACGTCGTGCTGGCCGTCGCGCAGGCCGACCCGCGCCTGCTCATCGCCCTGGCAGATGCCCTGCCCGCGTACCGGGCGAAGCTGGCCTGGCAGCGCATCATCGGGGCCGCCACCGCTTCGGCAAGCGTTGCGCTGATTCCGCTGCCGATGGCGGACGTGTTGCCCCTGCTCGGCGTGCAGACGGGCCTGGTGCTGACCATCGCGCGCATCTACGGCTACGACATCACCCCGGCACGTGCACGAGAGCTGATCGCGACGTTCGGCGTGGCATTTGCGGCCCGCGCGGTGCAGCGCCAATTGAGCAAGCTGCTCGGCGCGCCCGGCTGGGTGCTGAGTGCAGCCGTGGCTACCTCAGCCACGGTGGGGATGGGCTACGCCGCGATGATGTGGTTCGAACGCGGTGAGAAACCCACGCAGGCCGCGCTTCAGAAGATCATGCAGGAGGTTGGGCAGTATCTGCGCGACCAGCTGAGCCGCGAGGGCAAGGCGAAGCCCAGCCTCAGGACCCTGCGGGCCCGCGTCCGGGCTGCGCTGGAGGGGCTGCCGGAGCGATTCAGGCCGTGATCCGCCTTGACGAGCTGCTGGCCGCAACGGGTGGCTACACCCACGGCCCGATCGGCCCGACGACGTTCGAATCATTCGGGTTCGACTCGCGCATCATCCTGCCGGGCCAGCTATTTCTCGCGGTCGTGACCGACCGCGCGGACGGGCACAACTTCATCCCCGATGCCGTCTCGAAGGGAGCGACGGGCGTCCTGAGCCAACGGGCGATCGACCTCTCCGCGTACGGCGCCACCTGTATCGTCGTGCCCGACACCCGGCAGGCGGTCCAGGACTGGGCGCGTGCAGTCGTCGCGCGCCAGCATCTTCTCGTCATCGGTGTGACGGGCAGCGTCGGCAAGACCACCGCAAAGGAAGCCATCGCAACCGTACTGGCGTCCCGGTTTGCCGTGTTCAAGAATCGGGCCAACTACAACGGGATCTACGGGCTGCCGCTCGCGCTGGGAGAGTTGCGCGGGGAACAAGAGGTGGCAGTGCTGGAGATGGCGGCGGACCACTTCGGCGAGATCGGCAAGCTCGTCAGGATCGCGCCGCCCACGATCGGTGTCGTGACGACCGTGGAACCAGCGCACCTCGAGACGTTCGGATCGCTGGACGCCATCGCACGCGAGAAGGGCGACCTGGTTGCGGCGCTGCCCTCGCACGGAACGGCCATCCTGAATGCCGATGACGCCCGCGTCAGCCACATGGCCGGACGGTCAAGTGCCCGAGTGATGACCTTCGGTGGGCTGGTGGCCTCCCCGGCCCTTGGTCGCCCCGACATCTGGGCAAGCGAGATCATTCCCTCGCGCGAGGGCGTCCGTTTCCTGGTCGACACGCCGCAGGGACGGTGCAGGGTGCAATCCCCACTGCTCGGCCGGCACCAGATCTATGCGGCCCTGGCCGCCATCGCGGCGGGCCTGGCCCGGGGTGTTGCCCTGGAAGCCATCGCCGAAAGCCTGGAGTCGATGAAACGCGTTCCGGGCCGGCTCAACCCCCTGCCAGGCGTGCGCGGTAGCCTGATCCTGGATGACTCGTACTCATCAAGCCCCGCGGCCGCGGAGGCTGCCATCGAGACGCTCGCTGCGCTGGAGGGACGGCGCAAGGTGGCCATCCTGGGAGACATGGTCGAGCTCGGCGACTACGAGCTCGCAGGACACGAGGCGGTCGGCCGCGCCGCTGCCAGCAGCGTCGATCTGCTCGTCACCCGCGGCAGCCGCGCCCACCGGATCGCCGAAGCCGCCCGCGAGGCCGGGCTGGCGCCGGACCAGGTGGTCGCAACCTACACAGCGGAGGACGCCGCGCAGGCCGCCCTGAACGGGCTCGGGCCGGGCGATGTCGTCCTGATCAAGGGCTCATTGGCGACGCGCATGGAGCAGGTGGTGCGGCTTCTCATGGCAGAGCCGGGAACCGCGACGGACCGGCTGGTCCGCCAGGACGCGGCCTGGCAGTCGATCGCCACCCTCTTCCCCGACCGTCCCACCTGGCTGGAGATCGACCACGGCGCGATCGCCCATAATGTGCGGCGCCTCGTAGCACTGGCGGCAGGGCGCCAGCTGCTGATTTCGCTCAAGGCAGATGCCTACGGCCACGGCGCGGTGCAGGTAGCACAGACCGCGCTGCTGAATGGGGCCACGTGGCTGGGCGTCGCCACGCTCAGCGAGGGCGTGGCGCTGCGGCGGGCAGGCATCGCGGCGCCGATCCTCGTCCTCGGCTACACCCCCGCCTGGCAGGCGCGCGACGTGATCCGGCACGGCCTCACCCCGACGGTCTACGGCATCGAGGTGGGCCAGGCCCTCTCGCGCGCGGCCCTGGCGCTCGAGCGGCAGGCCCGCGTGCACGTGAAGGTGGACACCGGCATGGGCCGGCTCGGCATCAGTCCGCAGGACGCGGTGGCGTTCGTGCGCTCGTTAGCTGCCCTCCCGGGCGTGATCGTCGAGGGCATCTTCACCCATCTCTCCGTGGCGGACGGCGGCAGCGAGTGGGAGCAAGCGTACACGGCTGGCCAGTTGAAGCGCTTCTCGGACACGCTGGATGCGCTCCGGAGCGAGGGCATCGACATCCCATTGGTGCACGGCGTCAACTCGGCCGGACTGCTGGACGCGACGGTTGGCTCTCTTGCCGCTGCCGCGCCGCTCGCGGGCCACACGCTGGTCCGCGCCGGCATCGCCGTGTACGGCCTTCATCCTTCTGCGGAAGTGCAACTACCGGAAGACTTCAGGCCCGCCCTCGCATGGAAGACGCAGGTGGCGCAGGTGAAGACGCTGCCCCCCGGCAGCTTCGTCAGCTACGGCGCGACCTACTGCACGCCCGACGCGCGTCGCATCGCCGTCATCCCGGTGGGCTATGCGGACGGATTCCGCCGCGCGCCGCAGAATTGGGGTGAGGTGCTCGTGCGCGGCAGCCGTGCGCCGATCGTCGGGCGGGTCACGATGGACCAGACCATGATCGACGTGACCCACATCGCCGGGGTGCGCCAGGGCGACGAAGTCGTCCTGATCGGCGCCCAGGGCACGGACCGCATCACTGCAGAAGAGGTAGCCGCGAGGCTCGGCACGATCAACTACGAGGTGGTGTCGGCCATCCTGGCACGCGTGCCGCGGGAGACGCCGGCTTAGGACCGCGCGATGCGTTCAGACGCGCCCCTTTTCGCGAACATTGCCCCGGGCCATGGAGGCAAAGACACCGAGGAAGCAGAGCACTGAGAACACTGAAAAGGCAATGCGGACGCTCTGCAGGAATTGGGGATGGACCTCCGGCGTCACGGGCACCGGGCCGATGATCACCGAGAAGAGCAGGAGCGTCAGCCCCAGGCTCAACATCTGGCCGACGGTGCGCATCGTCGCCAGGATCGCCGAAGCGACCCCGTACAGTCGCCGCTCAGCCGAGCCCATGATCGCGTTCATGTTGGGCGAGGAGAAGAGCCCGAACCCCACGCCAACCAGCAGCAGGCTGGCGACGATGTAGGCGAACGACGTGTTCGATCCCACGAATGCCATCATGACCAGCCCGGCTGCGCTGAGCGCCATGCCGGCCGACGCCACGTACCGCGACTCGACGCGATCGGAAAGGCGTCCGGCAAGGGGCGAGAAGATGGCCATCATGATCGGTTGGGCGACCAGGATGAAGCCCGCATTCTGCGGCGTCAGCCCCTTGATGTACTGGAGATAGAGGCTCAACAGGAACGTCACCGCAGTCGTGGCCAGGTAATTGATCAGCGCGGCCAGGTTTGACAGCGCGAACACCCGGTTGCCCCTGAACAGGCTGAGATTGAGGATCGGCGCGGAGACGCGCGCCTCCCACGCCACAAACCCCACGATGCCGAGCACACCCGCCGCGAGCAAGATCGCACCCTCCAGGGCCGGCAGGCTGGACATGCCGTACATCAGCACAGCAATGGCTGCACCGTAGATCACGGAGCCGATCCAGTCGAACCGCTCCCCGCGCGCCTCGGCCCACTCGGCCTTGAGCCGGAATGCAGCCACTGCGGCGATCGCGCCCACGACTGCACCCACCGCAAAGATGCTTCGCCAGCCGAGATTCTGGGTCAGAATGCCGCCGATGAACGGCCCCATGGACAATCCGACATAGACGCTGGCGACGTTGATGCCCAGCACCCGCCCTCGCTCATTCGGAGGATAGGCCGAGCTCAGGATGGCGGAGCTGGTTGCGAACATCATCGCCGCACTCGCACCCTGCAACGCCCGGAGGCCGATGAGCGCCCCGCCGGAGGTTGCGAACACAGAGAGCGTGGTCATGACGACGTAGGCTGCCAGCCCGTAGGCGAAGACGCGCTTCCGCCCATGGATGTCCGCGGCCCGGCCGAACGGGACGAGAAAGATCGCGACCGCCAGCGTGTAAGCAGTCGCGATCCAGCCCAGTGCGACCGCATCCATGCCGAACTCGCGGCCCATCATCGGCAATGCGATGTTGAGCGACGAGCCCATGAACGCGGTCGAGAAGGAGGCAATCGTGGTCGTGAGGAGGACGGACCCCTGGCCCTTCGACGTCATGCCTCAGCGCCCCAGCTTCGCGAGGGCGACTTCCATGCGCCGGAGGGTCTCCTCTTTGCCTAGGATCTGGGCGATCTCCGTCGCGCCGCCGGGAGTGGAAAGGAGGCCGGATAGGGCGATTCGCACGGGCCACATCGCCGTTCCCGTCTTGAACCCGTTCGCCTTGGCCCATTCGACCAGCTTCGGCGCCAACGCCTCGTGCGTCCACTCAGTTTCATCGACCAGCAGCTCCATGAGATGAGCGAGGATGTTGGCGCTGCTCTCCATCGTCGACCTGGACTTCTCGTGCACGTACAGGTCCGCCTCGTGCGGCATCGGCGCACCGAAGAACGCGACTAGCTCGGGGATGTCCGTCAGACGCACGACGCGCGGCTGGATGAGCCGGCTGATGGCCAACGTATCGAAGGCTGCGAGCTCGGGGCCGTAGTAGGGCTGCGCAAGCGCGTGGAATTCCGCCAGCGGCAGCACGCGGACATGCTCGCCGTTGAGCCAATCCAGCTTGCTGATGGAGAAGGCCGCGCTGGACTTGTTGATGCGGTCGATGTCGAATGCCTCGACCAGGCCCGCCAGGGTGAAGAACTCGCGGTCGTCCGCGGGATGCCAGCCCAGCAGCGCGATCGCGTTGACGATCGCCTGGGGCAGATAGCCCCGCGCCACCAGGTCCTGGAACGAGGCATCGCCCGCGCGCTTGGAGAGCTTCTTGCCGCCCTCCTTCACGATGTGGGGCAGGTGCACGTAGTCGGGCACGGGCCAGCCGAAGCTGTGGTAAAGCAGGTTGTACTTAGGGGTCGAGGAGAGATACTCCACGCCCCGCACCACGTGCGTGATCCCCATGAGGTGATCGTCCACCACGTTGGCGAAGTTATAGGTGGGATAGCCGTCCGACTTGAGCAGCACCTGGTCGTCCAGCAGGTCGTTGCGCCAGGTGATCGAGCCGTACACGTGGTCTTCGAACCTGGTCACGCCCGTCTCCGGGATCCGCTGCCGGATAACATGGGGCTCGCCCGCAGCCGCGCGGCGATCAGTTTCCTCGCGTGACAGGAAGCGGCAGGGATCGTAGATCTTCGCGGGCGCGTCGCCCGCTGCCGGCCCGTCCGGCTCGCTCGCGTCTTCCCCCTCTTCGATGGTCTCGCGCGACGCCTCTGCCTCGACCTTGGAGCAAAAGCACCGGTACGCGCCCCCCAGCGCCACCAGGCGCTCCGCGTGCTGCCGGTACAGCGGCTTGCGCTCGCTCTGCACGTAAGGCCCGTAATCGCCGCCCTTGTCTGGCCCCTCGTCGTAATCCAGGCCTGCCAGCCGCAGGCTGTCGTAGATGACCTGGACGGCATCCTCCACGTTGCGGCGCCGATCCGTGTCCTCGATTCGCAACACCAGGCGCCCGCCGTAGTGCCGCGCAATCAGGTAGGCATAGAGCGCGGTTCGAAGATTGCCGATATGCATGTAGCCCGTCGGGCTGGGTGCGAAGCGAGTCCTGACCGCCATGCTCTCTCCGTGTTGTGTTAGTATGCGCTGTCGGCCTCAGCCCTGGCCCACCTGGTGCGCCAGGATGATCGCCTCGGCCACGTCCTTCATCGGCTTCCGGTTGTCCATGCTCATCTTCTGGATCTTCCGAAAGGCTTCACTTTCTGAGAGCTCCTGCTTGTCCATCAGGATGCCCTTGGCACGATCCACGAGCTTGCGCGTTTCGAGCGCCTCCTGAAGATCGGCCACCTGCTTCTGCATGTCCTGGAATTCGACGAAGCGCGCGAGCGCGATCTCGATTGCGGGGGTCAGCTCCTCCTCGCGGTACGGCTTGACCAGGTAGGCCACGACGCCCGCGTCCCGTGCGCGCTGAACCAGCTCACGCTGGCTGTAGGCGCTCAGCAGCACCACCGGGGCGATGCGCTCCTCGGTCAGCACCGTGGCTGCCTCGATGCCGTCCATATCGGGCATCTTGATATCCATGATCACGACATCAGGTCTCAGTTCGCGCGCCTGATTGACGGCGCTGCGCCCGTCGGCCACCTCGCCCACCACCAGGTAACCCAGGTTGGTGAGCATCTCGCGCAGATCCATCCGGATCAATGACTCATCGTCGGCAATGATGACCCGTGTGCGTTCCATAATGACCTCCTGTGACTGGCTCAATAGACTGCTAAGGGACGCCGCCCGTCCGCCGGCGCTGCCTACTTCGGCGCCGCGCCCATATTGATGATCGCCTTCGGAAAGACGATCGTAGCCACGACGCCGCGTCCGGCCTGGTTCTCCAGGCTGATCTCGCCCCGCAGATCGGCCTGCACGAGGCTGCGCACGATCTGCAGGCCAAGGCTCGTCGTGTTGCTCAGGTCGAAATCGGGCGCCAGCGGCTCGCCGTCATCGCAGACCTCAAGCTTAGCGCCGTCTCCCAAATCGGTCAAGACCACCCTGATCTGCCCGTGCTCCCGGTGCTCGTAGCCGTGCTCCAGGGCATTCTGAACGAGCTCGTTGATCACAAGCGCGGTGGCCGTAGCCTGCTGGCTCGGCAGGTAGATCGCCGGCCCGTCGATGCCGAACTCGACCTGCTTGCCCGGCACCATCACCTGGCGCGTCTGCGACACGATGCGCTGGCAGACGTCGCGGATGTTGATGGATTGACTTTCGTCCAACGACAGGAACTCGTGGATGACGGCAACGCTCAGGATACGGGCGATCGCCTCCTTGAGCGCCAGCTGCGTCTCGGCCTGGTGCGCCCGGCGGTACTGCATACGCAGGACAGCCGCGATATTCTGCAGGTTGTTCTTGACCCGGTGGTGCACCTCTTGGATCATGGTCGATTTGACCTCGAGCTCGGCCTTCTTGCGCCGCTCGTCGGTCGCATCGTGCAACGCGATGATCACGCCACTTGCCTCGACTGCAGGCCCGATCGGCGCCAGCCGCTGCAATAAGCCGAGCCGGCCAGGCGAGGGCCACACTGCGATGGCCTTGCGAATCCACTCGTGCTCCCCGAACCTGGACTCCACTTCAACGGGCCGCCCGGTCTGCATCGCCGTGATGGCGAGCACGTCATCGCCGGTGTGCAGGTAGTTGAGCGGCCGGTTGCGCAGATCCTCCACGTAACCCAGGCGTCGATACAGGTTGTTCGCGATGCCGCTCAGGTAGATGATCCGCAGCTGCGAATCGACCAGGAGGACGCCGTCCATCTCCTGGAACGGCGACAATCCGTCGGCCGCGGCCAGCTCGCCCTGGACGCACATCTGCTTCATCCACTCGATGGCCCGCCGAAAGGAGCGGTGACGGTGCCGATGTCGCTCCAGCTGAATCAGGCTCGTCTCGAACGATAGCAGACCGATCACGCGGCCGGCGCCGTCAAAGATGGGCCGGACATCCTGAACCACGGGCGCACCGCTTACGAATTCCACCTGGCTCTGGCGCGGGCGGCGCCGACGCAGCGCCTCCAGGGCCAGCGGCGCCTCGTGGGTGGACAGGACCTGGTTGACGAGGTTCTCGGTGTACAGCGAGGAGATCGAGCGCGGCCGTGCCTGGGCAACCACCTTCACCTGGTGCTGGCGCAGGGGTTGCAGCAGCAGCAGGTCCGAGCGGCTCATGTCCGCCGTGATAGGCATCCCCAGCGCGACATCCTGCAGACGTTTGGCTGGGTCAATGTCCGGTGTGACGCTCATTGTCATCTCAAAGAGAGAGGGGTGGGATAGATCCCACCCCTCCAGGGTCTGGTCGGGGCGAGAGGATTTGAACCTCCGACCACTTGAACCCCATTCAAGTGCGCTACCTGGCTGCGCTACGCCCCGACGACGTTTAGAGTATACGCGAAGGCGCCCATTCGTGCAAATCAGGCCCGGCGGAGTCCGGAAGCCCGCCGGCAGCGTCAGCCGAGTTGCGCGCCGATGAAGCCCCGCGCGCCCGCCAGGAACGCGCGGACGGGCGTCGCCTTGCGACCCTGCAGCTGGACGGTTTCCAGCCACAGCAGGCCATCGCCGGTGATGACGGCCGCAGTTCCCCGGGGACCGGCCACGACCTGCCCGACGCGCGTGCCGCCAGGATGTGGGTTGAGCGACAGGTCGCCCGACTGTGGCTGGCGCGCTTCCACGCGCGCCGCGATCACCTTCAGCAACTGCCCGTCCCAGGTCGTGAACGCGGACGGCCACGGCTGGTACGCACGCACCCGTCGCCCGATGAGCACCGCGGGCTCATGCCAATCGATCCGCCCGTCCTCCTTCGCGATGCGCGGGGCGAACGTCGCCCCGTCGCCGGGCTGGGGTGATGGCTGGATCTCCCCGCGCAGCCACTGTGGCAGCGTCTGCACCAGCAGGTCCGCCCCGAGGCGTGCCAGCCTCTCGGTCAGGCTGCCCGTCGTGTCGTGCGTCGACACCGGAATCGCGGCCGAGGAGAGCATGGGGCCGGTGTCGACCCCTGCATCCATCTTCATGATGGTCACGCCCGCTTCGCGATCGCCCGCGAGGATCGCGCCTGCAATCGGGGACGCACCCCGGTGGCGCGGCAGGAGGGAGCCGTGCACGTTGATGCACCCGAAACGCGGCAGATCGAGCACGGGCTGCGGCAGAATGACGCCGTATGCGGCCACGACGACAAGCTCCGGGCACAGATCCCTCAGCTGGGCCTGCTCAGCCGGGGACCGAAACGAATCGGGCTGATACACGGGCAGACCGTGCGCCTCCGCGTACTGCTTGACCGGCGAACGATCGAGCCGCTGGCCGCGGCCGGCCGGGCGGTCCGAGCGCGTGTAGACGCCCACGATCTCGAATGAGGCCGCGACGAGGGCGTCGAGCACGGCCACTGCGAATTCCGGTGTTCCCATGAAGACGGTGCGTGTCATATCGATCTGGCTCCCAGGCCGAACACTATAGCACGGCCGCCGAAAACGCCCAAGCAGGCGGCCAAAATGTGGCCGAATGTGAGCATCCTTCGACTGCGCTCCCTTCGGTGTGGCAACCTTCGGTTGGCCCTACGCTCAGGATGCCTCCGCCAACGGTTGCATTTGGAGGTCCTGGGGCCGCCGCCGATCTGTTGCGTGATTCTAAGGCTCTCCGCTATAATGCCCACCATGTCAAGTGCCAAACGCTGGGAAGTTGCCGAGCCGTGTCCGCCGGGCCTGTTCCGGCAGCACTCATCTCTGCATCCGATCATCGTCCAGGTTCTCTACAACCGTGGATTGACCGAGAAGGCCGAGGTTTCCGCATTTCTGGATCCACCTGCCGAACTGCGCGACCCGTTCGCCCTGAGTGGGATGGAGCCGGCCGTCGAACGCATCCGGGCCGCGATTCGTGCAAAGGAACGGATCGTCGTCTACGGCGATTTCGACGCGGACGGCGTCACGGCCACGGCCCTCCTCGTGCAGGGGCTGACCGCGCTGGGCGCAGCTGTGCAGCCCTACATTCCGCATCGCACTAAAGAAGGATACGGGCTGCATAACGAGTCGCTCGACCGTGTGGCCGAGATGGGCGCGGGCCTCGTGATCACGGTCGATTGCGGCATCCGCTCGCCCGACGAGGTGGCGCACGGAGCGACGCTTGGCATGGACGTGATCGTCACGGACCATCACTCGATCCGCCAGGATGCCGAGGGCCGCGACGTCCTGCCGCCTGCGCTCGCCGTGATCAACCCGAAGCAACAGGGCGATGTCTATCCCTTCAAGGATCTGGCCGGCGTCGGCATCGCCTTCAAGCTGGTCCAGGCACTGATGCGGGCCGACCGGGACGACCCCCTGAACGGCGTCCCCGCGCAACTGTCCACCGGCGACCTGCTCGACCTGGTCGCGATCGGCACTGTGGCCGACGTCGCACCGCTGCTGGGCGAGAACCGGACCCTGGTGAAGCTGGGGCTGAACTACCTGAACGGGAGACTGCGCGTTGGCTCATACCCCCGTCCCCTTCGGATAGGTCTGGAGGCCATGTACACGGAGGCGAACCTGAAGCGTGGCAAGATCAATGCACATTCGATCGGCTTCGTCATTGGTCCCCGCCTGAACGCAGCAGGTCGCATGGAAAGTGCGAGCATCGCCTATGACCTGCTCACCGCACCGACAGCGGCGGCCGCCGGGCCGCTCGCGGCGCAGTTGGGTGAACTCAACCGGAAGCGCCAGGCGATGACGCGGCAGTACGTCGACCAGGCGAAGGATGTGCTGGCGAGCGAGGGCGACACGCCGTACCTGGCGTTTGTCGCCGGATGCTCCTATCATCCGGGCGTCGTCGGCCTGGTGGCCGGGCGGCTGGCCGAGGAGATGTATCGCCCCGCGGTGGTCGCGGAGATCGGCGCGGAAGAGACGCGCGGCTCGTGTCGCAGCATCCCCTGCTTCAACATCACTGCCGCGCTGGACGAATGCCGGGATCTGCTCAAACGGCACGGCGGCCATGCTGCCGCGGCAGGCTTCACGGCACCGAACGCGAATCTGCCGGAGCTGCGCGCCCGCCTGGAGGCCATCGCCGCTGAGAAGCTCGCCGGGGCCGATCTCACCCGGGTCCTGGCAGTCGACGCTGAGGTCGACCTTGCCGATCTCGACTACGCCATCTGCGCGCAGCTCGAGGTGCTGGAGCCGCACGGCGAGGGGAATCCCCAGCCGGTATTTGCCACGCGGGGCGCCCGGGTCGTCAGGGAGTCGATGGGCAAGTTCGGCAGGGAACAGGAACACCTGAAGATGCGGCTCGCCGCAAGGGGATCGGCCACCGAATGGGACGCCGTCGCGTTCTATGGCGGTGCGTTGGCCGGCGAGCTTGGGGCAGCGGTAGACGTGGCCTACACCATTGAGGTTGACGACTACACCAGCCGGCCGCGGCTCATCATCAAGGATATCCGACCGGCCTGAGGGCTGCGTCTGCGGCGGTGACAGGGAGGGAAGAATGGGAGCACGCTCCGTGAAACGATCGATCCACTGGAAGCGCTTGGCGCTGCCCTTGCGGGTGGCGACCATCTTCGCCGCGGCCGGCATCATCCTGGCCGTCGTCGGCATCATCAAGGGCACGGTGCCCGCCAATCCGATCTCCATCCTCCTCGCGCTCCTCATCTCCGGCGGCAGTTGGGGCCTCGTCAGTTGGGCGATCACCACGGCCATCGTCGACGTCGAACGGGACGCAGCGGAGGACATCGTTGACGAGTGACACGGGTGCGCTGCAGCAGCTCAACGCGTTCATCTTCGACATGGACGGCGTCATCTACCGCGGCAGCCGTGTGCTGCCGGGAGCAGCACAGCTGGTCGAGCGGCTACGCCGGTGCGAGATTCCCCACCTCTTTCTGACCAATAACTCGACCACGCCTGCCGTCGCAGTGGCGGAAAGGCTGCAGGCCATGGGCATCCCGGCCAGCGCGGACGACATCCTGACCTCTGCCGATGCCACGGCGGAGTATCTTGTTCAGGAGATGCCGGGATGCAGCGTGTTGGTCGTCGGCGAGGAGGGGATCCGCGAGGCACTCAGGGAGCGCGGGTTCGCGCTCACGACAGACCATCGCGATGCAGACGCGGTGGTAGCGGGCATGGACCGGCAGGCGACCTACGACCGACTGAAGGAGGCGAGCCTAGCCCTCCAGGCCGGCGCGCGTTTCGTCGCCACCAACCTGGACGCCAATCTTCCCTCAGAGGAAGGACTGATCCCCGGCGCGGGGTCGATCGTCGGCCTGCTCGAGATCGCCAGCGGCGTCAAGGCGCATGGGATCGGAAAGCCCGCACCGGGCATCTTCAGGCAGGCGCTCGCACGGCTGTGCGTCGCGCCTGAGGTGACCGCAGCGATCGGCGACCGGGCGGAGACGGACATCCTGGGCGGCCAGGCGGCCGGACTCAAGACGATCGCGGTGCTGACCGGCGTGGGCAGCCGCGCCGACTTCGATGCGATGCGGCCGCCCCCGGATTGGATCTTCGAGGACCTCCCCGACTTCGAACGCGCTCGTTTCGGGGCTTGAGGCCCGGCGCCCTACCAGCGCTGGTGCACGTGCGGCTTGATCAGGCGATCGTAGATCTCGCGCGCGGCTTCCATCGTCTCATCCGATAGCGCAGGCAGGGCCGCGGCCCCCACGTTGTCCTCAGCCTGGGCCGGCCGCTTGGCGCCCGGGATCGTGCACGTGACCGCGTCGAACATCAGGATCCAGCGCAAGGCAAACTGGGCCATCGTCGCCCCGGCTGGAACCAGGCGCCGCAGTTCCCCGACTGCCTGCAGCCCCACGTCATAGGGCACGCCGGAGAATGTCTCGCCCACATCGAACGCGGCGCCATCCCGGTTGTAATTCCGGTGATCGTCCTGTTCGAAGTGACTCTGCGCGGTGAGCTTGCCCGTCAACATGCCGCTGGCGAGCGGAACACGCGCCAGGATGCCCACCTGCCGCGCCTTGGCCTCGGGGAAGAAGCGCTCGGCCGGGCGGTGGCGAAACATGTTGAAGATGATCTGGACCGTCTGCACGCCCCCATACTCGATCGCCTTGAGCGCCTCCTCGACCTTCTCGACGCTGACGCCATAGTGCCGGATCTTCCCCTGGGCGACCAGGTCGTCGAGCACGCCGAAGACCTCGGGGCGGTAGTACACCTCCGTAGGCGGGCAGTGCAATTGCACCAGGTCGAGACAGTCGGTGGATAGGTTGATCAGGCTGCGCTCGACGAAGGCCGTGAGATTCTCGCGGTTGTAGCCGCCGGCCGTGTGTGGATTCAGGCGTCGTCCTGCCTTGGTGGCCACGTAGATACGCTCGCCTCTGCGATCCGCAACTGCCTGGCTGACCAGGCGCTCACTCCGGCCATCCCCATACACATCGGCCGTATCGATGAAGTTCACCCCCTGGTCGATCGCGCGATGCAGTGCCGCGAGCGAGTCTCGATCGTCCACGTCTCCCCAGGAGCCGCCGATCGCCCATGCACCGAAGCTGACCTCGGATACGTTCCATCCCGTCCGGCCCAATGGCCGGTAACCCATCTGCGCCATCTTTCTGCCTCCTTATCGATATCGTTGCCGCCTGGTTTTCAATCCAAAATCGCGTTGTTCGCAATCACCCCCCTGTACCAGCGTGCGCTTGCCTTCGGGATGCGCTGCTGCGTCTCGTAGTCGACGTAGATCACGCCGAAGCGCATCCTGTAACCCAGCGCCCACTCGAAGTTGTCCATGAGCGACCACACGAAATAACCCTTCACCGGTGCACCCTCCGCGATCGCGCGGGCAACCTGCGCCAGATACCGCCTGAGATATGATATCCGCTGCGGATCATTCACCTCGCCCGTCGGGCTGACCCGGTCCGTGAAGGCCGCACCGTTCTCGGTTATGTAGAGCGACTTGAACGGATAATCGCGGCTCACCTGCATGAGCATCTCATAGATGCTCTCAGGGTAGACCTCCCACCCCATCTCCGTCCGCTCCACGCCATCGCCCTTCTTGACCCCCAGCTCGAAGTCGTACTTCTGGCCCACGACCTGGCGGGTGTAGTTGTTCAGGCCAAGGAAGTCGACCGGCGTCGCGATTGCGGCCATGTCACCCGGGCCGACCACCTCCAGGGACAGATCTTTTGCCGCCACGACATCGGCAGGATAGGGCCGTCCGGACAACGGATCCAGGTACATGCGCATGACCCAGCCATCTTCGAGGTGCGCTGCGAGCACGTCCTCTTCCCGGTCAGACGCCGGGTGCGCCGGGGTGTAGTTAAGCACGATGCCCACCTGGGAGCCTTTGCTCTCCTGGCGGATGGCGGGCACGGCCCAACCGTGCGCGAGGAGGAGATGGTGGATCGCCCGCATCGTCGCCGGCAGATCGCGTTGGCCCGGCGCATGCATGCCGAAATGGTGACCCAACACCGCGCTGACCCACGGTTCGTTGAACGTCATCCAATGCTTCACCCGGTCGCCCAGGTGCCGGGCCACGCGCTGGGCATACTCCACGTAGGCCTCGGCCGTAGCGCGCTGGACCCATCCCCCGCGATCCTGCAGCGCCTGGGGCAGATCCCAATGGTAGAGCGTGACCCATGGCTCGATGCCCGCACGGAGCAGCCCATCGACCAGCCGGCTGTAGAAATCCAGCCCGCGCGGCTCGACCTTGCCGTACCCCTGGGGCAGGATGCGCGGCCACGAGATCGAAAACCGGTAGGCCGCCAGGCCCAGATCGCGCATCAATTGCACGTCCTCCTGCCAGCGATAGTAATGGTCCGCGGCGACATCGCCGGTGTCCCCGTTCTCGATCTTCCCAGGCGTGTGCGAGAAGCGATCCCAGATGCTCTCGCCCTTGCCGTCCGCCTGCCATGCCCCCTCGATCTGGTACGATGCGGTGGCCGCACCCCAGGTGAATCCCTTTGGAAACTCGATCGCCATAGCCCTCTCCCGTCACCATGATGGACAACACGCCGCATCATACCACGATGCACCCTACCAGGCACACATGGTGCGGCGACGCCTCTGGGCCATCTGCGCCGCAATCGGGTATAATGCCATCCATGGCATCCTCCATGAAGCCGGCATCGGCGCGCCATCTGCCGCCCACCTTCCGATCACTGGCCCACCGCAACTTCAGGCTGTGGTTCGCGGGTCAGGGCATCTCGTTGGTCGGCACGTGGATGCAGTACATGGCCCAGCAGGTGCTGGTGTACCGACTGACCGGCTCCGCAGCTGCGCTCGGCATCGTGAGCGCGATCGGCCTCATCCCGGTGATCCCGCTCGGGCTGTGGGGGGGATCTATCGCCGATCGCGCGCCGCGGCGAACCATCATTCTACTTGCCCAGTCCGTCATGATGGTTCAGGCATTCGTCCTCGCCTTGCTCACCTGGACGGGCACGGTGCGGATCTGGCACGTCTACCTGATGGCGCTCATGCTTGCGGCGGCCCAGGCGATCGATCTGCCGGCGCGCCAGGCATTCATCGTCGACATGGTGGTGGACCGGGAAGACCTGACGAACGCGATTGCGCTCAACTCAGCGATCTTCAACATGGCGCGCGCCTTGGGTCCCGCACTGGCCGGCACGGTGGTCGCAGCGGTGGGCGAAGGGCCGGCGTTCCTGATCAACGGCCTGAGCTTCCTGGCCGTGATCGTAAGCCTCCTGATGATGAGCCAGCTGCCGGATCGCCGCCGGAAGGACGTCGGGCCCCTGGCCCAACACCTCGCGGCGGGGTTCCGTTATGTAGTCGGCCATCGCATCATCCTCATCCTGACCAGCCTGGTCGCCATCAGCGCTTTCCTGTCGATGCCCTATAACACCCTGATGCCCGTGGTCGCCGATGATATCCTAAGGGAGAGTGCTGCGCCGGTGGTGGCGTTCCTGTGCGACGGCGAGCATGCACTGATGCGCTGCAAGACCCCTGAGGCACTCCCCCTCGGTATGTTGCTGACCGCCGTGGGGGTGGGCGCCGTGATCGGCGCGTTAGGGATCGCGTCGCTGCCCGGCAATGCCCGCCGCGGGCGCTGGCTCACTGCAGGCAACCTGCTGTTTCCGCTTCTTCTGCTTGGGTTCGCCGCCAGTCGATCCTTCGTGGTGTCGCTGCTCCTGCTGATGGGAGTCGGCTTGAGCTTCGTGGCGCAGAATTCACTGGTCAACACGATGATCCAACTGACGGTCCCGGATGAAGTCAGAGGCCGTGTGATGAGCCTCTACAGCCTGACCTTCCAGGTTTCGATGCGTGCAGGTGGGTTCCAGGCTGGGCTCGTGGCAGACGGCTTCGGACCCGCAGTCAGCATCGCGGTCGGCGCCGCCATATCGCTGGCCTACGGCGTGTTCGTCGCCATTCGCTACCCCAAACTGAGAAACATGGCCTGACGAAGCTGAGGGGTGGGCGTTGTCCGATGCGCCGAGCAGGGGGGTGAAGTCGTACGGGAACGCAGAAGGGCGCAGGCCTGATATGCCCGCGCCCCCTCCGAAATGCTTTGCTGATCAGCGCTTACTTGGCGCCCTGGAGATGTGCTTCCAGGAAGTAGAGGTGCTTGTCGAGCTCGCGCGAGATCTCAGTGAAGACATCCGCTGTGTCGGCATCGCCGGCCTTGTCGGCCTCATCGATCGCCTTGCGGGTGCTCTCGCAGATCGCGGCATAGCGCTCCGCCATCGCCTCGACAACCTGCATGCCCTCAACGACATCCGTCGAGAAGTCTTCCAGCCGCGTGCTCGCGGCCGCCATCTTCACAGTGCCGAGAGCCTGGCCACCGAGGGCCGTAATCCGCTCCGCAAGGACGTCGACGAACGGCAGAACGGCTTCCGCCAGATCGTCAAACATCTCATGTAGCTGGATGAAATCGCGGCCCTTGACATTCCAATGAGCCTGCTTGTTGAGTGCGTACAGGGCAAAGGTGTCAGCAAGCTGCTCGTTGCACATCTCCACGATTTGCTCCCGCACCTTCTGCTCAAGGTCATGTCTCGTCTTGAAAAGTCGAAGCTCACCCGTCTTCCCACTGCTCTTACGTTGCGCTGCCATAGTTTCTTCCTTTCTCATCTCGATACAACGTGCGTGCCGATGTAGCTTAACCAATACAAACTTTCCGATATCATATCTGCAGAGTGGCCGCTCGACCGTGATCGTCACTCCAGTCGCCTTCCCCCGGCCGCAGCGGACGGCATCCGCCTGCGCGTCATTCAGAAATATGGTGTAAAATAAGGGCGGCGGCGGAGCGCCGCAAGCGATTGAGACACATGCCGACAGGAGACATTCATGGACCTCGACAAACTGGTCGACCAGATGCGCGTTAAGCCAGGCAAGAAGATCGATCTCGAGAAGGACTTCGATCCGGGATGGACCGGAGGCTACAAGAAAAAATCCGTCGATGCGGACGAGATGTTGGAGGAAGGTGTCGCCCAGCTTGCCAAATACCAGGAGCGACTCTACGCGGAGAACCGGCAGTCACTGCTCGTGGTCATCCAGGCGTTGGACGCTGCCGGCAAGGACAGCGCGCTCGCGCACGTTCTCACTGGCCTCAACCCCACAGGCTTCCAGGTGTTCAGCTTCAAGGCGCCGAACGCGGAAGAGCTGGACCACGACTATCTCTGGCGCATCGTCAAGGCCTTGCCGGAGCGCGGTCGTATCGGCATCTTCAACCGCTCGCACTACGAAGAGGTCCTGGCCGTACGGGTGCACCCGTCCTTCCTCGGGCCACAGCGCCTGCCCCCGCATACGCTGGGCGACGGGCTATGGAAGCAGCGCTTCGAGGAGATCAACAACTTCGAGAAGTACCTGGTGCAGCAGGGCACTCAGGTCGTCAAGATATTCCTGCATGTGTCCAAGGAAGAACAGCGTCTGCAGCAGTTGGAGCGCATCGACACGCCGGAGAAGAACTGGAAGTTCAACCCGGGTGACATCGAAGAGCGGAAGTACTGGAAGGAGTACATGAAGGCGTTCGAGGATGTGTTCAATCACACCTCTACAGAGTGGGCTCCCTGGTACGTCGTGCCGGGAGACAAACGCTGGTTCGCGCGGCCGGCCATCGCGGCCATCATCGCCCGAAAGCTGGCTAAGATGGATCCACAGTTCCCGACCATCAGCGAGGACGACCGGCAGAAGATGCTCGCCTCACGGGAAGTACTGATCGCCGAGGGTGGCCAGGCCAAGGAGAAGTAGGCTGGCGATTCCCACGCATCACACGTTCCGCTCGTGCGCATCGGACACGCGCTGCTTACATCGCAATGCGCACGTCGGGAAGGGATAGGCACGTTATGCCGCAACAGACCCTGATCTTGATTCGGGGAGCAGGTGACCTGGCGAGCGGGGTGGCTGCCCGGCTACATCGAAGCCGCTACGCAGTGGCAATGACCGAGGTAGCGCAACCCCTGATGGTGCGCCGCGCTGTCTGTTTCGGAGAGGCCGTCTACGACGAAGAAGCCTGGATCGAGGGCATCGGTGCGAGGCGGACCACATCCGTCCTGGAAGCGCACGCCATCATACGCGACGGCATGATACCGGTGCTGGTCGATCCGGGCGCTCAATGTCGCGCCGAACTGGCGCCCGCAGCCATCGTCGACGGCATTATGGCAAAGCGCAATACCGGCACCACGATACACGATGCGCCGCTGGTAGTGGCCCTGGGCCCGGGATACACTGCGGGCGCCGACTGCCACTGTGTCATCGAGACGTTGCGGGGCCACTGGCTCGGCCGGCCGATCTGGGAAGGGTCGGCCGCACCCGACACCGGCGAGCCCGGCGAGATTGCCGGTCAAGGGATCGCGCGCCTGTTGCGTTCCCCTGCCGATGGGATTTTCGAGGCGCAAGTCGAAATCGGGGACCGCGTTGAGGCCGGCCAGATCCTCGCCACGATCGGCGACGTGCCGCTACGCGCGCAGATCGACGGTGTGGTTCGCGGCCTCATGCGCTCGGGTCTGCGCGTGTGGCGCGGCGTGAAGGTGGGCGACGTGGACCCCCGCGCCCAACGAACGCACTGCTTCACGCTCTCCGACAAGTCCCTCGCCATCGGGGGAGGCGTGCTGGAAGCCCTGCTTTCCAGAGGCGTCCTGCCGCTGAGCGAGCCAACAGGGTAGTCAGCCAGAGCCATCCATGACCGGACCATTTCGCACCTGGCTGCGCGTGGCGGCCGGACTCATCGTCCTGGTGAGCCTGGTGGGTTGTTGCCGGCTGGCGACCATGTCGCCTCCCGGGCTCACACCCGAGACCGCGACCACGCCAACGCCCACAGCCGCGCCCACCATCACGCCGCCGCCCACGGCCGCCCCGACGGGTGCTCCGGGAACGAAGCCCACACCGCGCGTGCCACAGGCGCCCCTATTCGGCCCGCCCTGGTCCGAACGAACGATCTACCGGACTGGGCTGACGCCCGGCGAATGGCCCATCCTGGACGCGCTTGACGATGCGAGCGAGTATCGGATCGACCTGACGATCGCAGACTCGTTCACTGAAGTGCAGGGACGCCAGCAGGTCCGCTACACGAATCAGGAAGAGGAACCACTATCGGAGATCTACATGCGGCTCTTCCCGAACGCGCTGGGAGGAGAGATGGCCGTCTCATCCATAACCGACGATGGACAAAGCGCAGACGTTCAGACCCATTTTGCCCGCACTGCATTGCTCGTCACGTTGCCAGTGCCCCTCGCGCCGGGCGCGTCCACGGTGATCGAACTCGCCTATCGCATCACCGTTCCTGAGACGTTGGACACCGGATATGGGCTTCTCAGCTACACCGATGGGATCCTGGCCCTGGACACCCCTTACGCACCGATTCCCGTCTACGACGACGAGGGCTGGAATGTGGAGGATCCGCCGGCGACCGCGGATACGAGCTACTACGACGTGAGTTTCTACCTGGTGCGCGTCACGGCGCCGCCGGCGCTTGCGCTTGCCGCTGCCGGGGTCGAGGTCGAACGCACGGCCGAAGGAGCCGCGC
This sequence comes from Anaerolineae bacterium, assembly GCA_040766655.1. Taxonomy (GTDB): domain Bacteria; phylum Chloroflexota; class Anaerolineae; order CG2-30-64-16; family CG2-30-64-16; genus JALOOB01. The sequence goes on from JAXGQB010000007.1 coordinate 366,611, forward strand.
AGACGGTTACGTTCGCGCACGGGCCGGCGCGCGACTTCTCCCTGGCGGCCAGCGCTGCCTACGACATCGCCTCACAGCAGGTCGATGACGTCCTGATCCGATCGTTCGCGCTCGAATCGGGGCGCGTGGGAGCCCGCATCGCGTCAGATGTGGCGGTCGAGGCCCTGCGCATCTTCGCCGAACGGTTCGGACCTTATCCCTTCAGCGAGTTCGACGTGGCCGCAACGCCGATGCTGGCACTCGGCATCGAGTACCCGGGCATCATCGGCATCAGCGCTGAGATACTTGATGGCGACGCGCCGCGCCAGGCACTCATCGAGACGACCGTCGCGCACGAGGTCGCGCACCAATGGTTCTACGGCCTGGTCGGTAACGACCAGGTCGACGAACCATGGCTGGATGAGGCGCTCGCGCAGTACGCAACCTGGCTCTACTACCTCGACCGGTACGGCGAGGCGCCGGCTGAACTCGTCCGTGAAGGGTGGTTCTCGCGCTGGGAACGAGTCGACCGCGCGGCTGTGCCTGTGGGACTACCGGCCGCGGCGTACGACGGCCTCCAATATGGCGCCATCGTCTACGGACGAGGCCCCCTCTTCGTGAGCGCCCTCGCGGAGCGCATGGGCCAGGAGACGTTCGATCGCTTCCTGAGGGAGTATAGCGATCGTCATCGCTGGGGCATCGCGACGACTGCCAGCTTCGAGGAGATGGCAGAGGCGGCCTGCGATTGCTCGCTGGATGACCTGTTCAGCGAGTGGCTCGCCCCGTAGCCGTGTCGGGGTCAGGTCCAGCGTAGCGAGACCGTTACGGCCGTCCCCTCCCCTGGCCTGCTGTGCACCTCCAACTGCGCGCCCAGGCTCTCCGCCCGGTCGCGCATCGTCTGAAGGCCCATGCCGCCTGCCTCGGCGCCGGTCCGGACGTCGAAGCCGGTGCCATCGTCCCGGACTGTCAGCACCGCAGCCTTCTCGCCGTACGACAGATGGACTTCGATCGTCGAGGCACGTGCATGCTTCAAGGCATTGTTGAGCGCCTCGCGCGCGATGCGATAGAGCTCTTGCTGCGCCGCGACCGGCAGATTCTCATCGCCGTCCTGGACCAGCTGGACCCGCATGCCGCCGCGTGCTTCGACCGCCTGTAGCCGCGTGCGCAGCGCCGCGGCGAGTCCGACACGCTCCAGGTCTGGCGGGCGTAGCTCGTGAATCAGGAGTCGCATCTCCCGCAGCGCATCCCGCGATGTGTCCCGCAACGCGCGCAGGTTATCCGAGACCGCGCCGTGGTTGTTCGCCTCAACCTGACGTGCCGCAGCCTCTGCGTAGAGGGTGATGCTGTAAAGCGCCTGCGTCACCGAGTCGTGCAGTTCGCGCGCCAGGCGGTTGCGCTCATCCAGCGCGGCTGCTTCGCCCGCCTTCTCCCGCAACGCTGCGCTCTCGATTGCCAACGCGGCCTGATCGGCCACGCTCTGCGCCTCGCGCGTGTCCTCATCGCTGAAGTCACGGACGTCGTGGTAATAGAGCGCCAGGATGCCGTAAGGCTGATCCTGTACGATGAGCGGCGTCAACAGCATGGCCGCAAAGGAGTCCATGAGCTGCTGCATCTCCGGCCGCTCGAGGTACGAGGCCAGCAATGCGTCCGCATGCATGCCTGACACCTGCTGGCGGATGTTCGGAACCGCGATCGGCCGGCGTTCCTGAAGCACGCGACCCGCGATGCTGCCCCGTGACGGAATGGCAGCAGCCTCGATGAACCGTTCGCCCACCCCACAACCGGCTAAGACCCCCATTACCGATTCGGTCTCTCCGGGGGGTTCCAGGCGAAAGATGGCCGCGCCGTCGCTGCGCAGCATGCGACAGGCGTGGGTCACGATGAACTCGAGCATCTTTTCGAGTGACTGCTGCGAGTTCAAGGCGCCGACGATCTCGGCCAGGCCGTCCGCAATGCGCCGGCTGCGCTCTGCCTCGGCGCGCCGATCGCGCTCCTGCCTGTGGAGTGCCGCCAGCTCGGCCGTCCGTTCTGCCACGCGGCGCTCCAGGTCCTGGTACGCGAGCTGCAGCGCGCTCTGGGCCTCGACGCGGGCGGCCAGCTCCTGCTCGAGCGACGTGTGCAGCCGCGCATTCGCCAACAAGATGCCCGCCAGCTCGGCAAGTCGCCCCATCGCCTCCAGATCATCGGCGGTGAAGGGGGCGGAGTAGATAAGTCGCGTCAGACCGATGACGCCTGCCACCTGGCCGTCCACGATGAGCGGGACCCCCATGGCTGGGCCCGCCGGATCACCCTCGAAGGCCTCCGAGCGGCCCTCCCAGTAACGGTACAGATCGACCGACATGGGACGTGCGGCTGCCCAGATGCGTCCGGCCAGGCCCTCGCCCGGCTTCAACCGCACCCCGACGCGCTTCTCGAACGTGCCAGTGCCGACGTGCGCCACCAGTTCGTCGCGCTCCCTGTCCACCAGGTACAGCCACCCATACGCCGCGCCCACCAGCGCGACGGAGCGCTCGACCAGTGTGGTAAGCAGGCCTTGGACATCGCGCGCGCCCGCTACGCCGACAGCCGTATCATGCAGTGCGGCGAGCGTGTCCTTCTGCCGGACCAGGACTTCTTCCCGCTCACGGAGGGTTCGCGCAGTGGATGCAAGCTCGCTCGAGGTTCTCTGCTGCGACGCCAGCGCACGCACCAGCAGGTCGGAGAACTGCTGCACCAGCACGGCGAGCACCAACAGAAAGACCGCGAAGGCGAAGCCCGCCTCGAGCCAATCCGCCAGGCCGGTGGGGTTTGTCTGCTGGGTCAGCAATGAGTCCAACGCACCTCGGCCGGCGAGGAAAGTGAACGCACCGTAGACTGCCAGGCTCACGGCCGCCGACACGTAACCGGCGCGACCGCCCAGCAGCAATGACGCCACGATCGGCATCACCAGGAGATAGAGCCGGCCGCTGCCAGCGAGGCCCAGCCGCGCCAGGCTCGCGATCCCGTTAGCATAGACCAGCCCCAACAGGCCGTAGACGCGCGTGCTCTCCGGCAGCGAAGGCGCCAACGCCAGAGCGACGAACGCGATATAAATGCCGAGGTAGGCCCACAGGATCGGTGTGATGCCTTCGCCGAAACGCGCGTTGACGATGGGCGCGACGTAGGCCGGCAGGCCCGCCACCGCGACGACCGTCAACAGCCCGTAGAGCGCGCGCGTCCGCCACACACGCAGGCTGGGCGTCAACATCGTTCGATTCGCTGCGGAGTTCGACGAGTCCAACATGGTCCTAGTGTAGCACATCGTCGCTCCGTCCGTGAACCAGCCAAATGGAGTGTCGCGCGTCCGAAGCGTGTCGCATCGTTGACGCCCTTCAACTTGACGCCGTCACCACATCGTGGTGTAGTAGACATATCAGCAGGCCACCGGCGTCACAAACGCACGGCTGACGGAGGTAAGTAATGATGGGCATGACCGACGAGGAGCTCTACGCGGGGTTCCCGAAGGACAAGGCCGAGCGCTACAGGCGCGAGGCAAGGGAGAAATACGGCGCTGCAGTCGTCGATGAATCCGAGCGCCGCGCCAGGGCGATGCCGCGAGAACACTGGGACGCGATCAACGCCCAGGGCGATGCCGCCACCCGCGCGATCGCCGAGCTCGCAGCGGCCGGCTGCAAGCCGGAGGACGCAGAGGTGCAGCGGAACGTCGCGCTGCATTACGCCTGGGTGGACAACTTCTGGCACCCGACACCGGAAGCGTATGCAGGGCTCGGCCAGCTGTACGTTGAGCATCCCGAGTTCCGGGCATTCTACGACAAGTACCGCCCAGACCTGGCGGACTTCATGGCAGCCGCGATGCGTTACTACAGCGAACACTCCATGTGAACCGGGTGCGGGGAGGGTGCGTGGCCGCGGCCACACACCCTCCCCGCACCCTCATCTTCCATCCGGCTCTTCCCGGCAATTGCAAAAGTAAGCTCTTTCGTATACTCTATGTGCAAGCACCCGTTCGGAGTATACGATGGTCACCACCCCAAATGGCAGGGGTCCGATATGCGATGTCCTTGGCCTACCCTCCGCACGCCCGGAAGACATCGGCGCGCTGCTGGATTGTGTCGATGCCTTCTTCCTGCGCGCCGGGATCACCGACAGCGACGCGTTCGATCTGCGACTGGCGATCGAAGAGGTATGCACGAACGTGATGGTACATGGCTACGCGCAGCAACAACCAGGCCCACTGGAGATCTCGCTGTGCGCAGACCGCGAGATGGTCGCCGTCGTCATCATGGATCGCGCCCAGCCCTTTGATCCTGGGGCTGCGCCCGCGCCCGACCTCCAGGCCTCGCCCGAGCAGCGCCAGGTCGGGGGCCTCGGATGGCATCTGGTCCGCGAAGTTGTCGATCAGATCGTTTACCGATATGATGTAACGCATGGCAACACCGTGACCCTCATCAAGAGGCTTGGGATGCGCTCTGAAGCGTAAGATGATGAGGACGGCAGAGGCGCACCGGGTGACGTGGAGCGCACGAGTTGAGGGGCTTAGCGACAGAGGCAGCTGTTATGGAATTGGCAGACTACATCCGACCGTTGAGAAAATGGTGGTGGCTGATCGTCGCGGCGACGTTGGTGGCCACTGTGTCCAGCTATTTGGCCACACGTCAGCAGGCGCCGATCTACCGCACCCGCACGACTCTGATGGTCGGCACCGCCATCGAAAACCCGAATCCCAACGGCAATGAGTTCTGGCTGACTCAGCAGCTTGCCAACACCTACGCTGACATCGTGCAGCGCGACAACGTGCGTAATGCGGTGATGCAGCGGCTCAACCTCACCTGGCTGCCAGCGTATACCGCGAAGGTGGTGCCGAACACCCAGCTCATCGAATTGTCGGTCACCGATACGGACCCACAGCGCGCCCAACTCGTCGCTCAGTTGCTGTCCGAGGAACTCATCGGGATCAGCCCCACGGGGCCCGGCGGCGACGACCAACAACGGCAGCAGTTCATCAGCCAGCAGCTCGATGATCTCGAGGTAAAAATCCAGGAGACGGAGGATGAGATCAGCCGAAAGCAGTCAGAGCTGGCCAACATGTTCAGCGCCCGGCAGATTGCCGACACTCAATCTCAGATTGCCGGCCTGCAGAACAAAAAACTGACCCTCCAGGCGAACTACTCCTCGCTTCTCAGCAGCACCCAGCGCGGCGCGCTCAACAGCGTCAACATCATCGAAAGTGCGGCGCTGCCTATCACGCCGGTCGGGCCAAACAAGGGCGCCACCATCCTGCTGGCGGCAGCCATCGGTTTGTTGCTGGCCGCCGGGGCCGCCTACCTGCTCGAGTATCTGGACGACACGCTCAAGAACCCCGACGATGTGCAGAAGGCGCTGGGGCAGACGACACTGGGCGCCGTTCCCCGCATGGCCGACGGCGCAACTGCGGGTTCGGAGCTAGCCATCCTCTCCAACAGCCAGTCTATCGCCACGGAGGCCTACCGGGTCCTGCGCACCAACCTGCAGTTCGCCGCCATCGATCGACCCCTGCGAACGTTGATGGTCACGAGTCCCGCACCAGGCGAGGGAAAGTCGCGCACCGTCGCCAACCTTGCCGCTGCGCTCGCGCAGGCAGGCAAGCGCGTCATTCTCATCGATGCAGATCTGCACAAGCCGCGCCTGCATCGCCTCTTCGGCCTACGCAACAACATCGGCCTGACGACCGCGCTCCTCGAAGCGCGCCCGGCGCTGGACGGACTGATCCAGGACAGCGCGGTGCCCAACCTTTCGGTCCTGACCTCGGGGCCCTTGCCGCCCAATCCGGCCGAGCTGCTGGGTTCCGCCCGCGCGCGTGAGTTATTTGCCCAGCTTCTGGAACGGGCGGACATGTTGCTGCTGGACAGCCCGCCCACGGTCGCGCTTGCCGATGCGGCCATCCTCAGCACGCAGGCCGACGGCGTGTTGCTGGTCCTGGACGCAGGCCGGACGCGGCGAGAGGTGGCGCGCCGCGCGCTTGAGGCGCTAAATCGCGTGAATGCCCGGGTGCTCGGAACGGTCATCAATCGGATGCCGCTCAAGGGCGACGGGTACTACTACTACTATTACAGCTACGAGAACTACGGGACCGGGAGCGGGCAGAGCGCCGACGGTAGTTCGCGCAACGGTCGCCGTCGCGGTCTGAGGCGGCATCCCCGGGATACGGCGCCGGTCACGGGTGCGAGTGAGTCCAGCTGAGGCCCTTGCGGGGCGCAAGTCCTGCGAGGGCGACCACGACCGGCAGGAGCATGGCCCTGTTATCACCCTTTCGCACTCGTGATGAACTGATGCTCGCGCCGGATTGGTGCGACTGGCTGGGCTCTGCCCTGCGGGCAGGTCCGGTGTCCCTGCCTCCGCCGCCCCAGGACTTCACTCAGCAGGCGCACGTTCTCTCGGGCCACGGCATCCTGCCGCTGCTGTATGTCCGGCTTCGCGATGACTATCTCTGGCGCACCCTCTCACAGGAGATGCGCGCGTCCCTGTCCGACGCCTTCCAGCAGAGCGCGGCGCGATCCTTTCTCCTGGAAAGCGAACTCATCCGCATCGGAAACGCGCCAGGCAGCCTCGCCTTGCTGAAGGGTTCTGCTGTGGGCCGCCTCATCTACCCCAATCCTGCGCTTCGCCCCGTCAGCGACATTGACCTGCTCGTGCGCCGGGAAGCCGTGGAGGCTGTTCAGTCCCACCTGGCCGATCTCGGATACGTCGGGCAGGGCCTCACCGCGCACAGGCGCCTGGGCGCGCTCGCTCGCCGCTACCGCGCGGAGATGCCCCTGGTGGCAGATGTCCCGGGTTGCGGCCGGCTCCTCGTGGAACTCCATTGGGCGCTGGTCGAGGCGCCCTATTACGTTGAGAGGATGCAGCCGGACGAACTCTGGGCCGGAGCGTCGCTCGCGCCCGGCCTGCCCGCGTTCCTGATGCCTCGTCCGGTTCTCCTGCTCGCACACGCGTGCGCCCATCTCAGCATGCACCACAGTTCTGACGTGCGCCTCATTTGGCTCGTGGACGTCGATCGGCTCGCCCGCCTGCCCGACCTCGACTGGCATGAAGTGCTCGACGCTGCCGACCGATGGAAGCTTGGCTTCGCACTCCACATCACCCTCATAGTGACGCGTCGCTGGCTCGGTACGCCGGTGCCGGATACAGTCACCGCGAGGCTTGCGGAGTTGGCCCAGGATCCGATTGCGGCCAGTTCCTGGGGACTGGGAGACGAGTCGCAGGGACGAGCCGTCCGCCGCGCCGTCCGCTCGCTCGCCGCGCTTGGACCGGCGGACGGGGTGCACTATGCGGCCTGGCTTGCCTTGCGCACGGCGCTGCGGCCGCTGGAGATCGCCATGCGCCGGCGCACAGCGGGGCAACAATGACCGCAGACCGACATCCGCTCGCCTCAACCTGGCTGCCGCTTCTGCACGAAGCGCTCGTCGGGCAGGGCAGCTTGCGCATGCCGTTGCGCGGCAACAGCATGCTGCCGACCCTCCCGACACAGTGCGAGATCGAGGTCATCCCGCTGTCTGAGCCGCCCGCGCTCGGCGACCTGATCGTCTTTGTGGCCGGTGACGCCCTGGTCGCCCATCGCCTCGTGCGGCGCAGCGGCGGCAGGTTGATTGCCCAGGGCGACCACCGGCTGGGCCCGGATTCCCCGCTCACGCACGACCAGATTCTTGGCCGCGTCGCAGGGGCATATGTCGATGCGCAACGCGTGTGGCCCACGCCGGCTGCGCTCAGGATCGCCTGGTTCTGGCAGGTGCGATACCAGGGCCTGCGGGGCGCGCGATTGTTAGCGCGGCTCCTGCGCCGGTTCCGGCGCACCTTGACGCGCCAGCACGTTTAGGGAGGAAGCCTCGTGCCCGCCAATACGCTTGCTATCGACATTGCAGGTCTCGTTTGCCGGTTGGTCCTGCCATCGCCCGAATGGGCGCGTCCCCTCGCCGAGCGATACGACGCCTTTCGGGCCGATCCTTCACAGCCACCGGCATGGCAGGTTGAGTTGCGCGAAGACGGAACGATCGCGCAGGCAACACCGGGTTGGATCCAACACGATGGCCCGGTCACCGACTTCCAGGTGTCGTGGTACCGGGGAAGCATCGACCTGGCCGCACGCACCGCCTGGGTCACCTCGCCCCGCACCGACCTTGCCGCATCCGCCATAGAGAGGACACTCGGCTACATCTGCATGCAGGCTCTGCCGCGTGATTACGATGCGCTCCTGTTGCACGCCGTCGGCGTGGTGATTGACGGCCGCGGATACGTGTTCTACGGCCACTCGGGCGCGGGCAAGACGACGGTAGCAGGACTTGCGCAGAGCCACGGCGAGGTGCTCTCCGACGAGAACGTAGTGGTCCGGTTGGCCGATGAAGGCGCGGTGCTGTGCAGCACGCCATTCTGGGGCCACAGCACGCCTGCCGAACTCATCCGCCGCCGCGCCGGCCGCTATCCCCTGATTGGGCTCTTCTCCCTGGTTCACGCGCACGCGTTTGCACTCACGCCACTCACCCACGCGCAGGCGGTGACCAGCCTGCTGACCACTGAGAAGGTCGCGACCGAGCGCACCGAGAGCGCGGGCGCCTGGCTCGAGGTAGCCGGGCGCATCGTCGAGCGAGTGCCTGTGTTCCGCCTCGACTTTCCTCCTACCGCGGAACTGTGGCCCTTCCTGGCACGTCAGATGGGTTGAAAGCTGGTATAATCCAGTGAGGACGGCGTGGCCGCGCCGTTGCCCACAGCGCGCATGAGCGCGCAGCCCTTCGCGCGGCGGCGACGTCAGGAGGAGAGATCCCATGTCAACTACCCGTGCGCCATCCTTCCCCCTGCTGCCGGCGGTTCTGCTGCTGGTCATTGCGTTGGCTGCAACTGGCTGTCACGCAAGGACGGCCGTGTCCGGCCCCGCGGAGGTCAGCGTGACCCAGATCACCGGCGAGCGTCCTTCAGACCCCACCACCGGACTTCAGTATCGACTTTCTGAGGGCGCGGAACAGGCGCCGGATCGCTCCGTCCTGCCTCCCGCGCCGGCCCGGCCACTGGATCGCACCGCCCTGCAACGCCTCCTCGACCGGCTGCCGCCGCTGGTTGGCCTGGAGGGCGACCAGCAGGAGTTGAACCTGCCGAAGGAGACCCTGCCTGCGCCCCGCCCAGGCCAGACGATCAAGGAATCCTTCCCGCCACCTGCTTCTCCCACACCCGCGCCTGAGGTTGCCACCGGGCCGCTCGAGGTCCTGCGCTACGCGCCGGAAGGCGCGGTCGGAGTGGCGCCGAACCTGAGCGTCACCTTCAATCAACCGATGGTCGCATTGACCGGCCTCAGCGACCTGGCAGCACTCGACGTCCCGGTGCAGCTCTCTTCGCAGCCGGAAGGACAATGGCGCTGGGTCGGCACGAAGACTCTGCTGTTCGAACCCGCGGCTGCGACGGGGTTCGCTGCAGGCCGCTTCCCGGCTGCCACGGAGTACCGCGTGACCGTACCGGCCGGCACGACCTCCGCCACCGGGGGCAAGCTCGCGCAGGCCGTCGCGTTCACCTTCACCACACCGCCGCCGGCCGTCGAGATCGCGTCGCCGAAGGACACGGTGTCACGTCGCGACGTCATCGTCTTCCTCTCGTTCAACCAGCGCATCGTGCCGGCCGATGTCCTGAAGACGATCGCTGTCAAGGCCGGCGCAAAGTCCTTCCCCATCCGCCTCGCCACCGGGGAGGAGATCGCGGCCGACGATCGGGTATCGGGCCTTGCCGGTCGCGCACAGGAAGGCCGCTGGCTTGCATTCCGCACCGTCGATCTCCTGCCGGCAGATACGAGCGTGAGCGTGTCGGTGGGCCCCGGAACCCCCTCGGCAGAAGGACCTCTGAAGAGCACTGCGGCGCACGCATTCTCGTTCCGCACGTACGGGCCCCTGCGGGTGCTCTCGGCCCAGTGCGGCTGGGGCGGCGAATGCACGCCGCTCATGCCCTGGCAGGTGCAGTTTTCCAATCCGCTCGACCGTAACAGCATCACCGAGAAATCCGTGACGGTGGAGCCGGCCCTGCCCGCGCTCGCGCTGGACATCTGGGGCGATACGCTGCAGATCCGGGGCCAGAGCAAGGGGCGCACGACCTACAAGATCACGCTGGATGGGAGCATCCAGGACATCTTCGGCCAGACATTGGGCGAGTCGCAGACGAAGAGCATCACGGTCGGCTCGAGCCAGCCCGCCATGCAGTTGGCGGGAGGCGACTTCGTCGTGCTGGACCCGCTGGCCGCGCCGGCGCTGAGCGTGTATACGATCAACTACACCCGTGTGAACGTGACTGCCTACGCGGTGACGCCCGACGATTGGCAGGCCTTCAAGACCTACCTGGCCGAACGCTATCGCACGGACGCGCCGCCTCCCGTTCCGGGCAAGCAGGTCTACACCAGGCAGGTGCCGCTCGAGTCGGCGGCCGACCAGTTGACGGAGACATCGCTCGACCTCCAGGCCGCGTTCGACAAGGCCCAAGGCCACCTGGTCGTCGTGGTCAAGCCGGAGCGCTCGGGTCTGCCCGGGCTGCTTCCGGGCCGTCAGCCCCGGAACCTGGAAGACGTGGTTTGGATCCAGCACACGGAGATTGGGCTCGACGCTTTCACGGATGCCGGCCAGATGGTCGCGTGGGCCAACTCGCTGCGCACCGGGGCGCCGCTGGCCGATGTGGCTTTATCACTGTGGCCCGCCGGGGCCACGGCCACCACCGGCGCCGACGGAACTGCGACGCTGCCGCTGCCCGCTGGCCGCGCGGCCCAGCTCCTCGTGGCGAAATCGGGCGATCAAATCGCCATCCTCCCCGCCAACCTGTACTACTGGGGCGATGAAGGGTGGCGCCAGCAGCCGCTCACCGATGTGCTGCAGTGGTACGTTTTCGACGACCGGAAGATGTACCGGCCCGGCGAAGAGGTGCACGTCAAGGGCTGGATTCGCCGCTGGGGCGCCGGCCCGCGCGGAGACATCGCTGCGCTCGGCGGAGCGGCCGAGGCCATCAGCTATCGCCTCCAGGATCCCCAGGGCAACGAGGTGGCGACCGGCCGCGCGGAGATCGACGCACTGGGCGGCTTCGATTTCGCCTTTGAGTTGCCGGAGGCGATGAACCTCGGCTATGCCTACCTGCAGCTCGATGCGATCGGCGGCAGCGGCGCAGACAATCGCTCGTGGGGCCACCAGCTCCAGGTCCAGGAGTTCCGCCGTCCCGAGTTCGAGGTCAAGGTGACGGCCGCGGAAGGCCCCTTCTTCGTCGGCGGCAGCGCCACGGCCGACGTCAGCGCCAGCTACTACGCGGGCGGAGGGCTCCCGAACGCGCCGGCCGAATGGTCGATCACGACGAGAGCCGGCGTCTATGCCCCTCCGGGCTGGGATGACTTCACCTTCGGTCGCTGGGTCCCCTGGTGGCGGCTCTGGTGGAGAGACTCCGAGCCCGTGTCGGTCGAGACGGGCAAGTCCTTCTCAGGCGTCACGGATGCAGCGGGCATCCACCATCTCAGGCTTGATTTCGATGCAGTGACGCCGCCCGAGCCAACGTCCATGCGCCTGGAAGCCACCGTGACCGACGTGAATCGCCAGGCCTGGACCGGAGCCACCGACATCCTCGTGCACCCGTCCAGCCTCTATGTCGGGCTGCGCACCGAGCGCATGTTCGTCGAGCAGGAAGAGCCGCTGCCGGTCGAGATCATCGTGACCGATCTGGACGGCAAGGCCATTGCCGGGGTCGATGTGAAGCTGACCATGGCCCGCCTCGAGTGGACGTGGCAGGGCGACGGCTACCGGGAGGAAGAGGTCAACCCGCAGCCCTGCACCGTCAAGTCGGGAACCGAGCCGGTGAGCTGCACGTTCGAGACGCCCGAGGGCGGCACCTATCGCATCAGCGCCACGGTCGTGGACGCGGAGGGCCGCGCTAACCTCACGCAGCTGACGCGCTGGGTCTCCGGCGGCGAGCGCATTCCGTCACGCGAGGTGGAGCAGGAAGAGATCACCCTGGTGCCCGACAAGAAGGAGCACCAGCCGGGCGAGACGGCCGAGATCCTCGTGCAGGCGCCGTTCTATCCGGCCGAGGGCATTCTCACGCTGCGGCGCAGCGGCCTCGTGAGCAGCGAACGCTTCTCCCTGGAAGGTCCATCGACGACCCTGCGGATCCCGATCGAGGAAGGCTACACGCCGAATGTGACCGTGCAGGTCGACCTCGTGGGCGCGGCAGAGCGAACCGGCGATGCTGCGGCCGAACCTGGGGACCAGGCGTCGGACGCGCTGCCCAAGCGCCCGGCGTACGCGCGTGGAGAACTGAATCTCTCCATCCCGCCCCTCAGCCGCACGCTGTCTGTCGCCGCTCAGCCGGCTGCAGACAAGATCGAGCCAGGCGGATCCACCGAGCTGGACGTCGTCGTGACCGATGCCCAGGGCAAGCCGGTCGCGGGCGCGGAGCTGGCCGTCGCCGTGGTCGACGAGGCCATCCTCGCGCTGACGGGCTACGACATCCCCGATCCCATCACGACCTTCTACAACGATCGCTCCGCGGGCGTGATGGACCATCACAACCGCGGCTACATCGTACTGGCCAGCCCCGATCAGCTGAATCTGCGCGGCGCGGTGGCCAGCGCCGACATGGCTGCCGGTGTGGCGGCAACGATGGCGCCCGCCATGGCGCCGGCGCCGATGGCCCAGAGTCCTGTGGAAGAGAAGGCGATGTTGCAGGAGGGCGAGGCCGCATCGCCGGACACGCCGATCTCGCTGCGTAGCGACTTCAACCCGCTGGCCCACTGGTCCCCTGTCGTGTCGACCGATGCTGCCGGCCGGGCCAGGGTCACCATCGAGGCGCCCGACAACCTCACGCGCTACCGCATCATGGTCGTCGCAGTTGCGGGCGGCAGCCAGTTCGGCAAGGGGGAGGCCGCGTTGACGGCCCGCCTGCCGTTGATGGTGCGGCCCTCTGCGCCGCGCTTCCTGAACTTCGGCGACGTATTCGAGTTGCCGGTGGTCGTTCAAAACCAGACCGATGACCCGCTCACGGTGGATGTGGCCGTCCGCGGTGCGAACATCGCGTTGACCGAAGGCCAGGGTCGCCGGGTGACCGTTCCCGCGAACGATCGGGTAGAGGTGCGCTTCCCCGCCACGACCGTCAGCGCCGGCACGGCGCGGCTGCAGATCGCGGCCGCGGCCGGCCAGTGGGCCGACGCCGCGTCCGTCGAGTTGCCCGTCTACACGCCGGCTACCACCGAGGCCTTCGCGGTCTACGGCGTCCTCGATGAAGGCAGCGTAGCGCAGCCGGTCATCGCACCGACGGGCGTCTTCACCCAGTTCGGCGGCCTGGAGATCACGACCTCGTCGACGGCGCTCCAGGCGCTGACCGACGCGTTCGTCTACCTGGTTCAGTATCCGTTCGAATGCTCGGAACAGCTGGCCTCCCGCATCCTGGCGGTGGCCGCGCTCCGGGATGTCCTGACCGCGTTCCAGGCGGAGGGACTGCCCGAGCCAGCAGCGATCGAGGCGGCCATGGCGCGCGACCTGGAGCGGCTGGCCGGCATGCAGAACGAGGATGGCGGATTCCCCATCTGGAAGCGCGGAGACGACTCGTGGCCGTATCACACGGTCCACGTGACGCATGCGCTGCAGATGGCGAAGCAGAAGGGCTACACGGTCAACCAGGCCGTCCTGGACCAGGCGGGCTCCTACCTGAAGAACATCGAGAGCCACTACCCGGCGTGGTACGGCGTCCCCGCTCGCTCCACCTTGAGCGCCTACGCCCTGTACGTTCGCGATCTGATGGGTGACCGGGATGCGGCCAAGGCGCGCAAGCTCCTGGCCGACAACGGCCTGGACAAACTTGAGCCCGAGGCGATCGGCTGGCTGCTGTCGGTGCTCAGCGACGACAGCGGATCGACCGAGCAGGTCGATGCCATCCGCCGCCACCTGCTCAACCGGGTCACCGAGACGGCCGGCGCCGCGCACTTCGTGTCCAGCTACGGCGACCAGGAGTACGTCCTGCTCTACTCGAATCGCCGCGGCGATGGGGTCATCCTCGACGCGCTGATCGGGGACCAGCCTGACAGCGACCTGATCCCCAAGCTGGTCGCCGGCCTGCTGGGCGGGCGGACGAGTGGCCGCTGGAGCAACACCCAGGAGAATGCCTTCATCCTCCTGGCACTGGATCGCTACTTCAACACCTACGAGGCGCAGACCCCGGACTTCATCGCCCGCATCTGGCTCGGCGATCAGTACGCGGGCGAGACGGCCTTCCGCGGGCGCACGACCGACTACAAGCAGGTGGATGTGCCGATGCGCTTCCTGGCCGGGGAGTTCGCGGGCACGCAGGACCTGGTGATCGCCAAGGACGGTCCCGGACGCCTCTACTATCGCCTGGGACTGCGGTATGCACCGCTCGCGCTGGATCTCGATGCGTACGATGCCGGCTTCACGGTGGAGCGTTCCTACGAGGCCATCGATGACCCGGCCGACGTCAGCCGCGCGGCGAACGGCGACTGGATCATCAAGGCAGGGGCGCGGGTGCGGGTCAAGCTCACGATGGTGGCGCCCGCGCGGCGTTACCACGTCGCGCTGACCGATCCGCTGCCCGCCGGGCTCGAGCCACTGAATCCTGCCCTGGCCACGACCGGCTCGCTGCCGGCCGAGGCCAACCAGCCCGCCAGCAAGGGCGGGTACTGGTGGTGGTGGGGCCCGTGGTACGAGCACCAGAACCTGCGCGATCAACGTGCGGAGGCCTTCGCTTCGACCGTCTGGGCCGGCGTGCACGACTACACTTACATCGCGCGTGCCACCACGCCGGGCCGGTTCGTGGTTCCGCCGGCCAAGGCCGAGGAGATGTACGCGCCGGAGACGTTCGGTCGGAGCGCGGGCGACATCGTCATCGTCAAGTAGTACGTCAGGCTGAAGGATCTCGGCCCGGGTACGGGGAGGCCGTCGGCCTCCCCGTACCCGGGCACGTGCACCTTCCAGAGGCACCAACATCCGGCCGGAGGCGCAATGAGGCGTTGGAATGGATGGGGCGACGAAGCCACGGTCTACCCTCTACACGACTCGGCGAGGCGCTTCCTGGCCGAGAAGGTAGGGCCAGGAACGCCGCCGGCAGACGCCACGCTCGAACAGATCGTATCCGATGTGCCCCCGAGTCGCCTGCAAGGGCGCCCACTGATCTCACACGACGCGGCCGCCAGGGTGCGCCACGCGGCCGGCCAGAGCCTCCCGGACTGGATCGCCCTGCGCTCCGGACGGCTGCCCGCCATCCCCGACGGCGTCGCCTATCCCAGCAGTGACGATGAGGTGCGCGGTCTTCTGCGGGTGGCAGAGGAAACGGGTGCCGCCGTCATCCCCTACGGCGGAGGCACGAGCGTCGTCGGGCACATCAATCCACTTCGCGGCGACAGGCCTGTGTTGACCGTCGACCTGAGCCGCCTCGACGCGCTGATCTCATTGAACCCCGAGAGCCGCCTTGCCACCTTCGGTGCTGGCGTGGCCGGACCCGACCTCGAGGCGGCCCTGAACGCGAAGGGGTTCACCCTCGGCCACTTCCCCCAGTCCTTCGAGCTGTCCACCCTGGGCGGATGGATCGCCACGCGTTCGGCCGGCCAGCAGGCCCTGGGCTACGGGCGCATCGAACGCCTCTTCGCGGGGTGCCGCATGGAGGCGCCCGCGGGCACCCTGATCGTGACGTCGTTCCCGGCCTCCGCCGCGGGCCCCGACCTGCGCGAGTTCGTGCTCGGATCCGAGGGCCGCGCCGGGATCATCACCGAGGCCACCGTCCGCATCAGCGCGCTGCCCGAGATGGAGGTGTTTCACGCGTTCTTTTTCGCCTCGTTCGAGGAGGGTGTCGCCGCGGCGCGCGCCATCGTGCAGTCCGGCGCCCGGTTATCCATGATCCGCCTGAGCACGGCGGAGGAGACGGAGATCACCCTGGCGCTGGCCGGCCATGAGAGGCTCATCGGGCTGCTGGAGCGGTTCCTGGCCGTCCGAGGGGTGGGCCATCACCGATGCATGCTGCTCCTGGGCTTCACGGGCGAGCGCTCCATGGTCGACGCCTCTCGCCGCCGTGCATTCTTCCTGGCGCGTGCCAGCGGGGGCGTGCACGTCGGGCAGGTGTTCGGCAAGGAGTGGCTGAAGAGCCGGTTCAGGACACCCTACCTGCGCAATACGCTTTGGGAGTCGGGTTACGCCATCGACACGGTGGAGACCGCCACGTCGTGGGACGCGATACACGGCATGGTTGCCGCGGTCAACGCAGCACTCGACCACGCGCTGGAAGGCGAAGGAGAACGGGTTCACGCGTTCACCCACCTGTCGCACCTATACCCCTACGGTTCGAGCATCTACACGACGTATCTGTTCAGGATCGCGGGCGATCCGAACGTGACGCTGGCCCGCTGGCGGCGGCTCAAGGCGAGCGTCAGCCAGGCCATCGTCAACAACGGGGGAACGATCAGCCACCAACACGGGGTCGGCACAGATCACGCCCCCTACCTCGCCGACGAAAAAGGCGCGCTCGGGCTCTCCACCCTGCGCGCCTTGTTTGCCCAATTCGATCCGAACGGGACGATGAACCCCGGCAAACTGCTCCCATAGGGAGCTTCCGGACTCCGATCGCCTTTCATGCACGGCATGCAGCCAAGCTACGCGACGCAAGGTGCGTTGCATAGCTTGGCTGCGGCAAGCCGCAGCCTACATCTCTTCCTGCACGCTGTAGCGGAATCGCTTGCGCGCCTCCATCATCGCCCGGCGCAGGATCTCGTGCACCTTGTCCGGGTCAGGCACGTTCTCCAGCACCAGCTTTGGTTTCGACGGGTCAGAGCTGATGATGTGCACGTCCCCGATGGCCAACATGCGCTCGGTGATTCCCTGCGTCCGATCCAGGTCCTGAATGCGGATCAGCTCGATATCATCGAAGTCGCGGCCGACGAGCCCGCGTTGGACCCGGACGCGCTCGGTGGTGACCCTGTAGAACGTGGTGAGAGACAGGAACGGCCGGCCCTCCCACAGCACCTTCTCCTCTTCGGCGGGCGCCGACGAGTCGTCGCCATAGCCCCGGGCCGCCAGACCGGCCTCCTGCAATTCGTTGTCGACCGCGAGCAGGACGCCGTCCGCGATCGCGCTCACCAGCGTGTCGAGTTGATCCTGGGGAATGGCATTGACTGACACGCCGCTCGAGGCGATGGACTGCCAGATGCGGGTGATGATCTTCGATTTGGCCTCTAAGATCGCCATGGTGCGCTCCTTCTCAACTTATGATGCCCGGAATGTGATGCCTACCGCCTAATTGTAAGGCTGCACGGCCGTTCGCGCAACACGCACCATCCTTTCGTCGTTTGACAGACGGTGGCCCGACGTGCTATGATCCCCGCCGATCTCACTGACTGGATAGGGTCATGCGTTTTCAGCTTCACACCACCGGCTTCTACTTTTATTATTCCAGCCCGCCGCGGCAGTGCCCCCCGCCGGCTGGATTTGGTGTGTTGCTGAACAACTAGCGCCCCATCCAGTCCTCGAAGTCGCCGAGCGTGGAGGCCCAGCTTCCACGCTCGTTTTTTGTCTGTGCGCCAGTCACAGGAGGCATCATGGCCGTTCGAGGCATCCGCGGCGCCACCACGGTGGACGCCAACACCGTCGAGAGTATCCTGCAGGCAACGAGGGAGCTGCTGGCCGCGATCGTCTCTGCCAACAACGTCAGGCCGGAGGATGTTGCCAGTGCGATCTTCACCGCCACGCCCGATCTCAACGCGGCCTTTCCCGCCCGCGCCGCGCGCGAGTTCGGCTGGCAACATGTTCCTCTGCTGGATGCGGTGGAGATCGCTGCGGCCGGCGGGTTGCCGCGCACGGTCCGCGTGCTCGTGCACTGGAACACGGACAGGCCGATCTACGACGTGAGGCACGTCTATCTCCGCGATGCTGTTCGACTGCGGCCCGATCTCATCGCCGATCCGCTGCCCGCAGCGCCCGAAGCGTCCGAAGACGCGGCGCCATCCAACGGCAAGTGGCGCGGTGAGACCATCGAGACCGTGGCGTTCCAGGGCGAGGCCGGCGCGTATTCGCAGGAAGCCATCTTCCAGCACTTCGGCGCCCAGGTGAATACGCTCCCCTGTGCGACGTTTGAGGACGTCTTCCGCGCGGTAGAGACCGGCCAGGCCACCCTTGGCCTGCTGCCCGTCGAGAACTCGCAGGCCGGCTCGATCAACCAGGCCTTTGACCTCCTGCTCGATCATGACCTGAGGGTGGTCGGGGAGGTCAAGCTTCGGGTGCGCCACTGCCTCCTCGCGCCCCCGGGCACCAGGCCGGCCGACATCAGAATCGTCCGCTCGCACTACCAGGCCCTGGCCCAGTGCGAACGTTACCTGCGCACGCGTGGATGGGATGCGCTCGTGGCCTACGACACGGCTGGAGCCGCACGTGAGCTGGCCGCCGCGCCGGAGCCGGGCGTTGCTGCCATCGCGAGCGCGCTGGCGGGCCAGACCTACGGCCTCGAGGTGCTCGATTCCGGCATCGAGGATTCGCCCGACAATACGACCCGCTTCTTCCTCCTCGGCAGGGAGGAACCGCCGCCGGCCAGGCGCAACAAGACCTCGCTGATCTTCGCCACCATGCACACCCCGGGCGCGCTTTACCAGGTGCTCGGCGAGCTGGCGACGCGCAACATCAACCTGACCAAGCTCGAGAGCCGACCGCGGCGCAATCGGCCGTGGCACTACGTGTTCTACGTCGACCTGGAAGGTCACTGGCAGGATGCCACCATCAACCGCGCGCTGCTCGGTCTGCTCACCCGGACCGCGTTCCTGAAGTTGCTGGGCAGCTACCCCGCGGCAGACGAATAGGAGGAGTCATCGATGATCATCGTCATGAGGCACGGCGCGTCCGCCGTCGATATCGAGAATGTGGTGCTGCAGGTCGAGACGATGGGCTACAAGGCGCATCTGTCCCAGGGCACCGAGCGCACCATCATCGGCGTGGTGGGAGACAACCGCCCCGTCCAGCCGCACAACTTCGAGATGCTGACCGGCGTGGAACAGGTCGTGCGCATCCTCCAGCCGTTCAAGCTGGCCTCGCGTGACTTCCACCCGGAGAACACCGTCATCAACGTACGCGGGGTGGAGATAGGCGGCCCCAAGATCACGGTCATCGCCGGGCCCTGCTCCGTAGAGGACCGCGATCAACTCATCGAGACCGCGCACGCGGTGCGGGAGGCCGGCGCAGACCTGCTGCGCGGCGGCGCGTTCAAGCCGCGCAGCTCGCCCTACGCGTTCCAGGGCCTCGGCGAGGATGGCCTGGCCATGTTGGCCGAGGCTCGGGAAGCAACCGGCCTGCCGATCATCACGGAAGTCATGTCGCCCGAGGCCGTCCAGCTTGTCGGCCAGTACACCGATATCTTTCAGATCGGCGCACGCAACTCGCAAAACTTCCCGCTGCTCACCGCGGTCGGCAAGACCCACACGCCGGTCTTCCTGAAGCGCAGCATGATGGGCACCGTGCAGGAGACGCTCATGTCCGCCGAGTACATCCTCAGCGGCGGCAACCGCCAGGTGATGATCTGCGAACGCGGCATACGCACCTTCGAGACGGCCACGCGCAACACGCTGGACATCAACGGGATCGCCCTGATGAAGCAATGGACGCACCTCCCGATCTTCGGGGACCCGAGCCACGGCACCGGCAAATGGGAGCTGATCGGCCCGACGGCCAAGGCGTGCATCGCGGCGGGCGCGGACGGGGTGATGATCGAGGTGCATCCCCACCCGGAGGTCGCGCTGTCTGACGGCGCGCAGTCGCTGAAGCCAGAGAAGTTCGCGGCACTCATCCGGGAGCTGCGCACCCTGGCCGAAGCGGTGGGACGGACCCTGTAGATGCACGTCTGCATCGTAGGCCTCGGGCTCATGGGCGGCTCGCTCGCGCTGGCGCTCAAGCGCGCGGCGTGGTGCACCTCGATCACCGGCGTCAGCAGGCGACCGGAGACGCTGGCCGCCGCCACCGCGGCCGGCGCCATCGATCGGGGCCTCACCGACCTTGGGCAGGGAGTGAAAGACGCAGACCTGGTAGTGCTGGCCACGCCCGTGCGGACCATCCTGGCACAACTGGTCACCGTCGGCGAGCACGCACGAGCCGGCAGCGTCGTCCTCGACCTGGGCAGCACCAAGGGCGAGATCTGCCGGCAGATGGACCGTCTGCCGCCGCACGTGCAGCCCTTGGGTGGGCACCCCATGTGCGGAAGAGAGGTGGGCGGCTTTGCCGCGGCGCAGGCGGATCTGTATGAAGGCAAGACGTTCGTCCTCTGCCCCCTCCCCCGCACAGCCGCATCCGCGTTGGCCGTCGCGCGGGAGATGGCGGAGGCGGCGGGCAGCAGCGTGCGACTGCTCTCGCCCGAGGAGCACGATCGTGCGGTCGCGGCGATCAGCCACCTGCCCTATCTCGTCGCTGCGGCGCTGGTGAGCACGGTCGAGGACGGAGGCTCCCCGCTCGCCTGGGAGTTGGCTGCGTCCGGTTTCCGTGACACGACGCGGGTGGCCGCCAGCGACGTCGGGATGATGCTTGACATCGTCATGACCAATCGCCATGCGATCCTCGACTGGCTGGGCCGGTACGGCCGCCAGCTGGACGAACTGGCAGCCGCCCTGGAAACCGGGGATGAAGCCAGGCTCCGCGCACTACTGAGCGCGGTGCAGGATCGTCGTAGCAACCTGCGGCTCTAGCCGCCGTTCGTTTCACGGGCGGCCACCAAGGGCGGCCACACAGGGCCGGCCACCAAGGGCGGCCACACAGGGCCGTCCCGACATGAGGGGCGACATGGGAGATCTGCTCATCCATCCATCCGGACCGCTGCGGGGCACGGTCACGACGCCGGGCGACAAGTCCATCACCCACCGCGCGCTGATGCTATCGGCCCTGGCCGAGGGCACGACGGCCATCGAGGGCTGGGTGCCGGCCGAGGTCTGCCTGGCCACCCTGCGCTG
This sequence comes from Anaerolineae bacterium, assembly GCA_040766655.1. Taxonomy (GTDB): domain Bacteria; phylum Chloroflexota; class Anaerolineae; order CG2-30-64-16; family CG2-30-64-16; genus JALOOB01. The sequence continues at coordinate 387,516 of JAXGQB010000007.1, forward strand.
CATGCGCCAGATGGGCGCGGAGATCGAAGAAAAGAACGACGCGCTGATCGTCACGGGTGCCGGACCGGACGGCCTGTGTGAGCCGGACGACGTGCTGCACTGCGCCGGATCGGGCACGACGATGCGCCTGCTGGCCGGCATCGCGGCCGGACAGCCGTTCACGACCGTGCTCACCGGCACGGAGCCCCTGCGCCGGCGTCCCATGGGCCGCGTGGCAGGGCCGCTGCGCCTGATGGGAGCGACCGTGCTGGGCAGGCACAGCAACAACCTGCCGCCCCTGACAATTCGCGGCGGAGGACTGCGGGGGATCGATTATACCCTGCCCGTCGCAAGCGCGCAGGTCAAGTCCGCCATCCTGCTCGCCGCGCTGTTCGCCACGGGCGAGACGACCCTCCACGAGCCCGGCCCGTCCCGCGATCACACCGAACGCATGCTGCGCTGGTTCGGGGTGAAGGTGGCGTCTCAAGGGCGCGACGTCGGCCTGCGGGGAGGCCAGATCCTGCGCCCACCGGCAGGCGCCGATGCGCTGCCCGTGCTCACGATTCCGGGCGACTTCTCGTCCGCCGCGTTTCCGCTCGTCGCCGCGTCCATCGTGCCGGGCTCATCGATCTGCCTTCGCCGGACCGGCGCCAACACCTCCCGCACGGGTCTGTACGACCTTCTCGTGCGCATGGGGGGCGCCGTCGCGATGTCGGCGAGTGAACTGCCCGGCGCGGCCCTGCCCGACGAGATGCACGAGCCGATCGCGGACGTGCAGGTGCGGCACGCCGCCCTGCGCGCAACCGAGGTCGCTGGCGACCTGGTCGTGCGTGCCATCGACGAGTTCCCGATCTTCGCGGTCCTGGCCACCCAGGCGGAGGGCGACACGGTGGTGCGCGAGGCTGCGGAGCTGCGCGTCAAGGAATCCGACCGCATCGCGACCGTGGCGGCCGAGTTGCGCAAGATGGGTGCGGCCATCGACGAACTGCCCGACGGCATGATCGTCCACGGCCCGACCCGGCTCCGGGGCGCCACGGTGGCGTGCCACCGCGACCACCGCCTCGCCATGGCGCTGGCGGTTGCGGGGCTCGTGGCCTCGGGCACGACGACCGTCAAGGGCGCGGAGGCGATCGACGACTCATTCCCGGGCTTCGTCGAGACGATGCAGGCGCTGGGCGCGGACCTCGCGTGGGTCGATGCGGAGCCGCGCCGCGATGTTTGAGCTGCCCGGACAGAGACAAGCAGCCAGGATGACCGGCACACATGACTGAACATGCCATCACGGGTACCACACAACTCGTAGGACTGATCGGCTGGCCGGTCTCGCACAGCCGCAGCCCGCGGATGCACAACGCCGCATTCGCCGCGCTGGGCCTGGATTGGGCCTACGTGCCCCTGCCGGCGCCGCCCGATCGCGTGCCCCAGGCCGTGCGAGGGCTGGTCGCACTGGGATTCAGGGGTGCAAACGTGACCGTTCCGCACAAGCAGACCGTCATAGCCCAACTCGACGTGCTCACGCCGGCTGCGCGGACCGCAGGTGCGGTCAATACGATCACCGTCCGCGCGGACGGCACCCTGTGCGGTGACACGACCGACGGCCGCGGGTTTCTTGCGGACCTCCAGGAGCAGGATATCACGCCCAGGCGCGCCCTGCTCCTGGGATCGGGCGGCGCCGCGCGCAGCGTGGCCTATGCACTGGCAGAGACCGGCGTGGACGTCATGGTCGCTGCACGCTCGGTGGCGAAGGCCGCCGCCTTATGTGAAGCCCTCGCCGCCCAGCTGCCGGCAGAGGCAGGACGGCTCACCGCGCACGCCCTGCCTCGCGACCTGCGGGCGTGCAGCGCGGACGCGGACCTGGTCATCAACGCCACCAGCCTCGGCCTGCGCGCAGATGATGCCATGCCGTGGGAGCCTGACGTCCCGTTTGGACCTGGCCAGGTCGTGTACGACCTGGTGTATACTCAGGTCACCCCGCTGATGTCGCTCGCCGCGCGGCAGGGCGCGCGGGCGATCGGAGGGCTCGGAATGCTCGTACACCAGGGTGCGCTGGCGCTCACGCAGTGGACCGGCCTGGAGGCTCCCATCGGCGTCATGCGCGCCGCCATCGAGGATTGAAGACCATGCAACGGTTGCGTTACCTCACTGCCGGCGAGAGCCACGGTCCTCGCCTCACCGCCATACTCGAAGGCATGGTCGCGGGACTGCCCGTCACGGCGTCCCAGATCGATCGTGAGTTGGCGCGGCGCCAAACGTCTTTTGGCGCGGGCGGCCGCATGGCCATCGAACGCGATGCGGTGCGCATCACCGCGGGCGTGATGGGCGGAGCGACCACCGGCGGACCGATCGCCCTCCAAGTGCCCAATCTCGACTATCGATCGTGGGCCGAGCGCGCCGTGCCGCCCATGACCATCCCACGGCCGGGCCACGCTGACCTGACCGGTGCGATCAAGTACGGCTATCGCGACCTCCGGCTGGCCCTGGAACGCGCGAGCGCGCGGGAGACCACGATGCGCGTGGCGGTCGGTGCCGTCTGCCAGGCCTACCTGGCCCACTTCGGCATCGAAGTGATCGGCTACGTGCGCAGCATCGGCGACGTCGAGGCCGCACTGCCGGTCGAACTGTCCTACGCCGAGCGCTACCGGCTGGCAGAGGAGAGCGACGTGCGCTGTCCCGACGCGGAGGCCGCCGGGCGGATGCGCAGTCTCATCCGGCAGGCCATGCAGGACAAGGACACGCTCGGCGGCGTGTTCGAGATCGTGATCCTCAACGCACCGCCGGGCCTCGGCAGCCACGTTCATTTCGACCGGAGGCTGGACGCCCAATTGGGTGCAGCGATGTTGAGCATTCAGGCGGTGAAGGGGGTCGAGATCGGCCCGGCGTTCGCCAACGCGAGCCTGCGCGGCACGCAAGTGCACGACGAAATCGCCGTCGACGCCGCAGGCAATCTCGTCCGGTCCACCAACCGCGCGGGCGGGCTGGAGGGCGGCGTCACGACCGGCGAACCCATCGTGCTCCGCGCCGCGATGAAGCCGATCAGCACCACGCTCACGCCCCTGATGTCGATCGACCTGGCGACAGGCCGCCCCGCGCCGACCCGCTACGAGCGATCGGACTTCTGCGCGGTCCCGCGCGCGGTCGTCATCGGCCAGGCCATGGCCGCCTGGGTGCTGGCAGATGCGCTCATGGAGAAGCTGGGCGGGGATTCGATCGCGGAGCAGGCACCGCGCTTCGCCGCGCTCCGCTCGGGCAGGCTCGGCGACCTGCCGATGGACAACGAGCCGTGGCGGTTCGGCTACGAGGCCTGAGGCCGCCGGAGGGTGCTGACTTGAGTGAACCGAACATCATCCTGGCCGGATTCATGGGCACGGGCAAGACGGTCGTCGGAAAGATCGTGGCAGAGCGCCTGGGCCGCCCGTTCGTCGATCTGGACGATCAGATCGCGGCGCGGGCCGGCAAGGCCATCCCGGCTATCTTCGCAGATGACGGCGAGGCGGCATTCCGCGCACTGGAGTCAGCCGCGTGCGAGGAATTGCGGACACCGCGCGGGCTGGTGGTCGCGGCGGGCGGCGGCGCGGTGCTCAGCGCGCGTAACCGTACCGCGCTGAGCGCCGGCGGGATGGTGATCTGCCTCGAGGCCGCGCCCGAGGCGCTGGCGCAGCGTTTAGGTGAGGCGCCCGGCCGTCCCATGCTGGCCCGTGCGGCAGGAGTGACCGTCGCCGGGCGCATCGAGGCACTCCTTGCGGAGCGGGCGCCCGCGTACGCCGTCCTGCCGTTCCATATCGATACGACGCAACTCGAACCGGACCGCGTCGCAGACCGGGTCCTGGCGATCAGCGCAGACCTACCCGAGGGCGCCTACCGCATCCCGGTAACCGTCCCCGGCGCGGCCTACGACGTCCTGGTCGCGGAGGGCATCCTGGCGGATGCCGGCTACCGGATCAAACGCGCCGGGATCGAGCCGGGGCGCTGTACGGTCATCACGAACCCCACGGTGGCCTCGCACCACGGCGAAACGCTGAGGGCCGCACTCGAGCGCGCCGGCTTCTCACCGCTCGTGCTGGAGATGCCGGACGGCGAGGCCCACAAGACACTCGCCATCGCTTCGGATCTCTATCACCGACTGGCCGCAGCCCGCGCGTCCCGTAACGAACCGATCGTCGCCCTGGGCGGCGGCGTGGTCGGCGACGTGGCAGGCTTCATCGCGGCGACCTGGCTGCGCGGCGTGCCCTTCGTCCAGGTGCCCACCACGCTGCTGGCCATGGTCGATGCCAGCGTGGGGGGCAAGACCGCCGTCGACCTGCCTGAGGGGAAGAACCTGGTCGGCGCATTCAAGCAGCCGGAGTTGGTCCTCGTCGACCCCGACGTGCTCGGGACCCTGCCGACGGTCGAGTTTCGCGCGGGCTTGGCCGAGGTGGTCAAGGCAGGCATCATCGGCGACCGCGTGCTCTTCGAACGGCTGGCGGGTGACGGCCCGGGATCGCTGGCCGAGATGATCGCGGACGCGATCAAGGTGAAGGTTGCCGTCGTGCAGCGTGACCCGCACGAGATGGGCGTGCGCGCGGCGCTTAACCTCGGGCACACCTTCGGCCACGCGCTGGAACTGCTGTCTGGCTACACGATGCGCCACGGCGAGGCCGTTTCGATCGGCATGGTGGCGGCTGCCGCGCTGAGCGAGGGGCTCCGGTTGTGCCCGATGGGGATGTCGGAGTTGCTTCGCGACGTGCTCGGGCGACTCGGCCTGCCGGTCTCGGCCGACTTCGACCCCGATGCGGTGCTGCACGCGATGGGGACGGACAAGAAGCGACACGGCTCGCGCCTCCGCTTCGTCGTCATCGAGGACATCGGCCAGGTTGCCTTGTTGGATGACGCGCCCGAAGCCGCGGTGCGCGACGCACTGGCCGCGATACAGGCCTGATCGGCGAAAGGAGTGGACGAATGCAGCGGATCCTGGTGCTACACGGGCCGAATCTGAACCTGTTGGGCACGCGCGAGCCGGGCGTCTACGGCTCAGCTACGCTCGAGGACATCAACGCGCTGCTGGCGCGCGAGGCTGGGGACCGGGAGGTCGAATTGCAGTTTCGCCAATCGAATCACGAGGGCGAGCTCATCGACGCCATCCACGCCGCGCGGGCGTGGGCTGAGGGCATTCTGATCAATCCCGGCGCCCTCACCCACTACTCCTACGCCCTGCGCGACGCGATCGCGGCGGTCGCACTGCCCTGCGTGGAAGTGCACCTGAGCAACATCCACAGCCGCGAGGCGTTCCGGCACGTGTCGGTCATCGCGCCCGTCTGCGTGGGGCAGATCTCGGGCTTCGGTCCGCGCAGCTACGTGCTGGGCCTGCTGGCCCTGATCGGCTGAGGCCACGCTGGGGCTGGATCAGCCGATCGGGCTGAAGCGCGATCGCAGGCGGGGAAAGAGCGCGGTCAAAAGGCCCCGCGCCTCGTCATTCTTTGTCCAGATGTCGGGGAAAGCATCCCCGAGCTGGTCCAACGTTCTGTACCCGAACAACAACTGCAGGAACGTCAGACCCGGAAATGCCGCGTCACCCTCCTCCGCGAACGACGGGGTCCACCCTTCGATCGCTGTGAAACGGCCGCGATCGAGGGCCAGCCGAAGGCCCGACCGGTAGAAGTTGAGCCTCAATTCGCCCGTATGGCCTGCAGCGTGGGTGTGCTCGAGTCGCTGCTGCAACGCGGGTGCGATGGTGCGGACGAAGCCCGGCAGGTCCGGCACCCGCAGGTACCACGCGTAAGCTGGTCGGACGAACGCCAACCGGTCGTGGTTGGCTTCGTACAGCGGATGCGACTCGCCCAGCTGGAAGTACAGGTCGCCCAGCCGCCTCCCCTTCGAAAACAGGATCGTCTCTGCCTCGGCCCGCAGCCCGCGCAGGATGCTGGCCGATGCTTCCACGTACGAGTAACCGGGCGCCAGTTCCAACCACCAGATGCCCAGCCGGTTCGGACCCCACGGGGTGGGGCTGAAGCCGATCAACCCGGCCCGCTCGCCCTCGGGCGTCTGAATGATGCGCCATTCACCGCGATAGGCGCTTCCGGCAGGCCGGCCGGACAGCTCGTAGCGCCAGAAATGGCGGTCCCTCAGCGCGTGGATCAGCGACTTGCCCGCCATCACAGCATCCATCGCCATGGCGAAATCCAGGTCGTTCTCGTCGACCGCGCGCAGCGCAAATGGTTCCTTCTGCCCTGGTTTCAGGTTGGGGACGCTATGAGGGTAGCAGACGCGGCCACCGCCGAGATCCAGGGCCATCTCGTAGCCGAACTGCCGGTAGTAGAAGGGGATGCCCGTGATCGCCTGGACCAGCTCCCCCCGCGCCGCGCTCCATCGATGGACCACGTCGAACTGGGCGCGAATCAGGCCCTGGCGCCGGTACTCGGGCGCGGTGCCGACCAGCTCGATCCGGCCGACCCCGAACGGGATGCCGGCGAACGTCCACGTCTGGGAGATGAGATTCAGACAGGAGACGATGCGCCCGGTGCTCTTCTCTTCCACGATCGTGAAGTCGTCAGGAGCGAAGGTCGGGTGGCTGCCGCTGAGAAGCTCACGGGTCCACTCCCCCACGGTGTCGTCCGGCGCTGTGACGCCCTCGTCCCGGTGAATCCAGCGGTTGAACTCCGCCAGGGGCTCAGCATCGTCACTCGTCGATCTGCGCAGTCGAAGGCCGCCATCCAGGTCGATCGGGAGTTCCTGCTCGCCGGTTGCAGTCATGTGGCGACACACCTTTCGTGCATGCGGCGTTCCGCCGCGTCAGGCCATTTCCGCCAGGTACCGCTCCACGCCGGCGGGCGACCCCCGCCAGGGACCCGGCGTTTCCTGCTTCATGGTAGTCACCGCGCCGGCCCAGCGGCAGGCTTCGGCCGGCGATCGGGACAGGCGCATGGTCAGGTAGGTGGCGAAACACGTATCACCCCGGCCGGTGCGGCCGGCGAGCGACCGCGGCCGGAACGGCGCCCGATGAAGCTGGCCCTCCGCCAGCACCGTCACGCCTGCCGACTCCGTAAGGACGATCTCCCGCGGGCCGCGCTGGGCCAAGGTGCGCGCAGCCCGGGCCAGGTCGGTTTCACCCGTCAGCGCCTCGGCCTCCGCACGGTCCACTTTGAGGTACGTCACGTGCTGCAGGGCTTCATCGAGCTGCGGAGACACGCGGAACAGGAGCTCGTTGCCCACGCGCACACGCACGAAGCCCTGTACATCCATCGCCACCGGGCCGCGCTGCGCCAGTCGGGCCAGCAACGCCAGCGTCACTTCCCCTGCCATGATGGGCGCGATGACATACACGCGGGCCGTAACCCCGGAATCATCCACCGCGCCGGGCGCGTGCGCCCAATCGATCGGCAGGTCGTCGGGCTGGATCGCGCCCGCAAACCCGATCGGTACGCAGGTCCGCCGCTCCATGTCCCCTGAGTCGTAGTAATTGGCGATGCCTGAGGTCTCGGCCGCCGGAGCCGGGTAGACGGTGATGCCCTCGCGACGCATCTCTTCGAGCCGGTCATAGTCCACCTCGCGGAGCCGCGTGGCAACCGCGACCGTGGCCCCCAGCCGCCGCGCAGCCACGCCCCCGTAGTAGACGCCGCCGCCAGAGACGGTTTCGGACGCGCCATCGACGACGATCCGATCGACGGCGAAGTGCCCCAGCATCAGGAGGTCGAAGTGATTCCTACTCATTTGGCAGCACGTAGAGGCAGTCTTCGAGCAGCCGGACGGGAACTGATGCACCCTCAGCGTGGATCGTGTCGTGCCGCGGGTCGTGCTCGGCGACGGTCAGCAGGTGATCCCCCACCAGCAGATCGTATTCGACGACGTTGCCGAGATACGCGGCACGATGCACGGTCGCGACCGCGTGCGGCCTGTCCGAGTCCACCTCCACCATCTCGGGACGCACGACCAACGTGACGATCGCTCCGGTCGGAATCTCCTCCCGGGATGCCGGCACCTGCATGGTCGCGCCCAGCGCCTGGATCACCATGATGCCGCTGCCCTGGTCGCGCACCATCCCGGTCACGAAGTTAGCCCGCCCGATGAAATCGGCCACGAACCGCGTTGCGGGGCGGCGGTACACGTCCGTCGGGGTGCCGGCCTGTTCGATCTTGCCCTGGTTCATCACCACGACCTGGTCGGAGAGGGTCATCGCCTCCACCTGGTCGTGCGTCACGTACACGCTCGTGATGCCCAGTCGCTTCTGGATGCGGCGGATCTCGGTCCGCATCTGCTCGCGCAGCTTGGCGTCCAGGTTGGACAGCGGTTCGTCCATCAGGAGCACTTTTGGCTCCATCACGAGCGCCCTGGCCAGCGCCACGCGTTGCTGCTGGCCGCCGGAGAGCTGGTTCGGCTGGCGGTTCTCGTAGCCCGTCAGTTCGACCAATTCCATCACTCCGCCCACCCGGTCGCGGATCTCCCCGCGTGACTTATGCTGGACGTTCAGCCCATAGGCGATGTTCTCGAAGACGCTGAGATGGGGAAAGATGGCGTAGCTCTGGAAGACCATGGACATGTCCCGCCGGTGCGGCGGCAGATCATTGATGGCCTTGCCATCGAGCAGGATCTGTCCCTGCGTGGGAAACTCGAAGCCCGCGATCATGCGCAGGGTGGTCGTCTTGCCACACCCCGAGGGCCCGAGCAGCGTCACGAGGTCGCCCTGGTTGATGTCAAGCGATATGCCGTCAACCGCCGTCACTTCGCCCACGCCGCCGCGGCTCGGAAACCTCTTCACAAGGTCTTGTAGCACCAGATACATGGACTGACTCCTAAGCGCCCAGGGTCAGATCGACGTCACCGCGACCCTTGAATACCCGACGCGTCAGGTAATAGAGGACGCCGATGGCGATCAATACCAGAACGATGATGACGGACGAATACGCCGCAGCGATGCTGACGCCGCCCTGCTCCCACTCGCTGAGGATCGATGCGGTCACGATGCGCCAGCGCGCGCTGATCAGGAAGATGATCGCGGAGAGGCTGGTCATGTGACGGGTGAAGGAGAAGATCAGCCCGGCCAACAGCGCGGGCAGGATCAGCGGCAGCGTGACCTTTCGGAAGGTGTATTGCGCATCACCGCCGAGCATGCTCGAGGCTTCTTCGATCGACGGATCGATCTGCTGCAGCGCGGCGACGCCCGCCCGGACGGACGCAGGCAGGCTGCGCACGGCAAACGCGGTCAGGATGATGTAGGGCGTGCCGATCAGCGCCAGCGGCTTCCCCGCGAAACAGAGCACTGCGACCAGCGCCACCAGGATGCCGGTCATCACCATCCGTGATCGGCCCGTCTCGCGCTCGAGGACCAGCAGGGACAGGAACGCGAAGATGATCGCCACCAGGGGCAACGGCGTCTGGAAGAAGACTTTTATGTAGTCCGAGAACTGGAACAGGAAGTTGGCCCAGAACCCGGGCGGAATCGACCGGCTCAGCCGCGCCAGTGGCTGTGCAACGAACTCGATCAGGCCGCCGAGCAGGACGTAGCCTCCCATCGCGGCGAGCAGCCGGGTGCGCCACGCAGGTTGGCCGCCCGCTCGCCCTCTGACCATGCCCGCGATGGCCAGCGCCAGGTACGCGCCGCCGACAAGGTAATACGGACCGGATTGGCCCAGGTACGGGGCCAGTTGCGCCAATCCGATCCCTGCCGCGCTGCCGACGGCCACCACGAGGGTCTGTCTTCGCCCATCACTCGGCAGCGCCTGGCGGGCCAGGAAGACGGCCAGTAGGACGAAGAGAAGGCCGATGACGGCTGTGGGAACCGTCGAGAAGGCCAGAACGAAGCCGATGCCGAGGATCGTGCCGGGCACTGCGCCGCCCAGGTTCGAGACGAAATCGAGTGCATCCTTGCCCGAGAACTTCCGCCGAACCACCAGGAACGCGATGATCATGCCTGTCAGCGCGGCCAGGGGCGTCGCGAACGCGCTCAGGAAGGTCGTGTCGAGCACCGATTCGATCCCGCGCGCCGCCATCAGCCGCCACCAATGCAGCGTCGGCGTGTAGTCCACGCCCCACGCGCTCGCGAACGAGCCATAGAAGATTGCCGCATAGAGCACGATCACCAGCAAGCACGTGAGGTACGTGATCGCAATGAACGGCCAGCGAATCCATGGCTCCCGTACCGTGATGTGGCCCCCCGTCGGCTTGCCCGTGACCGACACGTAGGAGCGCCTCGTGACGTAGTAGCGCTGCACCAGGAAGACCAGGAGCGTCGGAATCAGCAGGACAAATGCCAGGGCAGACGCCTTCTGATAGTCGTATTCGCCCGCGACTGCCAGGAAGATCTGTGCCGACAGCACCGTGACGTTGCCGGAGATGAAGAGCGGATTCCCGAGATCGGCCAGCGATTCGACGAAGAGCAGCAGAAATGATCCGGCGATGCCGGGGACGAGCAAGGGGAGCGTGACGGTGCGGAAGATGTGCAGCTTGCCCGCGCCCAGGCTATGCGCAGCCTCCTCCATGCTGGGGTCGAGCCGCTCCAGCATGGCGCGCACGATGAGATATGCGACGGAGAAGAACGTGATGATCTGCACCAGCACCAGGCCATCCATGCCGTAGATATCGTTCCGACCGGGGCCGAATTCCATGCCGAGCAGCTTCGCCGTGACCAGGCCGTTGCGGCCGAACAGCAGGATCGTGCTGAGGGCCAGGGCAAACGGCGGCGAGACGGTTGGCACAAGCGCCAGGATGTGGATGATGCGGCTGCCCGGAGCGTTACAGCGCACCATCGTGTAAGCAAAGATGAATCCCAGGATCGTGCCGCCCGTTGCCGTCAGCAGGCCCATCACGAGGGTGTTGGTGAACACCTGGCGCGAATAGGGCCCGTAATAGGCATCGAAGTAGCGGGCGATGTACTTGAAGCTCAACCGGGTGAACCACGGCCCTGACTGCGTGGAGTCGAGGAAGCCGTTGGCCGTGCCTCGGAACAGGGGAAACACGACAAATATGAAGAGAAAAAGACCGCAATAGAGGAGGCTGATCAGGAGCACCGGGTCCCGCGCGATCAGGGCGAATTCACGGTAGCGCCTGACCAACGACGTGCGGAAACCTGGCCTTGGCTCAACGCGGCGTTCGAAACCTGGCAACTGTACTGCCATGGCATGCCTCGCGCAAGGAAAGTCTTCCCGGGCGCTGCGCCACTGCAACGCCCGGGAAGGGTCGGACCCAGCCGTGTGGGACGACTACTTGAGCTGGTCGGCTGCCGCGATTTCGTTCGTGAACTTATCGACGAAAGCCTTCTTGTTGCTGCCGGCCCACTGGAAATCGTAGTCGATCAGCTTCACCTGCAGAAGCTCGGGATGGGAGAGCTCCACGCCCTTGACCGTCGGCGCCTGGTAGGCCTTGTACTTCGGACCCAGCTTCTGCGCCTCTGCCGTCAGTGCCCAGTCAAACCACTTCTTGGCGAGGTCCATATGCTTGGCGCCCTTGATGATGCCCATGGCGCCGATCTCATAGCCCGTGCCCTCTTCGGGGAAGCTGAGTTCCAGCGGCATCTTGTTGTTGTCGATCTCGTTCACGATGTCGTGTGAGAAGACGATGCCCACGGCGGCCTCGCCCTGGCCGACGAACTTGGCGGGCGCCGCGCCGCTCTTGGTGTACTGAGCGATCTGGCCCGAGTACTTCTTGATGTAATCCCAGCCTGCCGTGTCGCCACGGATCTGGAGCACCGTAGCCAGGGCCGTGTACGACGTGCCCGAGGTCGACGGATGCGCCACCATGATCTGCCCCTTGAACTCAGGCTTCAGCAGGTCGTCCCACGACTTGGGCGCCGTCACGCCGGGATTCTTGGCCAGCCAATCCTTGTTGGTGCAGAACGCCAGGCTGCCGACGTAGATGCCCGCGTATTGATTGTCAGGATCCTTGTACTTGGCCTGATCCAGGAGATTGGCGTAGTTCGGCGAGTTGTACGGCTCGAGGAGGCCCTCCCCCTTCGCTGCCACGAAGCTGTCCATCGGGCCACCCCACCAGATGTCGAACTGGGGGTTGTCCTTCTCAGCGCGGACGCGGGCCAGAGCCTCGCCGCTGGACATGCGGACGTAGTTGACCGTGACGCCGTACTTGGCTTCGAATTCCTGCTTCATCCCCTGGCACCACTCCTCCTGGGGCGTACACAGGACGTTCACCTCTGTGCTGGCCGGCGCGGCCGCAGGCGCGCAGCCTGCGACGACGATGACCACCATGAACAGAAGTGAGGCGATCGTCAGATGTCTCCGAGTCATTTGGCTTCCTCCTTGAAACGCGATCGGATATCGAGGTTGTGGGGACAGTGCGAGCCACCAACCAGCGAAGAAGATTGGTCCCCGGCCCGCGAGTAAAATAGCACAGGGCAGGGAGGGTGTCAACCTGCGCGGCTTGTCCGGAGGAGGCAGGAGTCGTGCTATAATGGTGGGGAGCAAGCGCCATTAATAGGAGGCACGCAATGCAAAAAGCCACCACCGGCGACGAGCCCCACGAACCGTTCGATCCCCTGTCGACCCTGCCCATGCCGGCCGGGCCGATTACCGTGCAGGTGGACCCACACGGCCATCCCGTCACCATCTCGATCGCCCCGTCGTTCATGCCGCCGATGGGTGGTCTGGAGTCGCTGCCCGCCCACGGCCTCTTCGGATTCGGCGACGCGGCGGCCGGAGAGGCGGAGCGCTCCGGTCCGCTGCAGGCAGTTCTGACCAACCTGGAGAAGGCGCTCGGCGAGCTGGGAAAGCGGGTGGCGGACTTCGCCACCAACGTCGCGACCTTGGAGGTCACCACGTACGTCAGCGACAGCCTGGCGACGTCCGCTGCGGGCCAGGGCGGCCAGTTCCCCGATGCGCGGCGCCGGGCCTACACCTCCGTCAAGTTCGACGGCGATACGGACGTCATCGTCCCCACGGATGCCGGCCAGCTGGACGAGGCGCTGTGGCAGATCCACCGGGACACGGTCGCGCAGGCCCAGGCCCATCGTGAGGCCATGCTGAAGATCGTCGCGGAGCTGGTGTCCGACCTGGTGCCGGGAATCAAGTAGCATGACCTCGTTTACCTTCGTCGGGCCGGGAACGGATGACGAATTGGGCGTCTGGCAGCCGCTGCGTCCCACCGCTGCCCCGCGCGATCTGGCCGCAGCCACGCTCGAAGCCGTGCCCTCGGAAGGCCTCCCGCCCGATGCGTTCGTCTGGCAGGTCGCGTTCTCGGCCGACCCTGCCCGGAATCAGCGCGACCTGGCCGCCGTAGGCCTACGCCTTGACGCGGCCGAGGCGGCCATCCCGTGGGCCGCTCGCCGCCTGGACGGCCTCGCGCGCGGGCAGCAGCTTCGGCCAGATCGGCCCGAGGCCGAGCTCGCTTCGTGGGCCGCGCTAGCGCGTCCGTCCGGGCCACTGGAAGCGTGGGAGGATGCCCGACCGGCCGACGAGGCCCTGCTCGCACTGCCTGACTTTCAGGCTGCAGTCGCCCAGACGAGCGCCTTTTTCGGCAGGCTGCGTGAGTCCCTGCGCCACCTGGCAGTCGTCCAATCGACCTTCGACGGCCTACTGGCCGCACATACGGTCGTCACGTGGACCGGCGACTACCGGACCGCCTGGCAGGCCGGCGTGACCGGCCCACAGGCAGCACTTCATCTGCAGGCAGTCGCGGTCAGCATGCGCACGCGGGATGCCTGGCTGCGCCTCGGCACGACCGCTGTCACGAGCGCGGCCCAATTGGCCGCACTGTTCGCGGCCAATCCCCTCCTGGCGCTCCCAGCGGCCTACCGCTTCGTGCGCCGGATCATTGCCCAGTTGCAGGAGCTGCAGCCCCTGCCCGTTCCAACCACCTGAGTCCCAGAAGGAGTCCGTCCATGCCCCCAAACCCCTCTTCCGAGACCACGGCAAGTCCAGAGCTCTCCATCCGGGAGCTGCTGCAGTCCATCGCCAAACAAATCAACGATGGCACTGAGTTGGAGGTCATCACCAAGATTCAGGTCCTTAAGGCGGCCGGCGCCGTCTCCATCGAGGACGAATTGGTCGACGTCGCGCTCACCAAGATCAGCATCGACGGCGATCGCACGATCGTCGTGCCGGTCCAGCTCGATACCGGCGATCTGCGGGTGCCTGAAGCGGTGTACGAGATACACCAGCGCCACGTACAGGAGGCCATCCTTCATCGGAAGGAGATGATCCAGATACTCGTGGACTTCGTGAAAGGGCGGCGCATCTGAACGCGCGCCGCATCAACGGTGCGTACCCGCACAAGACACGCTGCGGGATGGCCAGGAGCAGCCACTTGTAGCCCACCATCCCGCGCATACATAAGCCAGACAGGATATGCCATGACACTCAGTGAAGTGGCCCTCGCTCGTCACGACGAGGGATTCAATTGTGCACAATCAGTGTTTTCTGTGTTTGCCGAGGAACTTGGGCTGCCGCTGCCCACAGCGATGCGGCTCGCCGCCCCCTTTGGAGGGGGCATCGGACACCAGGGAGAAATATGTGGCGCGGCAACGGGCGCCGTGATGGCGCTCGGCCTGCGTTACGGATGTCCGACGCCCGACAAAGTGCGCAAGGCAGAAACCTATGAGATTGCGACCGAGTTTCTGCGCCGATTCGAGGATGCAACCGGCCATCGCACCTGCCGCGATCTGATCGGCTACAATCTCAGCACGCCGGAGGGACTGGCGGCTGCACGCGAGGCGCAGATCTTCGCCAAAGTGTGCAACGGAGTCATCGCAGCCGCGGCTGAGATCGCCGCGGAGATGATGCAGTCCCCGGGCATCACACCGGCTGAGACTTCAGGCGCTCGCTGAGATAGGCAAGTAAGTCGCCCGAAGACGTCTGCGACGGGTCGATCCACCGGATCGACTCGTCGCCTGGCCGGAACCAGTTGTACTGCTGGCGAACGAAGCGCCGTGTGTCCCGCTTGATCAGCGCGATCGCCTCATCGAGGGTAACCTCGCCGCGAAGATACTGTCCGATCTGCCGGTAACCCAGCCCCGTCATGGCAGGCAGGTCCCACGCATACCCGGCGCCTGCCAGGCCGCGCACCTCCGCAACCAATCCGGCGTCGATCATCCTGTCTACGCGCCAATCGATGCGCTCGTAAAGCTCGGGCCTGGGCCGCGTGACGCCCAATTGTGCGATCGTGTAGGGTGGTCCCGACTTGCGCTGGAGCTCGGAGATCGGGCGGCCCGTCACCAGGCAGACTTCGAGCGCCCGGATCACACGGCGGACGTTGCGATAGTCGATGGCCGCAGCGGCCGCCGGATCGATGCCGGCCAGCCGTCCGTGCAGCGCTTCCGCCCCGTTCTCGGCTGCGTACGCCTCCAGCTCGCGGCGCAGGCTCTCCTGCGGCGCGACCTCGGGGATCTGCCACCCCTCCAGCACCGCGGCCACGTACTGGCCGGTGCCGCCGACGAGCAGCGGGAGCCGGCCCCGCCGGGCGATGTCCTCGATCGCGCGGTAGGCCGCGGCCTGGTACTCGGCGAGCGTCAGCACCTGGTCGGGCTCGACGACGTCCAGCAGGTGGTGGGGGATCCGGTCGCGTTCAGCCCGCGTCGCCTTGGCCGTGCCGATGTCCATCCCACGGTAGATCTGCCGCGAATCGGCCGACACGATCTCGCCGCCGAGCTCGGTGGCGAGATCGATGCCGAGCGCGGTCTTGCCGCTCGCGGTCGGCCCGACGATGGCAATCAGGGTGATACTGGCGTCACGCATCGCTTTACCATGTGCCTCACCCACCCACCGCATCGCGAAAATGCGCCAGGCGGACCACCTTGTCGTCCTTGCCGAGCTCCAATGCCACCACGTCGATGCGCCACGGCCCCTTCCACGGCATCTCGTACAGGTAGGCCTGGGCCATGTGCGCCAACTGAAGCTGCTTGCGCGGGGTCACCGATTCCTCGGGACGCCCCAGGTAAGGCGCACCACCCTCCGGTCCTGCCCGGCGAGCCCGAACTTCCACGAAGACCAGCCAGTCGCCGTCGCGGGCGATCGCATCGATCTCGCCGCGCCGCGTCCGCCAGTTGCGCGCCACGATCTGCCAGCCGAGGCGCTGAAGATGCCCGACGGCCAACTCCTCGCCCAGGCGGCCCAGCGGCTTGCGACCCCGGTCGTTCATGCCCGCGCCTCCCCCTCACCCATCTCTCCCTCTACTCCCGCGCCGGAAAAGAAAGCGGCCTCAGGTGCGACGCCGGCGAAGGTCAGCCGGTGCAAGCCACACGGCCCGAAGATGCGCAGCGCCGCGCGATGCGCGGCACTCCCGTACCCCTTGTGTTGCGCGAAACCGTAGCCGGGATAATGAGCCTCCTGCGCCGTCATCCAACTGTCCCGCGCGACCTTGGCCACGATCGATGCGGCCGCGATGGAAAGCGAGATCGCGTCGCCGTGGACGATCGGCCGCTGCCCGCACGTCAGGCCCGGCAGCCTGAGATAATCGATCAGCACGTAGTCGGGCTCAGGCTCCAGGGCAGCCAGTGCAGCCATCATGGCCACGCGGGTCGCGGGGACGATGCCGATCCGGTCGACCTCCTCAGCCTCGCACCGTCCCACGCCCGTGGCGGCGGCAACGAGGAGGATCTCGTCTACGATCACAAGGCGCTGGCGTGGGGTCAGCCGCTTCGAATCATCGACGCGGCCCAACAGTGGGGCCAGCCGCCCAGGGTCGGACGGCAGGATGACGGCGGCCGCAACTACCGGGCCCGCCAGCGCACCGCGGCCCACCTCGTCGACCCCCGCGATCGACCGGTAGCCCTGCGACCAAAGCTCCGCTTCGAATCGGAGCCCGGCGTGTTCGCGTTCCACTGCGGGTGCACTCCCCCTTAAGCGAAAGAGGCGTAGGGTCGTTTACACCCCACGCCTCCAACATCACTGCATGATTAGGATCAGGCCGCGCGTTCCTTCAGGCGGGCCGCCTTGCCGGTGCGACCGCGCAGGAAGTACAGGCGGGCACGGCGGACCTTCGCATGGCGCAGCACCTCGACCTTGTTAACACGAGGCGACATGAACAGGAACGTGCGCTCCACGCCCACGCCGTGCGATGCAATGCGACGAACGGTGAAGTTCCGCTCCGCGCCGCCGCCGCGAACCCGGATCACCAATCCCTGGAAGATCTGGACGCGTTCCTTCTCGCCTTCGACGATGAGGGTATGGACCTTGACGGTGTCGCCGGCCTTGATTTCCGGCAATTCTGGCCGAGCGATCTGAGCAGCAAGTGAATCAATCAAGTTAGCCATGAGTTACTACCCTTCATTTGATTTCAGAAATGGGCCATCCGCTCGGCTGACTGAGAGCCCGAAACTGCGGCGCCACACTAGTCACGAAAAGTGATTCTAGCACAACTGGCGCACTGTACCAAATCTAATCCCGATTCTCTTCGGACGCGCGCAACCTGGCCAGGAACTCGCGATCCTGGTCCGACAGGGGCGCCGAATTGAGCAGATCGGGGCGGCGCAGCCAGGTGCGCAGCAGCGCTTGCTCGCGTCGCCAACGCGCCACCCTGGCATGGTCGCCGGAGGTGAGGATGTCGGGTATGCCCTCCCCGCGGAACGTGGCGGGCCGCGTGTATTGGGGATACTCCAGCACGCCCGTGGCAAAGGAGTCTTCGAACGCGCCCATGTCGCAGCCCAGCGCGCCCGGCTGCAGCCGGGTCACTGCGTCCACGACCATGGCCGCGGCCAGCTCGCCGCCGGAGATGACGAAGTCGCCGATGGAGATCTCGTCGGTCACCAACCCCGCGCGCACCCGCTCGTCGACCCCCTCGTAACGGCCGCAGAGGAGTGCAATGCGCGGCAGGCCGGCCAACTCTTCAGCCACCCGTTGGGTGAACGTCCGGCCCTGTGGCGACAGCAGGATGATCGGGACCTCCACGGGCAGGTCCACGGGGCCAGCCACCGCCGGGGGCTCAGCCGAGTCCGGGCCCGGCTCGAATTGCCAGCCCGCCTCGCGGGTGAGCACCGTTTCGACCGCGCGAAAGATGGGCTCCGGCTTCATCACCATGCCGCCGCCGCCGCCGTATGGCGTATCGTCGGTCACCCGGTGCCGGCCCTCCGCATAGTCGCGGATGTTGTGCAGCGCCACGCTGAGGATGCCCGCATCCTGTGCGCGCTTGAGAATGCTGTCCGCCAGAAAGCCGGAGAACATCCCGGGGAACAGCGTGAAGATGTCGAAATGGATCATGCGTCAGACTCTGTGATACGGGCCGGGCTGTCGCCCAAACTGCAAGTTAAGATCCGGCCGGCGGTCTCAGCCAGCGGTCGCGGATCGCCTCAAGGGTACCATCGGTCTCCAGCAGGCGCAAAGCCCGGTTGACCTCCTGCAGCAGGTCCGGCGCGTCGGCAGGCAGGACGACCACGTACGGGTCCGAGATGAGCGGCTGGCCAACAGCCGTCAGGCCCGCGGGCGACGGGTGCAGGGCCAGGCTGATCGCGTCGACGATCGCCGCGTCCACCTCTCCGCTGTCCAGCGCATCGAGCGCGGCGGTCACCGTCTCGTGGGGAACGATCCTGAACTGGCCGGGGGCGGCCGCGAGCAGTCGCCGCGCCTCGGCATCGCCCTGGCTGCCCCACTCCACCGCGACGCGCAGACCCGCCAGGTCCGCCGCGCCCTGCACGGCGCTGCCCCGTCGCGCCGCCAGCACCACGCCCGCCTGCACGTACGGCTCGGAGAAGCGCACTTCCTCCGTGCGCTCCGGCTGCATGGGCAGGGCCGAGATGGCCGCGTCGACCTGGTGTGCCGCGACGGCATCCAGCAGCTCGTCGAATCCGAGGCTGACGATTTCCGTGCGGATCGCCCACGCATCGCCGATCGCGCGTGCCAGGTCGACGTCCAGCCCGACCACCTGCCCGCTCGCCGCGTCGAGGTTCTGAAACGGCGGGAAGCTCGGGTCCATTGCGACCCGCCATACCCCGCGCGTACGTAGCTCGTCGAACGCGCTCTGCCGGCCAGCCAGGAACACGCCTGCAAGGATGGCAGCCAGTACGAGTAGGAGGCCGGCGCCGGCCGCGACCCTCGCCCCTCGAGAGCGTGAGCGCCAGATGGCCCTGCCACGCGCCAGCCACCTCACGGGATCTGCCTCCACGCCTCGCCCCCCGCGTAGCGCTGCAGCGCCTCGTAGATGGGCTTAGGCCGGAACTCCCCGTCCACGAAGGTGTAGTAGTCCTGGTACGTGCGCGCGGGACGGGGATAGCGAAACGCCCACAGGCAGACCGCATCGACCCAGGGCCACTCGTCGAGCGCCATCTGGTACGCGGCCACGGAGTAGCTCACTCGCTGCGCGGGGCGGACGGCCTTCGTCCAGCGCGGATGGTCGTTCCAGCCGCCCTCGGTGATCATCACGCGCTTAGCTGCGTCGCCGTTGCGCACCATGATCTCCCTCAGCAGTTCCGTGCGGCGCCAGTTCACCGCATCCGGCGCGGGCTCGCTCTCGGGTGGAAACGTCCAGCCATACGCGTGCGCGGCCAGCACGTCGAACGAGTCACGGGCGCCGGCATCATACATCCCTTGCAGGAACGCCAGGTCGTTCATCGCCCACTCGCTGCCCGGGGGCGCCAGGGTCGGCGCGAGCGCGCCGCCCAGGATCTGCACCTCGGGCGACACGGCCTTGACCGCGCGGTAGGTCTCGGCCAACAGGTGGGTGTACTCGGCGGGATCGGGCGGGCGATAGCCCCATTCCTGGCTCAGGTTGGGCTCGTTCCACACGATCAGGTAGTCCACCCGGCCCCGGAAATGCTGCGTGAACGCCGCGGCGAACGCCGCGAAATGCTGCACGCCCTCTTCGTCCAGGTACAGGTGTGTTGCTTCCTTCGGCCGCGCCCACTCGGGCACGTACCCGAGCCGTGCGATGACGGTCAGCCCCTGGTTCCGTGCGTGATCGACGACCAGGTCCGCGTGTGTCCAGTCGTACACGCCGGGTGAAGGTTCGTGCGCGGCCCACAGGAAGTACTCGACCACCCACGACGCGCCCATCTCCCGCACCATCTGTAGCGTCCGCTGGATCTTCCAGGGCTCCACCTCGTCCGTCAGCCGGGTGTGCATGCCCATCTTCGGGTTGACCGACACGACGCGTTGCTGCGGGCCGAATTCGACCCATGGCCGCGCGGCGCGACCGGCCAGGAATGTTAGCAGGATGAGGCTGCATGCAAGCACGAGGCTGCTATGGGATCCACGCACCGTGACGGGTCTCTCACTGCGCCTATTTAAGACTTCACCGCAGGGAACAACACCATTGGACAAAACGATCATATCTAAGATATCATTGTACCAGAGCCAGGGTATTCCACAATATTGATACAGATTAGCAGCGGCAGAAAGCCAGTCGAGGGAGGCTATCCTTGTCCACACTGCATACTTGGGCATCCATTTCAATCATATGGCTCGCACTTGTTGGGTTGATTCTAGCCGTGATAGAGGGTTTCGCCTTGTACATGTTGATTCGCGGGACCGTAGCGATTCAGCGCAAGCTTGCCGAGTTGTCTCCCAAGGCAAGAGGTTACGCTCTTAGGGTACAACGGACCAGTTCTGTGGTCGCCAACCGAGTCGCCTCGCCAATAATCGAAGTGAGCGCAACTGCTGCCCGACTTGGTGGCCTAAGGCGCAGCGTGGTTCGCAAGAGTACTGACGGAGTGCGATGACATGAAATCCCGTGATCTGGCAATTCTGATAGGTGGCATCGTCGGCGCGATCGTGGGTGCCGTGGCCGCTTGGGCACTGGTGAATACCCGAGAGAGACAGAGCCATGCGCGTCTCGGAGCGACATCGGGCCTGGAGTTTCGCGGGAACGCGGGCGACCTCGTGAAGATCGGCGTGGCGATTCTGGCAGTCGTACGCCAAGTATCCGATGTGTTTCGCCCGGGGGTCGATTAGCCACTGGTGCGATCAGACCAGCTATTTCTGAGGTTGGACCAGCAACGCCTCTCACCATGTTGACAGGTTCGCTGGCGCAGGGTAGAATCGCAGTTGTCGGCGGCTGGTGGAATCTAACCGACGAATGCCATGTTCCTCGGCCATCTCGGATAGAGCCACTTCTCATCTCTCCTGGCTATGCTGAAGCCGCTGCATAGCTTCACTCGCTCATCTGAAATGAGGAGGTCCCATGAACTGTCGTAATTGCGGCGCTGAACTCACTTCGCCCCAAGCCATGGTCTGCATTAAGTGCGGGGTGCCGCCGCTCGCAGCGAAGAACTACTGCCAGAACTGCGGGGCGGAGACTACCGAAAATCAAGCTATGTGCACTAAGTGCGGCGTTGCGCTGGTGACGCGCTCAGCGACTGGAGCTGCGGGGGCGAAGAGCAAGATGGCGGCAGGATTGCTCGCCATTTTTCTTGGCGGCATCGGCATCCACAAGTTCTACCTTGGTTACGCCAAGGAAGGTGTGATCATGCTACTTGTATCGCTTATCGGGGGCGTGATCACCGTAGGCATCGCGTCGATCATTGTCGGCGTAATTGCGTTGATTGAAGGCATCATGTATCTGACGAAGACCGATGAGCAATTTGAGGACATCTATGTTCAGGGGCGAAAAGGCTGGTTCTAGAATCCTAACCGGCTGCAGCAAGGGTCTTGTGTCAGCGAGGCTCTTGCTGCTATCCTTCGCCTTCTGAAGGACTCAATTCAGTCTCCCGACTCTGCCCTGATTCATCGTCCATCTGACCCGATGAATCAGCGAACTGCTCGGTCTCCTGAGCAGAGCCTGAGAGTTCATCCGCCGCGCCCTCCGGCCCGCCCGCAAGCTCCCCCTCATGCGCCCACGCGTCCGTTAGCGTCCTGCCGCTCCCGTACAGGGCCGGAAGATAGCGGCCGAACAGGCCCATCGGCATCGCGCTGCGCACCGGAAAGCTCCCGTGTTCCCACAGCCACTGCAGCTTGGGCCGGTCGAGTTCGGACGTGAGGAGCCCCTCTGCGTCGCTCGTGCCGATCTCGACGAGCACGCCGGAGTAGCGCGGCGTCATCTCCAGCGGCGCGTACATGCCCGACTTGCCCAGGAAGGTCGCCGCGGAGCCCTCCTCCGCCGCCATGTAGTTGCGCCCGACCAGGAAACTTGTCACCGCAAAACACCGGTTGTCCTGCGCGCGGGCGATAGCCGCATGGCGCACGTGCGCGGCCAACGACTCGTCGCCGATGGCCCCCAGGATAACGAGCAGGTCCGCGCCCTGGTAAGCCAGGATGCGCCCGGTCTCCGGATAGAGCGCCTCCTCCGCGAACAGGACGCCCAGCCCGCCGAACGGGGTCGAAATGACGTGCCACGCGTCGCCCGGCTCCGCGACCTCCGCGTCCTCCGGCGAAAGGATCATCTTGTCGTGCCGGCCCAGCGGGGCGCCATCGGGACCGAACACGCTCACGCGATTGCGGATCACGCCCCCCGCGTCGGGCAGGTACGCGCTCCCGGCCACGATCGCGATCTCGTATGCGCGCGCCAGCTCTGAGAACGTGTCCTCGTAGTCCGCTGCCACGTCTTCAGGCGCGACGCTGAGAAGCTCCAGGAAGGAGCGGCGGTAATTCGCGCCCAGAAGGGAGGCAGTGCCCTCCGCCACTGCGCCGCGCGTGCGCGACCAGAAAGAGCCGTGCCGGCGCTGCCGCTCGGCCGCCTGTTTGAGCAGGCCAACGCTGAACCCATGCACGCGCGGGCTCGCGGCCATGACCCCGCTCAGGGGCGGAAACACGGCCAACTGCGCACCTTTGGCGCGCGCCATGTTCAGAAAGCGACTGATCTCGCGGCGATAGCTGTCCGATGAGTCGAACAGTCGCATCTGCTGTTGAGCGCACGCAACGGTGATCTTGGTCAAACAAGCGCCTTTCTGCTGCTTCGTGGCTGGTAATCGTCATTCTACCACACCCGCATGCCCCTCACAATCGCGCCGCGATGGCCATTTCCCGTCCTCCCTGCTGTGCGCTATAATGAGCGGCGCTGCGCGAACGCCCGCGCGTTCCACTCTGGCGATATGGATTGAGTCATGCAACTGGCA
Source organism: Anaerolineae bacterium (assembly GCA_040766655.1). GTDB lineage: Bacteria > Chloroflexota > Anaerolineae > CG2-30-64-16 > CG2-30-64-16 > JALOOB01. The sequence goes on from JAXGQB010000007.1 coordinate 410,386, forward strand.
ACCGTCATCGGCACTCTCGTCGCCTCCACCAAGTATCCGGGGCTGGAAGGCGTCAAACTGCTTATCGTCCAGCCGCTGGACAGGGCCCAGCAGCCACAGGGCGAGCCTGTCGTCGCGGCCGACGCGACCGCGCAGGCCGGACCGGGGGAGCTGGTGTTCATCATCGCCAGCCGCGAGGCCGCCGTGGCCCTGCCCGAGACGTTCGTCCCGGTCGACCATGCGATCGTCGGCATCGTCGATGAAGTGGACCCCGCCGCGTGAGGTGACGCCATGTACATCGGACAGGTTTCGGGCACGGTTGTGGCCACGATCAAGCACCGGGTATTTGATGGACACAAGCTGCTCCTCGTGGAGCGCCTGGACCTCGAGGGCAGCGCCACCCCCAGGTACGATATTGCGGTCGATACCGTCCAGGCAGGCATCGGTGACCGGGTGCTCGTGCTGGACGAGGGCAACAGCGCGCGCCAGGTGCTCAAGGTCGAGCCCTGGGGTCCCGTGCGGTGCGTCATCGTCGGCATCATCGACCGCGTCGATCTGACAGAGGCATAGTCGCAGCGATTGGCTTGCGCGCGCGTGCGCTGCGAAACAGGCGGAGGCAGTCTTGGGATACGGTGGTTACGCCGCGGGCGGCCCGGAGATGACCGAGCGGGCGCTGCGCGAGGAATTCGTCCGCATCGGCCAGATGATGCATGCACGCGGCTACGTGACCGCGACAGACGGCAACCTGTCTGCCCGACTGGACGCCGATCGGTTTCTCGTCACGCCGAGCGGGCTCAGCAAGGGCTACATGTCAGCCGACCAGATGGTCGTCATCGACTGGGACGCGAAGCCGATCGGCGAATCACGCTGGGGCCCGGCGCGCAACCTCAAGCCCTCCTCCGAGATCCTCCTGCACCTCGAGGCGTATCGCCAGCGGCCCGACATCCGGGCCGTCGTCCATGCGCATCCGACCCATGCCATCACGCTCTCAATCGCCGGCATCGCGATCGCACCGTGCCTGCTCCCGGAGGTCATCGTCACGCTGGGGACGATTCCGACGACGGAATATGCCACGCCGGCCAGCCCGGAAGGCGCCACGGTCATCCGGGACCTGATCCGGGACCACGACGCGGTGGTGCTGCAGCGCCACGGCAGCGTGACCGTAGGCAAGACCGTCTTCGATGCCTATCTGAAGCTGGAGAAGCTGGAGAATGCGGCCGAGGTGACCTACAAGCTCGCGGCATTGGGCCGCGAGCTGCCCTTCCCCCCGGGCGCGGTGGACAAGCTCATCGCAAACCGCGAGAAGCACGGCCTGCTGCGGTCAGGGGAAGAGGAGGCCATCCGGGAGGCGTGCAGCGTGTGCGGCCTCACCGGCGTCTGCCCCACGCCTCACTGAGCCACGCGCTGACTTCTGCCGCGCGCCGCCGCGCCCGCATCGCCGCGCGGGCGCCCTCAGACGAGGGATGCGGGTTGCTTGTATGCCTTCAGCGCGTCCCATCCGACCAGTTGTCGCGTCGCATCGTCGATCAGGTGCAGGCGGACGCCCTTCAGGCTCTGCAGCAGGCTCAGCGGCTTCACCTGCAGGGGCGGATTGGCCTTGAAACAGGCTTCCAGCCGGTAATTGGGCACCTTCGGGCTCAGGTGATGGATGTGATGGAAGCCGATGTTGCCGCTGACCCACTGCAGCACCCGTGGCAGCGCGTAAAATGAGCTGCCTTCCAGGCCCGCGCGCGTGAAGCTCCAGCGGTCTTTCGTCTCCCAGTAGACACCCTCGAACTGGTGCTGGACGTAGAAGAGCCACACCCCGGCCGCGGTGGCCGGTATGACCACGGCCGCGCCCGCGATCAGCAGAGTCTTCCAGCCGGCCAACAGCCCCAGTCCGACCACCAGGATCAAGACGACCACATCGGTCACGATGACGCTCCAGAACTCACGCTTGCCCGCGCCGCGCGTCGGCAACCGGTGCACCAGGGTGAACATGGCCGGCGCGCCGATGGTGAAGAGGAACAGCGGGTGGCGCATGATGCGATAGCCCGCCTTGCGCCACCAGGGCGCGGCCAGGTACTCCCGGACAGTCATCGTCGGGACGTCGCCCGTGTAGCGCTTGTCGATGTTGCCCGCGGTCGCGTGGTGGATGGCATGATCGTGCCGCCACTGGTAGAACGGCGTCAGCGTCAGGATGCCCAGCGCGTACCCCACCCACTCGTTCGCCTTGCGCGCCTTGAAGAACGACCCGTGGCAACAATCGTGGAAGATGATGAAGGTGCGGATCCAGAAGGCCCCGGCGAGGAGGGCGAGGGGCAGCACCAACCAATAGGAGAAGCGGCTGACCCAGAACATCAGGGGCCACATGGCGATGAACGGCAGCACGCTATTGGCCAGCTGCCAGAGTCCCTGGCGCAGATCGGGCCGGGCAAACGGCGCGACCATGGGCTGCCAGTCGGGTGAGGTTGCGCGGGTCACGGGCATGTGGAGCGATCCTTTCAGAACAAGATCATACCCCACACCGCCCGTTTTCACCAGCGCAAGACGATCGACGTGAAGAAGACCCCGCCTTTTTGCGCGCTCCGCGGCGTTCTGCTACAATATCGAACACTGTCACCTGCCCCCATCGTCTAGAGGACCAGGACACAGGCCTTTCAAGCCTGGTGCAGGGGTTCGAATCCCCTTGGGGGCACTGTCTTTATGTAAAGCCCAGCATCGGGTGATGCTGGGCTTCTTCTTTCCTGCGCGGCGGGACAGGCATACGTGTTGCCTCACATAAGAATCTTACTTTGGGCCTATCGTTGCCTCACAAAGAGATCTTACTTTTGCGACGCGGTAACGCGTCAGTTTGTTAAGGAGGGGTGGGGGGAACCTGGGTTCCCCCCGGGACGGCCACGGGGCAGGCCAAGCGCCACAGTGCGGCCTGGCGGCGCTGGATCTGGCGCTGCAGCTCGGCTGGATTGAGCGATTCGTAGCGTTGGCGCAGGCGCTCTTTGACTGCGGAAGCAATTTCGGGTGCCTCCAGGATGCGCTGGTAAGGTGTCTTGGGCACATCATAGCGCTTGCTGACCTTGGCGCCCACACGCTGCTTCTCGACGAGCACCATGACGGGCTGAAAGAAGTTGAGGTATAGGCGCAACACATGATAGAGCGCCTGCAGGGCCAGCCAAGCTGGCTCCCCCTCGTAACGATCGTAACCCACCATCTGGCGCACGGCGGTCCAGTTCTTCTGCTCGACGTAGGCCTGATCATTCTTCTTGTAGGGCCGGCAGCGCGTGAAGGTGATGTGTTCCTGTTCGCAGAGCCGCTTGAGTTCGTGATTGATGAATTCAGCACCGTTATCCGAATCCAAACCCCGCAAGGGATAAGGCAGCCGCAGCTGGCAGTCCCGGATGGCGGCGATCACCGTGGCTTGGCTGCGATTGCGCAAGGCGGCTAATTCGACCCAGCGGGTCTTGACGTCGATCATGTCCAGGCTGTTCAGATACTCACCCGCCGTGGTGACGCCACAGTGCGCCACCAAGTCAACTTCCATGAAGCCAGGCTGGGCGTCATCCCACTCGGCGAAGGTGCGCACGGGAATCGCCGTCTTGAGCAGTGTGCCTGGCTTGGTTGTGCTCAGACCGTGTGGCTTCGTCTCCGCCCGGACGCGGGCCAGCAGCCGATCTGCCGTGGCCGCACTCAGCGTCAGCAGCAGGGAGCGCGTCTCGGTATCCAATGCCAGTTCGCCATGCCGTTCCAAGGCCACCACGTACTGCGGCAACACGGCCACCAGACGTTTGCCGCAGATGCAGTTCGCTACGCGCCACACCTGCTCCAGCGCTGCCCGCACCCGGCCGGTGTACTTGCTCCGGCGAGGCCGCCGCGTGGTCGCACTGCGCGGCCGCGGATGGTTCAACACGTGAATCGCATACTTCCGGTGGTAGCCTGTCGCCGCCACAAACTCGTCCAGGATCTGCTGCTTGGCCGTCCGACTGCCCAACGTGTATCGGGGCCGGATCGCCTGTAACAGCTCGCGTTTGCTGGTTTGACTCATCATGCCTCTCATGCTCCCCGGCCGCTCGCCTTTGCTGCGAGGCTGTGCCGGTAAGATTATGATCTGAGGCAACGATCCCGGGAAAGTAAGATTTTACGTGAGTCAATTCGGCATATTGCCGCGAGCCCGACCTTCTGCTATACTGGCGTCAGCGCATCTCTCCGGTCGACTGGGGAGAGTCTGATGGGCGGATCTTACGCGTATACCCCTCACATCGTGCCGCCGCTCGCAGCCGCGGTCTTGCTCGCCGCCTTGGCCGGATACAGCTGGCAGCGCCGCAACGACCTGCCGGCCGCTCTGCTGCTTGCCGCTGCAACCCTGTCCGCCGCCATCATGATGCTGGTTACGGCCTGTGAGGTGGCCGCCGTCGCGCCGGCAGCCACACTCGCCTGGTACCAGGCACGCAGTGTGGCTGTCCTCGTCACGGTGACGACAATCATGTTTTTCGTGCTGGAGTATGTGTCTCCGGGGCGGTGGCTGAACCGCCGCAACCTCGCCATCTTCGCGCTTCCCATACTGCTCTACAGCCTCATCCTCGTCCTGCTCGGTCCACACGTGTACTGGCGCCGGCTGGAGGTGGCGCCGGATGGGTCGATCCTGATGTCCCCGGGAGCAGGAAGCGTGATGGCGACCGCCTATGGGCTGGGGCTGGGACTGATCAATCTGGCCGCTCTGCTCTGGCTGTTCGTTCGTTCACCCCAGCACCGCTGGCCGGTTGCGCTCATGCTCTTCGGGTTTCTCACGAACCGGATCCTCTACGTGGTTGGTTTGAGCGCGCTCTCCCCCCTGACGCCGACCGATGCGATCGTCATCGGCACGCCGATCGCATCAGCCATGTACGCGGTTGCCGTGTTCGGCTTCCGCATGCTCGACCCGCTGCCAGCCGCCCGGTCGGTGGCGGCCCGGCAGATGCGGGAGGGGATGGTCGTGTTGGATGCGCTGGGCCGGGTGGTTAGCGCCAATCCGGCCGCGGCGAGCTTGCTGTCCGTCCCCGCTGAACAGGCCTGCGGCAGGACGCTGCAGGAGCTGCTGCCGTCCCTCCCCGAGCTGGACGACCACCCCACGACCGACGTGGCCCTCGGGGCGGACCCCGGGGCGCGCTGGTATGGGGTCAGCGTGTCTCCGCTCCAGGACTTCCGCGGGCAGCGGATCGGCCGCCTGCTGCTGTTCCTCGACGTGACCGATCAGCGCCGGGCGCAGGCGCAGCGCCTCGAGCAGCAGCGCGCGCTGGCAGTCATTCGCGAGCGGGACCGGCTGGCGCGTGAGCTGCACGACGACCTGGGGCAGGTCCTGGCCTTCATCAATGCCCAGGGGCAGACGGTCCGCCGGCTGATCGCGCGCGGCCAGATCGCAGCGGCCGACGATCACATGGCGCGCCTGATCGAGGTGGCGGGTGAAGCGGAGACCGATATCCGCGAGTCGATCCTCGGACTGCACGTCGCTTTGCCCGAGCAGGGACTCTTTCCCGCGCTCGCGACCTATCTCGAACAATACGAAAAGCGTTACGGCATCCGCACCGAGTTGAGCCGGCCCTCGACCCTGACGGACGACGCGTTCGAGCCCGCGGCCGAGGTGCAGCTCCTGCGCATCATCCAGGAGGCGCTCACCAATGCGCGCAAGCACGCGCGGGCGCACGCAGTCTCCATCACGTTCACTCACCAGGACCATGTCGCGCTGGTCACCGTGCAGGACGACGGGTGCGGGTTCGAGCCGCAGGACATCGTCGACGCGGCGCCCGGCCACGTCGGCCTGCGCGTCATGCGCGAGCGCGCTGAAGAGATCGGGGGTGGGCTGGCAGTGCAGTCGGCGGTGGGCCAGGGAACCCGAATCGTGGTAAGCGTGCCGCGGAGAGGAGATCAAGTATGACGGCTGACCCTCACTCCCTCGCCCCGGCGCTACGCGTCCTCCTCGTGGACGACCATCGTCTCTTCCTCGAGGGGATCAAGAACCTACTTGTCTCCGAAGGCATCGAGGTCGTCGGCATGGCCCACGATGGATTGGAGGCGCTGGCCGCGGCCCGGCGCACCCGGCCCGACGTGATCCTGATGGACATCAATATGCCGCGCTGCGACGGCGTCGCCGCGACCCGTCTCATCAAAGCCGAGAGTCCCGAATGCAAGATCGTGATGCTGACCATGTCGGAAGACGAGGGAGACCTGTTCGAGGCGGTGAGGAGCGGCGCATCCGGCTACCTGTTGAAGCAGCTGGACGCGGCTGATTTCTTTGCCTACCTCACCGAGTTGCAGGCCGGCCATCCACCCTTCTCGCCAGGCCTGGCGGAGAAGATCCTGCGGGAATTCTCCCACCCGTCGTGGCGCCCCGGCAGTCGCGAAGCGGGCGCCTCTCCGGCGGGCACAGCTTCCGAGCAGCCATCCGGTTCATCTGGCGCCGGCGCGCCGGAAGGGCGTTTGTCCGCCCGGCAGATGCAGATTCTGACCCTCGTGGCCCAGGGTCAGCCCTACCGCCAGGTGGCGGAAACCATCGGCATCGCCGAGCGCACCGTCAAGTACCACATGGCCGAGATCCTCGAGCGCCTCCACCTCGACAACCGCGCCCAGGTGATCGCCTACGCGGCCCGTTACCTGAGATAGCGGCAACGCGGTTGTCCGGTGACGGGTAGCACCTCTCCGTGTCCCCGCGCCTCTCCCGCTGCCCCCTGCACCTTTGGGCAGTCCCTTTCCCGCAAACGCTGTACCTTCGGCTCGCCCCGGACTGAACCCTCGAACGTTCCATTCCGCCCCCGACCAGCGTACGATGAAGCCAACCGTTACGCGCGAGGTGGGGTGTGGACCATCGGGTCAACGCAATCGTCTGCGGCAGTTCCCTCTCCATGGCCGGTCTTGCGGCCAGCCTCAGGACCAACCCGGCCCTGGACGTGGTGCGCATTCCGGCCGACGCAGCCATCCTGGCGCAGGAGCTCGACCGCCGCCACCCCAGTCTGATCGCCTTCGACCTCGGCGAGTTGTCCGGCGACCTCGTCTTCGCCCTGCTCCGGGACCACCCGGGCGTGATCTTGATCGGCGTTGACCCGTCCAGCGACGGGATGCTGATGTTATCCGCACGCCAGGAGCAGCCGATCTCGGCCGCCGACCTGGTGCAGTTCCTCACGGAGGGGTAAGTCATGAAACCCACTAACCGCATTTTCCTGTCTGCCATCACCGTCGCCGCCGCCACGATCCTCCTGTTCATGCTCCCTGCGCTCGCGGCGCAGGCCCAGGCTCCCATCCAGTCGGGCGTTCTCAGCGCCGCGCCTTTCCACACCTGCGCGCTCAAGGCAGATGGCAACGTCACTTGCTGGGGCCAGGACGCCTGGGGCGTGCTGGACGCGCCGGCCGGCCCGTTCACGCAGGTCACCGCCAACCAGTATCATGGCTGCGGCCTGCTGGAGGACGGCTTCGTCGACTGCTGGGGCGGTATCCCCCCTGATCCCAACGATCCCCGCTACTGGTACATGCTTTACGACCAGACGGACCCTCCCCGTGCCATCTTCACTCAGATCAGCGCGGGCGATGTACACAACTGCGGGCTGGAGCCGCCCGGCAGCGTCCGGTGCTGGGGCTCCGTTCGGTCCGGACAGGCCGGCCTCCACACCGGCCCATACACACAGGTCACTGCCGGCATGCATCACTCCTGCGCGCTGACGGCATCCGGCACGGCTGATTGCTGGGGCGCACAACCCTATCGTAACCCGCTCACGATGGAGATGGTGTACGTGGACTGGGGCCAGGCCGCAGACCAGCCAGGTCCCTACACCCAGCTCAGCGCAGGCTATTACCACACGTGCGGACTCCGGCCGGACGGCAGCGCGGACTGTTGGGGCCTCGACGGCGCCGCAGTGGATTCCGCCGGCCCGTACGTCCGGATCAGCGCGGGCTATGGTCACGCCTGCGGCCTCACCTCCGGCGGCGCGGTGAACTGCTGGGGCTTTAACAACTATGGCCAGTCCGGATATCACGCCGGGCCCTATGTGGAGGTCAGCGCCGGGGGCAATCGCACCTGTGCGCGCACACCTGCCGGAGCGATCGAATGTTGGGGTGTGAATGACGGCGCCTGGGCCGGCCCTTACGGTCCCTACGTTCCTCAGCTGCCGGAGACGACCCTCACTTCGGCGCCGGCCAACCCGTCCGTGGTCAACGTCGCGAGCTTCACATTCACCACGAACGAAACCCGGGCCACCTTCGAATGCAGGCTCGATGACGCGGAGTTCGCCGCGTGCACCAGCCCGCAAGCATATGCAGAGCTGGCCCAGGGCGGCCACACCTTCGAAGTGCGCACAAAGGACCTGGGAGGAAACTACGATCTCACGCCGGCCGCGCATACCTGGACGATCGATAGCATCACGCCGGACACGACGCTGAGCGCCAATCCGGCCGGTGCAACCTACGGCTACATCGCGTTCAGCCTGAGCAGCGATGAGGCGGGCGTCACGTTCCAGTGCAAGCTCGACGGAGGGAGCTACGCCGCCTGCACCAGCCCGCAGGTTTACCATGCCTACGCGGGGCTGGCCGCGGGCAGTCACACCTTCACCGTGCGCGCCCGGGATGCGGCCGGCAACATCGACGCCACGCCCGCGACCTACGCCTGGACGGACAACGGGCCGTATCCGCGCGCCGAGACGAGCGTGAGTGCGGGTTTCGAGCACAGCTGCGCCCTCCGGACGGATGCCAGCGCGGCATGTTGGGGCGACGGCTTCTACGGCCAGGACGCGGACATGCCCGGCCCCTTCACCCAGGTCACCACGGGCACCTATCACACTTGCGGCCTCAGGAACGACGGCAGCATCGACTGCTGGGGCAGCAACGGCTACGGCCAGGCGCCTGCCCACCTCGCCGGCCCTTACTTTCAGGTCAGCGCAGGCGACAGCCACACCTGCGCCCTCCGCGTGGACGGCAGTATCGATTGCTGGGGCGATGGCCAGTTCAACCAGATCTACCCCCATGCGGGACCATTTCTGCAGGTCGACGCGGGCGGTTATCACACCTGCGCGCTGAGATGGGACCGCACCATCGACTGCTGGGGCGCGGGCGACTCCGTCACGAATGACTGGCCGCACCTCGGCCAGTCCATTCCCGAGACCGGCTTTGTCTTCACCCAGGTCAGCGCGGGCAAGCACCACACCTGCGGCCTGACGACCGACGGCGCAGCGCGGTGCTGGGGCGCCACCGACGGCGATTACGCCTACGGGCAGAGCGCGGACCAGGCTGGACCCTATCTGCAGGTGACCGCGGGCTACAGTCACACCTGCGGACGCACGACCAACGCCGTGGACTGCTGGGGCGTTGAAGCAAATGCCACGGATCAACCCTATGCCTACACGGTGGCCAGTGCGGGCGACTCGCACACCTGCGCCATGATAGCCAATGGTGCGGTGGACTGCTGGGGTTATAACAACGCGGGCCAGGCAACGGACCAGCCCTGGCTCGAAACATTCATCGACTCGCATCCCGCGAGCCCTGAGGCAAGCAGCAGCGCGACCTTCACGTTCCACAGCGATCTGGCAACCGCGGCCTTCGAATGCAGCCTCGACGACGGCGTCTTCGTCCCATGCACCAGTCCCGCCACCTACGAGTCGCTGAGCCCGGGCAGCCACACCTTCCGCGTACGCGGCCTGAACGGCATCGTGGCAGACCCGACGCCGGCTGAATGGACATGGACGGCCGACTGGCGTGTGGCGCAGACCATTGCGTTCGATGCCCTGGTCGACAAGATCTACGGCGACCCGCCATTCCCGGTGAGTGCCATTTCCAGCTCCGGGCTGCCCGTTAGCTTCAGCGCACAGGGCGCGTGCTCCGTCGCGGGCAGCACCGTCACCATCACCGGCGCAGGCTCCTGCACGGTCACCGCGCAGCAGGCCGGCACCGCCGACTACCTGCCGGCAGAGGATGTGGCCCGGACCTTCGCCATTGCGCCGAAGGCGGCTTCAGTGAGCCCTACGCCGGCGGGGAAGACCTACGGCGACGCGGACCCGACCCTGGCCGGCATACTCGAGGGCTTCCTGGCTGCTGACGGCGTGACTGCCGCGTTCAGCCGCACGCCGGGCGAGGACGCGGGCGGCGACTACATTATCAGCGCGAGCCTCAGCCCCGAGGCACGCCTGGCAAACTACGCGATCACCTACAACACCGCGGCCTTCACCATCGCGCTGCGCCCAATTGAGGTGACCGCGGATGCGGCGAGCAAGTATGTGGGCGACGCGGATCCGCCGTTGACGCATCGTATCACGAGCGGCGCGCTGGCCGCGGGCGATGCCTTCACGGGTGCGCTGAGCCGCGAGCCGGGCGAGGAGGTCGGGGTCTATGCTATCCTGCAAGGCGACCTGTCTGCGGGGGCGAACTATGACCTCGCGTATACCGGTGCTCAGCTCACCATTGCCAACCGGACCGCGACCGTGACGCTCGGCGGGCTGCGGCAGATGTATGACGGCGCGCCGAAGACAGTGACCGTCACGACAGATCCCGCGGGGTTGGCGGTGACGGTGACCTACGACGGCTCGGAGACCGCTCCCTCCGCGGCCGGCGCGTACGTGGTAACGGCCACGGTCGTGGAGCCGGGCTACGAGGGGAGCGCCTCGGGTGAGTTCCTGATCGCCCGCATCCTGTACACGACGCCCGGTGGTCTCGCCAGCGGCGTGTGCGATACCTGGGCGGCGGCCTGCACGCTGCAGCATGCGCTGGACACGGTGGCGCAAAACGGAGATGAAATCTGGGTGCAGGCGGGGACCTACCACGGCGGGTTCGATCTCAGGTCGGGCATACGCGTCTACGGCGGGTTCGCGGGCGGTGAGCTGAGCCGCAACGACCGGAACTGGCGCACGAACGCCACCATCCTCAGCGGCAGCGTGCCCGGTCAGTCTGACGAGCGCTTCTGGCACCAGCACGTGGTCACCTTCGTTGACGCGGGCCCGACCACCGTGCTGGACGGTTTCACGATCCGCGACGGTCGCGCCCTTGCCGACTGCGGCATGGGCGCAGGCATCCATAGCGCCAACAGCAGCCCGCAACTGGCCAACCTGCTCGTCACCGGCAACCAGGCCAGTTGCGACGGCGGCGGGCTCTATGCGACCGGCGGCAGCCTCACGTTGGCCAACGTCACCATCGACGCCAACTCGTCCGAACGATACGGTGGCGGCGTGTACGCAGTCGACACCACCCTCCGCCTGGTGAATGCGGTCGTGAAGCGCAACTCGATGGCCGCGGCAGGGGGAGGCATCTATGCCCACAGAACCTCCCTCCAGGTACTCAATGCGACCGTGGCCTACAACTATGCGACGACAGGATCTGAGCTCGGGTGGGGTCTGGCGCTGGGCTATGCGTCGAGCGCCGTGATCCGCAACTCGATCTTCGTGGGCAACGGCGCCTCAGCGGAGGCGGAAGTCTATGCTCCGTACGAACACACTGTCACCCTCTCGTACGGCATGACCGCGGGCGGCTGCCCGCCGCGCGCTGCCTGCGACCACGCCGTGACCGGTGTGCCGCAGTGGGTCCAGCCTCCGGCTGACCTGCGGCTGGCTTCCGGCTCACCCGGCGTCGATGCCGGCAACAACGCCTACGTACCCCCCGACGAGATGGACGTCGATGGCGACGGCGACACGGCAGAGCCCGTGCCCGTCGATCCCAACGGCGCGCCGCGCTTCTTCGATGACCCAGTGGCCGATACGGGCAGCGGGACCCCACCCATCGTCGACCTCGGCGCCTTCGAGACCGCGCCGATCCCGGCAAGCGTCACGCTGGCGGACCTCGGGCAGACTTACGACGGTCAGCCCCGGCCCGTGGCCGTGACCACGCAGCCCGCGGGCCTGGCTGTGAGCGTGACGTATGACGGCGCGGTTGAGCCGCCGGCCGCGGCGGGCAGCTACGCGGTGGTTGCGGTCATCAGCGACCCGGGCTACTCGGGCAGCGCTTACAGCACGCTGGTGATCGCGCCCAAGGCGACCTCGGTGAGTCCCACGCCGGCGGGCAAGACCTACGGCGACGCGGACCCGACCCTGGACGGCACGCTGGCAGGCTTCGTGCCTGCGGATGGCGTGACCGCCGCGTACAGCCGCACGCCAGGCGAGAACGTGGGCGAGTATGTCATCAGCGCGACGCTCCACCCGGAGGCCGCGCTGGCGAACTACGACATCACCTGCAACACCGCGACCTTCACAATCGGCCCGCGCAAGATCACCGTGACCGCGGATGCCCAGGCCAAGTTCGTGGGCGATGCGGATCCGGAGCTGACCTACCAGCTCACCGGCGGGTCGTTGATCGGCATGGATCCGCTCACCGGTTCGCTGAGCCGGGCGCCGGGCGAGGACGCCGGAACCTACCCGATCACCCAGGGAACTCTGACCGCGGGCAGCAACTACGCCCTCACCTACATCGGCGCGGCCTTGACGATCCGGTTGAACGACACGAGCACGGAGCTCAGTGCCTCTACCCTGGCCGCGAGACTCGACGAGCCGGTGACCTTCACCGCGGTCGTGTCCGCTGGCGGCGAGCCTGTCTCGGGCGGCACGGTGACCTTCAGGGACGGCGAGATGACCCTGGGCGCGTCCGTACTGGCCGGCGGACAGGCACAACTCACTCTATCAACCCTGGGGTTGGGCGAGCACGCCATCACCGCGGTCTACGGCGGCGATGGCGGTTGGGCGGGCAGCACATCGGATCCCGTGATCGTCACCGTCGCGAAGAAAGCAGCCACGGTCACGATCGGCGGCCTTGAGCAGACCTACGACGGCCAGCCCAAGCCGGTGACGGTCACCACCTCGCCGGCGGGCCTGACGGTGGCAATCACCTACGCCGGTTCTGCTGCCGCACCGGTCGCGGCGGGCGAGTACGTGGTCTCGGCGGCCATCCTCAGCGCGTCGTACGAGGGCAGCACCAGCGGTATCTTGCTCATCAGTCCCAGGCCGGCTAGCGTGGCCGCGCACGAAAAGACCAAGGTGTACGGCGCCGCCAACCCTGCCCTGACCGCGACGGTGGAGGGGGTGGTGGCGGGCGACACGATCGCCCACTCGCTCGCGACGACGGCGGAGGCGCTCTCCGGCGTGGGTGACTATCGAATCATCGTGAGCCTGGGCGACAACCCGAACTACGACGTGACCCCCCTCGACGGCGTGCTGAGCATCACGCCGAAGGCCGCCACAGTGACCGCGCACGACACGAGCAAGGTCTACGGTGAGGAGGTTCCCCCCCTGACCGCGGCGGTGGAGGGCCAGGTCGAGGGCGGCGCGTCGATCGTTTACCTGCTCTCGACGACTGCCGAGAAGACCTCGGACGTGGGCGATTACGACATCACCGTGAAGTTGGGCGCCAACCCCAACTACACCGTCACCGCGACCGGCGCCACGCTGCACATCAATAAGGGGCAGAGCACGGTCTCGCTGACCGCCCGCGCGGCCACTGTCCTGCTGGATAAACCGGTAATCTTCGACGCGACGGCTGCGGCAGTCGCGCCGGCCAGCGGAACTCCCACGGGCTGGCTGGACTTCTACGAAGGGGAGACGCTGCTGATGACGAAGGTTGCGCTGGTCGGCGGGGTGGCGGAGCTCAAGCTGAGCAATCTTTCGAGCGGACCGCACGCTATCCAGGCGAAGTACAGCGGGGATGACAACTGGCTCGGCGACGGTTCCGAAGTGGTGAGCGTGTTCATCGCGAACCCCGGCTTCACCATGAGCCTGGCGTGCGCCGCGACCGAACCTGTGCCACAGGAGGGCCCGGCGCTGTTCAAGGCGACGTTCGCGAACACGGGCAACATCGAACTGCTCATCACCGCGGGCGGCGGCATCGGCAGCTTCGCCCTGGCGCCCGGTGCGAGCACGGGATTCACCGTCTCGCTGCCCGGCGACTACAGTGGGCAGTCCGCCGTTGAGGCATCGGTGGGGGCCTCTAGCGTCTACATCGACGATGCGGGCAACCGCTGGTCGGGCGAGACCTCTGGCACGGCCGCGTGCGCTGTCGCCTGCCGGGTCAGCCTGCTCAAGTGGACCAACGGCGCGGTCGATCCGACGAAGGGCTGGATCTTCAGCGTCTGGGATGGCGCGGACGGCTTCGGGGGGACCCGCCTGGCAACCGCCACCACTCTGGACAATGCGGACGGCCTCCTCGACTTCGGCAACCTGGCGCTGGACAGCGGGAAGGCCTACACGCTCTGCGAGGAGAACATCCCCGCGGGCTGGACCTTCTTCTGGCAGGTGGATACGGACGACGACGGCGCGGTTGACACCGCGCTGATCCCCTACAACCCGAACGCGGACGACCTCGACCCCGACACCGGTGAGCCCGCGCCGGGCGACGAGGGCAACCGCTGCGTGGACTTCGGCGCCGTCACCGGCGTGGACCTGATGACCACGGGCGGTACGCTGCACTTCCTGGTCAACGACACCTACCCCGGCGGCGAGCCACGGCCGGCCGACTACTGGAAGAACTGGAACCGCTGCACTGACGACGGTCAAGCGGCCACCGCGGACGCCAACGGCGGCTGGCAGGAGGGTTACTGGCTGCTCGAGGACGTGCTCGACCCGGCCATCGGCGGCGGCATCACCTGGGACGACATCCTGGCCGACAGCGTCCTCTTCCCGATCACCCGTTGCGCGGTCGCGGTTGACCTTCTCGACCAGCGCTCGCTCGGCGACCCGGCCGTGGTCTACGACGGGATCAAACACGCGGAGGATGCGGCGTACGGGCTCGCGAAGGAACTGCTGGCGGCCCAACTCAACCTGGGTGCTGCAGCCCGCACCTGCACCGAGGCCACCGACGCGGTCCTGAACGGCGAGAAGCTGCTCGACAAGTACAACTTCGTCGCAGGTGACGGCGCGGCCTACCTCGTCGCCACCAACAAGAAGACCAAGGCGGACTACAACCTGGCGCTCAGCCTTGCCGCCACCCTGGCCGAATACAACAACGGCCTGCTGTGCACCGGCGTCGAGCCGCCCGTCGTGACGATCACCTCGCCCGCTGGGCCTACGGTTTCCGGCGACTCGGTGACGGTCGTGGCCGGCGTCATCTCCGCCGCGGGCGTGGTGCAGGTGGCCTTCCTCGTCGACGGCGTCCTGATCGGCACGGACACGGACGCCGCGGACGGCTGGTCGATGGCGTGGAGCCTGGTCGGCGTGGCAGACAAGGCTTACACCCTGACGGTGACGGCTACCGACACGCTCGATCAGGCCGGCAGCGCCACCATCAACGTGACGGTCGACAACGAGGCCGACCCGACGATCAAGGTGGCAGTCCTGACGCCCGACAGCCGCTGGACCAAGGTGGGCGTCACCTGGGAGGCGACGATCGCTGTGCAAGTCGAGCCCGCGCTGGCGGGGGCCGTCGTCAGCGGGTCGTGGAGCACGGGCGTGACAGCCTCGTGCACCACAGCCGCGGACGGCACGTGCACGGTTGTGCTGCCGAACATCAGCAAGAAGGTTGCCTCAGTGACCTTCACCGTCAGCAACGTGGCGCTGAGCGGCTACGTGTATGATCCGAGCGGCGCGACCGCCGTCACGGTGACGAAACCCTAGACATCGCATTGACCGCCGTCGTCGGGGCGTTGCATGCAATGCCCCGACGACGGCGCGCCGGAAGAGCGCTTGTCCGCCCGGCAGATGCAGATTCTCACTCTCGTGGCCCAGGGCCAGACCTACCGCCAGGTGGCGGTCCGGTGACGGGTGCCACCTCTCGATGTCCCCGCGCCTCTCCCACTGCCCCCTGTACCTTTGGGCAGTCCCTTTCCCGCAAACGCTGTACCTTCGGCTCGCCCCGGACTGAACCCTCGAACGTTCCATTCCGCCCCCGACCAGCGTACGATGAAGCCAACCGTTACGCGCGAGGTGGGGTGTGGACCATCGGGTCAACGCAATCGTCTGCGGCAGTTCCCTCTCCATGGCCGGTCTTGCGGCCAGCCTCAGGACCAACCCGGCCCTGGACGTGGTGCGCATTCCGGCCGACGCAGCCATCCTGGCGCAGGAGCTCGACCGCCGCCACCCCAGGCTGATCGCCTTCGACCTCGGCGAGTTGTCCGGCGACCTCGTCTTCGCCCTGCTCCGGGACCACCCGGGCGTCACCCTGCTCGGCTTCGACCCATCCGCCGACCGGATGCTGGTCCTCTCCGGCCGCCGGGAACAGCCGTTGTCGGCGGCCGAGCTGGTGGAATCGATTCTGCGTTCCCCATAAGGAGTACACCATGAACGCCATCCGTCTGACCCCGACCCTGTCTCTCATCATCCTGTTCACCTGCCTGCTGGCGCTTCTCGCGCCGCCCCCAGCCGCCGCCCAGGAACCCACACCCTTCTCCCACGCCGGCTGGATGGCCGACCCGCTCGATCCCGGCCAGCCCGCGCCCGCGCCGGACACCCCGCCCGACGCCCTCGTGCGGGGCTGGTGGTGGCGCGACGGGACGAACGAGAGCGTCATCGAGCAGCATTCCCTGACCGAGTTCACTGGCGGCACGGAAATCGTCTACATCACTTCCGGGCTTAAGGTCTACTTTTACCGGGCTCTCAGTGGGCCCAACGTTGCCGTGGTGACGACCCCTCACAACGCGCTGATCGTTGGCACCGGGGGCGACCGGAGCCTGGCCTTGACCGCCTTGATGGCGCTCCGCAATATCATCCCCGGCTTTCTCCACATGAGCCCCTCCGGCATCGTTGTGCTCGATGCGCATGCGGATGCCTACCGGGGCATCGGCATATGGCGAAGTGCCTTCAACCGCCCTGCGCTCCCAGCCTATGTGAATGCGGCCTTTGACGTCGCGAAAGCCGGCTTCGACCATAGCGGGTACTACACCCGCCAGGCCATGGCGATGGGCCAGTCGCTCAGCTGGGGCCCCGACGCGCTGCTGGGCGCCGGGTCGATGCGGGCCTACGCCACCACTTTTATTGATCCAGACCCGGCGCCAACCAGCCTCATCTCCGCGCCGACAACGATCACGGTGGAAAATGAGATTATCAGCCTGATCCCGGCCCCGGGCCGTGAGGCCGGGCTGTTGGTCTGGATTCCCCGCGTCCGTATCCTGCTCGCGGGGGATGCCGGCGCCTTTCTCCCCGACGTGGGCTCCATCTACCGAGCCAGCACACCGGTACCGGAGCGCATCGAGCTCCTGGACACGATGATCGGGCTGGCCCCCGCCTACTACATCACCTCGAACGGGAGCCCCATCGTCGGCGCGAGCGCGATCGCGGCCGCGCTCACGGCCCAGCGCGACGCCCTCCAGTCCATCTACGACCAGACGCTGGCCCTGATCGACCAGCAGCTCACGCTCAGCGAGGTCGCTGCGGCGGTCGCGCTGCCCGCCGACCTGGCCGCCAGCCCCTACAACCGGGAGCTGGCCAGCAACATCCCGGGCGTCGTGCGCAACATCTACCACGAGCGCATGGGCTGGTTCGGCGGCGAGACCCCCGACCTGGCCGGCACCCTCACGCCCGCAGCGAAGGCCTCGGCCCTGGCCGAGGCGCTGGGGGGAGCGGATAACCTGGTGGCGGCGGCGCGCACTGCCGAGCTGAACGCGCGCGACCTGGCCGCGGCGGAGAAGGCGCTGTACCTCGCCTATGCCGCGTTCCACGCCGCACCCGACAGCTTCGCGGCCCGGCAGGTGTACGCCCAGGCGCTGCGCAAGAACGCCTTCATGCAGACGAACGCGCAGAACCGCAACTACTATCTGAGCGAGGCCCTGCAACTCGGGACCGAACAGATCGTGACCGACCTGGCTAAGTCCGGCGAAGAAGATGCGGCCATCGCCTTCGCCGCGGCCGATTTCGCGCAGCACTTCTTCGGCATCCTGGGCAGTGGCCTGGAGACGGTGAAGATCGTCAGCCTGCCCCCGGCGGAGCACGGCATGCTGGCGCTGGCGGGCGCCGGCGTGACCGCAGGGCAGGAGATCCCGCTGGCAGAACTGGACGGCCTGACCTTCACCCCCGCGGGCGACTGGAACGGCGACACCAGCTTCGCCTGGAACGGTAAGGACGGCGGCGTCTACTGCACCGCGGACGCGTCCGTCGCCATCAACATCCTGCCCGTCAACGACGCGCCGGCGGTCGGGGCGCCGTTCGCCGACTTCACGGTCCCGGAAGACTTCGGGGGATCCACCTCCATTTCCACGATTGGCCCCGGAACCTGGGCAGCCGACTCGATCGTCATCGGAGCGGACGGGCTGCCGGTCATCAGCTCCGGCATCTGGAACGGTGCGAACTACGAACGCAGAGTCGCCCACTGCGGCGATGCCGCCTGCTCCGGCGCGACCGTCACCACCGTTGACAGCGAGGGGGACGTCGGGCTTGATGGCTCGATCGTCATCGGAGCCAACGGGTTGCCGGTCATCGCCTACGCGGACGGCACCAACCTGAACGCCAAAGTCGCCACCTGTAACGACGCCGCGTGCACCAGCGCGACCCTCGTCGCCGTCGAGGGCACGGTAAGCAGCCCGGAAGGCATTCGCTCACCTTCGATCGCCATCGGAGCGGACGAGCTGCCGGTCATCAGCTACATAACAGGCGATGACGCCCTGAAGGTCATTCACTGCGACGACGACGCCTGCTCCCGCGCGACCGTTACCACGGTCGACGCCGGAGACGGGAGCTATGTGCCTGATTGCGCGATCGCCATCGGAACCGATGGGTTGCCGCTCATCAGCTACGGAGGCTACGACTACACGTCAGAAGACCGCAATGTTCTCAGAATCGCTCACTGTAGCGACGCCGCCTGTAGCGCACCGGCCACCATCACCAGGGTTGACGGCACCCCTGGGGAGATCCAATTTGTCTCGATGGCCATCGGGACGGACGGGCTGCCCATCGTCGCCTATATGGACAGAATCGCAAACGACTTGAAGGTCTCGCGCTGCCACGACGCCGCGTGCACGAGCGCGACGACCATCAACCTGGACAGCGCCGGTGTCGTCGGCTGGCGGCCTTCGATCGCCATCGGGGCCGACGGGCTGCCGGTCATCAGCTACGGCGTCGGCGCCCTCGGCCAACTTGAGCTCGATGACCTGAAGGTAGCCCACTGCAGCGATCTCGCCTGCACGAGCGCCACCTTCAGCACGGTGGACCCCGGCGATGTCTACACCCACACCTCGATCGCCGTGGGCCCGGATGGGCTGCCGGTCATCGCCTACCTCACCATCGACTTAGAGTCGGAAAACGATACCCTGAAAGTCGCCCACTGCTCAAACGCCTTCTGCGCCCCGTCGCTGCCGCTCGCGGCGATCTTCGACGATGCCGACGGCGACGAGCTCGCCTATACGGTTGAGAACGACCGCCTGGACCTGGTCAGCGCGACGGTGGACGGCACGAACCTGGTGCTGGATTACGGGGAGAATCAGCACGGCGCGGCAACCATCAGGGTGACCGCGACCGACCCGTCCGGCCTGGCGGTCTCGGACGACTTCGTCGTGACGGTCAGCCCGGTGAACGACGCGCCCGCGGTGGCAGCGCCCATTGCGGACGCCGCGGTGGACGAGGACGCCCCGGCCACATCCCTGGACCTCTCCACGACCTTCGCCGACCTTGACGGCGATCACCTGACCTACGCCGTGGCCGCCAACAGCAACCCCGACCTGGTCAGCGCGGCCCTCGACGGCGCAAGCCTGATCCTGAGCTTCGCAGCCAACGGCAGCGGCCAGGCGACCATCACGATCTCGGCGACCGATCCCGCCGGCCTGTCGGCTGCCGACGAGTTCGTCATCACCGTGAACCGCGTCAACGACGCGCCGGCGGCAGGCGCACCTATCGCCGACATCACCGTGGACGAGGATGCCGGCCCCACGGCCATCGAGTTGACCGGCGCCTTCACCGATGCCGACGGCGACCCGCTGGTCTACGCGGCCGCGAGCGACAATCCCGCCCTGGCCGGCGCGACCGTCGAGGGCGCAACGCTCACGCTGACCTTCGGCGCGAACCAGAACGGCGCGGCGGTCATAACGGTGACGGCGACCGATCCGTCCGGTGAGACCGCCACAAGTGACTTCGCCGTGACGGTCACCCCCGTCAACGACGCGCCGTGGGCCAACAGCCAGCAGGTGCAGGCCACCGCCGGCGTGTCCCGCAGCATGACGCTGGAGTACGGCGACATTGACACTGCTTCGGGCGAGCTGACCGTCGAGATCACGACCGCTCCCGCGCACGGCACGCTTTCGGGCGTTGGGACAGACATGACCTACACCGCCGAGGCCGGCTACAGCGGGCCGGACAGCTTCACCTACACGGTGAGCGACGGCGAGCTGGCCTCTGAGCCTGCGACGGTGACCATCGACGTGGCTCAGACCGTCATCGGCGGCCGGGTGGTGAACGACGCCGATGGGGACGGCCTGCTGGAGACCGGCGAGTGGGGGCTGGCGGACGTGACGGTCCAGCTCCAGGATACCGGCGGCGCCGTGCTTGCGACGGCGACCACCGCTGCAGACGGCAGCTACGCCTTCGGCAGCCTGGCCGCGGGCGTCTACCGGGTGCGGCCCGTCCTGCCGGCTGGCTACATGCAGACCACGCCCGATCCGGCAGACATCACGTTGGCGGACGGCCAGGTGGTGCCCGGCATCGACTTCGGCCTGGTCTACTCGGCCGACGTTCGGGTGACGATGACCGCGAGCGTGAACAACAAGACGATCATCTACACAATCACGGTAACCAACGATGGGCCGGCGGATGCGGTCGACACGGTCCTGACCGACACGCTGCCGGCAGGCATCAGCTTCGTCTCGGTGATCTGCACCCAGGGGACCTGTTCCGGCGGCAAGACAGTCACGTGCAGCTTCGGCACGTTGGTCTCGGGCGGCAGCGCGACGGTGACGCTCAAGGTGAACCGGACGGACAAAGACAACGCCATCGTCAACAGCGCGACGGTGGCCGCGGCCACGTTCGACATCAACCCGGGCAACAACTCGGCGACGGCGACCGTGGAATAGCGGGAACGCTACGGCTATGAGACACGGAGATGCGGGGACACGATGAACTCCCCCTCTCCGTGTCACCGCATCGCCACCCGCCAGTTCCCATGCCACCTGGTACAGGGGCTAAGTTCGCATTCCCTCTCAATGAGGATCCACCTACCTTCTACGCAAAAACGCCTTCCAGATTTCACTTACGATGAAGACGATCGTGCTGGCCCCGAGGCTGATCGCCAGTTCCCCTGCGGTGAGCGCCTGAGTACGGAAGATCGGTTGCAGGAATGGGATGTAGGTGATCGCAAGCTGCAGCACGAAGGTCAACAGCACGGCGCCCAACATGGCCCGGTTGGAGAGCAGGCCGATGGTGAAGAGCGAGTCACGCTCCGACCGGATCGCGAGCGCGTTGCCCATCTGTGACAGCGTGAGCGTCATGAAGACCATGGTCACCCAGGCCGGATTGCCCTGGCGCCACGCCCAGTAGCCGACGCCAAGCGACACGATGCCCATGAGCAGGCCGATGAAGAGGATCGCCGGCGCCATGCCGCGTGCGAACACGCTCTGATTGGGCGGATAGGGTGGACGCCGCATGATGTTGCGTTCGGCAGGCTCCACGCCCAGCGCGAGGCCGGGAAGGCCATCGGTGACCAGGTTCACCCACAAGATCTGGAGCGCAGTCAGGGGGATCGGCATGCCGATGAAGGGCGCGGCCAACATCACGATGATCTCGCCCGCGTTGCTGGTCAGCGTGTAGCGAATGAACTTGCGCACGTTGTCGTAGATCGTGCGCCCCTCTTCGACTGCTGAGACGATGCTGGCGAAGTTGTCGTCGAGGATCACCATGTCGGACGCCTCCTTGGAGACGTCGGTGCCGGTGATGCCCATCGCCACGCCGATATCCGCCTTGCGCAGTGCAGGCGCATCGTTGACACCGTCGCCCGTCATCGCGGCGATTTCGCCGCGGCGCTGCAACGCCTCTACGATGCGCAGCTTGTGCTCGGGCGCAACCCTGGCGAATACCGACACTTCCGACACAGCCTGATACAGGTCGTCGTCCGTCATCCTGGTCAGTTCCTGGCCGGTGATCACCCGATCGTGAGTGGATGCTGGAGGGGCGGCCGCGGGCTGGGACGACGAAGGGGCGCCTGGACTATCGGCGGCGCTCAGGCCGCGGTCGACGATCCCCAGGTCCTGAGCGATGCGCATCGCGGTCAGCGGATGATCTCCGGTAATCATCATCGGGCGTATGCCCGCGGTCTTTGCCGTGTGGACCGCATCCTTGACTTCTGCGCGGGGTGGATCCATCATGCCCACCATGCCGACGATGGCGAGGTCCTTCTCGTACGCGCTGCCCTCCTCGGCGTCGCCCGCAGAGCTTTCCGGCACGAGTTCTTTCAGGGGACGTAGCGCCACGCCCAGGACGCGCAGGCCCTCGCGCGCGAGTCCCTCGTTGGCGCTGCGGACGCGCTCGCGCCATTCGACGTCCAACGGCACGAAACGATCGTTGACCCAAACGCGGTCGCTAACCTCCAGGAGTTGGTCCACGGCGCCCTTGGTGACCACGAGATACGGCATCTCCTCGGCCTCCAGCATCTGGCGGATATAAGGGTTCACCACCAGGCTGTCGGTGTGGATCGGCACCTTGTGGACCGTGGTCATCAGCTTGCGTTCGGATGTGAATGGAACCTCAGCCAGGCGCGGGAAGGTCTTATCCAGGTCATCCTTCCACAGCCCGAACCGGGCAGCTGCCACCACGAGCGCGGCCTCGGTGGGGTCGCCCACAGTGGAGAAGTCGCCCGTTGCCTCCTTGTCCTCCCGTATGATCGCGTCATTGCACAGCGTACTGCCGGCCAGGACCAGTGCCTGGGTCGCGGAGATCGGCTCCTTGGGCGGATCTGCTGCGCGAAGGGCAGGCTGGCGGTCGCGCATCACCTCCTCCATGGTTGCCCGTTGCTCCGCCACATCGAGCACCACGACCGTCATGCGGTTCTCGGTCAACGTGCCGGTCTTGTCCGAGCAGATGACCGTGACCGAGCCAAGCGTCTCCACTGCCGGTAGCTTGCGGATGAGTGCGCGACGCTTAAGCATGCGCTGTGCGCCAAGGGCCAATGCAATGGTGACCACCGCCGGCAGGCCTTCGGGCACCACCGCGACGGCCATCGCCACGCCGGTCAGGACCAGGTCGCCGAGGTCCTCCCCGCGCAACAGGCCCAGCCCGATGACGATGGCGACAATCACGAGCGCCACGATGGCCAGTGACCGGCCCATGGCGGCCATGCGCCGTTGGAGCGGCGTGGGGCCGCTCTCGACCGTCTGGATCATCTCCGCGATGTTTCCAAGTTCCGTGCGCATGCCTGTGTCCACGACGATGGCCGAACCGCGGCCCATGGTCACCGCGGTGCCCATGTAGACCATGTTGTGCCGGTCACCGATGGCGGCATGCGTATCGGCACGGAAATCGACGACCTTATCCACGGCCGTAGATTCGCCGGTAAGTGCGGCTTCCTGCACGCGAAGGTTAGCCGCCTCGATAACCCGCGCATCCGCAGGCACCGAATCGCCGGCCTCCAGCAAGATCACGTCGCCGGGAACGAGACTCGTGGCATCCGCGTGTTGCACTTCCCCGCCGCGGCGCACCTTGACCCGCGGTGTCGCCATCTTCTTGAGCGCGGCCATCGCCTGCTCTGCGCGATACTCCTGCGTGAACCCGAGGGCTGCGTTGAGGATGACGATCACCAGGATGGCGATCGTGTCCTTCACCTCGCCCAGAAGGCCAGAGATCACCGCGGCGATGATGAGGACGATCACCATGGTCTCCTTGAACTGGTCAAGGAGGATCAGCCAGGGGCTTTTCACGCCGCGATCGATCAGCTCGTTCGGGCCGAAGCGCGTGCGGCGGTCTTCGGCCTGCGCAGCAGACAGGCCCTGCGTCGGGTCAACCTCAAATTGGCTGGCCGCCTGTTCAGCGCTCAACGTGTGCCACGGGATGTGACTGAGATCAGTATCTTGTGTCATATAGGCTCCTTGGTAAGTGGCCCCAAGTATAGCAGAGGCCGCACAACTCAACAACGCGCCGTGATGCACCTGACGGAGACCAGGGAGTTCACCACCCAGCCGGCCCACTACACCCTGAACATTCGCAAGGGCATCCTTGAGGTGAATCCTCCGGGCGCAGGTGAGGAGCAACTCGTGATCAACACCGACACCCTGTCCTGAAAGCAACTGGTCCTGTACAAGGTTGACCCCGCAACCGCCGTCGCGGATGGGAAGGTGGTCATCTCGGGAGGAGCAGCGGAAAGCTTCTATGATTTCATGAGGCTGTTCAGGTAGCTCAATCGACATGGTCCGTGACCACGAGGCGTTCACCCGTGCCCGCGAGGCGGGGGTGGACGCCTCGTACCGCGCCCGACACGACTGCAACCCGAGCACACTGTCCGGTTGACCAGGACAGGACTCCCCCTGCGACCGATGCGTACAGCCTCGAACTGCCCTAGACTGGGCACGAGGCTGAGAAATGACACGCATCCTGATTGCTGATCCCGATCCCAACATTCGCCAGGCACTCGTCCTGCTGTTCGAACGCAGGCTGGACGCGATCCAGGCCGGCGAAGCGTGGGATCGCGCCTCACTCGAACATCAGTTGGTGGCGCTCCGGCCCGACGCACTGCTGCTGGACCGCCACCTGCCTGGCCTGACCACCACCGACATCGCGGCCTTGACGAGGCGGCCGGCCTGTCCCCGCCTGGCCCTGATGAGCGTGGACCACGATGATCTCACGACGGCTCTGGACCTCCACGCGGCGTTCATCTACAAGGGTGCGCCGCCGGAAGAAGTACTTGCTGTGGTGAGTCAGCTGATTCCAGCATGAGTCCGACAAGCCCTTCCCCCCGCGCCTGTTGCGGAAAGGAATCATCACGATGCTGCCTGAGACTTCTCATGATGCCGAGACGGACACGATCGAGCTTGCCCGCGCCGGCGACCGCCGTGCCTTCTGCCACCTCGTCGAAACCTACCAAACCTCGCTCTACAATCTGTGCTACCGGATGCTGGGCAATCCGCACGATGCCGAGGAGGCCGCCCAGGAGACTTTCCTGCGCGCATACACGCGGCTGGCTAGCTACGATCCCGCGCGGCCCTTCAAGGCGTGGCTCTATTCCATCGCCAACCACTACTGCATCGACCGTCTGCGCCGCCGGCGCCTGATCTGGCTCTCGCTCGACGACGAGCCCGTCCTGGATTCGGCGGCCTGGCGCAACCCTGCCCCCACGCCGGAGGAGACGAGCATCCGCCACGAGAGGGAGGATGAAATCCAGGCGCTGCTGGCATCGTTGCCGCCGAAGGATCGCAGCGCAGTGATCATGCGCTACTGGTGCGATCTCTCCTACGCGGAGATCGCAGAGGCCACGGCATCGACGGTGAGTGCGGTGAAGAGCCGCCTGCATCGCGCCCGGTGTGCACTGGCGCCGATGGTAGCTCCGTCCGCTGTGGTCACACCCGGTCCGGCGCGCTCACCGCGCGGGCTCGCGCCGGCCCCGTCGCATGAGCGATGTCTTTCGCAATCGGGGCACTCTGCGTTGCGTATATAAGACCGAGTTCACCCGGAGGCGCGCCTTGAAAGCTTCACTGTTGCCAGCCTTGCTCGTTGTTGCCGCGCTGCTTGCCTTGCCGGCAGGCGCCACTGCACCCGCCACACGCGGCGTGGATACGGCGGCTCTGGATGCCACCATCACGGCCCAGATGTCCAAACACGGCCTGCCCGGCGTCGCGCTGGCCGTGGTCGAGGGCGAGGAGATCACCTATCTGAAGGGCTACGGTTCCGCCGGTGCGGGCCGGCCGATGACCGCTCAAGACCCGTGGTGGAAGCTGGCGATGCTCGCCGCGGTGCTGCTGACCGCGCTGTCGCTCGCCTGGCTGGCCAGCCGGATGGGTTCCCGGCCCGCCCTCGCCGAGTCGGACGCGCGCTTCAAGGCCATCTTCGACAACGCGGCGATCGGCATCAGCCTGATCGCGCCCGACGGACGGGTGCTGGCCGTCAACCCGGCGCTGCAGCGAATTGCGGGGCGCAGCGAGGCCGAACTGCTCTCATTGGGCGGCCAGGCCATCACCTACGCGGAAGACCGGGACGTGGGACGCAAGGAGTTCGCAGAGGTCATGGCCGGGGAGCGCGACGCCTATCGGGCCGAAAAACGTTATGTCCACCCGGATGGCCGCATCCAGTGGATGCGCCAGAGCGTCTCAACGGTGCGCGATGCTGGAGGCAAGGTGCTCCACCTGGTCGTCATCGCGGAGGACATCGACCAGAGCAAGCGTGCCCTCGAAGACCTGCGTGCGTCGGAGGCCCGTTTCAAGGCTGTCTTCGACAACGCGGCGGTGGGCATCGCCATGATGACCCTCGACCGCCACATCGTGGAGATCAACCCCACCGTGGTGCGCCTCACCGGCTACAGCCCCGAGGAGATGTTCAACATCAATCCGACGGACATGGTGTTCGAGGAGGATCGCACCATGGATCGCGAGCTGTTCCAGGACCTGGTGGCGGGACGCCGCGATCAATACCTGGTCGAAAAGCGCTACTACCGTCGCGACGGCAGCCTGTTCTGGGGCCGGATCAACTTCTCGCTGGTGCGCAACGAGCAGGGACGTCCGCATTACATCATCAGCATCATCGAGGAGATCACCGAGGAGCGAACCGCCCGCCAGGCGCTGGCCAGCCAGGAGGCCGAACACCGGCGCCAGCTCGAGCAGCGCATCGCGGAGCGCACCGAAGAGTTGAACGCGGCCAACGAACGCCTGCGCGAGAAGGCCGCCCTGGATGCCGTCGTTGCCGAGCGCACGCGCCTGGCACGCGATCTGCACGATGCCGTCACGCAGAGCCTCTTTTCGACCACGCTGATCGCCGACGTGCTGCCCGACCTGTGGGCGATGAACCAGGCCGAGGGGCAGCGCCGCTTGGAGGAGCTGCGCCACCTCACCCGTGGCGCGCTGGCCGAGATGCGCACCTTGCTGGTGGAGCTGCGGCCCAACGCGCTCACCGCCGTCCCGCTGCCGGCCCTGCTGCGCCAATTGACCGAGGCGATGGCCAACCGCTCGCGCATCGCCGTCCAACTGAGCGCCGAGGGGGAGTGCACGCTCCCGCCCGATGTGCAGGTAGGGCTATATCGCATCGCGCAGGAGGCTCTGAACAACGTGGTCAAACACGCCGGGGCCAGGCAGGCGGTGGTCACCCTGCGTCTGTGCGATCCCGTGCGCCTGACCGTGGCCGACGACGGCTCGGGCTTCGACCCGGGCGCAGTCACCGCCGATCACCTGGGCCTGCGCATCATGCGAGAGCGCGCAGAGGCGATCGGCGCGAGGCTGACCGTCTACAGCGAGCCTGGCGAGGGAACGCAGGTCTCAGTCGTGTGGCAGCAGCCATGAGACGCGTGCGCTCGCACCAGCCGGTACGAATGACCGGCATGCAAGGATGACACCATGAACGACAAGATCCGCGTCATGATCGTAGACGACCACGCGGTCGTGCGCTCCGGCCTGAGCGCTTTCCTGAGCGTCAACCACGATCTCGAGCTGGTGGGCGAGGCGGAGAACGGCCAGCAGGCTGTGACGCGCGCCGGCTTGCTCCGGCCAGACGTCATACTTATGGACATCATGATGCCGGTGATGGACGGCATCGCGGCGACGGAGGCGATCAAGCGGCAATACCCCGCGATCCAGATCGTCGCCCTGACCAGTTTCCAGGAGGACGAACTGGTGCAGAGCGCCCTGCGGGCCGGTGCGGTGGGCTACCTGATGAAGAACGTCACCGCCCGCGAGCTATCCGCAGCGATCCGCGCCGCCGCAGAGGGAAGAATGACCCTCTCCTCCGAGGCTGCGCAGGCACTCGTGCGCGCCAACCAGCAGGCGCACGAATTCACAGAGACGCTGACCGATCGCGAGCGCGAGGTGCTCAGGCTGATGGTCGAAGGGCTCAACAACGCCGAGATCGCCGAGCGGCTAGTGGTGAGTCTGTCCACGGTGAAGTACCACATCAGCAACATCCTCGGCAAGCTGGGCGTCGACAATCGCGTCGCCGCGGTGACGCAAGCTCTGCAGCGGAAACTGGTTTGATCCGTGTGTAACACGTCAGGGACGAGTCTGTGCACCCGGTGGATGTCACCCCGCCAAAATTCCAGGCCAGCTTACTGACTCCGATCGACTCCCGATGCTACAGTTGCACCACGTGAAAGCGAACAGACATATCAGAGGAGAGATGTAATGACCTGGCAACTAGACCCTGCACACAGCTCCATCCAATTCGTGGCGCGCCACATGATGCTTTCGAAGGTGCGCGGCGAGTTCGAAAAGTTCGCCGTTGATCTGAACCTCGATCCGGCCCACCCGCAGAACGCGTCCGTCGAGGCACGCATCGATGCGGGCAGCATCAACACCCGTGAAGCGCAGCGCGACACCCATCTTAAGTCGCCCGACTTCCTCAACGCGGCCGAGTTTCCCGAGCTGGTCTTCAAGAGCACCCGCGTCGAGAAGACCGGTGAGGCGGAGGCCAAGGTCCATGGCGACCTGACCATCCGCGACGTCACCCGGCCGGTGGTTCTGGACGTGACCTACCTCGGCGCATCCAAGTCGCCCTGGGGCGCGAACGCGTTGGGGTTCGAGGCCACCACCAAGATCAGCCGCGAGGATTGGGGGTTGACCTGGAACGTGGCCCTGGAGACCGGCGGCTGGCTGGTCGGCAAGGACATCACCATTCAGATCGAAGCGGAGTTCGTCGAGCAGGCGTAACTCCCACGTCGTAGCAACGTGCACACAGCGGGCGCACACGGTCCCCCACACGAGGGGCCGGTGCGCCCGTTTTTATCCTCGACTCGGAGGCCGTACTGGTGGGCCGCCCAGGCCTGAGAATTTCCTCAC
Organism: Anaerolineae bacterium; assembly: GCA_040766655.1. GTDB lineage: Bacteria > Chloroflexota > Anaerolineae > CG2-30-64-16 > CG2-30-64-16 > JALOOB01. The sequence goes on from JAXGQB010000007.1 coordinate 439,136, forward strand.
AACTTCTTCAAATCTCAGTCATCATCCCTTCACACCCGTGCGCTACACTGTTGGCAGTCAGAGCGATGAGCCTGGCTGACACACAGATCGAATTCACGTCTGAGGTGACAGACCTATGCAGAAAAACACAGTCTCGAGGCGGACCCTCAACAACTGGCTGATCGATGCAGCCGTGTTTGTCGGTGCGCTGATCGCCGCCATCAGCGGCATCTACTTTCTCTTCCTGCCAATCGGCGGATACCAGGGCGGACGCAATCCAGCCTACGGCATCACCGTCCTGTTCAGCCGCCACACCTGGGAGGATCTGCACACCTGGTTCGGCATCGTGATGATCGCAGCCGTCGTCGTGCACCTGGCGATCCACTGGAACTGGGTGACCGGCACCACAAGGCGCCTGGCCAAGTCGCTGGTCGGGCAGGGTGCCCGCATGAACCGCTACGGAATCTTCAACGTCGCGGTCGACGCAGCGGTGGCACTTGGCTTCCTGTTGGTGGCGCTCTCCGGCATCTACTTCCTGTTTGCACCGGGCGGCGGCCGAACGGCGGACCCCATGTTCATCTTCAGCCGGACGGCGTGGGACATGATTCATACCTGGTCCGGGGTTGGCATGATCATCGCTGCCGTCATTCACTTCGCCATTCACTGGCGCTGGGTCACGAAGGTCACCGCAAAGGTGATGGCATCGATCAAACCACGGGTGCAGCCGGTGGGCGAGCCTGCAAGGGTGCGGGTGGAGGCCTGACACGGCTCCCGGCCTGGGCCGGCATGGCCGGCGCAACACAACCAAACTGATAACACGGCGAAAGGAAATACCTGACATGTTGAAGAAAATCGCACTTGGCGTCCTCCTGACCGGCCTGGTGGCCGTCCTGGTCCTGGGCGCAGTGATCCGAACACAAGCAAAGACGGGCGAAAGCGCTGCGGAAGCAGGCGGACGCTATCGGGACCTTGAGGCACAGTCAACGACCTACGAAGGCAACGGCGGTCGCTGGAGCGAGACCGACGAGCAGGCGGAGACTCGGGGTGGCCGGTGGAACGAGGCGACCGACGACGACGCCACCTTCGGTGGCCGGTGGAACGAGACGATCGACGATGATGCCACCTTCGGTGGCCGGTGGAACGAGGCGAATGCGGAGGCCGTAGGCCGCGGCGGACGCTGGCAGCAGACCGATGAGACCGGGGAGTGGCAGGGACAGGGCCTTGGCTCGGCGAACGCCGATCCCCAGGCAGACGTGCAGCCGGCAGATTGGGAGACGCTGACCGGGGTGGTGGCCAGCGTCACGGATGACCTGGTCGAGGTCGAGCTTTCCGGCGGCGAGGTCATCCCGTTCGAAGGGCAGCCGCTGCGGTATGCCATCGAGGAAGGGCTGGCACTGAACGTGGGCGACACCATCACCTTGAACGGGTTCGAGGAGGACGGCGAGTTCAAGATCGGCCAGGTGACCGCCCCGGGTGGCATCACCATCACCCTTCGTGATGAAAGCGGACGCCCCGGATGGTCGGGCCGCGGCCGCAGGAGCTGACAGACCGGGCAGTCATCCCGCTCACTGAAGTAACCTAAGAAGATGGAGGATCCCCAGAGACGGAGATCCTCCTTTTTGCTTCCGCAGGCGACTGATCCTTGCCGTGGCCGGCGCCACCTACGGCCCGGCCGCGCCTCCTACCGCAACATCGGAATCTTTACGCCCATGGTCCGGGCCGCCTCGATGGCCTCAGGGTAGCCCGCATCCGCGTGCCGGGCAATGCCCATGCCGGGGTCGGTGGTCAGCACCCGCTGCAGCCGCCGCGCGGCCGCCTCGGTGCCGTCGGCAACGATGACCTGGCCGGCGTGCTGGCTGTAGCCGATGCCCACGCCGCCGCCGTGGTGGAAGCTCACCCAGGTGGCCCCACCGACCGCGTTGATCAGCGCATTGAGGATCGGCCAGTCGGAGATGGCGTCGGAACCGTCGCGCATGCCCTCGGTCTCGCGGTTCGGGCTCGCCACGCTGCCCGAATCCAGGTGATCCCGGCCGATCACGATCGGCGCCTTGACCCGCCCATCCGCCACGGCCTCGTTGAACGCCAGGCCCGCGCGGGCGCGCTCGCCGTACTTCAGCCAGCAAATGCGCGCGGGCATCCCCTGCCACGCGATGCGCTCCTCGGCCATGGTGATCCACCGGCGCAGGTGCACGTTCTCCGGGAACAGGTCCAACAGGATGCGGTCGGTGACGAAGATGTCCTCCGGATCGCCGGAGAGCGCCACCCAGCGGAACGGACCGGAGCCCTCGCAGAAGAGCGGCCGCACGTACGCGGGAACGAAGCCGGGGTAATCGAACGCGTCCTTCACCCCGTAGTCGAACGCGCGCTGGCGCAGGTTGTTGCCGTAGTCGAACACCTCCGCGCCCCCGCGCTGGAACGCCAGCATCGCCTCGACGTGCGCAGCCATGCTCGCGATCGCGCGCGCCTGGTAGCCCGCCGGGTCAGCCTCGCGCATGGCGGATGCCTCGTCCAGGGTCATTCCCGCAGGGATGTAGCCGGTCAGAGGGTCGTGCGCGCTCGTCTGGTCGGTCACGACGTCTGGCTTCAGCCCGCGCAGCACCAGCTCGGGCAGCACCTCGGACGCGTTGCCCAGCAGCCCGATCGACTTCGCCTCGCCCTTCGCCCGGGCCTCCTCCGCCCAGGTCATCGCCTCTTCCAGGCTGTCGGTTGCCACATCCAGGTAGCGGTGCGCCAGCCGGCGGTCGATGCGCCACTGGTCCACCTCGACCGCAACGACCACGCCCTCGTTCATCGTGACGGCCAGGGGTTGTGCGCCGCCCATCTCGCCCAGGCCTGCGGTCAGCACCAGCCTGCCCTTCAGCGTGCCCCACCCGCGCTGACGCGCCAGGGAGCCGAACGTCTCATACGTACCCTGCAGGATGCCCTGCGTGCCGATGTAGATCCATGAGCCTGCGGTCATCTGGCCGAACATGATCAGGCCTTCCCGCTCCCACTTGTCGAAGTTCTCCTGGGTAGCCCAGTGCGGGACGATGTTCGAGTTGGCGATCAGCACGCGCGGCGCGTCCTCGTGAGTCTTGAAGATCACCACAGGCTTGCCGGACTGCACGAGCAGCGTCTCGTCCGGCTCCAGGTTGCGGAGCGACTCCAGGATCGCTTCGAAACTCTCCCAGTTGCGCGCGGCGCGGCCGCGGCCGCCGTAGACGATCAGGTGCTCCGGATCGCCGGCGACTTCGGGATCCAGGTTGTTCTGGATCATGCGGTACGCGGCTTCGATCAGCCAGTTCTTGCACGTGAGCTGCGTGCCGCGCGGGGCATGAATGGTGCGTGACATCATCGATTCCTCCCTCTCAAGCAGGCAGTGCGCCCCTCCCCCTCAGGGGCAGGTCCAGTTTGTAGCAGGTCAGCATCATGTCATCTGTTCTGGCCCGGCCGGTTCGACCACCCGCCCGCGCTTTACCACCGTGCGGACCGCGTTGTTGCCGAGCCGGTAAATGACATCCTCCAGGGTCGGCACGCCCCATAGTTGTACATCAGCCAGCTTCCCCGGCGCAAGTACGCCGCGGTCGCGCAGGCCGAGGCTAGCCGCACCGTGCGCTGTGGAAGCCAGCAGTGCTTCCTCCGGCGAAAAGCGATACAGGCGGCATGCCAACTGCATGACGAACTGCATCGACTCCGCCCAGCAGCCCGGACACAGGTCGGTGGCCAGGGCCAGGGGCAGTCCCGCGGCCATGAGCATGCGCGCGTCGAAGGGCCGCGGGTGCCTCACCGCGAAGTCGAGCGCGGGCATCACGACGCCCACGACTCCCGCCGCGGCCAGCCGCGCAGCCGCCTCGGGCGTGGTGTAGTTGAGGTGATCCGCGGAGACCACCGGCAGATCCGCGGCCATCCCGGCGCCGCCGATGTCGCCGTAGGCATCCACGTGGATCTTCGGACGCAGGCCGTGGCGCAGGCCCGCCTCGAGGATGCGCCGCGTCTGCGCCACGGTGTAGTAGCCGTCGTCGCAATACACGTCGCAGAAGGTGGCGAGCCCGGCCTCGGCCACCGCGGGAATCATCTCCGCCACCACCAGGTCGACGTAGTCCGCGCGCGGCATTTCGGGCGGGAAGTCGTGCGCGCCCAGGAACGTGCTCACCACGTCGACCGGACCGGAGGCACCCAGTTGCCTGGCCGCCTCCAGCATCCGGATCTCATCCGCGGTCGTCAGGCCGTAGCCGCTCTTGATCTCAACCGTGGTCGTGCCGTGGCGCAGCATTCCCGCGACCCGCCCGGCCGCGGACTGAACCAGTTCTTCGGTCGACGCGCGGCGGGTCATGGCCATGCTGGCCTGGATGCCCGCGGGGATGCCCAGCGTTGCGACCTCGGCCGCGCTGCGCGTCATCCGTGCGGCGTATTCCTGCACGCGCGATCCGCCGAAGATGAGGTGCGTGTGGCTGTCCACGAAGCCGGGCGCGACGACGCCCCCCGATGCGTCCAGCACGCGGGCGCGTGACAGGTCGAACGACGCAGCCAGCTCAGCTTCGCGCCCCACAGCGAGGATCGTCTCGCCCGCGATGGCCACCGCGCCGCCCTCGATCCGGCCGATCGGATCGTCCCCGCGCGGGACGCAGGTGATGACGAGCCCCCCCCGGACGAGAAGGTCGACGCGGTCGCCAAGCCACTCAAAGTCGTCCATGTGGCGTCTACTTCTGCGCGGAATGCGGCGCGCGCCGGTCGGGCGCGCTGCCCTCGGGGCCGAACGTGGCGTTGGGCGACCACCACAGCGGCACCTTGATGCTCTCGCTGGTGAGCGGACCCTTGCCCTCGGCCACCTTCCGTGCCATCGGATAGCCGGCCTGCGCATGGCGGATCACGCCGATGCCCGAGTCGGTGGTGAGGCTCGCCTCCAGCCGCAGATCGGCCTCCTCGCTGCCGTCCGCGATCATCGTGACGCCCGTGTGCACCGCCTCGCCCATCGAGTAGTTGGCCTGGATCGCGATCAAGTCGCACATTGCCGCGCAGTTGAGCAGCGCGTTCAGATAGGGCCAGTCGGAGATCAGGTCGCCGCCGTCGAGCATCTTCTCCGATTCGAAGGTCGGGTTGACGATGGAGCCCGAGTCCAGGTTGTCGCGCGAGAAGCCGACCGGGCCCTTTACCTCGCCCTCCCGGATGAGCCGGTTGACCGCCAGCCCAAACGCCTTGCGCTCCCCGAAGCCCAGGTAACACACGCGCGCGGGCAGCCCCTCGATGGGCAGATCGCGCCGCGCCAGGTTGATCCAGCGCACCGTCGTGGCGTCGTGGGGGAACATCTCCAGAACCAGGTCGTCCAGGCGCGCCAGGTCGCTGGCCTCGCCGGAGAGGCAGGTCCAGCGGAACGGTCCGCGGCCCATCTCGAATAGCGGCCGGATGTAGGCCGCGACGAACCCGGGGATGGTCATCGCCTCCTCCTCGGGCATGCCCGCATCCCGGCATTCCTTGCGGATGCTGGTGCCGTACTCGAAGACCTGGACACCGCGCCTGGAGAACTCGTTCATCGCGGCCAGCTGGCGCTTCATCGACCCGCGCGCCTCCTCCAGGTAGGCCAGGCGGTCCGCGTTGCGTGCGACCTCCGCGGACTCCACCGTGTGCCCCGCGGCGATGTAGGAGATCGGGTCGTGGCACGGGCACATCTCGGTGATGATGTCCGGCTTCCAGCCGAGCTCGAGTGCGCGGGGGAAGATCTCCGCCGCATTGCCGTGCAGCCCGATGCCGAGGGCGCGGCCTTCGGCCTTCGCCTTCTCTGCGAGTGCGATTCCCTCTTCGAGTGTGTTCACCTGCACGTCAAGGAACTTCTTCTGGATGCGCGTGGGGATGATGTCGGGGTTCGCGTCGACCACCAGGCACACGCCGCCGTGCATGGTCATGGCCCGCGGCTGGTTCGCGCCCATGCCCCCGAGGCCCGCTGTGAAGAGAATGCGCCCCACGAGTGAGCCGCCGAAGTGCTGCTCGCCGATCGCGGCGAGCGTCTCGAAGGTGCCCTGGATCACGCCCTGCGTGCCGATGTACTCCCACGGCGCCGCGGTGTACTGCGCGAACATGGTGAGGTTCTTGTCCTGCAGGTCGTAGAAGATGGGCCAGGTCGCCTTCATGATGTTGGTGGTGGCCATGACCACGCGCGGGGCCAGCCGGTGCGTCTTGAAGATGGCCACTGGCATGCCCGACTGCACCGCGAGCGTCTCGTCGTTCTCGAGATTCAGCAGCGCGTCGACGATCGCGTGGTACGACTCCCAGTTGCGCGCGCACTTGCCGATGCCGCCATAGATCACCAGGCGCTCCGGCTTCTCAGCGTTCTCCATGTTGTTTTCCAGCATACGCAGCAGCGATTCCTGTTTCCAGCCCTTGCAGCGCAGGGTCGGACCGCGTTGAGCCTTGACCGAGTAGAGGATTTCCGGTTTCATATTGGTAGTCCTTTCATGATGTCGTCATAAACCTTCCCACAAACCTCCGAGGTCTCCGGCCAACCGAAAGTTGTGCCAACCTTCGGTTGGCCCGACCTCGGAGGTTTCTTTGGTTGATCCTATTCGATCAGCGCGACTTCGATAACCTGCTCAGTCGAGAACTCGTGGAGCTGCAGGTAATACCGTGCGACTTCCTCCAGCACACCCAGCGGCACCGGCCCCACCAGCTCCGTCCCCGCGATGGCGACGCCGTAGCGCGCCGCCTCGCTACGAATCGTCTCCAGCACGCGCGACACGGGGGTCTTCTCGTAGTTGATCAGGTTCATGGAGACCTGCACCATCCCCTTGTCCTCCAGCGCGAGCCCCAGCGCGCGCACGTAGCGATAACCGCCGCTCACGTGGCGCACGGCCTTGGCGATCCGGTCCGCGACCGTCACGTCGGTGGTGCGGAGGTTGACGTTGAACGCGACCAGCGGGAAGCGCGCGCCGGTAACCGTCGCGCCCGACTTTGCGTTGAACACGGCCGGCCCTTCGTCCGGCAGCCATTCCGGCTTGCCCGCCTTTTCTGGCAGCGCCTCGTACTCGCCCTTGCGGATGTCGGGCAGGTTCTTGCGCTCCGGCCGGGTCGCGGCGTCCTCGTAGTAGTACACCGGTACGCCCAGCGATCCGACATAACGGCCGAAGGCGCGGGCCACCTCCACCGCCTCCGCGGAGCTCATCCCGCGGATGGGGATGAAAGGCGCCACGTCGAGCGCGCCCTGGCGGGGATGCGAGCCGTGATGCGCAGACATGTCGATCAACTCGAACGTCTTCTTCGCCAGGCACTGCGTGGCCTCCAGGACGGCCTCCGGGCTGCCCAGGTAGGTGAACACGGAACGGTTGTGGTCCGGGTCGCTCGAATAGTCGAGCAACTTGACTCCTGGTACCGCGCGCACCTCGCCGGCCACCTGCTCGACGAGGGCCAGGTGGCGCCCCTCGCTGATGTTGGGCTCGCATAGCAAGATCTTGCGCATGGTCATTCCTCCATCCGGCCGCGCAGTGCATCCGCGCGCCCGCGTATCTCCGCGGCAGCGGTCTCGTCCTTGACGCCGGGCAGGTTGATGTCGACGTTAGCCAGGCAGCCCGCCAGGCCTGCGCGCGCCAGGTAGCCGGCAGATTGCAGGTCGGACAGGGCACGCTGGTTCGAGCGCCCCGCCAGCTGGGCGACCAGGTCGAGCACCGCGGCGCACTGCTCCGCGTTCCGCAGCGGCACGCGCGTCGCGTGGGCCATCGCCGCGCGAATCGCCCCGGTGCGGGCCGATTTCTCCTCATCGGTGGTTTTCGGCAATCGGTACGCGGCCATGACCGCGTCGAACGACCGGGCATCTTCCTCGCCGCCCGCCATCAGCGCCTGTGCCAGCGCCTCGCCCTCCTGCACGATCGGGCTGTAGTACTCGTCCGCCTCTGGGCCGCCTCCACCGAGCGACAGCCGGGCGACCATGGCCGCCAGCCCAGCCGCCATGGCGCCAGCAACGGCGGAGGCGGTTCCTCCGCCGGTCGAATTGTCCGCCGGGTCGAGGACCCTCAGAAACGCGGCGACTTGTGCGTTGTTCACATCAGCACCTCACAGGGTAGAATCAGCCAGGCGACGCGGCCCAGGTGTCGGGGCGGACCGCCAGGCAGAACTCGTAGCGGTACACGGCGCGGTACCAGACCGCGGGCCGTGCGGGCGCAGTGTAGGTCGTGCGGGTGACCACGATGGCGGGCGTTGTGGGAGGCACGCTCAGCGCGGCCGCATCCTCCTCACCGAGCATCTCCGCCGAGATTTCGACGACCGCACGCAGCAAAGGAAGGTCCGAGAGGTTGACCAGAATTTCGTGGATGGACGGCTGGGACAGGTCCTCCGCCAGCAGTCCCGGGCAGAGCGACCGAGGCAGGTACCGCTCCGAGTGGCCGACGATCTCCCCTCCGACGACGCGCAACCGCCGGATGTGGATCACCGGCTCGCCCAGCGGCAGGGCCAGCCGCTCCGCCACCGACATAGACGCAGGGATGACCTCCCGGACCACGACGCGATACACGGCATCCGCGCCGGGAAGGCAGTCAAAGAAACGAAATGGCACCGCACTGGGATGGGCAGCCGTCACGTACGTGCCACTCCCCTGCGCCGTGTACACCAGGCCCTCCGCGGCCAGTTGCTCGATGGCCTTGCGCACCGTGCCGCGCGAGAGGCCGTACGTGTTGATCAGCTCCTCTTCCGTCGGCAGCCGCGCGCCGGGCGCCAGTTCGCCAGAGAGGATCCTCGCGCGCAGCAGTTGCAGGAGCTGGCGATACTTGGGAAGCGAGCCGGCGATGACTTTCGCAGGTTCCATGTGGCTCCAGAGATTTGACTAGTCGTATAGTTGTCTATATAATTTCTACCATATCCTGACCACGCTGTCAAGCCCCTTGAGGGTCGAATTTCGCGTTTTTCACATTCGGGAGGCCCACATGATCGAACTGACCGGCCATTCGCTCACCATCGAGCAGCTCGTTGCCATCGCGCGCGACCATGCGCCCGTCGCCCCCCTCGGCGCAGCAACCAGAGAGGCGATGGAGGCCAGCCATCGCTGGGTCATGGACACCGTCGCCGCGGACAAGGGAAGCGTCTATGGGGTCAACACGGGCTTCGGTTCGCTGGCCACCACGCGTATCGACGCCTCGGAATGCCGCCAGCTGTCGCGCAACGTGGTCGTGCTCTGCGCCTGTGGCGTCGGCCGGCCGCTGCCCGAGGATGTCGTGCGCGCGATCATGGTCATCCGGGCCAACATGTTCGCGAAGGGGCATTCCGGCGTGCGCCCTGCCCTGGCACAGACGCTCATCGACATGCTGAATGCCGGCGTCACCCCCGTCGTGCCGGAGAAGGGCTCACTCGGTGCGAGCGGCGATCTCGCGCCCCTGGCGCACATCGCAGTCGTCATGACGCGCGATGAAGTGGCGGAAGACGGCGGATACAGCGGCCAGGCCTGGTACCGGGGCGAGTTGCTCTCCGGCGCGGAGGCCATGCGCCGTGCAGGCATCGAGCGCCAGGTGCTGGAGGCCAAGGAAGGGTTGGCCCTGACCAACGGCATCGACTTCATGGCCGCGATGGGTGCCCTGGCCGTGCACGACGCCGGTTCGTTGCTGGCCCACGCGCAGCTGGCCGCCGCGCTCAGCCTGGAGGGGGTGCAAGGGCTCTCTGCGGCATTCGATCCGGCGCTGCACGCAGCCGCGGGGCAACCTGGCCAGATGCGGGTGGCCGCACGCCTGCGCGAGCTCGTGTCAGGCAGCACGCTGGTCGACGCGGACCCCTCGCGCGTCCAGGACGCGTACAGCCTGCGCTGCACGCCCCAGGTGCTGGGTCCGGCGATGGACATGGTCGCCTTCCTGCGAGGGCGGTTTACGACGGCAATCAACGCAGCGACCGACAACCCGCTGATCTTCCGCGGGGAGAACGGCTCGTTCCGCTCGGTCTCCGGCGGCAACTTCCACGGGCAGGGCCCCGCCCTGTGGCTCGACACGCTGGGCATCGCTCTGGCCGAGGTGGCCAGCATCGCGGAGCGGCGCATCTTCCGCATGCTGACGCCGGAGCTCAGCGGCGGCCTGCCCGCGATGCTCGTGCCGACCAGCGGGCTGGACAGCGGGCTGATGATGGTGCAGTACACCGCCGCGGCGCTCGTCTCTGACAACAAGACGCTCGCCCATCCCGACAGCGTAGACTCGATCCCGTCGTGCGCCAACCAGGAGGACCACGTCAGCATGGGCGCCAACGCCGCGCGCCACGCGCGCGAGATCCTGGAGAACGTCCGCCGCGTCATCGCGATCGAGCTCATGACCGCGTGCCAGGCGATCGACCTGCGCCCGGACGGGCCGGCGCGCCTCGGCCGCGGCACCGTTCACGCCTACCAGGAGGTGCGCCGGCTGGTGCCCATGGTCGTCCACGACCGGGAAAGCACGCACGACATCGAGGCGCTGGTCGGGCTGATCGAAAGCGGAAGACTCATCGAAGAGCCGTGAGCGACCTGTGCGGTGGCGCTAACTCTCTGGCGGGCGGGGCCGTCCAGGTTGGGCGGCCCCGCTCCCTGTGGTAAGCTGTGCACCGCAAACCGATGGACCGACGAAAGGCAAATCCCGTGACTGAACTCAGCGAGATCCGCAACCTGGTGATCGACATGGACGGCGTGCTCTACCGCGGGAGCGAGCCCCTGCCCCGCCTGGCAGATTTCATCCGTTTCCTGCGCGACCGAGGCATCGGCTTCGTGATGGCCACCAACAATTCGGGAAGCACGCCCGAGCAGTACGCGGCGAAGCTGGCGAAGATGGGCGCTGCCGTCGAGCCGCACGAGATCATGACCTCGGGCACCGCGACGGCCGCGTGGCTGGCCGCCCGGTATCCGCGGGGCACCCGGGTGCACGTTTTCGGAGAGGACTCGCTGCGCGATGCGATGGCGAAGGCCGGCTTCACGCTCGTGGACGACGGCGCAGAAGTTGTCGCGGCCAGCATCGACTGGGGCATCACGTACGACAAGATCAAGCGCGCGGCCGTGCAGATTCGCCGCGGCGCAGCCTTCGTGGCCACCAACCTCGACCCGACGCGGCCCACCGAGGAGGGACTGGTCCCGGGCACCGGCGCGCTGATCGCCGCGATCGAGGTCGGTTCCGGCGTCAAGCCCGTCGCGATCGGCAAGCCCGAGCCGGCCATGTTCGAGATGGCGATGGAGCAGATGGGCGCGCTGCCTGAGTCGACCGCCACCCTGGGCGACCGCATCGACACGGACATGGACGGCGGCAGGCGCGCCGGCCTCCGCACCATCCTGGTGCTCTCCGGCTCGACGTCGCGGCCCGAGGCCGAGGCCTACGGCCCCGACTTCCTCTTCGAGGACATCGCCGACCTGCTGGCCCACTGGGAGCGCTGCTGAGCAGCGCAGTGAACCCGCCTGCGCCGCTGCACGGACGCCTCAGATGTCCGGATCGAAGATGGTTACCTGGTAGCTGAATGAGCGCGTGACCGCGCCGAGCCTAACCCCGGCGACGGTCACCGTGTACACTGTGTCGTGGTCCGGCTTGGGCCAGTTTGCGTTGTCTGTCATGCCGGAGCGGATCCAGACGATCGTGTTCTCACCGTAATCCACGTTCAGCGGCGCCACCGCAATGGGCACGCTCCCGCCGTCCTCCGTCATACTGATGGTTGCCTGGCCGAAATCTGCACCCGGATATGAGAAGGACCAACGCGCAAACACGACCCCATAGGGCACATACCCGGGCGGCGGCCAGGAAACGAAACCATCGCGCGTGGTCGGCCGCGGCCCGCGCAGGTTGGCATCGAACACCCAGAGGGCTGCGCCGTAGGTGTACGACCCGGCGGCCGGCACGTTCCCCGTTCCCATCTGCCGGGTTTGTGGATACAGGATCCAGCGGCGATGCCCCACGGCATAATTGCCCGCGCCGGCATCGCGCATCTGTCCCTTGATGGCGTCGACGCCGAACCCGCCCAGCGACAGGTTGGCGTTGTTGAAGGCTTCTGCGCCGTCTGCCGAATAGCATTTCCACTGGGGGGTCGGAAGCGACAATTGCTTGTTGACACTCAGCATGAGCGCCGCGGCCTGGCTCTTTCTGCTGAACTCAGGATCGAACGTCACCGAAGACGGCACACCGGCCATCGCCCGAAAGTAGTTGACCCGGCGCAGGATCGCATCCGTGAGCGCCTGGCTCACGCCGCCCGGCGCGCACGCGTCGTGACTGCCGGTCCATTCCGGGTTAATCGGCGGAGAGACGACATACCGCTGGCGATAGGCATCTAGCACCTCGCCCCTGTCCAGCGTGTTCAGGAACCGCCCGGCAGTCTGGATCCATGGCAGATAGAGGCAGGATGCCTGGCTGCAGTCCACTGGCTCCGCAACAGCCCAGGGCTCGGTGAAGGCCCGCAGTTGATCGGGCGCCGGCCAGACAGGCGCCGCGCCGGGCGCTTCCTCCTCTGCACTAATCGGCGATGCTATGAGCAGACAGGCCAGCATGGCCAACAGCAGCAACACACCAGGTCGATTTCCGACAGGTTTCATGGCGCTACCTCCTCACCAGTCCCGCGCGATCCTCCGTCCGCAAGGTTTGCGGGGAGAAACTGCCGCTCGTACAGATCGCGATATAGGCCGCCGAGGGCCAGCAACTCATCGTGCGTGCCGCGTTCGACGATGCGGCCCTCATCGATCACGCAGATCAGGTCTGCCCGCCGGACGGTGCTGAGCCGGTGCGCGATGACGAACGCGGTGCGCCCCTCCAGCAGCCGCTCGAGCGCCCCCTGGATCAGCACCTCGGTGACCGTGTCGACGCTCGAGGTCGCCTCGTCCAGGATGAGGATGCGGGGCTGAGACAACACCGCGCGCGCTATGGAGATCAACTGGCGCTCGCCGGCCGACAGGTTGATGCCGCCCTCGAACACCTCGGTGGCGTAGCCTGCCGGCAGTCGCTCGATGAACGGGTGCGCGTTCGCCAGCCGGCACGCGGCTTCGACCTCGACATCCGTCGCCTCGGGGCGGCCGAAGCGCACGTTGTCCGAGATCGTGCCGCTGAACATGATCGGGTCCTGGGGCGCCAGCCCGAACTGCCGGCGCAAGGAGGCCTGCGTGACCGACCGCACGTCGATGCCGTCGATGAGCACCTCGCCCTCCGTGACATCGTAGAGCCGCGCGACCAGGTTTGCGATCGACGTCTTTCCGGCCCCCGTCGGTCCCACCAGCGCGGCCGTCTGCCCGGGAGAGACGGTCAGGTCGATCCCGTGCAGGACGGGCTCCCCCTCGCGGTATTCAAACGTCACTTTGCGAAACTCGACCAACCCCTCGATGCGGGGCATCTCCACTGCGTCCGGTGCGTCGCACACCGCGGGCGCCGCGTCGAGCAGCTCCAGGACACGCTCGCCGCCCGCCATGGCCGACTGCATCGTCGTGTAAAGCTGGCTCAGCTCCTGGATCGGCTGGAAGAAGCGGGACACGTAGGCCAGGAACGCCACCACCACCCCTAGCGTCAGTTCCTGCCCCGCGACCGCGCGGCCGCCAAACCACAGGACGATAGCGGTGGCCAGCATGCCGAGGAACTCCACCGTGGGCAGGAACACGAAGGAGAGCGTCATCGCGCCGATGTGCGCGTCGCGGGATGCCGCGTTCACCCGGTCGAAACGCTCCTCCGACGCGCCTTCCTGTGCGAACGCCTGGATCACCCGCATCCCCGTGATGTCCTCGGCCAGATCCCCTACCACCGCCGCCACGCGTGCACGCGTGTCGCGGAACGCGGCCTGCGCCCGACGCGTGAAGAGCCACGTGGCAAGCACCATCAGGGGCAACACTGCGAAGGCAAGCAGCGCGAGTCGCGGGCTCATGCTGACCATCACGATCACGATGCCGATCAGGACGACCGAGTCACCGACGAGAGTGACCAGCCCCTGCGACAGCAGGTCGTTGATCACGCTGACATCGCTGATGACGCGCGAGATGGTCACGCCCACGATATGCGTGTCGTGATAGCCCAAGTGCAGCGCCTGCAGGTGCCTGAACAGCTGCCCGCGCAGGGTGGTCAACACGCGCTGCCCGACGGTGGCCATGAGGGACTGCTGCAGGGTCGATAGGACGAAGTAGCTGGCGAAGACGAGGAGCAGCAGCCCGGCCGTGCGCCACAGGCCCGGCAAGTCGGACCGCGGGATGTTGACATCGATGGCCTGTTTGATCAGCAGAGGCGCGAGGAGCGAGAGCCCAGATCCGACCAACATGAGGACGAGGGCCGCGACCATGCGCTTCCAGTGCGGCTTGAGATAGGCCAGCAGCCGCACCGCCACCCGCCGATCGAACGGCTGCCCCGGCGTCTTCGACCCGAACTCGCTCAGCGCGCCGGCCGGCCCCATGCTGGGCCCTGGCGCCCCGATGGACACGGTCATGGCACCACCTCGTTCGAGGCACTTGTGTCCCCATCAGGCGCCGCAGGCCGCAACTGGTGCTGGTAGACGTCGACATACAGGCCCGACGTGCGCAACAGTTCCTCGTGCGTGCCCCTGGCCACGACGCGACCTCGGTCGAGCACCACGATCAGGTCCGCATAGCGCAGGGTGCTCAGCCGCTGCGCAATCACGAACGACGTCCTTCCCTCCATCAGGCGGCGCAGCGCAGCCTGGATCAGGTGCTCCGTCTCGGTGTCGACGCTGGAGGTCGCGTCGTCCATGATGAGGATGCGCGGGTCCTTCAGCAGCGCACGGGCGATGGCGATGCGCTGCCGCTGCCCACCCGACAGCGTGACCCCACGCTCCCCGACGGGCGTCTCATATCCCTGCGGCATGGCCAGGATGAAATCGTGCGCCTGTGCCGCCTGTGCTGCGGCCATCACCTCCTCCAGCGACGCGCCGGGCCGCCCGAACGCGATGTTCTCCCGCACGGTCGTGGCAAACAGGAGCGTCTCCTGCAGGACGATGCCCACCTGGTCGCGCAGCGAGTTGAGGGTGACGGTGCGAATATCGATGTCGTCGATGAAGATGCGGCCGGCCGTCGGATCGTAGAAGCGCGGGATCAGGTTGATGATGGTGGACTTGCCCGATCCGGTCGCGCCGAGCAAGGCGACGACTTCGCCCGGCCGCGCCTCCAAAGTCACGTCGGACAGCACCGCGTGGCGCCCGAAGTACGCAAACGAGACGTGATCGAAGCGCACATGGCCCTTCACCGGCGGCAGAGGGACCGCATGGGGCTCGTCCCTGACCTCGGAGCGTGCATCCAGGATCTCGAAGACGCGTTCGGCCGCAGCCGACGCGATGGCAAGCGCGGGGATGATGTTGCCGATGCGCCTCACGGGCGAGATCAACTGGCCCAGGTACGTCGTGAAGGCAACCAGCTCGCCCATGGTCAGTTCCTGCCGCACGACCGCCAGGCCGCCCAACCCGATGACGGCGACCGTGCCCAGGTTGGCGATCAGCTGCACCTGGGGATCGTTGCGCGCCTGCAACGCCGCCTGCCGGGCAGCCAGCTTGAACCACCGCCCGTTCTCCTCGTCGAAGCGGGCAATCTCGGCCTCCTCCTGTGCGAAGGACTTGACGATGCGTGCGGCGCGCAGGTTCTGCTCCAGCCGGGTGGTGATGACCGCCAGCTGCCGCTGGATGCGCAGGCCCAAGGGGCGCAGCTGCCGGCCGAAGTAGAAGGCGTTGAGCGCCAGCAGGGGCACGATCAGCATCACGAGGGTCGCCAGGCCGGGGTGCATCGTGTAGAGCACGATCACCGTCGCTACGGCCAGCACGACGCCCTCGGCCAATCGGAGCACGGCCCGGCCGCTCAGGAAACGGATGCGCTCGACATCCTGCACCGCGCGCGAAAGCAGCTGGCCGGTCTCCGCCCTGTCGTGGTAAGAGAAGGAGAGCTCAGCAAGGCGGCTATGGATGAGGCGTCGCAGGTCATACGCCACCCCTTGCGACGCCATCTCCGTCCAGCGGCCCTGCAGGAACGCGATCAGACCCTTAAGCAACGTCAGGCCCAGGAGCGCTGCAACGCTGAGCGCCAGGTAGCGCGTGTCGCCCTGGCCGATGCCGACGTCTACGATCTGGCGGATGAATTGGGGGATGACCAGTGCGAGCGCCGTGACCGTCAGCATGCCCAGGTAGGCGCCGGTGGTCTTGCGCCAGTATGGCCGCAAGTAGCCCAGCGCGCGCAACAGAACGGACGCGGCCGGATCAGGGATCGGCTTGAGGCGAGGCGGATTCACGGTCGACATGCACAGCTATGGTACCACGTTTCACCGCATGATTTGAAATGGCGGCCGCCAGATGCTATCATGGCGCCTGTTACTGAATCAAACTGACCGGCTTTTGCCGGCACTGCGGGAGACCCTTCATGACGAGATCGGCTTATGTGATCGACGTATCTGACGCTACATTCGAGAACGACGTCCTGCAGCGCTCGCAGCAGACCCCCGTCGTGGTGGATTTCTGGGCGCCCTGGTGCGGGCCGTGTCGCATGCTCGGACCGGTCCTGGAAAAGCTTGCGGCCGAGTTTGACGGCGGTTTCATCCTGGCCAAGATCAACACGGACGAGAACCAACGGGCCGCGATGCGCTATGGGATCCAGGGCATTCCCGCGGTCAAGGGCTTCAAAGGCGGCCAGCTGGCAGCAGAATTCGTCGGTGCGGTGCCCGAGCCGCAGGTTCGGGCCTTCCTCCAGAAGCTCGGTGTGCAGGCGGGCTCGGGGGGCGGAGCGGCCGGTCCCGATCCGAAGGCACTTCTGCAAGGGGGCAAATTCGCCGAGGCGGAGGCGGCGCTCCGGCAGCTCGGCCCTGCAGGCAGCAAGCTAGACCTGGTGCGCGCCCTGCTGGCGCAGGGCAAGGCGGAGGAGGCTGACGCGATGATCGAAGGGATCACGGAGGAGCCCGAGGCGATGCAGGCACTCGCCCTGCGCCCGCTGGCGGCCCTGGTCCTGGAGGCCCGTTCTGCCTCGGACGGCGCAGATGGGCTGGACGGCCTTTACCTGGCCTCGGGACAGCAGCTCGCCGCGGGCGACCTTCGAACCGCACTGGACACACTTCTGGACGTGCTGCGCCGAGACAAACGGTATCGCGATGGGGCCGCGCGGCGGGCCATGCTGGCCGCCTTCGCCGTCCTGGGTGACGAGCATCCCCTGGTTCGCGAGTACCGCACCAAGCTGGCCGCCGTGCTGTTCTGATCCCAACGTTGGCAGAAAGACTCCGGGGTGTCTGATACATCAAGAAACCTCCGAAGTGTTCGACACCTCGGAGGTTTTTCGGTTCGGACGTTCTTCGGTTCGGAGGCCGTGCTACAGGTTCTGCAGGAGCCCCAGGTACGAGATCAATCCCAGCGACATGTTGTACACCGCGTGCACGATCATGGCCGTGGTCGTGTTCGTGCGCAGCCGCACCAGGCCGAGCACCAGCCCCACCACGAAGACAGCGACTGTCGAGAAGCTGAATCCGTACTGGCTGTGCAGCAGCGCGAACAACAGCGTGGTGAACACCAGCCCGAAGCGAGGCTGCAGCGCGCCGCGGAACACCGTCTCCTCTCCCAACGCGGCGGCCAGGCCCAGGGTAAGGATGCCGGGTATCGACAGCGTTAACGGGCCAACCAACTGCTCGGTCAGACGTTCGACCTCTGCGCTCGTTCCCAGCCCTAGCTTGCCTGCGACGATCTCTGCAACGAGCACGAGCGGCACCATCAGCACGCCGAGACCCAGACCCGCCAGCGCCTGCCTGACCGTCGGTGCGACGATGCCGAGGCGCAGCAGTGCGGTCTTCAGGCCGCGCCGCGCAAGCCAACCCACGCCGATGAGCCCCATCACGAGGAACGTGATGTTCTGCGCCCACAGCGCGGGGGCAGGATTGTTGGCCACGCCCGCCTCCGCCGTGCTCTGGAGCATGTCCGCGAGGTTGTCCAGGCCCACGGCCACCGTGGCAGCGAGGTTCACGAGTATCAGGGCCGTGAACGACAGCGCCACCGCGTGCACCGGATGGGACGGATCGATGGGCGTGAACCGGCTGAAGAGGCGGCGAGCAGGGCGTGTCAGCAGAATCATACCCACCAGCGACAGCACGGCCAGCGACCCGCCGAGCAAAGGCAGGCGGTCGGGGCCGATTCCGATAGCCTCCATGTCGAAGCCGCCCGCCAATTCGGGCGTGGCGACCAGGGCCACGCCGAGCCCCACGAACAGGAGCCCGAACGCCAACAGGCTGGCGTAGAGCAAAACGAGCAGGCCATAGGCCAACAGCTTGAACGTGCGCTCATTGCGCAGGTCGCCTTCGATGCGGTGCCTGTGACTCCGGTTCGCGAGCCATAGCACGACAAGCATGGGTACAAATAGGATCAACGTTCCGATGATATCCATCGCCTTGCCCTCTCGTTCATGACATCAAATCTCAAACCTTCCGACATCGCAGAAGGGCTCATGCCTCTGCGGCCAACTCGACCTGGCGCTGATACAGCTGCCGATAAAGGCCGTTAGCAGCCAACAGCTCCTGGTGGCTGCCCACCTCGCGGATCCGCCCGCCCTCCAGCGCAATGATCTTGTCCGCATTGCGGATCGTGCTCAGACGGTGCGCGATGATGAGCGCCGTGCGACCCTTGAGCACCTCCTCCAGCGCCTGCTGGATGAGGTATTCGGCCTCCGCATCGACCGACGAGGTTGCCTCGTCGAGGATCAGGATGCGTGGATCGGCGAGAATCGCGCGGGCCAGTGCCAGGCGCTGGCGCTGGCCGCCGCTCATCTTGACGCCGCGCTCGCCGATCTCCGTGTCGTACCCTTCCGGCATCTCCATGATGAACTCGTGTGCGAACGCGGCCTTCGCGGCAGCCACGAGTTCATCGTCGGTGGCGTCGGGCTTGCCGTACATCAGGTTGCGCCGCACGGTGCCATTGAAGAGGAAGGTGTCCTGAAGCACCACTGCCACATGATCGCGCAGCGACCGCAACTGCATCTCGCGCAGGTTGCGGCCATCGACCAGCACCCGTCCGGCCGTCGGATCGTAGAAGCGACAGAGAAGGTTCGCGATGCTGGTCTTGCCTGCACCGCTGGGCCCCACGAGCGCGACCGACTCACCCGGCTGCACACTGAACGCCACGTCGTGCAGCACTTCCTCGCCGTCGCCGTAGTGGAACGACACGTTTTCGAACTGCACCGCGCCCTCGATGTGGTCCAGCGCCGCGGCGCCGGGCGCGTCGACGACGTCCGGAGTCTCGTCCAACAGCTCGAAGATGCGGTCACCTGCCGCCGCAGCCTGTTGCAGGATGTTGTCGATGTCGGTCAGCCGGCGGATCGGCTCGTAGAACGATACGATGTACGAGATGAACGCGACCAGCGTGCCGAGCGTCAGTTGCCCTTGCACCACCATCCACGCGCCTGCGCCCAGCACGAGCACCGAGCCCAGGTTCGACAGGAAGCCGAGCGCGGGGAAGAACGACGACCACATCCGGATCGACGCGACCCGCTCGCCGAGATAGGTCGCGCTCACGCTCCGGAAGCGCTCCAGCTCCGAGTCCTCCTGGCCGAAGGCCTGGATCACCCGGATGCCCGCCAGGTCATCCTGCAGCCGCGCGTTGATGTCGCCGAGCCGATCGCGCACCTTGCGATAGATGGGGCGTGCTCGCCGGTTGAAGATGCGCAGCCCGATCGCGATGAGGGGGATGGGCAGCAGCGAGACGAGCGCAAGGCGCCACTCCAGCGCCAGCAGCACGATGGTTGCGCCGAACAGGCGCACGAACGCGACCGCGGTGAGGATCGTGCCGTGCGTGATGAACTGCTCCAGCGCGTTCACGTCGTTGCTCACGCGCGACATCAGCTCGCCGGTGGAGGTGCGTTCGAAGAAGGAGAGCGACAGGCGCTGCAGGTGATCGTACAGCCGGACGCGCAGGTCGAAAAGGATGCGCTCGCCGACCGTGTGGCGCAGGAACTGGTCGCCGAATTCGGTCACGCCGGACAGAGCGTAGACGACCAACAATCCTCCGACCAACGGCAGCAGCAGTTCGGTGCGTCGTGCGCCGATCACGTCGTCGACGATGGCGCGCTGAAACAGCGGCGGCAGAAGGCCGATGCCAGTGTTCAGGAATACCAGCAGGGTGGTTACGGTCAGCACCCGCCAATAGGGACGGAGATAGTGTAGGAGCCGGCGAAGCGCAATCATATCGTTCCATTCTAACAAAAGAACCAGGTTGGGGGAAGAAACCTGGTTCCCGTTCTGCCCGCGCGGGGCTTATCCGTAGCGTCCGGTGACGTAGCCCTCGGTGCGCGGGTCCTTCGGCTGGAGGAAGATTTGGCTGGTCTCGCCGGCCTCGATGATCGTTCCCGAACGCTTGTCCTCGGTGAGCATCATCATGGCGGTGAAGTCGGAGGCACGTGCGGCCTGCTGCATGTTGTGGGTCACGATGACGATCGTGTAGTCCTCCGCCAGGCTGCGCATCAGATCCTCGACTCGCAGCGTGCTGATCGGATCCAGCGCGGATGCGGGCTCGTCCATCAGGATCACGTCCGGCTTGACTGCGATCACACGCGCGATGCACAGCCGCTGCTGCTGGCCCAGGGAGTAGCTCAGGGCATCCTTCTTGAGCCCATCCTTCACCTCGTCCCACAGATCCGCAGCGCGCAGGCTCTGTTCGACGATCTGCTCGATCTCACCCGGCCCGGCCATGCCCAGCACACGGGGTCCGAACGCGACGTTGTCGAACACGGACTGGGGAAACGGATTGGGCCTCTGAAACACCATTCCTACCCGGCGCCGCAGGTCAACCACGTCCGTTCCCGGTGCGTAAATGTTCCTCCCGTCGACCTCGACCAGGCCCTCGGCTCGCGTGCCCTTAATGGTGTCGTTCATGCGGTTCAGACACCGCAGGAAGGTCGACTTACCGCAGCCGGACGGACCGATCAACGCGGTGATCCGGCGCTCGGGCACGATCAGGTTCAGGTCGCTCAGCGCCTTCTTCGCGCCGTAGTAGAAATGGAGATGTTCAACTCTGATTTCAGCCATGGCTCACCCAAATCGCCCGGTAATGTAATCTTCGGTTCGCTTGTCTTTGGGAGATGTAAACAAGTCGCTGCCGCGCTGATGCTCGATCAGATCGCCCAGCAGGAAGAAAGCCGCGTGGTCTGCAACGCGCGCGGCCTGCTGGACGCTATGCGGCACGATGATGATGGTGTAGCGCTTCTTGAGTTCGAGAAGCGACTCCTCCACCTTCGCCGTGGAGATCGGATCGAGCCCCGACGTGGGCTCGTCCAGCAGAAGCACCTCCGGTTCCAGCGCCAGGCTACGTGCGATGCACAGCCGCTGCTGCTGCCCGCCGGACAGCGAGGTAGAGGGCTGGTCAAGCCGATCCTTCACCTCGTCCCACAGCGCCGCCTGCTGCAGGCACCGCACGACGATCTGCTCCTGGCGCTCCCGATCCCGCAGCCCGGCCAGCCTTGGGCCGTACAGGATGTTGTCCCTGATCGTGCCAGGAAGGGGCAGGGGCAGGGCAAACACCATGCCGACCCTCCGGCGAAGCTGGGCAACCGAGACGTCCCTGTCGTAGATGTCCTCGCCATCCAGCAGGACCCTGCCCTCAAACCGCGTACTATCCATCAGGTCGTTGAGACGGTTCACCAGGCGCAGCAAGGTGGACTTGCCGCTGCCGGCCGGCCCCAGGAAGACCGTGACCGCGTGTTCCGGCACGTCCAGCGTGATGTCCTTGAGAACCTGCTGTTGCTCGTACCAGTAGGAAACGTTCTCGAAACGAATCTTCGTTATGTCACCTTGCATCTGTCTCGCTCCTGCGCCGGCGCTGTCTGCGGTGGCCGAGGTGTAGATCACCATTGCCGCTTCCGCCGGTAGTGGCCGCGAATCCAGGACGCCAGCAGGTTCAACGATAACACCAGCACGAGCAGCACCAGGGCCGTGCCGTACTGGATCTCGAGCGGCATGCCGGGCACCTGCGTGCTGATCACGTAGAGATGGTACGGGAGCGTCATGGTCTGATCGAGAGGCGATTGAGGCAGGCGCGGCAGGTAGAACGCCGCAACCGTGAAGAGAATGGGCGCAGTCTCCCCGCCCGCGCGCAGCAGGCCGAGGATCACGCCCGTGATGATGCCCGGCAGCGCCTGCGGCAAGACGATGTTGCGAATGCCCTGCCAACGCGTGCCGCCCAGCGATGCGCTGACTGTCCGAAACTCGACCGGAACCGCGCGCAGCGCCTCCTCTGCCGTGCTGATGATGACCGGCAACGTCATGATCGCCAGAGTCAATGCGCCGGCAACGATGGAGGTGCCGAACCCCAGAAACAGCACGAACAGGCCCAGGCCGAACAGGCCGTAGACAACGGAAGGAATGCCCGCGAGATTGACCATCGCCAGGCGAATGGCCCGCGTCAGCGGGGTATCCTTTGCATACTCCGCCAGGTAGATGGCGCCGCCCACGCCGATGGGAATGGCCACCAGCGCAGTCCCAAGGGTCAGGAGCACCGTGCCCACGATCGCGGGCCAGATGCCGCCGGCCTTCATGCCTTCCCGGGGCATGCCGAAGATGAACTCGAGCGAAATCGCCGGCAGGCCGCGCACGACGATCGCACCGATCACGAAAAGGATCGGAATGACGACCGCCAGGGAAGCGAGGATCAGCAGGCCGAATCCGAGTCGCTGGATCAAATATCGCCTGGCCGAGCCGGCATTTGCCGGCTGAACACGCACAGCACCGAACATCAGCGCAACCCTCCTCGCCGCCGCTTCTGGAAGATGGCCGACGCCGCAGCCAGATTGATCATGAAGGTGATGACGAACAGGGCTATGCCGATTCCGAACAGCGCGTGATAGTGCGTGCTGCCTTGCGCCACCTCACCCATCTCCGCGGCAATGGTGGCCGTCATCGTGCGCACCGGCCGCATCAACGAATCCAGCGACAGCGGCATGCGCCCGGCATTTCCGGTCACCATCATCACGGCCATCGTCTCACCGATGGCCCGTCCCATGCCCAGCATCACTGCGGTGAGGATGCCGGACTTGGCCGCCGGAACCACTACGCGCCAGATGGTCTGCCACTGGGTCGCGCCCATGGCCAGGCTCGCATCCCGGTAGCTCTTAGGCACGGCATCGAGCGCATCCTCCGCGACCGAGATCATGGTCGGAAGGGCCATGTACGCCAGCACCAGCGAGCCCGTGAATGCAGTCAGCCCGGTCGGAATGCCCAGCACCTCCCGGATGGCCGGCGCCAGGAGCGTCATGCCGAAGAACCCCAACACCACCGACGGAATGCCTGCCAGCACCTCGATCAGCGGCTTGAGGATGTCGCGCGCCCAGGATGGGGCAACCTCGCGCACGAAAACCGCGGTTGCCAGTCCCAGCGGCAGCGCGATGGCGACCGACGTGATGGTGACCATTATCGAGCCGAGGATGAGCGGGAGCGTACCATAGATGTCGAAGGTGGGGTACCAAAACTGCCCGAACGCCTCCGAGAGCGGTATGCCGAGGAAGAACGGAACACCCTCGCGCAGGAGAAAGAGAAAAATCAATAGCACGAAGCCGATGGTCGAGAACCCTGCCACTCGCACCAGCGACTCGACGATAAACTCGCCCCACCGCGAGCCCGCGGCGGACTTACCCGAAGTTACAGCCAACGCGTCCTCCTGCTCTCAATCAGCATTCGCGCACTCGACCACCACACTGCTCCGCCCTACTTCTGCAGCGGAACGAATCCGAGCGCCGGAACTAAGCTCTGGCCCTCGCCCAGGATGTAGTCCAGGAACGCCTTGACCGGCCCGGCTGGCTCACCTGCAGTGTACATGTAGAGGTCACGCGAGATGGGATAGGTTCCGTCGTTGACGCTCTCGATGGCGGGCATCACGTACGGATCGCCCGCCGCCACCGCGATCCCCACCATTTTCTGGTCATGGGTCACGTAGCCGAGACCGTCGTAGCCGATGGCGTTGGGGTTCTGGCGCACCTCTGCGCTGATGCCCTCCGACGACGGCATCAGGAGCGTGTCGGGCGAAAAGAGCAGATCGCTCTCCGCGCCTCCACGTATCACTTCTTCCAGGAAATACACGTAGGTTCCGGAGTTGGACTCCCGCGAGAGGAGCACGATGGGTCGGTCCTCGCCGCCGACCTGCTGCCAGTTCGTGATCTTCCCCGTATAGATGTCGGAAACCTGCTGCAGTGTCAGACCCTGAACAGGATTGGAGGGATGGACGACGACCGCGATCGCGTCCCGGGCCACAACGTGCTCCAACGGCTCGATGCCGTTCTTCCGCGCCGCTTCGATCTCTTCCTGTTTCATCGCGCGGGATGCATTTGCCAGGTCCACCGTGCCGTTGATCATCGCGGCGATGCCGGTGCCGCTTCCGCCACCCGTCACGGAGATTCGCACGTTCCCATGGGCACCCATGTAGTTCTCTGCCCATGCGAGCGCCAGGTTGACCAGGGTATCCGAGCCCTTGTTCTGGACAGTCTGTTCCTGCGCGGCCGCCTGTTCACCCGGGGCTGACCCGGTATTTGGACCTGCACAGCCAACTGCCACTAACGCTAAGACGACCAACCCGTACGCGAGACTCCGCATCCTGCCTCCGTTTGCGACTATTCTCACCAAGCGTTCAGTATAGGGGCCGTCACCTTAACTTAGCATCATGAAGGGATTAAGAAGTCTTAGCATTTCGATTAAGGATCAATAATATGGCGTAAGGTACAAGAAAGGGCCGGCCCCGAGGTAGGCCAGCCCCTTGAAACCCCGAAAGAAGGAGTAACGTCAGGCGTTAAGTTCGATCAATTCGCCGGTCTGGGCGTAGATCGTCCGTTCAGCGATGTTGGTTGCCCGGTCGCCGACACGCTCCAATTCGTGCGCAACCTGGATCAGGTAGGTGCCTGGGCCAATGGCACGGACATTCTCGAGCATGTAGCTGAGTGTGACGTTGAAGGTCTGCTTGTACAGCGCGTCGATTTCGTCGTCATCCTTGCAGATTCGACGGGCTAGGTCTACATCCCGCTCGGAATAGGCCTGCAGCGCGCCGTCCAGCAAGTTGAGAGAGAGCTCGGTCATGCGCGTGATGCCGCTGACCGGTATGGAAGTCGGCATGATACTCTGGCGTCGCTGCTGCTTGGCGATACGCTTGGCGTGATCGCCCACGCGCTCGAGCTCACCCGCGATCGTCAATGCGGCCACGATCCTGCGCATGTCGCCGGCGACCGGCTGCTCCATGACGAGGAGCGCATAACACTGCTTCTCGATACGGTGGCGCAGCTCGTCGATCGCCAGGTCTCCGGCGACGACCTCCGCCGCCAGATCGGCGTCGTTGTCGAGCAGCGCCCGAATGCTGGCGCCGACCGCCTCCCGGACCCGGCTGCCCATATCCAGGACGCTCTCGCTGAGCTTGGCCAGTTCCATGTCGAAGTGGGCGCGCAGAAGTGTGGTCATTGCTTCTTCTCCGAGCTAGGTCTCTGCATCATCATACCGCACGTGTCAAGCCTGCCGCCGTGGTGGATCACCCGAACCGGCCTGTGATGTAGTCTTCCGTCAACCTGTCCTTCGGATTGGTGAACATTCCGTTCGTCACATCATACTCCACCAGGTAGCCTGCGCGATCCTCTCCCATGTTGAAGAAGGCGGTGTAGTCGGAGACGCGGGCCGCCTGCTGCATGTTGTGGGTGACGATCACGATGGTGTACTGCTGGGACAGCTCGCGCATGAGGTCCTCGATTTTCAGCGTGGCGATGGGATCCAGCGCCGAGCATGGTTCATCCATCAGGATGATCTCCGGCTGCGTCGCGATCGCGCGCGCGATGCACAGCCGCTGCTGCTGCCCGCCCGAGAGCGAATAACCGCTCTGGCCCAGCTTGTCGTGCACATCATCCCACAGCGCGGCCGAGCGCAGGGACTGCTCGACCAGGTCGTCCATGTTGCCGCGAAAGCCGTTGATGCGCGCCCCCCACGCGACGTTTTCGTAGATGCTCTTCGGAAAGGGATTGGGTTTCTGGAACACCATGCCGATTCGCCGGCGGACCTCGACCGCATCCACATCGGGCGCATACAGGTTCTTCCCGCGGAACTCGACCGTTCCGGCCACCCGCGCGGTCGGGATCAGATCGTTCATGCGGTTGAAGCAACGCAGCACCGTGCTCTTGCCACACCCCGATGGACCGATCAGCGCGGTGATCTTCCGCGCCGCGATCGCCAGATCCACGTCGCGCACGGCCTGGAACTTGCCATAGAACACGTTCAGGCCCTCCACGCGCAGGGCATGGTCCCCAGCGGGACCCGCGCGGAGCGCCTCACCCGGCGTCCGGTGGAAAATGCTCGTTCCCATCGTCCGGCGATCAACACTATTCGCTATCACTCTCTCACTCCGTGTGCCGCGCCTAGTCATCGCGCGCATACTTGTTGCGCAGCAGGATAGCCGCGGCATTCATGGCCAACAACAGCACCAACAGGACCAGGATCGCACCGGCCGCCAGGTGCTGGAATTCAGGTTGGGGGCGGGAAGTCCACTGATAGATCTGGATCGGCAGCGTGGTGAACTTTGAGAACGGTCCGTTCGGGTCGACGACGATGAAGGTCGAGGCGCCGACCACAACGAGGGGCGCGGTCTCTCCCAGTGCGCGCGACACGGCCAGGATCACGCCGGTCAGGATGCCCGGGATCGCGTTGGGCAGCACGTGGTCGCGGATCGTCTGCCACTTCGTGCCGCCCAGGCCGTAGCCGGCCTCGCGCAGCGCGTGCGGCACCGCCCGGATGGCCTCGCGCGCATTGATGATGACGAGCGGCAGGATCAACAACCCCAAGGTGAGCCCTGCGGAGAGCACTGTGCGGCCATTGGCGGTGGTCGGATCGACGAGGCCGAAGACCTTGCCGCTGGTGAGCGCTTCCAGCACGCGGACGAACACGGCAAGCCCCAACATGCCGTAGATGATCGAAGGCACACCGGCCAGGTTATTGATGTTGGTCTCGATGAGCTGCGCCAGGCGAGCGGTCAGGCCCCGGCCCTGGGCGCCGTACTCCTCCAGGTAGATCGCCGCGCCCACGCCCAGCGGCACCGAGAAGAGGAACGCGATCAGCGTCACCCACAGCGACCCGAGGATCGCCGTGCGCACCCCCGCCAGCTCGGGCTTGGATGACTGCGGCGACGTGAGGAAAGAACCCGTGACCCAGCTGCGGAACTCCAGCGACGCATCGGGAACGGCGGCCATTTCCTGCCGGATCCGGTCCTGTTCCGTGAGCGATTCGCTCAGCGACCAGGTTCCTACGATGGTGGGCTTGATCACCTCGGCCGTCAGCAGGAGCGCCAGATCGGCCTGGCTCCGCACCTCGAGAGGCTGCGCGGCCTCTAATGCGCGCAGGCGGCCGCGGGTCACGCCCCCGCGGATCAATGCAGCCAGGTCTCCCGCAGGCAGACGGACCAGATCCGTCCGAGACTCGTCGATGACGCCCGGCGGAACCTCGCCGCCCTGGGCCGCGTAGTAGTCGGCGACCATGGTGGCAGGATCGACGGCATTTCTATAGGCCACGTAGCCGAAGGAATCATCGATGACGTTAAGCAGCAGGGCCAGCAGCGCGATAACCCCCACCACGGTGGCGGCCAGGAACAGGGTCTTCCAGATCTGCCCCACCCGCTGCCGGCCGGCGACGAAGGAGCGGAGCCGTTCGCCCTCCGGATAGCCGGCGCCGTTGCGATCGATGGCCATGGCTAGTACCTCATCCGGTAGCGCCGCACGATGCGCTGGCTGATGATGTTCAGGGCAAGCGTGATCAGGAACAGCATCAATGCAATGGCGAAGATGCTGTTGTAGTCGATCGAATCATAGCTCAGATCACCGCCCGAGATCCGGACGATGTGGCCCGTCATCGTCTCGCCCGCCGCGAACGGATTGAACATCGCCAGGCCCCTGAGAGCATCGCCCCAGCTCGCGAAGTTGCGCGGGCCCGAGCCGGCCGCGATCGCGACGACCATCGTCTCGCCCACCGCGCGCGAGATGGCCACGATGAAGGCCGCGCCCAGGCCGCTCATCGCAGCGGGCACGACGATCTTGAGCGCGGTCTCGACCCTCGTTGCGCCCAGCCCGTAGGCAGCCTCACGCAGCGAACGAGGCACCGCGCTCAGGGCGTCCTCGCTCATCGAGGCGACCAGCGGCAGGATGAGAATGCCGATCACCAGGCCTGCGGAGGCCATGTTGAAGATGTCGACGACGTCCTTGCCGAGCACGCCCCGGAGGATCGGGGTGATGAAGTTGAGGGCGAAGTAGCCGTACACGACCGTGGGCACGCCGGCCAGGACTTCGAGGATCGGCTTGAGCGCCCGCCGGGCGCGCGGCGAAGCATACTCGCTCAGATAGATGGCGATGCCCAGCCCAAGAGGCAGGGCCAGCAGCATGCCGATGGTGCTCGTAAGCACCGTGGCCAACAGAAGCGGGACGATGCCGAACTGCCCGATTTTGGGCTGCCAGGCGGTCGACGTCAGGAACTGGACCAGGCTGACGTTGGGATCGCGGAAGAAGACGAGCGCCTCTTCAAAGAGCACGACGACGATGCCGATCGTCGTCAGGATCGACACCGCGCCGGAGAAGAGCAGGAGCCCCTGGATCAGCATCTCGCCCGGGCGCCGTCTGGCGCGCAGGTCGAGAGGGGTGTCTGCCGCGTTGGCTGGCGCAAGCGTCGGCTGGATCATTTCACCGTTCATATCGTCCTCGGAGAAGAAGGTGCGGCCATCCCACGGGAAAGCCGCACCCTCTTGCGTCCTCTACTTCGTTGCGTCGAGCCAGGCGGAGACTGCATCTGCCAGGTCTGCCTGCGGCGCCGGGAAGTAGCCGACCCCATCGATGACATCGTTCACGCGGCCCAGGTAGAAGCTGATGAACGCGGCCACCTGCGGCTTGTCGGCCATGATCTTCGCGTCCGAGTAGATGAAGAGCGGTCGCGCCAGCGGATACTCGCCCGCATCTACGCTCGCCTGGTTCGGCGTCACACCGTCCACGGGCACCGCCTGCAGCTTGCCTTCATTCTCGATGTAGTACGCAAACCCGAAGTAACCGATGCCGTACTTGTCGCCTTCGACGCCCTGCACCAGCACGTTGTCGTCCTCCGAGAGCTGCAGGTTGCCGGCCGCCAGCAGTGCTTCCTCGCCCTTCTTGTCGAACGCAGGATCCATCACCGCCTCGATGAAGTAGTCGAACGTGCCGCTGTCCGTGCCGGGGCTGAACCGCTTGACCGGCTGCGCGGGCCACGCCGGATTCACGTCGGACCAGTTCACCGTATCCTTCGCGTACAACTGGGCCAGTTCGGCAAGCGTCACGCCCTCGGCCAACCAATCGTTCTCCGGGTTCACGACGATCGCCAGCGCGTCCGTTCCGACCCGGAACTCGATCGGCGCTCGCCCGATAGCCCCGCAGCTCTCCACCTCGGAGTCCTTGATCGCGCGGCTGGCGTTCGCCACGTCCGTCTCGCCCGTCTTGCAGAAGCGCTCGAACCCCGCGCCAGAACCGATCGAATCGATCGTGATGTTGCCGCCGTAGCCTTCGTCGCGGAACAACTCCGCCACGGCCTCGCTCAACGGAAACACCGTGGACGACCCGGCGGTGATGATGTCTCCCTGGACCTCGAGCGGGTTCACCTCGGGCAGGCCGAGCGCGTTGGCTGCCGGCTCGGCAGCCGGTGCTGCGGTGGGCTGGACCGGCGCTGTAGTGGTGGGTGCAGCGGTCGGCTCTACCGCAGGCTGTTGGGTCGGCGCAGGCTGAGCTACAGGCGCAGGCTGAGCGCAGGCGCTAAGAATCAGCACAGAGAGCAGCAATGTTACGACAAGAATCTGAGAACGCATGGATAATTCTCCCCCTTTGGCTATTCTGGTGAAATCTCTCTTCATGCAGTCCAGAATGCCACAGGGGTCTTAACCGATCTTCAAGGAGGTGTTAACGAGGCGTCAAGCTTATATCAAGAGTCCTTAATCCCGATCCCCAATCCCCAGTCCCCAATCCCCACTCCCCAGTCCCCACTCCCCGTCCGCTCACACCGTCGCCGGGGGCAACTTCGACGCCCGGCTCAAACCTGGCAGGATGTACCATCGGCGATACAGCACGACCGACATCAGGATCCCCAGCTGCGCCAGCGCCAACGCGACCGCACTGAACTGGTTCAGGTAAAAGTTGAGCAGAGTGACGGTTGTGAGAGAGAAAGCCAGCGCGATGACGGCCAGCCGGCTGCCCGCATCCTCGCCGATGATGAGGCTGTACACGATGGCAGCCAACGCCAGCAGTCCGACGCCCGCTTCCAGCCCTACCCGCACCAGGTACCACGTCACGTCGCTCAGCTGGCGCACGGTGCCCTCCATCAGCAGGACGCTGGTGATCGTCTCGTGAAACGGTCCGGGCAGGGCCGCGGTCAGGATCAGGCGGGTCACGCCGACCCCCGCGCCGGCGACGAGCGCGCCCAGCAAGGCGACCACGAGCCAGCGATGCGCCCGGCGGCCGAGCCGCTTGCCCCACGTCTCGAACGAGACCTGCAGCCGGCTCCACCAGGCCGGCTTGATCGGGTACACCGGCGTCGAAGGGTCACGCACGTAGGACGACAGGACACTGGCCAGCCGTGCCATTTCGGGCAGATCGGCCCGCTCGGCCGAGCTCAGCCATAGCAGGAGACGCTTACGCTCCGCCTGGTCCATGTCGCCGTCCAGGATATCCTGCAGCGCCTCCAGGGCATGGTAGAGCTGGGCACGGGGCGACTCGGGCCTGTAGCGGCGCACGAACCGGTAGAGCAGGACGCTCAGAAGGAAAAACGCGTAGACGAGCGGCGCAGCGGGCGGATAGAAGTAGTCGAGGTCGCGCGTGATGAACTTGCCCACCTCGTCGATGAAGAGGCCGGCCCCGATGCCGTTCAGCACCGCGCTGGCCGTCTGAGCCCAGCCGTTCGCGAAGATCAAGGGCAGGATCGCGGCCGCATAAAGCAGCAGACCGCCCCAGATCGCATGGGCGATGTGCAGCGTTGCCGAACCGAGTTGGGGATAGCCTGCCAGCTCGAGGAAGAGACGCGTTGCGATCACGGATCCCGCCAGCGACACCAGGGTGATCAGCACATAGC
Source organism: Anaerolineae bacterium (assembly GCA_040766655.1). Classification (GTDB taxonomy): domain Bacteria; phylum Chloroflexota; class Anaerolineae; order CG2-30-64-16; family CG2-30-64-16; genus JALOOB01. The sequence goes on from JAXGQB010000007.1 coordinate 470,056, forward strand.
TTTCCGCGCGATACCGCTGGACCGGGCCAAGATTGGGCCTCCGCACCAGCTCGGTCGCCCCGCCGCCACTTTCTTTGTTTGCCATCCTGTGTCTCCTGCCGCTGTGCGTCCCCATCGCCCGCGCGACGTCTGTCACGAGCGCCGCAGGTTACGCCTTGGGCACGGTGAAACAGAACTGCGCGCCCTTGCCGGGCGTGCTGTCCACCGTCAACTTCCCCCCGTGACCCTCGATGATGTGCCGGGCAATGGCGAGTCCCAGGCCCGTGCCGCCCCGGCTGCGCGCGCGGTCCGCCTTGTAGAATCGCTCGAACACACGCCGCAGCTCGTCTTTGGGGATGCCGGGACCGTTGTCGCTCACGCAGATGCGGATGTCGTCGCCGTCCGCCTCGGCGGTAACGGTGATCTCTCCGCCCTCCTGCGTAAACTTGACCGCGTTGTGGACCAGGTTGTTGACCGCGCGGCCGATCATGGCTTCGTCGATCAGGGCGATCAACCCGCTGGGCACTACCAGCGCGACGTGTTGCTTCTTGACCGCAGCCTGGGGCAGCAGATTGGTGACGCACCGCCGCACCACGGGCTCAAGCTCGGTGGGCACCAGCTTCAGCAGCACCTGCCCCGACTCAATCTGGGCCAGGTCCATCATCTCCTGGCTGAGCTGGCTGATCGTCTGCACCTGGACCTGGATCTGATCGAGCATGCGGCGGTTCAGGGCCGCATCCTCGACGCCCGTCTGGCGCAACATCTGAGCGGCCAGGTCAATGTTGGCCAGCGGGGTGCGCAGCTCGTGAGAGATGTTCGCCACGAAATCGCGTCGCGCACGGCCCAGGCGCTGCAGCTCCGTCACGTCCTGCATCGCCACTGCCGCGCCGGAGAAACCGTCGATCGGCGTGGCCCAGATGCGTAGCATGCGCTCGCCTGCCACCGCCTGCCGCGACATCTGCCGGTGGCCGGCCAGCGCATCGGCTACGGCCTGGTTCAGCTCGTAGTCGCGCACCAGTGCGATGAATGTCCCGCCAAGTTGAGACTCTCCGTTGGTGTACAGCGCCCAGGTAGCGCGGTTGGCCCAGGTCACCCGGCGATTGTCGTCCAGCAGCATGAGCGGGTCGGAGGTGGACTCGCCGAGCGCATCGAGCTGCGCGCGCAACCGGGCGATCTCCGTTTCGAGGGGCTCTCGCGCGGCCAGCGCCTCGGCACGCGCGGCGTACGCGTCCAGCGTCTGCAGCCGCGCGCGCCGCAGCGCCACGGCTATGCCGATGGCGGCCGCGAGCGCGAGCACCGCCAGCAGGATCAGGAGGAGTTCACGTGCGCTCACCGGTCGCCTCAGCCCTCGAAGCGATAGCCGATGCCGCGCACGGTGGTGAGGCGCACCGGTTGCGAGGGGTTCGGCTCGATCTTCTCCCGCAGCCAGCGGATGTGTACGTCCACCGTGCGGCTGTCACCGAAGAAGTCGTAGCCCCACACGCGCGTCAGGAGGAGGTCACGCGAGAGGACCGCGCCCTGGTGGCGCATCAACTCGGCCAGCACGCTGAATTCCTTCGGGCTCAGGACGAGTTCCTTGTCCGCCAGGTAGGCCCGCCGGCTGACGAGATTCAGAACCAGATCGCCGGATTTGAGTTCATCGCTCAGCCGCCGCGGCCCCGCGCGGCGCAGCAGCGCGCGCAAGCGTGCCTGCAGCTCGCCCAGGCTGAACGGCTTGGTCATGTAGTCGTCCGCGCCGCTCTCCAGCCCGACGATCTTGTCGAGCTCGCCGGTGCGTGCGGTCAGCACCAGGATCGGCGTCTCCGACACCTGGCGCAGGCTGCGACACACCGTCAGCCCGTCCAACTCGGGCATCATCAGGTCGAGCACGATGAGATCGGGCTCCTCCGTGCGCGCGGTCTCCAGCGCAGCCACCCCGTCGGATGCGGTAACCACCTCGTAGCCGCTCGCGCGCAGGTTCAGCGCGAGCGTCTCGAGGAGCGTAGGCTCGTCGTCGACGAGCAGGATCTTTTCAGCCATATCATCACTTCAGCCGTTCTGGGCGGTCGACAGCCGTGCGGCATTTCGATGCTAGCATGCGCCATGGCGCACGTCAAACGGTGCGCGGTTTCGGCGCGTGGGCCGCGGACGTCTCAGTCCCCGCGCCGGGCAGGCCGCCCAGCGGCGCCGCGGTGAGTGCTGCGCGGCGGATCGCCTCGGCCACGACCTCGGCCGCATACGCGCCCACCAGCGTCGGGCTGGCGCGCACCTGGCCGGTCGCAAGCGCGAAGAGAGTGTCGCCGTCGAACATGGTGTGCGCGGGCCGGATCGCACGGGCCAGGCCGTCCTGCCCCATCTGCGCCATCTTGTTGGCCTGCTCCTTGTTCAGCCGCGCGTTGGTGGCCACCACGCCGATCACGGTCGCACCGGCCACGCGCATCGCCAACCGCCCCGTCATCGAGCGCAGCAGGCCGAGCGTGTTGGCGAAACGCCCATCGCGGCCGCGCGTCCCGGCCAGCACCTCACCCCGCTCGTCGACCACATCGCCGAGAGGATTCACCGCGATGAGCGCGGCCACCACCAGGCCGCCGCCCAGCGCAACCGCCGCGCTGCCCACCCCGGTCTTCGTCGCGCGGCCTGCGCCCAACATCTTGCCCGCGCTGCAGCCGGTCCCCACTCCTGCGTTGCCCTCGGTCACGGGCGCGGATGAGGCAGCCAGGCACGCGCGATAGCCCATCTCCGCGTCGGGGTGCGCCTCCGAACTGCCGACCGCCAGGTCGAAGAGGATCGCGGCGGGCACGATGGGCACGCGCAGCCGG
>JAXGQB010000070.1:0-2702 GCA_040766655.1 Anaerolineae bacterium
AACCTGGTGGTTCACGAGGTGGCGCACCAGTGGTGGTACAACCAGGTGGGCAGCGACCAGGTGCGCACGCCGTGGCTCGACGAAGGCATCGCCGAATACTCCATGTACTTCTATTACCAGGGCAGGTACGGGGATCAGGCCGCCCAGGATCTGCGTGATCTGCGCTGGGAGCTGCCCGTCGACAGCATGAAGCGCCGCGATGCGGACCAGCCGATCGGCATGGCCGTGTGGGATTACAAGCGGGACTACGAGATGGTCGTCTACGCCAAGGGCGCACTGTTCTTCGACACGCTGCGCGAGGAGTTGGGCGCGGTGAAGTTCGAGGAGCTGCTGCGCGAGTACCTCCGCCAGTACCGTTGGCGGATCGCATCGGCCGGCGAGTTCCAGGCGTTGGCGAGCCAGGTCGCGGGCCGGAACCTGGACGATCTGTTCAGCACCTGGGTCCAGGGGGACATCGCACAGAACCAGTAAGCCGCGAGAGGGGGTGCATTGATGGACGGATCGATCCTGTGGAGCACGGACCTGGTGTTCCGTTTCCAGGAGTTCGCGGCGTGGCTCCACGATCCGATGGAGGTCATCACCTTCTTCGGGGCCGAAGACTGGTTCCTGCTCTTCGTGTCGCTGATCTTCTGGAGCATCAACAAGCGACTGGGGATCGACCTGGGCGTGCTGCTCATCGCGACGGGTGCGGTCAACACCTTCACCAAGTGCCTCTTCAAGCACCCGCGGCCTTTCTGGCTCGATCCTACGCTCGGGTCCGACCCGATTCGCAGCTTTTCCCTGCCCAGCGGCCACGCGCAGACGAGCACGGTCCTCTACGGCAACCTGGCCCGCCACGTCGGCCGCGGTGGAAGGGCGGGCCCCTCACGCCTCCTGTCGGTCATCGGGCTGATCGTGTTCATCCTCCTGGTCTCACTGTCGCGCATCATCCTCGGCGTTCACTTTCCCGGCGACGTGTTGGTGGGCATCGGCGTCGGCCTGATCACGCTGCTGGTCTACGCGTGGGCGCGGCGCGCGCTGGGCGGCTGGCTGGCCGGGCGCACGCTGCTCCAGCATGTCGTGATGGCCACGCTCGTGGGCGGGCTGCTGCTGGGGCTCAACCTCCTCGCGCTGAGCCTGCCGGTCCGCGACACCGGCGCCTGGGCGCTGCTGCACGCCGAAGGGATACGCACGTCGATGAACGAGGCCGCCAACCTCACCGGGCTCGTGATCGGGCTGTGGATCGGCCTGGCGCTCGAGGCGCGCTACGTCCGGTTCACCGTGGCCGGCCCGGCCTGGCAGCGCACCGTGCGCTACCTCGCCGGCGTGCTGGGGATCCTGGCGATCTGGATGGGGCTGCGGCTGATCTTTCCGTCCGAGCCGCTCGCGCTCGGCCTGGCGCTGCGCATCCTGCGCTACGGGCTGACCATGTTCTGGGCGATCTACATCTGGCCGGCCCTGTTCGTACGGGCCGGTCTCGGCTCGCGCGCAATTGACAGCGCACCGAACGCGTGATATCCTCGCACGGCTTGGCAGGCGAGGTCCGTGCAGGGCCGGCGTGCCAACGAACATGCAAAAGCGTTGATGGAGAGAGTAGGGGGACCCGACGCAGTCCAGAGAGCGGCCGATGCTGTGAGAGCCGCCTGTGCCACCCCCCAAAGACACTCCGGAGCTGCGGGGCCGAAAGACGAGCGAAGCGAGTCGTAGGCCTTTGCCGGCGCCAGCCGTTACCTGGCAGGGTCAGGGTTGACCGGTGAGGCCGGGATCGTGAGGTTCCGGCGAACCAAGGTGGCACCGCGAGCGCGCTCCTCGTCCTTGGACGGGAGAGCGCTTTTTTATTTCTCGCAAGGGGGTGCCCCATGGACCGGATCTACACCACTGAGATAGGCTCGCATATCGGCGAACGCGTTCACCTGGCGGGGTGGCTGCACACACTGCGCCGGATGGGCGGCATCAACTTTCTCCTGCTGCGCGATGTGCGCGGCATCGTGCAGGTGGTCGTCGACACACCGGAGACCCTGGCCGGGCTGGAAGGGATGCTGCCGGAAACCGTGCTTCGCGTGACCGGCGACGCGGTGGCAGAGGCGCAGGCGCCGGGCGGCGTCGAGATCCGTCGCCCGCAGATCGAGATCCTCTCGCCGGTGCGCGACGCACTGCCCTTTCCGCTGAACAAGCCGGAGCTGAAGGCCGGCCTGCCGACGTTCCTCGACCACGCGGTGGTCGGGCTGCGGCACGGACAAAAGAGCGCGCTCTTCCGGCTCTCCGCAGGCGTCATGGCGGGATTCCGCGCGACGCTGAACGATCTCGGTTTCACCGAGATCCAGACGCCCAAGCTCGTCGAGGCGGCCACCGAGGGCGGCGCCAACGTGTTCGGCGTCAAGTACTTCGACCGCACCGCGTATCTCGCCCAGAGCCCTCAGTTCTACAAGCAGATCATGGTCGGGGTGTTCGAGCGCGTCTACGAGGTGGGACCCGTCTTCCGCGCGGAGCCCCACGACACGATCCGGCACATCAACGAGTATGTCAGCCTGGACGTGGAGATGGGGTTCATCCGCGACCATCGCGACGTGATGGCCGTGCTGACCCGGGTCATTCGCGGCATCCTGGATCATCTGCAGTCACATTACGCCGCGGAGCTGGCGCAGCTGAGTGCCGTGCTGCCCGCCATGCCCCCGGAGTTTCCCGCGATCTACTTCCCCGAGGCGCAGGAACTGATCCTGCAG
>JAXGQB010000071.1:0-2240 GCA_040766655.1 Anaerolineae bacterium
ACTGCATGGTGAGCTTGTCTGCGGGCAGGTCCGCGTCTCCTTCGAGGCGCAAATGCTGCTCTTGCGGACCGCGGCCGGTGTTGGCAAGGGATGGCGCGGGATAGCGTAGCTCCGCCAGGGTGGTTGTGAAGTGATAGACGCCCAGATCTTTGGCCCGCTGCCAGGCGCGGCGGACGGCCTGGGCGGGGCTGGGCTCGCCGGGGCCGGCTGCGCGGGCGTCCGACAAGGCGAGCGGGGTATGGCTGATCTGGGTGTGGGTTTCAGCCTCACGCGCCGCGGACTGGACGGCTTGGGGCTCGGACGGGGCCGCCGCGGTGAGGGGGTGGGCAGTCCCGGCTGAAACCGCAATGCTGGCTGTCAGCAGGATGCCGGCCAGCAGGGCTGCTCCGAGGGCGTACGCGACACGAACGATGGGAAGGCTGGCGGACACAGGAAGCTTCACTATATTCCTCCTTGCGGCTGCGCCGCGATCTGTCAGGCTCTACGATGTGGATACGTCGCAACAGATCTTTACAGCAGCCAGCCTTCCGCACACGTCGATTACGGACAGGGTACTCCGAACTGTGAGGGTTGTCAATCCTTCGAATTGACTCACGCCAAATCTTACTTTCCAAGGATCGTTGCCTCAGATCATAATCTTACCGGCGTGTCGTCACAGCCAAGACGAGGGGCCGGGGAGAATGTGAGGCATGATGAGTCCGACAAGCAAGCGCGAGTTGCTGAAAGCGATCCGGCCACGCTATACGCTGGGCCGGCGGCCGGCTAAGGAGCAGATTCTGGACGAATTTGTGGCGGCCACGGGCTACCACCGCAAGTATGCGATTCACTTGCTGAACCATCCGCCGCCGCGCCGCGTGGCCAAGCGGCGGCCCCGGCGCAGCAAGTATGGCGGCCGGGTGCAGGCGGCCCTCGAAAAAGTGTGGCGCGTGGCCAACTGTATCTGCGGCAAACGCTTGGTCGCCGTACTGCCTCAATACGTCGAAGCCCTGGAACGGCATGGTGAGTTGGCGTTGGATCCCGAAACGCGGGGTTTGCTGCTGCAGATCAGTGCGGCCACGGCCGATCGGCTGCTCGCGCGGGCGCGGGCGGCGACCAAGCCCCACGGCTTGGGCACGACAAAACCGGGCACGCTGCTGAAGGCGGCGATCCCCGTGCGGACGTTCGCCGAGTGGGACGATGCGCAGCCCGGCTTCATGGAAGTCGATTTGGTCGCCCACTGTGGCCCCAGCACGGCCGGCGAGTATCTCCATAGTCTGGATATGGTCGATGTCAAGACGCGCTGGGTCGAGTTAGCAGCCCTACGTAACCGCAGTCAAGCGACGGTGCTGACCGCCCTGATCGACTGTCAGATCCGCTTGCCCTATCCCTTACGGGGCCTGGATTCGGATAACGGCAGCGAATTCATCAACTACGACCTCAAACGCTTCTGCGAACAGGAGCAGATCACCTTCACCCGGTGCCGACCTTACCAGAAAAATGATCAGGCCTATGTCGAGCAAAAGAACTGGACCGCCGTGCGCCAGCTGGTCGGCTACGAGCGCTACGAAGGTGACCGCGCTTGCACCGCACTGCAGGCCCTGTACCACGTCGTGCGCCTGTACCTCAACTTCTTTCAACCCGTCATGGTCCTGGTCGACAAGCAACGCCTCGGCGCCCAAGTCAAAAAGCGGTATGATGTACCCAAGACACCCTACCAGCGGGTCCTGGAGGCCCCGGAGATCGATGCCGCCATCAAGATGCGCTTACGCCAACTCTACGACACGCTCAACCCAGCCGAACTGCTGCGCCAAATCCAGCGTCGGCAAGCCGCACTCTGGCAGCTCGCCTGTGCGCCGGCTGTGCCAGCCGTGCCGGGGGGAACCCAGGTTCCCCCCGCCCCTCCTTAACAAACTGACGCGTTACCGCGTCCCGAAAGTAAGATCTCTTTGTGAGGCAACGATAACCCTAAAGTAAGATTATTACGTGAGGCAATACGGATCTTAACCCTTCTTTGGTCGTCTGACCTGTGGTAGAATGGCCGCGATCTCCGATCCTGGGAGCAGCCTTTTGGAGCAACTGATCGTCGGGACCCGCGCCAGCGCGTTGGCCCGGCGCCAAACTGAGTGGGTCTTTGCGGCGCTGCAAGCCGCATGGCCCGGGTTGAGCATTGTCATCCGCGAGTTCACCACCGCGGGTGACCGCGATGCTGTCCGCCCGCTGCCGGAGATCGGCGGCAAGGGACTGTTTACAGCCGACCTGGC
>JAXGQB010000072.1:0-2239 GCA_040766655.1 Anaerolineae bacterium
TGTCAACATCGGAATGAAATGTCCGCGAATCATCGCGCTAAAGTGTCCCCTGATCAGCATCGGAAATGTCCGCTCCGAGTTGCGCCACCGACGTCGTAGTAGTCGTGCCTGTGGGTATGTGGGCAACTCGGAGCGGAGCGGAGAGTTGTCCATATATCCACAGGCCAGGCGGGCCGGGCCTCAGCGGGCGGCGACCTCCTCGACCTCTTCCTCGGTGGGCTTCGGTCGGCCCAGCAGCCCGGCCCGGCGCTTTTCTTTGAGCCGGTAGCTTTCCCCCTTGATGTTCAAGGTCGTCGAGTAGTGCAAGAGCCGGTCGAGAATCGCGGTCGCCAGGACCTGGTCGTTGAAGATCTCGCCCCAGTCCAGGAAACTTTTGTTCGAAGTCACGATCAGGCTGGCACGTTCATAACGGCGGACCACCAGGCGAAAGAACAGGCTGGCTTCCTCGCGAGAGAGCGGCAGGTAGCCGATCTCGTCGATGATCAGCAGCTTCGGGTAACTGAGTTGTTGCAGCGCCCGCTCCAGGCGGTTCTCGTACTTGGCGCGCATCAGCCGCGTCATCAGGCTTTCGAGGGTCAGGAACAAGGCCGAGTAGCCCGCCTCGACCGCCTTCATGGCCAACGCCACCGCCAGATGTGTTTTTCCAACGCCCGGCGGCCCCAGGACCACCACGTTGTGGCCCAGCTCGACGAAGCGGGCGGTCGCCAATTCCTTGACCTGCCGGCGGTCGAGCGACGGCTGGAAGTCGAAATCGTACTGCTCCAGGGTCTTGAGCCACGGCAGCCGCGCCTGGCGCAGCCGGGCTTCGATGCCGCGCTGGTGGCGGCCCTGCCACTCCACGCTGAGCGCGCGGGCCAGAAAGGTCTGGTAGTCCAGCTCCTGGCTGGCCGCCTGTTCGCAGACGCTGTCCAGTTGCGGCTCGAGGTGTTCCAACTTGAGCTTGCTCAGCAGTGCGGTCAGCTCCATGCCGCCACCTCCTGGTATACCGCAAGGGAGCGGCGCTCGACCTGCAGGGCATCCTCCCAGAGCCGCCGGTGGTGTTCCGGCACGCTGGCCCAGCCGTGTTCCGCCGCCCGCAGGTCGTGATACGCCTGCACCTGTTCGCCATGATAGACGCGCAACGTGTCGTCCAGCCCGATGCGCACGGTGACCGTCTGGCCGACCAGCTCGCCCGGCACGCTGTAGCGATTGCCGCGCACGTCGATGTAGCCGTCCCAGCCCACCTGGCGCAGCTCATGGTAGGCCGTGTCGTAGCGTCCGGCCGGCAGCGGCTGCAACTGGGGCGCCTCGCGGGCAAAGCGCTGGCTGACGACTTCCTTGACCGTGCTTTGCACCCGCTGGTCGGCCTCCGCCGCCAGCCAGGCTTCCGCCAACTGGTTGAGGTGCGCCCAGGACTCGAAGCGCCGGTAGCGCACGAAGAAGTGCTGTTTGATGTAGCCGACCATGCGCTCGTCCTTGCCCTTGGTGCGCGCCCGGTAGGGCTTGCACGCCCGCGGCAGGAAGCCATAGTGACCGGCCAGGTCCACGAAGCGCGGGTTGAAATGGACCGGTCCACTGGGCGGATGGACGAAGACCGTCGCCTTCTGATTGTCGACCAGCACTTCCGTAGGCACGCCGCCGAAATACTCGAAGCTGCGCACCAACCCTTCGTAGGTGTGTTCGGCGTCGCAGCTCTCAGTGCACCAGAAGTGAAAGCGCCGCGAGTAGCTGAGCAGGTTGACGCTGAAGTACACCTTCGTCAGCGCACCGCCGATCTCAACGCGCGTCTCACCCCAGTCGTTCTGCAATTGGCGGCCGGGCGGCGTCTCGAAACGCACCGTCGCTCGGCTCGCGCGTAACACGCGCTTCGGCTGGATGTACTGCCGCAGCACGGTCAACTGACCCGTGTAGCCGGCGGCCTGGATCTCGCGCAGGACCACCACGGCATTCCACACCCCGTCCGCCAACAGGCGGTCCACTAACGGTTTGAAAGGGTCCAACTTGGCGCCGCGCGGCGCACGCTGGCCGCTCGGTGCGCCCTGACGTTTTAGCGCCCGGCTCACGGTCTTGGGGTGGACCCCCAGTTGCCGCGCAATGTCTTTGTGGTAGACACCGCGCTCATGGAGTGCTTTAATCATCGCAAAGTCCTCCTTGCGGAGCATAGCCGTACCTCCTGATGGTCATCATCGAGGTACATTCTATGCGTTGTTCGGGGGACTTTTTAACCCGTTGTTTTGCGGACTATATCACCCGATCACGA
>JAXGQB010000073.1:0-1873 GCA_040766655.1 Anaerolineae bacterium
TGGGCGCCGGGACAGGCGCCTTGTCAGGCGGGACGGAGTGGGTCATGGGGCTCCTCCAGGGCGGTCAGGAACTGCGTGACGCAGGGACGGCGCCGACGGCCGATGTCGCCGGCATCGATCGGGCATGCGCCTTGGGCGGGAACGGTTAGGACCAGTATAGCCCTGAGTGGCACGCGCTGTCAATGCGTTTGACCTGGCCCTCAGGTATCGCGCCGTGCCTCACTCAGAAATCTCACCATCTCCGGATCGCGATGATCGAAGAACAGGCTCCTTCCCGTGTCCAGGGTTGCGATCGCGGCCATATCATCGAGGCTGAGCTCAAAATCGAACACGTCGAAGTTCTCCGCGATCCTCTCCGGACGAACTGACTTGGGTATCGCCACGACACCGCGCTGGGTGAGCCAGCGCAGGATGATCTGTGCGACGCTCTTCCGATGTCTTGCGGCCAGAGCAAGCAGCAGGTCATTCTGAAACATGTCGTTCCTGCCTTCCGCAAACGGCGCCCAGGATTCAATCTGAACCTGGTTCTCCTGCAGGAACCTCTGGGTTTCGATCTGCTGGCAGAACGGGTGGGTTTCGATCTGATTCACCGCTGGCACGACCTGGTTATGCAGCATCAGATCCAGGATCCGATCGGGATGGAAGTTGCTGACCCCGATGGCACGTATTTGCCCTTGGCGATACAGGGCTTCCATGGCGCGCCAGGCGCCGTACACATCTCCGACCGGCTGATGGATCAGGTATAGATCGACATAATCGAGTTGCAGGCGTTTTAGCGATCGCTCGAAAGCCGCCGGGGTGCGCTCGTCACCTGCATCCGCGATCCACAGCTTGGTCGTCACGAACAGCTCCTCTCTCGGCACACCACTGTGGCTGATCGCCTTCCCGACGGCCTCTTCATTTCCATATGCAGCCGCGGTATCGATCAGGCGATAGCCAGCGCAGATGGCCTCCGCCACGCTTTGTTCGCATTCGTCGGCATCTCTGACTTGAAAGACGCCGAAACCAAGGAGGGGCATTTCCACCCCGTTGTTGAGTGTCACCGATGGCACTGCGGACATGTGTGTTCCTCCTTCGTCTTCGCGTCTGGGTTGGTTGATCGTGTGGCCTGATGATCGGGCCTCATCCTGAAACTCAGCGCAAGTCCCTACAGCTTCTCGGGCTCGGGTTCGCCCACCACCGCCGCGACCGCGCGGCGCCAGGCGTCCGCCTCCTCCGCGAGGACGGGTTCCGACGTGAACTGGTAGTCGTGCTTGCGGATCAGCTCGTCCAGCTCGCCGCGCAGCCGCGCCCAGGCCGCGGCCTGCCACCCGGCCAGGGTGCGCGCTGCGGACGGACTCGCGTGGGAGAGCGTGAGCTGGAGGTGGGGCAGGCAGAGACCGCCTGCACGTGCATAGGCTGCGGCGATGGCTTCGTCGTCGAGGTGCTTCAGCAACAGTGTGGCCGCGCGCCGGGCGCCATCGCGCTCCAGCACGCACGCGGGACACTCGGCCGAGGCAGCGAGGTCGCGCGGCCATTCCCCGCGCGGGCGACCGAAGAGCCGGGACGGGGCATCACCCGCGGCGTCGAGCGCCTTGACCAGGGTGTTGACGACATCCTGATAGATGATCGCGGTGCCGAGCACCGACCCGCGCTGGTTGGCGACCCGCCAGCCGTGTTGGTAGCAGAACCCGCGGGCATCGCGCAACGCCTGGCGCAGCTTGACATCCGTGATGCCCTCGTAGATCAGGCCGCGCAGGTAGCTGGCGCTGGCCCGCCGGGCCAGCCGGCACACCGCACAGCCGTCCCCCTGCAGCGCCTCGAGCAGTTCGAGGTAGAGTACGTCCTGCTTGGCCATCGGCATCCTCTGGACAAAAGACGAAGGGCGGACACA
>JAXGQB010000074.1:0-1757 GCA_040766655.1 Anaerolineae bacterium
GGCAAAGCTGGTGATGATGGTCGGCAGCGTGGGGCGCAGGATGTAGCGACGCTCGATGGAACGTGACGTCAGGCCCTTGGCCTTGGCCATGTCCACATAATCCTCGCTCGAGTAGATCAGGAAGAAGGTGCGCCAGTTGTAGATGGTCAGGACGCCCGCGCTCAGCAGCCATGCGGTCACGGGCAGGATCAGATGCTTCATGAGGCTGAGCGCGTAGTTCAGCGGCTCCCTGGGCGGCGGCGCGGCCACCATGCCCCCGAACGGCAGCACGCCCAGCCAGGCGGCGAAGAGCAGAAGCAGGAACAGGCCGTAGAACCATGCAGGCGCGGCGCCGGTGGGCGCGAGCGCGATCACCGCCCGATCCGCAAAGCTGCCATACCTTCGCGAGAGCGCCAGCGCCAGGAAGATGCTGAGGAAGAAGAGCAGCAGTTGCGACGTCCCCATCAGGACCAGGGTCGACGGCAGGCGTTCCAGGATGATGAGACGCACCTGCTTCGAGCCGCTGTCGCTGGTCAGGTATTGGGCGCGGCCCAGGTTGAGCGTCAGGGCATCTTTGAGGAAGCCGAAGCTGCGCACGATGAACGGCTTGTCGAGGCCCAGTCGATGCTCTTCCAGGGCTACGAACTCGTCGATAAGATCTCTGCGCTGTGCGACCGTCAGGTTCTGGTACGACTGGTTGAGGCTCACCGAGATGGAGATCCGCTCGTAGATCTCCCCTTTGCGGATCTCATCCACGTAGCCGCCCATGTTCGCGATGAGGATCGTCAGGTAGATGGCGATCGTCACCGTCACAAACAGGACGACCACGCGCACGGCCGTGTACTTGGCCAGCCGGCTGAGCGTGCCCAACCAGGCGCGTCTCTGCAGCGCCGCGGCTGTAGCTTCATTCGAAGACGAGGGGAGGCTTGCTTCGGTCATTGCTTCCTCGCAAGTGAACGGTCCGGGGTGCCAACAGGGGCGAGGCGTTGCCTCGCCCCTGTTCTAGTTGCGTGCAAGGGATTTCAGGTCGCAGGATGGCGCTGCGCTAGCACACTGCGCACCGCCAGGCTGCGCCCTGTCAGCCTTCTGTCAGGGCGCGGTGACGAACTGCGCAGAGGCAAACGACGGCACCGCGACCAACTTGGACACGACGACGACCTCGAGCTTGTTGGAGCCGGCCTCCAGCTTGCCCGTAACGTCCGGGCCCAGCTTGACCTGCCACAGGCCGTCCTCGACCGCCTCGGCCTCGCCGACCGTGGCCAGCTCGCCGTTGGCGTCGAAGACCAGGTACTTCACTTGCTCGATGTCAGCCTGCGCGTACGGCGCCTCGTCGAACGTGACCAGCACGTCGAACGCGGCTTCCTGGTTGATCGTCACGCGGCTCGGGCCCTCCACCTCGACCACGGCGATCGCGGCCTGGCCGAAGCGCGCCCAGCGATCCGCCGAATCAGGATGATCCGCGAAGCGCTGCAGCAGGATGGTGCCCTCGACCGGGAACGCGCGCTCCAGGTAGTAGGGGCCGGTGCCGACCCAGAAGTGGCCGTAGCGGCGGTTGAACTCGGTGAGGTTCGTCCAGCGGGCCGTAGCCTCGTCCGTCGTGATGAACTCGGACAGCGTAGGCGCGTACGGGATCGTCTCGGTGATCGTGGCGTTCGGCAACTGGGCCTTCATCAGGTCCAGGGTCGGACCGGCGATGTAGCTCAGCCATTCGACCTGATTCTCGTCAGCCTTCGAGGCAGAGAAGGCCGCGCCGCCGGACGCCTCGACCAGCGCGCCCA
>JAXGQB010000075.1:0-1587 GCA_040766655.1 Anaerolineae bacterium
GGAGAGACTGTGACTCACGACAAGGTTGGCGCAGGCAACAATGATCATTCGTGCGTGGCGTAGGAGCAGCTATGTCTATCTCGGTTGAAGTCATACTCATCCTGATACTCATCTTCGCCAACGGCGTCTTCGCGATGTCTGAGATCGCGGTGGTGTCCGCGCGCAAGATGCGCCTCCAACAGCGCGCCGACGATGGCGACGCAGGGGCAAGCGCAGCCTTGAAGCTCGCCCAGGAGCCCAACCGCTTCCTCTCGGCCGTGCAGATCGGCATCACCCTCATCGGCATCCTGACCGGCGCGTTCGGCGGCGCAACGATCGCGGAGAAGGTGGCAGTGCCCCTGGCGACCATCCCCTGGCTGGCGCCCTACAGCGAGACAGTGGCCCTCGTTGGGGTCGTCCTCGTCATCACCTACCTGTCGCTGGTGCTCGGGGAACTGGTGCCCAAGCAGATGGGCTTGAACGCGCCTGAGCGCATCGCCTCGGCGATCGCGCGGCCGATGACCCTGCTGGCAACCGCGACCGCACCGCTGGTGCGGCTGCTTACCGCTTCCACCGATCTCGTCGTGCGCCTGCTGCGCATCCGGCCCTCCGACGAGCCGGCGGTAACGGAGGAAGACGTGCGCGGCATGCTGGCGCAGGGTGCGGCAGCAGGCGTGTTCGAGGAAGCCGAAACGGACCTGGTTGCCGGGGTGTTCCGGCTGGCAGACCTGCGCGCGGGCGCGGTGATCACCCCGCGCACCGCCATCGAGTGGCTCGACGTGGAGGATCCTCCGGAGGAGATCCAGCGCAAGATCGGCCAAAGCACCTACGCGCAGTTCCCCGTCGCGCGGGGCAGCCTGGACGACGTGATCGGAGTCGTCCATTCCCGTGACCTGCTGGCCCGCTGCCTGAACGGCGAGCCGCTCGATCCGGTCGCTGTCCTGCATCCCCCGCTGTTCCTGCCCGAGACAACGCCAGCGCTGCAGGTGCTGGCAGCATTCAAGGGAACAGGGTCGACCATGTGCCTGGTCATCGACGAATATGGTGGACTACACGGGATCATCACCCTGACTGACCTTCTGGAGTCGGTCGTGGGTGACCTCGGCTATCCGGGCGCGCCGGCCCAGCTGCAGGCGACGCAGCGTCCGGACGGTTCGTGGATCGTGGATGGGCTGATCACCATCGTCGAGCTCCGGGAGTTCCTGGACCTGGAAGACCTGCCCGGCGAGGACGACAACGTCTTCCAGACGCTCGGCGGATTCGTGATGCATCAGTTGGGTCACATTCCGGCTGTCGCCGAGTCCTTCGACTGGGGGGGGTGGCGCTTCGAGGTCGTGGACATGGACGGCCAGCGGGTTGACAAGGTGCTGTTGCAGCAGTTTCCATCCGGGTAGGGCGGGCCGGGAAACAGCGCATGACGCCGACCCAAGCGAAGGCACTCAGCAACAGGAACGCCGATCACGGCGCCTAGAATGACTTTCGTCTACCATTTGAGCCTGAATTGTGCACAATAAGGAGGCTCACATGGCGTTCATCGAGACGGTTCCGGTGGCCGAAGCCACGGGCGATGTGGCCGCAGGGTTCCTTCGTTCCATGGTAGAATGGGGA
>JAXGQB010000008.1:0-431044 GCA_040766655.1 Anaerolineae bacterium
TCGCTTGCTCCTACAACATCAATTACGCACCTGGGGCGGTCGGGTTGCCTGAGATGATTCGACTTCATTATGGCCCGATTCGTCCCGCTGTCAATAGGTTCGGAGAATGGTCGTCAGACCGGCTTGCCGGTTGACTTTTGCCGGTATCGATGATTTCATCTTCCGTGAGCATGCCCGCAGGAGCACGCGATGCCCCAGCCGCCTGAAGCGATGGGGAATGCATCGTCACTGACTCGGGGAGACCTACCATGAGCGCAACATTCACGACGCCGGTCGTGAAAGCAGAGGACTCGAACGCCACCGGCCTGCGGGTGCCGGCCGAGGTGGTCGCCGCGCTAGGCGCGGGAAAGCGGCCCAAGGTGACCGTGAGCTTGAACGGCCACACCTATCGCAGCACCGTCGCGGCTTACGGCGATCTCTTCATGCTGCCGCTGAGCGCAGAGCATAGGACTGCGGCCGGCGTGAAGGCCGGCGACGTGGTCGAGGTGACGATCGCGCTGGACCTCGCGCCGCGGACCGTCGAGGTGCCCGCCGACCTGGCCGCGGCGCTCGCCGCCCAGCCAGGCGCGGCCGCAGCGTTCGACGCGCTGTCGTACACGCTGCGCAAGGAACACGTGCGCGGTGTTGAAGATGCAAAGTCGCCCGCGACCCGCGAGCGACGCATAGCCCGGATCGTCGCCGGGCTCGGGCCCGCCTGACGTTCCAACGGCTCGCGCGCTCTGCGCGAGCGTCGGACCAGCTATCCTGCCTGCCTTGATTCACAGCCTCCGTTTGTCGTGCGGCAGCGCGTCGCTTTGGGAAGTCAGCCACTTCATTTGCCATGGGCCTGATGCTATAAGGGAATCAGTAAGGCCGAATCACCGGCCGGCTGCTCAAAGGACTCTCGGCGATCGTCGCAGTAGGGTGCAATGGTGTCTCGCGGCACCGTTGTGTTTTCACTTGCAGCCGGGTGGACCTTCGTCGGCGCGAAGATTCAAGCCGCTGCAGGTAATCACAGGGAGGTCATGATGCCTTGGAACCGTCTGACGCGCGATGAGGAACGCATCCTGGTTCATCGCGGCACCGAGCGTCCCTTCACAGGGGAGTACGACGATTTCTACCGGCCGGGGACGTACATCTGCCGGCGCTGCAATGCGCCGTTGTTCTCGTCGCAGAGCAAGTTCGATGCCGGCTGCGGCTGGCCCGCATTCGACGACAGCTACCCGGGCTCGCTCAAACGCCTGGTCGACCCGGACGGCCGGCGCACGGAAATTCGGTGTGCTAACTGCGACGGCCACCTGGGGCATGAGTTCGTGGGCGAACGGCTGACCGCAAAGAACACGCGCGAATGTGTCAACTCGTTGTCGATCCGGTTCGTGCCGGACGGGCAGGCGCTGCCGGAGGTGGCAGGCGACGAATGACGATTGAAGATTACAGGCGGCCGGGTAGCCTTCGCCACACGAAGGCTACCCCGCGCTTGTTCAGGATCTGATCGTCGAATACCACTTCGCCAGGTCTGCCCGCCATGCCGGCGCACACGTGCAGGGGCAGCAGATGTTCCTCGCGCGGGTGGCAGTAGCGCGCGGACGGCGCTTGCGCCCAGTCCACCAGGCGCTGCTCGCGCTCGGCCTGTGACAGCGGGCCCGTACAGGTCTCGATGAGCCAATCCTGGAAGGCGTCGTTCGCCGCGTCGGCCGCGCCCGGGCGATCCCTGAAGAAGGCGTTCATGTTGTGGAAGGAGAAGCCGGAGCCGATCACCAGGATGTTCTCGTGCAGCAGCCCGCGCAGGGCCCTGCCCACGGCGAGGTGTGCGGCCGGGTCCAGCCCGCGGACCAGCGACAGCTGCAGCGCGGGGATGTCGGCGGCGGGGTACATCAGCTTCAGTGGGATGAACAGGCCGTGATCGAAGCCGCGGCCGTTGTCCAGCCGCGCCGGGATGTCGTGCTGCGCAAGCAGGCCCGCGATCCGCTCAGCCAGCGCGGGGTGACCTGGCGCGGGGTAGGTGATGGCGTAGGCCTCCTCCGGGAAGCCGTAGTAGTCGTAGAGCATCGGCGGCTCGGCCGCGGCCTGCACGGTGGCCGCGTCTTCCTCCCAGTGAGCGCTGATGACGAGGATCGCCTCCGGCCGGGCGAGCTGTGCGGGCAGCCGCGCCATGAAGTCCACCATGGCCTGGTGGCTGGGGTCGCCCAGGATGGGCAGCGGACCGCCGCCGTGTGAGAAGTAGACGATCTGAGCACTCGGGCCTACGCTGTTCCGGTCCGTCATGGATCACTCCTCTCAGCCTCGGGCGCCTCGCCCGGAGCTACGGATGTACGACGGGCGTCAACCTGCTACCTTCAACCTGCCAACCTTCAACCCCGTCAGTGCGCGCCGTCCATCAGCCGCGCATACAGGGCCTCGGCCTCGCCGATTTCGCGGTCGAACGGCCCTTCGCGCTCCAGCTTCAGGCTCGTCACGGCCGCGGTCCAGAACAGCGACTCGCGAGGCGGCGCGGAGAGGCGCCGCGCAATGTACGCGCCGGAGCAGGTGTCGCCCCGGCCGCTGCGCCCGCGCAACTCGTCGGGCACGAACGGGGCCTCGAGGATTTCGCCGTTGTGGCACAGCAGGACCCCTGCGGAACTCGTGACGAGGACCTCGCGCGGGCCGAGCGCACTCAGCCGTCGCGCAGCCTCCGCGCGGTCCGCCACGCCGGTCAACAGGCCGGCCTCGTACGCGTCGGTCTTCAGGATCGTGACGTGGCGCAGGACCTCGTCTTTGCCCGGCCAGCTGTCGTGCCCCAACACCACGGGCTGCCCGCCCCCCTCGCCAGCGGCGCGGTCCCACCCGGCAGGATCCTCGGGCACGCGCATGTAGCCCTGCACGTCGAGCCCGACGTGTGCGCCACGCTGCGCCAGCGCGGCCACCAGCGCCGGGGGGACCTCCCCACGGATCGACGACGCGGCCACCACGTACGCGCGCGCCTCCACCCCCGCGATGTCGGCCAGATCGAACGGCCCGGCCCAGCTGCTCAGTTCTACCCGGCGCTGATCGAGGTTGCCGGTGGGATAGACCAGGTTCAACACGGTCGACGCGGGCGTCTCGCGCGCCAGCATCGTCACGCCCATGCCCTCGAGCAACTCGACTGCTTCCCAGTGCTCGCGGCTCAGCCGTGTGACCACCGCGACGCGCAGCCCCATCTGCGCCGCGACGCAGGCCCCGAAGCAGTAGCCCCCGCCGTTGACCCAATGGCTGGCATGCGGATAGACAATCCTGTCGCGCGTATAGTGGCCGATGAAGGCGATGTCGTACACCGTGCAGATCCCCCGCTGGCGTGGCTCAGGTCATCTTCACCACGATGTCGGTGATGATGTTCGCGGCCTCATCTCCGCGATCCGCCGCGTTGGAGAGATGGCGATACACCTCGCGCATCTTCAGGATGTTGATCACGCGCTTCGGCCCCGCCGGCCCGTCGAACAAATCGGCCAGCGCCTCCCGATAGATCGTCTCCACCCGGTTCTCCAGCGCCTTCGCGCGCTGTGCATGCTCGGACGCCACCGCGGGATGATCCTTGAGCCGCATCATCGCCAGGTGAATTTCGCGCGCGGCATCCTGCAGCAGGGAGACGATGCGCTGCTGGTAGGGCGTGGCCGAGACGTTGAACAGCTCCATCTCCTGCACGGTCGACCAGGCATAATCCATGATGTCGTCGATGGCGCGCGACAGCGCGGAGATGTCCTCGCGGTCGAGCGGGGTCACGAATGTGCGGTTCAGCTCGCTCAGCAGGATGCGGCGCACCTCGTCCGCGTCCTGCTCGCACCGGCGGACGGCCTCCACAGCGCTGCGCCTGCTCTCCCTGGCCGCGGCCGGCCACTCGGCCGGCCTGGCGCCGGCCTTGCCTTCAGCAGGTTTTCCGTCGCCTGCCTTGGGCTCGCCTCCCTTGGCGCCCTTGGCCGTCGCCTTGACATCCGCCTTAACGTCCGGCTTCGGGTCCGTCCTGGCCTCCGCCTTGGTCTCAACCGGCCAGGGATCGCTATCGTCGTCGAGTCCCGGCTTGACCATGTTGACCATCATGTAGGCGCCCAGCGCGTCCAGCCCGGTCACGACACAGGCGGCCTGCTCGATCAACAGCCTGGTAAAGTTGTCCTGTCGGGGTTTGAAGAAGTCTCTGAGCCAACTCATATCAGTCTCCTCAGTATGGCCGACAGCAGCGCGGCCAGGATGGCATTGGCCGGAATCGTGGTGAGCCAGGCGAGCGCGATCTGCCCGGCCGTGCCCCAGCGCACCTTCGACACGCGCTCCGCGGAGCCAACCCCCATGATGGCGGAGCTGACGACCTGCGTCGTGCTCACCGGCCCGCCCAGCAGCGCGGCGGAGATAATGACCGCCGCGGAAGCGACCTGGGCGTTGAAGCCGTGCATCGGGCGAATCTTGTAGAACTTGCTACCCAACGTCCTGATGAGGCGCCAGCCGCCGGTGGCCGTGCCGAGCGCGATCGCGGCCGCGCAGATCGCGACGACCCACATGGGCACCTCGAACGTGGGGATGGCGCCCGCGGTGACGAGGCCCAGCGTGATGAGGCCCATCGTCTTCTGCGCATCGTTCGTGCCGTGCGAGAGTGCCAGGGCGATGGCCGTGACGATTTGGCCGTGCCGGAACACGCTATTGACCTTGGGGCTGGAAGCGCGTGTCAGGAATAGGACCAGCTTCGTCATCAGGTAGCCCGCCAGCAGGCCGAGGATGGGCGAGATGGCCAGCGCCAGCAGTACCTTGCCCAGGCCGCTCATCTTCACGACCCCTACGCCGCCCTGAATGATCGCGGCGCCCATCAGGCCGCCGATCAGTGCGTGAGAGGAGCTGGAGGGGATGCCCAGCCACCAGGTGAAGATGTTCCACGTGATCGCCGACATCAGTGCAGCCACCACCACCGACAGCGCGATCTCCTCCCCGTTCAGTACCTCGTGACCGATGGCCGTGGCGACGGCCACGCCGAAGAGAAATGGGCCGATGAACTCGGCGATCGCGGTGATCGTCAACGCCTGGCGGCCGCTCAGCGCGCGCGAGGCGATCATGGTGGCCACGATGCTGGCGCTGTCGTTAAAGCCGTTCAGGAAATCGAAGAGCAGCGCCAGGCCGATCAGAAGAAAGACGGTCCAGGGTAGGTCGGGCATGGTAGACCTTTCGGGTGCGGTCCGCTGATGCCGGCGGCCGTCAGCTGCCAGCGCCGGGCTGCGCTGCGGTCAGTCCCGCTTCGACCAGGAAACGTAGGCCCTGCGCCACCTGTTCGGGCGAGTTGGTGTTCTGGAACTCACAGGTGCGGATGATACCATCAGGCAGGTGCTTCGCGACCATGTCCCAAGGCATATCGCCGAGACCGGCGGCCATGTGATCGTCCATGCCCCGCAGGTCGTGCAGATGCACGCCGATCATCCGGTCCCGGAAACGCGTCAGCCACGCCTCGTGCGGACCGTAGCCCTTGTACTCCGACTTCTGCGCGTGTCCCGCGTCGTGCCAGTAGCCCACCGTCTCGCCGTAGCCCGCTTCCAGCAACTCGGACAGTTCGTCGATCAGCGGGATCTCATAATAATGATCGCGGTTCTCCAGGCCAAGCCGCACGCCGCGCCGCGCGGCCTCGTTCGCGAGCTCGTCCAGGCTGCGCCGGACCGCGGCCAGGTGTACGGCTGCGCGTTCGCCGCGTTCGGCCACCATGCGCGCCAGCAGGTGCTCATAGTGCGCAGTGTGGCGCTTGCCCTCGCGGTAGAGCTGGCGCATAGCGGCCTCGATCGACTCGTCCACGGGCACGGAGCCGGGGTGCACGATGACGGCCGTCGCACGGAGGCGGCCCGCCAGGTCGATGCTGCGCAGCACTGCCTGAACCCCGCGGCGGCGGTTCTCCTCGTCGGCAGCGGAGATCAGCCAGCCGCGCGCCGCCAGCTCGTTGGGCCGCATGTCGGCCGGACACGGCTCGTGGACGCTGGTGATCCGGCAGCCGTCCAGATCGACGCCCGCCAGCATGGCGGAGTTGACGCCGTGGTTCAGCTCGAACCGACTGAACCCCGCCTCCCGGCCCGCCGCGAAGAAGTCCGCGAGCCGCTCGAAACGCTTGATCCCCCACATGGTAGAGAGGGCAATGCTGCTCATGAAGCTTCCTTCAGGGTGCGCCTCACCTCGGGTGTCAGCCAGAGCGCGGCGCCGGTCGTGTCGACGAAGAGGTCGCAGGCGGCCAACTGGGGCGCGTAGCACGCCCGGGCCATCAGGAACTGCTCCCGGAAGAACCGGTTGCGCATGTAGCTCGGATCATACTTCATCCGCAGGTCAATGTCACGCTTCCACTTGCGCTGCAGGCGCACCGGGTCGTCCGTCAGGTAGACCACCTTGATGCCGATCAGGCCGGCGATCTCGGGCAGGAGAAAGGGGAAGTTGCCCTCCACGAAGATGATGTCACCGGGCTCGATCGTAATCGGCGTGCGGCCCACCTTCAGCCGTCCCTCCAGGTCGTGGCTCGACGTGCCGTCGATGAAGTTGTAGCGGGGCGTGACGGCCCTCTGTCCGGCGAGGAGGCCGGCCAGGCAGCCGCGGAACAACTCGTGGTGGATCGCCTCCCTGCCCAGCGAGCCGATGCCCCGTTCCTCGCGCTGATCGCGGTCGGTGAGGAAGTGGTCCATCTCAACCGTTGCGACCGAGCAGCCCGCGGCCTGCAGCACCTCGCGCAGCCGGGAAACGATCTCGGTTTTGCCTGCGGCCGTCGGCCCCGCGATGGCCAGGAGGAGAGGCGTGCCGCGGACCGCAATGAGCTGCCCGATGCACTTCATGAACAGGCCGTCTACCTCCGCGTTGGCCTCGCGGAATGCCTTGTAGCCCACCTCCGGTAGCCCTTCGAAGCAGCGCTGGCGCGGCTCGAATGTGCGGAAGGGCTCGCCGCAGAGGTGCATGCGGCCGGCCTCCGTCAGGTAGGCGGTGCGGTGGAGGAAATAGAAGCCGCGCAGGTCGAAGTAGAAGTGCTTCTTGACCCACTCGGGCGAGTAGTCGCCGGTCACCAGTCCCACGCAGAGCATCTGCGCCAGCCGCTCGATGGCCGGGTCGAGGACGATCCGGCCCCCGACGCGCGGCTTGATCTGGATGCTCCGGTAGAACTCATCGCAGTTGACCCGCGCCTCCATGTCACCCGGCGCGTCGAGGGTCACCGAGGCCCAGCCCGCGCCAGCTGGGCGCAGGTTGTCCAGGCCGTAGCGAAACTCGTACGGCTCCAGGTCGGCGATGCCCGGGTTGATGCGCGGCATGATTTCGTACAGCGCGGCCGAGAAACGATCGGCGTCTTGCAGGGTGCCTGATGTCAACATGCCATACGCCCCCTCCGCCCCAGGCGCCCTTACCGCCGGTTGGATCGTGTTCATGCGCCGTATTTCGCCACGCGGCCCGCGTGTGCCAGGGCCAGCGGCATGACGTGCGTCGCGGGCAGCACGCCCAGGCTGCCGCGACTGCACGCACTCTCGCCGAATTCGGCCACCCCGCCCGACCGCACATGCCTGGCATAGAGCAGGAGGGGGATGGGGTGCCAGCTATGCGAGCGTAGCACGGCCGGCGACGAATGGTCCCCGCCTACGATGACGACGTCCGGCCCCAGCGCCAGTAGTCGCGGGAGCATCCTGTCGACCTCCTCGATCGCGGCCACCTTGCCCGCAAAGTCGCCCTTCTCGCCCGCGGTGTCGGTCTGCTTGACGTGCAGATAGAAGAAGTCGAAGTCGGGCCAGTAGCGCTCCAGCGTGGCAAACTCGTCGGCCAGAGTCACGCCCGGCACGTCGAGCACCTCCATCCCGACCAGCCGCGCGACCCCGCGGTACATGCCGTTGACCGCGATCGCAGCGGCGCGGAGCCCGTAGCGCTCGGTGAAGTGCGGCACGGCCGGAAAGCGGGCGAATCCTCGCAGCATGACCATGTTGGCCAGCGACTGATCTGCCAGGCGTTCGCGCGCTGCCGCGAGGAACCGGTTGACCAGGTCCGCAGTGCGACCGGCCTCGGGGGCGGCGGGCAGGACGGGAAGCGGCGGGATGCCCACCTGCTGTGGGTCGCTGTCGGTGAGCGCATCGCTGAGGCCCAGCCCGCGCAGGACGAACGCGAAGCGGTGCTCCTTGACCGGCCTGACGAAACACTCCGCGCCCTCCAGCCGAATCGTCCCGAGGCGCTCGACCAGGAGACGGCTGGCCTCGGTGGGCAGGCGGCCCGCGCGGCGGTCGGTCAGTATCCCGCCGGCGTCCACGGTGCAGAAATTGCCGCGCGCGGCCACATCATCCGGACCCAGCTCGAAGTCGACGCCCAACGCCTCCAGCGCGCCGCGGCCGATCTCGTAGTGGATCGGGTCGTAGCCGAAGATGGCGAGATGGCCCGGCCCGCTGCCCACGGTCACGCCCGGCCCGGCCGGCTGGGTAAGCCCCAGGCCGGATCGGGCGGCCAGCGCGTCGAGGTTGGGCGTCGCCGCAGTCTCCAGTTCGGTCAGCCCGCCCGACTCTCGCGCCAGCCCGCCGAGCCCGTCCATGATGAGCATGGCGATCTTGGTCTCGCCGGGCACGACGAGTCGCTGGAAGAACTCACCGTCCATCAACCGATCCTCGCTGTGGCCGCGGCCGGGGCGCGCCAGTGATACGGCGTGCCCGCGCCGTCGACCATCGCCTCGTACGCGCGGCGCGTCTTCGCATAGTTGCCGTTGCGGTCGAGCGCGATCCCGCGGCCCACGCCCGACACGACCTTGCCCGCGCCGATCCCGGCCATCCGGCGCTCCAGGTCGGCCAGCAGCGCAGGTGCGCTGCCCGGCTCCGTGCTGCGGCCGTCGAAGATGAGGTGCAGGCAGACGTCGGCCAGGCCGTGGTCCGCGGCCATGCGCAGCAGCGCGAGCGGGTAGTCGATCGACCCGTGCGAGCTGCGCTCCGTCAGCAGGCCGATCAGGTGCAGGCGCCTGCCGCGGCGTTGCACGTCGAGCAGTGCGTTCAGCAGTACCGGGTTGGTGGCGAACGAGCCGTCCTGCATCGCCGCGTCGAGCCGCACGTCGTCCTGAGGCACCACGCGGCCCGCACCGATGTTCATGTGCCCGGCCTCCGAGTTGCCTGCCTTGCCCGCCTGCAGGCCCACTGCCTCGGCCGACGCGGCCAGGTGAGACCAACCACCGCGCGCGAGCAGTGCATCCCACGCCGGGGTCGACGCAAGGTGGATCGGGTCGTCCTCCCCGCGCGGGCCCAGACCCCAACCGTCCAGGATCACGAGCAGCACGGGGCGGGAGCCGCCCCAGGCGTGATCGGGCGTCAGGCTTCTGCCTTCCATTGCGGCCGGTGCGGGCAGACCCAGCGCGTGCAGGACCGTGGGCGCGACGTCGGCCAGCCGGCCGTCGACCGCGCGCACCGGTGCGGCCGAGCGACCGTCCAGCGCGATGAACGACACCGGGTTCGTCGTGTGAGAGACGTGCGGCCCGCCGTCGGGCAGGGTCATCTCCTCCAGGTTGCCGTGGTCTGCGGTGATCAGCACGGCATAGTCTGCGGCGAGCGCGGCCTCGACCACCTCGCCCAGCCGCCTGCTGACCACCTCTGCGCACGCGAGCTTTGCGGCCCGACTTGCGGTGTGGCCGATCACATCGCCGTTGGCGAAGTTGGTCACGATCAGGTCATACCCCTCGCCGATGCCGCCCGTGACCGTTTCGGCCACGTCTGCCAGGCTCAGCTCTGGCACCTGCTCGTAGGCAACCCCTGTTGGCGACGGAATCCGCGCGTCGCTTTCTCCCGCAAACGGCTGGCTGTTGCCGCCGTTCAGGAAGAAGGTCACGTGCGCGTACTTCTCTGACTCGGCGACGCGCAGCTGGCGCAGCCCGGCCCGGCTGACCACCTCGCCCAAGGTGTCGCCGATCTGGGAAGGTGCAAATGCCACGGGCAGGCTATGAAACTTCTCATGGTAGAGGGTGAGGATGACGAACGTGAGGTCGCGCAGCTCGCGGCGCGCGAAGCGGCTGAAGCCAGGCTCAGTGAATGCCTCGGTCAGCTGGATCTCGCGCTCGCCGCGGCGGCAACAGAAGACGACCGCGTCGCCGTCCTCGATGCGACCTATGGGTGCGCCCGTCCCATCGACCGCGACTAATGGTTCCAGGGAGTAATCCGTCTGGCCCGCTGCGTAGGCCGCACGGACGGCCTCGGCCAGTGCGGTCGCGCCGTGGGCTGGATGGCGATCGGGGAAGATGGTCAATAGCTCGGTCAGCGAGTGGATGATCCGATCGGGGCGCTGGGCCTCGGGCGGGGTCACGTCGCGGTCCTCCTCGTCGGGCATGATGATCACCATGCCGAAGCCCGCGTTCCGCGTGCCTTCCACGTCACGCGCGAAGTTGTCGCCCACGTAGGCGCAGCGTTCGGGCGCCACGCCCGCTCGCCGAGCGGCCTCATGATAGATGGCCGGGTCGGGCTTGCGCCTGCCGCAGACCGACGACAGCACGACGGACTTGAAGTAGGGGGTGAAGCCGTCCGCTTCCATCCAGTCCGGGATCTCCCGGCTGGTGATCACGTTGCTGATGATGCCCAGGATGTAGCCGCGTCGGTCCAGTTCCTCGACCACGCGGCGGCCGTCCTCCTGCACCACGCGCCGGCCCATCGACTGCCGATACTGAAAGGTCAGCTCGGTGGCCACCGGTTCGATCTGCTCGCGCGGGTATTCGGGCAGCAGCCAGCGCGTCCACAATTCCGCCTCGGGCGCCTCGATCCACTCTGCCGTGGCCCACTTGCGGTAAACCTTGTAGCGGCGGTCAATCTCCGCGCAGAACGCATCAGGATCTTCCGTCGTGCCGACAAGCCGGGCCACCTCGCGCCGCGCGCGGGCCTGGTGCGTCTCGTCCTTCAGCAGGATGCGCAGCGTATTGCCCAGGTCCAGGAAGATGGCGTCGATCTCAGGCGTCATGCGTTCGGTCCGGGAAGATATCGAGCAGTTCACGGCATTCTCGGATGACATAATCAGGCTTGTGCTCCACCGTGGGCGGTTCCTTCGCGACGGTGGCCGGCTCGTACAGGATGATCATCAGGCCGAAGCCTGCCGCGCGTGTGCCCTCCACGTCGCGCACCATGTTGTCGCCCACGTACGCGCACTTCGCCGGCTCAACGCCGATGCGCCGCGCGGCCTCCCAGTAGATCCGCGGGTCGGGCTTGCGGATGAAAACCTTCGACGACAGGACCACTGCGTCGAAGTACTGTGTGACACCATCTGTCTCCATCCAGTCCGGAATCTCGGTCTCGGTGATGGTATTGGCGATGATGCCCAGGCGATAGCCCCGGCGGTGCAGTTCGATCACGGTCTCCTTGACATCGGGTCTCGGGACGCGGCGGCCGTCGCGGTCGCGCCAGAGCCGCGTGAGCCGCCCGGCCAGCGGAGCGATCTGCTCGGCAGGGTAGTCAGGCAGCAGGTGCACGGTCCACAGGTCCCGCTCGGATGCCTCGACCAGCGACTTCTTGGAGGCCTTGCGGTACGCGTTCCAGCGTGCTTCCAGAGCGGCGAAGAATTCGTCCTCCGGCTCCCGTGCGCCGACCAGGGCCATCAGATCAGCGCAGGCCTGGGCGCGGAACGGCGGGTCGTCCAGCACGATGCGGAGCGTGTTGCCCACATCCAGGAAGATGGCTTCGATGTCGTGATTCACGATCTGCCTCCTGCCGCAGCGAAGAGCGGCACGTCGAGCAGCGCGGGCAGCGAGTCTACATAATAATCAGCCTGCGCCTCCGGGCTGTAGAATACGGCAACGGTGCGCATGCCCGTCTGCCGTGCGCCTGCCAGTTCAGCGGTGTCGTGGCCGACGAACGCAGCGTGTTCGACCGCGATGCCTGCCTGCGCCAGGGCCGCGCGGTAGATGGCCGGATCTGGCTTGTGGACGCCCAACTCGGTCGAGCAGGCAACGTAGTCCACGTGTTCGGCCACCCTGATCGTTTCCAGCCAGCGCATCTTGCGTGCCAGGGGGAATATCGTGTCGGTGATGATGCTGAGGACGAAGCCGCGCGCCTTGAGCGCACGAGCGGTCTCTGCCGCGTGGGGCAGGGGGTATACTTCGTCGGCCTGGGCCATGATCTGTTCGGTCAGCGTCGCCCGTTCATGCGCTGCGTCCACGCCGTAAGTGCGCAGTACCGCGTCCCAATAGGCCTCAGTACTGATCTGGCCGTTGCTGGCCTGGTGCCGCAGCACCTTGTTGTGCGCGATATCCTCGGCCGTCAGCCGCACCGGATAGCCGTTCTCGGCCGCGAGGCGCGCCGCGTAGACGACGGTGGATTCGTGGCGGGCGTAGAACACGTCCGCCGCGTCGAAGAAGATACCCGTAATCACAGTGCCTGCTCCCAAAACTCATCGCCCCGCAGCGCGTGCCGCTGGCTGGCGGTGCCACGTCTCGACGACCGCCAGGACCTCCCGCAGATCCTGCACGACTGCGTCCGGCGGCGTGATATCCGTGGCCTTATCTGATTTCGCGGTGAGAAACGATTTGATCTGGATGGCCAGCCCGTACCCGGCCCGTCGCGCACCGTTGACATCGCGCGAGATCGTGTCACCCACGTACGCGCACTCAGCCGGAGGCAGCCCCAGCAGCCGCGCACATTCGAGAAAGATGCCCTCGTGCGGTTTGCGCCGGCCGAAGACCGAACTGCTCACGATGGGATCGAAGTGATGGACGATGCCGTACTCGGCCAGCTTGACCCCCACCAGGCGGCGGCTCATGATGTTGGAAATCACCGCCATGCGATAGCCGCGGGCAGCCAAGCCGTCGAGAGCCTCTGCCGCCTCTGGCCGCACGCTGCGGCGGAAGAAGTGCGTCTCGAAGAAGAAGGCCAGCTCTTCGGCCGTATCTGCCAGCCGTCCGGCGTCCAGCGCGCAGTCGGAGAAGATGAACTCGGCCCATACCCGCTCCGGCGGCAGCTCGATCTCAGTCTGCTCCCGCCAACGGGTGTAGGCGTCCAGGCCCGCGGCCACGTGCGCGCCGACCTCTTCTGCCGGCAGGTGCGGATGGAGCCCGCGCTCGACCATCAGGCGCAGCAAGTCGTGCGCCGCTCCGGCACGCAGCTCGTGGTCGTAGGTGACATCTTCGAGCGTGCCGCCCAGGTCGAAGACGACCGCCCTCACCGGACCGGTCGTTGGAGTCCGATCGTTCATGTTTGGAAGCCAGTTCCATCCAGGGCCCTCGGCCTCGAAGCCGTGACGGCCTCGCGTCCGAAGGGCCCCGTGATGACAAGGGGCGGCTCAGGGAGCCAGCAGGCTGACGGCCCAGAAGTCGCGGATCGTGCTGTTGTTCTTGTAGGCAAACAGATCGTCGCTCGGCCAGAGAGAGACTTCGGACAGCGGGGGCATGCCCTCGGCGACTTCCAGACCCTCAGATGACGGGTAGGTGCCGATCTTATTCCACGGATCGAAGCCATCCTGAGAGAGCGCGAACCTGATGAACAGCTTGGCTGCGTTCGGGTGCGCGGCTTTGTTCGCGATGCCGAGGTAGTTGGCCTTCAGCACGCCGCTGACCGGCTTGAGCGTGAGGCACGGCGCCATGGCCAGCTCGCCGTCCATCGTCGCCTCGTAGCTGCTCCAGCCGGTCCAGCCATAGCCGGCTTCCTCGCCTTTGTTCATTCCGAGGGTGGCGAAGGCCGCGTCGACCTCATCGCCGCCGGGCTGGATGCCGGGCTGATTCTGGGCCAGCTTCTTGAGGAAGAGATAGCCCGCGTTGGGGACGTCTTTCGTGTATGCCGGGTCCGTGGTCCAGTCCTTGCCGTAGAACTCCTGGTAGTTGGCGGCCATCTGGTCGGCATGCTCGACGATCAGGGCAATCTTGGCCGTCGTGCTCGAGTCCGCGATGGGATCTTCCATGTAGAACTTGCCCTTGAGCTTGGGTTCGGTCAGCTCCCACCAGCTCTTGAGCGGGCAGCCATCCGCGTTAACTTCCTGGTTGTAGCCGATGACGTCGACCGAGCGCCGCGAGAGGGCGTAGGGTCGTTCTGCGCTCACATCCGTCTGGACCACACCGGGCGGGAGATACCACCACAGCCACTGGTTGGGCATGAACTCGCCGTAGAGCAGGTGCCCATCGCTGTTGAACCAGACGTCGCCCACAATGTTGCCGGCCTCTTGCTCGGCCTGCATCTTCACTGCAATGTCATCGGTATCGCCGCCCTCGAGCGCGATGTCGGGGTAAAGTTCTTGCCACTTGTCCAACAGCTTCTCGAACTTGGAAGAGTTAGCATAGACAATCACTTTCCCTTCCTTCTTTGCGGCCGCTTCGACTGCAGCCCAGTCCTCAGTGGCGGGCTGGTAGGGTCCGACACCGTTCGCCTTCGCCCATTCTTCTGCAGCCGTCAGCTTGGGCTCCGGCACTGCGGTCGGCTCCACCTTGGCCGGTTCTGCGGCCTGGGGAGCTGCGGCCGGGGCCGCGGCTTGCGGTGCGGCAGCTTGCGGCGCCGCAGTCGGTGCTCCGCCACAGGCGGACAACACCATGGTCAGAACAACGAAGATGATCCCGAACCATTTGGACGCTTTCATGTTCTCTCTCCTTGCGACTTGTGGAAGGAAATTGCACCACTTGGATATCATGCTTTCGTGACCCGTGAAATTCGCTCTTACTCCTCCTTTGTCGCAGCGGCCGGCATGCCACCGGCCGGCTACGATCAGACCGCCCCGTCTCCCGAGACGATCAGGTTTCCGCTCGCCTTGTCGTAAAGGTTTAGGGTCTTCGGATCGAACGATAGCCAGATCTTGTCATCGAGGTTGATCGTGCTGATCCCCATCACCCTGGCGGTGATCTCCGTCTCCTGGCGGTGTGCGATGATGGTTGAATCGGCCCCGGCCGGAAGGACAGAGTAGGCGGTGAACTCGGCTGCGCCCGGCACGGGTGTCGTTGAGATCGTGACATCCTCGGGCCGCACGGCAACGATAACGTCTCCGGCCGCGCCCCGCGTGTCGATTGCGACCTTGAAGCTGCCCAGGTCGACAGTGCCTGGACCATCCACGGCGCCTTCCAGGAGGTTTACCTTGGGGTTGCCGATGAAATCGGCCACGAACAGGTTCGCGGGGAAGTGATACACGCGATCGGGCGTGTCCAGCTGCTGGAGGACGCCTTCCCGCATCACCGCGATCTGGGTGGACATGGTCAACGCTTCCACCTGGTCGTGGGTGACATAGACGGTCGTCGCGCCGGAGACGTGGTGCAGGTGTTTGATCTCCGCGCGCATGTCCATGCGCAAGCGCGCGTCCAGATTGGACAGCGGCTCGTCCATCAGGAAGACCTTAGGGCGGTAGGCCAGCATGCGGGCCAGCGCAATGCGCTGTTGTTGGCCGCCGCTCATCTCACGCGGATAACGGTCCGCATATCCCGTCATCTGCACCTCGGCCAGGGCATCCCGCGCCCGCGTTTCGATCTCGCTCTTGGGCTGCTTCTGGATCTCCAGCGCGAAGGTCATGTTCTGCTGGACCGTCATGTGCGGCCAGAGGGCATAGTTCTGGAACACCAGCCCCAGGTCGCGTTTGCCGGGAGGCAGCGAGATGCCCCGATCGTGCGAGAAGACCAGCTTGTCGCCGATGTAGATCTCGCCTCCGTCCGGGTCTTCCAGGCCGGCCAGGCAGCGCAGCAAGGTCGTCTTGCCGCACCCGGAAGGCCCAAGTAGGGTCAGAAAACTACCGGGCTCGACCGTCAGACTGACATTGTTGACGGCGACAACGTTTCCAAAGCGCTTGATGAGGTTGCGAATCTTGATGGATGTTGACATGGTTGCCTCTCGCTTACATTCCGAGACCCTTCTTGAGACTGCCGCCCCGGATTCGACTGATGATGAAGTAGCCGATTGCCACGAGCGCGATCAGGATCAAGATGACGGCGTTGGCCATCTGGGCGTCGCCGTTTTCGGTGTAGAACATGGTTTGGCTGGCCAGCACCTGGGTCTTCGGCGTGACCAACAGGATGATCAATGACAGCTCACGCATGGTGGTGATGAACGTCAGCAGGAAGCCGGCAACGAAACCGCTGCTGGTGAGCGGAAAGATGATGCGCCGGAAGCGCTGCCAGACGTTGGCCCCGGAGACCATGCCCGCCTCCTCCAACTCCCGGCCCACCTGCATCATGGCCGACACCCCCGAACGCGACGAGTAGGGGATGTGTTTGGCCACCGAGACGACCACCAGCAGGGCGAACGTTCCGTAGAGTGCGGGGATCGGCCCCAGCGGCCTGATGAACATGGCGATGTAGACTGCGCCGAAGGCGATGCCCGGGATCACATAGGGGACGAAGGCCAGTTGCTCGACCATCTTGCTGAGCCGCGTGCCCCGGCCTTTGACAATCGCATAGCCAAGGATGATGCCCAGGAGCGCTGTGAAGAAGGCCGTCCAGATCGACAGCCGGATGGAGTTCCAAGCGGTCATGTAGATCTTCGGGTTGCGCAGGACCCCGGGCTCGCCGTGGTTGTAGATCGTGCCCCGCTCTCCGATCCAGTGCTGCAGCGAGAGGTTGCTCAGGCTGTAGTTGCCGTCCTGCAGCATCACCGTGGAATAGACCAGCAGGCCCAACGGGACGACGATGACGAGGATCTGGAAGAGAATCACGCCGATCATCACGGCCCGCTTCAGCCTACCCAGCTTGTTCACCTGCGCGACGAAGCCGCGGCCGCCGATCGTCTCGTAGCTCTTGCGTGTGCCGACCAGTTTCTGGTTGACCCAGATGATGCTCATGGACATCATGACCAACACGATTGCCAGGACGAAGGCGTCCGCCTTATCGCCCACGCCGATGCTGCCGCGGATCATGGTGGCCACGACGTAGTAGCGGACCGGCGTCCCAAGGATGTTCGGCCCGCCGAACGTGCCCAGCACCTTGGAGAAGGTCATGATGAATCCCGACAGGATGGCCGGCAGGACGAGCGGGAAGGTGATCTTCCGCAGGATGCGCCAGCGGCTGGCGCCCGCCAGTTCTCCGGCTTCCTCCAGGTTGGAATCGATGGACATCAACGCGGCCGACACGAAGAGGAAGAAGAACGTGTAGTAGTGCAGCGCGCTGCAAATGATGATGGGCACCGGCCCGTAGGAGAGCCAGCTGGGAGGGCTTTGTCCCACCAGATACTCGAACACTCCGGGCGTTCCTCCTGAGAGCCGGTTCTTGAAGAAGACGAGCCAGGCCTGCGCCAGGGTCCAGGAGGGCATGATGTAGGGGATCACGGCCAGCTGGTTGATGAGCTTCCTGCCAGGCATGTCGGTGCGGACGACCAGCCAGGCGAGGGTGCCACCGATCAGAAGCGCAAGGAAGGTGGCCCCGATTGCGATGGTCATGGAGTGGCGCAGTGGGGTGTACATGTAGATCTTCCCGAAGACGCCCGTCAGCATCCTGACATAATGAAAGCTGGTCAGTTTGCCGACCTCGGCGTCCGGGACGCGGGTCAGGTCATGGGGCTGCCAGGTCACCGTGGTCTCAACCATGCGATAGAGCGGGATGATGACCAGGTAGAACATGACAACCAGCATGATCAGGGACAGGACGACCCGCGGACTCGTGATCCAACGGATGAAGCGCCGGCTGGTGGCCAGCAAGGACGTGGAGCGAGAACCGGCGGTTGGTGCTGATACGGCCATATCTATTCTCCCAGGAGAGAGTGGAGCCTATTTTCCATCCAGTCCCGATGCGGCGCGCAGTTGTTGCATCCGCTCAAGCGCGGCCAGGCTCTCCTCAGGCCGCGCCATCGCGACTGCCAGGATCAGCGCATTCAGGATCGCCATCGGCACGGTCAACGAGTGGAAGGTGGAGACCGGCCCGCGCCGAGCGGCCAGGACCACGTCTACATGGTCCTGCAGCGAGGCACCCAGGATATCGGTGAGCAGGATCGTGCGGCAGCCGATGGCGTGCGCGTGCTCGGCCACCACCCGCAGCTCACGATTCATGTGGTTGAAGCCGGCCACCACAAGCACGTCGGTACTCTCGAGGAGCTGCAGTTTCTCGACCAGGTTTCGTCCCGATTCGTTCATGCTCAGGCAAAAGATGCCGAAGCGGCGCAGGCGCAACTCGAGCAGGTAACCGAGAACGGCTGACGGCCCGCCGGCGTAGACGAAAACCCGTTTGGCGCCCAGCAGCAGCGCCACCGCCCGGTCGAAGTCCTCGGCCGAGACGCTGCGATTGGCCTCGGCCAGGTACTGGATCTCCATATTGAGGACTTTGGTGAGAATGTGCCCCTGGTTGTGCGCCAGTTCGGCCAGCTTATGCTGCAGCCTCGCCGCTGGGGTCACCTCGCCGCGGTAGACGGACTGAAGCACACGCCTGAGCTGGGGAAAGCCGTCGTAGCCGATGGCCTTGGCGAAGCGAACGACGGTCGCCTCGCTAACTTCGAGCTGGGTAGCCAGGTCGGCGGCCGAAAGAAAGGCAGCCTCGTCGTAGTGCGACAGCAGGTAGGAGGCGATGCGGCGCTGGCTCTTGGAGAGCCCCGGCATGCATTCCTCCAGCCTATCGCGAAGGCTGTTGAGTTCCTCGTCCATTGAGGCCTCTTTTTCGCCTGACAGGATCGATCGGCACCTTTGTGTCGCGGAGTACTATGCAAGACAATACTGCAAAACGCTACAAAATGCAAGTCAGATTTCATGAGATGTGCCGAAGTGGTGGAAATTTTAAGGTTGGGTCCGGACAACGGGGTGCGAGGTATTACGCCATGCCGCCCGTTTGGCGCGATAATGGGCGGCGGAGGAATGGAGAAGAATGACAGAGCCGACGCGGGATGGCGGCCCAAGGCTGCGGGATATCGGGCTGGCGTTGCTCATCGCGCTGATTGCGCTTATCTTGCTGCTCCAGCTGGGCGACGTGGTGAAGCTGGCAGGCGCGGCGCTTTACTGGCTGCCCGCGCGGCTGGGCCTGGTCGAGCAGGCCCAGCCCGCTGACGTATGGCGGCATGACCTGCAGACGCTGCCCGAGGGGCTGGAGTTTTCCGCGGCCGGGCGCTACGCGGTCTACACTGCAGACTATGACCTGTTGATGATATCGATGACCATGCGCGAGTCGCGGGACGCGTCCTGGCTGGTGTTGACCGAGGCCGCCACCGGCCGGCGGGCGGCGCTGCAGTGGATCGAGCGCGGGATGCGCATCTACGACAGCCATCTCGCGCCAGGACGGCCCGTGTTCAGCGTGGAGATCCCGCGACCGGGCATCTACACCCTGAAGGCGACCCATCGCCCGGCTGAGATCGCGATCGTGCGCGATTACGTGACGGGCAACGAGGGCCGCATCTCGGCCGTCTTTGTCGCGGAGGTGGCGCTGCTTCTTGCTCCGTTCGCCATCTACTTCGGCTGGCCCTTCCTGCGGCGATCGCGTGCACTGGACGCGGCGCGCCGTGCGCGGCGCGAGGAGGTCGATGCCGCGTTCCGCCTGGTCAGGGATCGGCGCCGGTCTCGACTCGACGACCCCGACGCGCCTTACCGGCCGAAGAAGTGATCGCCGCCTCCGCGTATCCGGTGTCCACCGCGGTGCAGCGCCCAGCATCCAGCACCCAGTATCCGGCATCCAGCATCCAGAATCCATCATCCAGCAGGGAGTTCGCCATGTCCGCCACGTCTTCATCGTCCATGCGCAACCCGGTCATTGCCTGGCCGTCCGGCGCGGCGTGGAACCGGCCCTTCCTGCGCTTCGGACACGGGGGCGCGGGCGGACACCTGCCGCCCAACACCCTGGCCTCGTTGGAGCTTGCCCTCGGGATGGGCGTCGATGTGGTTGAGTTCGACGTGCGGCCGTGCCGCGATGCCCTGGTTCTGCTGCACGACGATGAGTTGGCCGCGTTCGACGGCACGCTGGGGCTGGCCAGCGAGCGCACGCTGGCCGAGCTGCGCGGCCTGCCCACCGGCCCCGACCGGGAGATCCCGACCTTCGAGGCCGCGCTCGACCTGCTGCGGGGCCGCGCCCTGGTAAATGTCGACCTGAAGGGGACGGGCTACGAGGAGGCAGTCGTGGAGATGGTGGCCGCAAAGGGGATGGCCGGCGACGTGTTGTACAGCTCGCTCTACGGGGGGAGCCTGCGCCGTGTCCGCGAGCTGGCGCCGATGGCGCGCATCGGGCTTTCCTATCCTGAGGATCGGGGCAACGCAGGGGGCAACCTGCGGCTGCGACACGTGGTCAGGGGCGCGCTCGCACTGATGCGCCTCACGCTGCCGCTGCGCATCCTCGGCATGATGGCCGGGGCGGGCGCAAACGCGGTCATGCTGTACCACAAGGTCGCATCGCGGCAGTGCGTCCGGACCGTCCAGGGGGCGGGCGGGCGGGTGTTCACCTGGACCATCGACACGCCCGAGCGGATGCGGGAAGTGCATGCGCTGGGCGTCAACGGCATCACGACCAACCGGCCGGACCTCTTCGCCGGGCTAACGTAGCCGATCGCGGCGCCTGTTGCCGTTTCCGGGGAGGCTCCCGGCCTCACCTGCGTCGCGACCGCTCCCCGGCCACCCCGGGATCCTCATCGGTGTCCCCATCCACCGGAGGCGGAGGAAGCAGCCCGCGCTCGGGCGGCGCGGCTAGCAGTGCCAGCTGGTGTTGGACCGCACGGACGATCGCCTCTATGCCACGCGCGAGCCATTCCTGGAGCACGGCCGACAGGCCGGACGTCTCGTCCAGGACGCGCTGGATGTGCGCGGGGAAGACGTGTTCCGGCTGATCCACTGGCGCGCGTGCCTGATGCGCTTGCCTGGTGCGCGGCCGGCGCGCCTTTGGCTGCGACGCTTTCTTCGGGCGTGTGCGCCGGGTATCGCGAGTCACGTTGCTCCTCCGTGCGGGTATGTGCGGTGGTCATTATAGAACGTAAGTTCGCAAAGAGGCAAATTGCCGGTGGTTGGCACCCATCGTAGGGGCTGACCTGTGTGTCAGCCCTATCGCAAAGCGGACGGTCATGACCGGGGCGCACACGCAGGTGCGCCCCTACAACCCGCGGTGGCGTCAATCGGCCGGGGGATCAGATTCGGCGGCCACGGAGCGGATGGCCTGGAGTGCAGCGCGCCACACATCGAGCACGCGCTCCTGTGCCTGGGGCGGCAGTTTCTCTACCTCGAGCGCCAGCGCGCGGATCGCGGGCGACAGGAGCGGCTGGTCCGGATTGCGCTCCAGGTGGCCTGCGAGCCGGAGCACCTGCTCCGTGGGCACCTCGAACAGGCCCGCCAGTGCGCGACACGTCTCCAACCCGGGGCGCTGCCCGCGGATGATCAGCGACACGGTGCTCTTGTCCACCCCTGCGCGGCGCGAGGCCTCGGCCCAAGACAGGCCGCGGGCCGCGCACTCATCGATGATCCACTGCCCCAGGGCCGACGTTGCACGCTCTGCCACGATCCCCTCCGCATGTGCTGATTCGCCCGTCCAGTATAGCACTCCCGCGCACACCGCGCCACTGCGTGCAGGCACTCGCCGACACATCGTTGTTTCGTGCTATACACAACTTGACAATCGTTGAATCTGAGCGTACGATATGGAACATAAATTCTATTCCTGTTCGCGGGGTGCGCGGCTGGGTTGCAGTTGCGGAGGGTGAGGGGCGCGATGGGGGACGAGGGCAAGGTCACACTGAAGGGCCGGTTGGAGGATGTGCGCGCGGAGGGGCCCAGCGACGCCATGGACACCGGTAGCCATGTGGTCGCGGTGCTGGCCGGGGACGAAGATGCCGGCGAACGCTGGGAGCTGCTCTTCCCGAGGGAGCACGTGACCGGCGTGCTCGCACAGTGGCGGCTGGCCCGCGGGGAACTGGCCGTGGCAGTCGAGGGGTGGGTGCACGGCTCGCAGTCCACTGGGGCAAGCGCCGGCTCCACCCTTGTCGTGGTCGATCGGGTGATCTACCTCCCCGAGCGCCCGCGGCCCCGCGCGGCCGCAACGGCGGACCAGGGCCCGGCCGGACGTCTCGCAGGGGACCCGGTTGCCGCGCGGCGCACGCCCGGGAGCATGGACGAGGCCTGCATCCCCGAGCCGATCACGGTCACTGCGCTGCGCGCCAACCTGCCGCGCGTCCTGAAGGCGGTGTATTACCTCGGCCGCCGATACGTGATCCTGCGCAACGGCGACGCGGTTGCGGTGCTCCTTGCGCTGGAGGATTTCCGCGCGTTGGTCGGCGCGCCCGGCGCACGCGCGCGGACCGGCGATGGAAGATGGAAGATGGAAGCTTGAAGATTAGTCCACTCGCCCGACTCAGCAGGAACGGTGATCCCACAGATCGCGCAGACCATCGCCGAGCAGGTTGAGGCCGATCACCACGGCAGTCAGGCTGAGTCCGGGATAGACGGCCAGCCAGGGCGCGGTGTCCATGTGGTTGCGGCCTGCGGCAAGCAGCGCACCCCATTCCGGGGTGGGGGGCTGCGCGCCCAGGCCCAGGAAGCTCAGGCCACCGACGGCCAGGATCGCAGTGCCCGCGCGCATGGTGGCGAAGACGACGAGCGACGATGCGAGGTTGGGCAGTACGTGGCGCCACAGCACACGGCGTTCGCGGCAGCCCACCGCCTCTGCAGACTCGACATAAGCAAGCTGGCATGTGGAAAGGGTCAGACTGCGCGTGAGGCGGTAGAAGCCGGGCGCGCTAAGCGCGCCGATCGCAACGATCGCATTCTGCAGGGACGGCCCCAGCCGCGCCACGATCACAAGCGCCAGCAGCATCCCAGGAAACGCCAGCCACAGGTCCATGAAGCGAGAGAGCAGCCGGTCCCACCAGCCCCCGCGATAGCCGGCCAGCAGCCCCAACGGGATGCCCAGGAGCGCGGAGAGTCCCATGCCCATGGCGGCGGCCTGGGCGGCAATGCCCGCGCCGTGGACCACCCGGCTGAACATGTCCCGGCCGAGGCTGTCCGCACCGAAGAGATGTGCGGGGCCGGGTGGGGCGAGACGCGGGCCGGCCAGCACCTGGTCGGGCGCATAGGGCGCCAGCAAGGGCGCAGCGGCCGCGACAACGAGGAAGCAGGCCACGATCAGCGCGCCCGCGCGGAAGCTGAGCGACGTGCGACGGAGAAGGTGGAGACCGCGACGCGGGCGCCCCTGTCCGGCGAGCGTCGATGCGCGTCTCCCGGTGCACGTCGCCTGGCGGGATGTCCGGCGGATGTCCAGGCCGGCCTCGAAGCGCGCGACGGGGCCCCAGCTTCGGAGCGAAGGGCCGGGAAACGCCATATCAGACCGCCTCGCGGCCGACGCGCGGATCGAGCCATCCATGCGCGAGGTCGACGCCCAGGTTCACGACGAGAAACATCGCCGCGGCGGCCAGCGCAGCGCCCAGCACGACCGGATCGTCGCGATCGAAGATGGCCTGGATGGTGAGGCGGCCGAGGCCCGGCCAACCGAAGATGCTCTCGACGATGAACGCGCCGCCCAGCAGATGGCCCAACTGCAGCCCCAGCACGGCGGCCACCGGGATCAGGCCGTTGCGCAGCACGTGACGGGCGATCACCCGGCGCGGAGCCAGCCCCTTCGCGTGCGCGGTGCGTACATAATCGGCGCCGATTGCGTCGAGCAGGCCCGAGCGCACCAACCGTCCAACCGCGGCCGCTGTTGGCAACGCCAGGGTGACCGCGGGGAGGATCAGATGTGAGGGAGTCTCGGCCCCGGTCACGGGGAGCCAGCGTAGCCGCAGAGAGAAGAGCAGGATCAGGAGGAGGCCGCTCCAATAGGTCGGCACCGCGGCTCCCAGCGCCGCGCCGGTCATGAGCGCGGTGTCCGCGGGGGAGCCGGCTTTCAGCGCAGCGACTATGCCGCCGGTCCCGCCGATGGCCGCTGCGAGGAGCACCGCGGCCAGCGCCAGGGCGACCGTGTAGGGCATGCGCTCCAGAACCAACTCGGCGACCGGGCGCTGGCTGACCAGCGAGCGCCCCAGGTCGCCGCGCGTCAGCAACCCCTGCAGGAACGCGAGATAGCGCGTCAGAACTGGCTGGTCCAGGCCGAGCTCCGCGCGCAGCGCCTCGATCTGTGCGGCCGAGGCGCTGTCGCCCGCCATCGCCAGCGCGACATCGCCCGGCGTCGCACCCAGCGCCACGAAGACGACCAGGCTGACGGCCAGCAGCACGGTGAGCGAACCGGCCACCCGATGGGCGATGTACGTCGTCATGATTGGGATGTTTACTCCACCACGTATGCGTCGTTGACCAGCAGGCGCCCCATGTAGCCGGCGCGCGCCCCCTCGATCCGGGTGCGGATGGCGATGACGTCGAGCGGCACGTAGAGCGGCTGCCACGGCGCATCGGCCAGGATCAGCTTCTGTGCTTCCACGTAGAGCTGCTGCCGCGTCGCCTCATCCAGCTCGCGTGCGCCGCGGCCCAAGAGGTCATCCACCGCCGGGTTTCCGTACGCCACCCGGTTCGTGCTGCCGATCCGGTCTGAGCCAAGGTAGATGTTCAGCGCGTCAGGGTCGTTCCAGTCGTAACGCCACACCAGCAGGTCGAAGTTGCCCGCGGTGGTGGCCTCCATCACGGCCTTGCTGTCCAACTGCTGGATCTCCACCTCCACGCCGACCGCCTTGAGTTGGCTCTGCACCAGTGCCGCGATGGCGTCGTTGGGCGCGCGGGTGGAGGTGAGCAGCACCGCCTTGAGCGCTTGCCCGTCACGCTGCCACGTACCGTCGCTGCCTTGGGCGAAGCCAGCTTCGCCCAGCAGAGAGGCCGATGCTGCGGGATCGAAGCCCAGCTCGTGTTCGGCCAGCGACTCATCGAAGCCGGGGAGTGTGGGGGGCAGGGGCGCGAACGCCTTGATCCCCACGCCACCCAGCGCCAGGCTGAGGATCTCATCCTTGTTGACCGCGTGCGCCAGCGCCTGGCGGACCCGCGCGTCGTCGAAGGGCGCCTTCTGCGTGTTGAAGCCCAGGTAGATCAGGCTGTTCAGCACCGCCTCGTGAAGGCGGACATCGTCGGACTGCTGCAGCCGCGCGAGGTGGTCCGGCTGGTTGATGAAGATCACGTCCACCTCGCCCGCTTCGAGCGCGGCCAGCTGGGTGGTGGCGTCGGGGATGACCTTGAAGACGAGCTGGTCGAGATAGGGTGCGCCTCGGTTTTCGTTCAGCGCAGGCCCCCAGGCATAGTCCTCGTTGCGCACCAGCGTCATGGACTGGCCCGTCTGCCAGTCGCCCAGGGTGAACGGGCCCGTGCCGACGAGCCGCGTCGCGGGGTCTGCAGCAGACTGTGCGATCGAGGCCGGGCTGAGGATGCCCGCGTACGGCATGGAGATGGTGCTCCAGAAGTTTGCGGCCGGCTCGTCGAAGGTAAAACGTACCGTCAGATCGTCCGCCGCATCGATACCTGCAATCTGCCGCACGCCGCCGTAGATGGGCGACTTCTTGCCGCTCTCCTTGAAGCGTTCGAAGGTCAGTCTCACCGCGTCTGCAGTGAGCGGCTCGCCATCGTGAAAAACAACGTCAGAGCGTAGCGTCATGGTGATGGTCTTGCCGTCGGGTGCGACGTCCCACGACTCTGCCAGCAGCGGGAGGAGGCTGTTGTCGGTGTCACGCACGACCAGCGTGTCGAACAGGTAGGGCAGCACGAGGCTGAGCCCCGAGCTCGGTGCGCCCTGCGGGTCGATCGTCGCGGGTTCCGAGGTCATGGCGCGCACGAAAATGCCGCCCCGGGCCGGCGCAGCGGTGGGCACCTCTGCTGCCGGCGCAGCGGTCGGCTCGGCCGGCACTGGGGCGGACTCAACAGCCGTTGGCTGAGCGGTCTCCGCAGCGGCAGTGGGCGCAACCGTGGTGGCGGCCGCTGCACTCTGGTCAGGCGCCACAGCCGGGGCGGGCGCTGCGGGCGTGCAGGCCCCCAGTAGGCTGGCAAGAAGCAGCATGATCGCGATGGATGAGTGTCGAACGGACATTTCTTCCTCCTGACAATTGCTGGTTGGTGCCCGAGTGGGCTGCAATGATCTGGCCGGCCACGGACTGGCCCTGCTTGATGCAGTCGGGCAGGCCGACCCCGCGATAGGGGCTGCCGGTCACGAACAGGCCGGGTGGCAGCGCTGCTTCCAGCGCCGCGACGCGGTCCAGGTGGCCCACGTCGTATTGCGCGTTGGAGCGTTCCCAGCGATA
Source organism: Anaerolineae bacterium (assembly GCA_040766655.1). GTDB lineage: Bacteria > Chloroflexota > Anaerolineae > CG2-30-64-16 > CG2-30-64-16 > JALOOB01. The sequence goes on from JAXGQB010000008.1 coordinate 25,959, forward strand.
GATGCGGTGGAACAGCGGTGCAGCTTCGATGCCCATGAACTCGCGGAGCTGCGACTGCACTACGGCGAGCAGTGCTTCATCGTCGAGCGCCATCGACTGAGGGCTGCGCGAGCCGCCGAAGAATACGCGCAGCAGCGCGCACCCCTCGGGCGCGCGGCCGTCGAACTTGAGCGAGCTCCACGTCACTGCGTTGATGGGCCGGTGTTCGCTGCTGGGCACGACCAGGCCGAAGCCGCGCAACGGCCGCCGGATATCGGCCATGCGGTAGCCCAGCGAGATGGTTCCGGTGCTCACGTAGCGGATCCCGGCCAGCCCTCCAGCCACAGCGGGTGCGACGTCGCGCGTCAGTGACTGGGCGACGAACGCGGGCACCGCCAGGACCACGGCGTCCGCTGCCAACGTCTCGCCGTCCGTAGTGGCAATCTTGTAGCCGCGTTTCTCGTTCGGGGAAAGTCGTCCGGCTGCGGTGTTGAGGCGCAGGTCCCCGGTCAGCCGGCCAACCAGCGCGTCGATGAGCTCGCCCGTTCCATCCACAAGCGACATGAACGCTGACATGGGCTTCGTGCCCGGGGACGCGTCGTGGGCGGCCTTGCCGTTGCGTCGCGAGGCGAGCATGCCGCGCGTCAGGCTGCCGTGCTCCACTTCGAGGTCGCGGAAGCGCGGGAACGTCGCAAGCAGGCTTTGTTTGTCTGCCTCCGAATTGTAGATGCCCGAGAGCAGCGGTTCCGCGATCTTATCGAGCGCCTCGGCCCCCAACCGCCGGCGCACGAAGTCGGCCAGCGTCTCGTCTTCGCCGTCGCGCTTGGGCGGAATCAACAGATCGAGCCCCATGCGCAGCTTGCCCAGGGGCGAGATGAGGGGCGAGAGCGCAAACGGCATCAGGCGGGTGGGCACGATCAGCAGCACGCCGTCAGGCATCGGCGTCGGCCGGCCGCGGTTCAGCACGTAAACCTTGCGCATCTGGTCGTTGGTGCCCAGCAACCGATCCTCCAGGCCGAGCTCGCGCGCGAGCTGGACGCCCCACGGCTTCTGAGTGATGAAGGAGTCCGGCCCGGCTTCGACGATGAATTGGCCGGCGGCCGTGTCGACGCGATCGGTACGGATGTGGCCGCCCCAGCGTGCGCTGGCCTCGAGGAGGGTGTAGTGCAGGCTGAGACCGGCTGCGGCTGCCTGCTGTTGGAGATAGTAGGCCGTACTGAGTCCGGCGATGCCGCCGCCGATGATGGCGACGCTCAGCGAGCGTGACGGAGAATTCATGATTGTCCGATCCGGGCTGCGAGGGATGGGAGGCGCTGATCGACCAGGCTGGCCAGCGCGGCGACGAGCGCGGGGCTGTCGTTGAGCATCGGCGCACGCTCCAGGCGGGCGCCCAGCGATGCGGCGATGGCCTGGAGGTTGATGTCCAGGTCATAGAGCACCTCGACCTGGTCCGCCAGGAAGCCGATGGGTGCGACGACCATGGCGCGTTCGCCCGCCGCGACCAGGGCCGGCACGAGTTCCTCTATCGCCGGGCCCAACCAAGGGGTGCCGGTGCTCGCCGCGCTCTGATAGCAGCGCGTCCAACGATCCGGCGGCAGGCCGATCCGCTCGGCCACCGCCCGCGCGGTCTGCTCGAGCTGTGCGTCGTACGGATCCCCTTCGGCCAGGATCGACTGCGGGAGGCTATGGGCGGTGAAGATGACCTTTGCCTGCCGGGGTCGGTCGAATCGCAGCAGCGCAGTCGACACGTTGGCAGCCAGCCCATCCAGGTACGCAGGCTCTTCATGCCAGTGGTCAACGAACGCCACCGCCAGTCCGCGACCGGCGGCGGCTGCGGCCTCCTCCAGCGCGGTGCGGTACGCGCCGATGCTCAGGCGGCTGTAGTGCGGCGCCATGCAGATCGCGACGCATCGTTGAACGCCATCTTCCGCCATCTGCTGCACTGCCGACGCGATGGACGGCTTCCAGTGTCGCATGCCGACGTAGACGGGCAAGCCCACCGTGGCCGATAGCTGTGCTGCCGTGCTTCGGGTGATCGCGAGCAGTGGTGAGCGGCCGCCGATCCGTGCATAGCGCTGCGCGATCTCGGCGAGCAGGTCGGGTGGCGTGGGGCGACCGCCGCGCACATGTAAAAGATAGGCCGGCAGGTCCGCCAGGTCGTCGGGTCCGCCGTAGGCGAGGAGGATAACCGCCTCGTTCATGCGGTCTGCGGCTCGTAGGTGCAGAACGGTTCTTCGTCCAGATAGCTCGCGGTCGTCCCGAAGGCGCGCGCCCGGCAGCCGCCGCAGACGCGCTTGAATTCGCAGATGCCGCACTTCCCGCCGAGCAGGTCCGGGTCGCGCAGCTCCGCGAAGACCTTAGAGCCTTCCCAGATTGCCTGCAGGCGCTGGTGGCGGATGTTGCCCGCCTCCACGGGCAGGTAGCCGCACGGGAAGACCTCGCCGCGATGGCTGACGAAGCAGACGCCTGAGCCGGCCAGGCAGCCCTTGGTCATCGCACTCATCGCCCGGCGTGCTGCCTCATTGCCGGCCTCGGCCGTCCCGTGGCCGTTGCCGCCTGCCGCGGCCGCGTGCGCCTGCCGGTGATGGCTGGCGGGTCGCTCCCGAAAGATGCCCTGGCGGCGCTCCTCGGCCTGGCGCTGGCGCACGATGCGGAAGTAATGGGGCGCGCAAGTCGCCTTGAGCTCGATGCCACCGGCCATCTCCGCATCGTACATCCAGTTCAGCACGGCCTCGTATTCGGCCGGGGTGATCTGCTGGTCATCTGCGATCTCGACGCCGCAGCCGACCGGCACGAGCAGGAAGAGGTGCAGGGCTTGGGCGCCGGCTGCCAAGGCCATGCGCAGCGTCTCGTCCATCTGATGCACGTTGTGCCGGGCGATCGTGGTGTTTATCTGGTATGGAACACCTGCCGCGGCCAGGTGCGCCATGCCCTGGAGTGCCTTGTCGAATGCGCCAGGCCCGCGGAATATGTCGTGCGTGGCTGCATTCGCGCCGTCCAGGCTGATGCTGACCCGCTGCACGCCGCTGGCCTTGATCTCACGCGCGACCGCGCCATCGATCAGCGTGCCGTTGGTGGCCAGGGCGACGATGAGTCCTGCATCGCTGGCATGGCGGGCGATGTCGAAGATGTCGGGTCGGAAGAGCGGCTCGCCCCCTGAGAGGACGAGGATCGGCCGCGCGAATTCCGCAATCTGGTCAATCAGGTCGAACGACTCCTCAGTTGTCAGGTCCTGGGGGAGGAGCTGGTCCGCGACGGTGATTCGCCGGCAATGGATGCAGGCCAGATTGCAGCCCGCGGTGGTCTCCCAGAAGATCAGCCGCGGGGGCGGATATGGGTTAGGAATCAACTGAGCTACTCCGAGTGTGCGATGAGATTGTGCAGGGATGGTGCTTCCGGTTGCTGATAGCCCTCGACCGTGGCCAACAGCATCGCATCCAGAAACACCGCCATGCGATCGTACAGGCGCCACGTCTCGTCATCGGGTGCACCTGCCAGCGCTCCGGCCTGGTGCACGGAATCATTGATGGAGCGGCGCACCAGCAGGAAGGCGTGCAGCGTCTCCAGGAGCGTCAGGCCGGCGGTGCGGGAGGCCCGACCATAGCCGCTGGCGAGCCGGCGCCCCTCCTGCAGAAACGCCTCGCCGCCGTTGTTCCGCGTGACATACTGCATCAGGACGGCCATCAACTGCTGGCCGCCACTGCGCATGGCCCCGCGCTGCGACTCGTCCAGGCGTCCATACCAAGGCTCGCCCGCAATACCAAGGTGCTTTGGTGGTGTGAGCGCGGCGAGGACCGATCTGCCCGGTCCGGACGACGACGCTGTATCGCCTTGCTGGAGGCTGGCGAGAAATGCCAGCAGTTCTGCGGATCGATAGCGCCGCCTGCCGCCCGGTGTGCGGATACACGGCACCTTCCCGTCGTCTGTCCAGCGCCGCAGGGTGGTAAAGTGCACGCCGAGCAAATTTGCGGCGGCGCTGAGGTCGAGCCATTGGGCAGATTCATTCGAAGAAGTGGGCATAAAGCTATGCTTTCATATATGATTCTATGCAATTCTATGCAAAAACTGCGGCAGGTCAGGAGTATAAACCGGGTTGCAGGATCGTGTCAAATTCGGAAAGTGGCAACATGCACGAACGCGATCCGCCCGGCGGCAACGATTGCACCGGGTGGGACTATGTGGCATACTAGGTCACGCGTACAAACTCTGGACGCATCGAAGCCTGATTGCGGCGGACACTGGCGTCTCGCCGCGAGCATTGCATCATAGGAGGGAACTCATGGACTACACCTACGCTGACATCGCGAAGATGATCGATCACTCGCTCCTGCGGCCGTTCTACAACGACGAGGAGCTGGAAGCGGGCCTGCGGCTGGCGCTGGACTACGACGTTGCCAGCGTCTGCATCAAGCCGTATTACCTGCGGCGGGCGGCGGACGTGCTGGCGGGCAGCACGGTCAAGGCGACCACCACGATCGGCTTCCCGCATGGCGGCCACTCCACGGCGATCAAGGTCGCGGAGACGCGGCAGGCGCTGGTCGACGGCGGGCAGGAAGTGGATATGGTCATCAACATCGGCAAGGCGCTCAGCCGCGACTGGGACTTCGTCCGCCAGGACATCGCTGCGGTGGTCGAGGTGGCCCATGCCGAGGGCGCGCTGGTCAAGGTCATCTTCGAGAACTGCTATCTGCAGGACGAGCATCGTATCCGCCTGTGCCAGATCTGCGGCGAGGTGGGCGCGGATTGGGTCAAGACCTCCACCGGCTATGGCAGCGGCGGCGCGGTGATGGATGACCTGCGCCTGATGCGCAAGCATGCGCCTGCGCACGTGCAGGTCAAGGCCGCGGGCGGGATCTCCACCCTGGACCTGGCATTGGAGGTGCGCGCCATCGGCGGCACGCGCTTCGGCACGCTGCAGACGGTCGAGATCCTGGAGGAGTGCAAGCGCCGGCTGGCCGGCTAGGGGGGAGGCATTCATGCGCGATTACCAGGTGGCTCTGCTCCCGGGCGACGGCATCGGCCACGAGGTTTGCCCGGAGGGCGTGAAGGTCATCTCGGCGGTCAGCGAGCTGCTGGGCGGCTTCCGCGTTACCTACGAGACCTTCCCCTGGGGCTGCGAGTATTACCTGCAGCACGGCGAGATGATGGCGCAGAATGCGCTGCAAACCCTGGCGCCCTTCGATGCGATCTACTTCGGCGCGGTGGGCTTTCCCAGCGTGCCGGACCACATTTCACTGCACGGGCTTCTGCTGCCCGTGCGCCAGGGCTTCGAGCAGTACGCGAACGTACGGCCCAGCCTGCTGCTGCCCGGGGTGCCTGGCCCGCTGAAGGACGCAGGCGGAGGGGGGATCGACTTCGTCGTGGTGCGCGAGAACACCGAGGGCGAATACTCGGGCGCGGGCGGCCGGGTCCATCGCGGCCTCCCGTTGGAACTAGCCGTGGAGACCGCAGTCTTCACCCGCGCGGGCGTGGAGCGGGTCGTGCGCTACGCGTGCGAGCTGGCGATGAAGCGCCCGCGCCGGCTCCTGACCAGCGTCACGAAATCCAACGCGCAGCGTCATTCCATGGTGCTCTGGGATGAGGTGTTCGAGCGTGTGACCGCGGACTACCCCCAGCTGCACACCGAGCGGGTGTTGGTGGACGCGATGGCCGCGCGCTTCGTGCTGAAACCGGACACGCTGGACGTGCTGGTCGCCTCCAACCTGTTCGCCGACATCCTGACCGACCTGGGCAGCGCGATCTGCGGCAGCATGGGGATCGCGCCCAGCGCCAACATCAACCCGGAACGGGCGTACCCGTCGTTGTTCGAGCCGGTGCACGGCTCCGCGCCCGATATCGCGGGCCGCGGCATCGCCAACCCGATCGCTGCCATCTGGAGTGCGGCCATGATGCTGGACTTCCTGGGCGAGGCAGCCGCTGCCGGCCTGATCATGGACGCGATCAAGGCGGTCACGGCCGAGGGGCGGGTGGTGACGCCCGACCTGGGCGGCCGCAGCCGCACGAGCGAGGTGGGCGACGAGGTGGTGGCGAAGGTGAGGTCGCTGGCGCCGCGCTGACGATTGACGATTGAAAACTGAAGATTGAAGATTTGACGGTCGCCGGCGTGACATGCTGTAGGGGCGAGTGCGCCAGCCCCGTGACCAGTGTGGTCGTGGGTCCCTGGGTCACCGCGTGCGTTCCCACGGCGCACTCGCCCAGGGGGTTCGCACGCGCGACGCAATTGGGCGATGGTTTGCCGCGGGGTAGGCCGGTGGGCGGAGACGCGCGACGCGATTGGGCGATGGTTTGCCGCGGGGTAGGCCGGTGGGCGGAGACCCGCGCCGCTGGCACGGTCACGGGTGGCAAACCATCGCCCCTACACGAACCCGCTGCCGGCCTCAGGCCGGCATGTCGTCCCTGATCGACACCATTACCTTGTCGACGCGGCGGCCATCCATGTCGACCACCTCGAAGCGGTATTTGTCCCACACGAACACCTGGCCCGTCCTGGGGATGACCCCCAGTTGGCTCATCACGAATCCGCTGAGGGTGGTGAAGCCGGCACGCTCCTCTTCTGGCAGCACATTGATGCTCAGGATCTCCTTCAGCTCATCGATCGGGATCATGCCGCCGAAGAGCCATGACTGATCGTCGCGCTGCGTGGCCAGTTGATCCCAGTCACCGATGTCCTCCGGCAGGTCCCCGACGATTGCCTCCAGAACATCGTACAGCGTGACGATGCCCTGTACGCCGCCGTACTCATCGATCACGAGGGCATCGTGCATGCCGGAGTTGCGGAAGATCTCCAGCATCTTGAGCGCGGCCATATTCTCGGGCACGAAGAGCGCGGGCTTGGCGTAGGCCTCGATGTCGAACTCGTCTGCCATCAGGTCGACGCCCAACAGGTCCTTGACGTCCACCATGCCGATGATCTCGTCAAGGCTCTCCCGCGCAACCGGAATCCGGGTGAACCCGCTGTTCAGCAGGGTCTGCGCGATCATGGCCCGGTCATCAGCCACGTCCACCCAGACCACCTCAGTGCGGGGCGTCATGAGGGCATCCGCGCGTCGGTCGCTGAGGCGGAAGATGCCGGAAACCATGTCCTGCTCGGCCTCCTCGAACACGCCGATCTCCTTGCCCTGCTCGATCATGCCCTTGACCTCATCTTCGGTGACCGCGGGTTCTGCCTCGGTGTTGACGCGTAACAGCCTGATCCCCAGGTTGGTCGACGCGCTCAGCACACGCGTCAGGGGCCGGAAGATCCTTGATAGCACGCGGATGCCAGGCGACAGCCTGGTCGCGATGTTCTCGGGCCGGGTGATGGCCATTCGCTTGGGGATCAGCTCGCCCAGCACGATCGAGAAGTAGGTGATCGCGACGACGACGGAGATCAGGGCCACCGTATCGGCAAAAGGCGCCAGCCAGTCGACCCGTTTCATGATCTCCGCCACCGGCTCGGCGAGCATGGCGCCTCCGATACCGCCGGCCAGCGTGTCGATCAGCGTGATCATGATCTGAACGGTCGACAGGTACTGCTGGTTCGGGTCGCGCCACAGGGCGAGCGCCACTGCCGCTCCGTTGCTTCCTTCGTCCGCGCGCTGCTGCAGGCGGGTCTTGCGCGACGAGACCATGGCGATCTCGTACATGGCGAAGATCGCGTTGAAGAAGAAGAGTACGGCGATGATGATCAGGTTCATGTAGACGGGCATCTGTCCCTCCGTTGCGTCGCGCAACATCGTACCGCATTCTGGGCGTGGGGACAATGTCCGCAAGGAGGGTTGTAGGGGCGCAGGCGTGCGCGCCCGGCCAGGACGTCGGGGGGCCGACACGGGGGCCGACACGCAGGTCGGCCCCTACGAACGGCCAACGGATTGTAGGGGCGCACCGATGTGTGCGCCCGGTGCAGGGCCGACACGCAGGTCGGCCCCTACTACGCGAGGGTGTCCATCTTTCGTTGCTGGGCCTTGGCGGCAGCGTCGGGGGCCAACTGCATCCCCTTGAAGTTCTTCACCTGGCCCGTGATGCCGCGCTCGGTGGGCAGGCGCTCGATGCTGGTCGCGCCGAAGAAGCCGGCGATCCCAGGCATGCGCAGCATCGCCGCGGAGACCGTCTCGGGTTCGTCGAACGGGCCGCCGTGGCAGATGGTGAGCAGGTCGCGGTTGACCCTGCGCCCCGCAGCCGCGATCTGCATGACCCGGTCGATCGCCTCGTCGATGGTCAGCGCCACCCCTGCACCGATCGACCCGCCCGTGGTCAGCCCGACGTGCGCCACCAGCATGTCAGCGCCGGCCTTGGCCATCGCTACGGCCTGGTCCGTGTCGAAGACGTACGGCGTGGTGAGCAGGTCGAGCTTGTGCGCCTCGGCGATGGCCGCGATCTCCTTGTCGTAGCCCATGCCGGTGGCCTCCAGGTTGGCGCGGAAGTTGCCGTCGATGAGGCCGACGGTGGGGAAGTTCTGCACGCCGGTGAAGCCCATCTCCTTGAGCTGCTTGAGGAAGACGGGCATGAGGCGGAACGGATCGGTTCCGTTGACGCCCGCGAGCACCGGGGTGTCCTTGACGACGGGCAGCACCTCTGCGGCCATCTCGACCACGATGCCGTTCGCGTCGCCGTAGGAGAGCAGACCAGCCAGCGAGCCGCGGCCCGCCATGCGGTACCGCCCCGAGTTGTAGATGATCAGCAGGTCGGCGCCGCCGGCCTCGGCGCACTTTGCCGAGATGCCGGTGCCCGCGCCACACCCGACGATGGGCTTGCCAGCAGCGACCTGGGCCCGCAGCCGCTTCAGCGCTTCTGTTCGTGTGATGAATGCCATGGTTGTTCCTCCGGGATTGGTTACAGGTTGAAGGTTGCAGGTTGAATGTTACAGGTTGAAGGTCGACCTTTCAACCTTCAACCTTCCAACCTTCAACCCGAAAGCAGACTTCATCGGTCCTTCAACATCTCCAGCAACGCCGCGGTCGCCTTGTCTGCGAATTCGGGGTCGTTGATGTTGTGGTCGAGCTCGATGACGGGGATGCCGGGCTTCAGGGTCCGCTTGATGGCGCCATAGCAGGCAGCGTCGGCCTCGGGATCCCAGAAGAGGCCGCCGGGGCTGTCGAGCTGTGACACACCGTTCAGAGGCAGCAGGATGGCGACCGGCCCCGTGGCCGCGTTCGCGGCCGCAGCGATCATCTCGCCCATGCGGATGTTCTCCGCCGGCGTGGTGCGCATGAGGGTCACGTTGGGGTTCCACTTGTACAGGTTGCGCTGGTGGTACTTCTCGGGCACCGTCTCCATGCCCCAGAAGTTGCACATGTCAACGCAGCCGGGAACCAGCACGGTGGGAATGCCTGCGCGTGCCGCAGCCATCATGCGGTCGGGCCCCGCGCTCATCACACCGCCGCAGACGTAGTCGGCCAGCTCGGTCGTGGTGATGTCCAGGCTGGCGGTGACGAAGCCGCTCGCGATGAGCGACTCCATGGTCTTGCCGCCGTTGCCCGTGGCGTGGAACACCAGAACCTCGTAGCCCTCGGATTCCAGCGTCTTCTGCGCGCGGCCCACGCACTGGGTGGTGTTGCCGAACATGCTGGCCGCGATGAGCGGCCGTGCCTCGGCCAGGGGCGGCAGCACGTCGCGCGTCTCGACCATGCCCGCGATGGCGCCGGCCGCGTTCGCATAGATCTGCCGGCTGAACGAGTTGATGCCCGCCACGTCGACCACGGTCGGCAGCATGATAATGTCGGTGGTGCCCACGTAGGCCGACACGTCGCCGCCCGCCACGGTGGAGGCCATGACCTTGGGCACGCCGATGGGCAGGCCGCGCATGGCGCGCGTGGCAATGGAGGTGCCGCCGCTGCCAGCCATGCCGAGGATGCCGCCCAGGCGACCCGCGTCGAACAGCTCCTTCACGACTTTCGCCAGCCCAGCGGCCATGGTCTCCATGGCCAGCGTCTTGTCCTTGCCGGCGCGCAGTGCGGCGAGGTCGCCGCCCCCGGCGCGGGCCACCGCAGCCGCGGTCACGTTCGGCACGGCGCCCCCCTGGGGATCGCCCATCACGCCGAAGTCGATCAGGATCGTCTCCAGGCCGCGGGCGGCGATCAGATCGCGCGCAAATCGAAACTCGGCGCCCTTGGTGTCCAGGGCGCCCACGATGACGACAGGTTTTGGCATCAGGAACCTCCTTGTTCTTGGCTGGCAAGCAGCATAGCACAGCTTGCGGCGATGGGCCAAGGTCCCGGCGGGATGGCGACTGCCATTTGCGCGCTTGCGTGTTCCATAAGTTGTCGTCATGTGCTATAATTGTACCAGCAAGCATAGAGGGTGGAGGCGGTGCATCCATGTTGAACGACGAAGAGCGAGGCTGGCTGTGCGACCTGCTCAGCGGGCACTTCTCGCCTGGCCAGCTGGTCCTGTTGGTCGACGGCACGGACCACCGGTACGACCAATTCGTTGTGGCGGGCATGGTTCCGTCGGCCACGATCACGGAGATCGTGCGCCAGGCCTCGGACCAGGGTTGGGACGGCAAGCTCGTCGACCAGTTGGCCGCCTATGTCGACGCCCATTTCGACGGGCAAGTGCGGGCGGACGTCCTTGCGGGCCTGGCCGCGCTGGCCGATGCCATCGCGCGCCGCCGGGGCCAGATGGCGCCGCTGCCGACAACCGCTCCCACGATCCCCTCCGCCGCCGCGGTGCGCCACATGCGAACCCAACTGGATGAGCTGCAGCGGCGCTTCGATGTGCTGACGCGGCGGATCACCGCGCTGGACACCGACATCGGCCGTGAGCTGGACTCCGAGCGCAGGCTGGCGCTGGAAGCGCGCCGTGCGGACCTGGCGCACGAGCGGGACGCGGTCACGGGGGAGATGACGCGGCTGGAGGGGGCGATCGCAGGCTAGCGCGCCGCGGCGCGCGACCAGGTGCCCGGCACCTCCGAGGTGCCGGGCACCTAAGGGCGGCGTGGCTCACGCTGTGCCGGGCACCTAAGGGCGGCGTGGCTCACGCTGTGCCGGGCACCTAAGGGCGGCGTGGCTCACGCTGTGCCGGGCACCTAAGGGCGGCGTGGCTCACGCTGTGCCGGGCACCTAAGGGGTCTGGTGGGGCGGAGTCAGGCGTTGCGGGCGTGCGGCGGCGCGCTGGACGGGATGCTGAGGAGGTCGGGCATGGCGGAGACGTTGGACCTTCAGGCAATCGACCGGGGGCTGGGCGCGTTGGGCGGCCTGCTGGAAAACGCCGAGGTGCGATCGGTCGTCGCGGTCTTCCGCGCCGACTTCGTGGCCGCGTCCGGGCAGATCGACGTGCTCAGTGACTACAAGGATCTCCACGACCTGCTCCATGACCTGCAGTTCCAATGCTACAACTACATCGCGAGCCAGACCGCGCGTTTTCCCCAGGATGACCTGGCGGCTGACACGCTGGCCGATCACGGGCTGACCTTTCGCGGGCTCGTCGAGCGGCTCCAGGAGGCAGCCAGGCGGCCCACGGTCACGGGCGAACTGAACTGGATCGGCGAGTTGGTCGAGGCCGACACGCTGCTGGCGCAGGCGCTCGACACAAAGGACCCGCTCCTTCTCAAGCGGCACTGCCGGCTCGTCCGGCGGGTGCTGGACCGTTACCCTTCCCTTGTCAACGCGCGCCTCAATTCGGCAGCGCGCGCGCTGCGCATGGACGCCATCGAGCGGGCCATGACCGCCATCCTTGAGATGCTGAGGCGCCGCGTGGGCGAGTCGACCGAGGTGGCCTCGTTCGCACAGGGCACAGCCTCGCTGGTCGACCTGGGCCAGCGCCTCGCGTGCCTGGTGCGCGACCACGATCGCTGGCAGGAGGTGGACGTGGAGCTGCGCCGGGTCGAGGCCACGCTGGCCGTGGACCCGGAGGAGCTAGGGCTGTCCTGGCCCGCCATCAAGGCACTGGTCGAGCCGATGCTCTGCGGGGAGAACAGCCGCCAGCCGCAGTCGCTGGGCCGGGATGGCGCCAACCTCGAAGTGGCCCTGCAGGCCAGCGATCCCGAGCAGGCGCGGCGAGCCTTCCTGCGCTTCCAGCGGCAGGCGGCCGAGCACTTCTACCGGGTGGACACCGACTTGAAGACGCTGTGCGGGCAGTTGCGCACCATCGGTGCGCCGCTCGCGGCCGTGGCCCGGGTCGTAGCCGCCATGTCTTCGCAGCGCGGGCCGGCGCCCGGCCCGGACGAAGCGGGCGCGACGCCCGAGATGCGACGCGGGCACCTGCAGACCATGCTGGAGGAGCTCGAGCGCAACTACGCCTCGCTCACCGAACGGATCGCCGCGCTCGATCGCGATATCGGCTTCGAGCTCGACGGCGAACGCCGGCTGATCCTCAAGCAGCGGCGGGACGAGCGTTCGGCCGAGCGGTCCGAGCTGGCGGCAATCCGGTCGCAGTACGAGGCACAGCTGGCCAGCCTGGACAGCGCCTGAGGGTGCGCGGCGCGTCGTGCGCCGCAGGGAGATGCAGATGAGCACCGAGCAGCCACAGGTCGATCTCAGCCCTGGCGCGGAGCGCCTGCCCTCCGTCGCGGCGCTGCAGGCGCTGCACAAGGACCTTCTTCAGGTCCGCCGGCAGGACGGCGACAGCGACGCGCTCTTCGATCGCATCGCGGCCCTGATCCGCCGCGGCAAGGTCACGGGCGCACTGCTCGACGCGGAGGAGGATCGTAGCACGGCGCAGGCCATCCTGGACTACTGGTCCGCCATCCTCTTCAAGGCCGGTCGCCCTGCACCTGACGCGACGCTGGCCGAGTTCGATCCGAACCTCGCGCCTGAGATCCCCGACGATGCCTGTCCCTACGTGGGCCTGGACCCGTTCCGCGAGCAGAACCAGGGCGTCTTCTTCGGCCGCGAGCGGATGGTTGCCGCACTCCTCGATCGTCTGCAGGCGGATCGCCTCCTCGTCGTCGTGGGCTCGTCTGGCTGCGGCAAGTCGTCCATCGTCCTCGCCGGGCTGCTGCCCGCGCTCAAGGGAGGCGCGCTGCCCGGCAGCCAGGGCTGGCGTTACGCGCCGCGCATGGTGCCCGGCTCCCAGCCCCTGGCGAACCTGGTGCGCGTGCTCGCGGCGATGCAGGCGGAGGAGCCGGAAGATCCCGCGCAGTGGGCGCAAGAGCAAGAGGCGCTGCTGCGCAGCAATCCGCACCACCTGGCCGAGCTGGCGAACGGGCCGCTCGCGGCGCCTGCTGCGGACGCAGCCCCCATCGTGGGGGTCGTGGACCAATTCGAGGAGGTCTTCACGCTCTGCACCGATGAGGAGGCGCGCCACGCGTTCCTCGACAACCTGGCCAACCTCGTCCGCGCGCCTCATGCCCCGCACCGGGTCGTCCTGACCATGCGCACCGACTTCGAGCCGTTCGTCGCCCGCTTTCCCGAGTTCCAATCTCTCTTCGAGCCGGCCGTCGTCCGGGTGACACCACTGACGGCTGCTGAACTGCGCGACGCGATCGAGAAGCCGGCCCAGATGGTGGGGCTCAAGTTCGAGGCGGGCCTCGTCGAGCAGCTGCTGCACGACGTGTTGGGCGAGCCGGCTGCCCTGCCGCTGCTGCAGTTCACCCTGCTCAAGCTGTGGGATCACCGCGTTCGCAACCGCATCACCTGGCAGGCCTACAACCGGCTGGGCGGGGGCCGGCTGGCCCTGGCGCGCAGTGCGGACGACTTCTACGATTCGCTGATCCCCGAGGAGCAGACGACCGCGAAGCGCATCTTCTTGCGGCTGGTGCGGCCGGGCGAAGGGCTGGAGTTTACCTCCAACCGGGTGCGTGCCAGGGTGCTCTACGAGACCGGCGAGGCGCCGGACCGGGTGCAGCGCGTGCTGGACAAACTCATCGCGGCACGACTGGTGCGGGTGACCGAGGGCGACGTGGCCGCGGATGCGCAGATCGAGGTGGCCCACGAGGCGCTGGTACGCAACTGGCCGCGGCTGGTGACGTGGCTCGAGGAGGAGCGCCACACCCTGCGCCAGCGCCAGGTCGTCACCGACGCTGCCGGGCAATGGAACACCGGCGGTCGCGACCCCGGATTGCTGTACACTACCGAGACCAGCCTGGCCGAGGCGTTGCGCGTCGTCTCGAACAGCGGCATCCCGCTCAACGAGCAGGAGGCCGAGTTCATCGCGGCCAGCCAGCGCAGCCAGGAGGCGGCGCGGGAGGCGCGGGAGGCGCTGCGCCGGCGCGAGCTGGACCAGGCGCAGAAGCTCGCGGAAGCGGAGCGGCAGCGCGCGGACGATCAGTCCCGGGCCGCGCGGCGGCTGCGGTGGCTGACGGTGGCCCTGGCTGGGCTGGCGCTCCTGGCGATCGCGGCGGCCGTCTTTGCGGCGAATTCCATGGCCCGCGCCGTGACCGAGAGCGCGGCCGCGGAGCAGGCCGCCCGGCAGGAGGCTGCGATCCGCAGGACCGCGGAGGCGCGGGCGACGCAGGTGGCGGAAAACCTCCTCGTCGCGCAGGGCGCGCTCGCCGCGCAGGTGGACCTGATCGACCAGGTGGAGCACGCCGACGCGGAGAAGGCCGCGTTGGTGGCCCAGATAGAGGCCGATAGGGCGGCCCTGGCGGATCATGTGAAGCGCATCGAGGCGGAGCGGGACGAGCTGCTCAGGCACATCAACCGGCTGGAAACAGCCGTCGCACTGGCATCCGCAGAAGGCACTCCAGAAGCGCCAGTGGCTACGCCCGCGGTGCTGCCGACGCGCCCCGCCATCGCGGTGCTGCCGACCTACGCCGTGATCCGCCCGGTCGTCCCCGTCATCACGGCGACCGCAGAGGCCCTCTACGTCCAACGCTCTCAGGTGTACGCGACTCAGACGGCCATGGCCGGCGGCTCCGGCAGGTTCGTTCCGGTGCCACTTGACAGGCTGGCCAACGGCAGCACCGAGGAAGGCTACGCCAAGCCGCCCATCGGCAACGTGAATCTCGGTGGGGTGCCGTTCGAATTGCCCGCTGGGCCCAACTCGATCACAACCCAGGCTGAGCCACTGTCTCAGAACCCGACGCGCATCGAGTTGCGCGTCGAGGTGCCCCGGCCCAGACAGGTCTACCTGTTGATTACGGGCGGCAATCTCTTTACGAAGTTTGAGGGCAGGCAGTTCGGCATGGTGCGGCTGCACTTCGCGGATCGCCGGTCGTTCACCCAGCCTCTGGTGGCGGGGGAGCACATCCGCGAGTGGAAGCTGCTGGACCAGGTCACGGTGGCCTCGACCACTAGCCCCAGCGTGCAGGAGGTGTGGCGCACCGAGTCCCGGCACGGCGGCATCGGCATCATCGATATGCTCACCATCGATCTGAGCGATATCGCGGCGGGAGAGCTGGTCGGGATCGAGGTGGTCGACACGTCGCAGGAGGCAGTGGGCAGCCTGGATCCGGCGATCAACCTGGTCGGTGTGACTGTGCTGGGTGGATGAGGGGGTGTCTGCGCGGCGCAGGCCCGGGGTGTGGTTGGGACGAACCTGTGTGCGCGCCCCCGAAACGAGGGCCGACACGCTGGTCGGCCCCTACGATCCTCAATCTGCAAGCGTCGATCACGCCTCCCAGGGGCGCGTGCCGTCGTTGACGTATTGGGTCAGTTCGCCGACGCTGAGATCGGCGATGCCCAGCCTTTCGAGCGTGCGGCCGCGGCGCCAGTAGTCTGTGCGGTGGACGATGCAAGCGAGTCGGATGATGGCGTCCATTCCGCGCACGGAGACGCCGTAGTGCTGGCCCAGCGCAGCGATCGGCACCAGGCTCATGGGAATGTCCTCGAAGAGGTAGCGGTGATTCAGCGTGCTGGGCGCCTTGATGCCGAAGTAGCCCGGCTGGTTGTGGATTGCCTCGTTCAGGTCCGCGCCCTCCGCGGCGTACGCCATCTTCAGCCACTCCAGCGCGGTCTGCGCACGGATGCCCAACGATGCGGCGACGGTGACGCGCTCGCGGTCCAACGCTTCGAGCACGCGCGCGACGGACGGCGTCACGCCATCGATGTAGAACTCGTAGTCCCCGTGCGTGGATTCGATGCGCCCCGCGTTGAGCAGGGTCAGGGCCGGGTGGAAGATTGCGCCCATGTTATCCAGCCCGGTGCGCAGCACGTTGCCGCCGTCGATATACTGCGGATAGGCCGAAGACAGCATTTCCAAAACCTGGGACGTGCGCGTGGCCGGCAGTGCAGCCAGGGGCACCGCCTCCTTGATGCGAAAGATGCGCGCCTGCGCGGGGCCGTCGGACCGGCTCGCGTAGATGAACGTCGCGGCCTCAGCGATCGTCACATCGGCGGCGCAGTGCGTGTCGCGGAGCATCTTGTCGAATTCGACCGCGCCGAGCGTGCGGCCTGGATGCAGGACCACGATCTGGCCGTCCTTCAGGTGTGGCGCGGCCAGCCTGGCGATATCAGCATGCGCGGACGACGGCACGACGACCATGATCACGTGGGTCTGCGAGAGCGCCTCGGCCATGTCGGATGTGACCAGGGCGATCCGGCCGAAGCCACGCGGCCCACCATCTTCGCTTTCCAGATCGATGCCGCGGCGGGCCTTGATCGCGGCGACCCTTGCTTCGGTGCGGTTATAGAGGGCGACGCGGAAGCCCATCAATGCGAGGTGCGCGGCCATCGCCTTGCCGCCATGGCCGGCGCCGACGACGGTGTAGTTGACGTTTGAATCCATGTTGCCTCCTGGGGGGATGCAGGCGTTGGGTCCTGCAGGGGGCAGCCGATAGCGGCCCGTATTGTGAGATTGACAAAGAATATTTCCTTTGTTATCATACAAACAAATCTAAGGTTTGTCAAGAAATGCACGAGAGGGTGGCGGTTTAATGGACGCATCGGGAATCGCGCCGGGGAGTCTCATCCTGGCGATCAGAGGGCTGCTGCCCGCGTTTAATGAGCAGGAACAGAAGGTGGGGCAGTACGTGCTGGACCATCCGCTGGAGGTGATCCACCTGGCCATGAATGACCTGGCCGAGCGCTGCGGGGTCAGCGAGACCACCGTCTTCCGGTTCTGCCGCAAGGTGCGCACGGAGGGCTACCAGGACTTCAAGATCCGCCTCGCGCTGGAGTTGGCGGCAGGGCAGGCCCTGACCTATGCCGCAGCCCAGCCGGGAGACAGCGTCACGGAGGCCGCGGCCAAGGTTATTACCGCAGATATCAAGGCGCTGCAGGACACGTTGAGCGTCCTCGACGTCGGCGCGCTGGAGAAGGCTGCGGACGTGCTGTTGGCAGCGCGTCGCGTGGACCTCTACGGCTCGGGCGGTGGCGCGATGGCTGCGTTGGAGCTCCAGTACAAGCTGATGCGTGTAGGCGTCCGCGCGGTGCCTCACACCGATCCCGAGCTACAGGTGATCTCCGCGACGCTCCTGACGGACGCCGACGCCGCAGTCGCGATCTCGCATTCGGGTGAGGCGCAGGAGCTGCTCCACGCGTTGCGCATCGCCCGGGACGCGGGCGCGCGGACGATCGCGATCACCAACCACCCCGCGTCTCCGCTCGCCGGGCTTGCGGAGATCAGCCTGCATACCTCGGCGCAGGAGGCCCTGGCCCATGGCTATCCCCTCGGCGCCCGCGTCGCGCAAATCGGCCTGATCGATGTGCTCTATACCGTTATGGCGTTGAAGTGCCAGGTCGAGACCGAGGAAAACCAGCGACGCATTGCTGAGGCGCTCCACGTCCGGCAAAGCTGATCGGTGTGTGCGCTGCGCGCTCCGTGGTGGGAACGATGTTCAGTGAGTTCGGGATCGTTTCAGTCGTAGCGCCACACTGGCGGGTCGTCGTGGAGCGAGACGGCACGCGCACCGTCGAGGCGGCCGGCCGCCGCCCAGTCTGACCCGGTACAGGACCCATTTCTCTCGCGAGGTGGAGGACAAGGATGATCGGCACGTGGATGGAGACGTTTCTTTCCACCGAAACGTTGGTCATCGAGCTGCTCTTAGTCGTGTCTTTGGTGGCCATCGCGGTCCGCCGGCTACGCATCCCTTACACCGTGGCGCTGGTCGTCGTCGGGCTGTTGCTGACGATCCAGGAGCCGCTCGACCTGACCCTTGCCCCCGAGGTGATTCTCGCCCTATTGGTGCCCCCGCTCGTGTTCGAGGCAGCGTTTCACATCAATCTGCGCGACCTGGAGCGCAACCTGCCCGGCATCCTATTGCTGGCGGTGCCCGGCGTCCTGATCACGACCTTGATCGTTGGCGGTCTGGTAAGTTGGCTGACGCCGTTGACGCTTTCTATGGCGATCGTGTTCGGAGCGCTGATCTCTGCGACGGACCCGGTTGCCGTGGTGGCGCTCTTTCGCGCGTTGGGTGCACCACGACGGTTGGCGGTCCTGCTGGAAGCGGAGAGCCTCCTGAACGATGGGACGGCCATCGTGGTTTACAGCCTTGCGCTGACAGCCGCACTTACGGGTACGTTTCACCTGGGTGCTGGCATCGCGGAGTTCCTGCGCGTGGCTACAGGAGGTCTGGCCGTCGGTTTACTCCTCGGTTGGCTGGTCGCGCAGGTCATCTCGCGCATCGATGACTACCTGATCGAGACCACCCTGACCACTGTGCTCGCGTTCGGCTCCTACCTGGTTGCAGAACGACTCGACTTCAGCGGGGTGCTGGCCGTGGTCGCGGCCGGGCTGATCAACGGCAACTTGGGGCCCCAGGGCATGAGCCCCACTACCCGCATCGTCCTCTTCAACTTCTGGGAGTACGTGGCATTCCTGGCCAACTCGATGGTCTTCCTGCTGATCGGCCTCCAGGTGAACATCCCCACCCTCGTGGCCAACTGGCAGCCCGTGCTGGGCGCGATCGCTGCCGTGCTCGTGGCGCGTGCCGTGGTGACGTATGGGTTGGGCTGGCTCGGCAATCAGTTATCGGAGCCGATGCCCCGGCGGTGGCTGCACGTG
Source organism: Anaerolineae bacterium (assembly GCA_040766655.1). Taxonomy (GTDB): domain Bacteria; phylum Chloroflexota; class Anaerolineae; order CG2-30-64-16; family CG2-30-64-16; genus JALOOB01. The sequence goes on from JAXGQB010000008.1 coordinate 44,739, forward strand.
CTGAACTGGGGCGGGCTGCGCGGTGCTATCGCGCTGGCGCTAGCGCTGAGCCTGCCGGCTGCTTTAGGGCCGGAACGGGAGATGGTACGGGTGATGGCCTTCGGCGTCGTCTTGTTCACCCTGGTTGTCCAGGGCATGACAATGAAGCCGCTCCTGCGTTGGCTGAACATCACCGTGCGGGATCCTATCCGGTCCGAGTATGAGCTGCGCCATGCGCGGATGTTGGCCTTCCGAGCCGCGGCCATCCAACTGGACACCATGCAGCGGGACGGATTCCTGTCGGAGAATGCGTGGGAGGTGCTCCGGCCCGAGCTGTTGTCGCGCGTCGAGCAGATGGCGCTGGGGGTGCGGGCGCTTCAGCAGGCCTACCCGGCCCTGGCGCTCGACGAGATTCGGCAGGCCCGGCGTGAGCTGTTGCGTGCGGAGCGGAGCGCGCTGCGCACGCTGCAGCGCGACGGGGTGATCTCGCTGGAAGTGTTCGAGAAGCTTGTGGCTGAGGTGGACATGGATCTGGATGCCACCGGAGAAGAGGAAAGTGCACCACCGACCCAGCCGGTGCAGCCGCCGGACGCCGATGCAGGGGACGAGAGCGAGGAACGGGTCTGACGATCCGGCCCCTGGCGTCTCTCGCGTCCAGGCGCCGGGCGCCTCAAGCACGGTTCTGGCCCAAGTTCCGCGGTCAGAGGCTGTACCTGAGAGGGGACGGACAGGTTGAGGCGTCGTGTGCCGAGACCAACCGGACTGGGTCGCGGCACACGACGATACACGGACGACGGGGTGGCTAGTACTTTCCGTACTTCTTCAGGGTGTCGAGAATCGCGTGCATGTTCTCGGGCTTGCAGTGGTCCACCACCGCGCCGGGCGAAAGGACGAATCCGCCGTCGCCGGCAACGTCGGCGAGCAGCATTTTGACATAACCCGCCACATCCTCGGGCGTGCCCGTCGACATCATGGACGCGGAAACATTGCCGCCGAAGGCCTGCCAACCGCTCCAGCGCTTCTTGACCTCGTTCATGTCGCTCTTGTCGAAGATCCACAGCGTTGAGCCCGTCGGAATGTCGGGATCGCCGCCGATGACGTCCAGCCGTTGGTTGTAGCCCCCTTCTACGAAGAGGTAGGGCACTGCGCCGCCCTCGACCAGGCCGACAATCACTGCCTTGAGCTGCGGCCAGTAGAAGGTCTTGAAGTCCTTGTCAGACATGAAACCATCCGCGCCCTTGTGCAGCGGGATGAAGACGAACGGTACCTTGGCGCCGTTGACCTGGCGCAAGCCCGACTGGACGGCCAGAGGCACGAGCCGCTCCATGGCCGCGAGCACCTTCTTGGGCTGGCGGAACTTGTCGAGCATGATGGCGCGGGTGCCGCGCAGCGTGTCGCCCAGGGTGTCGAACGGCGCCTTGGTCGCGCCGCCGATGAACGCGGGCAGGCCATGCTTGGCGATGGAGTAACCATCGGTCGCACCGACGAAGCTGGCCCACTTGAGCGCCTCGCGGCCCGCCTCCAACATGGTTTCCCAAGCCTTGACCGCGGGCGGGAGGCCCGCACCGATCATGTAGGGGCCGGTGAAGGGCAACTCGGTGACATCGGTCATCGGTCCCAGGGTCGACCAGCCGGAGAGCGCATTGAAGACCCTCGGCAGGTAGTGGCGCATGAAGAAGTCGGTCGGGTCGTTGATCAGCACGTCATACTCGTCGGCCTTCATGAACTCGCCTTCGAGCGCCTGGTAGGATGATCTCGGGTCTACCCCGCGGCCCGGCCACTGGTAGAGCTTGTAGTCCAGGATGTCGAAGAGGGGCCCCGAGCCGGCCATGCCGCAGCTGACCACGGTGTCGGTCTCGAAGTCGTCGTTGTACTTCTTGAACGCCGCGCTCATCTTCTCGTAATCATACATGCCTTCTTCGGTCGTGATGCCGGCATGTAGGAACGGATGGATGCCCGATGTCATCAGGAAGGGCACGCGCACCGGTTTCTTCAGTTGGATGACGTCCTTCCAGATTTGGACGCGTTCCTTGTACTTGGCCTCTGCTTCCGGCGAAGCGAACTGGATGGGCTGCGAGGCCCACGCTTCGAAGATGGCGTCGAATTTCTCTTGGCGGGTTGTCATAATTCTCTATCCTCTCAGTAATCACGTGCAGCCCGTTGCTGCGACTGGCGATCTTGCCGCAGGAGGCTCCCATAAACCCGGGCCTCACCGGCGCCGGGTCCCTGAGGGCCTTTGCGGCCGATCTGAAACTGAACCGGGGCTACGATGAAACCTGCATGCCGACACCTTCGAGGCCGAGGACCCACCGCGGGTGGGCACGACCTCACAGGTTTGCCTGCGAGCTTCACCCCCCGATTGGTTTAGTATACGCCGAACTCGCGGGTGGCGTCCACCCAAGCGCGTACGTTCTCGAGCTTGCAGCCTTCCATTTCGCCCACACCGGTGCTCATGATGAAGCCGCCGCCCTTGCCCACCCTCTCGCACACCTGCCGGGTCCAGTCGCGCACCTGCTCCGGCGTTCCGGCTTGGAGCAGCGAATTCTTCATGCCGCCCATGATGCACATGGTGTCGCCGACGATCTCCTTCACCTTGAAGATGTCGGACGCCTGGAAGAAACCCATGGTCTTGCCGCGCGGCAGCTCGGTCAGGTACTCGAGGCGCTGATCCCACACACCCTCGTAGAAGACGACGGGTGTGATGCCGGCCTCGACTAGCCGCACCTGCATCTCCTTGAGCGTCGGCCAGTAGAACTTCTCGAACTGCGCCACCGACATGAAGCCGTCGGATCCGCGGTGAAGCGGGATGAAGCAGTTCTTCAGACCGGTGACGCGGCAGAAGCTGATCGCGAACTCCAGCTGGGGTTCCAGCACCGCGCGCATCGCGGCGAGGAGCTTCTCCGGTCGCCGGAGCATATCGAGCATGATGCCGCGCATGCCGCGCAGCGTGTCCGACATGAAGTCGAACGGCGCCTCTCCCATCGCACCGGCGAGGGGTGGGGGCGGGAAGCCCAGCGCCATCATGCGCGCGGTCGACTCGCCCACGTTGGCCGTGTCCTTCTGCGCCTCCACGATCGCCTTGCCGAGCGCCTGCACTGCAGTCTGGATGGGCGGGATGACGAGCAGCGGCAGGTTCGGCAGGAAGTAATGACCGAAGGAGAAGAGGCTGAGCGGCGGCAGATACTGCAGTCCCTCAAGCTCCTTGAACGCGCGCGGCAGGTAGCGGCGGATCGCCCAATCGGACGGGTCGCGCAGGAACTCGTCGTAGTCTTCGCCCTTCATGAACTCGTGTTCGTTGAACTGGAAGGAACCGCTGTCGGGCAGCCCGTAACCGGGCCACTTGGTCATGCGGTCGCCCAGGGCGAGCGATGGCCGAGGGCTATTGAACAGGCCCATGACCGAGTCCGGCTCGAACTCGAGCGCGAACTTCTCCAGCAACTCCTGGGCCTTGGCGAGGTTGTCCTGTTGCTCGCGGTGCGTGATCCCACCGTACTCCGCCAGCAGGTAGCCGGCGGGCATGTTGATGGGGATGCGGTCGGGCTGCTTCAGTTCGATTGCGTCCTGCAGGCGCTTGCTGCGCTCGGCCAGCAGTTGCTCAGTGCTCTTGCCCGCATCGAGAGGGTTGCTGGCCATCTTAGTTCGCTCCGATCCAGCCCTTGGCCAGGGAGACGGCGGCCATGGCGTCGGCGCCGAAGGCATCGGCGCCGGCGTACTTGCAGACCTGCTCGTCGACGGTGCCGCCGCCCACCATGATCTTGACCTTGTCGCGCAGGCCGGCCTGCGTGATGGCCCCGACGGTTTCCTTCATCGAATCGAAGGCGAGGGTGAGGAAGCCGGAGAGGGCGACGACCTGGGGCTGGACCTCGACGATCTTGTCGACGAAGGCCTGGACCGGGACGTCGATGCCGAGGTCGTGGACCTCGAAGCCGTTGACGTCGAGCATGAAGACGACGATGTCCTTGCCGATGTCGTGGATGTCGCCCTTGACGGTGCCGACGACGACCTTGCCGAGCTTCTTGGCGGCTTCCTGGCTCGAGGTCATGTAGGGCTTGACCTCGGCGGAGACACCCTTGAGCATCTCGCCGGCGAGGATGAGCTCGGGGATGAAGTACTCGCCGTGCTCGAAGCGGCTGCCGACGAGCTCCATGGCGGTGCGGCAGTCATCGAGGATGGCGGTGGGCGGGGTGCCTGCGGCCAGCAGTTCCTTGGTGAGGGCGATGGCGCCCTCCTCGTCCATGTCTGCGATGGCGTTGATCAGTTGATCTGACATGATTGATCTTTTCCTTTCCTTTGTAGTTACTTAGTACTGGCCAAACTCGCGGGTGGCATCCACCCAGGCATGTACCAGTTCCGGATGACAATCGTCCAGGGTCGTGTTCGTGGTCATGATATAGCCGCCGTCCTTGCCGGCGACCTCGCAGAGCTTCCGGGTGCACTCGCGCACTTCCTCGACCGTGCCGGATTGAAGGAGCGACACGGGCATGTTGCCCATGAGGCACACCACGTCGCCCACCAGGTCCTTGGCGCGGGCCATGTCCGTGCGGTCGAACCAGGCGACGACCTTGCCCGGCGGCAGCTCGCGCAGGTATTTCAGCCGCTGGTCGTAGGTGCCCTCGAAGAACGGCACGGGCGTGAGCCCCGCGTCGATCAGGGCGAAGATCAGCGCCTTGAGGTGCGGCCAGTAGAACTGTTCGAACTGGGCAACGGACATGAAGCCGTCCGCGCCGCGATGCAGCGGGATGAAGATGCGCTTCTCGCCCGATGCCTGGGCGTTTCCGATGGCTGCGCCGATCATCATGGGCAGCAGGATGTCCTGGGCCTTGATCAGCTTGTCGGGGCAGCGGTACATGTCGAGCATCGCACCGCGCATCCCGCGCCACATGTCGGAGATGCAGTCGAACGGCGCGAGCGTCGGCGCGGTGCCGAACTCCACGAAGCCGCGGGCCGCCATCTTCTGGCTGAAGGCCGCGTAGCCCTGGATCCAGCGCGCCGACTCCTCCGCGGCCCTGGCAAATGCGGATAGGGACTCAGCGATCTCCGGCGTGCAGTAGGCCGGCGCAAGGACCGGCGTGGTGAAGGAGAGCGCCAGGTTGCGCAGGGGCAGCATGCTGCGGAAGCTCTCGAGCGACCGGAAGCTGGAAGGCAGGGCCACGCGGATAGCGAAATCTCCCGGATCTTCCAGGAACAGATCGTACTCCTCCGGCTTGATGTAAGCGTCTTCCACCCATTGGTAGCCGGTGTTGGGACCCAAGCCGTAGCCCGGCAGCTTGAGATGATGGCTGCCCAGGGCCTCGTGCACCTTGACTCCGACCATGACGCCGGTGTTGGGCGAGAAGAACAGGTCGGGCTGGTATTCCTCGATGGCCCGCTCGTTGACGTCCAGCCACTTCTCCTGGTTGGCGAATGCCTCCTGGTAGGTCAATCCGTAGCAGCGCGCGGGAAACATGGTGAACTGCATGAAGACCGGCACGCGATCCGGCTTCTTAAGCGCGACGGCGTCATCGACGCGTTGGTTGATTTCTGCTCGCTTCTCTTCGGCTGTCTGTGCCATCCTGCATCTCCTCTTCTGAGGCCCTGGCGTGGCCGGGTAGCCTAGATCCAGCCCTTGGCCAGGGAGACGGCGGCCATGGCGTCGGCGCCGAAGGCATCGGCGCCGGCGTACTTGCAGACCTGCTCGTCGACGGTGCCGCCGCCCACCATGATCTTGACCTTGTCGCGCAGGCCGGCCTGCGTGATGGCCCCGACGGTTTCCTTCATCGAATCGAAGGCGAGGGTGAGGAAGCCGGAGAGGGCGACGACCTGGGGCTGGACCTCGACGATCTTGTCGACGAAGGCCTGGACCGGGACGTCGATGCCGAGGTCGTGGACCTCGAAGCCGTTGACGTCGAGCATGAAGACGACGATGTCCTTGCCGATGTCGTGGATGTCGCCCTTGACGGTGCCGACGACGACCTTGCCGAGCTTCTTGGCGGCTTCCTGGCTCGAGGTCATGTAGGGCTTGACCTCGGCGGAGACACCCTTGAGCATCTCGCCGGCGAGGATGAGCTCGGGGATGAAGTACTCGCCGTGCTCGAAGCGGCTGCCGACGAGCTCCATGGCGGTGCGGCAGTCATCGAGGATGGCGGTGGGCGGGGTGCCTGCGGCCAGCAGTTCCTTGGTGAGGGCGATGGCGCCCTCCTCGTCCATGTCTGCGATGGCGTTGATCAGTTGCTCCGACATCTCTGTGCTCCTATGGGTATAAGATGAGACCTGGGAGGTTTCGCAAAACCTCCCAGGTCTGGTTCCTGCTGTTACTCCAGCAGGCCAGCGCGGAATGCGCGGGTGTAGTTCAGGCAGTGGCGGTCGATGCCGAGCGTGGCCTCGGCGGCCAGGAGCGCCTTGCGCAGCTCCCTGTCCAGTGGGTCGAGGATGGCGCTGTCCAGGCCTGCTTCAAGCATAAGGGTCAGGAAGGCGCGATTGATGAGCGTGCGCACAGGCAGGCCGTATGAGACGTTCGAGAGGCCGGAGGTGAAATGGACCTTCGGATACTCGGCTTTCACTGCGCGCACCGTGGCCAGGGCAACGCGGGCTGCGTTTCCGCTGGCGCCGATGGTCATGACAAGCGGATCAACGTACACCTGCTCGTCGGGGATGCCGGCATTGCGGGTTTCGCCGATCAGCCGGCGCACAATGGCCAGCCGGCCCTCGGTCTCGGGCGGGATGCCCTTGTCGTCCATGGCCAGCGCGATGACGCCGCCCTGCGCCTTGGCTGCGAGGGGCAGCACGCCGCTGAGGCGCGCGCTCTCGCCGCTGATCGAGTTGATGAGGGGCGCCTTGTTCACGTGGGGCAGCGCGGCTGTGATGGCCGCAGGGTTGGCGCTGTCCAGGCAGAGCGGCTTATCGACCGCAGCCTGGACCGTCTCGACGAGCCAGACCAGATCCTCTGGCTCCCGGTCGGTGGCCGTTCCGGCGTTGACATCGATCCAGGTCGAACCGGCCTCTGCCTGGCTGACCGCCAGCTTCTGAATGAACTCCGCGTTGCGGCCCAGGACCGCTTCCTTGACCGTCTTGCGCGTGCCGTTGATCTTCTCGCCGATAATCTTCATGCTGTCTTCCTCGCTACATATGAGGTGGTCTATGTGGAAATGATCACTTTCTCTAATCCTATAATACCCTAGGGAACTTGTCAAATCCGAGAAACGACTGTAAGATAGGCGCAATCCACTTCCATGTCGACGGGTAACCGAGGACCATGAGAGAAGCAACAGCAAATCCCAGGCGACGGCGGAACGAGCCGCGCATCGATCGCGACTCGTTCGAGCCGCCCTACTACCAGCTGGCGTCGATCCTGAGGGGTCAGATCTCCAGCGGGCTGCTGCGCCCGGGCGACCGCCTTCCATCGGAGGTGCAGTTGTGCGACCAGTACGAGGTCAGTCCGATGACCGTGCGCCGCGCTATTAACGCACTGCTCGACGAGGGGCTCGTCACGGCTGCGCGCGGCCGCGGCACGTTCGTCAAGCCGATGGTGTTGGGCACGGCCACGTTTGGCCTCCAGGCATTGGAGGATCTGTTCAGTGCAGAGGATACCTCGGTCCGCTTCCTTTCGGTCAAGACAATCTCCGCCACCCCGCGCATCAGCCGTGCGTTGGGTGTTCAGGTAGACGATAAGGTCATCTCAATCCGCAGATTGTTGACCCGGGAGGGGACCCCGATTGCATATCACCGGGAGTACCTCATCTTCGACCCCGCCCGCCCGATCGTGGAGGCGGAGATGGGCATCACGACGCTGCAGGGCCTGTTCGAAGGACTCGGCCAGTCGGTCTTGAAACGAGGAGACCTGGCCATTGAGGCCACGACGATCACCGAGGAGGAGTCGCGGCTGCTGCGCGTGCCGGTGGGCGCGGCCGCGTTTCGCATCGAGCACACCTTCTACGATTTCGAGGAGCGGGCGGTGAGCTGGGGCTGGTTCATCGTGCGAGGCGATCGCCTGCGTTTCAATACAACGGTCGGCGCACAGGCACCGGTGCGCCAGGGCGGGAGATGACGATGGATGACATGGAGCACAGCAGGGGCGGCATGACGAGGCTCGCCCAGACGCTGGCGGACCTGCGTGAGAAGGAGGTTCTGGCGGAGGTGCGCGAGCGGGTCGATCGCGGGGAAGATCCGCTGCGAATCATCGAGGAGTGCCAGGCAGGCATGCGTGAGGTCGGCCAGCGCTACGCGGACCACCGCTACTACCTCTCTGGCCTGATCATGGCGGGCGACATCCTGCGCGAGGTGACGGAGATCGTGATGCCCACGGTCGAGACGCACTTCAGCGGGCAGACGTCCGGCCGGGTGCTGCTCGGCACGGTGCAGGGTGACATCCACGACCTGGGTAAGAACCTGCTGCTGATGCTGCTGCAGTGCCATGGCTTCGCGGTACTCGACCTGGGCGTCGACGTTGCGCCAGAGGCGTTCGTCGCCGCGGCGCGATCGTTCAAGCCCCAGGTGATCGGCCTGTCGGGGCTGATCACTGCAGCGTACACCACGATGCGGGAGACGGTCGCCGCGCTGCGGGCCATGATGGCCGAGGACGGTATGGCGATCCCCATCCTCCTGGGCGGTCAGGTGGACGAGCAGGTGTGCCGGTTCGTCGGCGCGGACTACTGGTCGACCGACGCGATGGAAGGGGTGCGCCTCTGCCAGACCTTGTTGGGGGAGGGGTAGGGAGCGCTGCGGCGCGCACGGACCGTCCGCCACGCCATGCCGTGCCGCCATAGACGGCATGACGAAGGCCCTGTGTGTCAGGGTGGAATGAAGGTGTGCGATGCGATCCCTCTGCGGTTATTGTGTAGTGCTGATCCTGGCGGGGCTGATGGTTGCCGGCTGTAGTCCGGCAGCCACCCCAGTGCCGCCGCCCTCCGGCGGCACGGCAGCTGCGCCTGATGCCGGCGGCACGGCAACTGCCGTCGCCGAGGGGTCGGCCGTCGCCGTAGTGACCGCTACCCCGACCGCCAGCCCTGCTCCGACGGATACACCGGCCCGAACCGCGACCCCTATGCCCGCCACGACCACGCTGGCTGCGTCTCCGACGACGCCTGCCACGGCGACCCACACGGCTACGCCGGACGCATCGCCGATGCCGGAACCGACGGCCACCTTGACGGCCACACCGCCGCCTGCGACGCTCGCGCCGCCCACCGCTGCACCGTCACCTGCGCCCGCGGCCACGCAGCCGCCGCCCACCGCTGCACCGTCACCTGCGCCCGCGGCCACGCAGCCGCCGCCCGCTTCCGCCCTGTCGCCATATCGCTTCGTGCCGTCCGGCCCTGCCCAGCCTGATCTCTCACACCGTTGCCCCGGCTGTCCCCGCGCCCCCGCGTTCATCGTGGGGCGCGTTGTCGACGCGGGCGGACAGCCCCTTGCGGGCGTGCGACTCGTCTGCTACAACGAATGGCATCGCTATCCTGTGGTCGCCAGCAAGGGCGGTGGCGAATATGATTTCAACATCGTCCAGGCCGATACGACCTGGTACGTCGTCGTGCTCGACCCGGCCGACCAGCCGATCAGCGCTCCGGCGGCTGTTCCTTTTAAACTCAGCGAATCGTGCCGCTACATCCTGAACTGGCAGCGTGCGGATTGAGGCCGCGGCCCCATCATGACGGCGCCTTCAGCTCCAGCGGCAGATAGATACGATTCCCTGACCCGCGAATCGGCACCTCCGCACAGTCCATGTCGTCCAGCTCGGCCTGACCGTTCACCTCCCACCAGGTCCGCGCGCAGTTCCAGGTCAGGGGGATGCAGACGGCCTTGCCCCGCATCAACGCGTTGATGACCGCCGCATCTCCGGGCGCCAGCGGGCCGGCGTCAATAGGTAATAGATAAGTATCGTGCAAGTACCGTATAAGCTCGGGCAAGCGCAAGGATGGTGGGGGCTTTCATCTATGATTTCGAACCAGGCGCCCGGCACCGCGTCCAGGTCCCAGGCGCCTGGTTCGGTCAACTAAGGCAGCGGAATCCTCAACACCTGGCCACCGCCGGAGGCGATGCTGACGTTCGTCACGTACGCGGCGCCGTCCGGGCCGATGGCCACGCCGCCCGGTGCGAACAGCCCCTCGCTGGCGACCTCGGTGCGCGTGCCGTTCGGCGCGACCCTGATCAGCGCGCCCGTGAAGTCTCCCGAACCGAATGCAGCCAGGAGCCCGTTCTTCGCGATCTCCAGCACGTACAGGTTGCCGTGACGGTCAAAGGTCACGTCGATGATCGAGGTGAACCCGGTGGCGAAGTCGCTGATCGAACCGTCCATCGCGACACGGAACACCTTCGACTCGCCAGGCGTGAAGGGGAAGCCGAGCAGCTGACCCACGTAGAGCGCGCCGTCAGGCCCCAGCGTGACCGCATTCGGCACTGCCTGTGCGGGCATACTGCCAGCGCCGAAAGCCACGTCGCGATCCGGGAACACCGCGAGCGTGCTCACGGCGCCGGTCTCAAGATTGACGTGGAAGAGAGCGTTGGCGCCGGCATCAGCCACGATCGCGTTGCCGTCGGGTAGCGCCTGCACCGAATAGGGATTTGAGTCGACCGAGAATGGGTGGGGGTTAGCGACGGCCTCGTGGCCGGCGACGTCCGCCCGGTATTGCGCCTTGCCGCTGGGCGGGACCTTCAGCAGCCAGCCGAACTTGCTGCCCCCTGCGCGGGTGGTCGGATCGGCGCCCAGCCCGACCGGGGCCAGCAGGTTGCCGCGGCCCTGGAACGAGACGTCGTGGACGCCCACGATGTCGCCCATTGCGGCCGTGTAGGAGGGCAGGCCCCCGATGAGGACCGCCTCCGTGCTCTTCTTAAGGTCGATGCCGAGGATGGCGCCGTCATTGTTGCCCGTGCCGGCCTCCGCGACGTAAAGCTGGCCGTTGGGGGCAAAGGCCAGGCCGCGCGGGTTGTTGAGGCCCTCCGCGACGGTTTCGAAAGGAGCGGGCTGCGCGAGTGCGGTGAGAGGGAGAAGCAGCAACGCGACGATGGCGGCGAGCACGCTGACGCGCCGCACAGAGCGGGATTGTATGGACATGGTAACCTCCAGGAACTCAGGGGCCGGCAAGTGGGTCGCCGGTCCCGCAGAGTGCTCTGGCTTACACTCTGGCGGCAGAGTAGTCCTCAGCTAACTAGCGGTATGTAAGCACTGCTCCGATTGAGCATGCTTTGTATACTGATAAATATATATTTGCGCGTTGATTGCGAGGGGTATCAGGTCGCTAGTGCTGCCGGGATGGGGGCCGGCGTACGGGGGCCGACACACAGGTCGGCCCCTACCGCATGCTGCGCAGCGAATGACCCACGAAATCGGGTATCGCGCGGTGGGAGGGAACACCCTACCGCAGGATGAGAGGCAGATACGTGTTGAGGGACCCCACCCAGAATGTGACGGTGGCCGCAGCCGGCTGGCCGTCGCTGTCTGCGACGTAGACTGTCGCGGTGTAGGCGCCAGGCGCTAACCCAACCAGCGACGTCGTGGCGCCGGTCAGCGGTGCGTCCGCGCCGCCCACATGCCATTCGAAGGCCGGCGAGGGCAGCACGCCGTCCTCCAGATCCCACGCCTCCGCGGAGAAGTTCACGGCCGTGCCGGGCTGGTAGCGCGCACCCTCCGCCGGGGAGGTGATGACGAGCGCGGGCGCATGCTTGCCCACGCTGAAGGCCTTCGAATTCGCGCTGCCCGTGCGGAAGCCGTCGGACGCGATGACGCGCAGCAGGGCCTGCCCTGCGCTGCCCGCCAGCTTCCCAGCATCGAGCGTGAGGCTGGTGTTGGGATGCTCGCCGCGAATAACCTGCCAGGTGGCGCCGCCGTCCGCGCTGTACTGGACGGTGTAGTGGAGCCAGTCGCCGTCTGCGTCCGAGCCCTGCCAGCTGAGATCGAACGGCCCGGTGAAGGTCTCGCCGCCTTTTGGCGAGGTGATCTGCACGATGGGTGCGCTGGGGCTGAGGCTCTTTTCCTCGCTGACCGCGCCGTCCACCAGGAGCCGGACGCCGGTGGCGCTGGCCGGCCAGGGGACCGCGAAGGCTGCGAAGGGATCGTCGCGATCGTCTCCGCTGAGTCTCGCAGGCTCGAAGCTGTAGGACGCCAGTGCTGCGCCCCCGTTGCCGAGCACCTGGACGGTCCACGGGCCTGTGCCGCCCGCTGCCCGGGTGATCTCCTGCAGCTTGGTCTCGGGGAGATGCGCCGGATCGGTCAGCTGCAGCCGGTCGAACCTCACCTGTCCGGTCTCAGGCTCCTGGTAGATGCTGAGCAGCAGTGCGGGCGTGGCATCGGGCCACAGCGCCTGTTCCGCCGCCTGCGCGGCTGCGCCGAGTTTCAGCTTGAGGAACAGGTAGTTCCACGTCCAGTCCGAGGTCCAGCGCACGCTGGCGTAGGACATGAGGTCGCCCACGTCTGCCGCGGCAGGGATGGCCTTGCGCGTAATGGGATCGAAGCCGTATTGCTGCTCCCGCCAGTCGATCGTGCCGTCCGAGAAGTGGCAGTTGTCGTAGGGGTACAGCGGCTCATCGTCGGACGTGCCGCAGCCGACGTGTTCGAGATCGTAGTTGTGGCCCAGCTCATGGGCCAGCGTCCTGCCTCCCCACGGCTGGTTAATCTGCGCGCCGTCGTACGCGCCCGCGCTGTTCATCGCCATCCTGAACACCATCTGATCGCCACCCACGGCGCCCATCCCGTTGAAGTCGTTATCGCCGGGCCCGGCCTTGACGACGCCGATGTAGTGCGTGCGCGCCCCCGCGTCGTCGCACTCGTCCGGATCATCGCTGAGCTGGTCCCGCCACCAGAGGCTGTGGACGATCTTCCAGGTGTCCGAGTCCAGCTCGTAGGGGCCGTAGGAGGCCGACTCCCACTGATACTCCTCGACGGGCTCCGTCTGGTAGTAGCTCCAGATCTTGTAGAGGGGCAGCAGGGTGAGGGCCCTGTTGCGCACTGCGAGGCCATCCGCACTCATGGGCGACATGGCCTGGTCGGAGGGCGTCCCGGAGTGCGCTCGCACCGGAATGTAGACTGCGCAGAGAGGCGGCAGCGTGCGGTAGTTGAGCGTGCGGCTGAAGACGTTGTTGTTCCGGAACTCCTGTGGCTCGTCGGGCCCGAAAATGCGCGCCTCCACGGTCAGGCCGTCTTCGATCCATCTGAAGGGGAGCTCGAACAGCCAGACGTTGGCCTCGTCGCGCGAGTTGGTCGAAGCGGAGATCTTCGCGGGCTTCTGGATCGCATCGAGCGGCTCCGGATTGCCGCCGGATAGTGATTCGAGCGGACCGGTATGCACCAGTCTCACCGAAACAGATCCGGCATGGACCTCGACCGGCGAGCCGTAGAATCCCGCACTCACGTAGACCTTCACGAAGGTGGGCTTGCCCCACACGCGTGCCTCGCCTGATGGGGGAGCCTCGCCGCCGGGCTCGTAGACGCGCGCGATGCCCTGCGTCACCTCGACTGCCTCGATGCGATAGTCGATCGGCCGCGGGGTACTGGTGGGCGAGGGCGTGACCGTCGGCGTCGGAGTGACGGTGCGGGTGGGCGTCGCAGTGGGTGGCGCATTGCCGCACGTGATCACCAGCTGTGGGCGCAGCGCCACCGACGCGTACTCGCTGCTCAGGAAATGGAGCTCCCGGGCCGAGAAGATCTCGAAGCCGTAGTTGTCGATCCCGCCGAGGAGCCACCTGTCACGCACCTGCTGGAGTACATCGAGCTCGCTGATGGCCTGGTCTCGCAACACCACGCCCGTCACCGTGCTCCCGCCGTAGGGCACCGGAAAATTGGACCAGCTCAATGTTGCCTCGTTCCACGGCCCCTTCGTGAGGTCGGTGATCCAGACGTCGGCCGAGGACGCCTCGTCGCCGCCGAAGTAGTTAGGTGCGACACGCAGCTTCGCGCTGTAGATGTGCTGGCCCGGCGGGATCAGGTTGCGCGTGAGCGGAAAGCCGATCCACGCCTTCGCTGCCTTGGAGAATAAGACGGCGCTGCGCAGTTCGTTCTCCGAACCGTGCGTCGCCGTGGGATTGGCCTCGTCGATCCAGCTGTCCTGCGCGGCACGGATCATCAGGGTGCCGGGGCAGGCGCCCGAGACCAGCGGGGAGCTCGTGGGCGTCCGCGTCGGGGTGTCGGTCGGCGCCCGGGTGGCGGTCGGGGTCGGCGTCCGCGTGGCGGTGGGTGTAACGCCGGGCGGGGTGTACGACACCACCAGCTTAGGACGCTGGGCGGCCGTGCTGGATTCTCTGGAGTACGTCAGCATCAGCGTGGGCCACGTGCTGCTGCCGTCTCCCCTCAACGTGAAGCCGTTGTTGGTCGCACCGTTCGTGATCCACTGCCTCACCGCCCCGGTCACCGCCAGGTCATACTGGGCGGCGCTGCCCGGATCGACCTTGGTCGGCGTGTCGTCGGCCGCGGCGGCCGTCGCGGGCCTGGTGTTCCAGGAGACGGTCGCTTCTTTCCAGCTGGCCGTGTTGCGGACGGCGTAGACCTGGTTGGCCGCAGCGGGCGCGTCGCTGGCAGCGGCCATGTTGAACACCGCGTACAGCGTCAGCGTGGCCGAATGGATCGTGGAGCCGGCCGGGATGGGCGACAGGTCGAAGCGGATCAGCTCCCGGCGGTCGCCGGTGGCCAACCGACCGGCGTAGAGTTCGGTGAGACCGCCGGCGGTGGCGTCCGGCACTAACTCATTTACATAAGAGTCAGCTACGGCATTGAGCGTCGCGGTCGCTGCGGTACTGGCGGGCGGGCCGGCCGCCGGCCCGATCTCCTGGGCCTGCACGGGAGGTTGGTCCGCCAGGCCGCTGAGGAGAAGGAAGGTCGGGAGTGCCAGGCAAGCGATAAGCACGAATAGGTGAGAGCACAGATGAGGGAAGAGGCGGGAAGGCGGGCGCGTCATTGCTGACCTCCAAGAAGGGCGGCGCGAAAGGGACAAGGGCAACGCGTGCAAAAATGATGCACCAGGGCGGCCGGCCTGTCAAGTGTTGTGGGGAGGAGGGCCAGGTCGATTGTTTGACTGGGTACGACATTTGTATTATACTTGGCCATCACTTATACCAACCCAGGAGGACCGACCATGCACCGACTAACCAACCTTGCAGCCGTCATGGCCCTGGCAGCCCTGGGGGTGCTGCTCTCCATGCGGCCCGCGTCCGCAGCCCCAGCACTGCAATGGACCGATTGCGGCCCCATCAAGAGCGCGGCGGAGATCCCTTCCCCCGGCCTGATTCACTTCGACGACCTGGCGAACGCGGCGGTGATCGGCGATACCTACGTCGCTGCGTTTGGTGTGCGCTTCGAAGACACGCGCTCCAACCGGGCGGTCATCTACGGCAACGAACCCACAGAAGCACATTCGCGGCCGAACGTGGCCATCAACAACGCCGTCTCTCCGAACACGAGCGCCGGCGTCCCGATGCAGATTGCCTTTGCATCCAAGAAGACGCACGTCGGGCTCTACATCGGCAACGGTGAGACCGCAAAGCTGACGGCCCTGTTCCGCGCGTACGACGCAGGCGGCACCGTCATCTGTGAGTCGCGCGTCAGCCCCGTGCCCGAGCCCCACTCCCAGTTTCTCGGGTTCTACGATCCGCACGGCCGCATCGTGCGCATCACGCTGGACTACGGGGACACCATCTTGAGCGAGTCCATCGACGACCTGCTCTTCTCGCCGCACAAGATCGTGGATCCCCCGACCGCGACGGCTACTGCGACGAAACCCGTGACACCCACGCTGACGTCGACCCCGACGCGTACGCCAACTGCGACAGCTACGAAATTCGTCACGTCCACGCCGACGGCGACCGCTACTCGCACGCCGACCCGGACCCCGACGCGCACGCCTACCCGGACGCCGACGCGGACGCCCAGCCCGACGCCGCGACCGGACCTGAGCGTGACTGCCCTTGAGGTCACGCAGGGCATCCAGGATCTGGACAACAGCATGCCCCTGGTGGCGGGCCGTCAGACGCGGGTCCGCGCCTACGTGCGCAGCACGCTGTTCAACGTGCCGAACGTCCGGGCAAGACTCCGCGCGTACCGTGGCGGGGTCGAACTCGCGGGTTCGCCCCGCAACGCGAACAACATCATCACCGTCCGCACCACCGGCGGCACGCGCACCAACCTGAACGACAGCTTCTGGTTCTTCGTGCCCGCCGAATGGCGCTCGGCCGGCTCGGTGACGTTCCGGGTCGAGGTCGACTATAACAACGCGATTGCGGAGAGCAACGAGGGCAACAACACGCTCCAACGCGCGGTCACCTTCCGCCAGAGCAACGAGCTGAACCTCGCGATGGTGCCGCTTCTCCTGCACAACAACGGCAACCACGACAATCCCACGCGCATCTACCGCGCCACGAGTTCTGACTTCCCGGCGCTGCTCCGTAACATCCTGCGCTTCCACCCGATCTCCCGGATCAACTGGTGGTATTACGACGACCCGCTGGAACCCGCGTTTCACTTCTGGCCGATCTGGGAGGAATGGAACGTGGCGACGAGCGAGGGACGGTCCGACATCCTGGGTGCGGTCGAGTGGAAGAACTTCTGGACCACCGATTGGGTAAGCCGGCTGCATTGGATGGGCATGGTGCATCCTGACCTGAACACGGACAACGGCATGGGCATGGGCAACCGGCCGGGCTGGAACTCCTGGACCAAGATGGTCAACAGCACCAATGGCTGGCCGTCGTGGTACATCGCGGGGGGCAACTCGATGGCCCATGAATTGGGGCACAACAAGGGTCTGCAGCACATGAACTGCAGCGGCAACGAATCTAACGGCGGGTCGACCGATCCGAACTACCCGTGGCCCTTCCCCAACTGTAGCCTGGCGGACGTCGACACCTCGGGCTACTACGGCTTCGACGTTTACTACGGGTCGTGGGATCTCTCCGCACCCACCGTGCTGAGCAACAGCCCGACCGCGTCGCCGGACAATCGTGCGTTTCCGCTGATGGGCTACCAGCGCGCTCGCTGGATCTCACCCTACGAGTACTGCAAGCTCCTGCCGCAGTACGGTATATCCTGCGGCCTCTATGCCTCCGTTGCATCCGTGCAGGAGCAGTTCGAGGATGCCGTGTCAGCTGATCCCGTCGCGTTTGCGGATCCGGCCGAGGTGGCCGCGCTGATCGATGCGACGTTGTACGTGGCCGCGGGCGGTCTGATCGACACGGTCGGTGGCACGGCCCAGATCGGCAACGTGTATCGGATCACCGATCCGGCGGCCGACGCGGTGCAGGCGCAGGCCGAGAAGTACGGGTTCCGAGCGGCCTTCGCGGAGGCTGCCGCCGTCCCGTTCATGCTGGTGCAGGTCGACGCGGCGGGCACGGTCGTCCACTCCCAGGAGATCTACCTGACGAACGACGACGAGGAGGGCGGCTTCCGGCACTTCCTCGAACTGGCGCCGCTGGCGGCCTCGACGGTGCGCGTGCAGGTGCGTCAGGGCGACCAGGTGTTGGCGGAACGGGCAGCGAGCGCGAACGCCCCACAGGTGACGCTGCTTTCGCCGAACGGCGGTGAGACGCTGGTGGTGGGGGACGTGGTGCGCTGGTCCGCGAGCGATGCGGACGGCGATGCGCTGACCTTCACGGTGCAGTACAGCCCTGACAACGGCGACACCTGGCGGCTGGTGGCCATGAACGTGGTGGGCGACAGCTACACCCTGGCCTCACTGCAGGGCCTGCCGGGCAGCACGCAGGCCCGCATGCGCGTGATCGCAAACGACGGGTTCCTGACGGGCCAGGATGACTCGGACGGCGTCTTCACTGCGCCGAACAGCGCGCCGATGGCCGTGATCGTCGAGCCCGCGGACGGTGCCGTGGCGCCTATCGGCTCCCTCGTGGTGCTGCAGGGCCTGGCGACCGACGTGGAAGACGGCCCGGTCGCCGACGATCGGCTGATCTGGCAGTCGGACCGGGACGGTCAGCTGGGGGCCGGCCGGGAAGTGTTGGCGGAGAGCCTATCGCCGGGCTGGCACACGATCACGGTGACCACGACCGACAACGGCGGGCTCACCGGCAGTTCGAGCGTGCGCATCTACGTGGGTGACCGCTCGTATCTGCCGCTGATGCTGCGGTAACGACAGGTCCTGGCACGAATGGAGCAAGCCACATCATGTAGGGGCGATGGTTCGCCACCCGAGAATGGGCGCGCGGCGCGGATCTCCGTCCGCCGGCCCCTGCGGCAACCATCGCCCTCGCGCTGAGCGCCCATTGTGCGGGCGAGTGCGCCGAGGTGGCGTACGTCGTGGCCCAGGGGCGCGTGGCCGTGGGTGTGACGGATCTGGCGCACTCGCCCCTACAAGAGGTTGCGGCGCGTATGGGTCAAGCCACGTCGCGCGCATGGGTCAAGCCACATCATGTAGGGGCGATGGTTTGCCATCCGAGAATGGGCGCGCGGCGCGGATCTCCGCCTCCGGCCAATCCTGCGGCAAACCATCGCCCTCGCGCCGGCGCGCGTCATGCGGGCGAGTGCGCCGAGGTGGCGTACGTCGTGGACCAGGGGCGCGTTGTCGCGGGTGTCACGGATCTGGCGCACTCGCCCCTACGACTACTACCACATGCCATGGGAGCCTTACGGTATATGACGCGCACCGTCCATGGTCGCGGGTTGACGGTTTGCTGCTGAACCGCCTATGATGCCGTCATGACCGACACCATTATCACTTCTCATCGTCGTTCAATACGCCTGCCTAACTACGACTACCGGCAGGACGGCTTCTACTTCGTTACACTGGTTTGCCAACAGCGGGAATGCTTGTTCGATGACCCAAAGGTTCGCCAGGTTGCGGAAACACTCTGGCAGGAGTTGCCCGACCGGTTCCCGTACGTCTCGCTAGACGAATGGGTCTTGATGCCCAATCACCTGCATGGCGTATTGCACTTCCATCATCAAGAGCAGGTAGATGTGGCCGCGCAACTCCCGCGTGAACGGCCGTCAGGCGCGCGTTCTGGCTCACTCGGAGCCGTCGTCGGAGCGTACAAGTCACTTTCAACTCGTCGCATCAATCCGATTCTTGGCCGGGAGGATCGGGGAATCTGGCAGCGCAATTACTATGAACATGTGGTGCGCTCGGATAGGGAGCTTGCGGCAATTCGGCAGTATATCCGTGATAACCCAGAAAACTGGGCGCTCGACGAACACTACTCGCACCGCTGATCGCTCACGCAATTGGATTTAGGGGCGATGGTTTGCCACCCGAGAATGGGCGCGCGGCGCGGATCTCCGCCCGCCGGCCAATCCTGCGGCAAACCGTCGCCCTGCGGCGGCGAATCATGTGGGCGAGTGCGCCGAGGTGGCGTGCGTCGTGGGCCAGGGGCGCGTGGCCGCGGGTGTCACGGATCTGGCGCACTCGCCCCTACTGCGCGTCACGCCACCTGGTACGGGACGTCGGTCACCACAATGCCCGGGCGGGAGAGGAGCGCGAGGCGCAGCCAGGTGGCCGTCTGCGCGTGCAGGAGGTTGTGCCAGCGGCGACTGGGCACGAACTGGGGCACGACGACGGTGATGATCTCGTTGGGCTGGCGAACCTTCGCCAGGTCCTCGATGTACCGCAGCAGCGGCTCGATGAGCAGGCGGTACGGTGAGTTCAGGATCACCAGGCGCACGCCCTGACCCCACATCGTCCACTTCTGCCGGACGCGGTCCGCCTCGGCCGGGTCGATGCACACGTACACCGCGGTTACGTCTGTGGAGAGGGCCTGCGCGTAGCGCAGGGCGGCCATGCTTCCCTGGTGCACGCCGCTGAGGGGCACGATCACGCGATGCCGCGACGCGTGGCCGGGTTCCGCGTAATGGTCCAGCGACAGGCTGTCCGCCAGCAGGCGGTAATGGCGATGAATGGCCGACAGAACGAACACCAGCAGCGGGATCAGGATCAGCACCACCCAGGCCCCGTCACGGAACTTGGTCACGGCGAAGACCAGCGTCACCCCGGCGGTGCACAGCGCGCCGAAGCCGTTGATGATCATCTTGATCTGCCAGCCCGGCTCGTGCTGCAATGTCGAGCCCCGCTCCGTGACGCGCTCGCCCGGGGCCAGCCGGCCCACTTTCCGCCAACGCCGCGCCATGCCGGCCTGCGACAGCGTGAACGACAGGAACACGCCGATCGCGTAGAGCGGGATCAACCCGGTCACGCTGGCCTTGAAGATGATGATCAGCAGCGATGCGACGATTGCCAGGGCCGCGATGCCGTAGGAATACACCAGCCGGCTGCCGCGGAAGGCCAGCTGGCGCGGCAGGAAGCCGTCTATCGCCAGCAGCGCACTGAGCCGCGGAAATCCGTTGTACGAGGTGTTCGCGGCCATGGCCAGGATGATCATGGTCGCCCCGATCACGGTCAGATAGAGCAGGTTGCGGCCGCCAAAGGCCGTACGCGCGAGCTGGGAGATCACCGTCTCGGTCTCAGAGGGGATCGCACCGATCGCGCCCGACAGGAGGGTGATGGCGAGGAACAACGTCCCCAGGATCGCCGACATCCAGACCAGGGTGATCGCGGCGTTGCGGCTCCGCGGCTCGCGGAACGCACCCACGCCGTTCGAGATGGCCTCGACCCCGGTCAGCGCCGTGGTGCCGCTGGAGAACGCGTGCAGGATCAGGAAGAGGGACACGGCCTGGCCCGCATGGATCGCCTCGAGGGGCGGCGGATCGACCACCTGGCCCAGAGAGCCCGCCAGGTAGCGCACCAGCCCGACGCCGACCGTCAGGAACATCGTCAGGATGAAGAAGTAGCTCGGGATCGCGAACGCTGCGCCGGACTCGCGCACGCCGCGCAGGTTCACCAGCATCATGAACAGCACGATGGCGACGGCAAGCTCGACGCGGTACGCATAAACGGCGGGGAACGCGGAAGTGACCTGCGCGATGGCCGACGAGATGGAGACTGCCACGGTCAGGATGTAATCGGTGAGCAGCGAGGCTCCGGCGATCTGGGCCGGCAGTTCGCCGAGATTATCGCGCGCAACGATGTAGGCACCGCCGCCGTTCTCGTACGACTGGATGATCTGCCGGTAGGACAGGGTCACGATGGCCAGCAGCCCGACGATCACGATGGCGATCGGGAATGCATAGCTGAACGCGAGCGTCCCCGCGCCGGCCAGGATGAACAGGATCTCCTGCGAGGCGTACGCGGTGGATGACAGCGCGTCGGACGCAAAGACCGCCAGTCCGATACCCTTGCCAATGGTCTCGTTGGGCGCGTCGGCGGTCTGAAGGGGTCGACCCAGCAGCCTGGTGCGCCATGAGCGTCCAGGGATGTGTTCAGCCTCCCGATAGATGAGGGACGACTGGGGCTCTTGTTCGAAAACTGCCATGATTCTGCTTTCTCAGGGATGGTGCGGGATCACAAAAAAAGGGGCACAGGCAGACGCCCATACCCCTGATCCCTGGTACGGAACCCATCGTACTCCCGCGCAGTGCCCCGCGTCAAGAGATTTTCGCAAACTTTGACCTTTTCTTGATCCTGGCGGGACGGCAGTTGAACCCCCTTGAAAATGGGATACAATGGAGCGGCAAACGTCGGATGGAGGAGAGAGCCCTTGTCGCAGATCCTTCGACCACCGCGGCGCTGGCAGCGTTACGTTTGGAGCGCGCTCCTGGTCGGCGCGACCACCCTGTTGAGCGTGCCGGTGCACCGCTTCGTCTCACCCGTGAACCTGGTCATGCTGTACCTGGCCGCGGTCGTGATCGCCGCGATCTACCTGGGCCGCGGGCCGGCCGCGCTCAGCGCGATCGCCGGCGTCCTGGCTTTCGACTTCTTCTTCATCCAGCCCAGGCTGAGCCTCACGGTCGCCAATGCCGAGTATCTGCTCACATTCGTCGGGCTCCTGGTCGTCGGCCTGGTGATCAGCACGCTGGCGGCCCGCTCGCGCGAGCAGGCGGAGGCAGCGAGGCGCCGCGAGGTGCAGGCCATCGCCCTCTACGAGCTGAGCCGTGACCTGGCCTCCGCCAGCGAACTGGACGAGATCCTGCGGATCGTCGTGCGCCACGTGGGAGGCACCTTCGGCCGCGAGGCGGCGATCCTGCTCGCGGCCGGGGAGACGCTGCAGCTGCGCGCGGCGAGCCCGGGGCTGGTCCTGTCTGAGAAAGAGATGGCGGTGGCGGCCCTGGCCCTCGGGGCTGGCCAGCCCACGGGCCGCGGCACGGCGACGATGGCCGGCGCAGCGATGCGCTTCATGCCGCTCAAGACCGTGCGGGGCGTCGTCGGCGTCCTGGGCGTCAAGCCGGTCGATCCGGGCGATTCCCTGTCGCAGGAGCAGCGCCGCCTGTTGGAGGTGTTCGCGAGCCAGTCGGCCCTGGCCATCGAGCGCGCCGAGCTCGCCGAGCAGGCACGGCAGGCGCAGGTGGCGCGTGCGGCGGAGGCACTGCAGGCCGCGCTGCTGAACTCCGTTTCCCACGATCTGCGCACGCCACTGGTTTCGATCACCGGCACCCTCTCCAGCCTGGAGGAAGACGGCGCGTGCGGCGATAATCCCGTACAGCGGAGCCTGATCACGATGGCGCGCGAGGAGGCCGAGCGGCTGAACGTCCTGGTGGGCAACCTGCTGGACATGACGCGTATCGAGGCGGGCGCGCTGAAGACCATCAAGGAGTTGTGCGACGTCCAGGAGGTCACCAATGCGGCACTCGACCGGCTGGCCGGCCGGCTGGTGGGGCGGGAGGTGGCGATCGACACTGGAGACCTGCTGGCGCCGATGGATTTCGTGTTGATGGTGCAGGTGCTGGTGAACCTGATCGACAACGCGGTCAAGTACTCGTCGCCGGGGTCCCCGATCGCGGTGACCGCGCGGCGCGCCGGCGACACGGTGGAGATCGCGGTGCTGGACCGGGGCTGCGGCGTGCCGCCGGCCGACCTGGAGCGCATATTCGACAAGTTCTACCGGGTGCGCGCGTCGGCTGGCGTCAGCGGCACGGGCCTGGGATTGCCGATCTGCAAGGGCATCGTCGAGGCACAGCACGGCCGGATCTGGGCGGAGAACCGGCCGGGGGGCGGCACGGTCGTCACGGTCGCGCTGCCGTGCGAACCGCCGGCATCGACCGCGGGGAGCGAATGACCATGAGCGAAACTGGGCCGCGCGTGCTGGTAGTGGATGATGAGCCTGCCATCCGGCGCTTTCTGCACGCGTCTCTGACCGCACATGGCTACAACGTATTCGTGGCCGCCGACGGGCAGGAGGGGCTGGCGGCAGCGGCCGGCCGCAGGCCCGATCTCGTGATACTCGACCTGGGCCTGCCCGACCTCGACGGTATCGAGGTGACGCGGCGCCTGCGCGAGCGGATGTCCGCGCCCATCATCATCGTAACGGTGCAGGGCCAGGAGGCGGCGAAGATCGCGGCATTCGATGCAGGCGCGGACGACTACGTGACCAAGCCGTTCGGCATGGGGGAGTTGCTGGCGCGCATGCGCGCCTCTCTGCGCCGCGCGGCGTCGCCCGCAGCAGAGCCCGTCTTCTCGGCCGGCCCGTTGACCGTCGACCTGGGCCTGCGCCGCGTGACGGTGGGCGACCACGAGGTGCAACTGACGCCCACCGAATACGATCTGCTGCGCGCGCTCGTCATGCAGGCGGGCAAGGTGCTGACCCACCGTCAACTGCTGCGCCAGGTGTGGGGCGAGGGGTACGAGGGCGAGATACACCTGCTGCGCGTCAACATGAGCAACCTGCGCCACAAGCTCGAGCCGGGCGCCAGCCGGCCGGCCCTCATCCTCACCGAGCCAGGAGTTGGCTATCGCCTCCGCGTGGATGGCGGGTAGGGGCGCACCGGTGTGTGCGCCCCCGGACAACAGGGCCGACACGCAGGTCGGCCCCTACGTGTTCATCCACGGTATGTCACACGGACGAGTGCGCCGAGGCGAGGTCCGTGTCGGCCCAGGGAGGCGTGACTGCGGGCCTCACGGTTCTGGCGCACTCGCCCCTACATCATTTCGCGCCGCGGATGGGTCACGCGCGGGCTGTAGGGGCGCACCGGTGTGTGCGCCCCCGGACAACAGGGCCGACACGCAGGTCGGCCCCTACTCGTGCACCGTCACACAGGGCCGACACACAGGTCGGCCCCTACGACCCCAATTTTCAATTTCCGATCACATCCCGCCGTGCGCGCCGGGCATGGGCTGTCCCGGCTGCACCGGCCCGATGCGGTAGGGGCGCATCATCTCGTTGTCCTCGTGTTCCACGATGTGGCAGTGCCATACGTACTGCCCGGGTGTGTTGAACTGCGCCCTGATCCGCGTCACCTGGGCGGGATACGCGATGACCGTGTCCTTGAAGCCCGTCTCCCACGGTTCGGGCGGGGTGACGTTGCCGTCGAGCTGGATCGGCTGGATGACGTTGCCATCGTCGTCGAGGACCAGCCCTTCGCGGTTTACCACCTCGAAGACGAGCTCGTGCACGTGCATCGGGTGCGCGTCGCCGGTGGTGTTGTACATCTCCCAGACCTCGGTCGCGCCGACGTCCGGGTTCTCCGTCACGGGCTCCATCCACGTCCGCTCCGTCCACACACCCTCCGGCGTCGAGCTATCGAGCAGGTCGGGGCCGACGGTGCCGAGGAGCGCCTCGATGGGGCCCTCCACCATCTCACCATCGGCGTCGAAGCCCATTCCCATCATCTCGATGAGCGCCAGTTTCCGGGTGACGGTTTCAGGCGGCAGGGGCACGATGGCCGGCAGCTGCAAAATCGCGGGCGGCGTGGTCGGGTCGGCTGCCAGCGCGGGCACGACGTTGAACTGCAACACCTGGCCGGTCGTGGCGGAGTCAGCTGGTTCGAAGTCGATGCCCGGGATCCCGCCGCCGAACGGCTCGTCCGGTCCCAGGTTGCCGAGGACGTAGTTGCCCACCGGCACGTTGGTGAAGTCTACGATGACGTCTGCGCGCTCGGCCAGGCCGAGGAGCACCCGGTTGGCGTGGCCAGCCGTGATGTTGACCGGCGCAGCCAGGAAACCGCCTTCGTTGCCGATCTGCCACACCTCGACGCCCGGAATGTTGGTAAAGTCCAGGATGAGGAAGCGTGATTGGCAGCCGTTCAAGAAGCGGAAGCGATAGCGCCGCTGCTCGACCGTCTGGAACGGCCAGGTGTTGCCGTTCACCATCATGGTGTTCCCGAAGAACTCGGGGTTCCAGATGGGCGAGAAATCGCCGTCAGGAATGTAGGCGCCCGCGAGCGCGTCGAAGAACTCGCGCGAGTCCGGATAGAATAGCGAGCCATCGTCGTTGAACGCGCGGTCCTGGACGACGATTGGGATCTCGTAGTACGTCTTGTTCGACGGGAACTTGTCGTTCTCCTTCGGCGCGGGCCCAGGCAGCACTGCAGGCAGGCCGGACCGGCTGTCGACAACTGCATCATCTCCCGCCGGCCCGCCGCGGATCAGGAAGAAGCCGGCCGGGCCCGCGTAGACGTTCAGGCGCGTCATGCCGAGGGTGTGATCGTGATACCAGATGGTCGAGGCGCGTTGATTGTTTGGATACTGGAAGACGGCGCTGCCCGGCTCCCACCCCGTCGTCCCCGGCGCCAGGAGGCCCCTGGCCCGGGCTTTCTTTTTGAAGAAGTCGTACCAGGTGCCCTCGGTCGCATAGTCAGCCGGGATGTCGCCAGCAGCCGGCAGGTACCAGGCCTCCGCGTAGCCGTCGCTCTCGTCGCCGACGCCGACTGCGCCGTGCACGTGGGTGACGATCGGCACCGGTCCGGTGTAGGCGCCGGGGGTCTCTTCAAACGTGGGCCGCCTGTCGCGATGCATCGCACCGCCGGGTGGGTTGGCCCAGTGCAGCGTCGGGTCCACGGGCAGCAGGTGGGGCAGGGCGTTGCCGTTCGCGTCCACCAGGTCGTTGATCCACTTGACCCGCACGGGGGTGTTCCACTTTGCCTCGATGGTCAGTGACGGCGCGTTATGCACCAGCAGGCCCCGCTTGCTCGCTGCCTTCACTGCGCCGTACCCCCAGACGGTGGTCGGGGGCAGGCCTGCGGGCAGGATCTGCTGCGCGAACTGGCGGACCGAGATCTCGTAGTAATCGACGTTCTTGCCGCCCCTCTGCCTGATCCTGCCGGCCTTCGGCATGACTGGCGGGATGAGCAGCGGGGTGACGAACTTGGGCACGATCGCCGGGTCCAGCGTACCGCCGGGGAGCGCTGCCAGTATGTCCGAGTGGATCTCGGCCGTATACCTGCTGTTGTGTCGCCTCGGCCGCGGTGGCTTGTCCCCTTGGGCCGCGAGGCCGGTGCGACGTAAGGTGCCGGCGAGGAACAACGCTGCCCCGGCCCCGAACGTAACCTTGATGAATTGACGTCGACTTGCCATTGAGTCCTCCTCGGTCGAGCCGCGTTTGACCGCATCGTGTCAGCTGGCCACACGATCGTTCGATGATGATTGTATATTATTTGTGTAGTATTAGATCATAAGTAATGGGGCCTACTGTAGGCAAAGAAATAGGGGCACGGCTGCCGTGCCCCTACGGTGGTGAAGTCTAGTTGTCCCATCAAGAACGGGGGATGCTATTTCGTCTTCCTGGATGTGGACGTCTTCGGCTTGGGCTTCGTACTGGACGTCGTCTTTGGCTTCGGCTTCGCGGTTGGCTTCGGCTTGGGCTTTGTGCTGGACGTCGTCTTTCGCTTCGGCTTAGCAGTCGTCTTCGGCTTGGGCTTTGTACTGGAAGTCGACTTTGGCTTTGGCTTCGCGGTTGTCTTAGGCTTGGCGGAAGACTTCGGCTTAGGCTTGGATTTAGCCGTCGTCTTGGGCTTGGGTTTCGGCTTAGCAGTCGTCTTGGGCTTGGGCTTCGACGCGCTACTGGTGGTCTTCTTCTTCTTCGGTTTGGTCTTCGGCTTCTCCGCCGTCGTTCCCTTGCCGAGCGCCTTGAGGATGGCCATGATGGCTTCGAGCGCAGTCTTGGCGTCGAGCCCGGTGGCGCGCGTGAGTTGGTCGGGCAGGCCGGTCTCGGCCAGGTATTTGGGGCCGACGACCTTTCCGCTCAGCACGCGGCCGGCCAGGTCCGCGAGCGAGGCGCGCGGGGCATCGGCTGCGCCAGCGGCAGCCTTCTGCTGGCCGCCCTGCAGCAGCGCGCCGAGGAGCAGCGGCACGGCAGCCTGGATGACGGACTGGGATAGGCCGGTCTCCTTGGCCAGGCCGCCGACATTCAACCTGTCGCCCAGCAGGCCCATGAGGAGGCCGCCGAGATCCGCACCGCCCTCCTGCGCTGGGGCGGCCGGGGCGGAGGCCCCGGGTGTCCCCAGGAGGCCGCCCAGCATCCCGCTCAGGTCAATGCCTCGGGTCGCGTCCAGTTCTCCTGCCTGTTCACCGCCGGTCTTTTCCGTTGTATCCACCATGACTGACCTCCACACGCTTCGATAAGACAATTCACGTTCAATGACTGTGGCGTACGCATCTTAGCACCAGGTTCGATCGCGGCCAAAGCCGCATCGCACGCTGAGTGGCTCCTTGCGGGTGCTACTGCGGCCCAAACGCGGCCAGCACGGTCGTCGCGACGAGCGCGGCCCACAAGGCGACCGCAAGCACGACGTGCGTCACGAGCAGGAAAGCCGTGGCGCCGCCGGCCAGGATGGCTAGTCCCACCGCGATCTCGGCCGCAAGGAGCAGGCCGGCGATGCCCGCGCCGCGGCGTACTGCCCGCTGCCCGCCTGTGTCATGCCGGCTCCGGACGACGAGCAGAACGATGAGCAGGACAGCGATCGCCGCCAGTGCCAGCCGCGCCGGCTGGCCCCAGCCGGCGCGGTCGACCGGCACGATAGTCAGCATGGGCCACCCGACGCAGCGCGTGACGGAGCCGCTGCCGGCCACCAGCACCGCGCTCACGTAGACGGCCCACACCGCGGCGGTCGCGGCGAGGCTCAGGCGGGCCAGGGGCGCAGCGAGCGACGGCCGCGGGAGCCGGTCGGGGCTGTCGCGGAGCACGCGGGCCACCACCGCGGCCGTCACCACGAGCGCGCCGACGATGAGCGCAGAGCCCAGGTCCACGGCCGCCCAGGGAGGCGTCAATCCGCGCAGCACCGTGAGCGCACCGAAGGTGATCACGGCGATCAGGAACGGGATCACCAGCAGGAGCGGGCGCATCAGCCAGCGGATGCCGCGAGCGCGACGCCAGGTCACGAACGCGGCCGCGAGGATGAAGGGCGTCGTGAGCGCGGCGATCAGGCGGTGGGTGTACTCGATGATGGCGTTGATCTGCAGCGGTGGCACCGCGCGGCCGTAGCAGCCCGGCCAGTCGGGGCAGGCCTCGCCCGATTCGGTCGCGCAGACGATGCCGCCCATGGCGATCAGCAGGCAGGTGAGGATGCTGGCTGCCAGCACGAGCCGGGCATGGCCGTCCGATACGCGCGTCGTTTGCATGGTTACTGTGTCCTGGTGTGTGATGGTTGCTGGCTGGATGACTGCGCTATTGTACCCCATGTGGTGCCAAAGCGGTGATGTCGTCGCGTTCAGGTGCCCGGCACCTTCGAAGGTGCCGGGCACCTAATGCGGCGAGCATGATGTGCGCCCTGGACGGGGGCCGACACCCAGGTCGGCCCCTACAAAGTGCCGGTGATCTTGCCGGCCGCGCGGGCGCGGGCGAGCACGTGCTCTGCGGCGCGGACGAGCGGCATGTCGATCATCTTGCCGTCCAGCGCGAACGCGCCGCGGCCCTCGGCCTGATGGTCGGCCATGGCCTGCATGACCCGCTGCGCGTGGCTGATCGCCGCGTCGGAGGGCGCGAACGCGTCCTGGACCGGCGCAATCTGGCTGGGATGGATAACCTGCTTGCCCGCGTACCCCATCTGCGCGGCCCGGATCGACTCGCGGACCAGACCCTCGGTGTCCCCGTAGTCGATGTAGACCATGTCGATGGCCTGCAGCCCGAACGCGGCCGCGTGCATGACCACCGCGGAGCGCGCGTAGAACACCTCCCACGCGTCGGGCGTGCGCACCGCGCCCATGTCGCCGGCCAGGTCCTCCGCGCCGAAGATGAGCACCTGCAGCCGGGGATCCGCGCCCGCGATCTCCCGCAGGTTGACGATGCCGCGCGCGGTTTCGACCATGGCGATGAGGTGAATCGCGCCGGGGGGCCAGCCGTTGCGCTGCTCCGCGGCCGCGATCTCCTGGCTGGCCCAGCGAATCGTGTCTGCGCCGGCGACCTTGGGGATGACGATGCCGTCGGGACGGCCTGCGAGCGCGGCCTCCAGGTCCGCCGCTTCCAGGCCGGAGCCGGCCGGGTTGATGCGCGCCAGCCGCTCCGAGCGGCCGAAGTCCAGCTCGCGCAGCGCGGCCGGGATGGTGGCGCGGGCCGCGTCCTTCCGGCTGAGCGCGACGCCGTCCTCCATGTCGAGGCAGACACAGTCGACGTCGAGGGTCGTCGCCTTGGCGATCTTGCGGGTGTCGTCCCCCGGGACGTATAGGAAGGCTCGTCGTGCGCGCATCGCAACTCCGGGACCATGGAGTGATTTGCTCCATTATCGCCGTGCGACCGCCCCTGTCAAACGGTTACCTGCGCGGCAGGAATGCATGATGCAACCGCAGTAGAAGGACGCTCCTTCGACTGCGCTCCCTTCGGTCGCTCCGCTCAGGACGCTCAATCTCGGCCACCGTCGGAACGCCCGACGCCGCGGCCCGGTTTCCCGGATCGCGCTCCCTGCCGTACAATGCCTTTGCGGGACTGTCACAACCTGGCGCGGCGGACCCGTAGGGGGAGACAGACATGACACGGAGAATCTATCCGCTGCTGTTCGAGCCGGTGCTGAAGGACTACCTTTGGGGCGGGCGGAACCTGGCGGCGCTGGGCCGGACCCTGCCGCCGGCCGGCGCGGTGGCCGAGAGCTGGGAGATTGCCGCGCACCCGGATGGCACGAGCGTGGTGTCGAACGGCCACTTCGCGGGCCGGCCTCTCACTGCGGTGCACGACGCGCTCGGCATCGACCTGATCGGCACGGCCAATGCCTGGGCCCAGGAACGCGGGAAGTTCCCGCTGCTGGTGAAGCTGATCGACGCGGAGCAGCCGCTCTCCATCCAGGTGCACCCGGACGACGAGTACGCGCTGGCGCACGAGGGCAACGAGCTGGGCAAGACCGAGATGTGGGTGGTCCTCCGCGCGCGGCCCGGCGCGCAGCTGATAGTGGGGCTGGCCGAGGGGTCGACGCGCGAGGACTTCCGCGAGGCCGTGCTGGCCGGGCGGCCCGAGCCGTTCCTGCACCGGGTCGCGGTGTCAGAGGGCGATCACGTCTGTGTGCCCGCGGGCACGCTGCACGCGATCATGGACGGCCTGCTCCTGGCCGAGATCCAGCAGAACTCGAACACGACCTATCGCGTGTTCGATTGGAACCGCGTCGGCGCGGATGGCCGGCCGCGGCCGCTGCACCTGGAGAAGGCGCTCGAGGTCATCAACTTCGGCGCGCCTGAGCCCGGCGTTTGCCCGGCCGAGCTCATCTCAGAGGAGGCCGGCTGCCGGCGCACCCTGTTGTGCCGCAACCGCTACTTCACGACGGAGCGCGTCGAGCTGGCGCCTGGCGCGAAATTCGACGGCCACTGCGACGGCACGTCGCTGGAGATCTGGGGCGTGGTCGACGGGAGTGCGACGGCCGCGGGCCTGCAACTCCATGCGGTGCAGTTCACCCTGCTGCCCGCGGTACTGGGCGGGTTCGCGGTGATCGCGGCAGGGCGCGCGACGCTGCTGCGCAGCTACGTGGAACGCGATTGAAGATTGAAAATTGAAGATTGGGGTAGGGGCGAGTGCGCCAGCCCCGTCAGGATCGCGGTCACGCGCCTCCGGGTCGGCCCGTGTCTGGACTCGGCGAACTCGCCCACGCAACTCCGCCCCGATGAGCGTTCGCAGGATGGCGGAGATCACTTCAGAGCGCGAATTTGCCAGGACGCGCCGTCGCCCTGCATGACGCGGTCGAGGATGGTGAGGCGGGACTCGGTGATCTCGTCGAGCATCGCCTGGCGCGCGGCTGCGACGTCGCGGGCGCGCAACGCGGCCACGATGCGGGCATGCGTCTCGGGCTGGCTGCTTCCGGCATGGCGCATGACCATGAAGCGGGCCAGACGATCGTGCAATCTGCCCAGCATCTCGGCCAGCTCCGCGTTACCGGATGCCTGCCCGAGCGTGTGGTGGAAGTGACGGTTCTCGTCCGTGTACCGGTCGTACGACTCGTCGTCATCGCCGGTGTACCCCGCGTGCACCCGGTCCAGCTCGTTCAACTGCTCGTCGGTGATGCGGAGCGCGGCACGCTCGATCGATGCCACCTCGAGGATCTCGCGCAGTTCGAGCATGTCGCGCAGCTCCTTGAGTGTGACGCTGGTGATGAAGTAACCCGAGCGCGGCTTGATGGACACCAGCCCTTCCTGCCCGAGCATCTGCAGCGCGTCGCGCACGGGGCTGATCCCGCTCCCGTAGAGCTGGCACAGCTCGTCCACGCTGAGCCGCTCGCCCGGGGCGCGGTGGCCCATGATGATGGCGCGGCGCAGCTGTTTGTACACGCGGTTGCGAGCCGTGGCCTCGATGTCCGTTGTTTCCATGCAACTCCCTCTGACCGGTCATTCCCACCAGTTCCGTCTGTAACATATCATGACCGCGCGAAGTTTGCCAAATTGACGATCAACCTATTGACATTTGATACGACACGTGCTATAAGGTGATATGTCAGCATTAGAGACAGACATGTAAGCGCCGAGGCTTGCCAGTGTCGTTCCTCCTTACCCGTCTTCGTTCGATCGATCTGCAGGCTCGCCGCCCGAGTGCCGGTTCACCAATCTCCATCCACTCAAGGAGGGAAGTTCCATGCCGTTCAAAATGCACCCGTTGATCCCGGAGGCCCAGGACCTGCTGCGCCAGGGTCGTATGTCGCGCCGCGATTTCATTCGCGTGGCGACGCTGCTCGGCGCGACCGCAGCCGGCGCCTCGGCCATGGCCGCCTGTGGCCCGGCTGCTACGCCTGCGCCTGCAGCCCCCACCGCTGCGGCCGCGGCTGCCGCGACTGCCGTGCCCCAGCCGACCGCGGCCCCCAAGCCGTCCATCCTCCGTGGCGGCATCCTGACCGCGCGCGGCCGCGTCGACCGTGCCGACCACCCGGCTCGCTTTTCCCTGGTGAGCCAGTCACACCCGTGGCGCCACGTGTTCGACTACCTCACTTACACGGACCCGAAGGGCATCACCACGCCTTACCTGCTCGACAAGTGGCAGGCCAGCGATGACCTGAAGACGTGGACGTTGATGCTGAAGCAAGGCATCAAGTTCAACAACGGCCAGGAACTGACCGCGGATGATGTCGTCTTCAACTTCGGCCAGTGGCTGAACCCGGACGTCGGCTCTTCTCTGCTCGGCCAGATGAGCTATCTCGAACCGACCGGCGTCGAGAAGGTGGACAATTACACGGTCAGGCTGAACCTGAAGGATCCCACTATCTTCTTGCCGGAACACCTCTTCCACTACGCTTCGCTCATCCTGCCGGCCACCTTCGGCGGCGACATCACCCGCGAGCCGATCGGCACCGGCGCGTTCACCATGGCGGAATACGTGCCTGGCGAGCGCTGCCGCCTGGTCCGCCGCGAGGATTACTGGCGCATGGGCGAGGATGGCAGCCCGCTGCCGTATCTAGACGAGATCGTCTACGTGCAGTTGGGCGACGATCCGGCCGCGTGGCTCACCGCTTTGAAGTCGGGCCAGGTCGATATGATCGTGGAGCCGCCCGTGACGGTCTGGGAAGGCGTCAAGGACGATCCGGCGTACACCGTCCTGTCAACCCCCACCGGGGCCACACGCGTGCTGCGCGTGCGCGTCGACCAGGACCCGTGGAAGGACAACCGGGTCCGCCAGGCGCTGAAGCACTGCCACAACCGCGAGAAGATCCTGGCGCTGGCCTTGCGCGACCAGGGCGTGATCGGCGACGACAGCCACGTCGCGCCCGCACAGCCCGAATACAACAACATCGGGCCGTACCCGTTCGATACCGAGAAGTCGAAGGCACTGCTGACGGAAGCCGGTGTCACCATGCCGGTTAAGGTCGAGCTGAATGTGGCCTCTGACTGGCCGGAGTCGATGGCCTACGCACAGGCGCTGAAGGAAGACGCCGCCAAGGGCGGGTTCGAAATTACCCTCAAGCCGATGCCGGCTACCCAGTACTGGGAAGGTTGGACCGAGTTCAACATGGGCATCACCTGGTGGTCGCACCGGCCGCTGGCGCCGATGCTCCTGTCGCAGGCCTACGTGGGCGATGCGGACGGCAAGCCTGTGCCGTGGAACGAGTCCTACTGGGTCGACGAAGAATTCTCCGCATTGGTCAAGGAGGCCGAATCGGCCCTCGACCTGGCCAAGCGCAAGGAGATCGTCGGCAAGCTCCAGACCATCCAGAAGGAGCGCGGCTCCATCTGCACCCCGTTCTTCATGAACGTCTGGCAGGTGCACACGAAGAACGTCCACGGCGTCGAGCCGTCGCCGGAAGAGTTCTCCATCCTCCACGCCGCGTGGAAGGAACCGAAGGCCTAACCAAGGACGCAGGACGTGCCGGCAGCCGCACGGTCAGATGACGACCGTGCGGCTGCCGGCCTGGTCCGCGGCCCATCCTGTTGGCGAAAGCAACCACAGCAATGATTACAACGCATCAGACGAACATGGCCAGCGCGCACTATGCGCGGATGGGGAAGCGCGAGTGCGAGGAGATCCACCTCGCCTCGCTGGAGATTCTCGGCCGCGTGGGCCTGGATGTCCACGATGAAGAGGCGCTGGCCTTGTTGGTTAAGGGCGGCGCGAAGGCGGATGGGATGCGGGTGCGCATCCCGGAGGCCATGGTGAGCCGGGCGCTCGCGGTTACCCCGCACCGGATGAACCTCTACAACCGGGCGGGCAAGGTGGCGATGCGCGCGGGCGGCTATAATACGCACTACGGCGGCGGGTCGGACTGCCTCAACGTGCTGGACCACCACACGGGGGAGCGCCGCAGGCCGGTGCTGCAGGACGTGCGCGACGCGGCGCGCCTGATGGATGCGCTGCCAGAGATTGACTTCGTCATGTCGGCCTTCCTGCCCGAGGACGTGGACCAACGCGTCTACGACCGCTACCAGATGGAAGTCATGCTCAACAACACGACCAAGCCGATCGTGTTCGTGACGCCGGATTTCGAGGGGTGCGTGGCCGCGGTGGAGATGTGCGAGGCGGTCGCGGGCGGCGCAGATGCGTTCCAGCGCCGGCCGTTCGCCACCTGCTACATCAACGTCACCTCGGGCATGATCATGAATGCCGAGGCACTCCAGAAGAACATGTACCTGGCGAAGAAGGGGCTGCCTCTGCTCTGGATCCCGCTCAATGCGGGCGGGGTCAACTCTCCGGTCACCACCGCGGGCTGCATGGCCTCGATGAACGCGGGCATCCTCCTGGGCATCGTCCTGGCGCAGTTGGTGCGCGAGGGCACGCCGGTGGCCGTGCCCGGCTGGAACGGCGGGCCCTACAACCTGCAGACCATGGTGGGCAACTATGTGCTGGCCGACGAACAGGGCGTGCCGACGAGCATGGGCAAGTACTACGACCTGCCGGTCTTCGGCCTGGGCGGGTCGACCGACTCGAAGGCGTTGGACCAGCAGGCGGGCTTCGAGGCCACGATCAGCCTGATGACGGCCCTGCTGCACGGGGCCAACATCGTGCACGACGTCGGCTTCATGGACTCGGGCCTGCAGGGCTCGCTCCAACAGATCGCGCTCTGCAACGACTATCTCGGTTTCATCCGCGCGATGACCGCGGGCGTGGTGGTGAACGAGGAGACGTTGGGGCTGGACGTGATCGACGAGCTCGGTCCGACCGGCTCATACCTGGAGCACCCGCACACCCTGCGCCACTACCGCGAGCCGTTCTATTCGAAGCTGGCAGACAAGAGCCCGTACGCGGTCTGGCAGAAGAAGGGTGCGACCACTATGGAGGCGCGTGCGGCGCGCCAGGTCGACGCCATCCTTGCGAAGCATCAGCCTGAGCCGCTTCCCGACGACGTCCAGCGGGAAATCCGCCGGATCGTCGAACGGGAGCAGGCATGGATTGACGCCCGATAGTCCTCACCCCCCTCCAGACCCTTCTCTGCTGGCCGCCAGCGGAGAAGGGCGGAGGCGAGGGCCAGGAGTGAAACATGGCCCGCTTTATCGTACGGCGCCTCGCCACCCTCGTCCTGACGATGCTGCTCGTTTCGATCGTAGTGTTTGCGATCGTCGAGATCGCGCCCGGCAACGTGGCGCGCAATATCCTCGGCGCGTACGCGACGCCCGAACAGGAACGGTCGATGGAGAACCAGCTGGGGCTGGATCGACCGGCGCTGGCCCGCTACGTGAGCTGGCTGGTGGGCGGCGACTGGCGCGCCCGCGGCCTCATCGGCATGCCCGTGCGTGAGGTGGTGGTGGAGCAGGGCACTCAGGAGCGTTATCGCCAGTGGTGGGCGGTGGATCCTGACGGCAACCTGGTGCAGTGGAAGGTCTCGGGCCAGGACCTCGTCCGGCTGGTCCGGCAGCCCGACGGATCGACCCGCGAGGTGACGGACAACGCTGCGTGGCAGACCGACGAGAACGGCACCCAGTACTTCTGGGGCATGGACACGGGCAACCGTTTCGCGAAGTGGGTCAAGGGGCAGGGCGGCATCGAGTACCGGCTGGAGTACTCCGGCTGGATCGAGACGACCGGCTCCCCGGTGGACTACGTGCCGCTCAGCAAGGGTCTCGTGCGCGGGGATTTCGGGCTGTCGCTCCAGTACAAGCGGCCGGTCGGCGACGTCATCGGCCGGCGCATCGCGAACTCCGCGGTGCTGGCAGCGCTGGCATTCCTGGTCGCCATGCCGCTCGGCGTCCTGCTCGGGCTGATCGCG
The DNA here is from genome assembly GCA_040766655.1 of Anaerolineae bacterium. Classification (GTDB taxonomy): domain Bacteria; phylum Chloroflexota; class Anaerolineae; order CG2-30-64-16; family CG2-30-64-16; genus JALOOB01. Next base: position 80,473 of record JAXGQB010000008.1, read on the forward strand.
GGGCTTAACGGCGGCCGGCGGCTGGATCGGGCCCTGACCCTGGGTGGGTTGATCACCACGGCAACGCCCGACTTTGCGACCGGCATCCTCCTGATCATGGTCTTCGCCATCTGGCTGAAGGTGTTGCCCGGGGCCACGGTCTACACCACGTCAGGATCGGTCCTCAGCCAGCCCCTCATGCTCATACTGCCGGTGCTGACCGCCAGCCTCGCCGAGATCGGCTACATCCTGCGCATCACGCGCGCGAGCGTGCTGGAAGTGATGAACACGGGCTACGTGCGCACCGCGATCCTGAAGGGCCTGCCCTACCGGCGCGTGGTCCTGAGCCACGTGCTGCGCAACTCGCTGATGGCGCCGGTGACCGTGATCATGCTGCACGTCAACTGGCTCATCGGCGGCCTGGTGGTGGTGGAATCGGTCTTCGGCTTCCCGGGGCTGGGCAACTTCATCCTCAACGCCGCACTCTACAAGGACGTCTTCGCCATCGAGGCTGGGGCCATGGTGCTGGTCGTCCTGGCCGTCGGCTCGCAATTGATCGCGGATATCATCTACTCCTATCTCAATCCGCGCATCCGGTATTCATAGGGGCCCAGATATGACCGCAGCAACTGCTCCGACCACGATCCTCCCGCCCGCGCGGCGCCAGCGCCTGACGGACAGCCTGCGCGTTCTTCTTTCGTCGCGCACCGCGGTCATCGGCCTGGCCCTCGTGCTCTTCTGGGTCATCGTCGCGGTGGGCGCGCCGCTGTGGACGTCGTACGATCCGGTGGCTGACCAGGATTACCGGCAGCTGGACAAGCCGCCGTCAGCAGTCCATATCCTGGGAACCGATCACCTGGGCCGGGATGTGTGGTCGCGCGTCGCGTTCGGTGCGCGCACCATTCTGAGCCTGGGCCCGCTCTCCGTCGCGGTCGCATTTCTGCTCGGCATGGCCCTGGGCCTGACGGCAGGCTTCTTTGGCGGCTGGCTGGACGAGGTGATCATGCGCATCCTCGATGCGCTGATGGCGTTCCCGACCATCCTGCTCTACATGATCATCATCTCGGCCGTGGGGGCCAACTCGTTGAATGTCGTCATCGCGATCGCGATCGGCGGCGCGCCCGGCATTGCCAGGCTTGTGCGCGCGCTGACGATGGACATCCGCACGCGCGAGTATGTTGCCGCGGCGCGGCTGCGCGGGGATTCCGCGGTCCGCATCATGGTGCGCGAGATTTTGCCCAATTGCCGCGGGCCGCTCATCGTGGACTTCCTGCTACGTATCGGTTACGCGGCGTTTTACATCGGCACGCTCGGCTTCCTGGGCCTGGGCCTGCCCCCGCCGACGCCGGATTGGGGCGGGATGGTGCAGGAGGGGCACGCGCGCATGATGATCAATCCGTGGCCCGTGCTGTCGGCGACGGTGGCCCTCATCACCCTGGTCATCGGCCTGAATCTCTTCGCGGACGGGCTGCGCGAAGAGTCGATGCGGTACCAGTGAGGCGGCCATGAATCAGACGCCCATTCTGTCACTCCGCAACCTGGCGGTGAGCTACCGGACCCGCAAGGGCCAGGTGAACGCTGTGCGCGACGTGACCTTCGACATCCGCGAGGGCGAGAACCTCGGGCTGGTCGGGGAGTCCGGCTGCGGCAAGAGCACGGTGGCCTTCTCCATCGTCAACTTCCTCGGGCCGAACGGTCGCGTGTCCAACGGGCAGATCCTCTTCAAGGGCCAGGAGTTGCGCGGACGCACCGAGGCCGAGCTGCGCCGCCTGCGCGGGGCCGACATCGGCATGGTCTACCAGGAGCCGATGTCCGCGCTCAACCCGACGATGCCCATTCGCGACCAGCTGGCCGAGTCTTTGGTATCGCACCGCGGCATCAGCCTGGCCGACGCGTATGGCGAGTGCGAGGAGGCGCTGCACCGCGTCTACATGCCCGACGTCGAGGGCGTGATGCGCCGCTACCCGCACCAGCTTTCCGGCGGGCAGCAGCAGCGCGTGCTCATTGCCATGGCGATGCTCAACAACCCGGCCCTGCTGATCATGGACGAGCCCACGACCGCGCTCGACGTCACCGTCGAGGCTGCGGTGCTGGACCTCATCGCGGAGCTGAAAGAGAAGTATCGCACCGCCACCCTGTACATCAGCCACAACCTGGGGGTGGTCGCGCGCGTCTCCGACAGGGTCGCCGTAATGTACGCGGGCGAGGTGGTCGAGCACGCGTCGACGGCCGATATCTATGCGCGACCAACACACCCATACACCCAGGGCTTGATGCGCTGCCTGCCCGACGTGGACGCGCCCAAGGGCACGCGCGTGCTGATGCCCATCCCCGGCCGGGTGCCGTCGCCCGACCAGATTCCCCCGGGGTGTATCTTCGCGCCGCGCTGCGAGCACCGCACCGAGCGCTGTGACGCGGAGCACCCGCAGCTGCTCGAGATCGCGCCCGGCCACCTGGTGCGCTGCCTTCTCGCGGAGCAGTGGTATCCGGCCGTTCCCCCGGCGGGCCGCACGACCAGCGCAGCGGTCAAGGACGAGACGCCGGCCAAGGTGCTCGAGGCCCAGGATGTGCGGACGTATTACCCCGTTCCGTTCAAGACGGTGGGCGGGTTCCTCGGTCTGGAGAAGCGTCGATACGTCAAGGCAGTGGACGGCGTGAGCCTGACCGTGCGCAGCGGGCGCACGCTGGGCATCGTGGGCGAATCGGGCTGCGGCAAAAGCACCCTGGCCCGCGCGATCGTCGGGCTGGAGCCTTTGGCCGCCGGCAGCGTCGAATTCATGGGCATCGACGTGTCGAAACCGATCCAGAAGCGCAGCCTGGACACCATCCGCCAGATGCAGATGGTGTTTCAGGACCCGAACGGCACGCTGAATCCGTCGCACCCCATCGGCGAGCAGATCGCCGTATCGCTGAGGCGCTTCAAGATCGTGCCTCATGGCGAGGTATACGGCGAGGTGGTCCGGCTGCTGCGATCGGTCAAGCTGAGCGAGGATTACTACAACCGCCTGCCGCGGCAGCTCTCGGGCGGCGAGAAGCAGCGTGTGGGCATCGCGCGCGCCATCGCCACCAATCCCGCCATGGTGGTGTGCGATGAGCCCGTGTCCGCACTCGATGTGTCGGTGCAGGCCGCAGTGCTGACGCTCCTGGTCGAGATCCAGCAGCAGCACGAGACCGCCATGATCCTGATCTCGCACGACCTGAGCGCGGTGCGCTTCTTCTCCGACGACGTGGCCGTGATGTACCTGGGCCGGGTCGTCGAGGTGGGTCCGTGCGACGCGATCTACGCCCCGCCGAACCACCCGTACACGGCTGCACTCCTGGCCGCGGTGCCGAGGCCCGATCCGACGCTGACGCTCAAGCCGATCCGACTGAGCGGAGCGGTGCCGAGTGCGGTCAACCCGCCCGCGGGCTGCCATTTCCACACCCGCTGTCCATTCATCATTGCGGGCGTGTGCGACCTGGTGGCGCCACCCGTGCAGGATATGGGCAGGGGGCACCGGATCGTGTGCCATCTTTCACCCGAGCAATTACACCATCTTACCTGAGCTATGATCGAGGATACACTGATGCAACAGGATGAGCTGTTCTTCATGCGCCAGCCCTGGGCCTACGACCCTGGCTGCCAACGGCCCACGCGACCCGACGATGAGTGGGGCTTTGCCACACAGGCGCTGCACGCGGGATTCCGACCCATCGTCAACATGGGGCGCTTCAACACCTTCACGCTGCCCATCGTGCCGTCGATGACGTACCCGTACGAGCGGTTCGACAAGATCCCGTACCCGGTCTACGGCCGCACGAAGACGCCGACCACCTCCGTGCTGGAGGAGCGGCTGGCCGTGCTGGAGGGCGGTGAGGCGTGCGTGACGGCCGGGTCCGGCTCCCAGGCGCTCTTCAGCCTGCTCTTCACCATCGCGCGGCCCGGCGACAACATCGTCACGTCCCTGATGATGTTCGGCGAGGGATACAAGCAGGCGGCCACGATCATGCCGGAGCGGTGCGGCGTGTCGTTCCGCTTCGTGCGGGACCTGCACGACCCGAAGGCGTGGGATGCGGCGATCGACTCGCGCACCAAGCTGGTGTGGATCGAGACGCCCAGCAACCCGACCCTCCATGTCACCGACATCGCAGCGGTGGCTGAAGCGGCGCACAGCCGCGGCGTGCCCCTGCTCGTGGACAACACGACGGCCACGGCTGCGCTTCAGCGGCCGATGGACCTGGGCGCGGACATCATCCTGCTCTCCATCACCAAGTTTCTGGCGGGCAACGCGACCGTGCTCGGCGGCGCGATCGTCGGGCCCGAGAGCCTGACCGAAGACATCCGCTGGAACACCACGGAGTTCACCGGGTGCACCATGCAGCCGTTCGACTCGTGGCTGACCGTGCAATACCTGGAGACGCTGCCCCTGCGCATGGAGCGGCACAGCTCGAACGCGCAGGCGCTGGCGGAATATCTTGCCGCCCACCCCAAGGTCAGCCATGTGAACTACCCCGGGCTGCCCGACCATCCGCAGCATGCGCTGGCGATGCGGCAGATGAAGGCCGGTGGCGGCATGCTGTCCTTCGTCGTCAAGGGGGGGATCCCCGCGGTGCGCACGGTCATGGACAGCTTGAAGCTGATCATCCACGCGGTCACGTTCGGGACGAGCCGCACCATCGTCATGCACCCGCGCACCATCACGCACGAGCACATGACGCAGGAAGAGCGCGACCACGCGGGCATCGATGACGGGCTGATCCGAATGTCGGTGGGCCTCGAGGACGCCGGCGACCTGATTGCGGACCTCGACCAGGCGCTGGCAGGGGCGTGATGCGCGGTCGTGCAGCAGCATGCCGGCATCGCCGCGCTTGTGCTAGAATGTACCGGGTTCTCGCCGTTCGCGCGTAGCCTGCAGCGTGAGATCGACATCCCGGTCTTTTCGTGGGGCACGCTGCTCGATTATGCCTATTCCGTCGTCGTCCACCGTGACTGTTACGGCCACGTCCAGATGGCGGCCACACCAACTGACATCGGAGCGCATATGACCTTCGCTGAACGCGTCACACACCTGGCAGCCGAGGGCGCCTATCACATGCTCGCCCGCGCCCAGGCACTCGAGGCCACGGGTCGCCGCATCATCCACCTGGAGGTTGGGCAGCCGGACGCGCCGACCTTCGACAACGTCCGCCGCGCGGGCATCAAGGCCATCGAGGACGGCTTCACCCGCTACACCGTGCCAGCCGGCATGCTGGCCCTGCGGGAAGCGATCGCAGATGACGCAGGCCGGCGCCGGGGCATGCAATTCAGCCCCAAGCAGGTGGTGGTGGGGCCCGGTGCGAAGCCGGCCCTCTTCTTTCCCACCCTGGCGCTGGTCGGCCCGGGCGACGAGGTGATCTATCCCGATCCCGGCTTCCCCACCTACGCGGCCATGGTCGGGGTGGCGGGCGGCAGGGCGGTCCCCGTGCCCCTGCTGGAGGAGAACGACTTCTCGTTCGACCTCGATGCGTTCGACCGGCTGGTGACGGACCGCACGCGGCTGATCATCCTGAACTCGCCGAGCAACCCGACCGGCGGCGTGATGTCTCTCGCCGCGCTGGAGCACATTGCGGCCGCCGCGCGCGAGCGGGACATCTGGGTCCTCTCCGACGAGATCTACATGCGCCTGGCGTTCGACGGTGCTGTGGCGCCCTCCATCGCAACCTTGCCCGGCATGGCCGAGCGCACGGTCATCTGCGACGGGTTCTCCAAGACCTACGCGATGACGGGGTGGCGCCTGGGCTTCGGCATCATGCCCGAGGCGTTGGCCGAGCGGGTCGAGCTACTGCTGACCCATTCGATCGGGTGCACCGCGAGCTTCACCCAGGTGGCCGGCATCGAGGCGCTGCACGGCCCGCAGGACCAGGTGGACGCTGTGGTGGCCGAGTACCAGCGTCGCCGCGATGTGCTGGTCGCAGGGCTGAACACGGTGCCCGGCTGGCGCTGTCGCTCGCCGCAGGGCGCGTTCTACGTGTTCCCCAACGTGTCGGCCACGGGCAGGAGCTCGGCCTGGTGGGCCGACTTCCTTCTGAATGAGGCTGGCGTGGCCACACTGCCGGGCACCGCGTTCGGCAAGTACGGCGAGGGTTACCTCCGCCTCTGCTTCGCGGACTCGATGGAAAACCTGCGCGAGGCGGTCGATCGCATCGCGGATGCAGCGGCCCGGGTGTAGCGCGTGATCACCGCGAACTACGCCGACCGGGGCACCCCGCGGCTACGGGTGTTGAGCGACGAGCAGTGCCGCGAGGTGACGCTGGCCACGCTGGAGTGCCTGGAACGGATCGGGGTAAATGTCGGCAACGCGGCGGCCAGGGATCTGCTGGCCCGGGCGGGCGCCTCAGTGGAGGGCGCGCGGGTGCGCATCCCGGCCCACCTCGTGCGCGACGCGATCGCAGCCACCCCGCCCCAGTTCACTGTGTGGGGCCGCACGGGCAACCAACCCATGCACGTGGCCGCGGATCGCGTCCACTTCGGGCCCGGCCTCACCAGCACCTACTTCATCGATCCCCAGACGGGGGAGCGCCGGCCCGCGCGCCGCGGGGACCCGGCCCTGGTTGCGCGCGTCGCGGACGCGCTGCCGAACATCGACTACGTGATGGGGCTGGGGCTGATCGGCGACGTGGCCGCGGACCAGGCCTCGGTGTACGAGTTCGCGGAACTGCTGGTGAATACGGGTAAGCCGGTCGTCGCTTGGGCGCACGGCCCTGCCAACCTGGAGGCCATGTGGCGGATGGCGACCGCCGCTGCCGGCAGCGAAGATGCGCTGCGTCGCCGGCCCATCTTCGCGCTCTTCTCCACCTATCCGTCGCCCCTGCGCCACACCGACGAGGATCTGGCCAATGTCATGTGGGCCGCGGCACACGATGTGCCCGTCGCCTACCTCGGCGGGCCGACGGTGGGCATCGAGGCGCCGTTCAGCAGCGCCAGCGCGCTCGTGCTGCACCAGTCTGCAGCGCTGAGCGGCCTGACCATCATCCAGCTGGCGCGCCGCGGCGCGCGCGTTGCAATCGGCGGGCTGCCCTCGCCCATGGACCTGCGCACCGCGCGGCCCTCCTACGGGTCGCCCGAGGCCAGCCTGCACAGTGCAGCTGCGGCGGACCTGGCTCGCTACGTGGGCGTGCCGTTCATGGGCACCGCGGGCGCGTCGGAGAGTAAGCTGATCGACGCGCAGGCGGGCCTCGAGGCCGCGCTGCAGGTGCTGATGTCCGCGCTCAGCGGCGCATCGCTCGTGCACGATGCCGGGTTCCTCGACTGCGCCGACATCGGGTCACTGCCCATGCTCGTGCTGGTCGACGAGATCATCGGGATGGTCAAGCGCATCATGCGCGGCATCGAGGTGAACCGCGAGACGATCATGCTCGACCTGGTGGAGCAGATCGGTCCCGGCGGACATTTCCTCGACGAGCCGCGGTCCGCGTCGCTCGCGCGGCGCGAGGTGTGGATGCCGACCGTGCTCGATCGCAATCAGCATGCGATCTGGGAGCAGTCGGGCGCGAAGGACACGCAGCAGCGCGTGCAGGAGAAGCTGCAGAAGATCCTCGCGCGGCACCAGCCACCCGCGCTGGACGACGGGGTGCGCGACGCGATCGCGCGCGTGCTGGAGGAAGTCGCGGCCGCGGGTGGGTGAGGTGCGCGGTCGCGGATATCCTTCACTCAGGGCGTCCCGCATGTGAGACCTCCGAGGCGATCTCGGAGGTCGTTCTTCGTGCAGCCGCACCCACGCCCGGACGTCAACGTCCGGGCTGCCAGGCAACGCCCCGTGACCGGGGCTCACGACGCCTCAGCCATCTCGCCAGCTTGCGGAGTGAGCTACCCGTCTCAGCAGGCAGCCCGCTTGAGCGGGCGTCGCGTGATAGCCCGGCGGCTTCAGCGCCGGGCGGGCTCCCGTGACCTCGGAGGTCTCTCTTTCTGGCGCCTGTTTGGCCTGCCCGCCCTCGAGAACTCCTGCCCCCACAGTGTGCCACTTCGGCCAGTAGTGATATACTGGGAGTTGCCCTGCCTGCGAGTGCAGGAGCTTCTTTTTCCGGGACCGGTACATGTCGTTTTCCATTCAAACCGTGGGGCGCGCGGTGCACAACTATGCCGCGCGGCTGCGGATGTTCAGCCCAAACGCACGGCTCTACCTCGCGCATGCCATCGTCGCTGGCACGGCGATGGGCGTCTTTCGCCTCATCTTCAACTTCTTCGTCCTCGCGCGCGGCTTCGACGAGGCGCTCCTGGGCGGTCTGGTCACGGTCAACAGCCTCACGTCTCTGATCGTTGCGCTGCCGATGGGATACACGGCTGACCTTCTGGGGCGCAAGCGGTCGCTTGTGGGCTCCACCGCACTGATGACAGCGTCTGTCGTCCTCATGGTGCTCGTGCCGACCACCGGCGTGCTGTACGCGTGCAACATCCTTTTCGGCATTGCCAACTCGCTGGCCGCGGTGACGATGAGCCCGTTCCTGATGGAGAACAGCGGGGAGGAGGAGCGGACCTACCTCTTCAGCTTCAGCTCTGGCCTGCAGATGGCGGCTCAGTCAGTAGGCAACTGGCTCGGCGGCGTGCTGCCGGGGTGGGTGGGGAGCGCACAGGGAGTAAGCGCAGTCAGCGCTCAGGCATACGGCGTGTCGCTGTTGATCGTGGCCGTGGGCGCTGCGGCTGCCCTGTTGCCGCTGCTCTTCCTGCGCATCCCCGTCCTGCCCAAGGCGCAGCGCACGGTCTTCGCGCCGATCACGTACGCCCAGTCACACCCGGCATTGCTGAGCAAGCTGATCACGCCCATGCTGGTCACGTCGGTGGGCGCGGGGCTGATCATGCCGTTCATGAACGTCTTCTTCCGCCAGCAGTACGGCCAGTCGGATGCCACGATCGGCGCACTTTTCGCGTGGGGATCGCTGGCGATGGGCGCAGGGCTACTCCTTGCGCCGCCGCTGGCCGAGCGCATCGGCAAGATCCAGACGGTCGTGGTGACCCAGGCGCTGTCGATCCCGTTCCTGATCCTGCTCGGGTTTTCGCCCTGGTTCTGGCTGAGCGTGGCCGCGTACCTGGTGCGGGTCGCGCTGATGAACATGAGTGGCCCGATCTACCAGACCTTCGTCATGGAGCGGGTGGATCCGTCGGCCCGGGCCACCGTCGCCAGCCTGGTCAGCATGTCGTGGAACTTCGGCTGGGCGTTCTCGCCCATCATCAGCGGTTACCTGCAGGTCCGCACCGGGTTCGGTTGGCCCTTCATCCTGACCATCGTCCTCTACACCATCTCGACTGCGCTCTACTGGGCCTTCTTCTGGCGCCCGCGCCAGAAGAAGGCCAGGGATGGCGAACCCGCCTGACCCCCGCCGCGCGGCGACTATTCCATCGTGCGTTCCGGTCCCTTGTCGCGCCAGGCCTGGATGAAGCGGCGAATCCGGGCCTCGTCGAGCTCGTCCATCTTGTCCAGCCAGCCCCAGGCGGTCAGCGCGATCGCCGCGTCCGCGTTCTGGCGGGGGACGATGGTCACCTTCCAACCGTTATATGCGTCAAAGATGCGGCGCAACTGCTGTTTCGTGCCGTCGCAATCGGCCAGCCGGCTGCAATCGTAGGAGATCACGATGTGGCCGTGCTCGAGATTGTGCACGAGCATCTCGTCGGGCTGCGGGATATCGTAGACGCCCGCGTCCAGGGTTTCGACATAATGCGGACCTGACGTCGGCGGGTCGGAGCTGTATGGCTCGTGGGACGCACCCATCGGGATGTGGTCTGCACCCTGAATCGGGATGCGCTCGCCCGGCGTGCCGGCCTGGGCGGTGTTGGACTGGACCAACAACACCAGTCCGACGATGATCGCGACTGCGATCAGCCCGCCGCCCAACAGCAATAGCGGGGGACCCTGCTTGCGACCTGGCCGCCGGCCGGAAGGGCTGGTGGGGCGGGCGGCGACGGCGCCTTTCGGAACGGTCGATCGTCGTTTTGCCATGTTTCCTCTTCAAAATACCAATATCGTACAAGCATGGTACGGGTGTATAATAGCGAGGGTCTGTCAGCCAGGTCTCAATGCGTAACTGTCAGGAGGTGCGCCATGCAGAATGGCAAGACGGTCGCAGTAGTGATGAGCGGAGGCGGCATTCGCGGCCCTCTCCACGTCGGCGCGCTCGAGTCGTTGCTCGGGCACGGCATCGAGCCCGACATGCTGGTCGGTACGTCAGCCGGAGCCCTGAACGCAGGGTTCCTTGCCGCGCACGGGCCAACGCTGGCCAGCATCCCCCATCTGAAGGACGCGTGGCGCTCTGCCACGCGCGACGTCGTCTATCCCGGCAACATCTTCACGATCGCGGGCCGGCTCGTGCAGGGTGATGACGGCGTGTTCCCGACCGAGGGGATGCGCCGGTTGGTCGAGAGCCATCTGCCCGCCGATGTTCGTACGTTCGGCCAGCTACAGTGTCCATGCTATCTCACCGCGGTCGACATCATGAGCCGCAAGCTCTTTGTGTTCGGCGACTTCCCCGAGGCGCCACTGGTCGAAGGCATGATGGCGTCCAGCGTGATCCCCGTGCTGCAGCCGCCCGTCTGGTACGCAGGCAAGCAGCTGGTCGACGGCGGCGTGCTGGCCGAAGTGCCGTGCGGCGTGGCCACGCAGCGGGGCGCGCAGGTCATCTATGCGATCAACCTGGGCGCAGGGGAGAATCCGGGTGAGCCGGTGCAGGGCCTGCTGCCGATCTTCATGCGCACCATCGAGACAATGCTGGTGCAGTCGCTCTTCCAGGACCTGAAGGCGGCGCGCGACAACCCAGACATCGAGCTCCATCACATCCAAATCGACGCGTTCGCCGATCTGCCGTTCAACGACTTCGACCACATCGACGAGCAGTTCGTGGCGGGGAAGCAGACGATGGACGTGTACCTGGCGGGGCCGCAGCCCTTCGTCATGCCGATGCCGGAGGCGGAGTCTGCGCGGCAGCCGGAGGAGGTCGGTGGCATGCGGGAGTACGTCCTGCCCAACGTGCGGTGATTAAAGGCGCGTCTCTCGCGCATTCAGGTGCCCGGCACCTCCGAGGTGCCGGGCACCTGGAGACTACGCGTGCCCGATCTCATCCAGGTGCCGGGCACCTGAAGACCACACACTCGCGCCACGCGGCTAAGTCTCGGCGGACTGCGCGGCCTTCTTCGCGGCGGCTTTCGCAGCGCGACGGGCGGTGCGCGCCAGCCGTGCATGCTGGATTCGTGCCAGGGCGCCCTCGACGAGGCTGTACGCTGTGGGCACGAGCAGCAGCGTCAGGATCGTCGAAGTGATCAGGCCGCCGATGACGGTGATGGCCATCGGCTGGCGCACGCTGCTCCCCGCGCCGAGCCCGATGGCAACGGGCAGCATGCCCAGGATCAGCGCCAAAGTAGTCATCAGGATGGGCCGCAGGCGGATCGGGCCGGCCGTGCTCAGCGCCCGGTGGATCTCCATGCCGCGCTGCCGCCTCAGCTTGTTGGTCAGGTCCACCAGGAGGATCGAGTTCTTGGTGACCAGGCCGAACAGGAGGATGAGGCCGATCATCGCAGTCATGTCGAGGGAGAGGTTGAAAACCACGAGCGCCATCAGGCCGCCGATGGCGGCCAGCGGCAGGGCCAACATGATGACCAGCGGCTGGATGAACGAGCCAAACTGGGAGGCCAGCACCATGTAGACGAACACGACCGCGAGCGCCATCGCGGTGCCCAGCGCGGCAAATGCTTCGTTCATCAGCTCCAGCTCACCCGTGAAGGCCCAGGTGACCCCTTCGGGCAGCGATGTGGCCTTGAGCACCGCCTCCACGTCGGTGAGCACGTCGGCCTGGACCCTGCCGTAGCTGTCCGCGCCCACGATGACGGCTGACAGCCGGTCGACGCGATTGATCTCCGTGGGGCCGCTGGCCTCCTCGAGGTGCGCGATCTGGCGCAGGGGGATGAAGCCCTTGCTGGTCGGCACCTGCAGGTCCAGGATCTGGTTGAGCCGGGCGCGATCTGACGCCTGGAGTTGCACCCGGATATCGGCCTCTGCGCCCTCACCGCGGAAGGTGGCTACCTCCTCGCCCTCCACCAGTGTGCGGATCGTGCTGCCAACCGTGGCGATGTTGATCCCCATGTCAGCCGCCTTGCGGCGGTCGACCATCAGCAGCACCTCCGGCTTGCCCGGCCGGTACGACACATCTACGTCCACCAGCCCCGGGACGGCCTTGAGCTGCTCAGCCAACTCCAGGCTGAATCGGTTGAGTGCAGCGGCATCGCCGACCGTCTGAAGGGTGATCTGGATCGGCTTGCCCAGGACGGAGGTGCCGCCGCTGGCCATGGCCGTGAAGCTGCCGCCGCTGATCGAGAGGCCGGGAACACCGGCCAACTCGGCACGGGCCGAGGCCACGAACGTCTCGAGCGGGTAGCCCTCCTTGAGGTTGACCTGGAAGCTGGCGGTCTCCGGCGTGCCCTGGCCGCCCACGGTGGTCAGGACCGATTCGACCGGCGCCATCGCCATCAACCGCGCCTCCATGCTCCGCGATTGCTCGTCGGTCTGGCTGAGCGATGCGCCAGGCGGCAGGGTGAGGGCGAGGTCGACGCTGCCCTGATCGACCGTCGGGAGGAAGGCCTGCTTCAGGAATGTGGCGCCGTAGGCGCTGGCGGCCAGGAGCGCCACGCCGAGCACCAGGGTGACGAGCCGGTGGCGCAGCGTCCAGCCCAGTGCACCCAGGTATAGCCGCTCGAGCCAGCCCAGGCTGGCGTGCGCCGCACCCGACTCTACATCCTCCTCCGATATCCTCGGCTTCTGCTGCTTGAACAGGTACGCGGAGAGCATGGGCGCGAAGGTCAGCGCCTCGACCAGCGAGATCAGCACCGCTATGCTGACCACCAGGCCGAACGAGTTCAGGAACTGGCCGATCAGTCCGCCCACGAACGCGACCGGCAGGAAGACGGAGACGATGGTCAGCGACATGGCGATGACGGGCATCGCGACTTCGGCAGTGCCATCCCTCGACGCATCCGCGGGGGTCTTGCCCATCTCCATGTGGCGGAAGATATTCTCGCGTACCACGATGGCGTCATCGATGATCAGGCCCACCGAGAGGGTCAGTGCCAACAGGGAGACGAAGTTGATGGTCATGCCGCGCGCGGACATGACTGCGAAAGTGCCGAGGAGAATGATGGGCAGGCCGGCGACCGTCACCAGCGTATTGCGCATGTTGCGGAAGAAGACGAGCACGACCAGGGACGCAGCCAGCGCGCCGATCAGAAGCTCCCGCATGGCGTCGTTGAACGTCTCGCGCACGAAGACAGACTGGTCCTGGACCACGACCAGGTTGAGTTCCGGCCGGTCCTCGCGAAACGCGGCCAGCGCCTCCTTCACGCGCTCTGCCACCTGCACCGTATTCGTGCCCGATTGCTTGCGGACGGAGACGATCACCGCCTCCTGCCCGTCCAGCCGGCTGTAGGTGTCCTGTTCCTTCCAGCCATCCTGCACCGTGGCGATGTCGCCCACGCGCACCGCACCGAGTGCGGTGGCGACCTGAAGGTTGGCCACGTCTTCGACCGTCTTGAAGTTGCCCGGCGTGCGTAACAGAAGGTCCTGGCCGGACTGTTCGATGCTGCCGCCCGGGATGCTGTAGCTTTCCGCGACGATGGTTCCGATGACCTGCTGCGGTGCAACACGCCGCGCCTTGAGCGCGTCTGCGTCCAGGAAGACCTGGACCTCACGCTCGCGGCCGCCGGTCACGGTTGCATCAGCGACGCCGTCGATGCGCTGCAGCCGCGGCAGGATCTCCTCCGCCACGGTCAGTCGGACGTTCGTGTCGGCATGACCGGCTGCACCGGCCTGTCCCACCGAGATGCGGAGGATTGGCAGCGATGATGGGTCGTAGGCCATGACGCTCGGCTCGAGCACACCGTCGGGCAGCTCGCTGCGGACATTGGCGATCTTCTCGCGCACCTCCTGCAGCGCAAGCTTCTCATCCTTGTCGAGATTGAAGCTCACGATCACGATCGAGTAACCCTCGTACGACCGCGACTGCACCTGCTCCACGCCCGGTGCAGTGACCATTGCCTCCTCGACCGGTTTCGTCACCTGGTTCTCGATCTCACTCGGTCCAGCGCCAGGGTACACAGTGATCACCGCCATGGTCGGGAAGGAGACGTCGGGAAAGAAGTCGAGCGGCATGCCCGTGTATGCCATCACGCCGAGCACGATCAGCGCCAGCATGATCATGCTGATGAAGACCGGCTGTTTGATCGAGATCTCCCAGGGTTTCATGAGATCATTGCTCCATCAGCGTGACGGTGGCGAACATGCCGGGCTTGAGGTCGGCCGAATCGTCGCCCGTCGGCCGCACCGTGACCTGAACCGTGCGGGTGGCGTAGTCGAACGTCGGCGCAATCTCGGTGATCTCGCCTTCGAAGATGCGATCGCCGTAGGCATCCACTCGGAGGACGACGGGCTGGCCCACGCTGACTCGCTGGTAGCTGGACTCCTCCACCTGGATCACGATCTTCACCTCGTCGGCAAAGATGACCGCCAGAACCACGCCCGGCCCGGCCATCCCCCCCTCCACCGCGTCCAGCTTGTAGATGAAGCCGCCGGCGGGCGCCTCGACCTTGGTCTTGTCCAGCTGCAACTGCGCCAGGTAGACGGCTGCCTCGGCCTGCTTGACGCCGGCCTCCGCGGCCTTGATTTGGGCCGGCTCGGCGCCGCGTTGGAGCCGCGCGAGCTGTGCCTGCGCGCCGGCGAGTGCGGCGTAGGCCGCGGCGATCTGGTCCGCGGTCGCGCCCTTCAGCACCTTGTCGTACTGCGCCTGGGCCGCCTCTTTGGCCAGGGTGGCCTGCTGCAGCTTGAGGCTCTCTTCCATCATGCCGGAGTATGGGTTGCCGGCAATGCGATCGTACTGGCCCTGATAGACCGACACGGCAGCCTCCGCCTGCCTTAGCTGGGCCAGTGCCATGCGCTTCTCCTCCTCGGTCGCGCCCTCGCGCGCGCGCTTGTAGGCCGCGCTGGCGGCACTGACCGCAGCCTGCGCTGCGTCCAGGTCGCTCTTCTGGGGCTCCGATGTGGCCAGCTCCAGTTGCGACTGCACCAGTTCCAACGCGGCCTCTGCCTGGGCGAGCTGTGCCTCGGCAACCGTGCTGTCGATGCGCACCAGCAGATCACCCTGCTGGACGGCATCGCCGACTGAGACATTCACTTCTTCGATCTTGCCTGCCACCTGGGCAACGACCGGCACGATGGCATCGGCCATGATCTCGCCATTGTAGGTCAGGCTGGAAGTGTCCAACCGGCGCGTGTCGCCGCCGGCCGCGGTGCTGCTGGTCAGTGTGTCCGACGGCGTGCTGACGATGACGGGTGACGGCGTGGGCAGCGGGGTCGCAAGAACAGCTGCGACCGGTGCGGCCGGGGCAGTGGGCCCGAGACCCCCTTCGGAGAAGCGGTCGATCGCCGCGCAACCCCCGAGCATGGCGGCGATGGCACCCGCCAACAACAATACGGCGCCATGGCGCAGTTTGGGGCTGAGCGAAGTAGCTCGGCTCTTCATTCTGAATGCATCCTCTCTACTGGCCTGCCGGCCGTCCGGTGGAGCGGCCCCAGCTGACGATCTGTTCGGCCTGGTAGTTGTATTCGATCGATATATCGACCGGCAGCCGGCGCTGGTTGCTGCCGTCCGCGTTCATCACCCACAGGCGCCATTCGCCCGTCCGGTTGCTCAGGAACGCGATGTGCCTGCCGTCGGGGCTCCAAACCGGCGCCACGTTGTGCGGCAGGGTCTCGGCGAGCGCGTCCGGATGGGTGAGCGCGACCAGGCCGGAGCCGTCGATGTTGGCGGTGAAGATCTCCCAGTGGTCCTTCTCCAGGGATTGGAAGGCCACACGGTCCCCGCCAGGTTGGCCCGCGGGGTCATGGTACTTGAAGCTGGTCACGACGCCGCGGTTGGGGTTCTGATCAAGGACGTCATCCGTCATCTGGATACCTGCCCCGGCGATGATGCTTGAGCTGGCGTAGAAGACGCCGCGGTCGGTCCAGTGAGGCGAGCGCGCGTCCGGCATCACGGCCAGATCCCGATAGCTGCCTCCCTCGTGGTCGACCCGCGCCAGGCCCCAGCGGTCCGTCGTGAGAAGTGGCAATCCGTAGGGCGCGGGCAGGTTGTAGGGATACGAGTCCGGGAAGCAGAACATCATGCCGTAGTAGGAGACGTAGCGGCACTTGTTCTCGCCCGCCACGTGGCTGAAGGCGATCCTGGCGCCGTCGGGACTCCAGGTCGGCGAGCGCAGGGGCTCCCCGCGGGTCAGGATGCACCGTTCGTTCGTCCCATCGACCTCAAGCAGGTATAGCCCCTGCTCGCCCGTGTCGCGCCAGAACACGATTGTCCGGCCATCCGGGCTGATGGCCGGATCGGCCCCGGTCGTCACTTTGCGCAGCGCGCTGCGATCCAGGTCGAACAGGTAGATCTGGCCGCCGCTGCTCTGCTGGAAGACCAGATTGCCGGACAGCCCAGTAGCGGGTCCGCTGGACGGTGTGGCCGCGCGGCCCGCGGGTGCAGCAGGCAGTGGCGTGGACTGGGGCGCGGGTTCGGGTGTCGCCACGGCGGGCGGGGTGAAGCCCTGCCGGATGGGGACGTTGCCCGCGCCGAAGATGGTCAGCTCGCGCCGGTCGGCCCAACCGGCCGCGCCATCCACCGTCGAGCCATAGAACCAGCCCCCGTCGGGCGTCCGTCCGCTGACCCTGAGCGTTGCCCGGCCCGGCAGGGTCAGGAGTGCCACGCCGGATGCGTCGAACAGAGTCGCGCCGCCGGTGCGCACCACCGCAAGCGTCGTGCCTGCCTGCGGACGCACCTGTTCCGTACGCAGCAGCACAGGACTTGCGGCGGCGTGTCCGGGAGAAGCCATCAAGAGGCAGAGAAGCAGGAGGCAGCCGAGCAAGGCCGGCGCGGGGCCGTGACTGCCGCGGAAGGCCGGGCCGGCTGCCCGCCGCTGAGCGCGAGGATGGGCCATCTTCGTCCTTTCAAGTCAGATTCACCCCCGATTATAGTGATTGCCGGCCTCTGTTGCATGTGTCTCAAGGCATATCTTGGCCGTGCCGGATCGCGAGTCGGACAGGCCGAGCGACACATGACTTTGTGCATGCGCTGCGGCCGGCAGGCTCTATCTTCCGGCATATTGCTCCGGCATTTCCGGGCGTGCTATACTCCGGGCATCGTGAACGTGTACGGCAGGCGATCCCTGCTCGATCGCGCCCGGCGCTGGCTCAATCCCTATCCCGACACCCCAGGGGCGTTGCGGCTCAGCTTCGTCGCGGCATACATCGGAGTCGTCGGCAGCCTGGTCACTTATCTCAACTTCGCGACCCCGTGCAGCACGACATTGCCCCCCGCGCGCCAGTGGTTCATGATCGGCCTCCTGGCCACGATGTTGTTCATCGAACGGTTCGAGTTGGCGCAGGACCCGTTGCCTGGGTCGCGGCGGCGCGCCGTGGCTCTGCTCATCCTGCGAGTAGTGTTGGTGCAGGGCGTCGTGATGCTGGATTGCACCGGAATGGCGGTCCTGCTTTGGGCAGTTGTGCCGTTCGCCGTCTACTTCACCCTGGGCGCGGGCGTCAGTCACGTCATCGGATTGGGCTATTGGTGCCTGGTGGCGCTTCGGGCGTGGCGGGTCGTCGAAGCCGGGTTGAGCCTCGACTCGATCACCATGGTCGTGATCTTCACCCTGTTGCTGATCTTCGTGCACCTCATCGCAGGCCATATCGATCGCGATCAGCGGAGCCGGCAGGAGATGCGCCGCCTGCTTGGGCAGCTGGAAGCATCGCACAGGCAGTTGCAGACGTACGCGGACCGGGTGGCCGAACTGGCGGCCGCGGCTGAGCGTAACCGCCTGGCGCGCGACATGCACGATAACCTGGGACACTACCTGACAGCGATCAGCATCCAATTGGAGAAGGCCCAGGCCTACCGAGATCGCAATTCCGATGAGGCGGATCGGGCCATCAGTGACGCCAAGGAGAGCGCCCGCGCGGCCCTGCGCGCGGTGCGCCAGTCCGTCAGCGCGTTGCGCGAATCGGAGGATCGTTTCTCCCTCCGGCAGTCGCTCGAAGGGCTGGTGAACCGGATGGACGGCGGGCCGATCGAGATTGCCTGGCGGTTTGATGGGGATGAGACGGGCTATCCCGGTGCGGTGCTCGTTGCACTGTATCGCGCGGCTCAGGAGGGTCTGACGAACGTCCAGAAGCACGCACAGGCCCGGCACGTGCAGCTCCAGATCGACCTGGGTGAAGGCGCGGCGCGGCTGCGCCTGCGCGACGATGGCGTCGGCTTCGACGCTGACTCGCTCGCAGAGCACGCCGGCTCGCCGGGGCAGGGCTACGGACTCCAGGGCATCCAGGAGCGCATCGACCTGGTCAAGGGGGAAATGCGCATCTCGAGCGATGTCCACAGTGGCACGGAGCTAAGCATCGTGATCCCCAAACGCCTGGAAGAGGTGGCGGCAACATGACAGAAGGACGGTACGCGGACAACCCGCCGGCGAGCGACAAGGTGACGGTGCTCGTCGTGGACGACCAGCGCTTGGTGCGCGAGGGCATCGCCTCGCTCCTGGCAATCCAGCCGGGCATCAGCGTGGTGGGCGAGGCCGTGAACGGCCAGGAAGCGATTGCGAAGGCGCTGGACTTGCACCCCAACGTGGTCCTGATGGACGTACGCATGCCCGTGATGGATGGCACTACGGCGACGGGGCAGATCCGTCGCCAGCTGCCTGACTGCCAGGTGATCATGCTCACCACGTTCGACGATGAGGAATTCGTCGTGAGTTCGCTGCGTGCGGGGGCCGTGGGCTACCTGCTGAAGGACATCCCGGCGTCGGAGCTTGCCCGGGCCGTGCAGTTGGCCCACCGCGGCGTCTATCAGCTCGACTCGTCAGTGGCCGGCAAGCTGGTGGGCATGCTCGATTTCCGGCCCGATCGAGTCTCCGCCGCGTCGACGCTGCCCGTCGATGCCGATCTGACCGAGCGCGAGCTCGAGGTTCTACGGCTGATCGGCACCGGGGCCACCAATCGGGAGATTGCGGATCAGCTGGTGGTGAGCGAGGGGACGGTCAAGAACCACGTCTCCAACATCCTTGGCCGCCTGGGACTGCGCGACCGGACCCAGGCCGCGCTCTACGCACACGACCGCGGCCTGACCTGACGATGCGCGGTTAACGGGATTGCGTCCAGGCGCCCGGTACTTCCAAGTGCCGGACACCTAAACACCCCGACCCGCTATAATTCCGCGGTCAGTTCCCGGATCAGGCGGGGCAGGTCGCCGATGTGTTCGATCTCGCGGTAGCGCGGGCCGAGGTCGTCCGACAGGTGCGCGTGCTCGTGCGCCCACAGGATCCGGTAGGGAACCCACACGCCCCAACCTCCCAGCTCGAGCATCGGCAGGATGTCCGAACGCGGGGAGTTACCCACCATCAGCACCCGCTGCGGGTCGAAGCCGTGTTTGCCCAGAAGGCCGCGGTAGACATCGGGCGACTTGTCCACCACGATCTCGACATACTTGAAGAACGGCGCCAGGCCCGACCGCGCCAGCTTAGACGCCTGGTGGCCGAGGTCGCCCTTGGTGATGACCATCAGGGGGTAGGTGCGCGCCAGCTCCGCAAGCACCGCGGCCGCGCCGTCCAGCAGGTGCACCTCCGCGGACAGCATCTCCTTGCCGCGGGCCACCAGCCGTGCGATCTCCCCGGCCGTCGCCCGCCCCTCGCTCAGCCCGATCAACGTCTCGGTCATGGACAGGACGAACGCCTTGACGCCGTAGCCGTACAGCGGGAGGTTGCTCACCTCCGTCTGGTGCAGCCCCGCGCGGGCGCGTTCGTCGTCCGCGTAAGCTGAGCAGATCTCGACGAAGTCGTTTTCCGCGGCCTCGTAGAGGTTCTCGCTGTGCCAGAGGGTGTCGTCCGCGTCGAACGCAATCAGGTCGAATTGAGCCGTCGTCATGGGTCAGTCGGCGTCCTCCGCGGGGACGACCGCCTCGGTCAGCTTGGCGTCGGCTGTCACCCAGCAGCTGCCGGCCGTGTTGTCGGGGCACGCAACGCGCCACCACGTGTTGTCCGGGTTGATGCCGGTGACGAGCACCTGCTGGCCCGGCGCGACCCGTTCGATGACGTCGAAGTTCTCGCCCGGACCCTTGCGGAGGTTGACCTCGGCAATGGTTAAGATGTAGCGCACGGGGGTCGGGTTGGCCCAACCCTGGAGCAACGTGTTGCCGAACTGCAGGATCGCGGTCCGGCCGGCCTCGTCGATCGCGGCGGTTCCCCGGCCCGCGAGAAACGCGGAGATCGTCATCGCGTCGGCCGTGGCAGGGTCAGCCTGCTCCACGCCGGCCTGCGCGTATTGATCCAGCCAGCCATAGAACGGGGCCAGCTCGTCGTGCGTGAGGCGGCGCCACTGCGGCGCCGCACTCGCATCTGCGCAGGAGTAGAGCACCGCATGGCCGCCCGCGTCCACCGCGATGTCATCGCAGAAGCCGGCGATGCCGCCCTCGCGGCGCCAGCCCAACCCGAATTGTGCGGCGCCGGGGCCGGCCTTGATCTCCTCGACGACGAGATTGGCCCACTCGGCGATCATGCGCTGCTCGGTGGACGTGGCCTCGATCGGACCTTCGCCCCTGAAGGCAACCATGCCGGCTGGCGTGCTGGCGCTGAACGACGCATAGAGCTTCTGCAGGTCAGCCAGTTGGTCGACGCGGACCGTGTCGGTGATGAACTCGCCGGCCGCCAGCTCTTCGCCGCACGCGCCGAACTTGACGCCGTCCAGTGTCAACTGCGCATCGCGGCAGCCGTTCGCGTCGCGGCGCAGAGCGATGATGGCATCGACGGCCTCCGGCATATCATCGGCCGCGCCCGCCGCGGCATCCGGCTCCGGCTCGGGGCGCACCCTCGCACCTGTCTCGTCCGTGCGGTAGGTCACCTGCTGGTCCTCCGCCTGCAGCACCACCCGGTGGCCCGGCGTAATCACCTGCGCGCACACCTCGAGGGGCTCTGGCAAGCCTAGGCAGGCATCGGGCCATTCTTCCTGCTCGGCCGAGACGATTGCGACTGAGATGATCGATTTGGATAGCGCACTCGCGGCCGCAGCACGCGCTTGCTCTGCCGCCGGGGGGAAGGTGATCGCAGGTGCGGCTCCGGACCCTGGTACGGGTTGGGCCTGCGGCACGATCGCTACCTGGCCGCCCGTCCTGTCCGTGCGCACCTCGTACGTGGTTCCGTTCGCCCCCAGGATGACCTGGTAGCCCGGGACGATCGCCTGCGTGCACATGACGCCCGGCTGCTCGACGCCGAGGCAGCCGTTCGGCCATTCGGCCTCCGTGCTGGCGACGACCTGGATCGCGGTTGTCTCGACGCCGAGCGTTTTGGCCAGCGCCGCCTGTGCGGCCTCGACGACCGCGGTAGGGGCCTCCAGGTCCGGCGCGCCTGCCGAATCGGGGACCGTGGTAGGAGACTCGCCGGAGTCAACGATGGGGGGCAAGTTGGCGCATGAGGCGCCGGTCACTGCCACCACCAGCAGCAAGGCGACAAGACCGGGCAGTCTGAGCGGCCGGCCGTGCACTTTTGGACCTATCCAATACATCTTCATCTCCTTCCACGCTCGCCGCTCGCCGCGGACCGCGGCGCAGCCGCGTTATTTGCGAATCTCGACGATAACGCCGGGCTCAGCCCAGTCATAGAGCAGCTTGGCGTTGTCTGTTGTCACCAGGATGCAGCCGTAGGTGACGCGGCGGCCCACGTCCTTCGTCCAGAGCAATTGGCGCCGGTCACGGCTGGGAAAACCGTGGAAGCCGTTCATGAACTCCTGGCCCGGAACAGGCCGGTAGATGCCCATGAACCACGGCATGTAAAGATCCCAATTGGCCGCGTAGGCCATTTCCTCGTGGGTCTGGATCTGGAACACGCCCGGCGATGTGGGGCTCGAATCCATGCCCGTGCTTGACTTCCAGTCCCACTTGACTTCGCCGTTCTCGAATGCCTGCATGCTCTGCTGCGAGATGCTTATCACGATGCGCTTGTTCTCCACCACCGGCAGCGGGATCAGGACGTCTGGCGAGGGGATCGTGATGGTGTCGCCCGCGAGCAGCAGCTCGACCTCCGGGTTTACTTGCATCAGGTAGGGATAAGGGAAGCCGTAGTCGTACGCTATGCTGGAGAGCGTCTCGCCCGGCTGCACGATGTGGCTGCGCTGGCCATGGCTGATCCGCGCGTCGACCGCGTCGTTTCGCGAGCGAAATGCCTCGGCCAACGCGGGGCCAGCCACGTCCGGATCGACGAACCGCTCATCGCCGAATGACTCGCTCTGACCCGCGAGGTACTCGCGAACCCGAGTCTCGTCCACCGACCAGGTGAGCTTCTTCTGCCCCGTCTTCTCGTCGATGCCCTCGCTGATGCCGATCCAGCGACCCATCTCGGCAGGTTGTGTGGCCCAGGTGAGCCGCTCGTTGCGGATTGGGTCGAAGAGGCCCAGGGTGATCGGCTGCGCGAGCAGGGGGCTGACCTCGTTCACGATCGCGGAGACATCCTGGATCGGAGGCGTCTGATCCACGACCGGGAGGGTGAAGCGCAGCGGCACGTCCGCGCTCCGGCCGAGGGCCACGTCCCAGGGGTGCGATTCCAGCGTGGCGAGCAGCGCGCCGACGTCCAACGCGCGGCCGGGCTGGGCCGGCGTGGTGCGCACCTCCCCATCCACCACCGTCACGCCGGCATTCTCCATGGGGAGGTCGATCTGGCCCGCCAGGGTGCGCACGGTCGACGTCGCGAGGCTGCGATCGAAGCGCCAGACGGCCGGGATGGCCGCGGCAGGAGCATCCAGCGCGATGAGGCCGGTAGAGGCCAACACGCGCCGTGCGGTCGGGAGCAGGGTATCCATGTCGGGCTCGCGGCGACCCTCCTGGAAGGCGGCTTCTGCCACCGCTTGAGCATCCAGGATGACGCCCAGCTGCTCGGGTGACAGTGTCCAGCTGTTGTCGCGCGCCTCCAGAATCACCTTGCGACTGCGCCATTCGTCATCCAGAACGACGGTGGCTTCGGACCGCGTGCGGCCGCCCAGGTCCTGACCCAGGGCGCTGACCCCGGCAAGGATCACGTCTCCCCGATAGATGTTGGCCAGCAGCAGCGCCAGGGCCGCGATGCCGAGAAGGAGCATCAGCCAGAGCGCCAGGAAGATGAAGGGCGCGACGCTGCGCCGCCCGTGCGAAGTCGTAGGGGTGCTGGTTTTGGTTGTGCTCATCGCGTTGACCGCTCGCTACATGTATGATTGGACCCAAGGCCGAGCCGGCAAGGAGCTCGCGTCAAGTATACCCTGTATGACGCCAATCGCACAACATTTGCTCCACCAGGATGACATAACTTTTGCAGCGGCCTTTTGTGGGTTAAACAGATCGGCCGCCAAGGCGCGGGATGCCTTGGCGGCCAGGGGTGTGGCGCAACCGGAAAATCGGGTAAGTTACGCTAGCCGCGGGTCAGGTATTGGGCCCGCTTGACCCAGCCATTCACCATCGCCGGCGCGGGGATGCGGCCCACCAGGCGCTTCTCGGAGTTCACCTGGGTCAGTCGTCCGCGCAGTTCGTCGGGTGCGGCGGCGGCCAGGTCTGCGGCGCTCCGCACGCCGGCTTCCTCCAGCAGCGCGATGTACGCGTCGCCGATGCCGCGAATGCGCTCGAGGTCAGCTCGCTGCACCATGCGCTTCAGGTAGGCTCTGTCTACCTGGACGGCCTCGGCCAACTCAGCCAGGCTCTTGGCATTGCGGCAAGCAGTGAGCAGGTCGTCCGTGTACTTGATGCCTCTTGCCCTCAACCTGCCTTCCACATCATCGTTCATGCCAAACAACTTGTTTAACATCATGCTCATCTTCTCATCCTCCTACACTTTACTTGAAATGATTCTATCAAAGTTGCGAGAAGGATGCATCGGCAGGTGATCGCATTTGCGAGTCAAGAAAATGGCAGACGGAAAAGGGGTGCGACTGCGAGGAAATACACAATGCTTTAAGCAAAAATACCCGGTATGCTGGCCCCGCCTACTGATTTTGTGGTACGAGACCCTGGCGGATGGCCATCAGCGCGGCCTGGGTTCGGTTTGCCGCACCTAACTTGTCGAGGATGCGGCTGATGTGCGCGCCGACCGTTCGCTCGCTGATGATCAGCTTCTCAGCGATGTCCTGGTTGGAGAGGCCGAGGGCGACGCAGCGCAGCACCTGGAGCTCGCGAGCTGTGAGCGGTTCTTGTGCAGGGCTGGGCGCGGCGTGCGTACGTTGGACCTCCCGGACGAGACGTTGCGCCATATCAGCGCTCAGCGCGGGCTCGCCGCGAGCCACGGTCTGGATGGCGTCCAGCAGTTGGGCGGGCGATGCGTCTTTGAGGATGAAGCCCAGCGCACCCGCGCGGATGGCCGCGAAGACCCGCTCGTCCTCCGAGAAGCTGGACAGGACCAGGATGTACGGTGCAGTCTTCTGGCTCTGCAATTCCTTGATGACAGATAGTCCGTCGAGCACGGGCATGGAGAGATCGAGGAGGACGACGTCGGGCTGCAGCACCGGAATACAGGCGAGGGCCGCATCGCCGTTCTCCGCCTCGCCTACCACCTGGACGATGTCGGACGTTGCGAGCAGAGAGATGATGCCCTTGCGGACCAGCTGGTGATCGTCCACGATCAGCACGCGGATGGGTCTGTTCATTGGGCCTCCTCCTCTGCTGATATGACTGCCGAGTGGGCGATGGCGCAACCCAGGCGCAGGGTGACTACGACACCGGCGCCCCTGCCGGATGCGATATCCAGCCTGCCGCCCAGCCGCGCGGCGCGTTCCTGCATGCCTTCAAGACCGAGCCCGGCTTCGACCCCCGGCGTCCGTCCGTCAAAGCCGACGCCATCATCCGCGACGACCAGGACTAACTCATCGCCTTCGCATTTCAGCTCGACGGTGACCTCGCTGGCGTGTGCATGCTTCAGCGAGTTGTTCAGCGCCTCGAGCGCGATGCGGTAGGCGGCTTCCTCCGTATCGGGCGAGATATCCAGGTGCGGCGGCGCGAGCAGCCTGGTCTTGATGCCGGCGCGGGTCTCCACGGCTTCGAGCCGGTAGCGCAGCGCCTCGACCAGACCCTCGTGATGGAGCACGGGTGACCGCAGCTGGTAGAGAAGCAGCCGGAGGTCCTTCAGCGCCTGGCGCGCGATCCCCTCCACTTCGTCGAGGGTTTCCTCCAATGGCCGGCTCGTTCCTGCGCGCGCCTCGCGGCGTGCAGCCTGCATCGAGAAGATCAGCGAGAAGATGGACTGCGTGACCGAATCGTGGATCTCCTGCGCGAGGCGGCGGCGCTCGTCCTGCGCGGCCGCGCGCTCGGTCTGGGCCCGGTCGCGTGCCGTGATGGCAAGCTGCAACTGCTCGTTCATGGCCTTCAGGTCAGCGGTGCGGTCGGCAACCCGCGCCTCCAGTTGCGCGGCCGCAGCGCGCAGCTGGGCCTCGCTCTCCCGCAGGCGCATCTCGGCCCGATGGCGGTAGAGCGCGATTCCGATCGTGATCGAGAGCTCCCGGTCTTCGAAGGGCTTGAGGACATAGCCGAAGGGCGCGGAGACCCGCGCTCGATCGAGGGTTGCGGCGTCCGCATATGCTGTCAGGTACACGACCGGGATGTCAAGCTCGTCACGCAGCTTCTCCGCGGCTTCGATGCCTGACATGGGGCCCTGCAAGCGGATATCCATCAGTACGATGTCGGGCGGCGCGCTGCGCGCCAAAGAAAGGGCCTCGGCTCCAGTGAGCGCCAGTCCGGTCACCTCGTATCCCATGGCGCGCAGACGATGCTTGATGTCGAGCCCTACGATGGTTTCGTCTTCGACGACCAAGACTCGCACCGGTGTGTTCATCGTAATGCCTTGCATTGACCCCATTCTAACTCATCTTGTCTAACACATAGACGTTACAACGCTCATTACCGTGCAGGCGCGGAAAAGGAGACGGTGAAGGCCGTGCCCTGCGTGTTGTCCGTCGTCAGCGTGCCGTTGAGCTGGCGGACCAACCCGTCCACCAACTGCATGCCCAACGTGGCTGGGGAAGATCCCTGGCCGACATGGCGCAATCCTACGCCGTCGTCCGCGACCTCGAGCCGGATCGTGCCCCGATCGTCCGTCCCGATGTTGACGCGGAGGACCCCCTCCGGGCGCCCGACGAAGGCGTGCTTGAGAGCGTTCGAGATCAGCTCGCTGGCGATCAGGGCGCAGGGCAGGGCCGTATCGATGCCGAGCCGGATCGGCGCAGTGCTCACGACGAGTCGTACGTTCCGATCCTTGACCGCGTAGGAACGATGCAGGTGGCTGGCCAGGCTGCGAAGGTACTCGCCGAAGTCGATATCGGCCAGGTTCGTCGATTGGTACAGCTTCTCGTGAATCAATGCCATGGAGCGGATGCGGTTCTGGCTGTCGCGCAGCGCTTCCAGCGTCGTTGGGTCATCTGCATACTGTGACTGAAGACTTAGCAGGCTGTAGATCATCTGGAGATTGTTCTTTACCCGATGGTGGATCTCCTTGAGCAAGACCTCCTTCTCCTGCAACGAGGCGCGCATGGCGGTCTCAGCGCGTTGGCGTTCGGCCAGTTCGTGTTGGGCTGCCGCATACAGCCGGGCGTTCTCCACCGCTACTGCAGTCTGGTTTGCCAGCGTGGTCAGCGCCACCCGGTCATCGCGGGAGTAGCCGACCCCGGAACGTTTCTCACCGACCGCCAGCACGCCCACCAGTGCACCCTGCGCTGTGACGGGCACCAGCAGCGCCATGTCCAGCTTCTTCCACTGTTCGCGCTCCTGCAGGGTGAAGGCGCGCGCGAGGGGCATGCGGTCCAACTGGCTGGCGACGAAGGGCTGCGGGTCGCGTGCCATGGCCGCAATGACGGGATGATCGTCGCGGAGCCGCACCTGGCCTGCGCCATCCAGACCCAGGCCGGACGCCAGCCGGAGGCCGCCTGCACCGTCCTTGAGAAAGAAAGCCGCTCGCTCGATGTGCATCGTGTTGGTCACCTCGGCAACGATCAGGTTCGTCAGCCGGTCGATGTCGAGCGTGGCTGCGGCGGTCAGGCTCAGGCGCTGCAGCATCTGGGCCGTGTCGTACTTTTCACGGAAGAAGGTCTTATCCACGCGTGCCTGGAGCACGTCTCGCAGCGGCTGGACCGCGACGGCTGCTACCGTGGCCATCACCAGGGAGAGGAGCAGCACCTGATATCCCGAGACAAAGTGGAGCACCTGGATCGCGATGAAGACGAGTGCGAAGTAGATGAGACCGACCGCCGCGGTCACGGTCGTGTAGCGCAGGCCCTTGCGAACGACGACCTGGATGTCGAGCAGCCGGTAACGCACGATCGCGAGCCCGGTGAGCATCGCGTTGATGAGGTTGGCGATGACGTCCAGCGGGTAGGCTCTGAGCTGCGGGCTGAAATTGAACACCGAGCCCACGATGACGATGGGAACGCCCATCAGGAGATAGGCGAGCCGGTTGCGCTCCTCCGGAGAGGTGCTGTGCAGCCGGGCACGCAGCAGGTGGACGAAGGCATAGGCCAGGAAGCCGTAGACGCTGATGCCGAATACGATGGCTGCTGTTCCGAAATGGGGCAGGAAGAAGGGCACACCCGGCTCTTTGTAGACGCTTTCGATCAGGCCTGGGCCGCCCGCCAGCATGTAGAGCGGCACGCCGGCCACGCTGATGTAGCCGGCCCTGACCAGCCCGCGCCCGGAGCGGATGCCCAGAAGCTCCCGCACGAACATGGCGTAGAAGAATCCAAACGAGTAACCGAGGGCCAGCAGGACACGGTATGCCTGGAGCGCGACCTCTGGCGCCTCGGTGAAGACAGCGACCGTCTGCCCGCCCTGCCAGATGGCCATGGCGAGCAGATAGAAGAGAAAGTAGCGGGCCGCGCGTCGATGCCGGGCACGCAGGAACACGAGCCCGAAGAGGAATCCGTATCCCAGCAGTGCCAGCAGGCACGTGGCCCTGATCGCGGTCATGCGGATCCTTCACATCCCCTGCGCCGGGCGTCAACGTGCAGCGCCGGTGTGGTTTCCTCCGTTCGCGTGGCTGATGCGGAGGAGTCGCGCCATCGCTGCGTCGGAAGGCTGCATGCGCGGCGGCTTCAGGTGCCCCAGTTCTGCGCCCTCCAGGCGCTTCTCCTCCATGTAGCCGCGGAAAGTGTCCGGCGCCAGCGCGGTCGCGCGCACCGGATTGCGGCCCATGATGCGATGATAGGTGGCGTAGTCTTCCATCGTCTCGAGCAGGGCGCCGTGCAGCGCATCAGCCAGGGGGCGGGTGTCGTGGGTGCCGTCCTCGAGGTAGATATGCACGACGGGACCGTCCGTGGGACTGATCTCCTTGCGTGCCACCCAGTTCGTGTAGGGGAGATCCAGCTTCCCGAACGCCTGCCAGATGGAGCGCTCGGTCAGCCACACGAGTGAGCCGAGGTCGATCAGGTCGTCGGCGCGCGACTCGACAACGATCTGGGGCAGGTCGATCCCAACCGCAGGATCCCGCACTGCCAGCACGCTCACCAGGTCGCCCAGGATGTAGCGCACCAGGATGCCGCCCAGCAGGCTGGTGCCTACGAGGACGTAGCGTCCGGGCTCAAGCTCGTCCATCAGGCAGGTGCGCGGCTGGTACGAGTTGTTGAACCGCCAGATCGCGTACTCGGACTCGGGGATGAATTCCCAGAACGCGCAGTCAGGCGTCGGAATCATGCCGGCCGTGCAGCCGCTCCAGCCCTGGAGCGCCACGCTGCCGAACTCAGTGCATCCGTAGCCCTCCAGCACCTTGACGCCCCAGAGCGCCTCGATGCGCTGGCGGTAGATCTGCACGTCCATGCCGCCGACGGTGATGCCCTTGGGTGACCAGATGTGGCGCGGCTGCAGCGGCTCCCCGCGAATCTTGCTGCGGAGGATGCCCCGGGTCATCCGGGCAAGCGCGGCCGGACGCAGTGCGTCGGAGGAAAGACGCATCTGTCCCGAACGTTTCGAGAAGGCCTCGCCCATGGTAAGTAAGACGGACGCGATGCCGGCGAAGTAGTCGATGCCCGTCTCCAGGGCCATCACGAACGCCTTCTCCATGCGCTCCTGGAAGTCCATCGACTCGGCATCCTCGATGGAGGGCACGATCCGCATCGGAAACTCATCCCGGCCCGCGCGCATGATCTGGCCGGAGATGAACGGCGGCGGCGCGACGGTGTAGAGATAGACGTCGCCCTCTTCGATGTTGACGTCGCCGCGCGACCGGGCGCTCGCGATGATCAGGGTTCCCAGGTAGTAGTGGCCCAGACCCTCGTAGAGCTGCCGGGGCAGGGGGATCCACTTGCCTCCGAACTCGCCTGTGCGACCCGAGGTGCGCACCCACGCGGCCGGCTTGGCGGGCAGCATGTCGTCCCGATGGTCGGGCAGATCGGGAAGATAATCGTTGTAGGTGGTGAGGGGCACCATGCGGCGGAACTCATCGATGGTCGCGGGCTTCTGGCCGTGCAGAAGCTTGCGGCCGAGCTCGCAGCCATCGAGCAATTCCAGCTGTTCCAGCAGGAGCCGCTTCTGGATGTGCATGAACTCCTCGATGCTGAGATCGAGGAAGCCGCAGTATTTTTGCCATAGTTCGGCCGTCCGGCCATCCCGAAGAAGTTGCGCCGCGTCAGTCATTACGCCTCCATCCCTCCTTCATTCGACTGCTGCCTGGATCAAAACACCTGATGGAAACCACGGCCTGCGGGCCGGCAGCTGTATCAGTCGCACGCCGGCGAACCCCACCTGCTGCATGACATCTTGCCAACCATCGACGGTCAGCAGGTTGTCGATCGCATCGACCTCGGCCTTTAGTCGGGCGCCGCCCTTCGTCAGTCCATACCAGGCGATCATCCCGCTCAGAAACACGCGCCCCAGTGCTGTGCGCCAGAAGTCGGTACGGGCAACATCGGCCACGAGGACCCTGCCGCCGGTACGCAGGACCCGGTGCATCTCGCCCAACAGCTCGCGGGGCTGCATGTGGTGGGTTCCCAGCGCGCACACCGCGACATCGAACACGCGATTGGCGAAGGGGAGCCGGAGACCCGACCCGCACACCAGCGTTGCGCGGGCGCCTGCGCGATCCCCTTCGATGTTCCGCTGCGCGTGCGTCAGCATCGCTGGCGTCAGGTCGAGCCCGACTACGGAGCCATGCCACTCTGCGGTCCCGAGCAGAGCCATCGGGATGACGCCCGTGCCGGTGGCTACGTCGAGGACCCGCTGACCGCCGCGCAATTCGATCCGCGTCAGAAATTGCTGGATGAATTCGCGGTAGCCGATGCCCCACAGCTGGCGGATCTCCCAATCGACGGTCTGCTCATAAGTGGCAGCCATCTCGGTGAATGCATCGACCACGACTGCACGGTCGGTCACGCCCAGAACTCCAATCGATGATTTTCCCTTAAGTATAATGACGTACGAGTACGATAGCACAGAAGGTCTAGATGCCAAAATCGGCAGGACGACTGGGCAGATGATCACGCGGATGAACGTGTGGTGCGCGTTTGGGGTCAGGCAGCAGCGTGGTGCTCACTTGCTGTGATGTAGGTTGGCGGCAGCTACCCAGCTCAGGCCGGCTTCCGTGAGCGCACGGGCCGTCCGGTTCAGGGCGTCATGCTTGTCCAGGTAGTTGGCCAGCAGCGCGTCCATCTCGCCGGAGTCCTCGATCTCGGACTTGTTCCGGAAGTAGTCGAGGATGTCGGATGGCCGGGAGCGCGTGACCTCCACGTCCGGGTCGCCGCCCTCGTGCTTGGCCGAAATGTTGGCCACGTGATCGGCCAACTGGACCAGCTCGGCCCGGCGAACATAGGGCTGCAGGACGATGTGGCGGTATGTCTCCGTGATGTGGTGTTCGAAGCGGACCACCTGCTCGAAGCCCATCAGCTTGCGGAACTGGGCCGTGATTTCGATGGTCTCGTTGTTGACCGAGTTGCTCCAGTTGAAGCCGATCAACGGAGAGGTCCCGTCATCGGCTGAGAAGAGCTTGGCGCCCAGCAGGGTCCAGAACGCAGCGAAGGGGTTGTCGTTGCCGACGAAGACGCTGATCTTGAACTCGTTCTGGATGCCGAGCTTGTGCAGGAGATAGCCGGCCAGGATAGTGCCATTATTGACATTGAGGACCTGGCGCAGCCCGTAGGTGGTGTGGTAGTACAGGAATTCGTCCACCCACATGAGCACGTGGTCGTTGGGCTGGCCCACCCCGCCGAAGTAGCCGGTGATCGTGTCCGGTCCGCCGAGATGGATGTTGGAGCCGTCGGTGCCCTTGGTGTCGAGCGTCTCGACGTAGGACGCGCCGACGATCTGCATGGCTGCGCTGAGTGCGAGCATATCGCCACAATCGGCCTCGGACTCGCGCATCTTGCGCACGCGGATGTAGCGTCCTGGCATCAACTCGCGCTGCTCGATGGCGCGACGGGCCTGTGTGATGATCCACGGGAAGTACTGCGCCGCGCTGATCTCGAGGGTGACCGCGAATTCATCCTTGAAGGACATGTCCTCAGCACGGTCGCCCAGAACCATCTTGCGATACTCGGCCTCGCTGATGAACCGGCCCTCATCCCGCTGGCGCTGCAGCCAGATCAGATCATCGAGGTAGGTGCAGTCGTGCTCTGCCAGGCGGGTCATCAGGTTATCGAAGTCGCGCGCCTTCGCGGCCTTCGCGTTGATCTCCTCCGGCGTGCCATACTTTGCGACCACATCCAGCAGGTCGTTGACGATCCGGAGGTTCGGGTCAAGCAAGATCGCATTGATTTCGTCCAGGCGTGCATGCGGTATCTGCAGCCTGGCGCGCAGCTCGTCTCTCTTAGCCATAACACCTCCCTAAGCAAGCATAGCGGGTGGCTGCGGGCCGGCACCCGCAGCCACGTTCAATCACGCGCGGTCCTGTTAGCGGTCTTCCTCGTCGATCAGCCGCTTGAGCTCCGCGAATTCCTCGTCCTTGATCCCGAAGTAGCGCTCCGGCTCCGGGAAGATCTTGTTGGTGACCTCGCTGACGTACGCCTTGAGGCCGTCGCCGATGACCTTGCCCGCGTCGCCGTACTGCTTGGCCATCTTCGGCGTGAAGCGGGGGTACAGCCCGAACATGTCGTGGAAGATGAGCAGTTGGCCATGCGCGTTCGGGCCGCTGCCCAGCGAGATAATGGGTATCTTGGACCGCTCGGTGATGACCTGGCAGACCTGGTCCGGAACCAGCTCCAGCAGGATGGCCATTGCGCCGGCCTCCTCGAGGGCCCTGGCGTCGTCGACGATCTTCTTGGCCTGCTTGCCGCTCTTGCCCTGCAGGCGGAAGCCGCCGAGCGATGAGACGCTCTGGGGGGTGAGGCCCAGGTGGCCCATCACGGGGATGCCCGCAGCCACGACGGCGCGCACGCGCGAGCAGACTTCCTGCCCGCCCTCGAGCTTGATGCCGTCGCAGGCCGCCTCAGCCATAAAACGGCCGGCATTGAGCACCGCGGACTCGTCGGAGGCCTGGTAGCTCATGTAGGGCATGTCGCCGATCAGCCAGCTGTTCGGCGTGCCGCGCCGCACGGCCTGGGCGTGACGGATCATATCGGCCATGGTGACGGGCAGGGTCGAATCGAAGCCCAGAATCGTCATGCCGAGGCTGTCGCCCACGAGCACGATGTCGATGCCTGCCTGCTCGACCAGGTTTGCCATCGGGTAGTCGTAGCAGGTGATCATGGTGAGGGGGGTGCCCTTTACCATCTTGTCAAAGAGCACGGGGAGGGAGACTTTCTTGCGCTGATCTGCCATGGGTGATGACTCCTATGTCATTAGGTTGGGGAGGGAGCGCGAGGCCGATTTGAGGTGCGCGCACCATCGCCCGCTTGCCAATTTGGCAACTCCAGTTTACACGCAGAACGCCGTTTTCCCAAACCTGGCTGCGTTCGGGACGCGGCGGGGGGAGCCAGGGTCAAACGTCGGGAATCGCTTTTCTTTGCGGGGCCGTCAGTACGATCGTGGCGAGCTCATCCGTGGAGAACACGGTCCCCTGGGGGTCGAAGGAGCCTGCGAACAGCAGCTGGTCCCACGCGGCCCGATCCCGGTAGACGATGTCTGCACCCAGCACCACGGCGGCAAATGCTTCCTCCGCGCGCGGTGCGTTCGGCCCGAATCCGCCCGTGATCAGCACGCCGTCCGGCTTGAGGAAGGTGCGGATCGCAGCCAGCAGCTCGCTGGCCCCGTCGAATTGTAGCACATCGAACATGCCGAGGCTGTAGACGATGTCGAAGCGTTTCCTGGGCCGGCTGGGGCTGTGGTGCAGGGTTGCGGGATCCGCGCGTATCAATTTGGGTGGCCGGTTCAGAAGCCCGGCGAAGTGGTGCCTGGTGCGGCGCAGTGCGTTCGTGCTCGGGTCGACGAGCGTTAGCGCCGCGGCCCGCGCGCTGACCGGATCCTGCAGCGCCGCGACCAGCTCCAGTGCCGAGCCGGAGCGGAGGCAGAGAACCTCAACCGGCACCTGGCCTTCGTCGACGCGTCGATGGATTTCGTCGCGCAGGTGTCTGCCCAGCAACTCACCGCGGTTGCGATACGATCGAGCCAGGTGGCTGCCCTGTTGGTTCTCGTTGATCAGGCGAGAGGAGATGTCGAAGCCGCCGATCTTGCCTTCCAGCGCTTCCCGCTGGACCTCTGCTCCTTCCTCTTCGTCATTCAGCCAATCCTGGGCCCGGCGGACCACTGCCGACATGCTCATGATGGCCCTAATCTGCTGGATCGATTGGCGGTCGCTCTGGCGATCGATGTTCTCGTGGGGATCGTTCTCCGCCGCCTGTGCCAGGGCCTCGCCGAGGGCCGACATGGCCGCGGTGAACGGGCCACGGTACTTGGCCAGCAAGCGGCCTTTGGTCGGGGGATTTGGCCGCGCGGCCTCTTTCTCCGCCGCCGCCAGAACGCTCAGCACGTCATCGACGCATTGTGTGATCATCTGTTCGAGGGCGCTGGGGACAGCGCCCTCCGGATTGTGAATTTGCTCTGGCTCCTCGGTGTCTGTGTCCATGTTACTCCGGCAGCCGATTGTTTGCCTCTTTGGCCCCGGCAGCAGGGGCGCAGAGCTGCGCCCCTGCTGCCGGGGAATGCCGCAATCCTCTAGTCCCGTTCCCCAGCCCCTAATCCCCAATCCCAATCCTACTTCTTATTCAGGAATCTCGGGAGGACCGTGATGTCCTCCGGCAGCATGATGCGGTCGCCGAACGTGAGCTCCTGCAGCGGCTCGGCCGCCCAGGTATCCTTGCCGGCCCGGTATACGCCCAGCCGCGTGCCTCGTTCGTGGTGGGGCTCCTGCACGAAGGCCAGGCCGACCAGGCGGCCGTCGGAGTTGATGGAACAACTGGTCACCCAGCCGACGACGCGGCCCTTGCGGTTGACGATGACGTCATTCTGCGCGAGCAGCGGCGCGCGTTCTTCCTCGAGCTGGAAGCGGATGAGCCGGGCGGTCCGCTTCGCTCCTTTCTCGATGTAGGCTTCTTTGCCGATGAAGCCCGGCTTGTACTGCTTGACGTAGGGCGCGAAGCCCGCGTCCGCCGGATTCATGTTGAGCGGGCCGGCGAGCTCGTGGCCGTAAAGCGGCAGGCCGGCCTCGATGCGCAGGCTGTCGCGCGAGGCCAGGCCACACGGTTTCAGCCCAAACGACTTTCCCGCTTCGAGCAACGCCTTCCACAGGCCGGGCAAGTCGCTCGGGTGGGCGAAGATCTCGAAAGCCATCGGCTCGCCCGTGTAGCCTGTGCGTGAGAGCCACAGGTCATAGCCCATCCACACCCCGTGCGCGATCTGGTTACGCTTCATGTCGAGCAGGGTGGTGCGGAACGGATCATCCTCCGCCAGGATGGACAGCAGGATATCCCGAGAGCGCGGGCCCTGCAAGGCGATCTGCACGCGCTGGGCATCGCCCTGCGCAGGGTCGCGCATGTCGAGCAGTTGTACGTGTTCGGTGCCCAACGCGCGCACCCACGGGCGATCGCGATCGATGCACACCGCGTTCTCGCGCACGCCGTTGATCCAGGCCCAGTCCTTGTCGTTGTTCGACGCGTTGACGACCATCCAGAAGCGATCCTCATCGAGGCGGTAGAGCCAGATATCGTCGATCACGTTGCCGTCGGGACCGAGCAGGAACGCGTACTGCGAGTCGCCCACGCCCAGCAGGGAGACGTCGTTGGTCGTGATGGTGTGGAGGAACAGGTAAACGTTCTCGCCGCTGAACTCGAACAGGCCCATGTGGCTGACGTCGAAGAGGCCGGCGTCGCGGCGAACCGCCAGGTGCTCGTCCATCACCGAGGTGTACTGCACGGGCATCTCGTATCCGGCGAACGGCACGATCTTCGCACCCGCGCGGCGGTGAGCATCGTAGAGCGACGTGCGTTTCAGCGGCGCATTACTGGGCGCCTCCCAGGTGAACGGGGGCTTGGGCTGCATGTCAACGTTGACCTCGACCGTGGGCCGCGGGCAGTGACGGTGCCCGATCCAGTAGGGCTTGTGGTAGGCCCATCCCGCCTGGCCGTCGGTAAATTGCTCGGGCTTCGGCGGACGCGCGGGCCACTCCTCCGCGAGCGTGTGCTCCAGGCGGCGGACCACGACGGGGCCGGGCGCCTTCACGTACTCGTCATCCTGGTCGATGATGATGAAGCCATCGGACAGGCCGCGCAACCAGTGAGCCACCCGGGCCTCGTTGCGCTTGGGCAGCAGCAACTGCATCCGGCTCGTTTCCTGCCCGACCCGCTTGACAAGGCCCTCGCTGAGCAGCGTGCCGTCGGGGTTGAGAAGCCAGGTCGGCTGGCTCTCGCCGGGGGCGAGTGTGTACACGTCGTTGGTCATCACGACATTGCAGAAGCCACGCGCGTGCCGGCCCTCGATCTCGATGACGTCCCAATCGCCGCCCGGGTCCTTGGTCGCCTTGTGCATGAAGTAGTGATGCGGGTAGCCGGAGGGCTTGTAGTCGGAACTCAGGTCGACACTCTGCAGCAGGTTGATGACGTCGCGCTTCGCGTCTTCCAGCACCTCGTAGGGGATCCGTGCGGAGTAGACCGGCCCGCGGCGCCCCGGAGTGGCGTGCGGGCGGCAGGCCTTCAGCACGTTGGCGATGATCTCGGCCAGCCGGGTCACTTCGGGTTCCTTGAAACCGCGTTGGGTAATCCACGGGGTGCCCAGGCGGACGCCGGAGGGTGTGAGCGCGCCCTTGTCCCCCGGGATCGTGTTGCGGTTGCTGACGATGCCGGCCAGATCCAGGATGTTGGCCGCGACTTCACCCATGAGCGGCGTGCCCTTCTTCTTATCGGGGCTGACGCCAGAGGCTGCGCGCACGCTCTTCGTGTCGACGAGCAGGAGGTGGGTGTCGGTGCCGCCGTAAGGGATCCGGAGCCCCAGGCGCTGCAGCTCGCCTGCCAGGTGCGCGGCGTTTCTGACGACCTGCGCCTGGAGTACACGCAAAGGTTCGGTCGCAGCCAGCTGGAAGGCTACGGCCATGCCCGCGATCGCGTTGACGTGGGGTCCGCCCTGCTCGCCGGGGAAGACCGCGGCGTCGACCTTGGCCGCGAGGGCCTTGTCGGTCGTCAGGATGCAGGCGCCGCGCGGGCCGTAGAGCGTCTTATGCGTGGTGAATGAGATGACGTGCGCATGGCCGATCGGGCTGGGTACCGCGCCGGCTGCAACCATGCCCGCGATGTGCGAGATGTCGGCCAGCAGATACGCGCCCACCGCGTCCGCGATCTTTCGGAAGCGTGCCCAGTCGGGCATGAAGGGGTAGGAGGTGAAGCCCGCGATGATCATCTTGGGCTTGTGCTGCTGGGCCAGCGCCTCGATCACGTCGTAGTTCAGCCGTTCGGTCTGCGGGTCGATGCCGTAGGAGACGATGTTGTAGAGCTTGCCGGAGCGGTTGGCCGGAGAGCCATGGGTCAGGTGGCCGCCGTGCAGCAGGTCCATGCCCATGACGGTCGCGCCGACCGGCACGAGCGCGGCATAGATCGCGCTGTTGGCCGGCGAACCGGAGAGCGGCTGCACGTTGGCGTAGAGATCTTCCGGCGCAACGCCGTTGGTGGCGAAGGCCTCAGCTGC
Organism: Anaerolineae bacterium; assembly: GCA_040766655.1. Classification (GTDB taxonomy): domain Bacteria; phylum Chloroflexota; class Anaerolineae; order CG2-30-64-16; family CG2-30-64-16; genus JALOOB01. The sequence goes on from JAXGQB010000008.1 coordinate 117,484, forward strand.
CCGGCGGCGGGCCAGCGCCTCCACGACGTCAGCATACTCGACGCCCTTGTAGTAGCGCTTGTCACCGAAGCGACGATAGCGCGCCAACTGGACCTCGTAGTCGAGGATCTCGCGTTGTGTCAGGCCTTGCGTATCGGGATTGGGGTATCCTTCGGCGTAGATGTTCTGGAATACGGAACCCAATGCCTCGCGTACTGCCTCGGGGGCCTGGCTTTCCGAGGGGATCATGATGATCTTGCGGGCCTGGCGCTCGGCTTCATAGCCAATAAGGTCGAATACATCTGGGTCGAGAGCCTGCAGAGGCGTTGAGAAGAAATCCAGCATAGCGCGCTCCTTGATGGGCTATTTGGCGCGCGGACACGGCCCGTCCCTCGCGCCGGTGTATCTTTAGTTTATCACGGAGTGATGAAAAAGCGTCAAATGGCCGGGCCAACTCTGTCGTGTCCGATCCAGAATCGACTCGATGCCGCTCGGCCTGGCAGCGCCATGGCCGAGTTCGGCGCATGCGCAGTTTCGGGGTATCATGGGATCCTTGAAGCCATAGGATGCGCAGAGCACGGGTAACAAGCTTCTCGCGCCGCCTTGCACCGCCGCACACGCTTTGCGGGATTTTTAGGTACAATAGGCCTGCAGTTGTGGGCCAGGATGGCGGCTGCCCGCCGCAGGGGCTGTCGGGCCTGGCCGTTCAGGTTGTCATCATAAGCCATGGGAGGAACCATGCCAGAACCCTTGTTGTCTCCGGACCGTTTCTTTTCGTCCGACCCGGTGCAGCGCCGTGTAGCGCGTGAACTCTATGACAGCATCGCGGGCCTGCCGATCGTTTCGCCGCACGGCCACGTCGATCCTCTCCTGCTGGCGGATGAGCACGCCACCTTCGGCACCCCTGCCGACCTGTTCATCATCCCGGACCACTACGTGTTCCGCATGCTCTACTCCCAGGGCGTGCCCCTCGAGGCGTTGGGCGTCCCGCAGCGCGATGGCGGTCAGGCCGAGGGCGGCCACGCCGCGCCCGATCACCGGCAGATCTGGCAGACGTTCGCGGAGTACTTCTATCTCTTCCGCGGCACGCCCAGCGGCGTGTGGCTGGCGCATGAGCTGTACGAGATCTTCGGCATCACGCAAAAGCTGACCGGCGCCACGGCCCAGGCGATCTACGACGAGCTGGCCGACAAGCTGGCGCAGCCGGCCTACCGCCCGCGCGCACTCTTCGAGCGCTTCAACATCGAGGTGCTCTGCACGACCGACGGCGCGGCCGATTCGCTGGAGCACCACCAGGCGATCCGGGCGTCCGGCTGGGGCGGCGTGGTGCGGCCGACCTTTCGGCCCGATGCAGTGACGAACCTGGCGCTGCCGGGGTGGCGGGCCAATCTCGCTGCGCTCGGCGCGGTCGTCGGTCGGGAGATCACCACGGCCCGGGCACTGATCGTGGCGCTCGAGGAGCGGCGCGCCTTCTTCAAGCAGATGGGCGCGACCTCGACCGACAGCGGGGTGGAGACGCCTTACACTGAGGCGATGTCGTCTGCGGACGCGGAGGCGATCTTCGCCCGTGCGCTGGCCGGGGAGGCGACGGCCGAGGATGCGCGGCGCTTCACGGGCTACATGTCGTTCGAGATGGCGCGCATGAGCGTGGAGGACGGGCTGGTCATGCAGTTCCATGCGGGCTGCCACCGCAACCATAACCCGCTGATCTTCGAGCGCTTCGGTGCGGACAAGGGCAGCGATATCCCGGTGGCGATCGACTGGGTGCAGAACCTGAAGCCGCTGACCGACGCCTTCGGCAACGACCCGCGGCTGACGATGGTGCTCTTCACGATGGACGAGACCGGCTATGCGCGCGAGATGGCGCCGCTGGCCGGGCACTATCCCGCGCTGAGGCTAGGGCCGCCGTGGTGGTTCCACGACAGCCTGAACGGCATGGCGCGCTACTTCGACCAGGTGATGGAAACGGCCGGGCTCTACAATACGACGGGGTTCATCGATGACACGCGGGCGTTCGTCTCGATCCCCGCGCGGCACGATGTCTGGCGCCGTGCCGCGGCCAACTGGCTGGCCGGGCTGGTGGTGCACGGGCTGATCGACGAGGCGGATGCGGCCGAGATGGCGCCCGACCTGGCGAACGGACTGGCGCGGCGCACCTTCAAGCTGTAGGCGGCGGACGGCGGGTTATCGGCATTTTCGGGCGTATAGAAGGAGGGATGTAACTGATGGTTAATGCGCAAGCAATCGCTAAGACGGGGCTCCTGACTCAAGATCAGATCATGGATGCGCTGCAGAAGGGCCTGGGCGGGAAGCTGGCCGGGCAGAAGGTGTTGGTGCTCATTCCCGACCACACCCGGTCGATGCCGCTGCCCGAGCTGTTCCGCATGATGGTCGAGGTGCTGCACGATGCGAGGGAAGTGAACTTCATGGTCGCATTGGGCACGCACTCAGGCTACGACGAGGCCGGACTGAACGACCTGGTGGGCATCACTGCGGCCGAGCGCGCGACGACTTTCAAGAGCATCGGACTGCTGAACCATGCCTGGGACGATCCCGCCACCCTGGTCTCGCTGGGCGTGATCGACCAGGACGAGATCAAGCAGCTTGCCGGGCCAAGCTATCACCCGTCGCTGCCTGACGAGATCAACATCCGCATCAACAAGGCGGTGCTGGAGCACGACCATATCGTGATCCTGGGGCCGACCTTCCCCCACGAGGTGGTGGGTTTTTCGGGCGGTGCGAAATACTTCTTCCCCGGTATCTCGGGGCCGGATGTCATCAACGCGACCCACTGGCTGGGCGCGCTGGCGACCGTTCTCGGCACGATCGGCATCAAAGATACCCCGGTGCGCGCGGTCATCCATGCCGCGACGAGGCGCCTCAAGACGCCGGTCACGCTGGCCGCCCTGATCGTGCAGTCGTTGCCAGCAGTGGCGCTGCCTGCGGCGTCTCCACACGGCGGCGGCCACGGCTACGGCCTGGGAGGCATATTTGTCGGCGACGTGTACGAGACGTGGGAGGCGGCCGCGGACGTCTCCTCGGAGCGGCACATCAAGTGGTGCGACCACCCGTACAAGCGCGTGCTGTCCGGCTGCCCGCCGATGTACGACGAGCTGTGGACCGCGGGCAAGTGCATGTACAAGATGGAGTCGGTGGTGGAGGTGGGCGGTGAGCTCATCATCTACGCGCCGCACCTGGACGTGGTCAGCCACGTCCACGGCAAGTACATCTATGAGGCGGGCTACCACATCCTGCCGTACTTCCTTCAGGACTGGGATCGTTACAAACACCTGCCGCTGGGTGCGCTGGCCCACTGCACGCACGTGCGCGGGTCCGGCGTGATGGAAGGCGGGGTGGAGAAACCGAACGTCAAGCTGACGCTGGCGAGCAAGGTCCCGCCCGAAGAATGCGCGAAACTGAACCTGGGTTACATGGATCCCCTGACGATCGACCCGGCCGAATGGCAGGACCGCGAGGATGAAGGCATCCTCTACGTGGCGAAGGCCGGCGAACAGCTATACAAGGTGAAGTAAGGAGGAACGCATGAAATACGGTCTGAACCTGAAATCGGAGGGCGCACTGGACCTGGTGTCATTGGGCGCGCTGATCCACCGGCTGGACCCGGGAATCATTCCCTTCCGCAAGGCGTCCCATTGCGACATCCACGTGAGCGGCGGCGAGTTCAACGTGGCCGCGAACCTGGCCGACTGCTTCCGCCTGAAAACAGGCATCGCGACGGCAATGGTGGACTACCCGATCGGCGACCTCATTGCGGAGCGCGTGCGCGCGATGGGCGTCACCCCGTTCTACAAGCATTTCGAGCACAACGGCGTCACCGGCCCGAACATGGCGACGGTCTACAGCGACCGCGGCCAGGGCGTCCGCGCGCCCGTGGTGTTCTACAACCGCGGCAATGAGGCAGCCGCACAGCTCAAGCCGGGCGATTTCGACTGGGACAAGATCTTCGCGGGTGGCGTGCGCTGGTTTCACAGCGGCGGCATCTTCGCCGCGCTCTCTGAGACGACCGGCGAGGTCATCATCGATGGGATGAAGGCGGCCAAGGCCGCGGGCGCCATTACGTCCATCGACCTCAACTACCGCGCCAAGCTGTGGAACCTGTGGGGCGGACACGAGGTGGCATTGAAGGTGCTGAAGCGCATCGTAGAGAACGTAGACGTCATCGTCGGCAACGAGGAGGACCTGCAGATGGGCCTCGGCATCCCTGGGCCGCAAGTTGCAGCTGCGGCCGGCGCCAAATCAAAGCTGGACCCGTCCGTCTTCTTCGGCATGATCGACAAGGTCACCGCTATGTACCCGAACGTCAAGGTCGTGGCGACCACCCTGCGCGAGGTGCACTCGACCAACCGGCACAGCTGGGGCGCGGTGGCGTGGATCGACGGCAAGACCTACCAGTCGCCGACCTGCGAGCTGGACGTGCTTGATCGCGTCGGCGGCGGCGACGGCTATGCCGCCGGGTTCTTCTACGGCCTGTTGTCCGGCGCATCGGAGCAGGAGGCGGTCAATCTGGGCTGGGCGCATGGTGCGCTGCTGACCACCTTCCCCGGTGACACGACGATGGCGACGGTAGAACAGGTGCGGGCGTTCGCCAAGGGCGGATCTGCGCGCATTCAACGCTGAGCGACGATTGACGATTGACGACTGAGAATTGAAGATTGAAGATTACCGATTGAACGGCGAGAGATCGGTTCTGCAATCGATACAAGGAGAGCTATATGCCCGAACGATCACTGGAGCAACTGAACATCAACACCATCCGCTTTCTGTCTGCGGACGGGGTGCAGCAGGCGAAGTCCGGACATCCGGGCCTGCCCATGGGAACTGCACCCATGGCCTATGCAGTCTGGACCCGGCACCTGCGACATAATCCTGCCAATCCGCAGTGGGCCAATCGCGATCGCTTCATCCTGTCGGGCGGGCACGGCTCCATGCTGCTGTACAGCCTGCTTCACCTGACCGGCTATGACCTGCCCCTGGAGGAGCTGAAGCGCTTCCGCCAGTGGGGCAGCCTGACGCCCGGTCACCCGGAGCATGGTTTCACGCCCGGCGTGGAGGCCACGACCGGCCCCCTGGGTCAGGGCTTCGCCAACGGCGTGGGCATGGCGATGGCCGAGGCCCACCTGGCGAAGATTTATAACCGGCCGGGCCACGACATCATCGATCACTACGTCTACGCCATCGTGACCGACGGCGACCTGATGGAGGGCATCGCGTCCGAGGCAGCGTCGCTGGCCGGCCACCTTGGCCTGGGCAAGCTGATCTACCTCTACGACGACAATCGCATCTCGATCGAGGGCTCGACGGACATCGCGTTCACCGAGGACCGGGGCAAGCGCTTCGAGGCGTACGGCTGGCATGTCCAGCACGTGCCGGACGGGCTCGATGTAGATGCGATCGACCGGGCGATCGTCGCGGCGAAACAGGATGCGCGGCCGTCGATCATCGTGGTCTCCAACATCATCGGCTACGGCCTGCCGACGCGCCAGGGGACGGCTAAGGCGCACGGCGAGCCGCCTGGTGAACCGGAGCTCGATGCGGCGAAGGACAACCTGGGATGGCCCAAGGAGCCCCGCTTCTACATCCCTGACGAGTCGCTGGCGTTCTTCCGTCTGGCCGCAACGCGCGGATCGGAGCAGGAAGCCGCATGGGAGCAGAAGTTCGAGGCATACCGCGCTGAGTATCCGGAACTGGCCGCCCAATTGGCGCGCCGGCTTGCAGGTGAATTGCCCGATGGGTGGGCCGACGATTTGCCCGAATTCCCCGCAGATGCGAAAGGAATGGCATCGCGCGCCTCGTCGGGCAAGGTGCTGAATGCCCTGGCCCTCAAGGTCCCCGATCTGATCGGCGGCTCGGCCGACCTGGCGCCCTCCACGAATACCTGGCTGGCTGACATCCCTGCCTTCTCGGCCGAAGAGCGGTCGGGCCGCAACATTCACTTCGGCGTCCGCGAGCATGCGATGGGCGCGATCGTCAACGGCATGGCCTATCACGGCGGCGTCATCCCGTTCGGCGCGACCTTCTTCGTTTTCTCCGATTACATGCGACCGGCCCTGCGGCTGGCCGCCATGTCGCACCTGGGCACGATCTCCGTGTTCACGCACGACAGCATCGGCGTGGGTGAGGACGGCCCGACCCACCAGCCGGTCGAGCACATGGCTGCGCTGCGCGCGATTCCCAACATGCTCGCGCTGCGCCCCGCAGATGCGAACGAGGTGCGCGAGGCGTGGAAGTTGGCCATCGAGCACCGGCATCGTCCCACTGCGCTGGTGTTGACGCGCCAGGCACTGCCCACGCTCGACCGTGCACCCGGCGCGTACGCGGCGGCCGATGGGCTGCGCAAGGGCGCGTACATCCTGAAGGACCTCGGTGAGGGCCGTCCGCAGATCATCCTGATGGCGAGCGGTTCGGAGGTGGCCCTCATCGTGGAGGCCGGCAACCGGCTGGCGGAGCAGGGCGTCGCGGTCCGCCTGGTGTCGTTCCCGAGCTGGGAGCTGTTCGCCGAGCAGGACGCCGCGTATCGGGACTCCGTGCTGCCGCCCGACGTCACGGCACGGCTGGCGGTGGAGGCAGGTGTCACCATGGGGTGGGACCGGTGGGTCGGCACGGGTGGCCGCATCCTCGGCATCGACCGCTACGGCGCATCGGCGCCGGTCAAGACGGTCTTCGAGAAGTTGGGCTTCTCGGCGGATAACGTCGAGAAGTTGGCGAAAGAGTTGACTGTTTGAAGGTTGCGGGTTGCGGGTTGGCGATTGTCCGACCTGTAGCCTGCCGACCTGCAACCTGTAACTCCGAAGGAGCAACCGATGAACACATCTCAGCAGCTGCATGCTGCGGGCCAGTCGGTCTGGTATGACAACGTCGAGCGCCGCCTGCTCAACAACGGCGAACTGGCGGGGATGGTCGCGCGCGGCGAGGTCCGCGGCCTCACCTCCAACCCCACGATCTTCATGAATGCCGTCACCAAGTCGAACGACTACGACGCGGCGCTGGCGCCGCTCGCCAGGGCGGGCAAGACGGGCGAGGAGATCTTCTGGGAACTTGCGATCGAGGATATCCGGGCCGCGGCCGACCTGCTGCGCCCGGTGTATGAGGAGAGCGACCGGGGCGACGGCTACGTCAGCCTGGAGGTCAATCCGCTCCTGGCCAACGACACGGCCGGCACCCTGGCAGAGGCCGTGGGGCTTTGGAAGCGCGTCGATCGACCAAACCTGATGGTGAAGATCCCGGCGACGATCGAGGGGCTGCCCGCGGTCGCTGAAGCGATCGAGGCTGGGGTCAACGTCAACGTGACGCTGATCTTCTCGCGCGAGCGGTACTGGGCGGTGATGGATGCCTACCTCAAGGGCCTCGAGAGGCGGCAGGCAAAGGGCCTGCCCCTCGACGGCATTGCGTCGGTGGCGTCGTTCTTCGTCTCTCGTGTCGACACCAAGGTCGATGGCCGCCTGGCCGGCCTGATCGAGCGCGGGGAAGCCGAGGCCGCAGAGTGCCAGGGCAAGGCTGCGATCGCCAATGCCCGGCTGGCGTACAACGACTATAAGATCATCTTCGGTTCGGAGCGCTTCGCGACACTCGCAGCGAGCGGCGCCCGCGTGCAACGGCCGCTGTGGGCCTCCACCGGCACGAAGAACCCGGCGTACAGCGATGTGGTCTACGTCGAAGAGCTGATCGGCCAGGACACGGTCAACACCGTGCCGCCCGCGACGCTCGCCGCGTTCCTCGACCACGGCGTGGTTGATGCGGGCAGCCTGGAGCGGGACCTTGCTGGCGCGCTACTGTGCGTTGCACGGCTGGACGCGCTGGGGATCGCGATGGCCGACGTCACGCGCGAGCTGGAGATCGAAGGGGTCAAGTCGTTCGCGGATGCATGGAGGGCGCTGATGCACGCCGTGGAGGCCAGCCGCAGGGCGGTGCTGGGCGAGTAGAAAGGAAGAAGGAAAGAGGGAAGGCGGAAGTTGTCATGTCTTCCATCTTCCGCCTTCTTTTCGTCAAGGAGGTGAGCATGGCCTCAGACTTGTCCCTGAAGCAGCTGGCTGCCGACCAGGTGCTCACGCATATCCGGTCCGGCATGATCGTGGGCCTTGGGGCTGGCAGCACCGCGACCCTGGCGCTACGCGGGCTGGCCGCAAGGCTCAGGCGGGGCGAGCTCACCGGCATCCGGGGCATCCCCTGCTCGCGGACGATCGAGGAGGAAGCCAGGCGCCTGGGGGTTCCTCTGACCACGCTGGAAGATCACCCGGCCGACGAATTCGGCCGCGTCATCGACCTGACCTTCGATGGCGCGGACGAGGTCGATCCGGCCCTGAACCTGATCAAGGGCGGCGGCGGCGCGCTGCTGCGCGAGAAGATCGTCGCGCAGGCCAGCCGGGCGGAGATCATCATCGTCGATGAGTCGAAGCTTTCGCCGGCCTTGGGCACGAACTGGTCCGTGCCGATCGAGGTGATCCCGTTCGGCTGGCGCACCCAGGCTGCCTATCTGGAGTCGCTCGGGGCACGCGTCACCTTGCGGCCGGGTCGTGACGGCGCGCCGTACAGGACGGATCAGGGCAACCTGATCCTGGACGGCAACTTCGGGCCGATCGCCCATCCGGCCGACCTGGCCGAGCGCCTGGATGCGCGGACGGGCATCGTGTGTCACGGACTATTCCTGGGCGTTGCCCAGTCGGTGATCGTTGCCGGGGCGTCGGGCGTCTACTACCTGGCCCCAGCGGCCCCGACTCAACTTCGTTGAAAGGACAGGAGGTTCCGATGGGGGAGATCAACAAGGTCGCATTCTTCACCAACGAGTATCCGCCGAACGTCTACGGCGGTGCGGGCGTGGTCGTCGAGTACCTGAGCCGGGAGCTGGCAGCCATGGTGCCGATGGAAGTGCGTTGCTTCGGCGACCAGGACCTGCAGGAACCCAACCTGAGGGTCAAGGGCTACGGCCCGTGGGCCGATGCCCGGAAGAACACCGACCCCCGCTTCGGCGGCGCGCTGGACGCGATGTACCGCAGCATGGAGATGGCCAGGGACAACTTCGATGCGAGCATCGTGCACTGCCACACCTGGTACGTGCAGTTCGGCGGCTTCCTGGCGAAGAAGCTGTGGGGCGTCCCCATGGTGCTCACCACCCACTCGCTCGAGCCGCTGCGCCCCTGGAAGGTGGAGCAACTGAGCAACGCCTATCACCTGAGCTCCTGGATCGAGGACAACGGCATCACGCAGGCCGACGCGGTCATCGCGGTGTCGCAGGAGACGCGCAACGACGTGCTGAATCACTTCGACGTCGACCCGGACAAAGTCAAGGTGATCCACAACGGCATCGATCTGAACCAGTATCGCTACACGCCAGAGGTGGACGCGCTGGTGAAGCATGGCGTTGACCCCGAGCGGCCCTACGTGCTCTTCGTCGGCCGCATCACGCGGCAGAAGGGCATCATCCACCTCGTCAACGCCATCCCTCACATCGATCCGTCGATCCAGGTCGTGTTGTGCGCGGGTGCGCCCGACACGCCCGCGATCGGCCAGGAGATGACCGACCGCGTGGCCGAGGTGAGCGCGAACCGGCCGGGCGTGGTGTGGATCCAGGAGATGCTGCCGAAGGACCAGGTCATCCAGTATTACTCCCACGCCACCGTGTTCTGCTGCCCGTCGGTGTACGAGCCGTTCGGCATCATCAATCTGGAGGCGATGGCCTGCGAGACGGCCGTGGTCGCGTCGGCCATCGGCGGCATCCCAGAAGTGGTCGTGCCACCGGGGCAGGCCGGGCTGGAGCCGACCGGCGAGCTGATCCCCCTGGAACTGAAGCCGGGCACCTTCGACCCGGTGGACCCGGACGCGTTCTCTCGTGCGCTGGCCGATGGAATCAATCGCGTGGCGCTGGATGGGGCCCTGCGCGACAAGTACGAGCGCAACGGCCGCCGGCGCGTCGAAGATCACTTCAGCTGGACCGCCGTGGCGAAGCGAACGCTGGACCTCTACCGGTCCCTGGTGTAGGCCCCCTGGCTGCAAGGAGAGAGTGACATGGCTGGACCTGTAGAGCTGGCCGCGTGGCGGGCGCTGGAAGCGCACCAGCGGGAGATGGCCCACGTGCACATGCGGGACCTCTACGCGGAGGATCCACAGCGCTTCGGGCGCTTCTCGTTGGGGCTGGGCGAGATCCTGTTCGACTATTCCAAGAACCGCATCACCGGGGAGACGATGCGCCTGCTGGTCGAGCTGGCGCATCAGGCCGGCGTGCCGCAGAAGATCGAGGAGATGTTCAGCGGCCAGAAGGTCAACAACACTGAGAACCGGGCCGTTCTGCACGTGGCGTTGCGCAACCGCAGCAACCGGCCGATCCTGGTCGACGGCTGCGATTCGCAGCCTAGCGACGTGATGCCCGAGGTCAACCGCGTGTTGGCCCACATGCGGGAATTCAGCGAGGCGGTGCGCTCGGGGGCCTGGACGGGCTACACGGGCAAGCCGATCACCGACGTGGTCAACATCGGCATCGGAGGGTCGGACCTGGGACCCAAGATGGTGTGCGAGGCCCTCAAGCCGTACGGCGGACGGTCTGGCGAGGATGCCCCGCCCGGGGGCGGGAAGACCCCGCCCCTACGGGTGCATTTCGTCTCCAATGTCGACAGCACCGACCTGGTGGAGACGCTGAAGCGGGTCGACCCGGAGACGGTGCTGTTCCTGGTGGCCTCGAAGACCTTCACGACGCAGGAGACGATGGCCAACGCCCACTCCGCGCGCGCCTGGTTCCTCGCCGCGGCCCACGACGAGGCCGCAGTGGCGAAGCACTTCGCGGCCATGTCGACCAACACAGCGGCGGTGCGCGCATTCGGCATCGATCCGGCCAACATGTTCGAGTTCTGGGACTGGGTCGGCGGCCGCTACTCCCTCTGGTCGGCCATCGGTCTCTCCATTGCGCTCTACCTGGGCATGGACCGCTTCGAGGAATTGCTTGACGGCGCACACGCGGTGGACGAGCACTTCCGGACCACACCCATCGAGCGCAACGTCCCGGCGATCATGGGGCTGCTGGGCATTTGGTACAACAACTTCTTCGACGCTCAGTCGCACGCCATCCTGCCTTACGACCAGTACCTGGTGCACTTCCCGGCCTACTTCCAGCAGGGCGACATGGAGAGCAACGGGAAGGGCGTGACGCGCAGGGGAGAAAGGGTCGACTACCAGACGGGGCCGATCCTGTGGGGCCAGCCCGGCACGAACGGGCAGCACGCGTTCTACCAGCTGATCCACCAGGGCACGAAGCTCATCCCCTGCGATTTCCTGGCTGCAGCGCAGAGCCACAACCCGCTGGGCGAGCATCACACGCTGCTGCTCTCGAACTACCTGGCGCAGACCGAGGCGTTGATGAAGGGCAAGACGCCGGACGAGGCGCGTGCAGAACTGATCGCTGAAGGCAAGAGCGGGGCGGAGCTCGAGCTGCTGGTGGTTCATAAGACCTTCGGGGGCAACCGGCCGACCAACTCCTTCCTGTACCCCAAGCTGACGCCGGGGGTGCTGGGCGCGCTGATCGCGCTGTACGAGCACAAGATCTTCACCCAGGGTGCAATCTGGGACCTCAACTCATTCGATCAGTGGGGCGTGGAGTTGGGCAAGCAACTGGCCAAGGCGATCCTGCCGGAGCTCAAGGCGGCCGAGGAGGTCAGGAGCCACGACGCCTCGACGAACGGATTGATCAACGCAATCAAGCGTCTGGCGTAACCTGCGTGAGGACAGGCGGAGCCGGCGCAGTCGGTTAGTCGGTGCGTGTAGCCGATGATCCTGGGAGTTCCTGCCCGCGGGTGTAACGGTCAGTTGCACAATTGGCGCAGAGGCCCAGCAGGGTCAACTGGCTCCCGGCCAGGACGAAGCCGTGTTGTTCCTGCAGCGATGCAGCGAGAGACTCAACGGCAGCCGGTGCGGCGTCGATCACCGCGCCACACCGGCTGCAGAGCATATGGGCGTGGCCGTGGTGCTCGTGGCACAGGGTATAACGCCTCCGGCCGTCTACGCCCTCCAAGATGGCCAACATCTCCATCCCCTGCAGCATCTCCAGCGTACGATAGACAGTGGAGATGTTGATCGCGCTGCTGCGCTCCAGCACGCGGCGATGGATCTCCTCCACGGTCGCATGATCCGCGATGTCGTGAAGCACTGACAGGACGATCTCCCGCTGGGGCGTGACGCGCATGCCCCGCTGGCGCAGGTTGCGATAGAGTCCTTCCTCGCACGACATCAGTAGACCTCCAGTCCATGTGCATTGAGCAGCGCCTCGTCGGCCAGGATGGACGCGGACGGTCCATCCGCTACCACCTGTCCCTCGTCCATGATGATCGACCGCTCGAATAGCTCCACCACCATGCGGATATCGTGGGTGGCCACGAGCATGGTTTGCGGCAACGTGCGGATGAGGTTGATGAGTCCGCGGCGCGCGCGTGGATCGAGCCCGGCGGTCGGCTCGTCGAGGATCAGGATTTCAGGGCGCATCGACAGGACCGTCGCGATTGCGATGCGCTTCTTCTCCCCCGTGCTGAGATGGTGCGAGACCCGCTCCTTGTACGCGGCCATCCTGACGGCCTCGAGGGCCTCGTCGACGCGGGCCGCGATTTCGGCCTTGGGCAGCCCCTGGTAGATGGGGCCGAACGCGACGTCATCGAAGACGGTCGGCGAGAAGAGCTGATCGTCCGGATTCTGGAACACGAGGCCGACCGCGGCCCGGACGCGGCCCAGGTTCTTGTCGATCACGGGCATCCCGGCTGAGCGGACGCTGCCCGACTGGACGCGCAGGATCCCGTTCAGGTGCAGGATGAGCGTGGACTTGCCCGCGCCGTTCGGTCCCAGCAGCGCGACTTTCTCTCCGGGCGCGACGGTCAGAGTGACGTCCCGCAGTGCCTGGTGGCCGTCGGGGTAGCTGTAAGAGAGGTGTTCGACTTCAACCGTGTGATGCATGACGTCTCGTTCTTCGGGGCCGGTCAGAGAACCAGCCCGAGCAGCAGGATCAGGGCCAGCAGCAGCAGCCCGCCGGCCAGGATAGCCCAGGCGGAACCGGAGATGGGGGGTCGCTCCATGCCGCGCACCTCTCCGTCGTAGCCGCGCGCGGCCATCGCCGCGTAGATGCGCTCGGAGCGGTCGAACGAACGCAGCATGAGGTTGCCCGCCATGCCGCCGGTGACCCGGGCGCGCCAGGCCAGTGAGCCGCCGCCGCGGCTGCCATCCGCCTGACCGCTGCGCGCCTCACGTGCGCGCATGAGGCGGAGCACCTCATCGACCAGGACGAACAGGTAGCGCCACATCAGGCCGATCACCGCGACGAGGAGCTTGGGCAGGCGCAGGCTGCGCATGGCGGCCAGCAACTCGGGGAACGGCGTGGCCGACGCGAGGACGACGGCCATCTGGACCGACAGCCACGACTTGAGCGCGACGCTGGCGAAGCGCGCCAGGCCGGGCCCGCTCAGCGTCAGGGTCCAGGGCCCGAGGGGCAGCGATGCAAGCGCGTCGCCCGGCGTGGTGAACATCAGCGGCGCGGCGGCCAGTGCGAAGGGTGCGGCCAGGACCGCGCGTTTCATCACGAACCCCACGCCGAGCTCGGACAGGAGGATGGCCGACAGGACGACCGCGAACAGCAGCACGTAGACGGGCCACGCGCCCGGCCGAGCCAGCGCGGTGGTCACGATGAACGCGACGGCCAGGACGAGCTTGACGCGCGCGTCGAGCGCGTGCACCAGCGACGTGCGATGCCGGTACGGATCGAGAAAGTGCGCGTGCATGGACTCCTTCAGATCCCAGTCTGTGCGCCCAAGCGGCGGCGCCTACGGCTGCGCGGGCGGCGCCTACGGCTGCGCGGGCGGCGCCTACGGCTGCGCAGGCGGCGCCTACGGCTGCGCGGGGCGGTTGCGCCGCGAGTAGGCAAGCCCCGCCACGACCGCGAGCACCAGCAGCACGCCCACGATGCCGGCCAGGATGGTTGCCACGGCCTCGTTGGAGATGCCGGGGAACACGTAGTCAGGGATGATGTTGTAGAGCGGTTCCTGGCCGCGGTCGAGGAAGCCGCGCTGCTCGGCCACCCATTCGAGCCCATCGGGATTGGCCGAGGCGAGCGGCGCCAGCACCGCCAGCAGGATGGCGATCAGGAGCCCGCCGACCCAGACCGCCTTGCCCATCGGGGCACTCCCGTTGCGCTCGTCCAGCAGCGCGGGCCGCGCGGCGTAGATGAACGCAAGCGCGCCGACCGTGATCAGCCCTTCGCCGACGCCGATGAGCGCATGGATGGCGCCCATGGCGGGTACTGCGAGGTTGGCAGGAGAGGCGCCGGAGAGTGCGAGCTGCAGCGCGACGCCCAGCGCCGCAACGACGATGGATAGCCAGCCCGCGGCGAATCCGCCGGCGAAGATGCCCCATTTACGGCCGCCGGTCAGGCGCATGACGGTCCGATAGGTGAAGTAGGACACCGCGACGCCCACCACGCCCATATTGAAGATGTTCGCACCCAGCGCCAGGATGCCGCCATCCTGGAAGATGAGCGCCTGGATGCCGACCACTGCGGTGATGACCAGCACCGCAGCCCAGGGGCCAAGCAGGATGGTGGCGATGGCTGCGCCCATCAGGTGTCCGGACGTGCCGCCGGTCACTGCGAAGTTGAGCATCTGGCCCGCGAAAATGGCCGCGGCCAACACACCCATGAGCGGCAGCTTGCGCTCGTCAAGGTCCGCGTTCACGCGCCGGAGCGCCCAGGCAATTGCTGCCACCGACAAGACCCACAGGATGACGGACACCACGACGGACAGAAATCCGTCGGGGATGTGCATCAATTGAGCACTGGCGAAAAGCATTGCGAACCTCCTGTAACCCGTGCGAAGTTTCACTATTGCAAATGATTGCAATAGCAATACTACCACAATAGGGGAGGGCAGTGCAAATGTGGCGCGTGTGGACTTTGAGGTGCCGGGCACCTCCGAGGCTGCCCGGCACCTAAGGACGGCGAGGCTGCCCGGCACCTGATGACACAAGGCGCCCCGCGCCAGAAGACCCAGGGCGAGGGCGCCCGAGCGTCGCGCGGATCAGGCGAGGCCGGGCTTGAAGAGGCCTTCCTCGTCCGCGTCGAGCAGGCCCGCGGCCATCCTGTGCGGGTCGACAGGGGTCAGGTCGCGGACCATGGCGGGGGTCAGGATGGGAACGGTGCGCATGCCGGTGATGCGTTTTTCGATGCGGTCGCAGCCCGCGTCGGAGGTTTCCCACGCCACACGGTCGTAGGGTGTCAGGTCCAGCAGCCGGGTGTAGCCGCGGAGCGTGCGGCGGCCCAGGGTGTTGAAGAAGTCGTCGAAGTAGGACATCACCAGCTCGCGCAGGGTCCGGTACACCGGCTCGCGGTAGCGCAGGCCGGTGAAGTTGGACTTGGCGAGCGCGCCGAACGCGTCGTTGTGGCGGAATACGGCCAGCATGTGGTCGTCATCGACCAGCGGTTCCTGCTTCAGGTCGATGACGAGGGGCGGATGCCCCAGGCGGCGAAGCGCGGCCGCGGCGAAGAGCGCGCCGTCGTAGCAGTGGCCCCGGCGCTCGCGAATTACCCGCAGCGGGCAGCGGTTGAAGTAGTCCGGCTCGTACGTGATGCCGTCCAGGAAGTCCTGGATGCGGCGCGGGGTGGTGAGGCGGGCTAACAGCGCAGCCTCCTCATGGGTGAGCTCGTCTTCCAGCCTCATGGTCACCTCATTCTCCGAACAGATCGCGGCCGATCCGTGCGCCGGGCGCCGGCGCGGGGATGGCCTGCGTGAAGCTCTCACCGTGCTCCGTTGCCAGAAGTATATGGGCGCGGGGCGGGAAGTCAAGGCACGCAGCTTTGGGCGTTCGCCCGGGCGTCCGCTATAATGTGCGTCTATGGTCCATTCAGAGGAGGCTGCCTCGTTGAAGCTTTCGGTCCTGATCCCCTGTTACAATGAAATCGAGACCCTGGCCGAGATCGTCGACCGCGTGCTGGACGTCGAGATCGTCCTGCGCGTGCGCGACGGGAAGGCGGGGCTCCTGCCGGGAGCCCTCCCCGGGGAGGCCGCCGCGAGGTCTGCAACCGTCGAGCTGGTCATCGACAAAGAGATCATCATCGTGGATGACGGGTCGACGGACGGCACGCGCGATATCCTGCCGGCCCTGGCCGAGCGTGAAGGCGTCTTCGTGCATTATCACGAGCGCAACATGGGGAAGGGCGCGGCCGTGCGTACGGCCATCGAGAAGTCGACGGGCGACATCCTTATCGTACAGGACGCGGACCTGGAGTATGACCCGCGCGAGTATCCCCAACTCATGCAGCCCATCGTGGAGGGGCGGACCAAGGTGGTTTACGGCAGCCGGTTCCTGGGCGGGCCGCGCAAGGCGATGTTCTTCACCCACATGATGGGCAACAAGGCCCTGACCCTCTTCACCAACATCCTGTTCGACACGATCCTCTCTGACATGGAGACGTGCTACAAGGTTTTCACGCGCGAGGTGGCCGAGAAGCTCAGGCTGAAGGAGCACGGCTGGGGGTTCGATCCAGAGATCACGGCTAAGATCCTGAAGCGCGGCTATCGCATCTACGAGGTGCCGATCTCGTATACCGGCCGCGAGTATCACGAGGGAAAGAAGATCAGCTGGCGCGACGGGCTGACGGTGATGTGGACGCTGTTGAAGTATCGCCTGACCGAATGAAGCGGGCTGCACCCCTTGCGGCGTTGACCTTGTTGGCGCTTGTCCTGCGCGTCCTCCCCTGGCTGGCGAACCTGCCGCTCCATCACGATGAAGCGCTCTATGGCACGTGGGCCCGCGCGATTGCGGACGGCTCCGACCCGCTCCTGCTGGCGCCGTGGGTCGACAAGCCGCCGCTCGTGCTCTATCTCCTTGCGCTGGCCATCCGGACGACCGGCGTCTCGGAACTGAGCCTGCGGCTTCCCGGCATGCTGGCCGGCACGCTGACGATCCCCGCGACGTACGCCCTCGCGCGGCGAGTGTATGGCAGCGGGCCGGGGTGGATCTCGGCAATCCTTGTGACACTTTCGCCCTTTGCCATCCTCTTCGCCCCGACCGCTTTCACCGACGGGTGGCTGACGCTGTTCGTGACCCTGGCCGTAGCTGCGGCCGTGGGACAGCGGCCCGGCTGGGCGGGCGTGCTCATCGGGCTCGCGGCCGCGAGCAAGCAGCAGGGCGTCCTCTTCACCCCGTTGGTCCTCGCGTTGGTCCTGGCCTCAGTGGGGCCCCGCGCAGGCATCCTGAGCGGAGCGACCGAAGGGAGCGCAGTCGAAGGACGGCGTCTCTCGGCCACACTCGGGGCCGTGGCCGCGGCAGTGCTGGGCTTCCTCGTCGTGTTCGGGCCGGTGACGTGGTGGGACAGCCTGCGCTGGCATAACCGGCCGAGCTACTGGGACCAGAGCCTTCAGACGTACGGCGGGATCGTGCTGCTCCCTGCGGCCGAGTGGTCCGGCCGCGCGGTGCAGTGGGCCGAGCAGGCCGGGCGGCTATATGGTCTCCCATTGCTCAGCGCCCTCGTGCTGGCGGCCGCGGCTGCGACCTTTGCCGGCGCCCGGAGCAGGGCAGGAGGGCCGCATCCTTCGACTTCGCTCCCTTCGGTCGCTCCGCTCAGGACGCTCGAGACCAACCACACCCACAATCATTCGGGAACGGCGCGCGTGGCTGACGAGCGCACGTTTTCGTGGCTCATCGGTGGGTTCGTTCTGGCCTACTTCGTGGTTCACATCATCGTCTCCTTCCAGCCCTGGGATAGGTACCTTCTGCCTGTACTGCCCCTGATCTGCGTGCTCGCGGGCCGCGGGGCCAGCCGCGCGCTCGCGGCCGTGCGACGAGGATGGGGCAAGGTCGGGGCAGGGCTCGCGGTCGCGGCGGCCGCCGCTGCGCTGCTGTGGGGCGCGAGCCTCGGCACGAGTCCCCGCGCGGATGAACGCCTGCCCGTGGGCAGCGACATCGGCGTGTATCGCGGGGTGGCCGAGGCCGCACGCTACCTCGCAGGCCAGCCAGCGGGCGCAACGGTGTACTACGATCGCATCGGCTGGCACCTGGGGTTCTACCTGTATGATGCGCCCGTGACCCGGAGCTGGTATGATTCGCCGGAGAAGCTGGCCCGCGAGGCCGCGCGCGTGGCTGTCGAAGATGGCGCTGCGGCCCAGTGGTTGCTGTTGCCCGCGTGGCAGGCGGATGACCTGCCGGGGCTGGCTGCGGCACTCTCCGGAGCCGGCTTCGAGGCGCGCGAGGCCGCGACCGTGCGCGGCCCGGACGATCGCGCCGACGTGACGCTGTACCGGATCGAGCCGATGCGGACGGTGGCGCGCGGGGCTGGGGCAGGGAAGGAGCAGGCGTGGTGAGGGGCATGCGAGGCCACGACCGCCTCTGGGACGTGGCGGCGTTGGGCGGGCTGGCGCTGGCCGCGCTGGCGCTCTGCTGGCCGCTGGGGCTGACCAATCGCATCCTGGCAGGCATCGACGCGTTCACCTATTTCACCCCCTACTGGGCCTACCGGATGGAGGCCTTCCGGGCCGGCGTGGTTCCGCTGTGGAACCCCTATCTCTTCTCCGGCGCGCCGTTTCTGGCCAACATCCAGGCCGCGGTGCTCTACCCGCTGCACTGGCCGCTGAGCTGGTTGCGTCCCGAGCAGGCGCTCGTCTGGTCGGCGCTGCTGCACGTGTTCATGGCGAGTGCCTTTGCCTATGGATTCGCGCGGCGCACATTGCGCGTGCGCCATCTGGCTGCGTTCGGCGCGGCCTTGGTCTACGGGCTCGGTGGCTTCACCCTGGCCCGGATCGAGAACATCAACCAGTTGAACGCGTTGGCCTGGCTGCCGGCGCTGCTGTGGCTGTACGACGAGTGTCTGCGCCAGCCGAGCCGTGCGTCGCGCGGGCGACGCACGGCGCCCTTCATCGGCCTCAGCGTGGCCATCGCCCTGCAGCTGCTGGCCGGGCACACGCAGACGACCTTCATCAACATGGTCGGGCTCGGGCTGTGGGCGCTGCTCTCCCTGGGCCGGCCGCTGCGTCCCGCGCGGCTGTGGCCGCTCCTGTCGGTCGTCATCGCGGTGGGCCTCGCCGCGGCGCAGCTGCTGCCCACGCTCGAACTCAACGGTCTGGGCCTGCGCACGGAGGGAGTCCCGTACCGCCAAGCCGTCAGCTTTTCCCTGCGGCCGCAGTTGCTGTTGCAGAGCCTGCTGCCGCCATTCGGCCGCGGCCTGGCCGAGGCATTCGGCAGCGAGGGGTACGCTGAGTTCGTCGGCTACGTGGGCGTGAGCGGCCTGCTCCTCGCGGGCCCGGGCGTGCTGGCCGGTTGGCGGTCGGCCGTCACGCGGTGGGGCGGGTGGCTGCGTCCGGCCGCCCTGGCTGTGGCGGGCCTCCTGCTGGCCCTCGGCGCATACAACCCGCTGACCTACGTGCTGTGGCGCTTCGTGCCCGGCTTCGACCTCTTCCGCGCGCCCGCGCGGTGGCTGGCGTTGTTCGCGCTGGGGTGCGCGCTGCTGGCCGCCCTGGGGATCGATGGTCTGGCGAAGGCCGATCCCGTGCGGCCCGCCGCGCGTCCTCGCGGGCGGCTCACCTGGGCCATGATCGCCCTCGTCGCGCTGGC
This sequence comes from Anaerolineae bacterium, assembly GCA_040766655.1. Classification (GTDB taxonomy): domain Bacteria; phylum Chloroflexota; class Anaerolineae; order CG2-30-64-16; family CG2-30-64-16; genus JALOOB01. Next base: position 137,041 of record JAXGQB010000008.1, read on the forward strand.
GGGCGTGGCGCTGCTGGTCCTGCAGGTGTGGCCATCGGCGCCGACGGTGGCGGGATGGGTGGCGGCCGCGGTCGCCACCGTCTTTCTGATCGGCTGGTCGCAACGTGCAGCGCAGAGGAGGAGCTCTGCTGCGGAAGGCCCCGCGGCGTGGCTCCATTTCGCCCCGGCGCTGCTGGTCGCCCTGCTACTCGGCGAACTCCTGCTCGCGTCGCGCGGCCTGCCCTACACGCTGGCCACCGCGCCCATGGCGACCTCGCTGCGCACTGCGCCTGCGGCGCTGCTGGGCGCAACGGAGGCGCAGCCTCCCGCGGGACGTGACCGGTTCCTGAGCCTCTCGGACATTCGCTTCGATCCGGGCGACCTGGCGGAGCTGCGCGATCTGCAGTCTGATCGCCTGCCCCCTGACGCAGTCGAGCGCATGGTGCGCGCGGCCAAGCAGGTCGAGGTGCTGTCGCCCAACCTCTCGCTCTTCTATCGCCTGCCCGCAGTCGACGGGTATGACGGCGGCCTTCTGCCGCTGCAGCGCTACGTCCTGCTGCAGAAGCTGTTCCTCTCGTCCGGCGAAATGACGCCGGACGGCCGCCTGCGGGAGCAACTCACGGCGACACCCGACCGTCGCCTGCTGGACCTCACGGGCGTGCGTTTCGTCGTCACCGATAAGCAGCGGGACCTGTGGGTCGACGACGTCTATTACGACCTCGAGCAGCAGGCCACCGCGGCGGGAGGCACCCGCATCGACCTGGACCTGGCAGGCTACCCGTCGTTCACCGCGGATGCGGTGGGTTTGGTGGTGCAGGCGACGTCCGGCACCGAGCCGCTGCACGTGCTGCTAGAGGTCACGCCCATCGAGGGCGCGCAGGTCAGCGTGGCGTTCGAGGCGCCGCCCGCCCCTGCGACCGGGCCTGTCGCGCCGGTCATCGTGCCCCTGCCCGCGGCGGTGCGGCCGGCCCAGATTGTTTTACATAACAACGGAGACAGCGAGCTGACCCTGCTGGGCATGAGCCTGATCGACCGGAGCACGGGCGCGCATGCCTCCGTCACCGTTTCGCCGCACGGCGACTTCCGGCGCATCCACTCGGGCGACGTGAAGATCTACGAGCGGCTGGGCGCGCCCGGCAGGGCGTGGATCGTGCACGGCGTGCTGCCCGTGGCGGGCGCGGAGGAAGCGCAGGCCGCGGTGGCGGAGGACGGTTTTGACCCGAGGGCCGTGGCGGTCGTGGAAGCGGAATTGCCCGCGGCCGGCCCCGCGCCAGCGGCGCCAGGCGAGCAGGCGACGATCGTGGACTACGAGGCGGCGCGCCTTACGCTTAGGGCGACGCTGATCGAGCCCGGCCTGCTGGTGGTCGCGGATGCGTGGTACCCGGGCTGGCGCGGGCAGGTGGATGGGGAAGACGTCGGGATCGTGCCCGCGAATCTGCTGTACCGCGCGATCGCGCTGGGGCCGGGCGTCCACGAAGTAACGATGTCCTATGAGCCGCGGTCCTGGCTGGCGGGCGTGTGGATCAGCCTGGCCACCGCAGCCGTCCTGCTCGTCACGTTGCTCGCCGCGCTGCGAGACCGGTTTATTCGTTTGTGAGAGATTCCATATATAATCGGGGTGGGAGGGACTCATGAACATTTTCAACAAGATTGCCGTGGTCGTACTGCTCTTCGGGCTGCTTGCGCTGTGCATGCTGGTCGCGCTTTTTCCCCTGCAGGTGCTGGCCGTCGTTCAGAACAGTGCGACGCAGGCCGCAAGCGGGCTGCGCAACATGGAGGCAAACCAGGGGTGGCTCTTTGCCCTGGTGCGGGTCGCCCTGGCCGTGCTGAGCCTGGTCATCGTGCTGCCGCTGCTGTGGCAGGAGATCAAGCCGCGGCGGCCGCGCGCGGTCAAGGTGGTGACGGAGAGCGGCAGCAACGCGGCGGTCACGACCGATTCGGTGGCACGGCGCCTGGCGTGGCATCTCGACCAACTGGCCGACGTGGTAACCGTGACGCCGGTCGTCACTGGCGGCGGCAAGCTGGTCAACGTGAAGCTGAACGTGCAGACCCGGCCCGAGATCGACGTGCCGATGAAGACGGACGAGATCGTCGCGGTGGCCAAGGAGGTCATCACCGAGCGGATGGGCCTGCAGCTGGGCAAGATCGAAGTGCACATCGAGCACACGCCGTACAGCGAAGAGGTGGCATGACCGTTGACGCTGAGATCACCGCACCGGGTGCTGAGGTTCCCGGCGGCGAGCTTGCGCTGCCCGCCTTGCTGGAGGCGTTGCTGTTCGTCTCGCCGTCGCCGGCTCCCATCGCGCGGCTTGCGCAGGCGGCCCAGGTGGACGAGCAGGTCGTCGCGGCTGCCCTCGCTGAGTTGGGCGAGCGATACGCCGGTGAAGGCCGCGGCCTGCGCATGATCCGAAAGGGCGACCGGGTTCACCTCACCACCGCGCCCGACGCGGCTGCGGCCGTCGAGCGCTTCCTGGGCCTCGATCTGAGCACGAAGCTCTCCTCTGCGGCGCTGGAGGCGCTGGCGGTGATCGCCTACCGCCAGCCCTTGACGCGGGGCCAGATCGAGGAGATCCGGGGCGTGAACTGCGACGGCGTCCTCAAGACCCTCATCGCGCGCGAACTGGTGGAGCCGGTGGGGCGGCTGGAACAGCCCGGCCGGCCCTTCCTCTACGGCACGACGCTGCAATTCCTGCAGTACTTCGGGCTCGAAGACCTGGACCGCTTGCCCCCCCTGCCATCCCCCGAGACGCCCGAGCCGGAAACGGTATAACGCGCTACTGTCCTTTTCGTCCATCGCTCGTAGGTTAAGGGGGAGCAATGAGCTCGCGCTCTACGAACAGCGAGCTCCAGCAAGGAGACCCCTATGACTGAGAATCTATGGGCTTTGCGTGAGCAGAAGCGGATGAGCGTCGCCACGCTCGCCACCCGCGCAGGGCTGCCGATCGGCCTGATCATGGAATATGAGGCGGGCCAGCGATCGGTTGACCCGCGGCACCTGAGTCGCCTGGCGCGCGCCCTCTACGTGGAAGAGTCGGACATACCGCTGCGCGGCGAACCGCGTCCCGGCTCACCTCAGCTCGAGCGGACTCCGGCGCGGACCGAGCAACCGGCGCGTCCGCCGGTGCGTCCGCCCGAGCCGCAGGGGGTGCGTGAGCCATCCGGCGCCGCGCCCGCCCCGATGGAGCAGGGCAGCCGCGCCCGCAACGCGCGCGGCCCCCGGACAGGTGTCGAGCCCAAGCCCCCCGCGCCTGCGCGGCCGAGCCAGCTCACCCATCTGAACGACCTGATGTCGCGGCTCGGAAAGGATCGAGCCGAAGTCGAAGCCGAGATGGGTAAGCCGCTGGCGGAGATGAACCGCCTCGAGGCGAGCAGCCTGCTTGCCAGGTTCCAGACGGAGATGCGGTCGGCCGCCATCGTTGACCGGCGCAGGGCGTACCTGCCCGAGGCGGTCGACCAATATGAGCTGCGTTATCTGACCGACCTGCAGGAGAGCCAGGCGCACGTTCGTTTCGAGCTGTTCGATGGCCGCACGGTCGACGGCCGGGTCTCGGGGTTCGGTCCCTATCACATCACTGTGGTGCAGGAGGACGGCAGCGAGCTGACGCTCAACAAGCTGGCGCTGGTCTCTTACCGGCGGGCCGCGAGCGGCGGGGAGCAGCCGTCATGAGCCTGGGGGATCGGCTGCGGCTGCTGCGTGCACAGCGGGGTGGAATCTCGCCGGTGGAGATCGAGGACGCGCTGCCGGAACTGCCGAAGGGGCTGTACCGTTCGATCGAACAGCGCTACCGGGCCTTGGGTGACGACGCGTCGATCGCGATGCTGGCGTCTTATTTCGACGTTCCCTTCGAGGACCTGCGGTGGCGGCTCGACTGGCCCCGCAAGGCATTGAGCCGCGCCCTGGTGCACGCCATCAAGAGCGACCTGCCCATCACGCTCGAACTGTCGAGCGGCGGGAGCGTCACCGGCAAGGTGGCCTGGTGGGATCTGGGTGCAGCCGCCATCGAGACGGATGGCGGCGAGGTCGTGGTCCAGCGCCACGCGGTGGAGCGATGGGATCCGCTCGCACCCGATGTGGCGGATGAGCCGGAGGATGAGGGTCTGCCTGCCGATTGAAATCGCCACGGTGGTTCAATCGCCTTCTTGCCGCGCAAACGCGGCAAGAAGGTTCTCGCCCAGCCTGACGACCTTACCCGCCTGGTCGACGGAGATGTGCTTCGTCGTCCCCGAGACGAGCAGCGCCCCATCGGTGACCCGGCGGACCTCGTAGCTGAACGTCATGCCCCGGCTGCCCAGGTGGCTCAGCGCCGCGCGGATGCATACCTCGTCGTCGTACCGCGCGGGCAGGTGGTAGCGCGCGTTGACCTCCGCGACAGCGAGGCTGACCCCCTCGGCCTCCATGCGCGAATATGGATATCCGAGCGCACGCGTGAACGCGCTGCGCCCCTCCTCGAACCACGTCACGTACGATGCGTGATGCACGATTCCCATCGCATCCGTCTCGAAGTAACGCACCCGGAAGCGGGTTTCGACCGCCAGGTGGCCCTGTTCGGTCCTCACGAGTCGTTCGTCTCTGTCACTCATGTCGTGCGCCTATCGGCACCGTGATCTCGGTGCACAGCGTGCCTGCGGCATCGTGCTTTCAGAAGGGACGGGGCGCCACCCCAGCAAGGTAGCCGTACCGCTCCCGAAACTGGTCGATCGTCAGGTTGGTCTGCATCGCCATGCGGGCGAGCAACATGGTGTCCGACGCGTGCTGCGGTTTGAGCCGGATCATGAACTTGTACGCGGAGCGATAGGTGAACGAGTCGACGTTGACCATGCGCACGCCCGTGCGCCCCGTGGCCGGATCCATGATCGTCTCCGACGGGATGGGGACGATCTGGTTGCCCTGCAGGGTGATGGTGGCGCTGTTGCCACCCTTGAGCAGGAAGTCGACGGCGGCCTCGCCGAGGGAGCGCGTGTAGTCGATATCATACGCGATGGGCGCCGCGCAGCGCAGCTCGTAGCCCAACTCCTTGTCCCGCACCGGCATCTTGATGCCCAGTTCGGCCAGGTCCTTGATCACCCACCGCTTGAGGATATCGGAAAAAGCGATGTCGTGCAGCGGCACGTGGCCGTGTGGGTCCTGGTCGATGCCCTCCAGGTAGCTGGAGTCCTCCGGGGCCAGATACTCCAGCACGCCCTCCGCGATCAGCGCCACACCGTAGTGTTTGCCCTCGACCAACCGGCGCAGGATCGAGGTCGCCAGGATGTCGACCACCTCCTGCAGGCGGATCGGCCGGCCGCGCCACTCCTCCGGGATGATCGTCAGTGTTGCACCGGAGCTCTTGCCGATGCCCAGGGCCAGGTGCCCCGCCTTGCGGCCCATGGTGACCACGACGAACCAGGTCTGACTGGTCAGTGCATCCTCCATGAAGGTCATCACGATCCGCGTGCCCATCTCGCGCGCGGTTTCGAACCCGAAGGTGGGGATTCCCTCGGGCAGGGGCAGGTCGTTGTCGATGGTCTTGGGAACGTGCACCGCCTGGACGGAAAGGCCCATGTCCTGGCACGCGTGCTGCGCCACCTTGTACAGGGAGTATGCGGTGTCGTCGCCGCCGATGCCCAGCAGCATCGTGATGCCGGCCTCGGCCAGCGTTCGGGCGCACGTCCTCAGGCTGTCGACCGACTTCGTGGGGTTCGCGCGCGACGTGCGCAGGATCGAGCCGCCGTCGAGGTGGATGCGCGACACCGCGCCGATAGTCAGCGGCGTGGAGACGAGCTTGCCCTTCATCAGGTGCTCGAACCCGTCATAGATTCCGATCACCTCGATGCCGTTATTGATCGCCTCGATGGTGGCCGAATGGATCACTCCGTTGATGCCCGGTGCGGGGCCGCCGCCGACGAGGATGGCCATGCGCCGTGGGTTGGTGTCAGTGGACATGCTGTACTCCTGACCGCATGATAGCGTCTGTTCTCACGAATGAATGCGTTGCCTCAATCCGCTGTAGCGTCGAGGAAGTGCGCGTCGCGGCCCGGGGCTGCAGGGCTCGCCAGCGCGGGCTTTCCGGCGGTAGGTTCGAGGATCGCGACGTCCTCACCGAATCGCTGAAGGACGGCCCGGACCTCCGCCCTGGTCGGCACGTTGAGGCCGGTTCCGCGCTTCTGCACCTTGGCAGCGCCGATCGCGTTGGCGAGCGTGCCGAGCGCTGAAAGCGACAAGTCGTTGAGATAGCCGAAGATCACGCCGGCCGCCAGGCTGTCGCCCGCGCCGGTAGCATCCACCGCAGGCACGGGGTAGCCCGGCGCGATCTCGAAGGTGTCGCGCGAGATGAGCAGCGCGCCGGCCACGTCACGCTTGACCACCGCCAGCCGCGCGCCGCCGGCTACCAGCGCCTGTCCTGCGGTGAGCGGGTCCGCAGCCCCGGTCAGGCGCATGGCCTCGCGCGCGTTGGCCAGCACCACGTGCGCCAGGCCCGCGATCTCCTTGTGCCACTCGTTGTCGATCGAGGGGTTGCCCGGGCCAGGGTCGAAGAAGCTCGGCACGCCCGCGGACGCGGCGACGCGAAATGCGTCACGCACCAGGCTCACGACGCCCTCGGTCTCGGCCCAGCCGTCCGCGAACAAGGCCCGGGCGGCCGCGATCTCGTCGCGCCAGGCCTCGGGCAGGGCGGTCAATCGCAGCTCGCCCCGGTAGCCCAGGTAGGCCGGCTCGCCAGCCGCGTCCACGATGACGCCGGCGACGGGCGTCCGCACGGCCGTGCTCACGATCAGATGGCTGCAGTCGATGCCCTCGCCCTGAAGTCCCTCGAGCACCGCTTCGCCGAATGCATCGTAGCCCAGCTCGCCCAGGCACGTGACCGGCAGGCCCAGCCGCGCGGCCATGATGGCGGTGTTGCAGGCGCCGCCCGGGCCGAGCTGAAGGTAGTTGACGGGCGTGAGGTCGGTGGCCCGGACCGGGAACGCGGGTATGTGCATCGAGAGATCGGCGATCAGGTCGGCTATGACGATGACGGGAGCGGACATGCTACCTCCAGGCGCGGTCGGGACACAAGGTGATCAGGTTGTTTCATTAGTGCGGCGCTCCACCATGTCGACGAAATCGCCGGGCGCCAGGGGCGTGCCGCTGTAGCCCAGCGCGTGGGCCAGCCGCGCCAGCTGTGGCGGCTCGACCTCGGCCTCGGCCAGGACGTCCGTGCGGGAGAGGACGTCGGGCGCGGGCCCCTCCGCCAGCACCTGGCCCCGGGCCATCACGATGACGCGCTCGAAGTGCTCGGCCGCGAAGTCGATGTCGTGCGTGATGGTGATGACCGTGCGGCGCTCGGCCTTCAGTGCCCGAATGATTGCGCCAATGCGGGCCAGGCCGCGCGCATCCTGGCCGGTCGTGGGCTCGTCGAGCACGATGAGCGGCGTGTGCATCGCGAGCACCGCGGCCAGCGCCAGAAGCTTGCGCTGCGACAGGTGCAGGTCGTACGGGTGTGCATTGACTTCGGCCTCCAACCCCACCATCGCGAGTGCCTCGGCGGCCGCGCTGGCCGACGCTTCTTCGCTGCGGCCAAGATTCCTGGGGCCGAAGCTGGCCTCCTTGATCACCGAGCGCTCGAAGAGCTGGTCGTCGGGGTTCTGGAACACGTAGCCGACGCGTGACGCGAGCTTTGCAACGGAGACGCTGCGGGTGTCCCACTCGCCCACCGTCACCGAGCCGGACGTGGGGCGCAACAGCCCGTTGAACTGCTTCACGAGCGTCGTCTTGCCCGCGCCGTTCTCGCCCACGATGGCCACCGCCTCGCCGGAGAGCAGCGTGAGCGTCACACCGCGCAGCGCCTGGACGCCGGACGGGTAGGTGAAGGTCAGGTCGGTGACGGCGATGTTCATGGGGCGAAGTATCCGATCGCGTCGTCGAGCGTCACGGGCATGGGTCTGTCCGCAGGACGCAGTCCCCGCTCGACGGCCGCGCGCGCGGCCTGCGTGTAGCGCGTCGCCGCGATGCCGAGCGGCTCCAGGCCCCCCTCCGCCAGCACCTGGCGCGGGGGACCGTCCCGCGCGATATGTCCTTCCTGGAGGACGAGGAGGCGGTCCGCATGCACCGCGATCCACTCCAGCTTGTGCTCGGCCAGCACGACCGTCGTGCCGGTCTTCGTCAGACTGTCGAGCGTCTCGAAGACCTCGCGTGTGCCGACCGGGTCCAGCTGCGACGTGGGCTCGTCCAGCACGAGCACCTGGGGCCGCATGACGATGACCGACGCGATGGCGAGCCGCTGCTGCTGTCCGCCCGACAGGGCATAGGGCGACCGTTCGGCCAGTTCGCCGAGCCCGGTGAGCTGCAGCGCCTCCTCGATGCGCTGGAGCATTTCCTCTCGTGGGACGCCGAGGTTCTCCAGCCCGAAGGCGAGCTCCTCGCGCACGGTGAAGCGCGCGCCGGTGATCTGGTTGAAGGGGTTGGCGAACACCAGGCCGATCTGCCCCGCCAGCTGTGCGAGGGGCGTCTGCACCAGGTCGTGGCCGGCCACGCGAATGTCGCCGGTCACCTCGCCCTTGTAGAAGCCGGGGATGAAGCCTGCGATCGCGTAGCACAGCGTCGACTTGCCCGCGAGGTTGGGCCCCACCACCGCGCAGAACTGGCCGGCGGGGACGTGCAAGTCGATGTCGCGCAGCGCGGGCCGGGGCGCGCCCGGGTAGGTGTAGGTCAGCCCCACGAGGTCGATCACAGCAGCCGCCTTATCAGGATTCCGCCGGCGATCGCTGCGACCATGCCGATGACCAGCAGGATGCGGGCCGCGGCCTGCGCCCGTGAGTCAGGCAGGATCAGCAGGCTCGTCTTGGGACCCTCCCGCGCGAACGCGCGGGCCTCGAGCGCCATGGCGCGTTCCTCGATGTCGATGATGCTGCCGAGCACCAGGGGCACGACCAGCGGCAGGAGTGCACGCACCCGCCGGCCGACGCCGCCCTCCGTCTCCAGCCCCCGCGCACGTTGCGCGTCGAGGATGGTGTTGGCCTTGTTCTGGAAGCGGGGCGCGATCTGCAACGTGGCCAGGACGATGTACGTCAGGGCCTTGGGCGCGCCGCGCTGATCGAGCGCAATCATCAGGCTGTCGGGCCGGGTGGTGAGGGAGAGGAGCAAAAAGCTCCCCACGACCGCCAGGATGCGCCCGGTAGTCTGCGCCGCAAAGAGCAGGCCCTCCCGCTTCAGCGAGAGTGGGCCCAGATGGACGATGGGCTCTCCGCCCGACCAGAACAGCCCCTGGATCAGAAAGACCGAGATGGCGAACGGCAGGGCAATCTTGAGCGCGCTGGAGAGGAGTCTGGGGAGCACCTGCCCCCACGCGGCCAACGGCAGGACGACCAGGAGGAAGACCAGGTAGGGTCCCCACGGCCCGGGCAGCGCGAGCCCCGCGACCAGGCAGAAACCGACCAGCGCCAGCGTCGTCAGAGGATGCAGGCGGTGCAGGCCGCTCGGCCGGGGCGTGTACAGGCTGAATGCATTTGCCATGGGCAGGCGTGAGCCGCAGAGGTCACAGAAGGCCCCGAGATTATCCCATGCCACCTCGGAGCGAGGCGGCCGTGATGACCTCTGCGCTCTCTGCGCACTCTGTGGCTACTTCGGCAGCTTGTCCGACATCGGGAAGCGCAGGCGCAGGCGCAGCGGCAGCGCAAGCACGATCAGGAAGACGACCAGGAAGGTCGCCAGCTTGTCCAGCGGATCGGAGACGATGCCCTGGCCGAAGGTCGCCTGCATGATGCCTGCGCCCGAGGCGCGCAGCGCGGCGACGATCAGGTCCGTGCCCGCACCCGTCACGCCGCCGAAGACGATTGCGGATGTCGGCGCGGAGATGATCGCAGCCACCACGCCGGTGATCAGGCCGCCGAGGCCCCACATCCAGATCTTCTTGGCCCACCCAATCTGCGTGAAGATGCCGGCGAGCAGGCCGATGACGGCAGCCACGTAGAAGAAGGGCGTGTAGGTTGGATTCAGGCCCGAGAGTCCCCAGATCAGATTCGACAGCGCGCCGGTGAGCAGGCCGGCGAGCGGTCCGGCGAGCATGCCTACGAGCACGGTGCCGATGGAATCGAGATAGATGGGGAGCTTCAGGAGGACGACGATCTGTCCGATGGCGATGTTGATGGCGATGGCGACCGGGATTAGCGCCAGAGTGAGTGTGTTGAAGCTTCGCTTCATGCAGTCCCTCCTGTCGAAAAACAGCCGTTGATAAGATGCGCCCATTGTAGGCGAAACGCCCGCGCATGTCCAGTGAGCGCGGGCTGGAGCGAAACGTCAGGAGGGTGCGTATGCCAGGAGAGGTATCTCCAGCTCATTGGGCGACAGCCCGCCGTGATACCCGTAGTAGTGTAGCTCGAAGCGGCCCTGTTCGAACCACCACACCGACTCCCCTTGATGGGGCAGAATGACCAGGTTTCCCACGCGGCCCAGGAAGGCCTCGCCCGGCGGTTCGGCGCCGAAGAAGCCCGCTGCGATCATGTCCGCGGTGCGATACACGGCAGCGCGGCCCGCGAGCCGGCGCGTCAGGAAGTCGTGGGCCTCGTCGAGCATCTCCTCGTGCACGTGAAGGAAGAAATCGCGCGGCGCGCCGGCGGGCGCCAGGGGGTGGCCCGCGCGATCGGTCTTCAAGTACCGCACGATCCCGTGGAAGGCCGGATCGCGGTCCAGATAAAGCGTCGTGGCAGGGTCGATCCCGGTCTCGCCGTGATCTGCGGTGAGCAGCACGAGGGTGTCGGTGCAGTCACCGATTTGAGACAGGAACTGGCGCTCCAGGGTGGTCAGGAACGCGTCGATCTCCGCGTCGATCTGTGGCGAGTCCGGTCCGTACTGGTGCGCCATGGTATCGATCCGGTCGAAATAGAGCAGGTAGTATGCTGGCCCGGTATTTTCGTGTAGTGCACATTGCAGATTAACACATGCCTCCGGCAAGCTGCGGTATCCGACGCGTGTTGCGCCCCGGCACATGTGATCGGAGTAGGCGGATGGATCGAACTCCTTGGGTTGGAATACCGCCGATGCGATACCTTGTGCTGCCAGTTGCCGGTAGAGCGTGCCGGGGGGGAGGATGCTGGTGGGGTCGACGCCCGCCGCTGTGAGCAGTTCGTGCTCGTGTGTGCCCGCGAACGAGAAGATCAGCGGCACGATGATCGCATCCAGCTCCGGCTCGTAGTATTGCCACTCGTAGATGCCGGACTGGCCCACCTCGAGGCCCGTGTGCAGGGCGGTCACGTGTGCCGCGGTGGTGGAAGGGAATTGCGCGGTGAAGCGCGTCGCCGTACCACAATCGGTGAAGCGGCGCAGCGCCGGATGATCGCCTGCGAATCGTTCGAAGAAGTGCCAGGCAAAGCCATCGGCCAGGATGACTACGACTTTCGTGTAGTGCTCGGGAAGACCGGCCAGTACCTCGGGATGCAGCGCGGTCGTGCCGCGACCAAAGAGCCCTGCGATGCTGCGCGGCAGGGCGATGAAGCTGTGGCTATCGTAGGTCGGCCGGATAAACGCGGGATCGAGCTCGAACACGGGGCCTCCGACGGTCACCCCGGCGCGGGGTGGGATGTCCGGGGTGAACCATACAACGGGCCGCAGCCGATGTCAAAGGCCCCGATGGATGAGCTTCATCGATCGCCCCGGTTCTTCAACGTCCGCGTTTCTACCGCCAGGAAAGGACTCGCTCCTCGACCTGGTTGTACTGCAGTTCGATGCCCCTCAGTGCGCCGGCCGGGAAGAGCGGCCGCTGCGCGCTGCCGTCGGCATTCATGACCCAGAGTTCCCAGCGGCCGGTGCGGTCGGTCACGAACGCAATCTGCTTGCCGTCGGGCGACCAGGCCGGCGCGGCGTTGTTCCATTGGTGCGCGGTCTGTCCCTTGCGCTGCGCCTCAAGCGCGACGCTCAGGGGGGTCTCGGTCAGCCGCACGCGGCCGCTGCCGTCGGGATTCATGACGTGGATGTCGAGATGATCGTGCTGCCGATAGGCGAGCGCAACGCGTGCGCCGTCGGGCGAATATACGGGGGATCGGTCCGCTGCGTCCTTCGTCACCGCCCAGTTGGCGTCGCGCTTGACATCCATGGACTGCAGGCCGCTGCGTCCCTTGTAGAGCACCTGCCAATCGTTGGCCGGATTCCAGGTGGGCGCGAACGCGTAGATGTCGCTGGGCAGGTCGCGATACGTACCGTCTGCCACGTTGATCACGCGCAGCGCCCAGTTGGGATTCTCGAGCATCCTGTAGCAGGGCACGTCACGCGTGACCGGGCCGAACTCCGTGTCGAAGGTCCAGGGGCAGTTGAAGATGTCGACGAGGGTGGTGGGCGGATAGAGGAAGACCGGCACAACGCGCGCCTCGAGCGTCCCACCATGCTGCTGGTTGACGACGATCTGCTTGCCGTCGGGCGACCAGGTGGGCGATTTGGGCTGGCGGAGATCACCGGAAATTCGGCGCTCGCCGCTGCCATCCAGGTTGATCACCCACAGGCTGCCGGTGGATCCGAGTCCGCTGGCCGACCAGCGAGTGAAGGCCACCTGCCGTCCATCGGGCGAAATGGCCGGGTCCATGCCCGTCGTCAGCCGGCGGAGGCCCCGGCCGTCCGAGCCGATCACGTAGATCGCGCCGCCGCTGCTTTCCTGAAAGACGATCGTCTTGCCTGCTGCCGGCGCGGAGGCGACCCGCGCCGGGGCCGGCGGCGCGGTCACCTCTGGCGTCTTGTCCGTCGCGCCGCTGACCTTCACGAGCGACGCCGCGCCGCTCACCCAGCCGGTCTTGGCACCCTGGAAAGACACCTGCCACCAGCCGCTTGCGCTGTGCCGGCCCACGATCTGGACGCTGGCGCCTAGCTTCAGACCGCCGATCACGGGGTAGTTGGTCCCGGGCCCCGAGCGGACGTTGAGCGCGGGGGTGAGCACGGTCACCGTCGGGCTGCCGATCTCCTGCGCGCCTGCCGGTGCGGCAGGCAGTACGGCCACCGTGAGAGCCGCCAGCAGCATTGCTGCGGCCAGGAAAAGGGGAACCTGCCGGTTCCTCGTTCTGATTAGCATCGTCGAACTCCTGTGGCAGCTCCCACCCTGGAGCCGCGTTGATGGTCCGGATTATAACACACGGCACGCTTTCGCGGGGTCGTCACGCGGTGGCCATCGGCATCGGCCGTGCGGCTGCAACCGGCCTTTGACAGGGGGATGACGCCCAACTATACTATCGTTAGTTCGAGGAGGAACGGGGCGAAGATTTATGACGGATGTCAGCGATCTCATCGAGGAAGCATACGGCAGGGCGCTCGAGGTCTTGCGCCGCTGTGTGACGCCCCACGGGTTCCGCGCGTCGGGGCAGGTCCCCGGCTATCCGCAGGTGTGGGCGCGTGACAGCATGATCACTGCGCTGGGCGCGGCCCTGGCCGGAGACGCGGGCCTGATGGCCGCGTTCCGCGCTTCGCTCGACACGCTCGGCGCTGCCCAGTCGCCGCTGGGGCTGATCCCTTTGAACGTCCACCCCGAGACCGGCGAGCGCTCCACGGAGAACGCAGGGGCAGTGGATGCCAATCTCTGGTTCATCCTGGGCCATTATTACTACTGGCTGAGGACGCACGATGCGGCCCACCTGGCGGCCAATTGGCCGCGGCTGGAGGCGGCCCTGCTGTGGCTGCACTACCAGGACATGAACGAGTGCGGCCTGCTGGAGGTGCCCGAGGCGGGCGACTGGATGGACTTGCTGGCCGTGCGCTACAACGTGCTGTACGATAATGTCCTGTACGGCGCCGCACTGAAGGCGATGGCTGAGATGGCCGCGGTGTGCCACACCGAGCCGCACCACGGTGCATGCCAGGCGGCCGATGTGTTCGAGCGGCTCAACATGCTGCTGTGGATCGACCGGTGTTGGGTGGCCGCGCACTTCGCGGAGCACCTGGAGAAGCTCAAGCACATCCGGCTGGAATGGTACATGCTCTATCACAACGTGGGCACCATCTCCAGCCGGCCCTTCTATCTGCCCTACGTGGCGTTCCGCGAATACGGCGACTACTGCGACACGTTGGGCAACCTGCTCGCGGTGCTGTGCGGCCTGGCGGATGAGCATCGGGCCGATCACATCATGCGTTATCTCTACCAGGTGGGCATGGCGCAGCCCTCGCCGAGCAAGGCCATCCATCCGCCCATCTACCCGGGCAGCCCGGACTGGCGCGAGTACTACCGCAGCCGCAACCTGAACCTGCCGCACCAGTACCACAACGGCGGCATCTGGCCGTTTATCGGCGGCTTCCACGTCGCGGCCCTGGTCAGGATGGGCTGGCTGGCTGAGGCGACGAACCTGCTGGGCGATCTGGCCGTGGCCAACCGGCGTGGCGTCCATGATGACTGGGAGTTCAACGAGTGGCTGCATGGCGAGAGCGGCCATGCGATGGGCTACCCCTACCAGGCATGGTCCGCAGGCATGTACGTCTACGCGTACCAGGCGGTGAAGACAGGCCAAGCGCCGCTGTTCGATGAGCTCGCGGCGCGGTGATGGATGAGGGCAAGTGGGGAGACGGCATACGGGGCACGACAGCCAGTGATGGCCCCTCGTGCCGGCAAGTGGTCTAACAAGGAAAGGAGAAGTCAGATGATTCGCAAGATCTGGTTTGTCGTGAGTGTCCTGATGGTCCTGGGATTGGTCGTGTCTGCGTGCGCGCCCGTCCCGACCCAACCGGCAGAGCCGGCCGCCCAGCCCGCTGCCGCGGAGCCGGCTGCGCCTGCCGCCGAACCGGCTGCTGAGACGGTGACGCTGACCTGGGCGTTCTGGGGCAGCCCGGAGGAGGCGGTCAGCCACAAGCAGGTGGCCGATGCCTTCATGGCCGAGCATCCGGAGATCAAGATCGAGACCTGGAACGAACCCTGGAACGACTACTTCACCAAGATCCAGGCGCTTTGGGCGGGCAATGACCCGAAGAGCATCCCCGACATCGCATTCCTCTGGCCGACGCCCAAGTATGCGGCCGAGGGCGTGCTGGAAAACCTCGACCCGTATATCCAGAAGTCGGGCTACGACCTGAACGACTACTGGCCGGGCCTGCTCGAGTCGGCCATGTACAACGGCAGCGTCTACGGCCTGCCGCGCGACATCGAGTCCAACGTCCTGTACTACAACAAGGCGCTGTTCGATGCGGCCGGCGTGGCGTATCCCGATGCCAACTGGACCTGGGATGACCTCCTGGCGGCAGCCGAGAAGCTGACGGTCAAGGATGGCGACACGGTCAAGCAGTACGCACTGGCCATGGAGAACAACGGCAAGTTCTCCAAGTGGCTGCTTCAGAACGGCGGCTCGATCCTGGACGACATGCGAAACCCATCGAAGTGCACGCTGGCTGATGCGAAGTCGGTCGAGGCGATCGCCTTCTTTGCAGACATGCTGGCGAACGGTTATGCCATGCGCGATGCGGACCTGAACCAGGCCGGCGGCGACGCGGGCGCGTTCCAGAGCGGCCAGGCCGCCATGATCGTGCAGAACACCAGTCGGGTCTCCGGCTTTAATGCGGCCGGGATGAACTACGACGTCGCAGTCGTGCCGATCCCGGAGGGGGGCATACGGTGGAATCCCGCGGGCGGCGCGGCCTGGGTGATGAGCGCGAACAGCGACAACAAGGATGCCGCATGGACGTTCCTCAGCTGGCTGCAGGGCTCCGAGGGCGGCGAGAAGCTCTACACGGAGCGCGGCGAGATCTTCCCCGCGCTGCAGTCCGTCGCCAACTCGCCGGTCTTCATGACCGATGATCCGCCGGCGAACAAGCAGGCCATCATCGACGAGGCCGCGGCCTCGGGCGTTGGCGGCTTCGGCTACTTCCCCGAGTGGGACGAGCTTGCGGGCTCCATCATCAACCCGGGGCTGGACCGCATCTGGACCGGTGAGGTCTCCGCGGAGGAGAGCCTGGCCGGGCTGTGCGAGCAGGTTGACCAGTTCCTCAAGGACAAGGGTTTCCCGAAGCAGTAGAGACGCGGTGCAGGGGCACGGTATTGTGGGGGTACGGCATGCCGTGCCCCCACAGGATGTGCGGGCTGCCCACTCTTGATCGATGGGACACCTCGTGGCGACGGATGCGTCGCCCGGTCAGGCTGCCATGACCACAACTACCTCACCCGTACCACGGGCCCGGCGCTCCTTCTTCCGCTGGCGACCGGAGCAGCAGTGGGAAGGGTATCTGTTCATCCTCCCGAGCCTGCTGGGCTTCCTGGTGTTCGTATTCCTGGCAGTCGGCGCTTCGCTCGGCATCAGCTTCGTCGATTGGGGGCTGACCGGACCGCGCGGCCTGGTCGGTCTCGCCAACTATCGCGAGCTACTGCGCGACCCGGTCTTCGCGCGTACCGCCGGCAACACGCTATTCTACATCATTACCATCGTGCCGCTGCAGTTGGGCCTGGGCCTGTTGATGGCCATTGCGCTCAACCAGGCCATCCGCGGGACCGAGCTGTTCCGTATGATCTACTTCCTGCCCGTCGTGACCGCGATCGTGGCCGGAGCCATCGTCTTCCGCCTGCTGCTGGCGCGCAACGGCCCCCTGAACGACGCCCTGTCGTGGCTGGGCGGGCTGATCGATGTGCAGCTGCGCCTGCCGGACTTCCTTGGCAGCAGCCGTTATTCGAAATGGTCCGTGGTGCTGCTCACCCTGTGGAAGAACACTGGCTTCACGATGGTGGTGTACCTGGCCGCGCTGCAGGGCGTGCCGAAGGAGTTGGTCGACGCGGCCAAGGTCGACGGGGCCGGCGCGTGGCAGCGCCTGCGCCACGTCACGATCCCGATGATCAGCCCGACCACCTTCTTCCTCTTCGTGCTGCAGACGATCGGCGCGTTTCAGCTCTTCACCGAGCCGTTCGTGATGACGCGCGGGGGCCCCGCGCAGTCGTCCATGCCGGTGGTCCAGTACATCTACCAGAACGCGTTCCAATACACCCGGCTGGGGAAGGCCTCGGCCATCGCCTGGTTCCTCTTCGTGTTCATCTTCGGCTTCACGCTGATCCAGAACATCATGCAGCGCCGGTGGGTGCACTATGAAACAGAGTGAGGTCGGGAGAAACCCGATAGGGCAGGCCGCGCTCTACGCGGTCCTGATCCTGGGCAGCGTCATCATGCTGGCGCCGTTCGTGGTCATGGTGGTGGTGTCGCTGTGGCCGAACGCGGCGTTCCTGGCCCGGCGTTTCCCGCTCGATCAGATCACGCTGGCAAACTACTTCGAGACGTTCACCGTGCTGCCGTTCGGCCGATACTTCCTGAACAGCACAGTGGTCACCGTCACGGTCACGGTGTTTCAGATTCTCATCGCGTCGCTGGCCGCATTTGCCTTCGCCCGGCTGCGCTTCCGCGGCCGCGAGGCGCTCTTCCTGCTCTACCTGGCAACGCTGATGATTCCGGCCCAGGTGACCCTCATCCCGAATTTTCTCATTATCCGCAGCCTGGGTTGGTACGACACCTATCCCGCGCTGATCGCGCCCGGCCTGTTCAGCGCACTCAGCACCTTCCTGCTGCGCCAGTTCTATCGCAGCATCCCGATCGACCTGGATGACGCGGCGCGCATGGACGGCGCGTCGAGCCTCCGCATCTGGGGGCAGATCATGCTGCCGCTCAGCCAGCCCATCATGGCCGCACTGGCGGTGTTCACGTTCCAGGGCACGTGGAACGACTTCCTGTGGCCGCTGGTGGTCACGGGCTCGGACAAGATGCGGACCATCCCGATCGGGCTTTCTTATTTCGTGGGCCAGTACAGCACCGCCTGGAATCTGCTCATGGCCGGGTCCGTGCTCGCCTTGTTGCCGGTTCTGATCCTCTACCTCTTCGCCCAGAAGACCTTCGTCCAGGGCATCACACTTTCGGGGATGGGCGGGCGATAGCGAAGGATGCGCGGCGCAATCATCCCATCATCGTAAACCAGGAGCACCCATGACAACCTTGCTACTGAAGCACGCGGACCTGTTGGTCACCATGGACGCAACGCGACGACGCATCGCGGACGGCGGCCTCTTCGTCCGCGACAACGCCATCGAGCAGGTCGGCCCCACGGCGGAACTGCCTGCACAAGCCGACACGGTCATCGACGCCCGCGGCATGATCGTCCTGCCCGGGCTGGTGAACACGCACCATCACCTGTACCAGACGCTGACGAGGTGCGTCGCGCAGGATTCGATCCTGTTCGACTGGCTCAAGACGCTGTATCCCATCTGGGCCCGCATGGGGCCGGAGGCCGTGTCCGTCTCGGCGCGGGTCGGGCTGGCCGAGCTGATGCTGTCCGGCTGCACTACCTCCAGCGATCACCTCTACATGTACCCGAACGGGAGCCGCATCGACGACGAGATCGAGGCCGCGGTCGACCTGGGCGTCCGGTTCACCGCGACGCGCGGGAGCATGAGCCTGGGCGAATCGAAGGGTGGGCTGCCGCCCGACAGCTGCGTGGAGGACGAGGACTTCATCCTGGCGGAGAGCCGCCGCGCGATCGAGCAGTATCACCAGGCGGAGCGTTTCGGGATGGTGCGCGTGGCGCTCGCGCCGTGCTCGCCCTTCAGCGTGACCGGCGACCTGATGCGCGAGAGCGCGGCGCTGGCGCGGTCGTACGGCGTGCGCCTGCACACTCATCTGGCCGAGACGATGGACGAGACCGAGTTCTGCCTCGCGAAGTTTGGCGCGAAGCCGGTGGATTACGTTGCGTCGCTGGGGTGGACCGGGGAGGACGTGTGGCACGCGCACTGCGTGACGTTCGATGCTTCGGAGATCGCGCTGTTTGCGGCCACAGGCAGCGGCGTGGCCCACTGTCCCTGCTCGAACATGCGGCTGGCATCCGGCATCGCGCCCATTCGGGCCATGCGCGATGCGGGCGTGCGCGTGGGGCTGGGCGTCGACGGGTCGGCCAGCAACGACTCCAGCCATCTCCTGGCCGAGGCCAGGCAGGCGATGCTTCTGCAGCGCATGGTGGGCCCCAACCCCGCGGCGCTCGGCGCGCAGGAGGCGCTGGAGATCGCCACGCTAGGCGGCGCGAGCGTGCTGGGCCGCGATGACATCGGCGCGCTGGCGCCGGGCATGGCGGCTGACTTCATCGGCTACCGTCTGGAACAGCTGGACTTCGCGGGTGCGCTGCACGATCCGCTGGCCGCGTTGGTGTTCTGCACGCCGCAGAAGGTGGATTTCAGTGTGATCAACGGCCGGGCGCGCGTGAAGGACGGGGAGATCGTGGGGCTGGACCTGCCCGCGCTGGTCCGGCGGCATAACGAGATCAGCCGGGCGATGTTGCGCGGCGAGTGAAGGTGGTTAGGTGCCCGGCACTTCTGAAGTGCCGGGCACCTGAGAGGCTCCTGGTGCTGCGGGCGGCTCCTTCGACTTCGGGCCGCAGCTGCGGCCCTCCGCTCAGGATGCCAACTGCTCGGCAGCAGCGCGGCCGGCGCTGGGGCGCATGGACAACACGTAGAGCGCGAGCAGCAGCGCCAGGATGATCGTGATGAATGGCGGAATCGCCTCGAGCGACGTGCGGCGGGCGAGCACGCCCGCGAAGCCCGGAATCGTCGCCGCGCCCAGGCCGCCTGCGCTGATCTGCATGCCGATCGTGTTGGCCGCGTAGCGGGGTCCGACGCGGTTGGGGGTGCCCGAAACCAGACCCGGGAAGATGGGCGCGATCGCGAACCCGACGAGCGCTACGCCGATCAGGCTTGCCACCGGGATCGGATTCCACCAGAGCAGCGCCGCCCCGGCCAGGGCAGCCAGCAGACCGCCGCGCACCACCGTGTCGGCGCCCGCGCGGCGGGTGTAGAGCCCCGCCAGGATGCGCCCGATCGTGAAGGTGGCCCAGTAAGAGCCTGCCCAAAACCCTGCCACATCGGTCGCCATGCCGCGTGACTCGGTGAGCAGGGAGTAGGTCCAGTAGCCCAGGCTCGCCTCCGCGCCCACGTACAGGTAGAACATCAGAAGACTCAGCCACACCGCAGGACGGCGCAGCGTCTCGCCGATCGGAGTCCGGTAGTCCGTCAGGCGTTGGGGTGAGGCCTCTGCCGGACGGTGATCGTTCCTCTGCCACATCGGCAGCGTAACCACGAAGGCGGCCGCCACGACCAGCTGCGCCACGCCGACGACGGTGTAGCCGACCCGCCAGGCCCCGAACATCGTCAGGCCCACCGTCATGATGATGGGGCCCAGGGTGACGCCGACACCGTAGCTCGCGTGCAGCCACTGCATCAGGCCCTCACCGAAATGGGCTGCGACGTACGTGTTCAGGCCCGCATCGATCGCACCCGCACCCAACCCTACGGCCACGCCCAGCGCGACGAACGTCCACCAGGCCGGCGCGAGCGTGTAGCCGAGCAGCGCCAGGCCCGTCAGCGCACAGCTCGCGGCCAACACCTTGCCGACCCCGAACAGCCCGATCAGCCGGCCGCTCGAAAAGCTGGACGTCAGGTAGCCGGACGTCGATGCGATCAGCAGCATGCCGAGCGCATCGAGCGGCAGGCCGAAGTCCGCGCGGATCGACGGCCAGGCAATACCGAGCAGGCCGTCGGGCATGCCGAGCGCGATGAACGCGATGAAGATGAGCACGATCAGGCCGAGGCGCGACCGGTAGCGGTGTAGGGTTGCAGTCATTCTGTCCCCGTCATATCGGTTGAACTGGATCAGCGTCAGGCAATCTGATGCGGGCCTCGGGGGGTCACGGCGGGGCTCGTCGTCACGTACTGACGCGGGCCATTATACTCAACGGGGTGCCGCGGCGACAAACCAAACGGGAGCGTCCTTCGACTGCGGGCGCTAGGGCAATTGCATCTTAATTGCCCTGGCCGAAGAGCACTTTGAGCAGGTACGGCTCATCCCAGCCGGCTTTGAGGCGCTTGGCCTTGATGCCGGCCTTGACACTCTTTTCCTGTTTAAGCAGGTTGAGGGCAATGTGCCGCAGGACAGCAAAGTTAGCTGGGCCGTTGTCCTTGCGGACCCGCTGGTGATCTTCATTGAAGCCGATATCCAGCACCCAGTGCAGCGAGTTTTCGATGCCCCAATGGCTGCGGACTGCGGTTAGCATACGCCGGGCATCGCCGTCGAGGCTGGAGATGAAGTAGCGGGCTTCGATGGTGGTGGCACCGTTCACGCGGCGCTCGGCGACGACCTTGACAATCGTGCGCAAGTTGCGCCAACCGGCGCGGTTGCGCAGGTAATTGACCAAAGCGGCATCGGCGATGGTCCAGCACTGCCGGATTTCCAGGCGACCATGCCCCTTGTCGGTGGTCTTGTGGTAATCATGCGGCACATCCTTGAAGTTCACTTCCTGGGCGGCCGCAAACAGCCCGGTGATGTCCTGGTAGAGATGGCCCTGGTTCTCTTTGACCGCCAGCACGTAGTCCGCGTCCCGGTCGACAATCGCCTGGGCGATCTCTGTTTGGCAGCCAATCGCGTCGATGGTCACGATACAGCCGGCAATTTCCAGCACCTGTAGCAGCTTGGGGATCGCCGTGATCTCATTCGATTTGTCGTCAACCTTGACCTGACCCAGGACCAGGTGATTGGCCGTGGCCCAGGCGCTGACCATGTCAATGCCCGCCTTGCCGAGCAGCCGGTTGCAGGAGCCGCGTAGCACCTTACCATCAATCGCAATGACCTGGCCACGTGTGACCTCGCTCACGGCCTGCATCCATGCCAGAAAGCACTGCTGGAACTGCTCGGCATTCAGCCGGGCAAACACCCGCCCAAACGTGTCGTGCGAAGGGATGCCGTTGGGCAATTCAAGGAACGTTTTCAGCCACGCCAGTTTCGCGTTCCCGAACAGCTCCACCTCGACCCAATCATCGGCGCCACAGATGATGGCGCAGATCGCAATGATGATGATGTCGAGCAGTTGATGTAGTTTCGTCCGGTCAATCCGGGGATCTTCCAGACTCGCAAAGTGATCGCTGATCCAAGCGGTAGGCTCGTCGTTCATGGCTAACCTCCTGACAACGCAAGGATAACCTCATTTAGCCTGCCGCGTCTACCATCTGACGATTGTACGACATTTATTAGATGCGTACGCCCTGCTGCGGGCGCTGCGGTGACTTCACTTTTCAGGCCGCAGATGGTACCCTACGGGGCAGGAGAGTGCGAATGAACGACGAATTGGTGGGGGCGGAGCAGGCGGAGATCGACCGCATCATCCTGGCGGCCCTGGCCGAGGACATCGGCTACGGCGACGTGACCACGGACAACACGATCGCGGCGGACAGCGTCCTGCGGGGCGAGTTTCTGGCCAAGGCCGGGGGCGTGGTGGCCGGCGTCGCGGTGGCGCGGCGCACGTTCGAGCTGCTTGGCGGACGCGTCGAGTGGCAGGTGCTGATCGACGACGGGCAGGGCGTCGCCCCGCGCGAGATCATCGCACGAGTGGTGGGGCCGGGACGGGTGCTGCTGACCGGCGAACGGGTCGCGCTCAACTTCATGCAGCGCATGTCGGGCATCGCGACGGCCACGCGGCATTACGTGGACGCGGTGAGGGGCACGCGCGCGGCCATCCTGGACACGCGCAAGACCGTGCCAGGGCTGCGCCTTTTCGACAAGTGGGCCGTGCGGCTGGGGGGCGGGCAGAACCATCGCATCGGGCTCTACGACATGGCGCTCATCAAGGATAACCACATCGCCGCGGTCGGATCGATCACCGAGGCAGTGCGCCGGGTGTGCTCCGGCGACGCACGCGGGGTGCCCATCGAGGTGGAGGTGACCACCCTCGGGCAGCTGGCGGAGGCCCTCGCGCTGCCGATCGACCGCATCCTGCTCGACAACATGTCGACCGAGACCATGGCCGAGGCCGTGCGCATGGCCGCGGGGCGCATCCCGCTCGAGGCGTCGGGCGGCGTCAACCTGCAGACCGTCGCCGCGATCGCGCAGACCGGCGTGGACTTCATCTCCGTCGGCGCGCTGACGCATTCGGTCATCGCGATGGATGTGAGCCTCGAATTGAAAATTGCAGATTGAAAATTGCAGATTACGGGTTGAAGGTTGCAGGTTGCAGGTTACGGGCCGAAGTCGACCTTCAACCTTCAACCTTGTGACCTTCAACCGTCAATCGGGAGGTGTCATGACTACGTTGCAGCCCATCGACCGGACAGGGATGTCGGTCGATGACCATTATCGGGAACTAAAGGCGCGAATCGGGGAGTACACGCCGGATTTCGAGTTGCGTATCAAGGCGGAGCTGGCGCACGAGATCAACCAGCTGAAGCTCGAGCGGAATGCCGTGATCCTTGGGCATAACTACATGGAACCCGCTCTGTTCCATTCCGTGCCTGACTTCGTCGGCGACTCGCTGGACCTGTCCCGCAAGGCCGCAGCGACCGACCGGGACGTCATCGTCTTTTGCGGCGTCCGTTTCATGGCCGAGACGGCCAAGATCCTGAACCCGACCAAGACGGTGTTGATTCCGTCGCTTAAGGCCGGTTGTTCGTTGGCTGCCAGCATCACGGCGGAGGACGTCCGGAAGCTCAAGGCACGCTTCCCCGGCATGCCGGTGGTAACCTACGTCAACACGTACGCGGACGTCAAGGCGGAGAGCGACGTCTGCTGCACCTCGGGCAACGCGGTTGCCGTGGCGAAGTCGCTGGGCGCAGACACGTTCATCTTTCTACCGGACGAGTACCTGGCGCGAAACGTGGCGCGCGAGGCGGGCAAGCGCATCATCATCGCGCGTCGGGGGCCTGACGGGGAGCTGGACGTGGATGCCAGTGAGCCCTACGACATGGTGGGGTGGGGCGGCCGGTGCGAGGTGCACGAGCAGTTCAGCGTGAGGGATATAGAGGCGGTGCGCACCCAGTTCCCCGACGTTGTGATCCTGTCGCACCCCGAGTGCAGCCCCGAGGTGGTTGCTGCGTCCGACTTCTCGGGCAGCACCAACGCCATGATCCGCTACGTGGAGCAGACGGAGGCACCGCGCTACCTGCTCCTGACCGAGTGTTCGATGGGCGAAAACGTGGCGGCCGCCAATCCCGACAAGGAGATGCTGCGCCTCTGCAGCGTGCGGTGCCCGCACATGAACCAGATCACGCTCGAGATGACCCGCGATGCGCTCGTGCACATGCAGTACGTCACCGAGGTGCCTGAGGAGATTCGCGTCCGCGCGTACCGGGCGGTGCGCCGGATGCTTGATATCGGTTAGTGTTGCCCCCGCTCCCGTACGGCGGGCTTGCCATCGCATGGTTGGCCGTGCGGGAGCACATCCCCGGCACATTAAAAGATCGCCTTGTTCTGCACTATCCTCGCTATGCCCCCTTGACAATACCCTAACCGGTTATATAATGTCTAATGTTATACCATTGATCCAGGGCACCCG
Source organism: Anaerolineae bacterium (assembly GCA_040766655.1). GTDB lineage: Bacteria > Chloroflexota > Anaerolineae > CG2-30-64-16 > CG2-30-64-16 > JALOOB01. Next base: position 161,261 of record JAXGQB010000008.1, read on the forward strand.
CCGCGACGATGCATGGCGGTCAGACCGGACGCCGCACCGCCGCTACCGACGAAAGCTTACCCCATGATTGCTCGCCGCATGAGCCGGTCGGAAGAGGTCGAACGCGCGCTGCTCGATCGGCTCCAATCGCTGGCCGATCCAGATGGCCGCCTGCCGACCGAGTCCGAAATTGCTGCAATGTTCGGCGTGAGCCGCGGCACGGTGCGAAGCGCGGTCGGCGCGCTGGCCACGCGCGGTCTGCTGGTGCGGCGCCAGGGCATGGGCACTTTCCTCAACCGCCGCGCGTTTCTCCGCAATCCCATCGACGAGGCAATTGATTTCTGCGAGGTGATTGCGCGCAACGGCCGGACGCCGGGCCGGCGGTTCATCCGCGCGGCGATCGAGGCGCCGGATCCGGAGGTGGCGGCGGCGCTGGGGACTGGCGATGCCGAGGCGCTGGTACGCCACACGATCTTCACGGCCGACGACAGTCCGGCCATTTACTGCATCAACACGCTGCCGCTCTCGGTGGTTCCCCGGCCGCTGGCCGAGCAGATCGTCGAGGCCCCGCAGCTTTCCGAGCCGTTGTACGAGTTTCTGGAACAGGAATGTGGCCAGCGCGTGGCCTACCATGCGGCCAGCCTGTGGCCTGCCCTGACGCGCGATTGCAGCCTGCTGGAACCGATCGGCCATGCCCTCTCGCCGGTGCTGGTGATTGATGAGGTCGGCTTCAACGGCAGCGCGGAACCTGTGCTGCACTCGCGGGAGGTATACCCGGATGCACTCATGCGCTTCGAGCTGATCCGTCGCCGAGGCCGGTCCGTTGACTGTGTCTGAGGTGGCTGCCAGCGCTGCGGAGGCGTCAGCCCGGCGCGAGGAAGCCGCGCTGCTCGCGCGCATCCTGCCCGTCCGGCTGCTCATCAATGCGCAGTTCAGGATCGTCTATCCCTTCCTGCCCGCGATCGGGCGGGGCTTGGGCGTGCCGCTGGAGACCGCTGCGCTGCTGGTCGCGTTTCGCGCCGCGTTCGGCGCGGTAAGCCCGCTCTTCGGGTACCTGGCCGACCGTTTCGGCCGCAAACGGATGATGGTGGCCGGCGCGCTGGCGCTGATGGCCGGCGCGGGCGTAGTGGCGATTGCGCCGGGCTTCGGGCTCGTGCTGGTCGGCTTTGGCCTGCTGGGCATCGCACAATCCGCCTATGACCCGGCGATGCAGGCGCACGTGAGCGACATCGTGCCGCATGACCGGCGCGCCAGGGCGCTGGGCATCGTGGAGCTGTCCTGGGCGGGCTCGTGGCTCATCGGCGTGCCTGCGACGGGCTTCCTGATGGCGCGCTTTGGCTGGCAGTCGCCCTTCGCAGTGATCGCGGTGCTGGCCGTGTTCTGCGTGTGGCTTACGCTGCGGGTGCGGGCGGCGGCGCCGGGCCTTCCGGCGGCGCGGACGGTGTATGCGCCGGGCGAGGGGCAGGCGCGCGTCTCTGCCCTGCCGCGGCCGGTAATATGCGCGCTGGGGGCCAGCGCACTGATCCTCTTTGCAAACGAGACGCTCTTCATCGTCTACGGTGCGCTCATGGAGGATCGCTTCGGCCTCACGCTCGGCGTCCTAGGCGCAGCCTCCATCGTGGTCAGCGTGGCGGAGCTGGTGGGCGCTACCACGGTCGTCACGCTGGTCGATCGCATCGGCAAACGCCGCGCGCTCATCGGCGGCCTGCTGGTCAACGCGGCGTTCTTTGCGCTATTGCCCGTCATGGGCGCTTCGCTGCCTCTGGCGCTGGCCGGGCTGGCTGCAGTGGCCCTGACGTCGGAGTTTTCGATCGTGACCTCCATCCCGCTGCTCTCCGGCCTGGCCGACAGGTCGCGCGGGCTGGTCATGGCGGTCCGGACTGCCCTGATGTGGGGCATGGTGATTGTCGCGTCGTTCCTCGCGCCGCGCCTCTGGCAGTCCTACGGCCTGCCTGCGGTGGCTGCGACGTCGGCTGCAGCGATTCTGTCAGCCGCGCTGCTGGTCTGGCGCGGCGTCCAAGCGGATACACTTCAACCTGGTCGTTAGCATCACGTTACACCCAAAGGAGGAGCTGTTCATGCGCAGCAACTGGTTATCGGAGATCGTCAAGCGCGCACAATCCGGACCGTACATGAAGGAGGGGGACTTCGATCTGAAGCTCACCCGCCGCATCAAGGAATTGGTCCGCGAGAAGGGCATCAAGTACGATGCCACGAACCTGTGCCCTACGGACGACGACATGGCAGACCGCGTCTGGGACGCGGGCCTGCAGTTGTTCGTCGAGATGGGCGCCTACTGCCAGTCCACCGAGCGCTGCATCAAGTTCACGCGCGACGAGGTCCTGGAGATCCTGGGGCTCGAGCCGGGCGCAGTGATGCTGGGCACGGGCAAGGACGCGGTGGTCATGCGCCATCGTGGGGTCGAGGACCCGCAGCGTGCAATCATGCACTCCGGTCCGACCGGGCTGCCGAGCACCGAGAAGTACCATCCGCTCATCCTGCTGTCGTGCGCGCAGGAGCCGCTGGTCGATTGCCTCGGCGCGGGCTCCGTGTCCACCTACTTCGGGGAGCAGATCCTGCCCGGCACCCCGCTGGAAATCTTTGGCGCACGCCGTGATGCCAGCGTGGCCCGCGAGGCCGTGCGCATGGCGGGACGGCCCGGCATGCACATCAACGACGTGGCGGTGCCGCTCACGTGCGCTGGCAAGATGGCCGCCTGCGATCCCCAGGCAGGGCTCCGGCCGTCCGACGCGTTCCTGGTGTCGCAGATGGTCGAGTTGAAGACCGACTTCGACCAGCTCTCGCGCGTCGCGTACCTGAAGAACGTCGACATGGTGACCGTGGACCTGATGACGCCCCTGATCGGCGGCGTCGGCGGCGCGGCGGCGGGAACGGCAATCGTGTCGGTGGCGGATCACCTGCTCGGCGCGGTGCTCTACGACGCGGACTACCACATGTTCTCGCTGACGCACCTGCACTACGTCAACAACACCGATCCGCTCGGCCTGTGGGTCGAGTCGATGGTGGGCCAGGCCCTGGCGCGCAACAGCAAGATGGTGGCCCTGAACGACATCTATGTCGTCTCCGGCCCGGGCACGAAGGAACTGCTCTACGAGTGTGCGGCAGGCGCGGTGGTGACCACCGTGTGCGGCTTCAACATGCAGGGCGCGGGCACCACCGGCGGCTTCTTCCCGGATCGTGTGACCGGGCTCGAGGCGCGGTTCATCGCCGAGGTGTCGCGTGCATCGCTGAACCTCAAGCGCGCGGACGCCGCGCAGCTGGTCCAGGAGATCCTGCCCCGCTACCAGGCGACGATCACCAACCCGAACCGCGGCCGCCCGTTCAACGAGGTGTACAACACCGAGACGGTACAGCCCACCACCGAGTGGCTGGACATGTACTACGAAGTCAAGGAAGATCTGCGCCGCATCGGCCTGAAGCTGGCGTGACCGGAAAGAAGGACGGAGGAGCAAACTATGAGCATTTCTGAGGAGATCGCCGGCCGCTTGGCGGACGCGCTCATCGACGGAGACGGAGACCTGGCCGAGGAGGTCGCGCTCGAGGCGCTTAAGGGCGGCGCCGACCCGGTGGCATTGATCAATGACGTCATGATCCCCGCGCTGACGGTGGTCGGAGACCAGTTCCAGAACGGCGAGGTGTTTCTGCCCGAGCTGATGCTGGCCGGCGACGCCGCGCAGCGCGTATCGCAACACGTCGAGGCTGCGATCGCGAGCCAGGGCAAGGTGACCGAGCCGAAGGGAACGGTCGTCATCGGCACCGTCATGGGCGACATCCATGACATCGGCAAGAACATCGTGGTCACGATGTTGAAGGCCCACGGGTTCCGCGTCGTGGACCTCGGCCGGAACGTTGCGCCGAGCGGCTTCCTGACCGCTGCGCAGGAGAACCGCGCGCAGGTCGTGGCCATGTCTTCGCTGATGACCACCACCCGGCCCATGATCGAGAACACGATCAACCTGTTCAGCGAGGTCGGGGCGCGCGACAACTTCAAGATGATCGTCGGCGGCGGCTGCGTCACGGAAGAGTGGGCGTCGACGCTGGGCGCGGACGGCTATTCGCCTGATGCGGTGGGTGCAGTGGAGCTGTGCAAGAAGTTCTCAGCGTAGCGCCCATACGCCCTGAATGGGTGTCTTGACAATGTCTATCGGGCCGCATATAGTGGACTTCGTTGGGTAGCGCCCCGCTTTCCCTTCGTGCGGCCCCCTTCTCTTCTGTACAGGTGAGTCAACATGGAGTTACCAGAATCGTCGTTGGCAGAGATGCAGACCCGCCTCAGAGGCGCCATCGAGGTGCTGGATGAGGCCGGCGCAGTCGACCTGGCGCGCGAGGCGCTGGCGTCCGGGCTGTCGCCTCTCGAGTTCTTCCAGGGCGTGATCGAGCCGGTCCTCACCGCGATCGGCGACGCCTTCTCGCGCCTCGAGGTCTTTCTGCCGGACCTGATGCGCGCGGGCGTGATCGTCAAGGCCATGCAGGGCCAGGTGTTGGAGCCGGCGATCCGCCAGGCGGGCGGCAGCAGCACGACCGAAGGCGCCGTGGTGATCGGCACCGCGCAGGGCGACATCCACGACATCGGCAAGAACATGGTCGCCCTGATGCTCCAGGTCAACGGCTTCAGGGTCACCGACCTCGGCACGAACGTGGCCACGCAGGCCATCCTCGATGCAGCACGCCGCGAGAACGCGGACATCATCGCCCTGTCGTCTCTGTTGACGACCTCGCTGCCCTTCGTCAAGGACGTGCTCGCACGGCTGGATGCGGCCGGCGAACGGTCGCGGTTCATGGTGGTCGCAGGCGGCGCACCGGTGACCGTGGAGTGGTCGGTGGCCGCAGGGCTTGATGGCTTCGCCGAGGACGCGGTGGAGGCTGTTGCCATGTGCCGCGGCCTGATGGCGCGGCGCAGGGGGGTGGCGGCATGAGAAACACGACCCGTCTCCTGGATGTCCTCGATCGCGCCGAGACCGGGCCGATCGTAGAGGAGCTGCAGTGGGACATGCAGCTGGTGCCCAACGCGGTCATGAGCCTCCTGGCCCAGCACAACATCAAGATGCCCGCGGTGGGCGACGCGATCGTGACCACTGACGATGCCCTGGCAGACCGGCTCTTCGACGCTGGGCTGGCCCTCGCGGAGCAGCTCGGCGCGTACTGCGTCAGCACGAGCCGCCGCATCCAATTCACCCGTGAAGAGATCCGCGCCGCCCTGGCCGTGGCGCCGGTCGAGGTCACGATCGGGGAAGGCAACGATCGCGCGACGGAGCGCAAGCGCTGCGTCGAAGATTGCCGTCCGCCCTTCATCAAGGGCGGCGGCGTCGGCACGCCGCTGCCGGAAGACCTGTATCTGGCGGTCACGCAGTCGTATGCGCAGGAACCGCTGGTCGACGCAGTGATCAACTGCACGCTGAGCCACGTGTACGGCCGCGAGTTGCGCAGCCGGACGCCGTGGGAGGTGCTGGCCGCGTGGCACGAGGTCGAGATGTCCAAGGCTGCGTGCCAGCGCGCAGGCCGTCCGGGCCTGGCCCTGGGGTGCGTTGAGAACGCCGTCTCCGAGATCGGCGAGCTGTCGGGCACGTCGCACGGCGGCTTCAGCACGCAGGACTGGCACCACATCGCCATGATCTCGGAGTTCAAGACCGACTACATGGCGTTGAGCAAGCTGGCGCACCTGGTGCGCACCGGCAGCGTGATCCACGCCTTCTACAACACCATCTACGGCGGCTCCTGCGGCGGCCGCGACGGCATGGCCCTGGCCATCGTCTCGGGCTGCATCCTGCTGCAGATGCTCTACATGACGAACACCCACTCGGTTTCGCCCGCACACCCCTTCTACGACAACGATACGACGCCGGAGATCCTGCAGGCCATCAGCCTGGCCCAGCAGTCGCTGGCGCGCAACTCGCGGCTGATGACCGACGTGGTCATCACGCCGGTGGGCGGGCCGGGCACGAAGACGCTGCTGTACGAGTGCGCGGCGATGGCGATCATGGCCGCAGCGTCGGGCGCAACCGGGCTGATCGGCCCGCGCTCGGCCGCGGGCGTCAACGTGGCGCACGTGTCGGGCCTGGAGGCCCGTTTCACCGCGGAGGTGGCGCGCGCGGCGTCGGGCATGTCGCGCGCCGACGCGGACGGTATCGTCCGCCGCCTGGTTGGGCTGTACCAACCCGACCTGGCGAAGCGCCCGAAGGGGCAGCCGTTCGGCGAGGTCTACGATGTGGTGACGGTCAAGCCGCGGCCCGCGTGGCTTGAGACGTACGAACAGGTGAAGGGTGAGCTCCGGCAGATGGGACTGCCGCTCGCCTGAAGAGACTCCCAACGCTGAAAGAGGAGGAAAACATGTTCGGTCGAATCGCAGTTGTGTTCACCATTCTGGTGCTGGTCCTGACGGGCTGTGCTCCCGCAGCCGCACCCACGCAAGCACCCGCTGCGCCTGCAGCCGCTGAGCCCACCGCGGCCCCCGCGGCGCCGGCTGCCGCGGACAAGGGCAGTCTGGCGGTCGTCCTCACCGGGCCCTGGGACGACAACTCCTGGAACGAGGCCGGGTACACCGCCGCGCAGGAGCTCGGCAAGCAGGGCGTCAGGATCGCCTACTCCGAGAACGTGGCCGATGCGGATGCCGCTCGTGTCATCCGCGAATATGCCGACCAGGGCTTCCAGATGATCGTGGCGCACTCGTTCAGCTTCGGCGATGCGGCCTTCCAGGTCGCGTCCGAGTTCCCCAACGCTAACTTCGCGTGGGGTGGCGGCATCAAGAAGATGGCCAAGAACGTGGCCGACTATGACCAGCCGTTTTACCAGGCGGCCTACCCTGTGGGCGTGATCGCCGGCCACATGAGCAAGACGGGCAAGTTGGGCGCCATCTACGGCGCCGACATCCCGGTGTGCCACGCTCTGGGCGAGGCCCTGCTGGCCGGCGCCAAGACGGTGAATCCCGACGCGACCCTGATCATGACCGCGGTGGGCGACTGGGTGGACGTGGCGAAGGCCAAGGAGGCGGCCCTGGCCCAGGCGGACGCGGGCGTCGACTTCTGGGTCGAGTGCGGCGAGGGCCCGGCCCTCGGCGCGATCGAGGCTGCCAAAGAGCGCGGAGGCTACGTCACGGGCTACGTCGGTGATATGACAGAAAACGGCCCCGACGTGGTCCTGGTGAACATCATGTGGGACTTGCTGCCGATGTTCACCAAGATGCTCGACCAGACGCTCGACGGCACGTTCGACAATCCCTGGTACGACTACGGCGTGCCGCAGGGTGCGCTGAAGATCAAGTACAACGATGCGTTGAAGAGCAAGATCCCGGCCGAGGCGTTGGCTGCGGCCGACAAGGTCTACGGCGAGATCCAGTCCGGCGCGTTCGTGGTGCCCTTCGTGCCGGAAGCGGCTAAGTAACAGATGTGTGGCGGCGGGCACGGAACGCCAGTTCCGTGCCCGCCGGAGGTAGCGCCCGAGGCGCTGGAGGTTGACGACAGCCCGAGTATCGTCGTCCCTGCCCCGGGAACGAACACGCTCGTGAAGGAGGCACGTCCTCTTGGCCGGACCACCCGAACCAATTGTCCGCATGCGCGGCATCGTCAAACGCTTTCCGGGCGTGACCGCCAATGCCGGGGTCGATTTCGACCTGCTGCCGGGCGAGGTCCATGCACTTCTGGGCGAGAACGGCGCGGGCAAATCGACCCTGATGAACGTCCTGTACGGGCTCCACGCGGCGGATGAGGGTGAGATCTGGCTGCGGGGCAAGCCCGTCGCGTTTCGCTCCGCGGCGGACGCCATCAATCACGGCCTGGGGATGGTGCACCAGCACTTCATGCTGGTCAAGCCGTTCACCGTGGCCGAGAATATCGTCCTTGGGCAGCCCTCGCCGCGCGCCCCCCTCCTCGAAAATCGCCGCGCGGTGGAAAAGCGCCTGGCCGAGCTGTCGCAACGCTACGGCCTGGCCATCGATCCCACCGCGTGCGTGTGGACCCTTTCGGTGGGCGAACAACAGCGGGTCGAAATCCTCAAGGCGCTCTATCGGGGCGCGGATGTCCTGATCCTGGATGAGCCGACCGCGGTCCTGACGCCACAGGAGTGGATCGGCCTGTTAGACATCATCAAGCGCCTCGTGGCCGAGGGCAAGTCCATCGTCTTCATCTCCCACAAGCTCGGCGAGGTGCTGTCCGCGTCCGACAGGGTCACGGTGATGCGCGACGGAAGCGTGGTCGGCACGGTCGCGACGCGCGAGACAGACAAACAGGCCCTGGCGTGCATGATGGTGGGCCGCGAGGTCGTGCTGGTCGTCGAGAAGGGCCCCAGCCAACCAGGCGAGACGCGTCTCAGCATCAAGCACCTCAGCGCGGAGAGCGACCGCGGGCTGCCTGCCTTGCGGGACGTCAGCCTGGACGTACGCGCGGGTGAGATCGTCGGTGTGGCCGGCGTGGCCGGCAACGGCCAGACGGAACTGGAGGAGGTCATATCGGGGCTTCGGCGCGCCACCGCCGGGGAGATTCGCATCTGCGACCACAGGGTTTCGCTCGGCGGCAGGGGGGAGTTCTGCGGCGTCGGGCTCGCCCATATCCCGTCGGACCGCTACGGCATGGGCATGCTGCGTGACTTCTCCGTCGCGGAGAATCTCGTCCTGCAGCGGATCGGCGATGAACCCTTTACGCGCCGCGGCTGGCTCAACCGCAAGGCGATCCGGCAGAACGGGGGCAGCCTGGTGGCCGATTTCGACGTGCGCACGCCTTCGGTGGAGACGCACGCCGGCAACCTGTCGGGCGGCAATGCGCAGAAGATGGTGTTGGCGCGGGAGCTCTCCCGGGGGCCCAGAGTGCTGCTGGCCGCCCAGCCGACGCGCGGCCTCGACGTGAGCGCGATCGAGTTCGTCCATCGGCGCCTCGTCGAGCAGCGAGACGCGGGCGTGGCGATTCTTCTCATCTCGACGGAACTCGACGAGATCCTCGCGCTGAGCGATCGTATCGCCGTCATGTACGAAGGGCGCATCATGGGTGTTCTCCCAGCGCAGGGCGTCGACGTGAACGAGATCGGACTGATGATGGCCGGCCAGAAGCGCACGGCCGGCGCAGTGGGGGAGGCGCCGTGACAGCCGCCAACCTGGACGAAAAGCGCGTCCCGGCCTCGCAGCCCCGCAGGTGGCTGATCACCCTCGGCGCGCCGCTGGCCGGCGTCCTTGCCGGCCTGATCATCGGCGCGCTGCTGATCCTGCTCGCGGGCGCCAATCCCTTCGAAGCCTACGCGACGATGATGCGCGGCGCGTTCGGCGGCAGGCGCCAGATCGAAGAGACGCTGCTCAAGACCGCGCCTCTCCTGCTGATGGGCCTGGGGCTGACCGCAGCGTTTCGCGCGCGCGTCTGGAACATCGGAGGCGAGGGCCAGTATTACATGGGCGCGCTGGCGGGCGGCGTGATCGCGCTCAACTTCGCGGACCAGTGGCCGCGGCCGCTCCTGATCGTGGCGATGCTGCTGGCGGGCGCGCTCGGTGGCGCACTGTGGGCTGCCGTGGCGGGCCTGTTCAAGATCCGGCGGGGGATCAACGAGATCATCAGCACCCTGATGCTGAACTACATCGCCATCCTCTTCATGGAGTACGTGGCGCGCGGCCCGCTGCAGGAGCCCGGCGGCTACCTGCCGGAGAGCGCCCAGTTCTCGGCCGCGGCCCGCCTGCCGACCCTCTTCGGGGGCCGGGTGCACATCGGCGTCATCATTGCGCTGCTCATGATCCCGCTCGTCTATGCGCTCCTCTGGTCCACCCCGCTGGGATTTCGCCTGCGCGCGGTCGGGTCGCGCGCCAGCGTGGCACGCTACGCGGGCATCAAGGTCGAGCGACTCATCATGTTTGCGCTGATGTTCTCCGGCGCGCTGGGCGGGCTGGCGGGCATCATGGAGGTGAGTTCGCTGCACACCCGCCTGAAGGGCGGCATCTCGGGGGATTACGGCTTCAGCGGCATCCTGGTCGCCCTGCTGGGCCGGATGCATCCTGTGGGCGTGGCCGTGGCCGCGGTCTTCTTTGCCGCGCTGACCATCGGGGCGCAGTCGATGCACGTCGTCTACCAGCTGCCCGTCGCGCTCGCGGGCGCGGTGCAGGCCGTGGTGGTGCTGTGCGTCCTGGCCGCGGATGCGATCGCACACGGCAAGATGAACAGGGGGCAGTGATGGATTGGAGCCTCGTTCTCAACTGGGCTTTTGTCGTCGCCCTCTTCACTGCCGCCATTCGCCTGGCCGTGCCGGTGCTGCTGGCGACGCTCGGCGAGATCGTGACCGAGCGCTCGGGCATCCTGAACCTGGGCCTCGACGGCGTGATGGTCGTGGGCGGCGTGGCCGGCTTCCTGGTCGCCTATTACGCGCAGACGGGTCCACTGGCGGCCGCGGGTTCGTGGCTGGGCCTGCTGGCGGGTGCGGGCGCGGGCATGCTGATGGGCCTCATCGTCTCATTATTTGCCGTGACCTTACGGGCCGACCAGGTGATCACCGGCGTGACGCTGGTCGTGTTCGGGCACGGCATGGCCAACTACATCTACCGGCAGCAGTTCAGCTCGCTCACCGCGCGTACGGCGGGCTTGCCGCCTTTCGAGGTGCCCCTGCTCAGCCGAATCCCCGTCATCGGCGACATCCTCTTCAAACACGATGCCACGGTCTACATGACGGTCATCCTGGTGGTCCTGGTCTGGTATTTCCTCGAACATACGACGTGGGGCCTGAGCATCCGCGCGGTGGGCGAGAACCCGGCCGCGGGGGAGACGTCCGGGCTACGGGTGGCCGCGGTGCGCTATGCCGCCACGCTCATCGGCACCGCGTTGGCCGGCCTTGGCGGCGCGGTGCTCACGGTCGTACAGCTGCGCATGTTCCGTGAGGGCATCATGGGTGGCCGCGGGTGGATCGCGGTGGCGCTGGTCATCTTCGCGCGCTGGAAGCCCGGGCTGGCGCTCGTGGGCGCGTTGCTGTTCGGCCTGGCCGATGCGGTACAATATCGTATCCAGGCGCTGAGCCAGGTGGGTCGTGGGGCGGGCGCCATTCCGTATGAATTTCTGTTGATGTTGCCATATGTCCTGACCATCCTGGCCCTGTTGGCCCGCAGCAACCGCCGCGGCCAGGCACAGGCGCCCGAGGTGCTGGGACGTCCGTACGTCAAGGGCGAGATGTAACTCACTGTTGCGTCGAAACAATGGAGTGAACGACATGACAAGAATCAACGAGTACCACAGGCCGCCGAACCTGGCCGAGGCGCTGGCCCTGCTGGGGCGCAGCGAGCCGTCCACCTATCCGTTGGGCGGCGGCACGCACTTCCGGCGCAGCGGCGCATGGCCGCCGGCCGTGGTCGACCTGGCGGGGCTGGAGCTGTCAGGCGCAGTGCGCGGCGAGAATGCCTGGTTCATCGGAGCTACCACCACGCTCGAGGAGATCGCTGCGGCTGAGGGCTTGCCGGAAGCGCTCCGGCGCGCGGCGGTGCGGCAGGCCCCGCGCAACATCCGGCAGAGGGCCACGCTCGGCGGCGCGGTCGCCTCCGGCGATTCCGGCGCGCTGCTCTCGTGCCTGATTGCGTTGGAGGCCCGGCTCATGGTAGAGCCCGGCGGGCAACTCATGTCACTGGACATGTATCTGCCCAACCGCACGCAACCCGGCCACCTGATCACGGCCTGTTTCCTGCCCCACGGGCGCACGTGTGCCTTTGCTGAGATCAGCCGCACGCTGGCGGATCTGCCGATCCTCGTGGTGGCGATCGGCGCGAGCGTGGTGGACGGGCAGCTGCACGGCACGATCGTAGCCGCGGGAGGCGCAGATCAGCCCATCGTGGTGATGCACGAGGTGGCGCGGCTCGTGACGGCCAACCCTGAGCTCCATGCGGCCGAGGTGGCTGCGGTCACGTCGCAGGCGCCCTGGCTGGATGATGCGCGTGGCAGTGGGGACTATCGGCGCGAGATGACGCCCATTCTGGTGAAGCGAGCAGCAACGGAGTTGCTCGCCGCAGCCGCGGAGGTGCCTCATGCAGGTTAATGTTCACGTAAACGGCCATCCGATCGTCCTGGAGGGCGGCGCCGGCGCAACACTGCTCGATGCGCTGCGCGGCGCCGGCTTCTTCAGCGTCAAGCGCGGCTGCGATCACGGCGAGTGCGGCGCGTGCGCGGTCTTGCTGGACGGCAAGCAGGTGAACTCGTGCCACGTGCTGCTGAGCCAGGCCGAAGGGTGCTGCATCCAGACCGCGGAAGGGCTCGGCGAGATCGCGGAGCAAGGTTGGAAGCTCACGGACGGGCTGCATCCTGTGCAGCAGGCGTTCATCGAGCTTGGCGCAGTGCAGTGCGGCTACTGCACACCGGCCATGCTGCTGGCAACGCAGGAGTTGCTGGAGAAGAAGGGCTACGGCGGCCCCGAGCCACAGCCGATCACCGAAGCGGAGGCGCGCGAAGCGCTATCGGGCGTGCTATGTCGCTGCACCGGATACGTCAAGCCTGTGGCGGCGGTCCTGAAGGCGGCCGCGCGGCTGCGCGGGGATGAACTGCCGGGCCCGGAGGACGGCACGCCCATCGCACTGGACTTCACCCCGGGCGCGCCGCGCACAGAGGAACTGCCCGGACCGGAGCCTTCGGGCGGCACGCTGACCCGGACGCGCACTGACGCGCCGCCGGTCGTCGTCGTCGCCAGGCCCGCCGGCGGGCTCCAGGTGGTGGGCAAGTCGGTCCCGAAGCTTGATGCAGCCAAGCTGGCGCTGGGCAAGCCCGCGTTCACCGATGACCTGGAGATGCGCGGCATGCTGATCGGGAAGATCATGCACAGCCCGGTGGCGCACGCGCGCATCAAGTCCATCGATGCGTCCGCGGCCCGGGCCTTGCCGGGCGTGGCCGCGGTGCTGACGCACAAGGACATCCCCCGCGTGGCGCATTGCACCGCGGGACAGACGCACCCCCTGCCGTCGCCTCTCGACACTTTCTCCCTCGATAACAAGGTGCGTTTCGTCGGCGATCGCGTCGCGCTGATCGCCGCGGAGACCGAGGAGATCGCGCTGCAGGCGATGCAGCTGATCGAGGTGGAGTACGAGGAACTGCCCGCGATCATCGATCCGCGCGATGCACTCGCGCCGGGCGCGCCGATCATCCACGACGAGGATGACTTCGTCGATTTTGCGGAGTCTGACCGGATGCGAAACCTGGCCGCGCACATCTTCGTCGACATCGGCAACGTCGACCAGGGCTTCGCAGAGGCAGACTACATCTTCGAGACGGAGTACATCGTACCGAAGGTGCAGCAGGCCTCGATCGAGCCGCACGTGGTCATCACCTACTGGGACGAGGACGACCGGCTGGTCGTACGCACGTCCACCCAGGTGCCGTTCCATGCGCGGCGCATCCTGGCGCCCGTGCTCGGGCTGCCCGTCAAGCGCATCCGGGTGGTGAAGCCGCGCGTCGGCGGCGGGTTCGGGGGCAAGCAGGAGGTGCTGATCGAGGATGCGGCCGGCCATCTCACCATCGCGACGGGGCGGCCCGTGCGGATGGAGTACACGCGCGAGGAGGAGTTCGTCGCGGCCCGGTCGCGCCATCCGATGCGTGTGCGCCTGAAGACGGGCGTCACGGCCGACGGCGTCATCACGGCCAACGAGATGTACGTGCTCTCGGACACGGGCGCGAACGGTTCGCACGCGCTCACCGTGGCCGGCAACACGGGCCACAAGTCGATGGCGATGTACGTGGGCGACGGGCCCTACCGCGAGAGCCCCAACATCCGTTTCACCGCGGACGTGGTATACACCAACACCGCACCCTCGGGTGCGTTCCGGGGTTACGGCGTGCCCCAGGGGTTCTTCCCCGTCGACGTGCAGATGGAGCGCATCGCGCGGGCGCTGGAGCTGGACCCGATGGCCTTCCGACTGCGCAACGCAGTGCGCGCCGGGGAGGCCCAGCCTTTCTCCAAGGCGTGGTCCGAGGGCCGCGAGCCCGTGCCCGAGTTCATCCAGACGTGCGCGTTGGAGGAGTGTGCGACGCGCGGCGCTGCCTTGATGGGCTGGAACGCCAAACGCAACAACCCGGAGTGGCACACTGTGCCGGACCGGCCCAACCTGCGTCGAGGCATCGGCGGCGCGCTCGCGATGCAGGGCACCGCCATCCCGTTCATCGACATGGGCGGCGCCTCGCTCAAGATGAACGACGACGGTTCGTTCAACTTGTTGGTCGGTGCGACAGACCTCGGCACCGGCTCCGACACGATCCTGGCCCAGATGGTTGCGGAGACGATCGGCTGCCGCGTGGACGACATCGTGGTATACTCGTCCGACACCGACTTCACGCCATTCGACGTCGGCGCGTACGCGTCGTCGACCACTTACATCTCGGGTGCGGCCGCGACGCGGGCAGCACAGCAGGTGGCACAGCAGATCCGGGAGGTGGCTGCGGAGCTTCTCAGCGACGTCCACGGACGCGTCGACGAAGCGGACATCCGGCTGGCCAGCCGCTGTGCCTGGGCGCCCGATGGCCGCTGCGTGACGCTTGAGGACATTGCGCTCCAATCGCTGCACCGGTCGAATCAGCGCCAAATCATGGCCGTCGCATCGTTCAACTCGCCCGTGTCGCCGCCCCCCTTCGCGGCCCAGTTCGCGGAGGTCACGGTCGACACCGAGACGGGTGAAGTGCGCGTCGGGAAGTTCGTCACGGTGATGGATTCGGGCGTGATCGTCAATCCGGTAGCCGCAACGGGCCAGATCGAGGGCGCAGTCTCGCAACAGCTGGGCTATGCGTTGTGCGAGGAGATGCCCTACGACGCAACCGGCCAGCCGCTGATGCGCGACCTGCGGGATTACCACATCTTTGCGGCGGACGAGATGCCGGAGGTGGTGACGGAGTTCGTGCCGACCGTCGAGCCGACCCACCCGTTCGGCGTGAAGGCGGTGGGCGAGGTGCCGATGGACGGCGTGGGTCCTGCCATCGCGAATGCCATCTACGACGCGGTCGGCGCGTGGATCAACGAGCTGCCGGCCACGCCGGAGCGCGTGTGGCGCGCAATGCACAGGTCCAACACGCCTACGACATAACGCGGACCGCTGGTCCGCCATGCATGTTCGTGGGATCGAATCTGTGAAGACGTTGCATGCAACGTCTTCACGTGAAGTGGTATCGTATCGTACGCGGAGAGGTGACTTAGTGTATCGAGTCGACATGCAGCCGATCGGACGCCGGGCCGAGGTCAAGCCCGGACAGACGTTGTTGGACGCGGCCCGCGAGGGCGGCATCGAGATGACCGCGCTGTGCGGCGGCGAGGGGTGGTGTTACGGCTGCCGCGTGCGCCTGGAGGAGGGCCAGCTGTCGCCGCTCACCGACGCGGAGAAGAACGGACTGACGGATGCGGAGCTGGCGCTGGGCTACCGGCTGGCGTGCCAGGCAGTGCCGCTCAGCCATGTCAAGATCGAGATCCCGCCCGAATCGCTGGCCACCGCGCAGCGCCTGCAGGTGGAGGGCAAGGAGGCCGCCGCGGCCGTCGACCCGGTCGTGCACCAGGTGGACGTAACGGTTGGCGAGGCCACCCTGCACGACCTGCGCGCGGACACGATCCGGCTGCTCGACGCACTGGGTTCGCCGGAGGAGATCCGATTCGCCCTGCCGGTGCTGCAGACCCTCTCCCCGACCCTGCGCAACCAGGAGTGGTCGGTCAGGCTGGCCATCCGTGATGGGGAGGTCATCGCGGTCGCGCCGGTAGGGACCCCAATGCTCGGATTCGCTGTCGACATGGGCACGACCAAGCTGGCGGGCTACCTGGTCGATTTGGCGACCGGCGAGACGCTGGCGAAGAGCGGCGCGCCGAACCCGCAGATCAGCTACGGCGAAGACGTGATCAGCCGGATCGGCTACACCATGACGCATGAGGATGGCGCGGCAACCCTGCAGCGGCGCGTGGTTGAAACGCTGAACGACCTGGTGTGGCGGCTGTGCGCGGAGGCCGGGCGTGAGACGCGCGATGTCGTCGAGGCGGTCATCGTGGGCAACACCGCGATGCAGCACATTTTCGCGCGGCTGCCCGCGCGGCAGCTGGCGCTTGCGCCCTACGTGGCGGCAGCGTCCGAGGCGTTGACCTTCCGCGCGTCCGAGATCGGGCTGGCGCTTGCGCCGGCGGCATACGTGTACATGCCGCCGAACATCGCGGGCTACGTCGGTGGCGATCACGTGGCGATGGCCCTCGGCACCGGCGCCTGGGAGAGCGAGCGGACGCTGGTGGCGATCGATATCGGCACGAATACCGAGGTGACGGTCGCGCGCGGCGGCCACGTCTGGTGCTGCTCCTGCGCGTCCGGTCCTGCGTTCGAGGGCGCGCACATCCGCGACGGCATGCGCGCCGCGCCGGGTGCGATCGAGAAGGTGCAGATCGTCGACGGCGTGGTGCATCTGAAGACGATCGAGGGGCAGCCGCCCGTGGGCATCTGCGGGTCGGGCATCATGGACGTGGTCAGCGAGATGTACCGTTCCGGCGTGATCGACAGGAAGGGTGCGCTCAAGCCGGGAGCGGACGGTGTCGAGCAGAACAACGGTGCGTTGGCCTTCACCCTGGCGGCTGCCCACGATACCGGCCACGGCCGGCCCATCACCGTCAGCCGCAAGGACATCAACGAGATCCAGCTGGCCAAGGCGGCCATCCGGGCCGGGGTGGAGATCCTCCTTTCCGAGGCCGGCGCAACGTACGACGACGTCGACGAGTTCATCATCGCAGGCGCGTTCGGCACGTACCTGGACCTCCACAGCAGCATCCGGGTGGGGATGTTCCCGTCGCTCCCGATCCACAAGTTTTCGCAGGTGGGAAACGCGGCCGGGACCGGCGCGCGCCAACTGCTGGTGTCGAAGGCGCGGCGCGCAGCGGCGAGCCGCCTCTCGGCCAAGGCCACCTACGTGGAACTGACCATTCATCCCGATTTCTCGCGGCGCTACATGACCGCGCTCTACTTCACGGCGGCGTAAATATGTCTAATCTGATCGAGACGCAGGTGTTGGTGCTGGGATCCGGCATCGCAGGCGCGACCACCGCACTGGCGCTGGCCGATCGCGGCGTGCGGGTCGTCGTGGCCACGCGTGCTGCGGCGGCCGAAGAGACGAACACGTACTACGCGCAGGGCGGCATCATCTACACCGGCGTGGACGATCACCCGGGAGCGCTGGCGGAGGACATCCTGGTCGCGGGCGCGGGGCATAGCTACCCGCCCGCGGTCCGGCTGCTGGCGGAGGAAGGGCCGGCTGCGGTCGAGAAGGTGCTTCTCGACCGCGTAGCCGTGGCATTCGACCGGACCGCGGACGGCAGCCTCTCGCTGGTGCGCGAGGGCGGCCACAAGCTGCCCCGCATCCTCCATGTCGCGGACCACACGGGCGAGGCGATCCAGGTAGCGCTGGTGCAGGCCCTGCGCGAGCACCCGAACGTGACGCTGCTGACGGGCCACACGGCCGTTGACCTGCTCACGCCCGCGCATCACGGCCAGAATCGCCTGTGCGTCTATGAGCCGCTTTCCTGCGTGGGCGCGTATCTCTTCGACCAGGAGACGGGCGAGGTGCGGCGCTGCCTGGCGGAGAAGACGGTGCTGGCCACGGGCGGGCTGGGCCAGATCTTCCTGCGCACGTCCAACCCGGCCGGCGCGCGGGGCGACGGCGTCGCGATGGCGTGGAACGCGGGCGCGCGGCTCATCAACATGGAGTTCATCCAGTTTCACCCGACGACGTTCCATCAGGATGGCGCGCCCAACTTCCTGATTTCCGAGGCGGTGCGCGGGGCGGGTGCGCGGCTGGTGGATGCGTCGGGCGAGCCGTTCATGCAGCGTTATGCACCGGAGTGGCGGGACCTGGCCCCGCGCGACATCGTGGCCCGCAGCATCCACCGCGAGATGCTCTCCCGGGGCCTCACGCACGTGTACCTGGACCTGCGCTCTTATATTCCGAAGGACGATATCCTGAGCCACTTCCCGACCATCGCGGAGAAGTGCCGCGTGTATGGGGTGGACATCACGCGCGATCTCGTGCCGGTGGTGCCTGCGGCGCACTATTCGTGCGGCGGGGTCTGGTCCGATGCATGGGGCCGCACCACGCTGCGTGACCTGTATGCGGTGGGCGAGGTGTCGTGCACCGGCGTGCACGGCGCGAACCGGCTGGCGAGCACGTCGCTGCTTGAGGGACTGGTATGGGGCCGCCGTACCAGCGAGAGCATACTGGCGGACCTGGCGCAGGGCGAGCGCCACCCAGCGGAGGACATTCCACCGTGGCAGGACCTGGGTCTGGATGAGCCGGACCCGGCGCTGATCCACCAGGACATGAGCGCGATCAGGCACATCATGTGGAACTACGTGGGGTTGGTGCGCACCACCGCGCGACTCACCCGTGCGCTGAGCGAGCTGAAGCACCTGGAGGCCGAGATCGTGCATTTCTATCGCCGCAGCAAGCTGACCGATGAGCTGATCGGCCTGCGGCACGCGGTGCACACGGCCGTGATCGTCGCGCAGGCTGCCTGGGAGAACAAGCAGAGCATGGGCGCGCACTACCGGGAGTAGCGAACCTCACCCTTCAATCAGATCGCGCACCGCTTCCAGGTCGTCGCACCAGTAGTGGCACAGCGCGCGCGTGCCGCTTTCTTCGATGTTGCCGCCGGCAAGCCCGACCGTCGGGAACCCTGCCAGCCGGATCGCACACACCCCTGCGCCGGAGTCCTCGATGCCCAGGACCGCCTCGCGTTCCTCGAAGGGGATGCCCAGGCCGACGCGCGCGGCCTCGGCGTAGAGCCAGGGGTGGGGCTTGGGCGAGAGCTCGCCCAACGTGCCCACCTCACCGCGGCGAAGCGGGAAGCCCGCGGTGATGATCGCGTCGTAGAAATCCGCCGGGTCGCCGAGACCGAGCGTGCGGAACGCGGCCAGGATCTCGGGGTAGGCCTTCTCATAGAGCCCCGACGTGACGAGCGCGATCTGGATCCCCCCTGCCTTCAGGCGCAGCAGCAACTCCTTCAGCCCCGGCGCGGGCACGAATGCGTCTGCCCGGCCGCGCCCCTCGAGGATCGCCTGCATCTCGCGGTGCACGTGATCGAAGTAGAATCCGCGCGCGTCCTCGATCGATGCGCCCGGACAGTACTTGTCGATGCAGTAGCGGAGGTGCTCCGAGACGCTATGGCCGGAGACGTACGGCAGGTCCGCGGGCTCGAGCGCGAACGCGGGATCGCGCAGCAGGCTGGCAATGCTATGCCCGATCATCTCCATCCAGAATCCCTCGCTGCGCACGCTCGTGCCGTCGAGGTCCATGAGCACCGCGCGCACCGGGCGCCGCGGCGTCACCGGGTGGACGGGGTAGTAGGCGGGGTATCCCATCGCGGAAGTGACGTGCGCCAGCGTGTGGTCGCGGAACGCGATGAATTCGACCTTGCCGTCGCCAGTGGCGAGGATGGAGACGACGCCAGCGCGGCCGGCCCGGAAGCGGCCGTCCGTCGTGGCCGGCAGCGGGAGCAGGCCGCGGAGCGCGTCGCGCGGTCCGAGCGCGGGGATGATGTCAGGCATGGGCCTAGGATATCACAGCCGCGCCACAAGCGCGAAGCGGGGACGAGATGGGGCGCACATGGTCTCGCGGTTCTTTAGGTGCCCGGCACTTGCGATCCTTCGGATCGCCAAAGTGCCGGGCACCATGAGCTGTGGGTGTTTCGCCTCAAGTGCCGGGCACCTTTGAGCCCACGAGACTGGCGTTTTTCTGAGAGGCCCAGCTCTTGACACGCGCACCATTGTACTCCATAATGAAAACCGACCGGTCGGTATTATTGTGAGGAGCAACTCATGACCCACCAACAGCGCGCGGAGGAAACGCGTGAGCGCATCCTGCTCGCTGCCCTGGAGTGTTTCACTCGCTCAGGATACGATGCGACAGGCGTCGCGGAGATCTGCGCGCGCGCGGAGGTGAGCAAGGGCGCGTTCTACCACCACTTCCCGAGCAAGCAGGCGGCCTTCCTCGCGCTGTTCGAGCAGTGGATGCAGGGCCTCGACAGGGCGATGCAGGCGCTGCAAGCCACGACCGCATCCGTCCCCGAGCGGCTGGCCGCCATGAGTAGCCTCGTAGGGGAAGTGGTGCAGAGCAGTGCAGGGCAGCTGCCGATGTTCCTTGAGTTCTGGCGTCAGGCGATCAAGGAACCGGCCATCTGGCAGGCGACGATCGAGCCCTACGGCCAGTTTCGCGCCGCGTTCACCGGCTTGATGAAGGAGGGCATCGCTGAAGGTAGCCTGCGGCCGGTCGACGCGGACCTTGCAGCGCATGCCGTGGTCTCGATGGGCGTCGGGCTGGTCCTGCAGGGTGTGTTCGAGGCCGGGAGTGGCGTAGATGGACATAACGCAGCAGAGGGAGCGATCCGGCTGCTGCTGGAGGGTCTTGCATCAGCCGAGGGGACCAACGACGATGACTCCGAGTGACCTGATCGGCGCGATCATCCTGATCGCCTATTACGCCGTTATCTGTGCGGTCATCCCGGTCCTGCTGAAGCGTACCACCCGGGCGCCCTCGGAGATCATCCGAAAGATCCAGCACGTGGGGTACAGTCTCTCTGTCTTCCTGCTCCTGACCCTCTTC
The DNA here is from genome assembly GCA_040766655.1 of Anaerolineae bacterium. Taxonomy (GTDB): domain Bacteria; phylum Chloroflexota; class Anaerolineae; order CG2-30-64-16; family CG2-30-64-16; genus JALOOB01. Next base: position 181,786 of record JAXGQB010000008.1, read on the forward strand.
AGCACCTGGTATGCCGCGATCGCCGCAGCGGCGCTCCTGGTTGTGGTGGCATGGCCCGCGTTGTGGGCCATGGAGAAGTTCTCCTGGTATCGGCGCAGCTTTGTCGACCGGGCCGCAAGGGGCGGAGAACTGCGCAGCTCGATGATCCAGGTCCAGATTGCCTTCTCGATCCTGATCGTCATCTTCTGGGCGTGGCTCGGTGAGGACTGGAAGCCCATCATCGGCGTGGCGGCAATGGCTTGGGGCTTTGGAGACGCGGCGGCCGCCTTGGTGGGCAAGGCCTGGGGGCGGCGCCACGTTCTCAATCGATTCGTGGACAGCGCCAAGACCTACGAGGGCACCTTTGCCATGATGGTGTTCGCCGGTACTGCCCTCTTCTGGAGCCTTCGCTTCTATGCCGATCAATCCTGGTGGGCGAGCCTGCTGATCGCCATCCTGGTCGCGCCCATCAGCGGTGTCGTGGAGCTGTTTTCGCGACGCGGGACCGACACGTTGACGGTGCCTCTCTTCACGGCGTTCTCCATCCTGCCTCTGATACACATGTTTGCCTGGTTGGGTTGGTAACGTGTCTGCACTGACCGCTGAACAGGCGGCGAGCCGCGAGCGGACTCTGCTGCTGGCGCTTCTTCTGAGTATGTGGGCCCCGCTGGCCACGGGCATCGCGGTGCTCCTGAGCCATTCGACCACCCAACTGGCCGACTTCATCCGAAGGACGGTGGAGTTGGTCGCGCTGTTCGTGTCATGGTGGGCTTTCCGGAGTCTGCAGCGAAATCTCAGTCTGACGGCTGACGACAGGGCCCGGCGGGAGACGCTGGCCAGCCGCAGCGTGGCCGCGGCCATGATCTGCTCCGGCATCGCCATGGCGACGATCGCGGCCTCCCGCGTGGCAGACTTCCGGCCGGGCGGCAACGTCATCGTGGGTGTGGTGATCGCGGTCCTCGGCATGATCACCAACGGATGGTTCTGGCGACGTTACGCTGCCATGACGCGCGAGCATTTCAGCCCGATCATCGGCGCGCAGCGCCAGCTCTATCGCGCGAAGACGTTCGTGGATTGCTGTGTGCTGACCGCGTTGATGGCAGTGGCGATTGCCCCCGCCCATCCTGCGACCCGCGCCATCGATCTGCTGGGTTCGGTTGCGGTTGCGGCCTATCTGATGTGGAGCGGCGTGCGGACGATCAGACTGCGCGCCGACGGGTGACCGGCAGGGTTGTTCAATCTGGTTTCAATCGGGGCACCCCGGTCGATGCGGAGCCCCAAGCGGGGCCCCGCATCTCAACCGGGATCAGTAGATGTCGTTTACCGTGTTGTACACGTTGAACTTGCCCGTCGGCGTGACCAGGTTGGGGATGCGGGCAACCTCTTCCAGCGTCTTGTCGCTGTAAACCACGATCTCGCCGACCTGGTCAGGCACATCCGCGCGACCCCAGACGCTCACCCACACCTCCGTGCCCTCTTTGTTGTACTCGAAGTGCACCGCGCGGCCGTAGTTGGCGATCTCCCAGCACTTCTCGGTCTTGGTCGGATTGGCCTTGGCGATCACGCAGACGGTGCGCTGGATCTTCTCGTCCGGGTTCAGGCCGAAGTCGACCCAGATCCAGTCGCTATTGGGATGGGTCTTGACGAAGAGACTGCCTGCGCCGGGCAGCTCGATGTTGCGGACGACCCGCCAGGCTGCGTCAGGACGACCTTCGGGGTCGGTGCCGATCGCCACCAGCGAGCCTTCGCCCAGGTGTGACGTGGTCCACACCGGCCCGAACTCGGGATCCACCCAGTTGGCCCCGCGGCCGGGGTGGGGGATCTTCGGCGTGTCCACGAGCGCGGCCATCTTGCCCTCCACTGAGTCGACGACTGCGATCTTGTTGGCGTTGTTCGCCGCGACCAGGAAGTAGCGCTTCGAGGCGTCCCAGCCGCCGTCGTGCAGGAAGCGCTCCGCCTCCAGCATCTTGATCGTGGGGGCGAGGGGATCGGTGTAATTGACCAGCCAGACCTGGCCCGACTCCTTGACGTTGACGATCCACTCCGGCTTGTTGTGCGACGCGACGATGGCCGCGACGCGGGGCTCGGGATGGTACTCCTCGGTGTCATAGGTGTAGCTGCGCGTGCTGACGATCTTGAACGGCTCCAGGGTCAGGCCATCCAGCATGACGAACGCCGGGGGCCAGTAGCAGCCGACGATGGCGTACTTGTCGGAGAAGTCGCCTTCGGGCCCGTCGTACTTGCTGCCGTCGATGGAGCGCGCGTCGTAGCAGACCTTGGCCTCCGCGACGACGTCCGGCTTTTCCATCCACAGGTCGATGAGCGATGCCCTGCCGTCACGACCGATCACGTAGGCGTAGCGGCCCGTGGCGGACATGCGGGAGATGTGTACCGCATAGCCGGTGTTCACCGTGTTCACGACCTCGTAGGTGTCGCCGTCGATGATGGCCACCTGGCCCGCATCGCGCAGCGTGACCGCAAAGTAGTCCTCCCAGTCCCGCGTGGTCTGGGGTGCGACGGGACGTTCATCGAGCGGGACGACCACCTTCCAGGTGTCGAGCATTTGCGCCAACGACATCTCTGGCGGGGGCGGGGGCTCGTTCTGCAGGAACTTCGCCATCGTCTCGGTCTGCGCCTGCGTCAGCACGCCTTGCTTGCCCCAGTCGGGCATGCCACGCGGGGTGCCGTTGAAGATGATGGAGGAGAGCGCCAGGGTGCCCTTGGGCAGCGTCACATCGGGAGTAAGGGCCGGGCCGGTAGCGCCCTTGCGCAGCGTGCCGTGGCACCCTGCACAGCGATCGAAGAAGATCTGCGAGGCCTCCGCGAGCTCGGCGTCGGTCAGCGCAGGGGCAACTGCTTCCGGTACAGCCACTTCGGCAGGCGCTTCGCCCGCGTTGCCCGGCAGGTCCGCCAGGTAGGCCACCATCGCCTCCAGCTCGGCATCGCTGAGCGCGTCGGCAAGCGTGGCCGGCATCAGGCCCGCAGGGCATGCGCCGCCCGGGCAACCGGCGGACAGGAACGCATCCGGCTCGACGATCGCCTCGTGGATGTAGCCCGCCACGTCGGTGGCCGAGCCGGTGTAGGCGCTGTCCGCGAGCGCAGCGGCCGCAGTCTCGCCCATGGTAGAGAGGTCCGGCCCGATCGTGCCGACGGCGCCTGCGACGCCCGGGATGATGTGGCACGCGGCACAGCCGCCCTTGCTGAAACCAGCAGCCAGCACCTGGGCGCCGGACGCAGCCGCCTCCTGTGGGGCGGCGGCCTGTGCCGGAGCCTGTGCCGGGGCTTGTACCGGCGCCACCGGCCTGGCATTCACGGCGGTATCGAGGTTCGATCGGGGCGCGGGAACGCTGCCGACCCTCCCTGCGGGCAGGACTCCGGAGTCGGACGGCGCTGGCTTGGCTGCCGGCGTGCAGCCGGCGATGATGAGGGCCAACAACAGGCCCAGGAGCAGGGTAACGTGGTGTCTCATTGCGGTCTCCATCCTTCAGGCGGCCGTTTAAATGCGCGACGGACGCGGTCCGAGCGCGAGGGAATGATACCATCCGGGCACGATACTAGTAAAGGACAAAAGTCTCGCGAGAGAGGGGAATAGACGCGCCAAGAGGAGAGCGATCTCCGTGCGGGTGGACGCGAACGCGTGCACCGGTGAGGGGCGGGCAAAGCATTACGGCGATTGAAATCGCACCTGAGTGGCGTTCTGCCGACGTCCACCTGCGTGAATACGACCGCATCGCGTGCCTACGTCGTGATCGTGCTCACGGCGCCGTCGTGAAGGTTGTAGCGCATGCCGACCACGCGCAGATTGTGGTGGGTCATGGCTCCGGCAATGATGGGCTCGCGCACCAGGCTAGCGACGATCTCCACGACATGGGCGTCGACAGTGCGCTCGATCAGCGCATCAACGGTGTCCTCAACTGTTTGGTCGCTCAGCTGGGCCTCCGCTTTCTCCAGTGCGGGCCGGATGGCGCGCATGATGCTGCCGAGATGTCCGGCGGCCGCGTCGGACGCGGTCACGGCCGCGGTGATGGCGCCGCAGCGCTCGTGGCCCAGCACGACGATCAGGCGCACGCCCAGGTGCTCGACCGCGTACTCGAGACTGCCCAGCACGACATCGTCGAGCACGTTGCCCGCGTTGCGCACCACGAACAACTCGCCGAGCCCCTGGCCGAAGAGCAGCTCGGGCGGAACCCGCGAATCGGAGCAGCAGAGCACTGCGGCGAAGGGATGCTGGCCCTGCAGCAATTCCTGGCAGTGGCCGCTCTTCAGCTCGTTGCTGAACAGGCCGGCCAGGTAGCAGGCATTCCCGGCCTGCAGCCGGGCAAGCGCCTCCCCGGCGCTGAGGGTGGATTGAGCCGTCATGACTTTGCCTCCTGAGATCACGCGTCTGGGCGATCTCCTCGATGTGTCTGGTTGGGCGCGGGCGATTTTCCCGACGCTCGGCGCCTCTGCGATGGTCGAGTGGCCACTATCATACTCCCGCAGAATGTTCTGCGGCCAATCCGGCGATGCCGTGCAGTGCAGCGGTCCCGTCTGCAGTATAATGGTAGCGGTGTCGATGTCCCTGTGAGGAGGTCCATCATGATTGAGCCGCGAATCGCCGCGCTGGTCGCCCGGCTGGAGAAGGGCGGGCGCAAAACCCAGGAAGTGCTGGCCGGGCTCACGCCCGACCAGTGGCGGGCCGTGGTCTATCCCGATCCGCGGTGGACCGTGCGCGACCTGCTGGCGCACTTCGTCGCTGCCGAGGAGCGGCTCCTGGAGTTGGCGCAGGACGTCGCCGCGGGCGGCCCGGGCGCACCGGTGGACTTCGACTTTGACGCGTTCAACGCGGAGCAGAAGGAACTTCTGGCCGGGCAATCCCCGGACGTGCTCCTTGCCGGCCTGGCAGACGCACGCGGGCGAACGCTGGCTTGGGTCGGCTCGCTGGCGGCGGATCAGCTCGACCGGGTGGGGCGCCATCCCGCGCTGGGCGAGGTGAGCCTGGAGACGATGATCACGGCCATCTACGGCCACCAGCTGCTGCACATGCGCGACCTGGCGGAACGCCTGCGCGGGGATTAGCCAGCCGGCTTGCCGCCGGCCGCGACGCGCCTACTTCGTCGACTGGCTCAGCACGCTGACGGCCAGCAGTGTGGCCTGGCCCGAGCGCCTCAGCTTTCCGGGGTCGATGGCCTCGACCGTGTCGTGGCGGGTATGGGCACTGTGGTCTGCGCCGTCCCAGCTGACGTACGCGCTGAGCGCCGAGCGGCCGCCGAAGCCGATGGGGCTGCCCATGCCGAAATGCGGGCCGCGGCCGCGGGTGGTGACGGCGGTGCCGAGTTCGTTGCCTGCATCCTGGAAGAGCTGCACCAGGCTGAAGCTGGTGTTCGGGCCCAGCGCCAAGCCCTTTCCGGTGCCCGCACCCATGCCGCTCAGCTCGATCACCGCGTCCACGGTGAGCCCGCTGAACCCGATCTTCGCGCCCATGGTGTTCTTGACGCTGAATCCCTCGCGGCGCTCGCCGCCCGCCCAAGCCACGAAGAGCACGGTGCGCCTTGGCTGGACGGCCTCCTGCATCGCGCGGGCGATCTCGAGCATCGCGGCGACGCCGCTTGCGTTGTCGTTTGCGCCGGGGTAAAGCGTACCGTCTGGACCGGTTCCCAGGCCATCGTAGTAGGCGGAGACGATGATCACGTGGCTGTCCAGGCCGCCCATTGCATCGTGGCCCGGGATGAAGCCGATGACGTCCAGGTAGGCCTCCTTGCGGTCGGCCTGTGCGACGGGGACCGCGATTGCGACATGGGCGCCGGGCTCGGTCATCGCAAGCTGGCCGGGCGCGAGGCCGGCCGATAGCGCCGCCAGGCTCGCGAGTGTTCCGCCGGAGTCCTCGAGCAGCTGCTCGGCGACGTCCGCGGTGATCATGAGCGCGGGCAGGTCGCCGAGGCTTCGCAGCATGAAGCCGGGGAAGAGGTCCCTGCGCTCGAGGAAGACCGGGTCGTCGACTACGATGAGGATACCGCCGATCCGCCGCGTCAGCCGCTCGTAGCTCCGGCTCCGCTCGAGCGCCTCGTCGAGGCGGGCGAAGTCAGCCTCGTGAAGCAGGAGGACCTGGCCATCGAGCGGCAGATCCAGCAGGCTTTGGGTGTAGCCACTGCCTGTCTCCAAGGCCTGTGTTGCGACCGCGACGCCGACGACGGGGAGCGGGCCGCGGCGCGCTCCTATTTCGTCTTCATCGATGTAGAGGCCGTAGCCGGCGTACTCAACGAAATCCTGCCGGTAGGTGAACGCCTGGGCCACCTGTCCACTCGCCCGGTCCAGCAGGTCGAGCTGCGGCACAGCGCTCAGGTGTGGCCTTGGCGCGACCTGCGTGCGGATGTAGGTTTCCCGGTCACCGGCCGGCTGCAGGCCCATTCTCTCCATCTCCCCCGCGATGTAGGCGGCCGCGGCCGCCGCACCCGGCGTGCCGGACTCACGGCCGGCCAGCTCTGGGGATGCCAGTACCGCGATGTCGGCCAGCGCCCTCTGCGCGTCGAAGTGCTCGACCTGCCGGCTGTAGACGGCCAGGGGCGTGGCGGACCGGATCAGCGAGACCGCGCCCGCGAAGACGATCGCAGCGGCGACGATCGTGTACCGGTTGATGACGCGGCCGATGTTGACGCGGCTCTCCTCGAGGAATCGGCGCAGCCCTTCACCCAGCAGGTTGAACGCGAGGATAGCGAGGAAGAAGGCCACGCCGGGATACCAGGCGAGCCACGGGTAGCTGCGCCACCAGTTGCGGATGTTGGCCAGCAGCGCGCTCCACTCGGGCACGTCGGAGAAGTAGTACACGATGGCCTGCATTCCCGCAGATTGCCCGATGTCGGCCCGGAAGCCGCCGCCCACGAAGATGTTGAGGAACCCGAGGTCGGCGAGCAGCATGAGCACGCTGGCCATCTCCAGCGCGGCCATGACCAGCAGGGGCGCCCACAGATGGGGGAGCACGTGCCGCGCCAACACCCAGCCAGCCCGCGCGCCGACCGTGCGCGCGCCCTCGATGTAGGGCTGCGGCTTCAGGCCGATCACCTGACCCCGCACGAACTGGGCGACCTCGCCCCATCCCACGATGCACAGGGCGGCCACGAACACGCTGAGCCCCTGCTGGATGCCGAGCGCCAGGATGAGGATCATGGCGAAGAGGGTGACCGGAAACGCGGCCCAAACCGCGATGACGGCCTGGATGATGCGATCGAGCCAGCCCCCGCGCCACCAGCCGGCCAGCAGGCCCAGCACTGCGCCCAGGATGAGCCGTGCGATCGTCGCAAAGAGCGCCAGGGTGAGCGTGGTCTTGGCGCCAGCAAGCACCAGGGCCTGGATGTCGCGGCCGATCGCATCGCTGCCCCAAGGGAAGGTGACGCCGGGCGCGAAGGGGGGCGACCGGAGCACGCCGTCGACCTTCATCACGCCGTGGGTGGTGTACGCGCTGCCCGGCGCCCAACCTTCGCCCCAGATGGCCGTCGCCAGCAGCGCGATCACCACCACCGTCCCTGCGAGAAGGGCCGGGTTCGTCAGGCCGGCCAGCAGCGCACGGCGACGCCCCGCAGACTCGCGCAGACCCGAAGTTGCAGTCGGGTCGCCCGAAGGGGCGGCAGCCGAGGCAGCGGGCGCGGGCAAGCTGCCAGGCAGGGACGCAGGCGACTGCGATCGTTGGCCGAGTCCTCTCCACACCAGGTTTTTCAGTCCATCCCGTGCATCTCTCAGCGACTGGGCCCACTCCTGCCGGCGCTGGCGCCAGGTCAGGCCGCCGGTTTCCCAGGCCTCAGCGCCCGTCTCATCGCGCACACGCGGATCGATCACCTGGTAGAGCGTCTCGAGCAGGCCGTTGACGAGCAGGAAGAGCAGGCCGAGTGCCACCAGCAGATCGACGACCAGGGTGGGCATCTCCGCCGAGATGGCCTGGAGCAGGCCGGACCCCAGGCCCGGCCAGACGAAGAAGAGCTCCACGACGGGCAGGGTGGCGAGGGAGAAACGCATCGAAACGCCCAGCGTCGTGAGGATCGGGATGGCCACGTTGCGGAGCGCGTGCCGGCGGATCACTATACTGCGGCTGAGCCCCTTGGATGTGGCGGTGCGCACGTAGTCCGAGCTTAGAACGTCGGCCAGGGAGACGCGCGTGATTTGGACCAGTTGAGCCAGGGGGCGCATGGCCAAGACGAGCGCGGGCATGAGCAGGTGTGCGTCCCAGCCGAAACCCGCGGTGGGCAGCGGCGCCTTGCCGCCGCCGAACCACTTCCCAAGCTGGATGTTGATGATCCACAGGATCATGGCGAGCAGGAAGCTCGGCGTGGAGATGCCCAGGACCGAGAGTGGCAGCGCGAGCGTGGCGAGCCGGCGATGGCCCCGAACAGTGATCCAGATGCCCAACGGCACCCCGATGCCGGCCGCGATGACTAGGGACAACAGGATGAGGGCCGCGCTGCGGCCAAGGAGGGAGAGCACCAGCGACAGGGCGGCCGTCTCCTGGCGCTGCCAGGTGTAGGTGGGCGGGTGCGCGAAGACGTAATCCACCGTGCGGCGGAGCGCCTCGATGGACGCGTCGAGTAGCTGCGCGGGCAGGCCGGCGCGGCCGCGCTCGGCGAGGATCAGGCCGATGAAGGCGAGGAACGCGATTGCAAGCAGGATCAGTAGGCCACGGACGAGCCTGCGCGCGGCTGCGGCCAGGAATTGTCTCATGACGGAGTGGTGGGCGGGTGGTGCGACGGACACGGGTCTGCCTTTGCGGATCGGTAATTTGAAGCCGTATCATAGCACCGATCGCGCAGAATGCCCTTCTCGGCGCGGGGCGAGTCTAAGACGCCCGCCAGCGCATAAGGCGCGCCGCTTATAGGTGCCGGGCACCTCGAAAGTCCCGGTACCTGGACCACTCCCCATCACCCAAAGCCCGGCGACAGCAGCGCTCTCTTGACCTCAATTGATCGCTTTAGCCTGCGCCAACCCACGGCGGATCACCTTCACTCCGACGTGATCTGCCGCAGGGCGTCCGCCAGCACCGCAACGCCGCGGCGCCATTCGTCGATCTCCACGTGCTCCTCGGGCGTGTGGTCCAGGCTGCTGTCGCCGGGGCCGTAGGCCAGGATGGGGCAACCCCAGGCCGGCCCGACGACGTTCATGTCGCTGGTGCCGGTCTTGGTCAGGAACACCGGCTGCCCGCCTTCCGCACGTACCGCGGAGAGAAATGCCCGCACCAGTGCCGTGTTTTTCTCGGCCCGGAACGCCTGCTCCTCCCCGCTGAACCGGAAGGAACCGACCCCATCGACGCTCACCAGCAGATGTTTCATGGTGTCGGGGGTGAGGTTCGGCGGGAGACGGAAGCCCAGCACCAGGCTCGCGGTCTCGAGCATGCCGTCGTCCTCGGATGCGAACTGTCGGAGCGAGGCCTGGACCTGTTCCCACGCGCGCTGCCGCCCCGTGTTGAGCTCTCCCACAAGCTCCTGCACGCGGCGCCAGTACTGGAACGCCAGCTCGGGCGCGCCCGATGCGGGCCCGGCCGTGTGCGACATCATGCGCTGGAATGCCACGTCCGCGAGTAGCCGGCCCTTGTAGCCCAGCGCGACGCGCTGCCACCCCGTCGGCTCGCCGATGATGCACAGATCCGGCCGGCGCCGCGCGGCCAGGTGGCGCGCGCCCTTGGAGGTGGCGCTCTCTTCTTCCACCGCGCCTGCCACTACGATGCGCCACCCGGGCCGCGGACCGACCAGCGCGGCTGCCGTGGCGAACGCGGCCAGCGGCCCCTTCGCGTCGACCGCGCCGCGGCCGTACAGCCGGCCGTCGCGTTCTGTCACCTTGGGGAAGCCGCGCACGGTGTCGATGTGGCCCAGGAGGATGAGCTCGCGCATCGGGCCCGCGCCGGGGGCCTCGAAGACCCCTATCGCGTTGCCGGCCGCGTCCCGATAGGCGCGGAGCCCCGCTGCGTTCAGCCACTTCACGAGGTGATTCACCGCGGGCATCTCCTGGCCCGACGGGGAGCGAATCTCCAGCAGCTCGCGCAGGAGCGTCAGTCCTTGGGTGGTGATTTCTTCGGGGTTCGTTGCCATGGTTGGCCTCACTTTGCTTCACGGATGTGCCGGCACAACGCTGCGGTCACTTCGGAGGTGGTCGCCCTCCCGCCCAGGTCAGGCGTGCACACGCCGTCGTCTACGGTCTGCTGCACCGCGGCGCGCACGCGGGATGCGGCCGCCGCCTCACCCAGATGGTCGAGCAGCAGCGCACCGCTGAGCAGCGCACCGATCGGATTGGCGGCGCCCGTGCCCGCGATGTCGGGCGCGCTGCCGTGCACCGGCTCGAAGACCGCCACGGGGCCTGCGCCGACGTTGGCGGATGGCGCGACGCCCAGCCCGCCGATCAGCCCGGCTGCCAGGTCGGACAGGATGTCGCCGAACAGGTTTGTCGTGACGATGACGTCGAACCGGCTGGGATCGCGCACGAGCCACATGGCGGCCGCGTCGACCAGCATCTCCTCCGCCTCGACGTCGGGGTAATCGCGGGCGACGGCCAGGCAGCTCTCCCGAAACAGACCGTCGGTGACCTTCAGGACGTTCGCCTTGTGGACGATCGTGACGCGCGCTCCCGGCCGCGCGCGTCGCCGCGCCTGTTCGAATGCGACGCGCGCGATGCGCTCGCTGGCCATCCCCGTGATCACGCGCTCCGCGATGGCCGTGTCTCCCGTGCGGCACTCCCGCCCACTGTAGAGCCCTTCGGTGTTCTCCCGCACGATGAGCAGATCGATCGGGGGCGCGCCGGGCAGGAGGGACTTCGCTGGCCGCAGGTTGGCGTACAGGTCGAAGTGCCGGCGCAGCGCCAGGATCGGGCTGCGGTAGGTCGGGGGCTGGGGACTGGGGATAGGGGGCTGGGGATTGGGGACTTGAGATTGGGAGCCGGGGGCCGGGGCGCCGGTGGTGGGCGATTGGGTCGCGCCGAAAAGTGTGGCATCGGCGGTCTGCACCGCAGCCAGCGTCTCCGGGGGGAGCGCGTCGCCACGGCGCATGAAGCAGTCCCAGCCGGCCTCGGCGGTGACGAAGTGCGCGGACGGCAGGGCCGCTGCGATGGCGTCCGCAGCAGCAGGCACGACCTCCTGGCCGACACCGTCGCCGGCGATGAGACAGATGGTTGGCATGGCTAACCCTCCGCCTGGGGAGCCAACTGGGCGCGGAGCATCGGGATGAGGCCGCCGGCGGCGAGGATGGCTGCGACTGAGGACGAGAAGGGCGGGAAGCGAAACTCGCCGGCGGCGCAGCTAACCACGCAACGATCCGGATCGACGGTAACAGGCTCTCCAGGCTGGATCGCCGTAACCGCCTCCGGACAAATCACCGGCAGGAGGCCGTTGTTGACGGCATTGCGGAAGTATATCCTTGCGAAGGATTGCGCAATGATAACCCGGATTCCGGCCGAACGCAAGCACGTCACGGCCTGCTCGCGGCTGCTGCCGCAGCCCCAGTTGCGTCCGGCCACGATGATGTCGCCGGGCTGCACCGCGCCGGCGAAGGCCGGATCCAGGTCCTCCAGGGCATGCCGCGCCATCTCCGCGGGCTCGTGGAGGGTGTAGGTGTATTTGCCCGGAAAGATGACATCGGTGTTGACGTCATCGCCGTAGACCCATGCGCGACCTCGATACATATGATTCATGGATTGCCTCGATTTGACGGCGCGGAGCCGGTCCACGCCAGATCGTGCAACTCAGCGGGGGTGGGGATGTGTCCCAGGACCGCGGCGGCCGCCACGACGAGGGGGCCGGCGAGGTAGATGGACGCGGCCGGGTTGCCCATGCGGCCGCGGAAGTTCCGGTTGGCGGTACTGATCACGGTCTCGCCCGCGGCCGGCACGCCGAAGTGGTTGCCCATGCACGGGCCGCACCCCGGCACGCCCAGCATCGCGCCCGCGGCCATGAGCGTCTCGACGTGGCCCGCCCTCAGCGCGGCCTGCAGAACCTCGTCGGAAGCAGGCACGACGATCAGGCGCACGCCCGGCGCCACACGGCGCACCAGGCCATTGGGACCCCGCAGAACGCGTGCGGCAAGAGCCAGGTCCTCGAGCCGGCCGTTCGTGCACGTCCCGATGAACGCCTGGTGCACCGGCTGGCCGGCCGCGTGTGACAGCGGCGCCACGGACGCCGGGCTGTGAGGCAGGGCCACGGCCGGCTCGATCGCATGGAGGTCCACGAGATGGCGCCCGACGTAAGCGGCGTCGTCATCGGGATACAGCGCCCCGGCAGCCAGCGCGTCCCGGTGCGCTTCGGGAAGGTCGCCCTGCCCGCGCGCCAGCCGGGCCGCCAGCCAGTCAAAAATCGCGTCGTCCGGCTCGAGGTACGCACTCTTCGCGCCCGACTCTGCCAGCAGGTTCGGGAGGACCATCCGGCTCTCCACACTGAGCCCGGCAAGCCCAGGCCCCCCGATCTCGATGGCCCGGTAGAGCCCGGCATCGGGACCCAGCAGGTGCAGGAGCCAGAGGCCGAGGTCCTTCGCTGTTGCGCCTGGCTGCAGCGCGCCGGCCAGGTCCACCCGGATCGTCTCGGGCACGCGTAGCCAGAGGACGCCGGTGGCCCAGAGCGCGGCCGCCTCGCTGCGGCCGATGCCCGCGCCGAACGCGCCGAGCCAGCCGAAATGGGTGGTGTGGCTGTCTGCACCCAGTATGAGCTGGCCGGGCAAGGCCAGCGCCTCCTCGCTGACCACCTGGTGGCACACGCCGTGGCCTGCATCGAAGAAGTGCCGGATGCCCTGCTCGGCCACGAAGCGCCGGATCTCCGCGTGATTCGCCGCGTGCTCGGCGGTCGGTGCCGGCACAGCGTGGTCGAGGACGATCGCAAGCCGTTCGGGATGCCTTACGCGCGACCGGCCCAGCGTGGCGAACAGCCCCCCGATGGCCGCGGTGTTGTCGTGGCTCAGCACCACGTCGGGCGCGGCGTCGACGATCTGTCCGACGGTCACGTGGTCCAGCCCGGCCGCGCGCGCGAGCGCCTTCTGTGCGAACGTCTCACCCATGGCCGTTGCCCTCCGCCGCCGGCGCCATCATCCCGCCGTGCCCGTTCCCCCAGTTCCGCAGCAGATGGTCCACGTCGTCGAGCGTCAGCGCGCGCTCATCTGCCAGCACCTTGATGTGGTGCGTGAGCGCCTTGACGTGTGCGTCGGAGAGGCTGAGTCCGAGCTGATCGGCCCGCGCACGCACCGCGTTCCACCCGGTCAGGCGATGTGCGATGGAGATGTAGCGCGTGAGCCCGAAGTCGTGTGGGTCCAGCGCCTCGTAGGTCTCCGGCGCGTTCAGGATGGCCTTGGCGTGGATGCCGGCCTTGTGCGTGAACGCGCTGATGCCCGTAATGCAGTTGTTGAAGGGCACGTCCACGTCAACCATCTCGCCGACCATCTGCTCGAGCTTGCGCAGCGTGTCGAGGCGGTATTTCCGCAGTGCGGTGGTGCGATCCAGCGTGACCATGCGCGCGATGAACCCGCCGAGGGGGGTGATGCCGTTGCGCTCGCCGATCCCCAGCACCGTGGTGTCGATGTGCGTGGCGCCGGCCTCGAGCGCCATGAACGCGTTCGCGATCGCGCAGCCGGAATCGTTGTGGCCGTGGAACTCGATGTCGCAGCGGGTCAGCCGCCGGAGCGTGCCCACGAGGCGGCCGACCTGTGTCGGGGTGGCGATGCCCACCGTGTCCGCGATGCCGAGGCGATTGACAACGCCCAGCTTGTCGACGGCCAGGTAGACCCGCAGCAGTTCGGCCTCTTCGCTCCTGAAGGAGTCCTCCGTGCTGAACCGCAGCTCGATATCGGGCGCCTGGGCCCGGATCCACGGCAGCACTTCGGCGGCCAGGTCGATGATCTCGTCGATGCTGCGGCCATGGCTGAACTGGCGCAGTTTCGACGAGGTGCCGATCACCACGTCGATGCCGTCGACGCCCGCATCCAGCGCAACCAGCGCGTCGTCGCGATGGCAGCGGATGTGGGTGAGGATGCGGGTTCGCAGCCCCCGCCCGGCGATCGTGCGCAGGTCTGCCAGGCTGCCCGGCGAGGCCTGGGGCGAGGTCAGCTCGAGGTATTCCACGCCGAACTCGTCCAGGGCATGGGCGATGCGGATCTTCTGCTCCGTCGAGAATTGCGCGTTGATGAACTGCTCGCCCTCGCGCAGGGTGGAGTCGATGATGGCGTAGTCGGTCAATGACATGCGGCCTCCCCGAGGACGGCGTCGACGGCCGCGAGCACGCGGTGGAGGTCGGTTTCCTCTATGACGAGTGAGGGCAGGAGGCGCAGCGTGGTCAGGCCCGCAGGAAGCGCCAGGATGCCCCGATCCTGCAGCCGTTGGAGGATGGGCGAGACCCGGACCTTCAACTCGACGCCGGCCATGAGTCCCAGGCCCCGCACCTCGCGCACCAGGGGCGAGCGTAGTGCAGCAAGCCCGCCCAGGAGCACGTCGCCCAATCGCGCGGCGCACTGCAGCAGCGTCTCGCCGCTGCCCGGCGCGGGGTGGTCGCGGGTCAGGGCGTCGAGCACCGCCAGGCTGGCCGCACAGGCCAGCGGGTTTCCGCCGAACGTGCTGCCGTGGCTCGCGGGCGGCAGCACGCCCACGCGCGGGCCGAGCAGGCACGCGGCCATGGGCAGCCCGCCGGCCATCGACTTGGCGACCGCGAGGAGGTCGGGCACGACGCCGGAGTGCTCGCAGGCGAAGAGCCGCCCCGTGCGGCCGAAGCCCGTCTGCACCTCGTCCAGGATGAGCAGGCTGCCCCGCTGCCGGCACAGCTCGGCCGCACCCTGCAGGTAGCCGGCCGGCGCTGGATGCACGCCGCCCTCGCCCTGCACCGGCTCGAGGATGACGGCCGCGGTCTCGTCGGTGATCGCCCGGTCGAGTGCCGGGAGGTCACCGAACGGCACGTGGCTGAAGCCGGGGAGGAGGGGCGCGAAGGGCCGGCGATACTCCTCCTTGGCCGTTGCAGAGAGCGCACCCAGGGTGCGCCCGTGGAACCCGCGCTGCGCGGCCACGATGCCCGGCCGGCCTGTCGCGGCGCGGCTGAACTTGATCGCCGCCTCGACGGCCTCCGTCCCCGAGTTGCAGAGGAAGGCACGGTCCATGCCCCTCGGCGCGACCTCTGCCAGGCGCGCGAGGAGAGCGGCCCGGACGTCGTTGTGGAAGACCTCGGGGCACGTGATGAGCCGGCTTGCCTGCCCGGCGATAGCGGCCACCACCGCGGGGTGGCAGTGCCCCAGGTTGGCCGAGCCGTGTCCGGCCACGCAGTCGATGTATTCGCGGCCGTCTGCGTCCCAGACGCGGGCTCCGGCGCCCCTCACGATGGCCAGGGGGCGTTTCGGGTAGACGCCTGAGGTGTGGGCGGATTCCACCGAGACGATTGACGATTGACGATTGAAGATTGAAGATTGTGCCAACTGCGTTGGCCCAAGGTTTGTGGGCATGGGTCAGGCCTCCACGGGGGCGGCTGGCGCTGGGGTGAAGAGCGCGGCCAACTCGAACGCCGGTTCTCCGATGACCGTGCCGCGGCCGCTCAGCGCGGCGCGCACGGGCGCAGGCCGGCGGGAATCGGCCAGGATCACGGCGCGTACATTGCGCTCGAGCGCCTCGCGTGCGGCGAGAAGTTTCTTCTTCATCCGACCCTGCGCCAGCGACTCGACCATGCCGAGATGGCCCGCGGGAACGTGGTGAATCACGCTGTCCTCGTCCGGGTACTCCGCGAGCAGGCCCGGCACGTTGCTGAGGATGATCAACGCGTCGGCCTGCAGCGCGCCGGCGATCATGGCCGCGGCCCGGTCGCCGTCCACGTTGAGCCGCTCGCCGCCGGGGTTGCGGTCGCAAACACACCCGAGGGCCAGCGGCGCGACGACGGGCGTGTACCCTGTGCGGAGCAGCAGGTCGAGCAGGCCGCCGTCGGCCGCCTCGATCTGCCCGGTGAAGTCGTCGCGGATGACGCGCTGCCGGCCGCCCTCCACCGCGCGCACAGCGTCCTTGCGCCGCGCGAGGAGCAGCCGGCCGTCGACGCCGGAGAGCCCCAGCGCGTTGCAGCCCAGTTGTTGGAGTCCGGCCACCAGCGCCTTGTTGACGCCGCCGGCCGCGGCCATCACGTAGATCTCCAGCATCTCGGGGTCGGTGTGGCGGCTGACGTGGCCCGACGGCGACGTGATCTGCCGCACCGGCACGCCCATGCGGGCCGCGAGCCCGTCCGCGGCCGCAGAGGTGCCGTGCACCAGTACGAGCGGCCAGCCGTCGGCCACCAGCGACGCGATGTCGGCCAGCACGGGCGCGGTCTGGACGCCTGCCGCGCCGCCGAGTTTGATGACGATAGGGTTCATAGGTCGCCTCCGGCGAATGGAAGATTGAAGATGGAAGATCGAAGATTGGGCGGTCATGGGTGCAGGCCTGTGAACTGGAGTCCGAGGGTTTCGTCCCAGCCGAGCATGAGGTTCATGCACTGGACCGCGGAGCCTGCCGCGCCCTTGCCCAGGTTGTCGATCGCGGCGAGCGCCACCAGGCGTCCGCTGGCCGCGTGGAGATCCCAGCCGACATCGGCCAGGTTGGTCCCGGCGAGCAGCTTCGGCTCGGGGTGGCGGTAGATGCCCTTGCGCTCGTGTACGATGCGGACGAATGGCTCGTCGCCGTAGGCCGCGCGGTAGGCCCGCCAGAGCGCCTTGTCGTCTAGGCCCGGTCGGACCCACGCATGCGCGGTGGCCAGGACGCCGCGCACCAGCTCAATCGTGGTGACGGACAGGTGAACGTCCTCGCGGCCCAGCGCCTGGCGCACCTCCGCCTCGTGGCGGTGGCCGGTGGGCGCGAAGGAGCGCACCGCGCCCGCACGCTCCGGGTGATGCGACGCGGCGCTGGCCGTCGCGCCCCCCTCGGAGGAGCCCGCCTTCACGTCCACCACGACGGGCGCGTCGTCGATCAGCAGGCCCGCACGCACCAGGGGCCACAGGGCGAGGGTCGCGGCCGTGGCGTTGCAGCCGACGCCGCTGACGCACGTCGCCGCGCGGATGGCCTCCCGGTTGATCTCCGGCAGCCCATAGACGAAGCGCTCGTTGTACTCCGGCGCGAGGTGCTCTGCCCCAGCGGCGCCACTGGCAGCCCCGTACGTGGCGCGATAGCGGTCGAGGTCGCGCAGACGGAAGTCCGCGGAGAGGTCGACGATGTGCCGCGCCAGGCCCGCGAGGTGCGCGATGCGGCGCTGGGCCTCGCCGTGCGGCAGGGCGAGGAAGAGCACGTCGCACGGCTGCAACTCGGCGAGGGTGGTGAAGCGGATCGGCTGGCGGCGTGCGAGGCCGGGGCCTCGCCCAGCGGGGCGCAGGTTGGGGTGCAGGCTGTGGACGAAGTCGCCGGCGTGCGATTCGGACGTGACCTGCGCGATGTCGACGCGGGGGTGTCCGGAGAGGAGGCGCAGCAACTCGCCCCCGCCGTATCCCGAGCCGCCGACGATCGAGGCGCTGAGACGGGAGGCGTTCATGCTCGTCCCTCCGACGCAGCTGCGGCGGAGGCCTCCGCCACCGCGAGCACGTACCCTGCGACGCGGGCCGGGATGTCGACGCCGGTGGTGTGGATGCTGTTACGAAACTCCATGGTGTGGTTCACCTCGTTGACCAGGTAGCCCCGGTGGGGGTCCTCAAACACGTCGATGGCCAGTACGCCGCCGCCGACCGCGCGGGCCGTGGCCAGGCACAACGCATCGAGCGCCGGCGTGACGGGGCAGTTGCTGGCCTCACCGCCGCGCGCGGTGTTGGTGATCCAGTGCGACGAGGCCCGATAGATGGCGCAGATGGTCTCGTCGCCCACGACGAAGGCGCGGATGTCGCGGCCTGGCTTGGCCACGTATTCCTGGATGTAGAAGATGCTGTGCAGGTACGAGCCGAGGACTTCCTTGTGCTCCAGGATCGCCTCGGCTGCGTCCCGGTCGTTGATGCGCGCCAGGAGCCGCCCCCACGAGCCCACGATCGGCTTGAGGACGACGGGATAGCCGAGCTCCTCGATGGCCGCGAGCGCGGACTCGGGGGTGAACGCGACCCGGGTGCGTGGCTGGGGCACGCCCGCATCGGCCAGGGCTGTGGTGGTGAGGAGTTTGTCCCAACAGGTGGCGGCCGTCTCGTAGCGGTTCACGGTGGGGATGCCGGCTGAGCGCAGGAGGCGCAGCGCGTAGATCCCGCGTGCCGCGCTGAGGGAGCGTTCCAGCACCACATCGGCGGCCGGCGGCGCAGTTCCGCCGCCGGCCGCGGAGAAGACGAGCTGGTCGTCGTTCACCAGGGTCACGTCTGCGCCGGCCGCCTCCAGGGCCGCCAGCAGCAGCTTTTCTTCCACGCGGATGCGTGAGGCGATGACTGCGACGCGTGTCATTCTCCCCAGTCCTCCGCTTCGGCGGGTGCCAGTGCGAGCGTTGGCGGCGTGAGCTCGATGAGCTCCAGGTCCGCGCCGCACGCGGGGCAGGGGACGATCTCGCCCTGGAGCGGGTCCTGCAGGGTGACCGGGCCTTCACATTCGGGACAGAGTGCTTCGATGATCATGGTAAGTATCTCCTTTGGGTTGTTTTGGGCTTAAACAGAAAGCCCCTTCCACCGGACGTCCCGGACGAACCGGGGGGGAAGGGGCTGCGAACGCGACGTGTGTGCGCGCGAAAGTGCCTATCCAGACCTCCGGTCCGGCAAGCTGGTCATCTTCTTCGCGGTGCGCTTTGTCTTGAGCAGCATGTGTTTCTCCTTGACCCGCAGCCTGTGCGGGAGACTTCCGGGCAAACAAAAAGCCCTGCCTGGCACGTTGGCCTGGCAGGGCTCCTGGGTTCGGGTGTTAGTGGTTGGCCTTAGGGCCGCCCTTATCCCAAGCTCCAGTGGCCGTCCCTGCAGGCCAGGGAAGGCTTCTTGGACTTGGAGCGCTTGGACAGGGTCATCATGGACATGGTTTCCTTATGTTGGGCGGCATTATAACGGGATTGGGCGAGATGTCAAATCGCAAATGCCACACAGGGCGGCCACACAGGGCCGCCGGGCCAACCTGCGGTTGGCCTTAGCCGCCGCCCACGGCGGAGTAGAACTCCACCGTGTCGGCATCGGAGGCGAGGGCGGTCGCAGGGTCGACCGCGCGGCGGTTGACCGTGGCGATGGCGACCTCCGCGGGCGGAATGCCTAGTTCCCGGAGCAGATCGAGCAGCCCGATCGGCTGCTCCTGCATCCGCTCCAGCCAGGCCCGCTTCTGCGGGTCATACCAGGTCAGGTGGCCGCCCAGGTGCACGCGCATGGTCAGGCGGCAGCGAGCGGGCCGGCGGGGCGGGTGGGCCGGGTTGAAGGTTGAAGGTTGAAGGTTGAAGGTTGCGGGGCGGCGGCGGCGCCCAGCAGGTCGGCGACCCAGCCGATGCCCAGGTCGGCGAGGCGGGCGGCGGTGGGGGCGGTGGTGCCGGGGTCCCAGCCCTTGAGCTCGTACAGGGCGGTCATGGTGCGTTCGAAGTCCCCGCGCGAGATGCCCACGCCCTCGAGCGCGCCGTTCTCGAGGGGCGCGAAGAGCCGGTCGGGGAGGGTATCGTCCGCGCGGCCGAAGCCCTCGCGGACGTTGAAGGCGCGCGCGAGCGCGGTGGCGCGCTCGCCGATGCGCAGCAGGTCCTCCGGCGTCACGTCCCAGCCGCTGGCCGCCCGCACGGCGGTCAGGACGTCGGCCACCGGGATGAAGGAGCGCGGGGCGGGACCGAAGAAGCAGAGGCCGATGGTGCGCTCGAAGCTGTTCCAGTTCTCCATGAGCCAGTAGTTGCGCGCCTTGGCGTGGCTGAGCTCGCGGGGAGGCAGCGCCTCGGCGATGCCGAGCGGCTGGGCGCCCTTGAAGCTCTGCGAATCGGGGTTGGCCAGCGCGGGGTCGTGCACCGCGGTCAGGTGGTCGGCGCCGGCCTCGTTGACCGCATAGCCCAGCCCCAGGCCGACCTTGCCGCGCGGGTCGTGCATGGGGAGCTCCTGGCCCTTCACGTGCATCGCGAAGGCGGCCGCGTCACCGCCGATGATCTCTGCCGCGCGGCGTACGCCCTCGGCCAGCACGTCGCCGATGTGTTCGCGGCGCGCGATGAGCTCGACGCACGCGACCATGGCCTCCGCGTTGCCGAAGCGCAGATCCAGGCCGCCGGTGTCGCCGGGACCGATGAGGCCGTGCTCGAAGCACTCCATCGCGAAGGAGACCGCGGAGCCGGCGGAGATCGTGTCGAGGGTGTAGCGGTTGCAGAGCTCGTTGGCCTTGGCCACGGCCTGGAGGTCGTCGACCGCGCAGTTGGAGCCGAAGCCGGCCACGGTCTCGTACTCCGGGCCGCCGTACGCGTCGCTTACCTGGTAGCGGTCGTCGACCCGGACTTCACGCTTGCAGCGCACGGCGCAGGCGTAGCAACTGCGCCGGCCGCTGAGGATCTCCCGCTCGTACGTCTCCCAGCGCAGGCCGTCGACGCCCTCGAACGCGCCCTGGCGGAAGTTGCGCGTGGGCAGGATGCCGGCGGCGTTGAGGCCTGCGGTGAGGCCGGGGGTGCCGCGCACCTGGAGGTCCCAGGAGGAGGGGTGCTCCTTGACGGCCTTGGCCAGGCGCCGGCCCAGGTCGGCGACGGGCGCGGGGTCCTGCGCGGCGTCGAGCCACTTGCCCGAGCCGCGCACGGCCACGGCCTTCAGCTGCTTCGAGCCCATGACTGCGCCCAGGCCCGAGCGGCCGTTGAAGTGGCGCAGCTCGTTGGTGAGCGCGGCGAAGCGCACCAGGTTCTCTGCGCCCAAGCCGATCTGCAGGATGCGCGCGAGCTTCTCGCCCGTCTCCTGCCGGATGACGGCCTGGACCTCCTCCGGGTCGTGGCGCCACAGGTGGCGCGCGTCCCGGATCTCGACCTGGTCGTCCTTGATCCAGAGGTAGACCGGCTCGGCCGCGCGGCCGGTGATGACGATGGCCTCCCAGCCGGCCAGCTTGAGCTCCGGTCCCCAGAAGCCGCCGGCCTCTGACTCGCCGAATGCGCCGGTGAGGGGCGAGCGCGCGACCGCGGAGAAGCGCGTGGCGGTGGAAAAGGGCGCGGCGGTAAGCAGGCCGTTGGCGAGGATGAAGTGATTGTCGGGGCCGAGGGGGTCGACGCCCGGCACCTGCTCGCGCAGCAGGATGGCTGCGGCGAGCGCCTTGCCGCCGGGGTGGAGGCGGTAGAAGGCCTCGTCGAGCTCCTCGACCCAGGTGCGCTGGGCGGTCAGGTCGACACGCAGGATCTTGCCGGAATAACCGTATCTCATGGTCTGCCTCTGTTTTGGACGGGCACGTGGCCCGAGGCTACGGACGGGCATGGCTGGGCGCGGCCAGGACCGGGATGGTGGCGTTGGCCCACGGCATGACGCCGATGCGGGGCTGGCGCACGGGCGAGCCTGGCCGGTGCGCCAACCTGGGCAGGACGGCGGCGAGCGCGGCCTGCAGTTGGTGCTGCGCGGCCATGCCGGGACGCGTCGCGGCCGGGTTGAGCAGGAGGCGTCGGGCCAGGTCGGGCGCCATCTCCGTGACGAAGGTGAGGTGGACGCGCTGCGCGTCGCGCGAGAGCAGGTAGGCCTTGTGCGGGCCGATGCGGTAGCCTTCCCCCGCGTAGCGCGCGAGGACGGCTTCGTGCGACGTTATGCGGGGGTCGTCCATCCACGCCTCGTAGCTGCGGCTGCCCGCGCCTTCCCCGCAAGCCGCTACGACGATCACCGCGCCCCCGTCGCGCGTCACCAGCGCCGCGTGGCCCAGAGCCTTCTGCGCCTGGTAGAGGTTGATGTCCTTGGGGTGGCCGCCGGGCGAGGCGATCACCAGGTCGAAGGGTTCCGCCACGGTGACCTGGTAGATGTCGCGTACGAGGTGGACGCCAGCCAACATGACGTCCACCGGGTCGCCGGCCAACACGTGTATGATGCGCCGATCCTCGTCCAGGATGGCGTTGAGCGCGTAGTCGACGCGCATCAGGCGGCCGATTTCCTCCACGTCCTGCCGGCACGGGTTGTCGTCGTATCTCCCGATCAGCGCGGCCGGGTCGGTCATCATCGCGTGATTGGCGTTGATGGTGGCCTTCCCGGCCAGCCCGATGGCCGCGCTCTTGACGCCGCCCGAGAAGCCCTGGAACTGGTGCGGCTCGATGTCGCCGACGACGATGCGCAGATCGGCCTCGACGAAGCGGCGGTTGGCCCAGACGGGCGTGCAGCGGGTTGTCTGGCCCAGGTTGACCAGGTTTGCCGCGTCTTCCGCGTCGTGGCTCACCACGGTGTAGCGCGCCAGGATGTCGGGTGGGACCACCTGCCCGAATTCGTCCGGCGTCATGGGGGCATGCGCGCCGGTTGCGATCAGAAGGGTGACCGATTCTGGCGCATATCCTGCGGCCTCCAGGCGGGCGAGCAGCGGCGGCAGGAGCACCCGGTGCGGCACGGGACGCGTCTTGTCGTTGATCGCGATGGCGCAACGCCCGCCCCCAGGGCAGGGGGGCAAGGGACTGCCCGTCAACGCCTCGGCGACGAGGGATTGCTCATCGGCCGCGGCCGCCACTGGACGCGGGGCCAGGACCGTGACTGGCGCGTCATGGGGCAGGGTGAAGGCCAACTCCGCGTGGCCGTAGGGCAGACGATAGACGGTCAATGCCGCATCTCCACAGGACCGGTGGTAGCCCGGTTGAAGGTTGGACGGATTGAAGATTGAAGATTGAAAATTGAAGATTGCATGGCCGGATTGCCGCCGGATCGGACGCCGGTTGGATCGCCGCCGGTTGGAAACCGGCGGCTGATAAGCTGCAAGTGTGCTGAAGCACACTCGGTCCGACCTTCAACCTTCAACCTGTAACCTGTAATCTCTGCTCTTCAACCTTCAACCCGTAACCTTCAACCCGTAATCTTCAATCTTCAATCTTCAATCTGCAATGGGTCTCATGCGCTCTCGTACAGCTTCGTCAGGACGAACTCGTTATGGCGCAGGGCCTCGGCCGAGGTGAGCCGGCCGCGGATGGTGTGCTCGAGAACGTCCATCGCCTTATCGGCCGCCTGGTCGAGGTTCAGCTCGATGCGCAGCAGCCCGGTCAGGTCCACGTCGATGTGTTCCGACATCGTCGACACGGTCAACGGGTTGGCGCACAGCTTGATCACGGGCACGATCGGGTTGCCGATGACGTTGCCCTGGCCCGTGGGGAAGTAGTGCACGACGGAGCCGGCCGCGGCGCACAGGGTGACCATCTCGGCCGCGGCCGAGGAGGAATCCATGAAGTGCAGGCCCGGGCCGTCGGGCTCCTCGGCCATGTCCAGCACGCCCACCACGGGGCAGCGCCCCATCTTCTGGATGTTCCCCATCGCCTTCTCTTCGATGGTGGTCAGTCCGCCGCGGATGTTGCCCTCGGTGGGCTGCGAGCCCATCAGGTCGACGCCCTTGCTCGCTACCAGCGCCTGGTAGTCGTTGAAGAACTTCATGAAGTCGTCGGCCACCTCCTGATTGACGCACTGCGCGGCGATGACGTCCTCGCCGCCGGTCACCTCGGTGGTCTCGCCGAAGATGAGGATGGCGCCGGACTCGGCCAGCCGCTCGAAGACGCGGCCGACGGTCGGGTTGGCTGCCAGCCCGGAGGTGGTGTCGGATTCGCCGCACTTGGTGCTCATCCAGAGATCTTTCACCGAGAACGGCTCGCGCTGCAGCTCGTTGGCCCACTGGACGAACTCCTTGGCCTTGCGCGCGGCCTGCTCGATGGTCTTGAGGTCGCCCTGGCGCTCGATGCTGAACGCGGCGACGGGCTTGCCGGTCTCGGCGATGCTGTCCGCGATGCGCTGGGCCCACTTGGGCTCGATGGCGATGACGACGACCGCGGCCACGTTGGGGTTGCGGCCGATGCCAGCCAGGGTGCGGAAGGTCAGCTCGAGGTCCTCGCCGAACTGCAGGCGGCCGTACGGGTGCGGCAGGGCCATCGTGCCCTTGATCAGGTAGGACACGCCCTCGGCCGCAGCGTTGGAGATGTCGTCCACGGGCAGGATGATGACGTGGTTGCGGATGCCGAAGCGGCCGTTCTCGCGGCGGTAGCCTAGGAGTTGCATCTCCTCCGGCTTCCTGCCGCCGAGGGCCAGGCGTTCTGCCGGCTTGGTGGTGATGACCGGCGCAACTGCGTCTTCCAGGCTCCAGCGCATGGTCTTCAGGTTGTGCGTGTGGACGTGGCTGCCCTTTGCGATCGGGGCCACGACCTGGCCGATGGGCCGCCCGTACTTGAGCAGCTTGTGGCCCGCGGGCATGTCGGTCATGGCGACCTTGTGGCCCAGGGGCACGTCGGTGACGACGTTGATCATGCCTGCGGCCGCGCCTTCCAGCGTGACGATGCCGACCTCTTCACCTGCGTGCAGGTCGCGCACTGCGACGCCGACGTCGTCGTGAGTCTCGTGGATGATGATGGCGTGTGACATGTTGCACTCCTCCTGGTGTTAAGGTGCCCGGCACCTCGCAGGTGCCGGGCACCTATGGATGGGTCCCTTACAAACTACTATGCCGGTTCGTAGCAGAGGCGGAAGCCGGTGTCGTCGCCGCGGTACATCGGTGCGGCCCAGCTGCGATACGCGCAGCGCGCCTCGTTGCGTTCGCCACGCCAGGAGCCGCCACGCAGCGTCTGCTTGCCCAGGTTGGCCTCGAAGCGCTCGGCATTGGAGATCGCGCCCACATCGTGCTGCTGCGGCAGCACACTGGGCGGATTAAGATCGTTGACCAGGACCTCGCGTCCATCGGCAGGATCGTAAGGATAGGGGCCGAAGATGGAGGAGCACCAGTTCTGGACGTTGCCCGCTGCGTCGGCGACGCCGAACGGGCTGTCGCCCTTCGGAGAGAAGGCGTCGACCGGCGTGGTGCCCTTGCTTTTGCCCTCGCGATTGTTGCAGCGCGTCCGGTCCCATTCGTTGCCCCAGGGATAGAGGCGGCCGTCAGTCCCCCGCATGGCTTTTTCCCACTCGGGCTCGCTGGGCAGCCGGACCGGCAGCCCCGTCACCTCGCGCGCCCAGCGGCAGAAGGCCAGCGCGTCGTGATAGGCGACGCCCGTGACCGGATGGCCGGCCTTGTCCTCCCCGTACGCGCCGTTCCGCCAGGTCTGCGGCGCACGGTGGCCGGTGGCCTCGATGAAGAGGCGGTACTGCTCGTTGGTCACCGGGCAGCGCATGATCTGAAAGTCGCTCACCGTCAGCGTGTGCTGCGGCATCTCGTCGGCTCCCGCCTGGCGGTAACTTGCCAGGTCGCTTCCCATGATGAAGCTCCCGGCGGGGATGAGTACGAAGTCCAGTTGAAGTGATGTTGGCATGATGCTCCTCAGTTCTCCAGAAGATGATGCTGCATGACATAACGAACCAGGTCGGCGCTGTTGCGCACGGCCAGCTTGCCCATGATATTTGTGCGGTGCACGGACGCGGTTTTCGGGCTGATCACAAGCTCGCGGGCGATCTCCTTGTTGCTCAGGCCCTCGACGACCAGGCGCAGCACCTGCTTCTCCCTTTCCGTCAGGTTCGGCGGGGCTCCCGTCACCGGCGAGATGTCGGCAAGCGTGGTGTGCACCAGTTGCTGGGCCACGTCGGGCCCGATGTACGCGCCCCGCTCGAACACCTGGTGGATGGCATTCACCACCTCCCGGCCACCGGAGCGCTTCAGCACGTAGCCCGTGGCGCCAGCCTGCAGGGCGGGCGCGATGTACTCCCGGTCGTCGTGCTGCGTCAGGATCAGGACCTTCACCTTGGGGTGGCTCTGGCGCAGGTGCTGCGTTGCCTCCAGGCCGTTCATCCCGGGCATGGCCAGGTCCATCAGTACGACGTCTGGCTCCAACGCTGCGACCTGTTCCAAGGCCTCCTCTCCGCTGCTGGCCTCGCCCACAACCAGGATGCCCGGCTGCCGTTCCAGCAGGGAGCGCAGGCCGTCGCGCAGGATGGCGTGATCGTCCACCATCAGCACGCGGATCGAATCCGGCCGGTCTTGCTTGTCAGGCATTGGCTCGCTCCGATCGGCGCACAACGGCGGGCTGTGGTTCCCCGCTGGCGGTCCCGGTGCTCAGGGGCACCTGGATATGGATGCGGGTGCCTTCTCCGGGTGTGCTGTCGAGGTCGAAGGTCCCTCCGATGAGTTCCACGCGCTCCTGCATGCCGATGAGGCCGAGCCCGCGGCCACTGTCGGGGGTGAGCGAGAGCTCGATCGCATCGAAGCCCAGACCGTCGTCCTCGACCCGGATGTCTGCCCGATCCAGGCGCATGTTGAACGTGAGGCGCACCGTGCGGGCCATGGCGTGGCGCACGACGTTGGTGATGGCTTCCTGCACCACGCGGAACAGGGCGGTCTCCACCTCGGGCGGGAGGCGACACGCGCTGGGGTGATCGCCCTTGCGGGAGCAGGTTTCCTTGATGATGACGCGCACGCCTGCGGGCTCCAGCCGTGACTTAGCATACCAGCGAAGCGCGGGCAGGAGGCCGAGGTGATCGAGCATGGCCGGGCGCAGGTCGAAGATCAGTTTGTGAACGCCGTCCAACGTACTTTGCGCCACCCCGCGCATGGTCTCCAGCAGCTGATCGATCTCCCCAGGCTGGGACACATCGGTGGCCTCTTCCGCGGCGTAGATGAGGGCGGCCAGGTTCTGGCTGACATCATCGTGCAGCTCGCGGGCGATGCGCTTGCGCTCTTCTTCCTGGGCCGTGATCACCTTGCGCAGCAGCTCGCCGCGCATCCGCTCTTTGCGCTGCAACTCCGCATACAACCTGACGTTCTCCACGGCGACCGCGATGTGGTTGCCGATAGCGGTCAGCAGATCTCGCTCGTGCCTGTCGAACTCGCGCGGCTGGCGGGTGCCGATGCACATGCTGCCCAGGGAGCAGCCGTGCGCCACGAGCGGCACGTGCACCAGCGTGCTCAGCTGCTCCATGTGGATCGCCTCCGTACGCTGGCTTCGATAGCGCTGGACCTCGGGCACGACGACCAGTTGCTGGCTGTCGATGACCCCCCCGCACGAACCATCCGTGAGCCCGAACTGCTTAACCAGGCGTGCTGCGGTCTCGGAGAAGCCGTGGTGCACCAGCAGCTCGAGGCTGCCGAGGACCTCATCCCGGAGGAAGACTGCGCCGATGTCCACCGTCGTGAGGCGCAGCACCTCTTTCAGTGTGCGCCCGAGGAAGTCGCGCAGGTCGAGCGACTGGTTGACCGCGCTCGAGATGGAGTTCAACACCGAGAGGTGTTCGTTACGCCGCACAAGCGTCTCGGCCAGTTCGCGTTCGGCCGTGACATCGCGCATGGCTTCGATGACGGCCACGATGGAACCGTCGCCGTTACGCAGCGGGGAGGCCACGATGTCCATGTAGCGGGTACCTTCGCCGTCGGGGTTGGCGTAGCAGTGGGTTAGCTTGACCGGCTCGCCGCCCGCGAGCACTGCGGGCACGGGGCAGGAGCGCTGTTGGCCCCTGCACGGCTCGGCACACGGGAAGACCTCGTGACAGAATCGACCGATGATGTCTTGCGGTCCCCATCCGGCCCACTTACGGGCAGCCTGATTTACCTGCTGCACCCGGTAGTCGAGGTCCACGACGATGATCGCGTCGCTGAGTCCTTCGATGATCTTGAGCGGATCGTAGACCGGGCTCGTCCTGAGTCCGGCATCAACCGGTGTTTGCGTGAGAAGTCCGTTCATCCTTTTGTCGCCTTCAGCGCCGCGCTCGATCGGTCGGAGACGGGCCATTCGCAGTATCGGGAGCGGCCGCAGCGCTTGCACACGCCAGAAGACCCGGCGCCGCCGCCCTCTGCCTCCAGTTCCTCGCGCACGCCATCGAATTCGCCCATCAGATCGTACCACAGATAGGTGCGTCCGATCGTCACGCGCAGCGGAGTGTTCGGCAGCTTGAACGCCTGACGGGCCTTAGCGCCGTCAAAGTAGAATGTCTGCGCCTCGAGCCGCAGGCGTGCGCCGGTCAGGGGAACGGGCCCCGTGGTCTGGGGCTGGAGCATATCGGTGAGCCCGGCCGTCAACCCGACCACCCAGCGCGGCATTGCCTTCAACTTCATTCCGCAGCCGACCACCTCCGCGATGGTCTGGTAGAGCTGGACCAGGGTGATGTTCTCGCCCGCGATGATGTAGCGCTCGCCGATGTGGCCCTTCTGCACGGCCTCGATGTGGCTCTGAGCCGCGTCACAGATCGGCACGACGTTCAGGCCGCCCGGCGGGATGAAGGGCGGCGCGCAGTGCTTGACGATCTCGACGACCATGCCGCTGGAGACCTTGCGAATATCGCGCGGCCCGATCACCGTCGTGGGATTGATGATGATGGCCGGCAGTCCCTTCTTCACGTACTCCAAGACGACTTCCTCGGCCTGGTGCTTGCTGTGGCCGTAGACGAATTGCTCTGGCTTGACGTTGAACGTGAAGCTCTCGTCGACCATCTTGTTCGGATGGATGCCCATGGCCGCGGTGGAGCTGGTGTGGATAACGCGCTCGATGCGCGCGTCCAGTGCAGCCGCCATCACATTGCGGGTTCCCTCCACGTTGACCTCGTACATGTGGTCGACCCCCTGTCGCCAGTAGTCGACCACGCCCGCGGCATGGAACACCGCGTCGATGCCGCGCATCGCAGCGGGCAGGGTGTCCGGCTGCATCACGTCGCCGGTGACGAATTCGAACGGACCCTCTTCCAACAGCACGCGGGAGGCGCCGGGCCGCTCGAGGATGCGCACGTCCCATCTCCGCTCGATGAGCCGCAGCGCGATGTTCGAACCGATGAAACCGGTGCCGCCGGTTACAAGTGCGCGTGGCATCCTGTCATCTCCTATCGCGTCGCAGCCGTGCCCGGCTGTTCCTGCGCCGCGCGCCACCGCAGCAGCGCGTTGACCAACGCCTCGGCTGCCTCTCCGGTCGTGTCGCCGACGATGTCGCCGACGATGTCGGGGCGGAGGCCCATCTCCTGCGCAGCGGCTGCCGTGGTGGGACCGATGCACGCGATCGCAGCACGTCCCAGCACGGCAGCCAGGGGCCGATCCCCGACCATCGCGGCGGTTCCACGCAGCGCCGAGGGGCTGCAGAAGAGCGCGACGTCCACCCCTTCGCCGGCCACCTCGTCCAGCACCGCGGGATCGGGCTCGGCCGGCGTCACCGCGTACGCAATGACCTCGGTGACCGATGCGCCGCGGGCCGCCAGCGCGCGGGGCAGGTCGGGTGGCGCCTGGTCTGAGCGCGGCAGCAGCAGCCGGCGGCCGGCGATGTCGGGCAGCGCGACGGCCAGGTGGCTGCCCGTGGCATGGTCCGGGACCAGGTCGGGCGTCAACCCGTAGGCGCTCAGCGCGGCCGACGTCGCGGCCCCGATCGATGCGATGCGGACACCGGCCAGGCAGCGCGCGTCATAGCATCGGCCGGCGGCCCGTCCGCCCGCGCCCCCGCCGTCTGGGGCGAGGGAGAAGAGCCGATTGAGGAACGCGCGCACCGCGTTGGCGCTGGTGAACACGATCCAGTCCCACGGCCGTGCCGCGACTGGTGCGCGGCACAACCGGTGGATCACTTGATCCAGCGCATCGGGGTCGCGCGGCGCCGCGATGCGGGTGGCCGGCAGCGCGATCACCTCTGCGCCCAGGCCGGCGAGCTTGCGGGTCAGCCCGACCGCGTCGTGCTCGGGCCGGGTGTTGAGAACGCGCAGCCCGAGCAGCGGCCGCTGCTCGGGCCGATCGTACCACCGCAGCCGGTCACGCAGACGCACGACCTCGCCAACGATGAGCGCGGCCGGGGGAACGATGCCGGCCGCGGCCACCGTCCCGACGATGTCGTCCAGCGTGCCCGTGACGGTGCGCTGCTGGGGCCAGGCGCCGCGCGCCACCACTGCGGCAGGCGTGCTGGCCGGGCGTCCTCCCGCACGCAGGTCGTCCACGATGGCCGGCAGGTTGCCCATGCCCATCAGGTAAACCAGGGTGTCTGCCGATGCTGCCGTCGCTCCAGGATCGGCCTGTGCGGGTGTCGCGCAATCACCCCGGCGGTGGCCCGTGAACACGGCGAAGCTGCTCGCTGCGTCGCGATGGGTGATCGGGATGCCGGCGTAAGCCGCAGCCGCGATGGCGCTGGTCACGCCCGGCACCACCTCGAAGGGCAGCCCGGCCCCGGCCAGCGCCTCCGCCTCCTCGCCGCCGCGGCCGAAGACGAAGGGGTCGCCGCCCTTGAGCCGCACCACGATGGCGCCGCGACGGGCCTCGTCGACCAGGATGCGGTTGATCTCCTCCTGGGGCACGGGATGGCGGTCCGGCTGCTTGCCGACGTCGATCCGGCGCGCTGCTGGCGCCTCCCGGAGCAGCGCGGGCGGGACCAGGCGATCGTACACCACCACGTCGGCCGCGCGCAGGCACGCCAGCCCGCGGACCGTGATCAGTCCGGGGTCGCCCGGTCCTGCGCCGACCAGGTAGACCGTGCCCCGGGCCAGACCCGCGTCAGCGTCCGCATCGGTCGTGCAGGGATGCGCCTGGGTGCGGGGCGCGGCCGGCGCCGTGTGGCTCTCGGCCGCAGGGGCCGGGAATGTGATTTCACCAGTCAGCACCGCGCGTGCATGGGCGCGCGCGGCCGCCATTCCTTGCTCGTGCAGCACCTGCAG
Organism: Anaerolineae bacterium; assembly: GCA_040766655.1. Classification (GTDB taxonomy): domain Bacteria; phylum Chloroflexota; class Anaerolineae; order CG2-30-64-16; family CG2-30-64-16; genus JALOOB01. The sequence goes on from JAXGQB010000008.1 coordinate 212,289, forward strand.
CACGTCGGAGTCAACCAGGCGCAGTGCCGCGTCGAGGCGCGGCTGGCCCGCGTCGAAGCGCGCCAGTAACTCGGGACGCAACTCGGCCAATAGCGCAGCGAAGTCGCCATATTCGGGCGGGATCAGTTCATCGAGCCGCTCGCGCAGCCGCCGGGCGAGGGCAGGGCTGGCGCCGCCCGTGCAGATGGTGACCGCGATCTCGCCGCGGCGCAGGACTGCGGGGACGATGAAGTTGCTGTGGTCGGGGTCATCCACGACGTTGACCAGGCAGCCCCGACGCATCGCTTCCGCTGAGACCGCGTGATTGACCGAAGCATCATCGGTGGCTGCGACCACGAGCCAGGCGCCGGTTAGGTCGCCGTCCTGGTAGCAGCGGGGCGTGACGGCAATCGCACCGGCAGCATTGAGCTCGGCCAGCCCCGGGACCAGGTCGGGGCTGATGACGGTCACGCTGGACCCTGCTGCTAGCAGGCCCTGCACCTTACGCCAGGCGACCGCGCCGCCGCCGATCACGACCGCGCGACGGCGCGCAAGTTCGATCAAGTTGACCGGATAAGTCCGCATGAGAGGATTCTAGCATGTTGTTCGGGACACCGTCAATGATCTACATCCTTCTTCGGCCGTCCGACCTGTGGTAGAATGCGCGCTGTCTCCGGTCGGGGCAGCCGCCCAGGCCGGAAGAGTGGAGCGACATCTTGGAACAGATCATCGTCGGCACGCGCGCCAGCGCGTTGGCCCGGCGCCAGACCGAGCTGGTCGTTGCGGCGCTGCAAGCCGCGTGGCCGGGACTGAGCGTGCTCATTCGGGAATTCAGCACGTCAGGCGATCGCGATACCAGCCGCCCGCTGCCCGAGATCGGGGGCAAGGGCCTCTTCACCGCCGACCTGGCGGACGCCCTGTCCGGTGGGGAGATCACGGTGGCGGTCCACAGCCTGAAGGATCTCCCAATTCCCGCCTGTTACGGACCCGCAGAGGGCCAGCCGATGCTCTGCATCGGTGCGGTGCCGCCGCGCGAGGATGCGCGGGATGCGCTGGTCTCGCGACACGGGGTGGGGCTGGCAGCGCTGCCTTCACGGCCGCGCGTCGGCACCAGCAGCCCGCGCCGTGCTGCGCAGCTGTTGGCCGTGCGGCCCGATGCGCAGATCGTGCCGTTGCGCGGCAACGTGGACACCCGGCTTCGCAAGGCCATGACGGAGGAGTACGACGCGATCGTGCTCGCCGCGGCCGGCCTGGCCCGCCTGGGGCTGGCAGACCGTGTCACCGAGTACCTGCCGTTCCATGTGATGCTGCCTGCACCGGGGCAGGGCGCGCTGGCGGTGCAGTGCCGCTCGGACGACCGCCTGGCGCGCGACCTGATCGCGCCGCTACACGACCCGGCGGCCGAGGCGGCCGTGACCGCGGAGCGGGCCTTCCTGGCAGCGGTCGGCGGCGGCTGTTGCGCGCCGGTGGGCGCATACGCCGAATTGGATGATGTCGATGCAGCGGTCCTCCGCCTGACAGCACTGGTCGCGACCCCCGATGGCTCGCAGATCGTCCGCGTCAGCGGTGAGGGCGCGTGCCACGAGCCTGCAGCGCTGGGCGAGCGCCTGGCGGCCACGGCCCTCGATGCAGGCGCCGCAGCCATGCTTGAGGCGTGTCGATGATCGGGCCAACAAGACCGCTCCTTCGACCGCGCCCCCTTCGGTGTGCCAACCTAGGGTTGGCCAACCTAAGGTTGGCCCTACGCTCAGGACGCTCAGGCCTGGCTAGTTCTGGCTCTGTTGGTCGATGACGGCGGCGGCGAAACCGGCCCGTTTCTGTTGTGAGGAGCATGTCATGTCTTATCCAACCACCCGGTTACGGCGCCTGCGTGTGACGCCGGCGCTGCGGCGGATGGTGTCTGAGACATCCTTGGCGCCAGACGACCTGATCTATCCGATGTTCGTCGTGCACGGCGAGGGGATCCGCCGGCCCATCGCGTCGATGCCGGGCATCTGCCAGCTCTCGGTGGACGAGGCAGTGACGGAGGCGGGCAAGGCCTTGGCACTCGGCGTGCCCGCAGTGCTGCTGTTCGGGGTGCCTGCGATCAAGGACGCGACGGGCAGCGAAAACTACGCGGACGACGGCATCGTTCAGCAGGCCACGCGGGCGCTGAAGGCGGTGCATCCCGGACTCGTCGTCATCGTCGACCTTTGCCTGTGCGAGTACACCGATCACGGCCACTGTGGGGTCATCCCCGCGGGCCGGATCGATAACGACGCGACGCTCGAGATCCTGGGTCGCGCCGCGGTGAGCTATGCGCGCGCAGGCGCGGACCTGATCGCACCCTCGGGCATGATGGACGGCATGGTCGCCGCCATTCGCGGTGCGCTGGACCACGCTGGCCACTTGGAGACCGGCATCTTCAGCTACGCGGTCAAGTATGCCAGCGCGTTCTACGGGCCGTTCCGGGATGCTGCGGAGGGCGCGCCGAAGTTCGGCGACCGCAAGACGCACCAGATGGATCCGGCGAACGTGCGCGAGGCGCTGCGCGAGCTGGCGCTGGACGTCGCGGAGGGCGCAGACCTGGTGATGGTCAAGCCCGCGCTGGCCTACCTGGACGTCGTCCGCCGCGTGCGGGAAGCGTGCGATCTGCCCGTGGCGGCGTACAACGTCAGCGGCGAGTACGCAATGCTCAAGGCGGCCGCGGCGAACGGGTGGATCGACGAGCGCGCCGCGGTGTTGGAACTGCTCACGGGCATCAAGCGCGCGGGCGCGGACCTGATCGTGACGTATCATGCGCTAGACGCAGCCGGCTGGCTGAGGTCGTAGCTGCATCGCGCGGCCCGGCCGGAGCAGCGCTGCTCCGGCCGGGCCGCAGATCACTCGGAGAGACAGAAGCCGAATGAACATTCCTCAATCTGAAGCGCTCTTCCGCCGCGCCGGCGAGCTCATCCCCGGCGGCGTCAATTCGCCCGTGCGTGCGTTCCGCGCGGTGGGCGGGCAGCCGTTGTTCATCGAGCGCGGGGAGAGCGCATACCTCTACGACGTGGACGGCCACCGGTACATCGACTACGTCCTGAGCTGGGGTCCGCTGGTGCTGGGCCACGCGCATCCCCGCGTCGTGGGGCCGCTGGCCGCGGCCCTGGCGCGTGGGGTCAGCTACGGTGCACCGACTGCGCTCGAGGTGGAGTTGGCCGCCCGCGTCGTGGATCTCGTGCCGTCTGCCGAGATGGTGCGCTTCGTCAATTCGGGCACAGAGGCCACGATGAGCGCGCTACGCCTGGCGCGAGCCTGCACGGGGCGCGAGAAGATCATCAAGTTCGAGGGATGCTATCACGGCCATGCTGACATGCTGCTGGTCCAGGCGGGCAGCGGCGTTGCGACGTTGGGACTGCCCGACAGCCCCGGCGTCCCCCGCGGCGCGGTCCAGGATACCCTGGTGGCGCCCTACAACGATCTGGCCGCAGTGGCTGCGCTGTTCGAGGCGCATCGCGGCGAGATCGCCGGGGTCATCGTGGAGCCCGTCGCGGGCAACATGGGAGTCGTGCTGCCGGTGGAGGGTTTCCTGCCCGGGCTGCGCGAGCTGTGCACTGAACACGGCGCGCTGCTGATCTTCGACGAGGTGATGACCGGCTTCCGGGTGGCGTTGGGCGGTGCGCAGCAGCATTACGGCGTGATGCCGGACCTGACCTGCCTGGGCAAGGTCATCGGTGGCGGGCTGCCGGTTGGCGCATACGCGGGGCCGAAGGAATTCATGCAGCAGGTGGCTCCGGCCGGCGCCATGTACCAGGCGGGCACCCTGAGCGGCAATCCGTTGGCCATGACTGCGGGCATCGCCACGCTCGACGTGCTCATCCAGCCCGGTGTTTTCGACGCGCTCGTCGCGGCCACCTCGCGACTGGGCGAGGGAATGGCCGGCGCCGCGCGGGAGGCCGGCGTGCGCACGCAACACACGCGGGCCGGCACGATGTTCTGCACCTTCTTCACCGATGGACCGGTGCGCGACTGGGCGACGGTCAAGCGCGCGGATACCGCGCGCTACGCCCGCTTCTTCCGCGCGATGCTGGCCGAGGGGGTGTACCTGGCGCCGTCGCAATTTGAGGCCGGCTTCATGTCGACGGCGCACGACGCCGCCGTGATAGACGCGACCATCGCGGCCGCCAGGATCGCATTCCGGGCCGCCCAGGAGTGAGCTGAGATGGCAAAGAAGCGTTCCCCGCATCCGCGGAAGTCCGTCCAGAAGACGCCGCCGCTGTCCCGGCGCCGCCAGCTGTTCTTGGTGGCAGCGCTGGTGCCCGTGACGGTCGGTCTCTTCCTCTTCATCGCTTCATGGTTCGAGTTTACCCTGTTCGGCACGCCGGAGAGCCAGACCCTGGCCGGCGCGCTGCTCGCGCTGGGGGGATTCGCGCTTGCCAATGCGATCCAGGGGCTGTGGCGACTGGCGGCCGGCTGGCTGTTGATCGGTGTGGCGATCTGGCTGGCAGTGAGCGCCACGCAGCCTGAACTGCGCTGGGTGGCAGGTGCGATCGGTGCCGTGGGCTTCGGCTTGATCCTGGCGTCCTTCGTGGCGCGCTACCGAGAGGTGCGCAAGCAGTCGGGCTGACGGTGCGCGGCCGCTATCACCGCGCGGCCACGGCCTCGTGCGCCAGCTGTCCTACGGTGGCTACGGTCAACCCGCCTTCGCGATACAGTAGCACGCGGCGGCTGTCGTCCAGCAGTTGGGATTGCCTGGCCAGCAGAGCGCCGAGGCCGAGCCGGCCGAGGCACACCGCGGCCAGGCCGCGTACCTGCGGGTCGGGATCGTCCAGGCACGGCGCCACCAGTGGGATGGCCGTCCCGAGCAGGTCGGGCGCCCGTTCCGCCACCCGGCCGATGCCCCACAGCGCACCCGCGCGAAACCGCGGGGCATCCTCCGCCTCCAGGTCCAGCACCGCGACCATGGGCGGCGCAAATGGGGCGAACATCGTGGGGCGGTGGTGCAGCACCTCGCCGATCAGTTCCGGCGCGTGCCAGCAGATGCCTCCCGATTCATCGCTGAGCAGCCACAGGAGCCGGCGCAGGTGGCCCCGCACGAACTCGGGATCGCGATCCGCCGCTGCGGCCGCCGCAAGGCCGAATGCCTCGATGGCCCGCCAGGCGATGAGGAGATCCCCTTCGTAGGTTAGCCCCACGAGATGGCTCAGCACGCGACCGCGCTGCGCGGCCAGCTCGGCGATCGCCGTCAGTTCATATGCCTCCAGATGCGCTCGCAGTTGTTTCTTCGTCATACCGTCCTCGCGGTCCGTTTATTCTCTCACATGTGTTCAGATTCGCTGCATAAGGTTTCCCTTAGATCAAGATAAGACAAAGGCCTATTCCATTTGTGAGCCAAATGGGATAATCTGTGCAGGATTTCACTTGGAAGCGGGAGAAGAACTCTTCCGCGCCAACCGCGCGCCGCAGCACTACTTCCCACCTGTGCGCCGGCGCACATTGCAGGTCACGGTCACCCGGTAGTCCACCCGGGTGGAAAGGAGGGAGCTCCGAATCTGTCCCGAATTGGAACCCCAAGTTTCGTCTTATGCTTGTTTGTGGCATGCATCCGGCCGTGCAGACTCGGCACAGCCAACACCTACAAGGGGGTAGCATGAAAATCAACGAGGACTGGCTGGCGGTGATCATCGCCTTCGGGTTGATGCTTCTGGCCATGGTGGGCGTTATCTCGCCCACGTGGATGAAGTTCTAAGGAGGCGCCGAAATGACTACTGCCAAAGCGCCCGCAAAAGGGCAATCGAACAATCTCGTCGGCTTTCTCATCGGTCTTGCTATCGTGGTCGTGCTGGCCTTCCTGGCACGCTGGTTGAAGCTCCAGGTCTATGGCCTCGAGCTGCCGCTGGGCATTCCTGGCAAGGCGCTGGAGTATCCTCTCTGGGCCGCGATCCTCGGCCTGATTGCGAACTGGGTCCTCAAGACGACCAACGTCTATGATCTCGTCAAGTCCGGCTTTCGCACCGAGCTGTTCCTCAAGATCGGCCTGGTGCTGTTGGGCGCGGGCATCAGCTTCAAGGTGATCGTTACGGCCGCTGGGGGCGCGATCCTCCAGGGCATTATCATGGTCACCGCGGTGTTCTTCTTCTCCTGGTGGTTGGGCGGCAAGTTCGGCCTGGCCGACTCGCTGCGCGCGGTCATGTCCACGGCCGTCTCCATCTGCGGCGTTTCCGCTGCCATCGCTGCCGCAGGCTCGGTGTTGGCCAAGAAAGAGGAGATCACCTACATCACGGCGTTGGTCATCGTGACCGCACTGCCGCTGATGGTGATTACACCGCTCATCGCAGGCGCGTTGAACATGCCTGAGCCCATCGCGGGCGCCTGGTTCGGCGGCAACGTCGACACTACGGCTGCCGTGGTCGGCGCGGGCACCATCTACGGCGAGACGGCCCAGAAGATCGCCAGCATCGTGAAGCAGACCCAGAACGCGCTCATCGGCGTGGTGGCCTTCCTCCTGGCGCTGTACTTCAGCGTCGTGGTCGAGGGCAATAAGGAACGCCCGAGCGTTGGCGTCATCTGGCAGCGCTTCCCGAAGTTCGTCCTGGGCTTCATCGTCGCTTCGCTGCTCTTCACGTTCGGTGTGCTCGCGAAGGATCCCAGCGCGGCCATCAAGGGCATGAAAGACTGGGCGTTCTGCCTGGCGTTCGTCTGCATGGGCCTCGAGCTTTCCGTTGCGCAGTTCAAGAAGATGGGTTGGAGGCCGGTCATCGTGTACCTCATCGTGACCCTCTTCAACACCCTCCTGGCGTTGGGCGTGTCCTGGCTTATCTTCGGCTGGCTGTTCCCCACCAGCCTGTAAGCGTCTGGAGGTGTGCGGGTGTGGGGCGGGCGTCTCAACGCTGTTTACAACGCACTCACAAGGACCCTGACCTACACCCGCACACTTCTGCAGTCTATTCTTAGGAGGCACATTCATGGCAGAAGAGCCGAAACTGCCACCATCTGAGACCCCGTTCGTCGAGCAGGTCAAGGGCGCATTGCAGGACGTCGCCCATGCGCTCAAGGGCGACAAACCCTCTGAGACACCGTTGCTCGACCAACTCGAGGAGGGGCCCTGGCCCAGCTTCGTCACCGAGATGAAGCGGGCCGCCGAGGACGACGATTCGGCCAAAGACCTTCTTCGCCAGCTCGAGCGATCGTATGAGGATAGCATCGGGCATTGGAAGCATGGCGGCATCGTCGGCGTGCGCGGCTACGGCGGCGGCGTGATCGGGCGCTACTCCGATCTCCCGGAGGAGTTCCCGGCGGTGGCCGAGTTCCACACGATGCGCGTGAACATGCCGTCGGGTTGGTTCTACGATTCCAAGACGCTGCGCAAGCTCTGTGATGTCTGGGACAAGCATGGCAGCGGCCTCACCAACATGCACGGCGCCACCGGCGACGTCATTCTGCTGGGTGTGCCAACGGCAGGGCTGCAGCCCTGCTTCGATGACCTGGCTGAGATCGGCTTCGACCTGGGCGGCTCGGGCTCCGACATGCGGACGCCGAGCTGCTGCGTGGGGCCGGGCCGCTGTGAATACGCGTGCATCGACACGCTCGAGCTGCTGTACGACCTGACGATGACGTATCAGGACCAGTTGCACCGGCCGATGTTCCCTTACAAGACGAAGATCAAGATCTCCGGCTGCCCGAACGACTGCGTGGCGGCCGTGCCGCGGTCGGACATCTCGATCATCGGCACCTGGCGCGACCAGATCAGGATCGATCCGGTCGAGGTGGCCGCGTATGCCGACAGTGACCTGGACATCGCGCAGGAAGTGGTGGCGCTGTGCCCCACGCGCTGCATGAAGTGGGATCCGCAGGCCAAGTCTCTGGCGATCGAGGATGCCGAGTGCAACCGCTGCATGCACTGCATCAACCTGATGCCGAAGGCGCTCCGCGTCGGCCGGGAGAAGGGCGCTACGATCCTGGTCGGCGGCAAGGCGCCCATCGTGCACGGCGCGATGCTCTCGTGGGTGATCGTGCCCTTCATGAAGATGGAGCCGCCGTACACGGAGTTCAAGGAGCTGTTGGATAAGATCTGGGACTGGTGGGATGAGAACGGCAAGATGCGCGAGCGCCTCGGCGAATTGATCAACCGCTTGGGCATGCGGGTCTTCCTGAAGGCAGTCGATCTTCCGCCCGTGCCTCAGATGGTGCGCGCACCGCGTGCGAACCCGTATTACTTCTGGGATCCTGAGGAGGTGAAGTGATGGCTACTCGGACCGATTTCGGACCACCCTATTTCCGAGAAATGCTTCCTCCGGTGATCGAGAAGAACTACGGCCAGTGGAAGTATCACGAGCGGCTGCAGCCGGGCCTGCTGGTGCACGTCGCCGAATCGGGCGATCGCCTGTGGACCGTGCGCGTGGGCTCCTCCCGACTGGTCAGCACCGACTGGATCCGGGACGTGTGTGACATTGCGGATCAGTTCTGCGACGGCCACGTCCGTTTCACGAGCCGGCACAACCTGGAGTTTCTGGTCAGCGATTCGGAAAAGGTCCAGCCGCTGATTGCCCTCCTGGGCGAACAAGGCTATCCGGTGGGCGGCACGGGACATGCGATCAGCAACCCCGTGCACACCCAGGGGTGGATCCACTGCCACACGCCGGCCACCGATGCATCGGGCATCGTCAAGGCGGTCATGGATGACCTTTACGAGTACTTTGTCGATATGAAGCTGCCCGCGTATTGCCGCATCTCCCTGGCGTGCTGTCTGAACATGTGCGGCGCGGTGCACTGCTCCGACGTGGCCATCCTGGGCATCCATCGGAAGCCCCCGGCCATCAACCACGACATCGTGCGCGCCAAGTGCGAGATCCCGAACGTGATTGCGGCTTGCCCGACGGGCGCGATCCGTCCCGATCCTAAGACCAAGTCGCTGGTCGTCAACGAAGAGAAGTGCATGTACTGCGGCAACTGCTACACCATGTGCCCTGGCATGCCCCTGGCCGACCCGGTCGGCGATGGCGTCTCGATCTGGGTGGGTGGCAAGATCTCGAGCGCGCGGACGCCGCCGAAGTTCTCCCGGCTGGTGATTCCGTTCCTGCCGAACAACCCGCCGCGTTGGCCCGAGGTGACGACTGCCGTCAGGCACATCGTCGAGACGTGGGCCAGCCATGCGCACAAGCACGAGCGCATGGGCGAATGGATCGATCGCATCGGCTGGGAGCGCTTCTTCACCCTGACCGGCATCGAGTTCAAGGAACAGCTCATCGACGACTTCACCCTGGCGCCTGAAACTTTCAGATCGACGCCTACGTTTAAGTGGTAGGGATACGTTGCATGTAGAGACGTTGCATGCAACGTCTCTACATGCCAGCGAGGGGAGAGGAATCTGATGTCAGACGAAGAACTTAAGGCCAGGATCGTGGAGTACGTCAGGAACAGCAAGAAGAAGATCGGGGCGCGCCAGATTGCTGAGGGGCTCGAATTGGAACTGCGCACCACGAAGAAGGTCCTCAGCGAGATGGTAAACGACGGCACGTTGGAGTTCGAGTCGTTCGGTGGCGCAACCTTCATCAAGGTGGGTGAGGGCTGAGGCCGGCACGCGCACGGCTGATGAAGTCCGATCGAGTGTGCGTACACGTTCGGTATGGCTCTTCGGAAGCGTAGAGCCATTATCAGGGAGGCAACATGCCGATAGTAAACCTCAGTGGTATCGAAATCGATGTGGATGAGGACGGCTTCATCCAGGAACCGGATACGTGGACGCCGGAGCTGGCTGCGGCCATTGCCGTGACCGAGGATGTAGAAGAGCTGACCGAGGACCACTGGAAGGTGGTCAACTACCTGCGCGACTACTATCAGCAATTCGGCATCGCACCGATGATCCGAAAGCTGTGCAAGGAGACCGGTTTCCCGCTCAAGGATATCTACGAGATGTTCCCGAGCGGGCCGGCGAAGGGCGCCTGCAAGATCGCCGGGCTTCCCAAGCCGACCGGCTGCGTGTAAGCACCATTCGGGGCGGGATGCACTGCGTCCCGTTTGGCCCCCAGCAACACTGGACGCACGTCGTCCAGCCAGGCTGGGCACATGGCGTCCCGCACGACAGCCCGCACGGGGTCACGCATCCCCGGGGGTGCGCGAAGTGCGGCTGAGTGCGGGACGCAGCGTTAATGTATCTGGCACGGAGCGCGGCCCTTGTCCACTTCCACTGCCCTCTGGACGTTGTTCACTGTCTTTGTCGCCGGCTTCAGCTATTTTGCCGCGATCACATTTGTCCTCGGCCTGCTCTGGAGGTTGTTCGGGTACCTCCGCGCGCCTGCACCGCTTCCCGTGGCGGTCACGCCCGCACCCGAGACGGATGGCGGCGCGGCCTTGCGCGTGGCCGGAGATGTCCTGCTCTTTCCGGCGCTGTTCAAGGCAGATAAGGCCCTGTGGGCGGGCGCGTGGGTCTTTCATGCCGCGCTATGGGTGATCCTGCTGCGACACCTGCGCTACTTCACCTACCCGGTGCCGGGTGTCTCCGTGCTCATGTCACCGGTGGCGCTCTGGGCCGGCTACATCTTCGGGCTGGCGGTGCTCTATCTGTTCTGGCGGCGCCTCGCCCTGCCGCGCACGATGTATCTTTCCGGCCTGCCGGATTTTGTGGCGCTGGCCCTCATGGGGCTGATCGCTGCCACCGGCATCCTGGTGAAGTACTGGCTGCACGTGAACATCGTCGACGTCAAGGCGTTCATTCTCGGGCTGCTGACCCTGCGACCGGTTGCCCCGCCGCAACACCCGCTCTTCCTGGTGCATTTCCTGTTGGTGGCGCTGCTGCTGGTCTATTTCCCCTTCAGTAAGCTGCTTCACGCGGGGGGCGTCTTCTTCAGCCCGACGCGCAACCAGGCCTACGAGATCCAGAAACGCGGCAAGCGATGGGATCGTGAGCTGAGGACGAGGTATTAGGTTGGCCAAATTCGACGAAACCCCGATCATCAAGGATCCGGCGCGCAACGGCGTTCTCGCGTCTCCGGACATCCGTGAAGGCGCCTCGGCCGGGGTGCGGTGCCATCCGAGCAAGCCCAAGGACACGCGAGCCATCAACCTGCCCACGGAGCGCGTTCCTGATTGGCAGGCAGCCGGCATCAAACGCTTGGGCGAGCTGCTGGAGCGCAACAAGTCGCTGCGGGTGTTCATGGACATCTGCGTGCGGTGCGGCGCCTGCGCGGACAAGTGCCAGTACTACCTGGGCACCGGCGATCCGAATAACATGCCCGTGGCCCGGGCCGAGCTGCTGCGCGCGGTGTACCGGCGCTATTTCACACTGGCCGGCCGCACCTGTCCCGGCGCCGTGAATGCGGCGGACCTCGACGAGGCAATGCTGGAGAAGTGGTACACATATTTCTACCAGTGCTCGGAGTGCCGGCGCTGCTCGGTGTTCTGCCCCTACGGCATCGATACGGCCGAGATCACCGCGGCCGCGCGCGAGGTGATGTGTGCGATGGGGGTTACGACCAAGTACGTCACCGAGGTCGTGGCCAAGGTCTACGAGCAGGGAAATAACCTGGGCATCCCGGCGCCCGCGTGGATCGACAACTGCGAGTTCCTGGAAGATGACGTGCTGGAACTGACCGGCATTCCGATCAAGTTCCCGGTGGATGACGTGGGCGCGGATGTGCTGCTGGTTCCGCCGTCCGCGGACAACTTCGCCAACACCGACACCATGATCGGCTACGGCAAGCTGTTCCACTTCCTCGGGGTGCGTTGGACCACGAGCACCTACTGCAACGAGGGCGGCAACTTCGGGCTGTTTCTGAACTACGACAACCTGAAGCAGGTCAACAAGCGCATCATCGAAGCCGCGCGCATGCTGGGGGTGAAGACGATCATCTGGGGCGAGTGCGGGCACGCATGGCGGGCCGGCATTCTCACGCCCGCGCTGAACGGCCCCATGGACGACTTCGACCCGCCCTACCCGTATCACATCAGCCAGTACATGGCCCACATGCTGCGCCGCGGTGCGTTCAACGGCAAGCTCGACAAGACGGCGAACGACCAGTACCTGGTCACCTACCACGATCCGTGCAACCCGGCACGTGCGGGCCAGTTGCTGGAGGAGCCGCGGGAACTGCTGCGCGCCAGCTGCAATCGCTTCGAGGAGATGCCCGCGGACACGATCCGCGAGAAGACGTTCTGCTGCGGTGCGGGCGGCGGGCTGCTGACCGATGAGGTCATGCCGGTGCGCATGGCGGGCGGCAAGCCGCGGGCGATGGCCGTCAAGCACGTGGGGGCGAACTTCGTCGCTACGCCGTGCGCGATCTGCAAGGCGCAGCTGCCGGAAGTGATGAAATACTGGGACGTGCCGGCCGAGGTCGGCGGCGTGATCCAGCTGTTCTGCAACGCGTTGAAGATATAGGCAATGGCTCAGCAATGCCGAGCATTGCTGAGCCATTGCTTGGGCAATTCTGGGGACCTGCCAGGGCATTATCGATTTCGGTACGGAGTCGCAGCATGCGTAAGCTCTTTCTACTGCTGGCCATCGCGGTTGTCGTGGGCCTGATCGCCGGGTTCTACCCGGGCTGGGTCGAGAAGCCGGTGAAGGACGGCGAGGGACCGCTGGCGGTCCGCATCGGTGCACAGTATCCCGCGCCCGAGTACCACAGTCCGCTGGAGTGGTGGCAGACACACCACATGGATATGGTGAACCGCGGGGACCTGGCGCAGGCCGATTGCCTGTATTGCCACGAGCCGGCCAAGAGCTGCAATAACTGCCACGGCTACGTCGGCGTCGATCCGATCGTCGACCCTGAGTCACCTGAGTGATGGCAGTCGTTTGCAGGATGGGTTTGATTCTCCGTTCGGAGTGCTTCGATGTCTGATCCTATGACTAAGCTGCATGCGCCCCTGAGCTCGCCCCTGGCGTCACGGCGCCAGTTCATTCTGGCAGGGATGGCCGTGGTTGGCGCAGCGTGGGCCGGCACAGGCCTGCAATCGGTGCTCTTCCCGAAGGCATCGGCGACCGCGGCAAAACCGATCAGCCTCCCCCTGGCCGATCTGCCGGTGGGCGCGAGCAAGCCCGTGACCTACGGCGCAACGCCGGCCCTGGTGGTCCGCACGCCGGAGAGCATCCGCTGCTTCTCCCTGGTGTGCACGCACCTGGGCTGCCTGGTCCAGTGGCAGGAGGGGGCGCAGGAGTTCTATTGTCCCTGCCACGACGGCCGCTTCGATCAGTTCGGAGAGGTTTTGGCCGGGCCTCCGCCGCTGCCGCTCGAGCAGATCGCGGTGCGCGTGGACGGCGAGACGGTGATTATTGGAGAAGAAGTATGAAACGCGGTGCGCTGATCGCGCTGGCATTCGTCATGGTTCTTGCGGTGGTGCTGGCCGCGGGCCAGCCGACCGCCGCGCTGCCCGAGTACTCCGAGCAGACCGGGGAGCCTTGCGCGGGCTGCCACATCAGCCCGTCGGGCGGCGGCCTGCGCACGCCGCGCGGGCAGGCCTGGGTGGGCAGTGGCCGGCCGGGCGTGGTGCCTGGCCTCACCGATGCCCTGGCGCTGCTGGGCGTGCGGCTCACGATCGACGAGGCCGATTTTGTCGCAGTGCCCGGCGAGGTTCGGCCGGCTGAACCGCTGCGGGCAGACGCCGCACCGGCGGACGCCGCCAAGGCGGAGCTGGCCGCCTGGCTGCGCATGTATGCGGGGAACTGATGAGTAGCTTCTCACGACGCAGCTTCATAAAGCTCACCGGCGTCACGGCTGCAACCGTGGCCGCGGCCGCCGGCACGCGTGCGCTCCTTGATGGGGCAGCCGCGCCCCGGCCGGGCCGCGCGGCATTCGCCGCGGCCGCGCTCGACGAGAAGTGGGTGCGGACCACGTGCGCCCTGTGCCCTTCCGGCTGCGGCCTGGAGGTGCGGGTCGTCGACGGCCGTGCGGTCAAAGTCGAGGGCAGCGCCATTCACCCGGTGAACCAGGGAGTCTGCTGCCTCCGCGGCCAGGCATCGCTGGAGATGCTCTACAGCCCGGAGCGGATCGAGCGACCCCGCGTGCGAAACGGCAGCAAGACGGATCCTGAGACGTCCTGGCGGGAGGTCTCCTGGGACGAGGCGCTGGCGCTGGTGGCCGGGAAGCTGGCCGAGCTGCGCGATGCAGGCCAGCCCCACACCGCCGCGTTCCTGCACAGCGAGACCCGCGGGTCGATGCGGGCGACGATCGATCGTTTCATGGCGGCCTACGGGTCGCCCAACAGCATCTCGCTTGAGGGTGCGGGCGAGCATGCGGCCCGAACAGCCATGTTCCTTTCGCAGGGAATCAACGGCTACCCGGCCTACGACCTGAATAACGCCTCCTACGTCATGGCGTTCGGTGGCAATATGTTGGAGAGCGGCCGGCACGTCATCTCGGCGCTGGCCGCGCTGGCATTCATGCGCCGGGGCCGGCCCGAGCGCGGCAAGTTCGTTGCGGTGCACCCACGGCTCTCCCTGACCGCGGTGAAGGCGGACGAATGGGTGCCGATCCGGCCGGAGACGTACGCAGCGTTGGCGCTGGGCATGGCCAACGTGATCATCAACAGCAACCTGTATGATGCGGACTTCGTCCGTGACTATACCTTCGGCTTCGAGGACTTCACCGACGCACAGGGCGTTTCGCACATGGGCTTCAAGCGCCTGGTGCTGGAGAACTACCCGCTGGAACGGGTCGAGTTCATCACCGGCGTGCCGGCCGCGGACATCGCGCGGCTGGCCGGCGAGTTCGCCACGAACCGGCCCGCGCTTGCCCTTATGCCGCTGGAGCCGGATGGGCTCGACCTGCGCGCCGCGCTCGCGGTGCACGCGCTGAACGCGCTGGTGGGCAGCATCGATGCCAGGGGCGGCGTGCTCGTGCAGCGCTTCCCGAACCTGGCGGACTGGCCGGGCGGCCCGCTGCCCGACGCGGATACGATGTCGCTGCCACGGCTCGACGCGGTCGCATCCAGCCCCTTCGAGCAGCCCTCGGCCGATGCGTTGGCGGCCCGCCTGGTTTCCGGCGACCCGTACCCCGTGAACGCGCTCTTCGTGTACAACGCGAACCCGGTCTACGAGTTGCCCGCGGGCGGCGCCATGGCCGAGGCGCTTCTGAAGATTCCGTTCGTGGTCAGCTTTGCGTCGACGCTCGACGAAACGGCCGCGCACGCGGACGTCATCCTGCCCGCGAGCACGTTCCTGGAGATCTGGGGGGACGATTTCGTGGAGGGAGTCGGCTATCCCGGCGCGTCGGTGCGGCGGCCGGTGGTGGAGCCGATCCATGACACGCGCAATCCCGGCGACGTCCTGCTGGCCCTCGCCGCTGCGCTCGGCGGAGCGGTCGGCCAGGCCTTGCCTTTCGGTGACTACAAGGCGCTGTTCGAACACCGGCTGTCGGCCATCGATACGGACTGGGCCAAGTTCGACGAGAACGGCGTGTGGTCGGAGATGGTCTACTTCAATGCGGAGCCGGGGAGCAAGGCGTGGAGCAGCGTCGTCGGTCGCGACCGTCTGAACGCGCCGAAGGACGGCCGCTTCGACTTCTTCTCACGCGAGGTCTTCGCGGTGATGGAAGGCGAGAGCGCGGCGGACGTTGACCAGGCGTGCCTGCCGGGGTTCGACGCGTCGGGCCAGGAGCTCACTGCGAGCGAGTACCCGTTCCTGCTGGTCACGCAGGGGCTCATCACCCAGCCGCGCACCTGGTGGGGGATCGTGCCTGCCCTGCAGGAGAGCTACGGGCTGCAGTCCAACATGAAGTGGACCAACTGGGTGGAGATCAGCCCGCGGGCCGCTGCGCCGCTGGGGCTGGCGGACCACGACCTGGTGTGGGTCGAATCGCCGCTGGCCAAGGTGCAAGCGAGGGTTCGCCTCTACCAGGGGCTCTGGCCCAACGCCGTGTATTTGCCGCCGGGCCTCGGTCATCGATCGGCGGTCAAGTGGGGTCGCGGCAGCGCCGTGCCCCTGGTGGTCGGCGAGAACGTCAACCGGCTCCTCGCCAGCGACGGCGTCACGCGGGTGAAGATATACAAGGTTTGAAGGAAGAAGGAAAAAGGAAGAAGGAAGAGGAAAGACGAGAGCAAGATGACGGACCACGCCTGTACTGGTCACGAGAGCTGATCTTCAATCTTCAATCTTAAATCTTCTTTCTCACTGGAGGCGCACATGCCCCGTTGGGGAATGGTCATCGATCTGGATAAGTGCTTTGCCTGTCAGAGCTGCACCGCGGCGTGCCGGATGGAGAACAACACGCCGCCGGCGGGCCCCGATCAGACGGGTGACGGCCGCGCGATCCTGTGGAACGAAGTGCTCGCGTTCGTCGAGGGCGACTATCCGAAGACGCAAGTGCTGTTGGTGCCCCGGCCGTGCCAGCAGTGCGACAATCCGCCCTGCACCTACGTCTGCCCGGTGAAGGCGACGTACAAGAACGAGGATGGCATCGTCGTCGTGGATTACGATCGGTGCATCGGGTGCCGCATGTGTGCGGTGGCATGTCCGTACCAGGTGCGCTACTTCAACTGGCACGCGCCTGAGTGGCCGCCTGCGTTGCGCGCCCACCTCAATCCTGATCCAGAAGTGGCTCCGCGGCCTAAGGGCGTGGTGGAGAAGTGCACCTTCTGCATCCAGCGCCTGCGGCACGCACAGGAGAAGGCGGCCGCCGAGGGCCGGCCGTTCGACGCCACCGATTACCAGCCTGCGTGCGTGCAGACCTGCACGGGACACGCCCGCTATTTCGGCGACCTGGATGACCCGAACAGCCTGGTCTACGATCTCAGCCACAGCCCGCGCGCGTTTCGGCTGCTCGAAGAGATGGGTACCGAGCCCAAGGTCTACTATCTGAAGCAAGGGTAAGGGCGACGGAAGGAAGATTGAAGATTGCAGATCGTACACTGCCTGAGGACGTAGGAAAATGGATACAGTGATATCTTCCGCATCTGCCCACGAGACCGAGCTGGAGCGCGCGGTCATAAACCCGCTGCGCCATACGACCAGGTGGTTCTGGATGGCGATCGGCGTGTTGGCCGCGTTGGTCGTCCTGCTCCTGGTGGTGTTGATCCGGCAGTGGGTGTTGGGCTTGGGCGTCACGGGGCTGGGCCGGCCGGTCTACTGGGGCATCTACATCACCAACTTCGTCTTTTTCATCGGCATCAGCCACGCTGGGACGCTGATCTCCGCCATCCTGCGGGTGACCAACGCGGAGTGGCGCCGGCCCATCACCCGCGTCGCCGAGGCGATCACCTTCTTCGCACTGATCCTCGGCGCGGCGCAGATCCTGCTGGACCTGGGCCGCCTAGATCGCGTGCTGAACGTGGTGATCTTCGGCCGGTTCCAGTCGCCGCTGCTGTGGGACGTTACGTGCATCACGATCTACCTGTTGAGCAGCACCCTCTACCTGTACCTGCCGATGATCCCCGACCTCGCGCGGCTGCGCGATCGGATGGCGCCGGCAGCGGCGCAAGTTGGTGGCGCGACCAGGTCCCGCCTGCGCAATTGGCGCTATCACCTCTACCGCATCATGTCCGTCGGTTGGCACGGCAGCGCAGAGCAGCACCGGCGGCTCGAGCGCGCCATCAGCATCATGGCGGTGCTGATCATCCCGATCGCAGTCTCGGTGCACACCGTGGTGTCGTGGATCTTCGGCATGATGATGCAGCCGATGTGGCACAGCACGATCCTGGGGCCCTACTTCGTCGTGGGCGCGATCTTCTCCGGCATTGCCATGCTGTTCCTCTTCATGACGCTGATCAGGAAGGCGTGGGGCCTGGAACGCTGGATCGGCGCCAAGCAATACGACTACCTGGGCCTGCTGCTCCTGGTAATGAGCGTGTTCTGGGCCTACTTCACCCTGTCCGAATACCTGACCACGGGCTACGGCACGCTGGTTCACGAGCAGCACGTCCTGCAGGCGAAGCTGAGCGGCGAGTATGCCCCGTGGTTCTACGCCATGCTATTCCTGAACTTTGTCGTGCCGTTCGCAGTCCTGATCCGGCGCAAGGGCCGCACGCCGGCCGGCACGGTGATCGCGTCGGCCGCCATCGCGGTGGGCATGTGGATCGAGCGCTTCACGATCATCGCACCCACCCTCACCCGCCCGTCGCTGGGATATGAGAAGGCGGTATACACACCCAGCTTCACCGAGATCGCGATCACGTTTGGCTCGCTGGCGCTGTTCGCCATGTTGTTCCTGCTGTTCTTCAAGCTGTTCCCCGCCATCTCCATCTGGGAGGTGGAGGAGGGAGAACACATCGCCGCGGTCAAGCGTAAGGCCGAGGAATTGATGGCACAGCCGGGCCCGGCCATTGTCGCGACAAGCGTAGCGGGCGGGCCGGCGGGCGTGCCGGCGGGCGTGCCGGCGGGCGTGCCGGCCCAACCATTGCGTAACATGGAGTAATCCCGCATGGCTCACTGGATCCTCGATACTGCGGGCATCGGCGGCATCATCGTCGCTCTCGTCGCCATCCCGGTCCTGATTGCCTATATCCGGATGGTGCGCTGGATCGCGGCTGCGCCGCGAGACGCCGCGCACAGCGGCGCCACGCGCACGGACGCCGTCGCCACGACGACCGATGCACCGGAGGGCGAACGCGCATGAGCATGCGACACGCAATCCTCCCCCTGGTGTTGCTGGCCGTGCTGGTCTCCGCGCCGTCGGCCGGCGCCCAGGCCCTCCCGCCTGACGACCAGGTCCTGGTGCCTGGCAACTACTGCGTGAGCTGCCACACTGCGACGGACCCGGCGCTTGCGGCGCTGGGCCAGTGGCAGGCGCGGCCGCCCGAGGAGGCGACTTGCCCGGGCGTGAAGGCGTATCGCGAGGAGCTACTCTACACCGAGCAATTGCTGACCGCCACGGAGCGGGCAGGCGCGGCTGCGGGGGCGAAGGCCACGGCCGCGCAGGCCAATCGCGTGAACGCACTGCGGACCGGCCTGGACGCGCTGCGCCAGGCGCCGGTGACCAGCCTCGATGCGTTCGTCTCGAGCGCCCAGATGCTGCGCTTCCAGGGCAACAAGGCCTACACTGCGCTCAACGACGCGATCATTTCCTCCCGGCAGAACTGGGTGCTGCTCTTTGCCGCGCTGGTGACGTTGTTCATCGTGGGGTCGCTCTTCTGGGGCCTGCGTAACACGGTCAAGATCTCAGGCGCAACCAGCACGTGGGCGCGGTGGCATCCGGGCTGGCGCACCGTTGCGGTGATCGCCCTCGTCTTGCTGCTCTTTGCGCTGCCGCTCTTCAGAGTGCCATCTGCGGCCGTCGTGCTGCCGACCGCGGAGGAGCAGGCGGTGCAGACCGCGCTGGATACGACGGACCGGGTGGCCGATACGGCGGATCGCGCGCTCGCGCGGGCCTGGATGATGGCCCGGGTGGGCGCGGCGTGGTCGCAACTCGACCCAACGCAGGGCCAGGATGCGCTGGATGCTGCGCTGGCTGCGGCCGGCGAGGCGCAGGCATACGCGGACGCGCTGTGGGGCCAGGCACAGGCGGCCCAGGAGGCGGCCATAGGATCGGTGGCAGCGCAGGAAGAGGCCGCACTGCTGGCCGAGCGCCTGGCGTCCGTGCAGTCGCGGGCCTGGGGCCTGCGGCTGATCGCGGCAGAGTGGGCCGCAGTCGACCCGGCCCGCGCGGCGGAGATCATGGCGCAGGCCGAGGTGCTGGCCGGGTCTAACCGGTCGGCGTACGGCCCCGTGGACCTGGCCGCGATCGCAGCTGATTGGGCGCGCATCGACGGGCAGCGAGCCGCCGCCGCGGCGGCCGGGGTGACGGATGCCCGCCTGCGGGCCAGGGCCGAGCAGGGGAGCGCGGCCGCTGCAAGTGCACCGGACGCGCCGTACGTGCTGCGTACCGACAGCCTGGTGGCCCCGGGCACCGGCGTGGAGGCCGCGCGTGAACAGCTTCTGACCCTGGACCGCGAGGCGGACAAGGCCGAGGTGCTGCGCTTCGTTGCGGCGAGCACGGGCGCGCGTGAGGATTTCGACTCGGCGCTGGCCATGGCGCTGGCCGCACGCGTGCGCGGGGATGCGCTGGCCCCGGCTGAGGCGTCGCTCGCACTCGCGAAAGCGATGCTTCCGGTGGATGCTGAGATGGCCCGCGCGGCCTTCGTCCAGGCGTACGAGGTCGCGCAGAAGATCGCGGTCACGTACCAGTAGGGGCGGGGTTACCCCGCCCCTACGGCTGGAAAGACCTCCGAGGTCGTGCCAACCAAAGGTTGGCGCGCTAACCTCTGGTTGGCACGACCGCGGAGGTTTCCATACGGCCTTTGGAGGCAATCTGACTGCTTCATCACATGGTCCATGGCATCCTTGGATGGGCCGCCTGCTTGACCGGTTCAGCAGGCGGCCTCATAAGGTCGAGCGCTGGCCGGTCCTCCAGGTGGAGGTGACCAGCCGCTGCATCATGCACTGCTCGTTCTGCCCGAACAAGTCCCTTGGCCCGCGCTGGCAGCACAGTGACCTCCCCTGGGAGGTCTATCGGGATGCCCTCGGTCCGCACCTGTCCCGCTTCGAACTGATCTACCTGCAGGGCTGGGGAGAGCCGCTGCTTCACCGCGATCTGTGGCAGATGGTGCGGCTGGCGAGAGAGGCCGGCTGCCGCGTCGGCTTCACCAGTTGTGGCGGCCTCCTGACTGATGATAATATCGACCGGATGCTCGCCGAAGGCGTGGATCTGCTGTCGATCTCTTTCGCGGGCGCGACTGCCGCGACGCATGAGTCGTTGCGTCTTGGATCGGATTTCGAGTGCCTGGTGACGAACGTCCGCCGTCTGACGGAACGGCGCGCGGCGGCCGGCTCGAAGCTCAACCTGGAGCTGCACTACCTGATGATGCGGCCCAACATGAGCGAGCTGCCTGCATTCGTGCGGCTGGCTGCGTCGCTCGGCGCGGACGAGGTCGTAGCCACAAACCTGACGTATGCGTTCACCGCGGAACTGGACGCGCTGCGCGTGTTTGGCCCATCGCCGGAGCCGGCGCACGTGGCCCTTGCGGCCGAATCGGAGCGCGAGGCGGCACGGCTGGGGCTCAACTACCGCGCCTATCCGTTGCAGACCAGCGATGAGGTCGTGGAGTGCGATGCGCGGCCGACCGAGACCGCGTTCATCAACTGTCGCGGCCAGGTCACGCCGTGTGTCTACCTGGGCCTGCCGGTGAACCAGGCAGCCCCGCGCTTTTTCGACGGCGCGGACCGGCCGCTGCCAGGGCTCAGCTTCGGCGACGTGCGGGATGGTCTGCTGGACGTGTGGGAAGGACCCACGCGGCATCGTTTCGGCGCGGCGTTTGCCAGCCGTCGCGCCACGAGTTTCTCGAGTCTGTTGGCGTCAGCGACAGGCGGGACGGGGAGCGAACTGCCCGCCCCGCCGGAGCCATGCCGCCACTGCTACAAGCTGCTCGGGGTGTGAGGGAGTAGATTACATGACACTTCAATGGTTTCTGGTCGCCCTGGCCTGGGCGTCTGTGGTCATCTTCCTGGTGGTGGCCATCCGCCGGGTCGTCAAGATCAACGCGATGCCCATGGGCCTGCGCTGGGAGGTCTATCCTGTCCCTCACGAGGCGCCCGAGAAGCGCGACTATGGCGGCTCATACATGGAGGACACGAATTGGGCGAAGAAGCACAAGGCCCGATCGTTCAAGGAGGAACTCGTGGAGTTCCTCCTGCCTGAGGCGATCGAGATCGGCACCGAGATCCTGACGATGAAGAAGGTGCGCGCCAACAACCGCTACGGCATCTGGATCTTCTCGGTCTTCCTGCACTGGGGCATCTATCTGTTCGTGGGTTGGACGCTGCTCCTGATCATCGCAAGCCTGACCGGCAGTGCCGTGCTGACGTCGATCTCGATCGTGGTGGGAGCCATCGCGTGCGTCCTGGGCATGATCGGTGCAGTCGGGTTGATCGTCCGCCGGGCCACTTCGCCGGATCTTGGACCCTATACCGCGCCGGTGGACTACTTCAATCTCATATTCCTGGGCGCGATTTTCCTCTTCGGCCTGCTTTCCCTGCTGATCGATCCAGCGCTCGTGGGGCACAGGGCCTACTTCAAGGGCGTTGTGCTCTTCGCGCCGTCCGCTGTGCCGTGGGCAGTCTCACTGACTTTCCTGTTGTTCTGGGCCTTCGTCATCTACATGCCCTTCTCGAAGCTGCTGCACTACGTCATCAAGTACTTCCTGTATCACCAGGGCCTGTGGGATGACGGGTTCACGGTGAAGGGCTCGGCGGCAGACAGGCGGATCGTCGAGCAACTCGGGTACTCCGTGAAGTGGCAGGCGCCGCACATGGTTTCCGGCAAGACATGGTTGGAAGAGGCGCAGACGACAGCGACCGAGGGAGACAAGAAATGACTGGCAAACCGATCCGTTTCAAAGATATCGCTCGGCTGTCCGACGAGCCGCTGGTTTCGTTGGATGCCGATGACCTGATGCCGCTGCCCCCGCTGACGGATCTGCCGGAACTCAAGGCGCCGCGGGCGAGGTGGTTGGAGAACTACGACCTGTCTCTTGACGGTTTTTCGGACCTGGACATCCCGATGCCCAAGACGCCCGAGGAGAAGGAGCATCTCGTCCGGGGATTCCTCACCGGGCTGGAGAAGCTGCTGGATCCGGAGCAGAACTGGACCTTCGCGAAGCTCTTCCGGCTCTCCATGGATTACTGCATGCGCTGCCAGACCTGCTCCGAGGCGTGCCACGTCTACCTGGGCAGCGGTCGGCAGGAGATCTACCGGCCCACGTACCGGTCGGAGATCCTGCGGCGCATCTACCAGCGTCACTTTACCCCCGCCGGCAAGCTCCTGGGGCCGCTGGTCGGCGCGGACGTCGAGGTCAACTTCAAGACGGTGTGGCGGCTGTTGGAGCTGTCGTATCGGTGCAACATCTGCCGGCGTTGTGCGCAGGTGTGTCCCGAGGGCATCGACAACGCGCTTATCGCCAGGGAGATCCGTAAGCTTTTCAGTCAGGAATTGGGCATCGCGCCGGCCGAGTTGCTTAAGAAGGGCACGCGGCAGCAGTTGACTTCGGGATCGTCGACCGGCATGAACCCTCTCGCCTTGAAGAACTCGGTCGAGTTTCTCGAGGAGATCATCGAGGAGAAGACCGGCAGGAAGATCACCATTCCGGTGGACAAGAAGGGGGCCGACATCCTGCTGATCCACAACGCGGGTGAGTTCCTCTCCTGGCCCGAGAATCCGGCGGCCTTCGCCATCCTGCTGGACGCGGCGGGGATCAACTGGACGCTGAGCAGCGAGATGGTGGGCTACGACGCGGTCAACTACGCGGTGTGGTTCGACGATGTCGAGCTGGCGCGCATCGCGCTGCGCCACATCGAGATCGCGCGCGAACTGGGCGTCAAGAAGATCGTCGTCGGAGAGTGCGGCCACGCGCACAAGGCTCTCTGCGTCGTCGCAGACCGTGTGCTGCCGGGCGAGCGCACCGCAATGGAGATGCCGCGGGAGAGCTGCCTGCCCCTGATGTGGGACATCGTCAAGAGCGGCGCCATCAAGTTCGATCCGTCGCGCAACGACTTTCCGATCACCATGCACGACTCGTGCAACGTGGTCCGGCTGATGGGCATCGTGCAGCCGCAACGCGAGATCGTGAAGGCCATCTGCGCGCAACCGCTGCGCGAGATGGCGCCTTACGGAGTCCACAACTACTGCTGCGGCGGTGGCAGCGGGTTCGCCATCATGGACACCCTCAACTTCAGCGAGTGGAGGAACAGCGTCTCTGCCCGGATGAAGGTGAGCCAAATTCTGGGCGCCTTCGGTGATGTGCTCGATCCCGGCATCCGCAAGTACGTGATCGCTGCCTGCTCCAACTGCAAGGGCACCCTGCGCGATGCCATCAACTACTTCGAGCTGTGGGATAAACACGGCATCTGGTACGGCGGCCTGGCCGATCTGATGGTGAACGCAATGGTCGACCTGCCCGGGCCGTACATCGAGTGGAACGAGGAGATGTAGATGGAATCCGCGCGCAGGAGGGTCTTCATCGTTGCGACGTGTGGTCCGGAGCTGGCCCAGCGCACGCCCGCGCCGTTTCTCTTCGCGCAGCAGGCAGCGGCCCAGGGGCACCAGGTGAGCATCTGCTTCGTGCTCCAGGCGCCGCTGCTGCTCAAGCGCGATCTGATCGAGACCGTACGCGCCAGGGACGATGGCAAGACGATGCGCCAATGGGTCGATGAGACGCTGGCGGCCGGCGTGACGTTCTTCGTCTGCGACGCGGCCCTGGTGCTCTGCGAGATGACTGCGGACGATCTCATCGACGAGGTCGACAACCTGGTCGGGCCGTCGTTCCTGATCACACAGGGGTTGGCGTCCGACCTGGTCCTAAGCTTCTGATGTATCTCGTCACCGTCAACTGGGATAAGTGCCGGGGCTGCGGCGAATGCGTCAAGGTCTGCCCCAGCAAAGCGTTCCTGCTGGTTGAGGAGGACGGGCGGCAGGTCGCCCAGTATGTGCTTGACACCTCCGATTGCATCGGCTGCTACTCGTGCGAGGTCACATGCGAGGATGGTGCGATCCAGGTGTTGGATCTGTGACATGGCAGTACTGCCCGCGACGAACAGCATACCCCGCCTCGTGATCGGCGCAGCGCAGGGCCGCAGCGGCAAGACGACCGTCTCGCTGGGGCTCTGCGCTGCGCTGTCTGCCCGCGGGCTGGCCGTGCAGCCGTTCAAGAAGGGGCCGGATTACATCGACCCCTCGTGGCTGAGTGAGGCGGCCGGCCGCAGCTGCTGCTCACTCGACCCCTTCTTTCACCACGACGGCGGCGCGCTCGTCGACGCGTTCGTCTCCGGTTCTGCCGGCGCAGACATCGCGCTCGTTGAGGGCAACCACGGGCTGTATGACAGCCTGGCCGAGGATGGGAGCGGCAGCACTGCCGCACTGGCCCGCCAACTCGATGCGCCGATCCTTCTGGTCATCAACGCGGCGCGCATGGGCCGCAGCGCCGCAGCGATGGTCCACGGGTATCTCACCTTCGAGCCCAGCACGCCGATCGCGGGCGTGATCCTCAACAACGTCGCGCGGGGCCGGCACGAGAGCAAGATGCGCCAGGCGATCGAGCAGCATTGCGGCGTGCCCGTGCTGGGCGCGCTGCCGCGCGACGAAGGCCTTGCCATTCCCGACCGCCACCTGGGCCTCGTGCCGCGGTCCGAGCAGCAGTTGCGGTCGGAGCATGACGGGCTGCTGCCTGCGTTCGATGCCTGCCGCCAGGTGGTCGAACGCCACCTGGACGTCTCTGCGATCCTTCGCATAGCGCAAGAAGCTCCGGCCCTCCCGCGTCCGCTTTCCCTATCCCCAATTCCCTGTTCCCAGTTCTTGATCCCCAGTCCCCGATCCCCAGTCCCCATCGCCATCTTCCGGGACGCCGCATTCACGTTCTACTACCCCGAGAACCTGGCGGCATTGGAGGCCGCGGGCGCGGAGCTTGTGTACGTGGACGCACTGCGGGACCGCGAATTGCCTCGTGCGGATGCACTGGTCATCGGCGGCGGCTTCCCGGAGATGTTCATGGCGGAGCTGTCGGCCAACGAGGCGATGCGCCGAGCGGTGCGCGAGGCGGCGACGGCCGGGCTGCCGATCTACGCGGAGTGCGGCGGGCTGATGTACCTGTCGCGACGTATCATCTGGGGCGAGCAGTCGGCCGAGATGGTGGGCGTCCTGCCGTGTGACGTGGAGATGACCGGGCGGCCGCAGGGGCACGGCTACGTCGAGGCGGTTGTGGATGGGGACAATCCTTTCTTTCCCGTGGGCTCTGCGCTGCGCGGTCACGAATTCCACAACTCGCGGCTGGTTCATGTGGGGGAGGGGATGCGGACCGCGTATCGCCTCACGCGGGGCAACGGCATGGGTGACGACCTGGAGGGGAGCAAGGGCAGCCGGGACGGCGGCCGAGACGGCTTGGTCCTGGCCACTGTGCTGGCATCATACACGCACCTGCACGCGGCCGGCGCGCCGGGTTGGGCAGCAGGCCTGGTAGAACGGGCGCGGCAATATTCGTCCCGTCGCGGCGCACCTGCGCCTGGACCCGAATCCGCATCCCGTCGGGGCGCACCTGCGTGTGCGCCCGATCAAGTACCTGGAGAAGGCCGATGACCGGGCAGGCGGGCGGGTCGGCGGGCGGGCGGCCCGGCGGGCTGTGCGTAGTCGGCGTCAATCACGAGATGGCGCCCGTGGAGGTGCGGGAGCGGCTGGCGTTCGGGCCCGAACGGCTGCCCCTCGCGCTGGCCGCGCTGCAGGCCGTGTTGGCGTCCGATGGCGACAAGTGGGGCGCACACGCAGATGGGGGCGCACACACAGGTGCGCCCCTACGCGAGCCGGGTAGTGATGGAGGCGCGGGTGCAGGTGTGCTCCCATGCGATGAGGGTAATGACGCAGTCGAGGGCGCACACACAGGTGCGCCCGTACGGAATGCGGACGCGGCCGAGGTCGTCATTCTCTCCACGTGCAATCGCACGGAGGTGCATGCCTGGACCGGGGACGGTGACTGCTGCCAGGCGCAGCGGGCGGGCGCCGCCATTCGCGAGTACCTGGCGGAGCGCGGGGGCCTTGAGCCGGCGGCCGCGTGCGACTCCTTCTATGTCCACTACGGTGATGACGCCGCGCGGCACCTGTTGCGTGTAGCCGCAGGCCTGGACTCTCTGGTTATCGGCGAGAATGAGATCCTGGGCCAGGTGAAGGCCGCGTTTGAGCAGGCGCACGCGGTGGGAACGACAGGCCCCGTACTGTCGACTCTGTTCCGCTTCGCAATTAAGGCCGGGAAGCGCGTGCGGAGCGAGACGGAGATCGGCCGGGTCGCGCTGTCAGTGGCGACCATCGTCGTGGAGATGGCACGGGAGACGTTCGGGTCGCTATCCGAACGCACCGCACTGCTGATCGGCGCGGGAAAGATGAGCAGCATCGCGGGCCAGGCGCTGGTGCGCGCGGGGCTGCGCTGCGTCCTGGTGGCCAATCGCACCTTCGACCGCGCGCAGCGCCTTGCTACCTGCCTGGGCGGTCGCGCCGTGCGCTTCGATGCACTCGACGAGAACCTGGCGACGGCCGACATCGTGATCTGCTCCACCGGCGCGCCGCACGTGGTCCTGCACGCGGACGCGGTGCGCCGCGCGGTCTCCCACCGGTCACCCGGAAGCTTGCTCGTCGTCGACCTGGCCGTGCCCCGGGACGTTGAGTCGTCAATTGCGGACATCCCGGCCGTGCGCCTGGCCGACATCGATGACCTTGAAGCGCTGGTGCAGGCCAATCACCCGCTGGGCGTGGCAGTGCGGGAGGAGGCCGAGAGGATCGTGCAGGAGGAATTGGATGGCTTCAGGTCGTGGCAGGGCGCCCGGTGCTGTGTGTCGGTGATCCAGGCCCTTCGCGAGCGCGCAGAGGCGATCTGCGAGGCCGAGGTCGCGAAGACATTGCCACGATTAGGCGATCTCACGCCGCAGCAACAGGACGCAGTCGCGGCGATGGCCCGCGCAGTGGCCAATAAACTCCTGCACGAACCCATCGTCAACCTCAAGGAGCCCCCGGACGGCAGTACGCCGGATGAGTATGCCGATCTGACCGGGAAGCTGTTCGGGCTGAACTGACGGCTGGCGAGGGCGCGCAGCCCACGTGCCGGGCACTTCCGAAGTGCCCGGCACGTACTTAATTTTGGCCCTTTGTGGGCGCAACCAGACCGGAGTGCCGGTACGTCCTATTGCCTCAGGCGTTGCGATGCCGCCAACAACTGGCCACGCGGAGCGCCGGCGCGGCTGGCACACCGGCCAACATCAGAAGGCACGCGTCTCGACCACCGGCGTGGGAACGGGCAACTCGTCGGTGTTGATGCGCACGGATGGGCCGAGCGGCACAGACTCGCCTGCGCGGCCGTACAGGGGGAGCACGTCCAGCGGCGCAATGGTGTCGATCAGCTGCGGACCGTGGATCACTTCGCCTGTCCACCAGTCCGTCCACGCGCCCTCGGGCAGGTAGAAGCGCACGCGGCCGCCTGACTGCAGCACCGGCGCAACCAGCAACGCGGGCCCCAGCATGTACTGCTCCTCGAAATTCCAGGCCAGGGGTTCATCAGGGAAGGCGAGCGGCATCGCGCGCATGACGGGCAGGCCTGTCTCCGAGGCCTCGGCCGCGCATTGCTCCAGGTAGGGCAGCAGGCGATAGCGCAGATCGATCCAGTCCCGCACGATCGCCTCCGCCTCCGCGCCGAACTCCCACGGCTCCCGGACCGACTGGCCGTGGAAGCGCGTGTGCGAGCTGAGCACGCCCACCTGGGTCGAGCGGATGAAGAATTCGGGGGTGGGCTTGCCGCCGTGCAGCGACGAGAACCCGCCGATGTCGTGGGTGTGGAAGGGCACGCCGCTCATGCCCCACGAGAGGCCGCCGCGGATGCTTCCTGCCAGTCCTTCCCAGTCGCCCTGCGGGTCGCCGCCCCACTGGACGGGGTAGCGCTGGCTGCCGGTCCAGCCGGCCCGGCCCCACACCAGGGCGCCGCTGGGACCCAATTTGGCAGTCGCCTCGTAGACGCAGCGGTTGTAGAGCAGGGGATAGGCGTTGTGTAGCCGTCGGCCCGTCTCGCCGTTCGACGCCACGACCTCAAGCGGCACGTGCTCGCCGAAGTCGGTCTTCATCACGTCCACGCCCACGTCGAACAGCTCCCGGTGCTTCTCGATCCACCAGGCATAGGCGTCGGGATTGGTGAAGTCGAGCGCGGAACTGGGCGGCAGCGGGGTGAGGATTTCGCCGAAGGTCTCCTGCTCCCAGCCGCGCACCGCGGTCCTGCCGTCCGCTTCCTTGAGCAGGTAGCCCTGTGCCTCGAGCCAGGGGAAGAGCGGCGCATGGACTGAGATGTAGGGATACTCCCACACGCACAGCCGGAATCCCAGCGCCTTGATTTCCGCGGCGAAGGCCGCCGGATCGGGATAGCGCTCCTCGTCCCATACGAAGGCGAAGCGTTCCTCCAGCTTGAGCCAGGCGCGGCCGTCCAGCGTGATGACGTCGCACGGGATGCCGCGATCGCGCATCCCTCTGGCCGCGTCCAGCGCCTCGTCCGCGGTGCGATAATAGCACCGTGACAGCCAGACGCCGAAGCTCCAGCGCGGGAGCTCTGGTGCACGGCCGGTGAGGTCCGTGTAACGCGCGATCATCGCGGCAGGCGTGTCTGCTGCGATGAGGAAGAGGTCCATCACCGAATCTGCCACCTGCACCGCATAGGAGCGGTAGGACCATTGGCCAAAGCCCACGCCGTGGTTGACGATCGCGGTCGTGTGGGTGAACACCCCCCAGCCGGCCGGGCTCCAGGCGAAGGGCGCATTTTTGTACGAATCCTCGCAGTTGACGCCCAGCGCGTCCAGCGAGACCGAAGTGATCATCTGCCCGCGCTTGTTCAGCGGCCCCCACTTCTCGCCCAGCCCGTAGACCGGCTCGCCACTCTGCAGGCCGAACGCGGCCCACCAGCCTTCCTTGCCCACGCCGATCGGCGGGACGCGCCAGCCGCCGGAGATGTGGCCGTCCGTGGTGGACTCGAGGAGGAGTTCGCCCTCCTGGCACAGGCGCAGGCGCAGCGGCCCGGGGGCCAACTCGATCGCGAGCGTCCCGCAGGAGAGGCAGTAGCCGTCTCCCTCGCGGACGACATCGACCTCCACCGGCACCGGCCCTTCGACCAGCAGCCCGTAATCGATGCGATCGTCGACGCCGAACTTCAGGCGAAGGATGTCCGGCGCATAGAACGTGACCTCGAGTGGCCCGGCGTCGGTCATGAAGGCCGCGCCGCCCGGCACGCCGTCGATCAGGGCCAGTGTCTCAACGCGCTTGACTTGTGGCAGCATTGCTTCCTCAACGTGGGTGCTGGATACTGGATACTGGGGACCAGGGACTGGGGACTGGGGACCGGAGCTTACTTCTCAGCTTCCAGCATCCGGCGTCCAGCATCCGGTATCCAGTATCCGGCCGGCCGTCATTCGTAGGGTGTCTGATCCCAGAAGGAGCAGAAACGCTTCAATCCCTCGTCGGTGTAGGGATGGGCGACCATCTCCTTGTAGACCGCCAGGCCCGCGGTCACGATGTCCGCGCCCGCCACGGCTGCGTCGACGACCTGGCGTCCGTTGCGCACCGCGCTGACGATGATCTCCGTCGGAAACTCGTAGTTGTCCCGCATCATCACGATCTCCTGGATGAAGTGGACGGTCTCCTCGCCGCTGGATTCCTTCCAGCCGATGAAGGGCGAGACGAAGGTCGCGCCGAGGCGCATGGCCTGGAGGGCCTGCGAGCCGGAGAAGACGAGCGTCGAGTTGACCCGGATGCCTTCGACGTAGAGCTCGCGCAGCGCGCGGAAGCCGGGCTCCGTCGCGGGCAGCTTGATCACGAAGTTGGGGCTGATTGCAGCGAGCTTCCGGGCCTCGGCCACCATCTCGCGCCAGTCCGTGTGATGCGGGTTCACCTCGACCGACACGGGCAGATCCGTGCCCTCGAAGATTTGCGCGATCTCGCGGATCACGCGCTGGAACGGCTTGCCGGAGGCCTGCACGTGGCGAGGATTTGTCGTCACGCCGTCAATGGCCACCATCTCCAGCGCGTACTTGATCTCGTCGGTGATGGCGCTATCCAGGAAGAATTTCATCGATGACACCCTCCTCTATTTCATTCCGGTGGTTGCGATGCCGGTGGTGATGTACTTCTGCAGGAACGCGAAGACGAGGCTGATGGGGATCAGGGTCAACACGGTCATCGCCAGGATGTAGTTCCACTGCACGTTGAGCTCGCCCTGGAAGGCGTTGAGCCCGACCTGCAGCGTAAACAGCTCCGATTTGCTCACCACGATGAGCGGCCAAAGGAAGTCGTTCCAGCGCCACATCACCGAGAAGATCGTGAGCACCGCGAGCGCAGGGGCTGCCAGCGGCAGGACGATCTGCGAGAAGATGCGCCACTCGCTCGCCCCGTCGATGCGGGCCGATTCGAGCAGCTCGTCCGGGATCGTGAGCATGTACTGCCGCAGCAGAAAGACGCCGGTGGGCGTGGCGGCGCCCGGGATGATCAGGCCCCACAGGTTGTTGACCCAACCGACCTTGGCGATCACCAGGAAGGCTGGCACCATGATGACCGTGACGGGGACCATCAGCGTGGCGATCATGACGAGGAAGATGGCGTCCCGGCCAGCGTAGCGATACTTGCTCAGCCCGAACGCGGCCATGCTGTTGATCAGCAGCGTCACGAGCGTCGCACCGACGGTCACCACCACGGTATTGCGCAGGTAAACCCAGAACGGATAGCGCTCGACTGCGTCGGTGTAGTTGTTGAGGCTGAAGTAAACGCTCTTGACCGGCTCGCGGGTGTTGATGTTGACTCTGATCAGCCCGGCCTCAGGGTCGGCCGGATCGATCATGCGCGCCTCCAGGCCGATCCGATTCACCTGTGCCAGGCGCCGTACGCTGCCGTCCTCGAAGGTGACGTCGTAGAGCTCCAGGGGCTTGTCATAACCGGGGACCACGGCCGTCTCTCGGCGCAAGGGCAGGAAGGTGGGCGGGAAGTCGTACAGCCCCTCGATGGGCTTGAAAGACGACATCACCAGCCAGACCACCGGCCCGAACATGATGACGGTGCCCAGGACCAGGTAGAGATAGGTAATCAGGTCGGCGGTCGACGCCTTTTTGCGGCCCTGGCGGCGTAGCAGGAACCCCGCGATGCC
This sequence comes from Anaerolineae bacterium, assembly GCA_040766655.1. Classification (GTDB taxonomy): domain Bacteria; phylum Chloroflexota; class Anaerolineae; order CG2-30-64-16; family CG2-30-64-16; genus JALOOB01. The sequence goes on from JAXGQB010000008.1 coordinate 243,822, forward strand.
CGTGCGCGGCTGATTTGAGGTTGTTGAACTCATCAGGTTGTCCCCTTTCCGTCAGGCTGCATCGGACTCACGGCCCAGCCGAAGCTGGCCGATAGTCAGCACCATCAGAACCACGGCCAGGATGATCGAGGCGGCAGCGGCCAGGCCGTACTGCCGGTGCTCGAATCCGGTGCGGTAGATGTACTGCACGATGTACAAGGTGGCCGTGCCCGGCCCACCGTTGGTGAGCACGTAGACGACGTCGAACACCTGAACCGCCCTGATCAGCGCAAGAACCAGGACCACGACCATGGTGGGCATCAGGAGCGGCAGGGTGATGAAGCGGAATCCGCTCCATTTTGCTGCGCCATCCAGGGCTCCGGCCTCGTAGAGCTCGGCCGGGATCGACTGCAGGCCAGCCAGCAGGATCAGGGTGAAGAAGCCCATCTGGGCCCACACGCTGACCATGATGACCCAGATGCGGGCCCAATTGGGCTCCAGTAGGAAGGCCACGGTCTTGAGGCCGAGCCCACTGAGCAGCGCGTTCAGCAACCCGTACTGGTCCTGGAGGATCCATTTCCAGATCAGCGCGACCACCACCGGCGAAAGCAACACCGGGTAGAAGAAGACGCTGCGGAAGAAGCCGCGGCCCCAGATGGGTCGATTCAAGGACAGGGCCGTCACCAGCGCGGCCAGCACCATGATGCCCACCTGGCCGACCACGAAGACCGCCGTGTTCATCATGCCGCGCCAGAAGAGGTCCTCACGACAGGTCGTGATGTCGGCGTAGTTGGCGCAGTCCATGATGCGGGAGAGATTCTCGGTGCCGACCCAGGCGCGATTTTCCAGGAGAATCGAATCCCCGCTGGTGAAGCCGAAGTAGAAGTTCAGCAACATGGGCAGGAGGATAAAGATGCCGAAGACGAGGAGGTTCGGCAGCACGAAGATGTAGCCCATGTTCTTGAAGCCGAGCAGCTTCTGCAACGGGACGAACAGGACGTCTCCCAGCGACATCAGCCCGTTGAAGAACCGCAGCAGCAGGTCGCTCGGTTTCGTCTTGACGCGGGTGGCAGATGAGCCAGCGCTTGGTGTTGTCATGGTCGTCGCTCCAGACTGGATACTGGATACTGAGAGCTGGAAGCCAGTGTCTGGCTTCCAGCATCCAGTATCCAGCAGTCGACTGTTACTACTTGCCGGTGGCTTCGTCCACAGTTTGCTGGATCTTCTCGATGGCCTGGTCGAGGGTGAGTTCACCGACGATGACCTGGCTGAGACGATCGCGGATTTCGGTGTTGAGGACGAAGGTCTGCGGGTGGTACTGCAGGGCGTAGGCCTCGGGCATGAGCTTGGCGATCTCGGCGACGAAGACGTTGAGGGCTTCCTTGTTGGTGGGGAAGTCAACGCCCTTGCTGACGAGGCCGAGGTGGCCCGGGATGAACAGGGACTTGGCGGAGAACTCGCCGAGGATGTCCTCGCGCGAGAGGAACTCCATGACCTTGGTGACCTCGGCGGGGTGCTTGGTGCCGTCGAAGGCGGTCAGGAGCGCGCCGCCGGGGATGCCGGTGCAGCCTGCGTCGCCGCAGGGGTTGGGGATGACCTGCCAGTCGAAGTTATCGCCGACGAGCTTGGCGAACTGGCCGACCTGCCAGGAGCCGGACATGTAGAGGACGAGCTGGCCGTTGACGAAGAACTCGTTGGCTGCGGCATAGCCGCCGCCGCCGCCGGCCCAGACCTCTTTGGGGGTGATGCCGTCTTCGTGCCAGCCGACGACCATGTCAGCCGCGGCGCGGAAGCCGGGCGAATCGACGGTGAAGGAGCCGTCGGGATTGACGTAGGTGGCGCCCATGGAGAGGGAGGGGCCCCAGAAGCGATGGCCGGTGCGGTCGATGGCAACGGCGTAGGGGGTCTCGGTGGCCTCGGCGACCTTCTTGGCCGCGGTGACCCACTCGTCCCAGGTGACCTTGTCGGAGGTGTCGCTGGGGACGGGGACGCCGGCCTGCTCGAAGAGGGTGCGGTTGATGAAGGGACCGGTGACGGTGAACTGGGTCGGGAAGCCGTGCAGGCCGGTCGGGTTGGCATCGGAGCGCATGGAGTCGAGCACCTGCTCGGGCCAGTTGGCCTCCCAGGCGGCGGCATCGGCCATGGTGGGCCGCATGTCGAGGTACTTGCCGGCGAAGCGGCGCACGTCGGTGACGCGGGCCATGTCGGGGCCGGTGCCGGTCTCTACCTGGCCCTGGAGGATGTTGTGGATGTCCTTGTAGGCCACGGTGTCCATGACGACGGTGATGCCCGGGTTCTCCTTCTCGAAGCGGTCGAGCAACTCGCGCATGGTCTGGCCTTCGGTGCCGTCGTCGTACCACATCATCCGCAACTCAACCGCCTGGGCAGGCGCCGGGGCTGCAGCGGCCGGCGCGGGCGCCTTGCCGGTGGCTTCGTCCACGGTTTGCTGGATCTTCTCGATGGCCTGGTCGAGGGTGAGTTCACCGACGATGACCTGGCTGAGCCGATCGCGGATTTCGGTGTTGAGGACGAAGGTCTGCGGGTGGTACTGCAGGGCATACGCCTCGGGCATGAGTTTGCCGATCTCGGCGACGAAGACGTTGAGGGCTTCCTTGTTGGTGGGGAAGTCAACGCCCTTGCTGACGAGGCCGAGGTGGCCCGGGATGAACAGGGACTTGGCGGAGAACTCGCCGAGGATGTCCTCGCGCGAGAGGAACTCCATGACCTTGGTGACCTCGGCGGGGTGCTTGGTGCCGTCGAAGGCGGTCAGGAGCGCGCCGCCGGGGATGCCGGTGCAGCCTGCGTCGCCGCAGGGGTTGGGGATGACCTGCCAGTCGAAGTTATCGCCGACGAGCTTGGCGAACTGGCCGACCTGCCAGGAGCCGGACATGTAGAGGACGAGCTGGCCGTTGACGAAGAACTCGTTGGCTGCGGCATAGCCGCCGCCGCCGCCGGCCCAGACCTCTTTGGGGGTGATGCCGTCTTCGTGCCAGCCGACGACCATGTCAGCCGCGGCGCGGAAGCCGGGCGAATCGACGGTGAAGGAGCCGTCGGGATTGACGTAGGTGGCGCCCATGGAGAGGGAGGGGCCCCAGAAGCGATGGCCGGTGCGGTCGATGGCAACGGCGTAGGGGGTCTCGGTGGCCTCGGCGACCTTCTTGGCCGCGGTGACCCACTCGTCCCAGGTGACCTTGTCGGAGGTGTCGCTGGGGACGGGGACGCCGGCCTGCTCGAAGAGGGTGCGGTTGATGAAGGGACCGGTGACGGTGAACTGGGTCGGGAAGCCGTGCAGGCCGGTCGGATTGGCATCGGAGCGCATGGAGTCGAGCACCTGTTCGGGCCAGTTGGCCTCCCAGGCGGCGGCATCGGCCATGGTGGGCCGCATGTCGAGGTACTTGCCGGCGAAGCGGCGCACGTCGGTGACGCGGGCCATGTCGGGGCCGGTACCGGTCTCTACCTGGCCCTGGAGGATGTTGTGGATGTCCTTGTAGGCCACGGTGTCCATGACGACGGTGATGCCCGGGTTCTCCTTCTCGAAGCGGTCGAGCAGCTCGCGCATGGTCTGGCCTTCGGTGCCGTCGTCGTACCACATCATCCGCAACTCCACACCCTCTGCGGCCGGTGCAGGCGCTGCGGTGGGTTCGGCCGGCGCGGGCGCCGCGGGCGCCTGGGTCGGGGCCGGCGCAGCAGTGGGCGCCGGTGCAGGCGTGGCTGCCTGGCCGCAGGCGGCCAGGAGCAGCGACAGGACGGCGAGGACTGCAAGCATCTTGTGCAACTTCATCGTTCTTCTCTCCTTTTTGGGTTGAAGGTGTTTCGAGCGTGCCTTAGTTGTTGTGATTGGTTGGCGTCCCGTGAGATCATACCTCCTTCCAGGATCTGCACGGCCGGCGACCGGCCGTGATCGGGATGCCCTAAGTCAGGCGCAGCACGGGCAGGCCGAGCATCCGGGCCAGTGCAAGCAGGGCGTCCATGTGATCGCCGTAAGTCAGCGAGATATGGTGGTCGAGCCCCTCTGCCATGATGGTGTCCAGCACTTCCTGGCTTGGCCGGTCGAAGCGCAGGACCCCCGAGGTGCCAGAGAAGCTGATCGGTGCGCGCAGCATCTCGCCGCCCCCCACCACCAGCCGGTACGCACCGCTGGCCTGGGTAAGGCGGGCGATGGTCACGCGGCCGGGCTTGAGCGGGAACTCCATGAGCAGCGGCAGCTTGCGGTTGGAATGAATGGTCCCGCGCGGCTGGAACTCAGGGTCGGCCATCGAGAGCGGCGCGAGGCCACAGTGCCACAGCACTGCCTCATCGCGGTCCACATCGAAGCCGACCATGTCGGTGCCGAAGGCCGGCTCGCCACTCAGCCATTGTAGCATGAGTTGGGTGACCGTGCCGTTGACGTCCGCCTCACAGCTGCAGGGAACCATCCGGTCGGAGAGCATGGACATCGCGCCGCAGGCAGCACAGCCCAGCTCGGTGAAGAACTCGGGCCAGCAGCGCACGGCCAGCCCGTCGTATGCGTCCTCCCGGGCCAGGTCAGCGAGCGTCAGGTAGGCGCCGAGCGTCTTCCGCAGGCTGGGTTGGTCGAGCCCGGCCAGTCCGGCGACGCGCTGTTCCAACTCTGACAGCGTGTGATCCACATCGGCAGCGGGTGCAGTCCTCGCACCGTCGAACACATCGGCCAGCTCGCGCTGCACGATACGGACGCCGGTCAACGCGGCCAGCGCGTCGCCGTCGAAGGTGCAGGGCGCGAACCCGTCGGGGTTGAGGCCGAACCGGCCGATGCGTGCGCTGCGCAGCAGCCGCGCAGCCCGGCCCGCGCGCGCGAGCAGCAGCACCTTCTCGATCGCGGCCGGGTCGTCCGGCGCCTCGTAGAGGTAATCGTAACCGATGCCCTCCCGGTGCAGTCCGTGCGCGGCGAGGTTGATGCCGCAGAAGGCGTTCAGGCGCAGCCGGCCACCGGTTCGCTCCTCGGGCGGCGCCCACAGCAGCAGGGGCGCCGGCACGGCATGAGCCAGCGCCACCACCATCGTGGCGTCCGCGAAGCTGGCCTGCCACACCAGCAACAGATCGATCGGTGCGCCGCGCAGGCTCTCTGCCGCGGCCTGCGCGGCCTGCAGGTCCATCACCAGTCCCTCGGGGCCTTCGAGCGTTACCTGGCCGGTGGCCAGCAGTCCTGCCCGGACCTGTGCCGTCACCTCTGCGGCCAGGGCAGTGTCGAAGGTCGGTCGTGCCAGCGCCACGAAGCCGATGCGAAGCGGTTCAGTCGTGCGTCCTGCGGTTATGGGACCTGCGGTCGTGCGAGCTCCGGTCACGGGACATCCTTTCACTCAGGGCGGGTTGCGATGGCTCCGCCTACAGACCCTGCTTGTAGAAGAACGCGTCCAGCGCGAGCGCGGCTGCGCCCACCACGCCGACGTTCGGGCCGAATTCGGAGACGCACAGCGTCACCGCACTGCCCAGGCCAGCAAAAGAGCGGCGGTGCATCGTCTCCTCGATGATCGGCAGCATCAGGTCCTTGCCGGAGGCAAAGAGGCCGCCGAGAACGATCATGTCCGGATTGATGAGGTTTACCAGGTTCGCCAGCGCGGTGCCCATGTGCTTCGCACAACCCCCGATCACCGCCAGCGCACCACTGTCGCCTGCACGCGCGGCCGCGAAGACGCCTTCGATGGCCGCGCCATCGTGTGAGGCAGCGCCGTTGCGCTGCCCTGTCGCGAGCGCATCCTTCATGTGGGCCGCGAGGATCGAATCGGGATGCTTCGCGGCCAGGGCGGATGCCTCGCGGACGATCACGGTCTCGGACACGAGCGTCTCCAGGCAGCCCGTATTGCCGCAGCGGCAGGCCGCGCCGCCCTCGGGGATCACGGTGGTGTGGCCGATCTCTCCTGCGCCCGCGCGGGTGCCGCGGTAGATCTGACCCCCCACGACGAATCCTGCACCCAGCCCCACGCGGCCGTAGACGAACGCCAGCGTGTTCACGCCCCGGCCCAGGCCGAACATCGACTCGGCCAGGGCCATCGCGCGGACGTTGTTGTCCACCAGGACGGGCAACCCCAGCCGTTCTCTGAAGACCGCGGCCAGCGGCACATCGCGCCAGCCCAGGTTCGGTGCGAGCACGTTGACCCCGGTGTCGGGGTCGACGAGGCCCGATGCTCCGACGCCGATGCCGACCAGCGATTCAGGGACGACGTGCTCGGTGTCCAGAACGCCGCGGGCCAGCTCCACCGCCTGGTCCAAAACTGCCATTGCGGGCATGTCGACGGGATGCTGGATCAACCGGCAACTGCTGAGGTTGCCCAGAAGGTCGGCCATGCCCGCCCTAAGGGTATCGACGCCGAAGTGGATGCCCAGGGCGCAGCGTGATCCGGGCACGAGGTCGATGGGCGTCGCGGGCCGGCCGCTGGGTCGCCCGGGCACGTCAGGCGAATCGGTCGCGTCGGGCTCGGTCTCCGCCACGATGCCCTGCAGCATGAGATCATTGACCAGGTTGGTGATGGTGGTGGTCGACAGGCCCGTCGCCTGCGCCAGCCGCACCCGCGACTGCGCGCCGCCCCCAAGCAGCGTCAACAGGATCGCACGCAGGTTGTGCGATTTGATGTTGCCGACACTTCTGCCCGTGAGTGCAGGTGTGAGGACGGGCTGGCGTAGCATCGTTGGCTGCCCCCGATTAATTCATAAAGAGGAAGAAATAACCTGACGGTAGTATCGCGCAAGTGCCTGGCCTTGTCAATACTGGAATTTCGGGGAATGAGGGCTGGGGAGTGGGGACCGGGAGAGGGCGAAGGCGCGCGGATTGAGCCACGCGCGTTCCGCCGCCGTGATGCCGGTTCTACCATTTCGCGTGATGTTCTTCCGCGAAGCCGGTCAGGCCGTCGATGGCGACGGCTGCGCCGTCGTCTGCGATGACGGTTCCCGCGTAGCGGCCGAACATCTGGTGTACCTCGCTCGTGATGACGAGGAGGTTCGTCCTAGCGACCCGTTCGAGGAACGGCGTGAACGTGAGATCGATCCGCCCGTCGGGCGAGCGCATGGTCCACGGCCGCATGAAGTTCGTGTCGTCGTAGGTGAAGTCGACCTGGCCGAGCTTGTGGACGCGTCCATTCAGGATCACGGTGTTCTCGGTCGCGGCCGACGTGTCGCCGAAGCCGAAGCCGAGGTTCAGGCCGATCGTGCGGCGGTCGGGCAGGAACCCGGACGCGCTGGCCCACACCCAGAAGGAACGGTATTCCCACACCCCCCGGCCCCAGTCCAGGTTGCCCAGGCATGTGTCGGGATGCAAGTCCGTCTTTTCGTCGCCGATGCGCAGCCGGCCCTCCGCGGGCATGCAGTTCACCTTGCGGTTGTAGTAGAAGCGGTTGCCGCGGATGGGGATGACGACCACCGTCGATTCGTGCTCCGGCGGCAGCGCAAAGTCGATGTCCGCCTCGAGTGGCTTGCCATCGAAGTCGGGCCAGCGCACCGCCAGGCGTCGCCGCGCGGGCGTGACGTTGAACGAGAGGCGCACCTTGCCGTTGTCGAAGCTGGATTCGCCGGCGGTGCTGTTGCGCGGCAACGCGACGCTACGCCCGGGCGGGGTGGTCAGCGTCTCCTCGTGATAGCGTCCGGTGGCGAAGTCGACGGTGTAGACGAAGACCTGGCCCGCGTAGCCGAGGTCGGCCAGGGTGGCCGAGAAGAAGCGCTCCGGCGTGGTGACGCCGTAGTAGTCCCAGCGCTTGACCCGGAAGCGCTGCAGGAAGCGCCACGGCGCCCCGTAGAACGCGACCTGTGCCAGATTGCAGTCGAGCAAGGGCTGGCGGGCCCATCCGGCCTCGGTGAGACGGCCGTCAGGCCGCAGGAGCGGCCCTGGCGTCACGATCTCATGCTGCTCCGTGCGCGTCATGGTTCACCTCCGATTCGCCACTATCCGGGCAGGAGAACGCGGTCCGCCGTGCGTCTCACGCCTTTGTGCGCGCATGCACGCCCCGATCTTGCCTGATGTGCGATGAGCTTCTGCCCCTGACCCATCATTTGGACGCAAATTGCCAGCGGGAGGAAGCCGAGTTGGCAGTGATTCAGGCCAGGAACGCCACGGCCGCCTCAGCAAACGCGCGGCCCGCATCCACCATGGCCGCGATCTCGACGAATTCGTTGGGTTGGTGCGCCAGCGCAGGATCGCCGGGGCCGAAGATGATGGTCGGCACACCGAGCGCGGGCAAGAAGATCGCCGCCTCGGTCGCGAAGGGCATAACGATCAGCTTCGGCTCCCGCCCCATGCCGCGTGCGGCGGCCGCGACGAAGCGCACGACCGCAGGATCATCCCCTTTCGTCTCGACGGACGGAAGGTCGAAGTGGATTGTCGTCACCTCACCGTGGAAACCGGGCACCCGGCGGCCGCGCTCGGCGAGGAAATCCTCGAGCTGCCGGCGAATCTGGGCATGGTCCTGGCCCGGCACGGTGCGCATGTCGATATTGACCGAGCAGCGATCGGGCACTACGTTGACCTTGACGCCACCCTGGATGGTATTGATGCTGCGCGTGAAAGGCCCCAACACCGGGTGGGTCGTGAAGGGAATGTCGAGCTGTTCGAGTTCCTGGAGCAGCGGCGCCATCATCGTGATGGCGTTGACGCCCAGGTGGGGCGTGGAGCCGTGTGCGGTCTTGCCGTAGGTGGTGATTTCGGGCCAGAAGACGCCGCGCTCCGCCAGGCCGACCCCGTTGGAGGTGGGCTCCGAGATGATGATGGCCTGGACGTCGCCCAGGGTTCCCTCGGCGCAGAGCAGCTTCGCGCCGATCATGTTGACCTCTTCACCGACGGTGCCCGCGATGATGAGATCTCCCCGCAGCTCGACGCCTGACTCGACCACGGCCTTAGCCGCCACCATCATGGCCGCGAGGCCGCCCTTCATGTCGCCGGAGCCGCGGCCCCAGACCTTGCCGTCCGCGATTTCTCCGGCGAACGGTGGATGCAGCCACTCCTGCCCGCCGACAGGAACCACGTCGAGATGGGCGTTGAACACCAGGCCAGGCACACCGCCCGCACCCTTGTGGCGCGCGACCACGGTCACGCGGTTCTCGCCCTGCGGCAGGAACTGGACCGTGAAGCCCAACGGCGCCATGTAATCGGCCACGTATTCGGCCGCGATCTGCTCGTTGCCGGGCGGGTTGACCGTATCGAACCGGATCAGCTCGCTGCAGACGCGCGCCACCTCTGCCGTATCGATGTGAAACGGCATCGACTCAGTACGATCGCTTGTCATCTCCGTTGATCCCTCGTCTGTACGTTTCTGCAGCCGGCGCCGCATTCATTGCTGCAGTGCCAGGCGGACCGGCCCGGCACTGCAAGAGACGGTTCAGTCGGAGGCCAGGGCCGCCGCGTGCGCCTTGCGGTCCTGCATGCGCAGGTAGAACTTGGTGATCTCCTCTGCGATGGCCGGGATGATGGCCAGGCCCAGGACCAAGAGCCATTCCCTCGGGGCAAGAAAGTGCGTGTTGAAGATCGGCTGCAGGAACGGCGTGTTGACCACGATGAGCAGCAGCGCGACCGACAGGCCCACCGCGTAGAGCATCCAGCGGTTGCTGAAGATGCCCAGGCGGAAGAGCGAGACGCGTTCCGAGCGCACGGTGAAGGCGCGGAAAAGTTCACACAGCGAGAGGGTGACGAAGGCCATCGTCTCGGCGGTCTGCACATCGACCCCGCGCCAGTCATACTTGATCAGGTGGACGAGCAGGTTCTCGCCTGCCGGGACCTGGCTGGCGAGGTGCCAGGTGAGGCCCAGCACGAAGGCGGTGAGCACCACACCGGACTGGGCGATGGTCTGAATGATGATCCCGAGGCGCATCGATCTGTTGATGATCGATTCGCGCTTGGGACGAGGCGCCTGCTGCATGACGTCCGGGTCGCCCTTCTCCATGGCGAGGGCGAGGGCCGGTGCGCCGTCGGTGAGCAGGTTGAGCCACAGCAACTGGATCGCGGTGAGCGGCATCGGCAGGCCCGCGAGCACCGCAGCGAAGATGATCACGATCTCGGCGATGTTCGACGACACCAGGAAGAAGACGAACTTCCGGATGTTGGAGTAGATGATGCGCCCCTGGCGGATGGCTGCAACGATGCTCGCGTAGTTGTCGTCCGTAAGCACCATGTCGGCCGTGCCCTTTGCGACGTCGGTGCCCGTGATGCCCATGGAGACGCCGATGTCCGCGAGCTTGATGGCCGGTGCGTCGTTCACGCCGTCACCCGTCATTGCGACGACCTCATCGTTCACCCGCAGCGCATCCACGATGCGCATCTTGTGCTCGGGCGAAACGCGGGCGAAGACGTCGGTGTGTTTCACCTCCTGCACCAGTTGTTCGTCCGACATCTCGTTGAGCTCGTTGCCGCTGTACACCTTATGTCCCGGCCGCAGGAGCGAGATGCTCTGGGCGATGGCGCGGGCCGTGCTGGCGTGGTCGCCGGTGATCATGATGGTGCGGATGCCCGCCCCGCGGGCCATCTCCAGCGCGGGCTTGACCTCGGTCCGGGCGGGGTCAATCATGCCGACCAGTCCGACAAAGATCAGGTCCCTCTCCACGTCCTCGGCCTTGAAGTCGTCGCTAACATCCGGCACGATCCGGTATGCCAGGCCCAGCACGCGCAGCGCCTGGTTCGACATTGCGTCGTTGGCCTCGAGGATCTGCCTCCGGCACGCCTCGTCCAGGTCTTCCACGCGGTCATCCAGCGTCTGCACGCGGGTGCACAGGTCCAGCACCACATCGGGGCCGCCCTTGACGACCACCGACAGCCAGCGCATTCGGGAGTCATCCTTGAACGGGGAGCTGTCATCCGCGCGCGGGCGATCGATGGAATGAATGGTGACGAAGCGCTTGCGATCCGAATCGAAGGGAATTTCCTTCTGGCGGGGATAGGCGTTTGTCAGCTCGTCCTGAAAGATGCCGGCCTTGGCTGCGGCGATCAGGATGCACCCTTCGGTCGGATCGCCCACGATGCGATACGACACCTTGCCATCCGTCGTCGTGGTCTCCAGCTCCGCGTCGTTGTTCAGCGTGCCAACCCAGAGTGCAGACGTCACACCCGGATAGCGCGCCAGGTCAACCTGCTTGCCATCGATCTGGAAATCGCCCTTGGCCTCGTTGCCGCTGCCTGTCACATCCACCGTCACACCATCGACCCACACCTTCGTGACGGTCATGACGTTTTGGGTGAGCGTGCCCGTCTTATCGGAGCAGATGACGGTCGCAGAGCCGAGCGTCTCCACCGCGGCCAGGCGGCGGATGAGCGCGTTCTGGCGCACCATCTCGCGCATGCCGAGCGCAAGGCTGATGGTGACGACCGCTGCCAGGCCTTCGGGCACTGCCGCGATCGCGAGACTGACCGCAATCATGAAGGATTCGACCATCGCGTCGATGGTTGCTTCCGAGAAGCCCTCGGTGAAGAGACCGCTGCGCGCCAGACCGAGCAGAAAGACGACGCCACAGATGATCAACGCCGCGATGCCCAGCATCTTGCCGAGCTCGTCCAGGCGGCGCTGGAGAGGCGTCTGTTCTTCCTCGACGTTCTGCAGCATGTCGGCGATGAGGCCCAGCTGCGTCTTCATGCCGGTGCTGACGACGATCCCGCGACCGCGGCCATACGACACGACCGTTCCCATGAAGACCGTGTTCTTGCGGTCGCCCAGCGAGGCGTCTTCATTTAGGATCATGACGGCATTCTTCTGGATGGGGACTGATTCCCCAGTCAGCGCCGCCTCCTCCACCTTCAGATTGATTGCCTCGAGAAGGCGCATGTCGGCAGGCACGAAGTTGCCGGATTCGAGGAGCACGATGTCGCCCGGCACCAGTTCCGCGGCAGGCACCGACCGGCGCATGCCGTCGCGCAGCACCTGCGCCTCCGGCGCGGACATCTTCTTGAGCGCGGCCAGGGCTTGCTCTGCGCGGCTCTCCTGGACGACGCCGAGGATGGTGTTGAGCACGACGATCGCCAGGATGACGATGGCCTCCACCCAGTCACCGAGGAGGGCGGAGATCACGACCGCGATGAGCAGCAGAATGATGATGAAGTTGTTCAACTGCGCGATGACGAGTTGCAGGAAGGAGGGCCGCTCCTTCTCGACCAGCTCGTTTCTTCCGAACTTCTCGAGGCGAGCCGCAGCCTCGGCGGTCGTCAATCCGTCACCGGGGTGGGGATTGAGTCGCTGGGTGGCGTCCTCGACGCTCACGGCGTGCCACTGAACGTCGAGATCGGGCGGGCCAACGATGGCGCTTTTCCTGGGTTCGGGCATGAAATGTTCTCCGTGCATCAATGGGATCGTGTTGTTGTGTAATGGCTGCCGCCGGCCGCACATCGAGAGCGGGACGTGCGGCCGGCGTCATGGTGAGACTGTCTATGCCTGATAGCTCCGGGCGGTGACGTCGCCGCCGCGACCTGTCCAGTTGGTGTGGAAGACCTGGCCGCGCGGCGTATCGATGCGTTCGTAGGTGTGCGCGCCGAAGTAATCGCGCTGGGCCTGGGTCAGGTTCGCGGGCAGGCGCGCGCTGCGGTAGCCGTCGTAGAACGTCAGCGCGGTGCTCATGGCGGGCACGGGGATGCCGGCTCGAATCGCGCCCGCGACCACGCGGCGCCACGACGCATCCGCCTCCTGGACAGCCTGGCTGAAGTAGGGGGCCAGCAGCAGGTTGGGCAGGTCCGGATTCGCATCGAAGGCTTCCTTGATCTTGCCGAGGAACACCGAGCGGATGATGCAGCCGCCGCGCCACATCAGGGCGATGCCGCCGAGATTCAGCTTCCAGCCGAACGCGGCCGCAGCCGTGTCCATGAGCATGTAGCCCTGCGCATAGGAGACGATCTTAGCCGCGTACACCGCGCGTTCCAGGTCGGCCAGGAAGGATTCGCGACCATCGGCCAGCGTGGACGCCGGTCCTCCCAGCACCTTAGCTGCAGCCGCGCGCTGATCGACCAGCGAGGAGAGGAACCGGGCAAAGACGGCCTCGCCGACCAGCGTGAGGGGTGTGCCCTGGTCCAGCGCCGACACGACGGTCCACTTACCCGTGCCCTTCTGGCCCGCGCTGTCGAGGATGAAGTCGACCACGGCCTCGCCGTTCTCGTCGCGGAACGCCAGGATGTCGCGCGTGATTTCGATCAGGTACGATTCGAGGTCGCGCTCGTTCCAGCGTGCGAACACCGCGCTCATCTCATCGTTGCTCATGCCGAGGCCGGCCTTCATGAGGTGATAGGCCTCGCCGATGATCTGCATGTCGCCGTACTCGATGCCGTTGTGGACCATCTTCACGAAGTGGCCCGCGCCCGATTCGCCCACCCAGTCGCAGCAGGGCTGGCCGTTGGGATCGCCCTCAGGCACCTTGGCCGACACGGCCTGGAAGATGGGCTTGACGTGCGGCCAGGCCTCGGGCGAGCCGCCCGGCATGATGGACGGCCCGTGACGTGCACCCTCTTCGCCGCCCGAGACGCCCGTGCCGATGTAGAGCAGGCCCTTTGACTCGACATAGGCCGCGCGGCGAATCGTGTCCTCGTAGTTCGAGTTGCCGCCGTCGATGATGATGTCTCCCGGTTCCAGCAGGGGAATCAGCTTCGCGATGAAGTCGTCGACGGGCTTGCCGGCCTTGACGAGCATCATCACGCGTCGCGGCCGCTTGAGCAGCCCGACCATCTCTTCCAGGGAGTGCGTGCCGATGATGCTCATGCCCTTCGCAGGGCCGCTGACGAACTCGTCCACCACGGACGTCGTGCGGTTGAACACCGCCACGGTGAACCCGTGGTCGGCCATGTTCATGACCAGGTTCTGGCCCATCACTGCCAGGCCTATCAGCGCGATATCTGCTTGCAACTTAGACCCTCCTTATTAAACGCCGCTAAATGCTGAAAAACCGCCATCCACCGGCACGGTGATGCCGGTGACGAACGCGGATGCCGGGGACAGGAGCCAGAGCGCGGTGCCCAACAGATCGGACGGGTCGCCGAAGCGCCCCATCGGCGTGTGATCGATGATCCTGCGGCCGCGCGCCGTCAGTTCGCCCGTCTCAGCATCGGTCAGCAGGAAGCGATTCTGTTCGCCGAGGAAGAAGCCGGGCGCGAGCGCGTTGACGCGGATGTTGCCCGAGTAGTTCTGCGCCATGTGGACCGCGAGCCAGGCCGTGAAGTTCGAGATGGCAGCCTTGGCGGCTGAATAGGCCGGCACGTTGGTCAGCGGGCGATATGCGTTCATCGAGGAGTAGTTCAGGATGACGCCCTCGCCCTGCTCTGCCATCTTGCGCCCGAACACCTGGCTCGGCAGGATGGTGCCGAGCAGGTTCAGGTCGAGCACGAAGCGCAGCGCGTCCTCCGGGAGGTCGAAGAAGCTCAGCCCGGCTGAGGTGGTCGCGGTAGGTCGGTTGCCGCCTGCCGCGTTGATGAGGCCGTGGATGGGGCCGAGCTGCTCCGTGATGAGATCTGCAGCCTCGGTCAGGCTCTCCCGACTGAGCACATCGCCCTTAACGGCCAGGCAGCGGCAGGCACACGATCCGAGCCGCTCCTTGATCGCGTCGACTGTGTCCAGGTTCCTGTCGACGATGATTGCATTTGCGTTCAGATTGACGAGGGCACACACCATCTCGCCGCCCAGGACGCCGCTTCCACCGGTGACGACGAACGTCTTATCGGTGAAATCATACCATGAAGAAATTTGCTCCAAATTCATGTACATCTCCTTGGTCCCTATGTCTTTCGGGGTTCATTTTATCATTGCCGGACCGACTATTCCACCTGTGTCTCACCAATAGCCGCGACGCGTTGGGGCGTCTTGTCGGCCGCGCTGTAGAACGACTCGAAGGCCGCGCCGGCCTCCGTCCCGTCGGCGAGCATGTCCTGTATGAACCGATACGACAGGGGTTGATACAGCAACTCCGCGGCGACGGTGAAGGGCCCCTGTGCATCGCCCAGGTCGACCTGGTAGGTGACCCGGTCGCCGCTGGCGTCGAAGCTTGCATCCTGCGCGGCCGCGTCGTAAACGGCGATGTCTGGCGGCAGGCGTCCCTTGTCTGCACCTGCGGGCAGAAGACGGTTGTCCTTGAGATAGCGGCTGGCGCGCAGGAGGGTGTACGTGACGCGCCCGTCCGTGTCGCCCATGATGGGCTCCCAGACCTGCACCTGGTCCGCCGCGGTGATGACATCGTAGTGCGGCTCGAATGCATCGACCCGCTCGTCTGCGTCGTTGCCTTCGATGGCGCCATCGGGCAGGGGGCGTCCCGATTCAAAGACGACGTTCCCCGCGCGGTCCTTGACCTCGACGTGCAGCCAGGCGCGCCGCGCAGGGAAGCTGGTGGGGAACTTGTGGCCGGTAGCCGTGCTCACCTGCAGTGTGAGGGAGAGCGTGTCGCCGGCCCGGGCACTTTCCTCCAGCGTCAGCGTGGCTGCGCGGGCCAGTTGTTCGCGGATGCGCAGCACCGTTGCATCGAAGTGGGCTGCGTCCGCTGTCACCTCGAGCGCCGCGGCGTTGTCCCGCAGCATCCCGACGACCAGCGCATTGCCGCCCGCGAAGTGGTGTTCGAAGAAGGGCTCGCGCGGTCCCAGCCTGCGCGGCATGGTGGAGATGATGACCGGACTCCCGGCGGACGGCATGTGACAGGTCTGGCAAGTGACCCCGGCATCGGCGTACGAGCTATGCTCCCATTCGGTGTAGGGAACCTGTTCGGGGAACTCGCCCTGCACCACGCCCGCTGCGTCCACGAAGGGCGTGAAGAGGTTGTGGCACGAAGCGCACAGCGCGGCGGACGCCAGATGCTCGCCGTAGGCCGGGAGATAACCCGTGTGCATCTGCATGGGCCGCCCGAAGGGATTCTGGTATGGCCCGAACGCCACCCGGTCGGGCGGCTCGGTGGTAGCATCGATCTGGTAGCCGCCGCTGAAGCCGGCGTGCTCACCCAGGGTGTCGGGCTGGATCTGGTGGCACAGAGTGCACGAAACGCCATCCTGCGCCGCTGCATGAAGCGGGTTGTCGGGCGCCAACAGACCGTCCCCGGAGAGGCTCACCGCGGCCCCCTCGACCTCGGCCTGGGTCGCAGCCATCGGGACGTGGCAGGCCGCGCACTTCTCCTCGATCACGTCCTGCAGCGCGGGGTTGCGCGCTACCTCGGACGGAACCTTGGCCTGCCAGGCGGGGTCGCGCGCGGCGTTGGCCATCATGGTGGAGCGCCAATGCGTCGTGATGGAGACGTCGTTGCCCTCTGCGTCGAACAGTCCCTCGTGGCACAGGACGCACAGGCCCGATCCGGCAAAATCCGCGGTGTTGAAGGTGCTCAGCGCGGCGCCTGCGGCCGCAACTGGCTCAGCAGGTGAGGGGGTCGGCGTGCCGTGCATCTCTGCCTCGTGGGTGGCCATGGCCGCGGGATCCGCCATCAGGGCTTCTTGCGTCGCCTGTGCGGCCGGATCCGCCATCTGGGCCTCATGGGTCGCCATCATCGACGTGTCGTCGAGGGGCGTGGCAGCCGCATCGCCATCGGCCATGTGGGCGGAATGATCTTCCGTGGCCTCAGGGATGGCTGGTAGCGAAGGCGCCATGCAGCCGCTGGCAAGGATCAGCAGGCCCAGGAGGACCAGTCCGACGCGCATCTGGTAGGATCGGGTTGGAGGATGAGGCACGGCTGCGCTCCTTTGCTTGGCTGGAAGGACATCATATCACATAGTGCCGGATGACACACATTGGCGACGGGGTGAAATCGGATGGGCAGGCGCCGGATCGCCTTTCGAGGGGATCGGGACGATTATGCACTTGTACCCTACAACACGTATACTATGGAGGTGGCTGGAAGGTGCCTTCGCACATCGAGAAGAGACTTCCGGGCCCGTTTCCGTGTATCCGTATCTGCTGCATCATTCGTTCGCCGTGCCAGGAGGAGTGCCATGCTGCCTGCAGAGGGCCGAAGCCGGGTGATCATCGAGGGTGTCGTCCCTGAGATCGACGGTGGTCGGTTTGCGATCAAGCGCATTGTTGGGGACGAGGTCGTGGTGGAGGCCAACATCGCGACTGACGGGCACGACGCCATCTCGTGTGCCGCGCTCTATCGGAAGGCGAATGGCGCCACTTGGTCGGAGGCCCCGATGGCCGCGCTCCCCAACGATCGCTGGCGGGCGGCCTTCACCGTCGACGAGATGGGCCGGTACACCTACACCGTTCAGGGTTGGGTCGACCATTTCAAGACCTGGGCGCGCGATTTTGCGAAGCGCGTCAACGCGGGCCAGGACGTGTCGGTCGACCTGCTGATCGGCGCAGCGTTGGTGGAGACAGCCGCAGAGCGGGCCACGCCCGCGGATGCCGCCGTGCTTGCGGCCTGTGCGCAGGCGCTGGCCGCCGGTGGCCCGGAGGCCAGCAACCAGGCGCTCTCGGAGGAACTGGCACGGCTGATGGCGCTGCATGCGGAACGTAGCTTCGCCACCACCTACGAGAGGGAACTGACCGTGGTGGTCGACCGGGAGCGCGCGCGGTTCGGTGCGTGGTACGAGCTGTTTCCGCGCTCATGCTCGGCAGTGTCAGGGCATCATGGCACGTTCAGGGACCTCGAGGAGCGGCTGCCCTACATTGCGGGCATGGGGTTCGACGTGCTCTACCTGCCGCCGATTCACCCGATTGGCATCAGCTTCCGCAAGGGACCGAACAACACCACCGTCGCGGGGCCGGAAGACCCGGGCAGCCCGTGGGCGATCGGTGGGCCGGAGGGCGGCCATAAGGCGATCCACCCCGAGCTCGGGACGCTCGATGACTTCCGTCACCTGGTTCAGCGTGTGGCCGACTTCGGCATGGAGCTCGCGCTCGACATCGCATTCCAGTGCGCGCCCGAGCATCCCTACGTGACGGAGCACCCGGAGTGGTTCCGCCGGCGGCCGGACGGCACGATCCAATACGCGGAGAACCCACCGAAGAAATACCAGGACATCTATCCGTTCGATTTCGAAACGGAGGACTGGGAGGCGCTGTGGCTGGAACTCAAGAGCGTCATCCAGTACTGGATCGACCAGGGCGTGCGCATCTTCCGTGTCGATAACCCGCACACGAAGCCTTTCCCCTTCTGGGAGTGGCTGATCACTGAGATCAAGCGGGACTGCCCCGAGGCGATCTTCCTGGCCGAGGCGTTCACCCGGCCGACCGTATTGTACCGGCTGGCCAAGCTCGGGTACACCCAGTCGTACAACTACTTCCCCTGGCGCAACACGAAGTGGGAGCTCACCCAGTACTTCACAGAGATCACGCAGACGGAGGTCAAGGAGTATTTCGGCGCGAACCTGTGGCCTAACACGCCCGATATCCTCACCGAGTACCTGCAGTACGGCGGGCGACCCGCCCACATGGTGCGCCTGATCCTGGCCGCCACACTCGGCCCATCGTATGGGATCTACGGCCCGGCTTTCGAGCTGTTCGATAATGCGCCGTTGGCGCCCGGCAAGGAGGAGTATCTCAACTCGGAGAAGTACGAGATACGGAGCTGGGACCTCGACCGTCCAGACAGCCTCAGCCGGCTGATCGGGCGGGTGAATCAGATTCGCCATGCCAACCCCGCGTTCTGGGCCAACCACAACCTGCGCTTCCACGAGGTCGAGAACGAACAGATCACCGCCTACACCAAGGCAAGCACCGACGGGGCCAACGAGGTGCTGGTCGTCGTCAACCTGGACCCGCACTTCAAGCAGTCTGGTTTCGTCAACCTGCCGCTCGAGGACCTGGACATCGACCCGCAGCAGCCCTTCCAGGTGCACGACCTGCTGACAGACACACGCTACTTGTGGCATGGCCCGCGCAATTTCGTCGAGCTCGATCCGCGTACGGCGCCAGCGCACATCTTCGTCATCCGCCGCCGCGTCAGCACGGAGCAGGACTTCGACTACTTCCTGTAAGTCGCTGTCGATGGAATCTTGAGAGGGAGAGGCATAAGCGCATGACCGACAAGCACACCCCGACGATGGAATTCCACATCTCGCGCAGGGCCAGGGATCGCTATCAGTTCGATGCCTCCCTGTTCTCGATCAGCGGCAACGTCATCTTCGCCGATGCACAGGCGGCCCGGCTGTTCGCACAGAAGATGAACCAGGGGCGCGATTTGGAGGCGTTTCCGGATCAGGCCGTCAAGGCCGGTCAGATCAACGCGATGGGGCTGATCGATGAGATCATGCACCTCGCGATCGGCCTCTATCGGAAGACCGAGAATCCCCAAGTACTCGAGCAGGCGTTGGCGTGGCTGGATGGCAGCCTGGGCGAGGACGTGGTGGACCGCGCGCTCACCCGGTTCGTCGACGAGTTCCCGCCGTTGGCCGTCTACCAGGACGGGACCGATTCTGTGGCCTACGTGGCCGGCGAGACGGCAGGCGTCCCGAACCGGCAACTGGTGCTCGAAGAGCTCCTCGTGCTGTGGCTGGCGAACATGAACCCGGCAACGGAGCCGTTCGCGGAGTTGTTCGACGATTCGGGTCTGACAGAGCAGACGGCCTATCTCCAACTCATCCATCAACTGCACAAGTACTTCGACGCGCAGCCGCCGTTCGGCCCCGATGTTCAGAACCTGGTGGACATGCTGCGCAGCCCCGCCATCGCCGAACCGTTATCGTTGTCGGGCCAGTTGCGCTACATCCGCGAGCGCTGGGGTGCACTCCTGGGCGACCTCCTCGAGCGACTGCTCGGCAGCATCGACCTGCTGAAAGAGGAGGAGAAGGCCACCTTCTTCGGCCCCGGTCCGATCGAAGTCACGACCTTCCACGGGCCTGGTGCTGGCTTTGGATTGGAGGGCGAGTCCGCGCGCTACAGCCCCGATCGCGAATGGATGCCCCGGGTGGTGATGATCGCCAAGAGCACGTACGTCTGGTTGGACCAGCTCTCCAAGAAGTATCAGCGCGCCATCACGCGGCTGGACCAGATCCCGGACGAAGAGCTCGACAACCTGGCGCGCTGGGGATTCAGCGGGCTGTGGCTGATCGGCCTGTGGGAGCGCAGCCAGGCATCCCAGAAGATCAAGCAGATCATGGGCAACCCGGAGGCAGTCGCGTCAGCCTACTCCCTCTACGATTACCAGATCGCAGGGGACCTGGGGGGTGACGAGGCTTACCGGAACCTGGCCGGCCGCGCGTGGAGCCGGGGCGTCCGCCTCGCGAGCGATATGGTCCCCAATCACATGGGCATCGACTCGAAGTGGGTGATGGAGCACCCCGACTGGTTCCTGGGTCTCGATTACAGCCCGTTCCCGTCCTACACGTTCGATGGCCCGGACCTGTCGAATGACGGCCGGGTGGGCATCTATCTCGAGGACCACTACTACAGCCGGAGCGACGCAGCGGTCGTCTTCAAACGGGTGGATGAGTGGTCGGGCAGCACCCGCTACATCTACCACGGCAACGACGGCACCACCATGCCGTGGAACGACACCGCGCAGCTCGACTACCTGAACCCGGCGGTGCGCGAGGCAGTGATCCAGACCATCCTGCACGTGGCCCGCATGTTCCCCATCATCCGGTTCGATGCCGCGATGACGCTGGCCAAGCGCCACGTCCAGCGCCTGTGGTTCCCCGAGCCCGGCACCGGCGGCGCGATTGCCTCACGATCGGAACATGCCCTGTCGAAGGCCGATTTCGACGCGGCCATGCCCATCGAGTTCTGGCGGGAGGTGGTGGAGCGGGTCGCGCAGGAGGTCCCCGACACGCTGCTGTTGGCCGAAGCCTTCTGGATGATGGAGGGGTACTTCGTCCGGACGCTGGGCATGCACCGGGTCTACAACAGCGCCTTCATGCACATGCTCAAGAACGAGGACAACGCTAAGTATCGCCAGTCGCTCAAGAACGTCCTGGAGTATGACCCGCAGATCCTGAAGCGCTACGTCAACTTCATGAACAACCCGGACGAGGAGACCGCGGTGGCCCAGTTCGGCAAGGACGGAAAGTATTTCGGCGTCTGCACACTGATGGTGACTCTGCCCGGCCTGCCGATGATCGGCCACGGACAGGTGCAGGGCTTCAGCGAGAAGTATGGCATGGAGTATCGTCGTGCGTACTGGGACGAGCAGGAGGACATGGACCTGATTCGCCGGCACGAACGGGAGATCTTCCCCCTGATGCACCGCAGGTACGTCTTTGCGGAGGTGCGAAACTTCCTGCTCTACGACTTCTACTCGACCGACGGCGGTGTCAACGAGGACGTCTACGCGTATTCCAATAGCTCGGGTGACTCGCTGTCCGGACCGGGCGAGCGCGGGCTGGTCGTGTTTCACAACAAATTCGCGGACGCACGCGGCTGGATCCGCACGTCGGCGGCCTACGTCGTGGACGCGAAGGGCGGCGACGCCTCGGCCGATGGTGCGGAGCGCGTGATGCAGCAGCGGACACTGGGCGAGGGCCTGGGATTGCACTGCGACGCCAACACCTTCTGCATCTTCCGGGACTACACCGCTGGCCTCGACTACATCCGCAACAGCAAGGAGTTGTGCGAGAACGGGATGTACATCGAGCTCGGTGCGTTCAAGTACCAGGCCTTCCTCGATTTCCGGGAGGTCGAGGACGACGAGAATCACACCTACGCCCAGCTGGCCGCGCGGCTTGGCGGCCGCGGGGTGCCCAGCATCGACCAGGCGCTGCGCGAGATGTTCGAGCCCGAGGAGATCCAAGTCGAGGAGCCGGTCGAGGTTTCCCCGCGGGCCAGCGGCATCCTCCTCCACCCGACGTCCCTGCCGGGCCGCTTCGGCATCGGCGACCTGGGCGACGCGGCCTATCGCTTCGTCGATTTCCTGGCGGACAGCGGACAGAAGCTCTGGCAGATCATGCCGCTCGGCCCGACGAGCTACGGCGACTCTCCGTACCAGGCCCTGTCGGCCTTTGCAGGCAATCCGCTGCTCATCAGCCCGGAGCGCCTCCTGGCGGAGAAGTACCTCGCTCCGTGGGATCTGGACGGCGCACCCGTGTTTCCGGAGGAGCGAGTGGATTACGGCCCGGTGATCCAGTTCAAGCAGCGCATGCTGCGCGTCTCCTTCGCGCACTTCAGGGCGACCGCGGACGACGGGCAGAAGGCCGAACTGGCCGCGTTTGTCAGGGATCACGCAGCGTGGCTCAACGACTACGCGCTGTTCGCCGCACTCAAGGACCAGCACCGCGGCGCGGCGTGGGGCCAATGGGAGCGAGACATCGCCACGCGGCAACCGGAGGCGATCGAGCGGTGGCGCAGAGAACTCGACGGCCAGATCCAGTTCCACCAGTACGTCCAGTTCCAGTTCGAGAAACAGTGGTCCGCGCTCAAGGCGTATGCCAACGAGAAGGGCGTGAGCATCGTCGGCGATATTCCGATCTTTGTCGCGTACGACAGTGCGGACGCCTGGGCCAACGGGAAGCTGTTCCGCTTCGACGCGGACGGCGCGCCGACGCACGTCGCGGGGGTGCCGCCGGATGCGTTCAGCCCGACCGGGCAGCTGTGGGGCAACCCGCTGTACGATTGGGAGGCGATGGCGGAAGACGGCTACGCGTGGTGGATCGCGCGCTTCCGGCGGACGCTGCAGACGGTGGACGTGATCCGCCTGGACCACTTCCGCGGCTTCGATGCCTGCTGGGAGGTGCCGGCCGGCGACGCCACCGCGGAGAACGGGCAGTGGGTCAAGACGCCGGGACGCGAGTTGTTCGGCGCGCTCCAGCAGGCGCTGGGGCCGGTGCGCATCATCGCCGAGGACCTGGGCGTGATCACGCCGGAGGTCGATGCCCTGCGTGAGGAGCAGGGCTTCCCGGGCATGAAGGTGCTGCAATTCGCGTTCGGCGGGGATGCCAATCACCAATATCTGCCGCATACATACGAGCACGGCTGCGTGGTGTATACTGGGACCCACGACAACGACACGACGCTCGGGTGGTTCGACACCCTGGGCGAGGAAGAGCGGGACGCGGTCTGCCGTTACCTGGGCGGACGCTGCGAGGAGATCAACTGGGAGCTGATCCGCCTGGCCACGATGTCTGTGGCCGATACGGCGATCTTCCCGCTCCAGGACGTGTTGGGCGCGGGCAGCGAAGGGCGGATGAACACGCCCGGCCGCGCCGGCGGCAACTGGACCTGGCGCTACCGGGACGGTGCATTGACCGCTGAGCTCGCTGAGCGCCTCGGGGCGCTGACGAGGACGTATGGTCGGGCCCCGAACGTAGCGTCCGAACAGGCCTCGGCTTCGGATGCCGAGGGAAGCTGATTTGCAGATTTCGCACGAATCGATGGATCACGGAGGGAAGCAGATGTCCACATTTATCGACCTGGTGCCGGCAGGCGTGATCACCGGCGACGACGTTCAGAAGGTATTCAAGTACGCGAAGGCGCACCAGTTTGCGCTGCCCGCGGCGAACTGCACGGGAACC
This sequence comes from Anaerolineae bacterium, assembly GCA_040766655.1. Classification (GTDB taxonomy): domain Bacteria; phylum Chloroflexota; class Anaerolineae; order CG2-30-64-16; family CG2-30-64-16; genus JALOOB01. Next base: position 267,112 of record JAXGQB010000008.1, read on the forward strand.
GACACCGTGAATGCCGCGCTGGAGACGGCCGCGGAACTGAACGCGCCGATGATCATCCAGTTCTCGAACGGCGGCGCGGCCTTCTACGCGGGCAAGGGCCTGAGCAACAGCAACCAGCGGGCCGCGATCGCGGGAGCGGTCTCCGCGGCGTTGCACGTGCACGAGCTCGCGGAGATGTACGGCGCTCGGGTGATGTTGCACACCGACCACTGCGCGAAGAAGCTGCTGCCGTGGGTGGACGGTCTGCTGGACGCTGGCGAGGCGTACTTCAAGAAGCACGGCCGCCCACTCTACAGCTCGCACATGCTGGACCTGTCCGAGGAGCCGCTGCACGAGAACGTCGAGATCTGCAAGCGGTACCTGGAGCGGATGAGCCGGATGGGCATGACGCTGGAGCTGGAGCTGGGCGTGACGGGCGGCGAGGAAGACGGCGTGGACAACACGGACGTCGACAGCGCCAGGCTCTATACCCAGCCCTCGGAAGTGGCGTACGCATACGAGCAGTTGGTGCAGGTCAGCCCGCGCTTCACGATCGCGGCGTCCTTCGGCAACGTGCACGGCGTCTACAAGCCCGGCAATGTGAAGCTGCGCCCGATCATCCTGCACAATTCGCAGGAGTACGTGCAGGAGAAGTTCGGCACGGAGCCGCTGCCCCTGGACCTGGTGTTCCACGGCGGGTCCGGCTCTTCGCTGGAGGAGATACGCGAGGCCGTGTCGTATGGCGTGGTCAAGATGAACATCGACACCGATCTGCAGTGGGCGTTCTGGGACGGGGTGAGGGGCTACTACCTGAAGAACGAGGGCTACCTGCAGGGCCAGATCGGGAATCCAAAGGGGCCGGATGAGCCGAACAAGAAGTACTACGATCCGCGCCAGTGGTTGCGCTCGGGCGAAGAGAGCTTCAAGGCCCGGCTGCGCCGGTACTTCGAGGAACTGAATAACGTCAACCCATAGGGGCAGGACGACAGGGCGCGGGGCGAGCTTGCAGGCTCGACCCCGCGCCCTGAAATCGACCGACATCAGGAGAGACACATGCCCAGAGTCGGCATCGTCACCGACAGCGTGGCCAGCATTCCGCAGGATCTGCGCGAGGCGCTCGACATCCGATGGGCGCCATACTACATCCACCAGGGCGCAGTGGTGCTGAGGGACCTGCTGACTGCACACGGCGATGCATTCTACGAGTGGCTGACCAAGGCGAACGAACTGCCCAAGACAGCCAATCCCAGCGCAGGCGACTACCTTGAGCTATACCGCGGCCTCATCGCCGAGGGTGTACGCGAGATCGTAAGCATCCACATCACGTCCAAGGGGAGCGGCGCGTACCAGGCGGCCCTGGTCGCGCGGCAGATGCTGCTGGAGGCGATGCCTGACCTGCGCATCGAGGTGATCGACACCTTGAACGTGTCGATGTGCCAGGGCTGGATGGTCATCGAGGCAGCGCGCGCGTCGGCCGCTGGCCGGTCCTGCGCGGACATCGTGGCCCTGGTCCGGCGCATGATGCCGGTCGCGCGGATGATCCAGACCGCAGACACGCTGAAGTATCTGTACATGGGCGGTCGGATCGGCAAGGCCACGCATCTCGTCGGGTCGCTGTTGAAAATCAAGCCGCTGATCGGCATGGAAGATGGCGTGATCGTGCCCCTGGGCACCGCGCGCAGCCGCCGCGCCGCGTATGAGAAGATGGTGCAGATGGTCGAGGCAGCAGTGGGCGCGAAGGGGAAGATCAAGGTCGCGTACATGCATGCGGCCGCGCGTGAGGAGGCGGAGAAGCTGAAGGTGCTCTTCGAGTCTCGGCTCACTTGCGTGGAGTCGATCGTCGCGGAACTGTCGCCCGCACTTGGGGTGCACTCGGGACCGGGCACGGCCGGCGTGTGTTATGTGCCGGTGACGGAGGCCAGCGGCCCCGATTGAGGCCCCCCAGGTGCGAATTTATTCGCCACCGTGCTGGCACCCGCCAGCACGCCCGGTCAGCCGGCCGTAATCCGCACCCAATGCACGCTGTTGAGCGCGGCGTGGCGGTAGGTCACGAGTTGGCCCTCGCAGTCCACCTCCGCCGTGCCGTCGCTCACCTCGATCCGGCATCCTCCACCGTAGTGCAGCCGCGGCAGGAAGATCTCCGTGGCCGCGGTGATCGCGGGGTCGTCGCGGAAGCGGAATTCGAACACGCGGCTGCGCAGGTCGAATGCCAGCCGCAGCGGCTCGCCCGCGACCGCGCGCGGGTATGGCCGCACGACAGCGGCCAAGCCACGGCCGCCTGAGTCGATGTCGTCGGGATCGTCCTGCTGATCCCGGCTGAAGATGGAGAAGTCCTCCCCGTTCCAGCCGTCGCCGCGGGCGTTCGTGTTGTCCGGCGTGTAGTTCCACAGCGTTCCGCTGAGCAGGTTGGCCTCCACCGCGCGAAAGGTGCGGTCGAGCGCTCCGACCTGGTGGCGGAAGTCCCCCGTGCGATAGGCCCGCCCTCCGTCCAGATCGAAGGGAATGCCGAACTCACCGAGAAGCACCGGCATGCCCGCGCGCTCGCCGGCCTGCGCCAGGTCGCCGAGCTGGGACGCAAACGACCGCCGGATGGGGCCGGGGAGGAACACCGGCTTGCGGCTGCGGGCATCGGCCGCGAGGAACGGGCTGTAGCGCTTCATCATCAGGACATGGCCATCGTACCAGTGGGGCGCGTAGGCGATGCCTGCCCGGCCCGGACCGTCCCAGGGCGGCGCATGGCCTTCCGGCTCCCGCTCGAGGAAGATCGCAGCCTCCGGGTCGACGGCCCGGAGGGCGGCCGCGAATCGCCGTGCGAACGGGGCCAGATAATCGCGCCGGAAATCGACCGGGCGCCCGCGGACAACCGCGAAGTGGCTCTCCCGCAGGAGCCTGGCGTCCCCGGCCCGGTCCACGTTCCAGACGCCGTTCTGCCGCCAGATGCAGTCGTGGCCGTCTCGCCAGGCCCGTCGCCCCGATGCGTTCAACAGGGTCGTTCCCATGCGGCGTGCGCCTAACGGTCCCAGCTGCCACAGTCCCACCTCCTGCGCCATGCCCGTGCCGAGGCGCATCGCCTCGAACGGGGTAGGACAGGCGCCGAGGGTCAGACTTCCTCCCACCGAGTTCAGGTCCTGCCAGCCGATGAATCCTGGGAGGGGCTCGTTGAGCATGTCATAGCCTGCGATGTTGGGCAGCCCTCTGAGGCGGCGGGCCACCTGCTGCATGGCCGACAGGAAATGGTGCTGCAGGAGCGCCTGGGGCGGCTCCCCGTCGATGCGGGTCTCGGGTGCGAAATCGTCTCCGCCGAAGAAGAGCGTGAACATTGTGGCCGCAGCGAGCTTCGTGCCGTTGGTGGGCCAGATCATCCTCGGGAATGGGTCGCCGTGGGTCGCGTGCACGATGGCCGCGCCCGTCTCGGCGAACGAGGGCAGGTCGAACCCTGCGGCCTCCAGGGTCCAACCGGGCGCGCCGTCGCCGCCCGAGAAGCGGCTCCAGACGTCCTGGTGCGGGTCGATGAGGAGGCTGATGCCGTGGTGCGCAGCGCGCTCCGCGATAGCGCGCAGATAGTCGAGATACGCGTCGTCGTAGATGCCCGGTCCGGCGTGCTCGACGGCCTCCCACGTGATCACCAGCCGCACGAAGGTCAGCCCCCACGCGGCCAGGCGGCCAAAGTGCTCGTCCGCCTCGTCGAGCGGGAAGGGCCGGCCGGCGAAGGAGACGTCGCGATGGTCGAAGAAGACGTCGCGCAGGTGGGTCGCGCCGTCAGGCCGGGCCGGCACCTTGCTGCTGCCGCCCAGGTTCACCCCGCGCAGCATGAGCGTACGCCCGTGCTCGTCCTTGAAGTGCGTTGCCTCGATCCTGATCACGGCCCCTCCTGGTCAGTCACTTCTCCGGGTTCCGGCTGCTCACTCGTCGTCCGGCGCCAGCAGGTGGCGCAGGTATCGTTCTGGATCTGCCAGGAACTCCTGCGTGATCCGCACGTGCTCGAGCGCATTGTAAGCCACCTTTTCGATCCGCCCGTGGTCCAGGCTCAGGATCGTGGCGCCTGGAAACGCCATCAGGATGGGGGAGTGGGTCGCGATGATGAACTGGGCGTCCTGCCTGACCATCTGATCGAGCAGGACCAGGAAGGATAGTTGACGTAACGGTGACAGCGGCGCTTCGGGCTCATCGAGCAGGTAGAGCCCGCCAGGCACGAAGCGGGACTGAAACAGGGCCAGGAAGCCCTCGCCGTGAGATCGGGTCTCCAGCCCCTCGCCGTAGCGTCGCTGCAGCGCACCCAGCTGGCCTTCATACCCCGACCGCGCGTAGGCCTGCGCAGTGGGGGAGCGATCCGCGTAGTCGCGCTTCACGTCTTCCAGGTCGCGCTCCAGTTCAGTGCGCGTGGCGGCCAGTCGCCGCGCATAGCCGAAGAAGTCCTCCGCGCGCATGAAGAAGCCGCGGTGGTTCCGCCGACTCCACGCCAGCCGCAGGTCCTTTGCCAGTTCCCGCAGGGGGATCAGCGTGGGATCCGAGCCCACCCCCTCGCTGCCCACCGTGACCGTGTTCGCCGCGCAGGCCAGGGCCTCGATGAGCGTGGACTTACCACAGCCGTTCTCGCCTACCAGGAAGGTGACGGGCGATTCGAACCCGATCCGGTCCAGGTTGCGGATGAGCGGGACGGAGTAGGGAAACGCATCGGGCCACGGCTTGAACCGGTGCACCTCAACCGAGAGAAGCGGCAATCGCCCTGCTGTCTTCTGCACCTGCCATCCTTTCGCGTCCACCTGCGGACGCCGGGCAATATTATAGCGTGTTGGCGGCCTTCGCCTCAAACGATGCCGAGCTCGGATGGGCAAGGGTCGCGTCTTTTGGTACAATGGGGCCATGCCGGTGATCGATCCGCTCATCCTCACATTCGCCATCCTGCTGGGGGCCGTTGCCCTGCTGCTGTCGGACCGGCTGCGCGCCGACGTGGTTGCGCTGCTGGTCGTCCTGGCGCTGGGCGTCGGCGGGGTCCTGACCCCGCGTGAGGCGTTTTCGGGCTTCGCCAGCTCTGCCGTGGTGACCATCGTGGCGATCTTCGTGGTGACCGAGGGGCTGCGCGTGACTGGCCTCAGCGAGCGGGCAGGCGAGCTGCTAGAGCGCGTGGCCGGCACGGGCGAGCGCCGCCTGGTGATCGTCATCATGGTGGCGGGCGCGGGCCTGTCCATGGTGATGAACAACATTGCGGCCGCGGCCATCTTGCTGCCCGCGGTCTCCGGCCTGGCACGGCGCAATCACATCAGCCTCGGTCAGCTCCTGATGCCTCTGGCGTTTTCGACGCTGCTGGGCGGCATGGCGACGCTCTTCACGACTGCCAACATCATCGTCAGCGGCGTACTGCGCGGGCAGGATCTCGCAGGGTACGGCGTTCTGGATTTTCTCCCGGTGGGGATCCCGATCATCATCGCGGGGATTGCCTACATGGTGCTGTGGGGCCGTCGCCTGCTGCCGGAGCCATCGCCGCTGACCGCGGCGGAGCGAGAGACGGCGGAGCAGCAGGCACTGATCGACGTCTATCGGCTCGGCGAGCGACTCTTCCGAGCGCGAGTGCCCGCGGGTTCGCCGCTGGTCGGGCAGTCGTTGGCGCAGAGCGACCTGCGCCGCACCGCTGCGGTGAACGTCGTCGGCCTGGACCGGCAGGACCGCCTGACCGCGGCGCCGGCGCCGGGCGAGATCCTCATAGCCGGCGACATCCTATTCCTGGAAGGCAAGATCGACGAGTTCAAGGAGCGCCCTGTCGCAGGGTGGCTGGAACTGCTGCCCGCTGCGGAGTGGCAGAACACGCACCTGGAATCGGAGTCGGTGGTTATCGTGGAGGTGGTGCTCGCGCCGCGATCCACGCTGCTCGGCCAGACGCTGCGCGCGGCCCGCTTCCGCGACAAATACGGCATGAACGTGGTGGGCATCTGGCGCGGGGGCCGGCCGATTCGCAGCAACTTGGGCGAGCTGCCGCTGGAGTTTGGGGATGCGCTGCTGCTCCAGGGAGAGCACGGTCGGATCAAGCTGCTGCGGACGGAGCCCGACCTGATCGTCCTGAACGGCCGCGACGCGGAACGTCTATCGGCCGCCAGGCCGGCCCAGCGAAGGCTGGCCCTGCTCATATTGCTGGGTGCGCTGGTCCTGGCCGGGCTCATCCCGTCGTCCGTGGGCGAGATCATGCTGGGCGCTGCGCTGCTGATGGTGCTCGTGGGCATTTTGACCATGGACCAGGCCTACGGCGCCATGGAGTGGCGCAGCGTCTTCCTGGTGGCGGGAATGTTGCCCCTGGGGCTGGCCATGACCAAGAGCGGCGCGGCGAGCCTGCTGGCCGACAAGCTGATCGCGATCCTCGGGCCGGCCGGGCCGCTCGCCACCCTGGGCGGGCTCGTGCTGCTGACGACACTGCTGGCGCAGGTCATGAACGGGGCTGCCGTAGCGACGGTGGTTGCGCCCATCGCCATCGGCGCGGCGCAGCACACGGGGCTGGATCCGAGGGCATTAGCGATGGGCGTCACCCTGGCAGCCTCCCTGGCGTTTCTGACGCCGCTGGGCCACCCCGTGAATGTGCTGGTGATGGGGCCGGGCGGCTACCAGTTCCGCGACTATCTCCGGGTGGGATTGCCCCTCACCGTGCTGCTCATCGCCCTGATCCTGCTCCTGCTTCCGGTCTTCTGGCCGCTCACCTGACCTGCTACAAGGTTCGACGTCCCCGCTACTTGCGCTGCGCGGAAGATGGCCGCTGGAGCCGCTCCAGCAATGCTGCGTTGGTGGGATATTTGGACAGCAGCTGCAGCAGCCGCGCCATCGCCTGCGAGGACGGGTAGCCCGCCAGCACCCGACGCAGTCGCTGCAGCCCCGCCAGATCGGCAGCGCTGTACAGGCGTTCTTCCTTGCGGGTGCCAGTGCGGTGTACGTCGATGGCGGGGTAGATCTGCGCCTGGGCCAGGCTCCGGTCCAGCACGATCTCGCTGTTGCCCGTGCTCTTGAACTCCTCGTAGATGACCTGGTCCATGCGCGAGCCAGTGTCGATCAACGCGGTGGCCAGGAGCGTCACTGATCCGCCGTGCTCTATGTTGCGGGCCAGGCCGAAGAAGCGCCGGGGAATCATCAGTGCGCTGGCATCCATCCCGCCCGAGAGGCTGCGTCCTGTGCCGCGGCTGCCGAGGTTGAATGCACGGGCCAGCCGCGTCAGGCTGTCCAGAAGCACCACGATGTCGTTACCGCATTCCAGCTCGACGCGAATGTGCGCCAGGAGCAACTCTGCCAATGCGGTGTGCTGCGCTGGGGCCTGGTCACTGGAACTGGCAAACACCTCGGCAGCCACCGTGCGGCGAAAGTAGGTCAGTTCCTCTGGCCGTTCATCGATCAGGAGCACGATGATGCGCGCGCCCGGGCGCTCTGCCCGGATGGCGCGGGCAATCCCTTCCAGCATGGTGGTCTTGCCCGCCTTGGGCGGCGCCACGATCAAGCCGCGGGTGCCACGGCCGATGGGCGCGAGCAGATCCACTGCGCGCATCGCCACGTCGCCGCGCGCGCCCAGGTCGAACCGCTCCGTGGGATCAACTGCAACGAGCTTCTCGAACGGGGTCCGGGCGCGGTACGCCTCGGGGGACACCCCGCAGATCGTCTCGACGCCGGAGAGTTCGCGGCCCCGACTGCCCTCCCGTGCGGGACCTGCCACGGTGGCGCCTTCCACCAGATCATGGGTGTTGAGGAGGTGCGGGGGCACCAGCACCTCACCCGCGGCCGGCTCCACAGCGTTTACCAGGATTGCACGGCCGCCCCTGCGGTTCAGGATTCCAGTGACTTGTTCAGGCATTGTCGGGCAAGACGGCCTTCACCCGCCCCACGCGGCCATCCTCGAGCATCACCTTGATGCCGTGTGGATGGCTCGCGCTGCTGGTCAGGATGCGCGCAACCACGCCCTCGGTCACTGCGCCGCTGCGTTGATTCTGTTTCTCTACGATCTGCACCCGCAGACCAATACGTATCTCGCTACGTGCCGGTGGGACCATCAGCAACTCCTATGTCGCATTTGGTCCCCAGTGTACCTCAAGATGGGCGAGTCAGGCACAAACGAGGAACGAGATAGCGCAGGGCTTTGCCGGAGGGAGGGACGTCACTTCCCCTGGGCGCGGGCGCTCAGCAGTTCCAGCACCTCGTCCAGCAACGCGTCTTTCTTCTCGCTGCCCGTACCGCTTCCCCCGCTGCCCGATCCGACCGGGGTGCCCAGGGCCTGGGCCGTCGCCCTGGCGGCCTCGCGCTGCTCCGGAGGCAGGTCGCGCAGGCTGCTGCTCTGCGGCGTGACCCCTGGCTCAGGCGTCCTGACCTCGGCAACGCCGATCTCCACGTAATAGGCCTGGAGCACTGCATTGGTCAGACGCATGCCGGCGATGGCCGACAACTGATCGGGCGTCAAGGCTGACTGGATCTGCGCCTGGACGGCTGCGGTCTCTTCCGTGGCCGTGGTCGTGCTGGCGCTGAGCGCCTGAAGAGCCTGCCACAGGGGCAGCAGGGTCGCGGCCTGCCCGGTCGTCACAGCTTGCGCGGTCCCTTCGAGCCGCAACGTGCCGTAGGCGAGTTGATTGCGGATGCTGAGCGCATCGTCGTAGGTCTCATCGAGCGCACCGGCCGCGACGGCCTCGGGCGCCGGGGTTGGCGGGGCCGCCGGGGCTGCGCCGCAGCCCGCGATCAGGGCCATCGCAGCCATCAGGATCAGTACTACTCTCCAGGTGTTCATGCCGTACACTCTGCACTTCCTATTTGGATTCCATCAGTTCGATGACTGCATCGAGCAGGGCGCGGCTGAGCCCGCCGCCCTCGCCTACGCCGCCGCGCTCCGCCTGGCGCGTCGCACGCGCCTCCGGCGACAGCCCCTGGCCGCCTCCCTGCCCCTGGCCAGTGGCACCCAGCTCACCGGTGCCTGTGCTCACGCCCGCGTTCCTGGCCCACTCCTGGAGCTGAACCTGGGTGAGGCGCATCTCCCGGATCGCGTTGATCTGGTCGGGGGTCAGGGTGGCCTGGATCTGGCGAAGCAGTGCATCTGTCTCGGCCGGGGCTGCCGCGCCGCTGTTCATGGAAGCGCGGATGCCCTGCCAGAGCGGCAGGAGCGCCGGCGCCTGCTGCTCCGTAATCGGGAAGTCGGATTCCTCCAGTTCGAGCGTGCCCAACAGGAGCTGGTTGCGCAGCGGGAGCGCACTCTCGTAGGTCGTATCGAGCGTGGTTGCCGGTGCGGCTGCTGGCGCAGATGCCGGCGCGGCTACGGATGAGCCGGCGGGCGCGTCACCTGGCGCTTCGGCCGGCGCGGGTGCTGCGACCGGGGCGCTGGTTGCGCTGCCGCATCCGGCCGCGACCAGCGCGACCAGCAAGATGATCAGGATGGTTGGCCATGGCTTCATGGTCATGTTCATCTCCTTGGCGCCGGCTGCCCCAGGGCGGCCAGCGGATAGGTTGTTATTCATGTCGCAACGCCACGATCGGATCGAGCTGCGCTGCCTTGACCGCAGGATAGTAGCCGAAGAAGACCCCTACCGCGGCTGCGGCTCCGAACGCGAGTGGGATGGACGCTGGAACGATCTGCGTGCGCATCTCGCCGAGGCGGCCGAACAGCTCCGCGCCGCCGACGCCCAGCAGAACCCCCACGAGTCCGCCGACGAGGCTGAGCGTCACGGCCTCGATGAGGAACTGCAGGAGCACGTCGCGCGGCCTCGCGCCCAGCGCCTGGCGCAGGCCAATCTCTCGGGTGCGTTCCGTCACCGACACCAGCATGATGTTCATGATGCCGATTCCGCCCACGATGAGCGACACGGCCGCGACCCAGGCCAACAGATTGCGGAATGCCTCCGTGGTGGCCTGCTGCGTGCTGATGATGTCCTGCTGGGTCTGCAGCACGAAGTCGGGCTTGGCCGGATCGACGTCGTGGCGTTCGACGAGCAGCGCCGTGATCTGGTTGGAGACGCTATCCATGACTTCCTGGCTGCTCGCTTTCACGTAGATGGTGCGAATTCGGTCCTTGGCGATGCGACTGGGACTGAATTTCTGATAGAGCAACTGCAGAGGGATGTAGGCTCGGCCATCGTAATCGACATCCGCGACGATGCCTTTCTCCTCCATCACGCCCACGACGACCAGCTTCGTGCTCCCGATGGTCACGGTCTGGCCGATCGCGCTCTCAGAGCCGAACAGGTCCTGGGCCAGTCCGTAGCCCAGGACGGTGACCTTCGCCTCGCGCTCGTTCTCCTCAGCGTTGATGAAGCGGCCCTCGCCGACCTCATAGTCGCGCACGGTCGGAAAGTCGGCCATGATGCCCAGCACCGTGATGCCCTCCAGCCTGGCGCGCGCGCTGCTCACATCCTGCGAGACCTGGAACTCCGGCGAGACACCGTCGATGTTGCGGGTCGTCTCCTGGATGGCAATCGCGTCGTCGTAGGTGAGGGTCTGTGCGGCGCCGGGAACCCCGCGTACCGGGTTGACGATGATCAGATTCGCACCGAGCGAATTGATCTGGTCTGCGATGGCCGCCTCTGCGCCTGCACTGACCGCGAGCATCATGATGACGCTCGCGACCCCGATGATAACTCCCAGGGTGGTGAGGAACGAGCGGACGCGGTTGAGCTTGAGCCCTTCGAAGGCAACCTGCAGCGTCTCAGCGAGCGTCATCGAGCCCTCCTCGTTCCAGGCACTTGCCTGCGCCGTCGCGGCCATCAGAGACCACCCTGCCGTCCCGCACGCAGACGACTCGCTGCGCCTGCTGCGCGATGTCGGGCTCGTGGGTCACCATGACGATGGTGACGCCGGAGGCGTGCAGGTTATGCAGCAGGTCCATGACCTCCATGCTCGACTTGGTGTCCAGATTGCCGGTGGGCTCGTCGGCCAGGATCATGGCCGGGTTGTTGATCAGCGCACGCGCGATCGCGACCCGCTGCTGCTGTCCGCCCGACATCTCGTTGGGACGGTGATGCACGCGGTTGCTGAGGCCCACCGCCTCGAGCGCTGCCACGCCCTTCGCGTGGCGCTCCTCGTCGCTGAATCGCTCCTCGATGTTATAGAGCAGGGGGAGCATCACGTTCTTGAGGGCGCTCAATCGCGGCAGCAGGTTGTATGACTGAAAGACGAAGCCGATCTTGCGATTGCGCACGATGGCGAGGTCGGTCCGGTCGAGGCTGCTCACGTCGATGCCGTCCAGGATGTATTGGCCATCCGTGGGCCGGTCCAGGCAACCCATGATATTCATCAGCGTGGATTTTCCCGATCCGGACGGCCCCATCACGGCCACAAATTCGCCGCGGCGCACCTGCAGGTCGAGCCCATCCAGCGCATGCACCGTGGCGTCGCCCATGCCGTACACCCGCGTCAGGCCGCGGATGTCGATCACCAACTCGTTCTGCCCCATGTCGTCCGTCGTCATCGGTTCGCCCGTCATTCCGTCTCAACCGTGCCGGTGCTGACGACCTCGCCGCGCTCCAGGCCACTCAGGATCTCGGCATTGGCGAAGTCTCGCAGGCCGACTGCGACGGTGCGCATCTCGAGTTCACCGTCTGCCTTGACGACGAAGACGGCGTAGGAGCCGGGCGCGAGCTCGCGCAGGGCCTGGACGGGCACGAGCAGCGTGTCCTCCGAGCGGCCCGCGACGATCTCGATCTCCGCGGTCATGCCCGAGAGCAGCTTCACGGGGTGGGCGGCGAGGTCGATGCTCGCCCATGCCTGCACCGCCAGGGTGCCGTCGACGGTCACCAGCGCGGGGTCGATCGAGGTGATGGCCCCCGCGAAGACCAGGTCGGGCAGCGCGTCGAAGGTGATCTCGACCGGGTTGCCCACGGCCATGTTCATCAGGTCGGTCTCTTCCACCCAGAAGCGGACGGACTGATTGGCCAGGTCGGCCACGGTGATGATGGGCGTCGCACCGACGCTCTCTCCGGCTTGAGCCTGAACGGCCAGGGCCGTGCCCGCCACCGGCGTACGTAGTTCGGCCGCCGCGATCTGGCGCCGGGCATTCTCGACGGAGAGCCGGGCCTGGGTCACGCCGAGCTCGGCAGATTGCACGTCTCTCGTCGTCGCGCCGAGGAGCGTCCCATCCAGCTGAGCCTGGGCCTGGGCAACTTTGGCCTCAGCGGCTGCAATCGCCTCTGCGCTGGGGCCTGCCCTCAGGGCATCCAGTTGCGCCCGGGCCACGGAGACCTTGGCGCGTGCGCTGGCAATTGCATCCGCGGCAGGACCGGCCATGACGCTCTCATATTCGGCCTTGGCCTTCTCGTAATTGGTCGTTGCCTGCCACAGGTCGGCTGCCTGTTTCGTCTCGCCGATCCCGATGGACGTGCCGTTGCGCAGCTCGGTCACCGGCGCGACTTTATCGTACGCGGCTTGTGCCGCACGGACGTTGATCTCAGCCAGGGTCAGGCTGGCCTCGGCAGCCGCGACCTTCGCGGGGTCCGGGCCGGCCATCAGGACCGCGAGCGCTTCCTGAGCGCTGCGGAGGTTCTCCTGGGAGGAAGCCATCTCTGCCGCGGTCGCAGGCTCAAGCAACCTGGCCAGGTCGGCCTGCGCCCCCGCGAGGGATGCTCGCGCTGTGGCCAGCGCGGCCGGATCAGCTCCGTCGGTCAGATCTGCCAGCTTGAGTTCTGCCAGCTGGAGATTCGTCTCGGCCTGCGCCAGCTGCGCCTGCGCCTCGGCGTCGTCCAAGCGCGCGAGGAGGGCGCCAGCCGCCACTTCGTCGCCGACCGAGACGAGCACCTCGGCAAGCACGCCGCCCGAGCGGAAGCCGAGCTTCACCTCATGGGCGGGCAACAGGTTGCCGGCGCCACTGGCCGTGATGGTGATGTCGCCGGATCGAACCTTTGCCGTCTGCAGGGCAGGGGCTTGTACTTCTGTGGTCGTGTCACGAACTGAGAACCACCACCAGCCTGCCGCGGCTGCAGCGATGAGGAGTAGGGCGACCACGCCCCACCACGGCGTTCTGCGGCGCCTCTTGCCCAGCTGATTCATGTATTCCTCCAGTCGAGTTGTCGTCGAAATTGCGAGCGGTAGGCGCCGGCTCGTGCGAGTCGCCTTGCCCGACTCAGTACAGTATAGGGGCCAGATGCGGAGGAATGATGCACAAGATGTGAAGTTCGTGTGAAGGCGGCGAGAGCCCGCCCAGCAGCGGGTGTTAAGGCCACCGAGTTTCGTCCTCTGTCGCAGCATCTGCCGCGTCCACGATCGTGATGCGACCGGTCGATCCGTCGAGCGAGATGCGTTGGCCTGTCTGAAGACGCTCGGTCGCGCGGTCGACGCCGGCCACGGCCGGGATGCCGTACTCCCGCGCGACAACTGCACCGTGCGTCATCAGGCCACCCACCTCCATGATCAAGCCCACTGCAGCGAGGAAGAGCGGGGTCCAGGATGGATCGGTGCCGCGGCACACAAGGATCTCGCCCGGCAGCAGTCCTGCGCGGCGCGGGTCAAGCACAACGCGCACGCGGCCGGTGACGCTGCCCGGCGAAACAGGGCTGCCGGCCAGAACGCCCGCCGCGTCGCCAGACGCAGTGAGTCCTTGGTAGAAGGCCCGGCCATCGCTGAGCAGGAGCCGGGGCACCTGCCGGCGCATGAGCTCGCGATCGTACGCCTGGCGGCGCTGGGCAACGAGGCCCTGCCAGTCGCGGCCTGCGCCATCAGCCAGCGCGACCAGCTCGGCAAACGACAGATGGAAGAGATCGTCCGGCCGGCTGAGGTCGCCCCTGGCAGCCAGTTGCGCACCGACTGAGAGCAACTCACCGCGCAGCACTCCGAGCAGCCGGACCACGAAGAACTTGGGACTCTCGCGAATCCCCATCAGGCTGCGAGTTCGTCCCGCCGCGAATCGCACCTGCCGGGCGCGAAGCCATCCATGAGGGCCGCGTCGCGCGGCCGAAACCAGGGCGGCGACTGCTGCTTCGGCGCCTCCCATGCTGCGGCTGAAGACCGCGTCGGGCGACCGGCTCGGATCAGAGATCTGGAGGTAGCCGCGGATGACCTCTAACACGTGGGTTGGTTCCTCGGCCCAGCGCGGGCGGCCCAGATCGATCTCCGCCAGGCCGCGCGCACCGTAGCGGGCCAGGAATGCGTCCAAGACCTGTTGTGCGACAGTGGGCAGGCTGGCGTTCCCGTAAGCGACCGCCAACAGGGACGGCGCCTCAGTCTCGAATGCGGCCAAGGAGGCCGGGTCGTGCCGGATCGCGAGGCTGGCCTGCCACAGCGACAGATCCATCTCGGTGGTAGGGTTGTTCTCGACGCCGCGTGTGACCTCGAGCACGTGGTCGCGCGTTACGCCGGGCAGATCTTTCGTCAGGATCCGAAGGACGTTGTAGGACGCCATGGCCGCTGCCACGCCGGACACGAAGAGGCGAAACGTGCGCGGCACGCGTTCAGCAACGAACGCCGCTGAGATGCGCGCAAGCTGGCCCAACCGTTCCTGTGGATCGCCGGCGATCCCCGAGATATTGCCCGCTGCGGTGCGGAGCACCCTTTCGCCTCGCTCCACGATGAAGCGGCGACGCATGCGTGGCGCCGCAACATTGAGCAGCACGTGGCCGGCCGTCGGAACCAGGAAACGCAGGATCTCGGCCACGGCGCGCGGGCTGACGCCTTGTCTCGTGGGCTGCAGCCGCGGATCGTCCCAGATGGCATTCAGCGACTCCTCGGCCGCAGGATCGATGAACCGGGTGATGACCGGCAGGAGCTTACGTCCGACGGTGTTGCGCAGCAGCGGCGTGAGGTTGATCCAGGGCCGTTCCCCTGCAACGTAGAAGACATTCTGGCTTTCCGGCGTGAGATGCATGCCGAACAGCCGGCCGATCGCGGCCGCGATGCGAAACAACAGGTCGCGGCCCAACGCCGTCACCGGGTCCAGCATTCCCTGCATGCCGCCGAACGAGAGCATGACGCGCAGGGGCTCGGCCGCCATCCCGTCCGGCGTGGGGAAGAGGGAGGTGATCGGCCGCGTCTGAAGGAGTGAGAGCGACGAATCGGCCCACGCCCACTCGATGTCCTGGGGCATGTCGAACATGCCGGCGACGCGATCTCCCAGCGCGGCGAGCTCGAGAATCTGTGCGTCGGGAAGCGCCTGGGTCGCCGCGGCGGACTCAGCCACGGTCTCGGTGCCGCCGCCATCCTTCCCCCGGATACTCAGGGCCTTGGCGCCGAGAGCCCGGCTCGTGATCTGGCCGGTGCAGCGGTCAACGACGTAGTGGTCCGGCTGCACGCGGCCGCCGACCAGTGCCTCGCCGAGGCCCAGCGTGGCGTCGATGACTGTCTCGGTGCGCAGCCCGGTCAGGGGGTTGGCTGTGAAGAGGACGCCGGCCGCCTCGCTCTGGACCATCTTCTGCACTACGACCGCGATGCTGACATCACCGTGCGAGACACGGTTATGCTCGCGATAGCTGATCGCGCGCGCGGTCCACAGGCTGCTCCAGCATGCGGTCACTGCAGCCAGCAGCGCTTCATCCCCGATCACGTTCAGGAAGGTGTCCTGTTGGCCCGCGAACGACATGTCCGGCAGATCCTCTGCGGTGGCGGAGGAGCGGACCGCGACCGGGGGCCGGCCCAGGCCGGCATACGCTGCGAGGATCTGATCCCGGAACGACGCGGGCATGGTCGCCTCGCTGAAGCGTGCCCGTATCCGGCTCGACGTCGCCTCGTGTGCTTCCCCGCCGGACAGGTCCGCTGCACGCCCCTCTGCCTCCAGTTCGGAGAGGATGTGCCGGGCCAGGTCATTTGCGGCGACGAAAGACGCGTAGGCCTCCGTGGAGATGACGAAGCCGTGGGGCACGGGGAAGCCGGCGCGTACCAGGCGCGCCAGGTTAGCGCCCTTGCCGCCTGCGAGCGGCAGCGTCGCGCGGTCGGACGCCAGCGGCAGCAGTAGCGGTTCTTGTGTGGGATGGCTGGCGGCCATCAGTCCTCCTTCGACCAAGAAGCTGCCGTCAAATCAGGGCCACGATGAAGGCCGTCGTGGTCTGCCGCGGGCTCAATCGGATCGCGAGTAACCGGCCACCGTTCTCGCGGTGCGTCTGGGCGCGAGCCGCAGTGCGGCCAGCAGTCCACCCGCGATGATCAGCCCGCCGCCGAGAAACTGCACCGCCGTCAGGCGTTCGGCGAGGAAGATGGCGCCCAGCAGCGCTCCGAAGACCGGCAGCAGGTTGTAGAATGCCATCGCGCCCGCGGAGCCCAGCCGGCGCACGCCCTCGTTCCAGGCCAGAAACGCCAGGCACGTCGAGAATACGCCGATAAAGAGGACGCTGAGCAGGACAGTCGGGGTGATGCTGACCGGCGTCTGCCGCCACTCGAACACTGCGGCGGGTATGAGGAACGGCAAGGCGAACCAGATCGAATAGGCCGTCGCCCAGACGGCCGCACGGCGACGGGTAACGACCTGGCTGATGACCGAATAAAGGCCCCACAGAGCGACGTTGATCAGCATGATGCCGTCCCCGGGGTTAATGGAAAAGTCGCGGAGGAATCCCGACGCGCCGGACGCGCTCCGCTGCAGCTGTCCGCCACCGACGACCAGAACGACGCCGAGTAGCGAGAGGAGTGCACCGCCGATCTCTCTTCGTGACAGGTGAACGTGCAGGAGCCAGGCCGCCAGCAGCATCGTCATCAAGGGCCCCGTGCCGTTGATCAGTGATGTGGCACTGGCAGTCGTGTAGCGCAGGGCCAGGTACAACGATACCGGGCATCCCACCATCCCGAGGAGCGCCATTGCCAGCAGCCAGGGCCATTCCCGCCCAAGGGCACGCTCGCGGGGCGGGAGGCGGCGCAGGAGGGGCAGGAAGATGAGCGAGGCGACGGTCATGCGTGCTGCGGCCAACGTGAAGGGGCCGATCTGGTCGCGCAACGCGCGGCCGAGGATCATGTTGGAGGCCCAGAAAAGGGTGGCCAGGACGACCATGGCGTAGGCCCAGGTGCGCCGATCGGTCGGTTCCGTTGCTGTCGCGTCCTGGGCAGGGCGATGTTGCGTCATGTGAGTTCACTTCCATGCGGGATGATACGACATTGGTCGCCGGGTACCGATTGTAGCGCACCTGCAGCGATTGCGCACGCGGGAGCATGAGCTTCCTGCGCGGTCGAAAGGCCAACCACAGGTTGGCCCGGACGCCCAGAGCCGATTCACGAGGTCGCTTCTTCGACTGCGCACCGTTCGGTGGGCCAACCGAAGGTTGGCCCTACGCTCAGGACGCTCAATCTCGGCTGAATCTGGTCCTGCTGTCCAAGCACCTCGTGACTTGCGCTCGTGTCATTTCTGAGTCATACTATCGTGAAAAGGAGCGCAAAATGCCGAGAGTATCCCTCAATCAGACGGCCCCTGACTTCACACTTGCCGACTACCGCGGCAAGGCGGTCAGGCTCGCTGACTTCCGGGGCAGGAAGAACGTCCTGCTGGTCTTCAACCGCACCTTCAAGTGACCGTTCTGCCGAGCGCATATGGCGCAGTTGCGCCAAGATTACGATCGGTTCGTGGCCAAGGATATCGAGGTGGTGGTGGTTGGTCCTGAAGACGCGCAGGCGTTTGCGGAATACTTCGGGAAGGAGTCGCTTCCGTTCGCTGGCCTGCCTGATCCATCAGCCAGCGTGCTGAAGCTGTATGGGCAGGAGGTGAACCTGTTCAAGCTTGGACGAATGCCCGCACAGGTGCTGATCGACAAGGCCGGGGTGGCGCGCTTCGTCCACTACGGACACAGCATGAGCGACATCCCGCCGAACGAGGAACTGCTGGCGCTGGGCGACGAGCTGAACATGCCCGCGGCAGCGACGGCCTAGTCGCGCCCGACCGACTTTGCCCCTTATCCAACGGTCTTTGCGGGCAGAACCTTCAGCCCGCAAAGACCGTTCGCGTTTTGCGCCTCAGGCCCCTATCCCCCGGCCGTACAGAAACAGCATCCCGGCGATGTAGACCAGCATGATGATCAGCGCATCGATCTCGATGAAGCCCAGGCGGCGCTCCACGCGGGCCAGGTTCCCGATGAGGCCCAGGCTGGTCAGAATCAGGCCCAGCAGGGCGACGAGTGCGAACGCTGGGTCGATGCCGCCGAGGAACCTTCCCGGCAGATAGAAGAAGTCGGTGATGCCCAAGGCAACGATGTTGAAGGTGTTGCTGCCGAACAGGTTGCCCACCGCGAGGTCGTAGGCGCCGATGCGCACCGCCGCGATGGTCGTCACCAACTCCGGCAGCGACGTGACCAGGGCGACCAGCGTCGTTCCCACGAAGCCGGCGCCGAGGCCGGTGAGCTCCGCGATATCGGTGCTGCTGCGAACCAGCCACGGGGTGATGAAGACCAGCGCGACCGCAGCCAGGCCGAACCCGATCAGGCTGTGCCCGAGACCGGGCACACCTTCGAGCTCCTCGTCCGCCGCAGGTTCGATGTCCGTCGCCAGGTTGCCTGATTGGATCAAACGCAGCCCGACGACGTAAGCGACGATCAGCAGCAAGCTGTCGAGTCCCACCCAGCCGATACGCAGCTCGACGTCGGCCAGGATGAAGAAGGCCGTCATCCCGATGAGCAACGCCGCCAGGCTCGCCGTGAGCGCGTGACGCATGGCGACGCGACGGAGGATGCGAGCCTGCCGGTAGAGCAGGTCCAGGACGGCAAGCATGAGCATGTTGACCATATTGCTGCCCATCAGGTTGCCCGCTGCCAGATTCGGGACCCCCTGGTCGAGCGAACTGATGGTAGTCAGCAGTTCGGGTAGCGAGGTGGCGCCAGCCATCAGCAGCGTGCCGACGAACATGCCGCCCAGCTTGGTCCGAATGGCGATGGCATCGCCATATTTCGCAAGCTGGGTGGCAGCCAGCACGATCAGGACCGCACTGCCGAAGAAAGTCAGCCAGACCATGAACTCTCTCCCTCGCCGGCTTTCCCACGATCGGGCACACCCTTGACCGCGGAGAGGGGCCACGCCGCGAAAACGCCCGTGTTGGGGTCGTCCAGGTTGCCAAGGATCTCCTCCGCCGCCGCCAGGCAGCGCTGCACGGTTTCGTCATCCGGCACGATCGCCCACAGCGTGTAGTTGGCCTTCTCGCTGCTCGGCCCCATGCTACCGATCGCATAGCGTGCATGCACGCGGCCGCGTCGCACCTGGCGGCGGAATGCGCCCGTCGTCTCTGCGATCGTCACGCCCTTGACGTTGATGGCGGCCCATGCGTCGAGCAGCCCATCCAGCCGATCCGGATTGTCCAGGACCAACATCATCATATACATGGCGTTCACTCCCTTGATTGACTCAATCCAGCGGCGCATCCTTGGTGCGCCCCATCCAGGCCAGGTCCAGCGAATCGCCGAAGCGCTCCCGGAAGATGCGGTAGTAGAGAAGCTCCTCCTTGGAGTTCAGTGTCCAGCCGTTCGGAAGGCTGCGCTCGGCGGCGAAGTCAGCATCGCTGATCTGCTCGTCGGCGTATTGTGCCAACAATTCACCCACGCCGGCGCCTTCCCAGAACTTCGCCTTGGTCCGGTCGAGAACGGAGTCGGGCAGCGAGCCGTCAAGCGCCCGGCGCAGGATCCACTTCTCGACTCCGTCATGCAGCTTCAGTTCGACCGGGATGCTCAGGGCTAATTGTACCACTTGGGGGTCCAGAAACGCGACGTGTGCGGTCGTGCCGTGTGCCGACGCGCAGCGATCCACGCGTTGGAGCGCGGTGTTGTGCAGCCGTCCGATGATGTCCACCAGCTCGTCGGGCAGCGCGTCCGCCTCGAGGTCCTTGAGATAGGCATAGCCGGCAAACAGCTCGTCGCCCCCTTCGCCCGAGAGCACGTGGGGCACGTAGTCGGCTGCCACGCCCGCGACCAGGTAGTTGGTGAGGCTCGAGCGCACCAGCCGTGCATCGAATGACTCCAGGTGGAAGATGACCTCGGGCAGCGCGGCCAGCAGATCATCGAAGGTGACGATCACCTTGTGGTGGTCGGACCCGATGAACTCCGCCACCTCATCTGCGAATGCCAGGTCCGGCGCACCCGCCAGGCCGGCCGCGAAGGTGTGGAAATGCCCGACATGGGGTCGCGCCAGGGCGGCCAGCGCGCTGGAATCGAGGCCCCCCGAAAGCCAGGCGCCCATGTCTCGGCCGTCGACGTGCCGTTCCACGCTCTCGGCCAGGCGGCGGCGCAGTTCGGCTGCAATGCGCTCGGGAGATGCCTGCATGGCCGGCTGCTGGGCCGGCTCGTAATAGGCGCGCACCTCCTGCCCGTCGAAGATGCTTCCCGGCGGGAGTTCCTCGATCGAGACGGCCGATGGCGCCAGTGCTTTCACCTCGGAGGCGAAGCACAGCGCGCCGTCGGAGAGCCTTCCGTGATAGAGGGGCGCGACACCTAGCGCGTCCCGTGTCAGCGTGACGTGCGCGCCCCTTGCATCGGCCTCGGCCAGGCGCGTGTAACCTTCTCCATCCCGCGCAACTCCCAGCTCGCGCAGGTTTTTCGAGGCCCGCGTATCGGTGGCGTCGAACACCATTCCTAAGGTTGCGATGTCCGTCTCGATGATGGCACTGCCCGACGGCCCGCGATGGCCGATCCAATTCAGCATCTGTTCTACTTCAGAGCGCGCACTGGCGCGTTCGATTCCTACGATACCTGTCATGATTTTTCCTTCCTGTTTGTGAGTATCCTGGTGCGGCCCGCGTCGGACAAAAGCTTGCACCTCGGTGTGCCTGCCCGCCCTGGGCCGTTTGGGTTTTGTTGGGGATGTGCTGGTGACCGTCCTGCGGCGCTGTTCCGGCCTGTCACCCCAGGTCTGCGATGCGCGCCGCCTCCGTCAGGGGCTGCCCGTTGCGGTCCACGGCGACGCAGGCTCCCCGCTCGTCCATGCGGGTGACCACCTGGCCGCGACCGTAGCGGTTGTTGCGCAGGTGCGGTGCGTCCATGATGCCCGACGTGACGGCGCGCGTGAGCGTCTCAACGTCGATGAGTGGGTCCGGGATGCCCGGCCTGGCCAGGCCTTTGATCGCCTCAAGAGTGACTCTGGCTTCGGCCACGAGCTCCACCACGCGCGCCTGAACGCGCGGATCGAAGGTCATGTCGGGTGCGCCGGCGACGGCGTTCTCGATGGCACGACGTGCCACGGTGCAGGCAGCGATCACGTCCTCCGCGGTTGCTGCGTGGTGGGCCTCCGTATGTCCGACCACGTGCACGATGTGCGGCTTGAGCGCCATCTGTAAATATGTGGCCGCGGCCAGGTGGCCGCGCGCGGCCTCGGGATCGAGCGGATGGCTGAGCAGGCCGACGCGTGTCTGGCGCAGGATCCGGAACTGTCCGACCTCTCCCCCCTGAGCGTCTTCCTGCGCCAGCGGCTCGATTAACTCCAGGCACGCCAGCATCTTGGCGAGGTCCATGGCATCCGACAGGCCGGGCGGGCTGTTGAACATGAACTGGGCGATGTAATCGCGCACGCCCCATGCTTTCGCGTTATAGGCGGAAAGATAGGCGGCCACGACGAAGACGACATCGGGCGCGTCCCGCATGCCCCAGTGATGGGGCTCGTTCAGCTCGACCGGTATGTTGCGCTCGCCGTACCAGGCCATGAGCCGCTGGTGTTCACGGATCGATGAAGCCAGGTCGTGAGGCCCCCGGCCATCCATATCGTTGAACCAGAAGAGCGGCACCGCAGCCCAGGCGATGTTGATGGTGTCCACATACATCTCGGCCAGGCGGATGAAGTCGTCCGTGCCCGAGTAGGTGCGCAACAGGGGGCTGTTGCCGCGGCGGCTTGCCTCGTAGAGCGCCCGGTAATCGTCCGCGGTGCGCACCGGAGCGCCACCCGCGCCGGTCCGCCGCGGATCCTGGCGTTCGAGATGGAAGAAATTCTCCTGCGCGTCCTGGTCGACGCCGAGCGAGATGACATCGAGTACGCGCGCATCTGCGATCTCGGCGATGCCTGCCAGCGTGGCCTCCATCGTCGGAAGACCGAAGTGGTGGCGCAGGAGCGGGTAGGGCGCCTTCCAGGCGATCCGGTCGATCGTCGTCTGCGGATAGCGCAAGGCGCCGGCCGCGTCGCCGGCCTCCCCCCTGACGTAAGCGAGCACGGATTCCACCGGCTCGCTGCCGTCGAAAACCTGCTCGAAGAAGCCGATGGCGCGTGCCCGCTCTGCGACCGGCGGCGTGCCGCCGAACGCGAAGCGCACCCCCTTCTCGCGCAGGTCGTCCGCCGCCTCCGCGAAATCGGCCAATAGCCGTTCCCCCGTCTCTGGGGTCAGGCGATAGGAGACTCCGACGAGGTCGGCCTGCTCGCTGCGCGCGGCCTCGAGCACCTGTTCAGGGGAGACTGCAGGGCCCAGGAACACCGTGCGCCAGCCTGCGGCTTCAGCAAGCCTCAAGAAGTTCATGACGCCGGCAACGTGGACGCACTCGCCCAGTGCTGCGGCGACAACCGTTTTGGGATGACTCATCTCTTCGAACATTTCATTTGTGATCCTGTTGACAAAAGATATTTCCTTTGTTAGGATAGCCAAAGACAGCAGGTTTGTCAAGGCAGAGTCCTGAATGCGGAATAGCAGAAGTCCCCTGGATGCTCCGGAGGATGCGGCATTGCTGCCGGGAAGAATGTCCCTGTCGCAACGTGGTACTGCCGCAGGCCCTGCCCGCGGAGATGTGTGCATTTCTGTTTTTAGTGTGGTGAGGCGGTCATGTCCCGAGTCGTTCACGAGTTTACTCCAATTCACAAAGTATTGGCGCTGGTTCTGCCGGGCCAGAGTCCGGACGCGAGCCTCGCGGCAGCGTTGAGCATCGCGCCAGCTCAGAACGTCACCCTCCTGGGCCTGGTTGTGATGCCCGCTGATGAACCCCTGGCGTTCGGCATGCTGGCCGCGCGCGAGCTGCGTTCCAGGCTTCAACGCTCGGGCACGTCGCGTAGCTCGCAGGTCCGGGTGAAGGTTCGTGTGACGCACGATCTCTGGTCCGAAGTCACTCACCTCGTACAGGGGGAGGGGTTCGAGCTGATGGCGGTCGCGTATCCGTCCGGCCCTGATGCACACGCGGCCGAAGTGCTTGAGGGCTTGGCGCGGCCGCCTTGTGACCTCGCAATGGTGCACGGCGTCCCTTCTCAAGGGGGGTTGCGCAGCGTGGTAGTGCCGGTGCGCGGCGGGCCGTACGCAGAAGTGGCGATCCGCCTGGCGCTCACGATCGGCAAGGCGCACGGTGCGACGGTGAAGGTGTTACACGTGCGGCCCGCGGCCGGCGAACGAGTTACAACCGACGAGGCTGAAGTGGCTTACGAAGGCTTGTCCGGGGTGCTCTCCAAGCTGCCAGGCGTGGCGCGCGAAGAGGTCGAGACTGACGATCCGCTGGGGACCATCCTGGCGGCTGCGCAGGACGCGAGCCTCCTGGTGATGGGCAGTGCCGCGCGGCTGCGCGGGCCATCCCTGGGCCCGATTGCAGACAGGGTCATGAGGGAATCTCCGGCGCCCGTGATGTTGGTGCGGTCGCAACGTCCTGTCCCGGTGGAGCCGGCTGACCCAGCCATGGCGGAGGGCGCAATCGCGCTGCTCGTCGATAAGTGGCTTGCTGAGAACACCTACTATGCCGATGAGTTCGGAGACGCCGAGGAGCTGCTAGCGTCCAAGGCTCGGAGCGGCATGTCCATCAGCCTGGTGCTGCCTGCCTGTAACAATGAAGCCACCATCGGCAAGGTGATCCGCGCGCTCAAGCCCGCCCTGTACGACAAGACGCCTCTGCTGGACGAGATCGTTGTGGTCGACGAAGGATCAACGGATCGCACCTGTGAAATCGCCGCGGGCCTGGGCGTTCCGGTGTACAGCCAGCGCGAGATCCTGTCGCAGTACGGTGCTCTCTCAGGCAAGGGCGAGGCATTCTGGAAGAGCCTGTTTCTCACGCGCGGCGACCTGATCGTCTGGCTCGATCCTGACATTGCCAACAGCGGGCCGCAGTTCGTGCTGGGCCTGCTGGGCCCACTGCTCAGGGAAAGGCGATGCCTATATGTCGGGGGGTACGGGCGCTGGAAATCGGACAGCGACGAGAGGTCGCACTCGGCCGTGAGCCACCTGAGCGAACTGGTAGTTCGCCCGCTGGTTAACCTGCTCCATCCGCAACTTGCCGGCGTCCTGCAGCCATTTAGCGGCGCGTGTGCGGCGCGTCGCGAGGCGTTGGAGTCGCTCCCGTTCCACGCGGGCCGCGGCGTGCAGCCCGGCCTGTTGATCGCGATGTACCAGCGTTACGGCCTGTCGTCCATCGCGCAGGTCAACCTGCAGGAGCCGCTCAATCGTGCCGGCGATCCACCTTCGATGGAGACGCTGGCTGAATCGGCACATGCAGCCTTCCAGGTCTTCATCGGAGACCTGGAGCGCCGCCATGGATTGGTGTTGGTCGACGACATCAATCGCACGATGAAGATGGTGCGGAGATCTCCCGTGCCGGACCGTGCGGACGCGGAGCGGCTGCACCTGGAGGTGCGGGAGGTGCGGGAGCACGTCCGCCCACCGATGATCGATATCCCGGAGTACGTCGCAAGTCGCAGTGAAAGCGGCGAAGAGGTCTGGACCTGAAGTAAAGACCGATCCTCGCCTCGCACTTTCACTGTGGCAAGGCGTGACAGCGAAGCCGACAAATCATGAGAGGATAGTATTGTAATGGACATAATGACAATGAACGAGCTGAAGGTCCTGATGGATCGCCATCCCGGCTGGTGCCTATCGCTATACATGCCCACACATAGGGCGGGCCGCGATACGGAGCAGGACCCGATCCGCTTCAGCAATCTGCTGCGTCAAGCGGAGGAGCGCCTTTTGGCCAAGGGGATGCGCTCCCCAGAGGTGCGAGAACTGCTGAGGCCGGCCCAGGAACTTGCCGGGGAGCCGGGTTTCTGGCGGCATCAGAGTGACGGCCTGGCGGTGTTTCTCGCGTCCGACGTCTTTCGGTCGTATCGGGTGCCCCTGCCGCTTGAGGAATTGGTGGTCATCGCGAACCGGTTTCACTTCAAGCCTTTGTTGCCGCTGTTCGCCAATGATGGTCACTTCTACATTCTGGCGCTGAGTCAGAATCAAGTCAGGCTTCTGGAAGGCACCCGCCACACGGTCGACGAGGTCGACGTGGAGAGCCTGCCCCAGAGTCTGGTCGACGCTCTGGGTTACGAGCGCTTTGAGAAGCAGTTGCAGTTCCACACCGGCACGTCTGCGGGATCGGGCGGCCGTACAGCCATGTTTCACGGTCATGATGCAGATGATGATGCCAAGGCCAGGATCGTAAGGTGGCTTCACAAGGTAGACGATGAACTGCCTGGCGTCCTTACGGGCGGTCAGTCGCCCGTCGTGCTGGCTGGGGTCGATTACCTGTTTCCGCTGTACAGAGAAGCCAACACATACCCCCATCTCGTCGAGGAGGGAATCCCTGGCAATCCCGAGGAACTCAGCCCTGCAGAATTACACGCTCGGGCATGGCCGCTTGTTGAGCCTATCTTCTCGGCAGCTGAGGACGAGGCCATCGGTGAGTACAATCGCTTCAAAGGCACAGGGCGGACCACCGCGGATGTACAGGAGGCGGTTCTTGCCGCGCACCAGGGGCGTGTGGATACCTTGTTTGTTCCGGTCGGCGTTCAGGTCTGGGGCGTCGCAGACCCAAGCACGAACTCCGTTCACGTACACCAGGACCCAGAGGCCGGCGACGAAGACCTTCTCGACCTGGCTGCGATCGAGTCGATCCTAAAGGGAGGAACCGTCTATGCTGTCGAGCCGGAGAAGGTTCCGGACCAGGCTATCCTCGCAGCGGTGTTTCGTTACTAGACTGATTCGAGGAGACACCTTCTGAGCCATAACTATGCCGTCAATCACCCAGAGAGGAGATCCAAAACAATGTACCACCTGCCTTCCGTTCTTAGAATCTTCCTTGTGCTTACGCTGCTGGCTGCCACCTTGGTGGCCTGCGCGAGCCCCGCACCCGCGCCCACCCCTGCACCCGCGGCGGAGCAGCAGGGTGCGAGCACCGAGGCAGCCGCCACTGAGCCGCCGCCCCCACAGGCGAAAGTGCTGACAGTCGCACTGGCTCGCGCACCGACCGCGATCGATCCTGCCGATCATCGCAGCCGTGAGTCCGAGACAGTCGTGCGCAACATGTTCGATGGCCTGGTCACCCGCGACACGACCAGCGGCGTTCACATGGAACTGGCCACGGCCATCGATTGGCTGGACGACAAGACGTTGGAGGTCAAGCTGCGGGAAGGCGTCAAGTTCCACGATGGCTCTTCGATGACGGCCGACGATGTCGTCTTCACCTTCGAGCGCATCATCAAGGAAAACGCGATCGAGTATCCTGAGCCACACACATCGCCGCGCAAGGGGTTGATCGCGCCCCTGCTTTCGGTGGAGAAGCAGGACGACTTCACTGTCATCATGCGGTTCAGCGGGCCGTGGCCGCCCGCGCTCCAGCTCCTGACCCACCAACAGATTTTGCCCAAGGCATACCTGGAGAGCGTGGGCACAGAGGGCTTCCTGAAGCAGCCGATCGGCGCGGGCCCGTTCAAGTTCGTGTCCGCCAGGGGCATGGATGAGTTTGTCATGGCTCGTTTCGATGACTACTACGGCGGCGCGCCGGACCTGGCGCCGGTTGGCCCGGCATGTGTATCGGAGGCGGTATTCCGCGTCATCCCTGAGGCGTCGACTCGCGTTGCTGCGCTCCTGGCGGGCGAAGTCGATATCATCCAGGAAGTCCCACCGGAGTTGGCGAATACGCTTGATAAGACGCCGGGCGTACAGCTCCTGACGGGGCCGGGAACGCGGCCGATGTGGATGGAGATGAACGTCCATCTCGCGCCCTTCGATGACGTCAGGGTGCGCCAGGCGATGAATTATGCGGTGGACAAGGATCTGCTCGTTGAGGCGCTGTATGGGGGCCGGGCGATCGTCCTGCCGGGCGTGCTCTCCCCTTTCAACAACTACGCGGACCCCGATCTCAAGCCGTACCCATTTGACACGGACAAGGCGCTTTCCCTGCTGGCGGAAGCGGGCTGGTCCGACGCTGACGGCAACGGCACGGTGGAAAAGGATGGTCAGACACTCTCCTTCGTCATCGATACCCAGGAGGTGACGCGGCAGGTCGCTGAGGCCGTTGCGGGCCAGCTGCGCGATGTCGGCGTAGAGGCCAGCGTTCGCATCTGGGAGTACAGCGTGATCCTGCCGAAGCTGCTGGCCGGCGAGCGCCAGGCGTATGTGGGTGACTGGGGTGACTCCGCGTTCGATCCGGTGGGCCACATGGAGGCAAAGTGGCACGGCTTCGTCGAGGGCCAGAGCTACGGCCGCGGCAACTTCTCCACCTATGACAATCCGAAGGTGAACGAGCTCATCCTGGCCGGTGAGACGCAGCCGGATCCGGAGCTGCGCACGCAGGCGTACTACGAGGCGCAGCGCATCCTGCACGAGGAAGCCCCCGCGGTCTTCCTGCTGCTTCCTGAGGTGATCGAGGCCGCCCGCGATCGGGTGGAGGGCTGGACGCCTGCCGCGGATGGCCGGGTGAACCTGCACGACGTGTGTGTGAAATAGCGCTGTCCGAGCACTGCATGCGCCCGGCTGAGTAGGCGCATGCAGTGAAAATCCTGGACGGACAGCCACGAGATCTATGATCAGACAGGCGAGTGTATATGCGCGCGACTAAAATCCTGGAGCGCCTGCTGGCCGCGATCCCCATCATGTTGGGCGTGGCCATCCTGGTGTTCCTCTTCATGCGGCTGACGCCCGGCGACCCGGTCGACATCATGATGGGCCAGGGTGGCGCGGTGTCGCCCGGCGAGATGGAGCAGTTGCGCAGCGAGTTTCACCTGGATGAACCGCTTCACATCCAACTCGGGTACTTCTTGGGCGATCTCCTGCGCGGCGATCTCGGTTACTCCTATGTGCAGAAGGTTCCGGTGAAGGAACTGATCGCCGAGCGCCTGCCCGCGACCATCGAGATGGCCCTGGGCGCCCTGATCTTTGCCCTACTCGTTGCATTCCCCATTGGGATCATCTCTGCCGTGCGGCAGAACTCCGTGGTGGACCGGGTGAGCATGGCCGGTGCGTTTGTGGGCATCTCCATGCCGGAGTTCTGGTTCGGAATCCTGCTGATCCTGATTCTCGCGGTGAGGCTGGGGTGGCTGCCGGTCTCCGGGCGTATCGACCACGGGACCGGACTGGTCGAACGCACGGGCTTGTACGTGCTGGACAGCCTGCTTTCGGGCAACCGCGTCGCACTGGTAAGCAGCCTCAGGCATCTGATCCTTCCGTCCATCACGTTGGGCGCCGGCGCTGCTGCGGTCATCGCTCGCGTGCTCCGCTCCTCGCTGATCGAGACGTTACGGGCTGATTATGTGACCCTGGCACGCGCCAAGGGGGCATCGGAGAACCGGGTCCTGCTCAAGCACGCGCTGCGCAACGCACTGATCCCGACCGTTACCGTGGTCGGGTTGCAGGTCGGCAGCCTGCTGGGCGGCAACATGATCGTCGAGACGGTCTTCAGCTGGCCCGGCCTGGGACGATTGGTCGTCAACGCCATCTTTGCGCGCGACTTTCCGCTCATCCAGGGCACGGTGATGGTCTACGCGCTGACCTTCGTGGTCGCTAACCTGATCGTTGACGTCCTGTATACCTATCTGAACCCGAAAATCACCCTTTGAGACTATGGCTGAGGCGGGTCTGTCCTTCGTCCGCCTGAGGAGCCGTCTCTGACAAGCGTTTGGGCGAATGGAGCAAGAGCGCAGTGGCTAACATCCAGACGGGCGCTTCGACGCCAGGAATATGGTACATCGTGGGCATTCGGCTGCGCGTCTGGCGTCGCGGCCTGGTGGGCTTCCTGCGCGATCTGTGGCATCATCCGCTGCCCCTGATCGCGGGGCTGGTGATCCTCGCCTATCTTCTGGCCGCACTCTTTGCGCCGCAGATCACCGCGCATGATCCCGCGCGCGGCAACCTGCGCGCGCGTTTTTCGCCGCCGGCCTGGCACGCCGAGGGCACGCTGGACTTCCCCCTCGGCGCGGACGACCAGGGCCGCGACCTGTTGACGAGGATCATTTATGGTTCACGCGTGTCGCTCGCGGTCGGGCTGTGGACGGTCGGCATATCGGTCCTGATCGGAACCGCCTTGGGCGCGGCCGCGGGCTTCTTCGGAGGACGCCTCGACCAGCTTCTCTCCCGGTTCGCGGATTTGCTGCTGGCGTTTCCGTTCCTGATCTTCGCGATCGGCGTGATGGCCTTCCTGGGTCCGGGCTTCACGAACCTGATCCTGGCCCTGACGTTCAAGGGCTGGGTGGAGTTCTTCCGGCTGGTGCGCGGCGCAGTGATGTCAGAGAAGAGCAAGGAGTATGTGGAGGCGGCCCGGGTCAGCGGGCGCGGCAACCTGGCTATCATCGTGTCGGAAGTCCTGCCCAACGTCATCCAATCGGTCTTCGTGTTGGGCACGCTGCGCATGGGCTTCTTCATCGTCACTGAGGCAAGCCTGAGCTTCCTTGGCTTGGGCGTACAGCCGCCGACGCCCGCGTGGGGCTCCATGGTGGCTGCCGGTCGCGACTACATGCTGACCGCCTGGTGGGTGAGCACCTTCCCTGGCCTGGCCATCCTGATCCTGGTGTTGGCCATCAATGTCTTCGGCGAAGGGTTGCGGGACATCCTGGATCCCAGGCTGAAGATCGAATGAGTGTGAGATACTCTGCGCGCCAAATGCGCTGAGTCTGTGAGGAGAGTGAATGTCGGAGCTATTGCTGCAACTGCGTGAGCTCAAGACCACGTTCCCGACGCGCCGCGGGCTGGTGACAGCGGTGAATGGGGTTAACCTCACCGTTCGCCGGGGTGAGATCGTCGGCGTTGTGGGTGAATCCGGCTGCGGGAAGAGCGTCACCATGATGTCCATCCTGCGGCTAGTGGCGCGGCCGGGCCGCATCGTCGGCGGCGACATCATCTTCCAGGGGCGCAGCCTGCTGGGGCTGTCGCCCGCGGCGTTGCGCAAGGTTCGCGGACGAGAGATCGCGATGATCTTCCAGGATCCGCTGAGCACGCTGAACCCTGCGTATTCTGTGGGCGAACAGATCCGTGAGGCGCTCCGGTTGCATGGACTGGTGAACGGAAGCCTGCCCTTCGGGCTCAACCGGACCAGGGCCGAGAAGGAGCGCGTCCTCAAGGTGATGGAGGAAGTGGGCATCCCGTCGCCCATGGATCGCTATGCCGCGTATCCCCACCAGTTCAGCGGTGGCATGCAGCAGCGTGCGCTGATCGCCATCGCACTCTCGTGTGAGCCCAAACTGCTGCTGGCTGACGAACCGACGACTGCGCTGGATGTGACCATCCAGGCCCAGATCCTGGAGCTCATGCAGCGCATCAATCGTGACCACGGGACAGCCATCATCATGGTGACACACGATCTGGGCGTGGCTGCCGAGTTCTGCAACACGATTGCCGTCATGTATGCGGGCCAGGTGGTCGAACGCGGCACCGCTGACCAGGTGATCGGCGACCCGCAGCACCCGTATACGGAGGGCCTGATCGCCTGTCGTCCGGGCATTTCTGAGCGCAGGGCGATCGTGCCGATCCCGGGAGAGGTGCCGGACCTGGTGAATCTCCCCAGGGGATGCGCGTTCCAGCCGCGCTGCCAGTATGCGCAGGATGCATGCGATGAGGCGCCGATTCTCATGAGCACCGTCGGGCACGGCCACTACGTGAGATGCATCCGGCCCAGCGGATACGTGCGCCGTCCCACAGACACGGCACGCTTGGGGTTGAATGCCTGATTTTCCGGAGGTTTATTGATGGAAGCAGTCCTTGGGGGTCTGCTGATCTTCGTCTTGCGCGTCATCGACGTCAGCATGGGGACGATGCGCATACTGATGACCGTGCGGGGCCGCAAGCTGTTGGCTGCCTTGATCGGTTTCGTGGAAGTCACCATCTTCGTGGTGGCCATCAGCGCAGTGGTGCGCAACGCGACCAACGTGTGGAGCGTGCTCGGCTATGCCGCCGGGTTCGCAGTCGGCACGCTGGTGGGCATGTCGATCGAGGAACGCCTGGCGTTGGGGTTCATGGTCGTGCGCATCATCTCGTCAGACATTAACAACAAGATCGCCGAGGCGCTGCGCGAGATCGGCTGTGGCGTCACGGAGATACCCGGTCACGGATTGCGCGGAGACGTGGAAATACTGGAAGTTGTCGTGCCGCGCCACGATCTCCCGACCGTTTTGCAGACCATCGACCGCGTCGACAGTAAGGCATTCGTGACCGTCGACGAAACGCAGCGGGTGTACCGCGGATATCGACTGGGCAAGGGAAGATGAAAGATATCGATGCGAGGGAGCCGCTCATCGAGGCGCTTGGGGTGGTGAAGCACTTCCGCCAGTCCCCGGGCATCCTGGCGCGGATGCTGGCGGGCCAGCGGCAAACCGTAGTTCGGGCGGTTGACGGCGTCGATCTGGCTGTGCTGCCCGGGGAGACGCTGGGGCTGGTCGGCGAGTCGGGCTGCGGGAAGACGACGCTGGGACGGGTGTTGGTGCGGCTCTATGAGCCGACTTCGGGCGAGGTTCTGTATGAAGGACGGGCGGTGCGTGAGAGGAAGGACTTTCACCGCGCGGCCCAGATCATCTTTCAGAACCCTTATGCGTCGCTGAATCCGCGCAAGACAGTGCGCGACATATTGGATGTGCCGCTCCGGCATCGCGGCGTCCACCGGCCGGTCGATCGCGAGGCCGAGGCGATGCGCCTGCTTAAGCGCGTTGGACTGGCCGAAAGGCACATCGACAGCTATCCCCACCAATTCAGCGGTGGGCAGCGCCAGCGCATCGGGGTCGCCAGGGCGATCGCCATGGATCCCCGCTTCGTGGTCGCAGACGAGCCGGTCTCCTCGCTAGACGTCAGCATTCAGGCACAGGTGCTTAACTTGCTGGAAGAGCTGCAGGAGGAGTATCATCTGACTTACCTGTTCATCTCCCATGACCTGAGCGTCGTGAGGCACATCAGCGACCGTGTGGTCGTGATGTACCTGGGCCAGATCGTCGAACAAGGCCCGACGGATGCGCTGTACGAGTCGCCGCTGCACCCGTATACGCAGGCTTTGTTGGCCGCCATACCCCGTGTCGAGCGGGTGCAACGCCGGGAGCGCATCTTGCTGACCGGCGGCGTCCCCAGCCCGATCGATCCGCCTTCGGGCTGTCGATTTCACCCACGGTGCTTCGCGAAGGTCGGCCGGATCTGCGAGGAAGAGCAGCCGCCGTTCTTCACGGTCGGGAGCCAGCAGGTCGCGTGTTGGATTCATCGCTCCCACGGCGCCTGAGGGTGAAGGAGACCGGATGCCGGACTGGCTGACAGCGATCGTGGATGCTCCATACCTCGGAGTCATCCTGCGCGTCCTCGTGATTTTGGTGCTCTCATACCTCGGTCAGCTGGGACTGAAACACCTGGCGCGCCACGTGGAGCGCCGGGTGACTGCAGATGCCGAGTACGACGAGGGGTCCGAACGGCTGAAGACCCTGGTTAGGGTCATCCGTGGCGTCCTGACAGGCGTGCTGCTTGTTGTGGCGGGCCTGATGATCCTCCAGACCCTCGGCGTTGACATCGTCCCCCTGCTGGCGAGCGCAGGCGTCGCCGGGCTCGCCATCTCCCTCGGTGCGCAGACCCTGGTCAAGGACTACATCAACGGAATCCTGATCCTGGTCGAGCACCAGTTCAGCGTCGGAGACACGATCCGCGTCGGCGAGCACCAGGGAGAGGTGGAGCGCATGACGTTGCGCGCGACCTTTCTGCGAGACGTTGACGGACGACAGCATATCGTGCCGAACGGTGAGATCCGTGCGATGTCGAACCTCACCGTGGGCTGGTCGCGGGCGGTGGTCGACGTCAATGTGTCTCACGCAGCGGACATGAACGAGGTGATGCGTGCTTTCGAATCGGCTGCCGCGAACCTGCGCGCCGATCCTGATGTCGCAGTGCATCTGCTGGACGTGCCCCGCGTGATCGGATGGAACGCGTTCAGTGATTGGGCAATCCAGGTGCGCGTGATGGTGAAAACCATGCCCGGCAAGCAATGGAGCACAGCAGCAGCTCTGCGGCGGCATGTTCTCGAGGCGCTGGCCGCGGCCAACGTTCCGGTCGCGCTGCCTCGCCAGGAAATCAGGATAGAAGCCGAGGGCGAGAGTCACCCATCGACCGGTTGATCGGTCTCAACGACTGAGGAGCCTGACTATGATTGGGTCCTGCATGAAGCGCCAGCCCGTTTGGGTTGCGCCGTCCACGACCGCACACGAGGCTGCACGGATGGTCGTTGCGCATCGCGTCGGCACGCTGCCCGTCGTGGACAGCTTGGGAGTGTTGGTAGGGGTTGTGCGGCTTGAAGACCTGCTTCAGGTATTCATGCCCGATTTCGTGACACTGATCGACAACATCGACTTCGTCCACGATTTCGGGGTCCTGGAAACGGTGCGGCCCCAGGACTTTCCGCGCGCTGCGAAGCTCACCATGCGGGACTTGATGCAGCCGCCCGTGTCCGTAGAGCAGACATGCGGCCTGCTGCGCGCGTTCGCCACCATGACGCATCACCGAATCAGGGACTTGCCGGTCGTGAACCACACCGGCGCCTTGGTCGGCATCGCCTCGCGGGTCGACATTGCGGCCGCGTTTCTCGCGCCGTGGGCGACACTGGAACCGCCCAAATGACCGCACCGCAGGTCGCTGCAACGGCCATCTTCGTGGTGACGTTCGTGGTCATTCTGTCGGAACGGCTGCACAGGACGATTGCCGGCCTCGCCGGCGCCACCGTGATGCTGGTTGTGGGCATCATCATGGGCTTCTACTCCCAGGAGCAGGCGCTCGAGTCGATCGACTTTAACACACTCATCCTGCTGCTGGGCATGATGATCCTGGTCAGGATGCTGCAGCAGACCGGCTTCTTTCAGTATCTCGCGGTCCGGGTGGCCAAACGGACGCAAGGCAATCCTCTGCTGCTCTTCATCGCATTAGGCGCGCTGACGACAGTGCTGTCCATGTTCCTTGACAACGTGACCACCGTGGTGCTGATCGTGCCCGTCACGATACTGGTTGCCGAGATTCTCGGCATCAGTCCCGTCCCGTTGCTGTTGGCGGAGGCGGTCCTCTCCAACACCGGCGGCGTGGCAACCCTGGTCGGTGATCCGCCGAACGTGCTCATCGGCTCGGCCGCCAACTTCAGCTTCGCTTCGTTTCTGACGCACCTGGCCCCGATCGTGCTCGTGGCCTGGGCGGCGGCGCTGTTAGTGCTGCTCTTTGTGTTTCGGCGCGAGATCGCCACAAGCCCGAAGAATGCCGCTGCGCTGCTGCAACTGGACGAAAAGGCTGGCTTGCGTGATCCGGTTGCACTGCGCAAGATCCTCATCACGCTGGGCGCGGTGGTGGTGCTCTTCTTCATTCAGGGCCGGCTCGAGTTGTCGACCGGCGCTATCGCCTTGGGCGGCGCCGCGGCCGCCATGCTGTGGGTGCGGCCCGACGTGGACGAGACGCTGCGGCGCGTCGAATGGGGCGTGCTGCTCTTCTTCAGCGCCCTCTTTGTGACCGCGGGCGGACTGGAAGCGACGGGGGTGTTGGCACTGGTGGCTGAGCGCGTTGCCGGCCTGGCCGAGGCCAACCTGCTTCTCGCGAGCCTTCTGATGCTTTGGACGAGCGCGGCTCTCTCCGCGGTGGTCGACAACATCCCTTTCACGATCGCGATGATTCCCGTCATCGAGCAACTCGGGCTGCTCGGAGTGAACGTGACGCCGCTGTGGTGGGCCCTGGCGTTGGGGGCGGGCTTCGGCGGCAACGGCACGCCCATCGGCTCCACAGCGAACGTGATCACTGTGGCGCTCAGCGAGAAGACGCGCACGCCGATTACCACGCGGCTGTGGCTGCGGTCGGGACTGCCGGTCATGTTGACGACGTGCGCAGTGGCCAGCGTGCTATTTGCCATCTTCTTTGGCTGGATGCAGACGCGCTGAATCTGAAAACCATGTCGGGATCTTAGCCATGTCTTGGTTGTCGAGTGACCGGGGAGACGCGAAGCACGTGTTTCCCGGCGCAAAGATCATCTCCTTCGAGCTTCCTCCGGACCTGGACCGACCGGTGCTTCTCACCGTGGCGAACCCGGCGCGCGCCGCAGGCCTGGCGGAGGTTGCAGCGCGCATCGCCCAGGCGCGCCGGACCGGACTCGTGATACTGGCCGTGGTCAAGCGTCGCGAGAGTACGGAGGATGAGGCTCACGAGCTCACACAGGCCGAACGGGACACTGACCCCAGTTCATGGCCCGCGTTGTCCGCTGCGTTGGAGGAGGCGCGGCGCTCTGGTGTGCCGGCGGGCTGGGTCGTTCGCGCTGCTGACGATGTGGGCAAGGCGATACGTTCCACTGCTGCTGCACTCAACGCCTCTCTGGTCATCCTCGGCTGGCGCGGCACGGATCCCAAGCGTAGCACGTCCCTGTCTGGCGTCCTCGAAGACCCCATCTGCGACGTCGCCGTCGTCAGCAGGCCGGCGCCTGGCTCGCTGGAGCGCATCCTCGTTTCGGTCGGCACCGGATCGCATGCATCGTTAGCGGCCCGGCTGGCTGCGGAGGTGGCCAGCGGCGCGGCATCGCCGTCGATCACCGCAATGCACGTGGTGTCGGCCGGAGAGTCGCCACGCCGCGTGTTCGCCACATCGCAGCGCCACTTCCAGCGCACGTTGGGGGATGCCGCCGAGTCAGCCAATTGGGAGCGCAAGACGGTCGTGGGTGACGACACCGCCGAGGCTATTCTCGGGGAGCTCGCTTCCGGCTACGACGCGATTCTCATGGGCACCTCTCGGGAAGCACTCATCGATCGCCTGTCTTTCGGAGAGGTCCCCCAGCGGGTCGCGGAGGAAAGCCTGGCCACGGTGATCGTCGCTCGGCGGCGCATGCACGTTCTGACGCGCACGTTTCGCGATGCCTGGCAGGCATTGACCGATCTGCTGCCGACGCTTTCGGAACAAGAACGCGATGAGGTCAAGGATTCGATCGCACATGGCGCGAGCTCACGCGTCGATTTCCTTGTGATGATCGGGCTGTCAGCGATGCTGGCAGGTTTCGGCCTGCTCCTCAACAGCCCGGCAGTGATCATCGGCGCTATGCTCGTTGCGCCGCTCATGTCCGCGATCGTGGGGCTGGGCCTGGGGCTGGTCGAGGGCGACACGGGCCTCCTGCGCACGGCGGGCTGGGCTTCGCTGCAGGGGATGGTTCTGGCCGTGCTGGTGGGACTGATCCTGGGGTTAGTGGTTCCGAACGCAGGGCCGACATCTGAGATCATGGCTCGCGCACGGCCGAACATCCTGGACCTCGGCGTGGCGTTGGCGTCGGGCGCGGCTGGCGCCTATGCCCTGAGCCGGAAGGACGTCTCGGCATCCCTTGCGGGGGTTGCTATCGCTGCGGCACTCGTGCCACCGCTGGCATCGGTCGGCCTTGGACTTTCGTTTGGTCGGGGGGACGTTGCCGGCGGTGCGCTGCTGCTCTTCCTCACCAACCTGATCGCCATTGCTGCGACCGGCGCCCTGGTGTTTCTCCTGCTGGGCTTCGCGCCGACCTCCGGCCAGAAGCTTCGTCGCATGGTGCTGCGACGCGGCATGGCCGGTGCAGTGGCACTGCTCACCGTGGTGACGGTCATCCTGGTCATTCTCACCCGGGAGGCGGTGCACACGGTGAGGCTGGATTCCGCGATCGAGAACTCGGTCCGGCAGCAGGTCGCCCAACTATTGCCTGAGAGCGAACTGGTGGAGTGGAAGCAGAGCGCGGGTGAGGACGATGCGCTGCAGCTGTCGGTGACCGTGCGATCGCCCAAGCAGTACCCGCACGCCACCGTCCTGTCATTCCAGCGCGAAGTGGCGACCCAGATTCAGCGGCCAGTGGCGCTGCTGCTCAACGTGATCCCAGCGACGCGCCTTGACCCATTGCTTCCGCCTACGCTGACGCCGACGCCCACACAGGTCCCTACGCTGACGTCGACGCCCACGCCGACCCCGGGACCAACTGCGACGCCCACCGCCACCTTGACGTGGACCCCGTTGCCGACGGAGACGGCAACGCCGACCGACACGCCGGCCGCGACTGAGACACCTACGGCGACCAGCACCATCACGCCCTCGCCGACCGCGACCGAGACGCCCACGCCGTTGCCGACGCCGGGCTTCGCGATCGTCGCGAACGAGAATCGACAGGGTGCTTTCCTGCGCAGGGAACCGGCGGGAGAGGTCATAGGCGCTGTCGGTGAGGGGACGCTCGTGATCCTGCTGGGCGAGCGCCAGGAGTCGGGCGGCAGGGTCTGGGCCAAGGTCCTGGTCGCGGGGAGGCCCGTCGGCTGGATCGCGACCGACTACCTGGCGCTCGTACCCGTACAGCCGTAGACGGCTGCTGTACGGGTACGGCCGGCGCACGGCGCCGGCCGCGTCAACCGAACGCGGTCAGATCCGTTGGTGTGTAGACGCGAATGGCTGCGTCGCCTGCCAGCGGGCAGCGATTCTCGCAGATGCCGCAGCCGACGCAGCGCTCCCGCAGCACGATGGGCCTGCGCACGGACATCTCCTGCCCATCGGGCGCCACCCACGTGACCTCCTCGAGCTGGATCGCCTTCTCCGGCAGCGGACACATCTCCTCACACACCAGGCAGGTGCGCCCGTCGACCCACGGGATGCACCGATCGTGGTCGATGTAAGCGTGGCCCATCACGGCCGCGCGCTTCTCCGGCAGGGCCAGCGGGGGAATGGCGCCGGTCGGGCACACCTGGCCGCAAGCGTTGCAGCCGAAGTCGCAATGGCCCAGCCGGGGGACGAGCATGGGCGTCCACGCCCTGGACCATCCCACGAGGCCGAGGCCGGACTGCAATCCTCCGGTCGGGCATGCCGAGATGCAGAGGCCACAGCGAATGCACTGTGCTGCGAAGACCGGGTCGTACGCACCGGGCGGGCGGATCAGGCGGGAAGCGGTGTGGACGGTGGCCGGATCGATCGACGCCAGCCCGAGCCCGGCGACGGCCGCGCCTGTGGCGGCCAGGAACTGGCGCCTCGTGGGATCCTGCGCCTGCCACCGTGCGGGCTTCGCATGGCCGGCGAATCTTTGGCCATCCCGCGGGCACGCGGAGGCACAGTCCAGACACAGGGTGCACTCTGACGGGTTGCTGCGATAGCCATCTTCCGCGTCGATGGTGCCCATGGGGCAGGCTCGGATGCATTGACCGCACGAGATGCATCCCGCGTCCACGGTCCGGCGGAGCCACGCTACCTTCGACACCAGGCCCAACAGGGCGCCCAGAGGGCACAGGTAGCGACACCAGAAGCGCGGACGCACTGCATTGAGTGCCAACACCCCGGAGAAGAGCAACGCGGCCGCCAGACCAGCGGCGTAGAGCGGCTGCTCGACAGGCAGGACGGTGCCTCGCAGGGCCACCTCGAACGCGTCAACGACGCCGCGGAGGAACGGCATGGCGTAGGCTGCCTGTTCGAGCTGCCATACGATGGCGTTCAACGCGGGCCAGACCACGACTGAGGTCGTGCGCGCCGCGAGCGTGATCGGGTCGAGATAGACCAGGCTGAGGTTGCCGAGCAGGGCCATCACGAGGATCAGGAACAGCAGGAAGTACTTGATGCGGCGCCAGTTGCCTCCCAAATCCTTCTCCTGCCGGCGTGCTTGCTGCGACCGGCCGGGCCTGCGCCCCGGGACCCAGTCGAGGACGGTGCCTAACGGGCATAGCCAGCCGCACCAGGCGCGACCTGCCACCAGCGCGAGCGCAAGGGCAATCAGCGCGCCGATCAGCAGCGTGAGCGTGACCTGGCGCGCGGCGACCATGCCCGATATGCCGGCGAGCGGGTCCATCCAGAAGAACAGGCCGCTCAGCCTCGACGCGGCAGGCCGGCTCGCCAGGCCGAGGAAGAGGAGAAATGCAGCCAGCTGCACCCAGCGGCGGGCCCGGCGCACGCTGCTCGCGCGGACGTCCATCTTCATCTCAGACCGCGATCTCCGCCACGTTCATCGCGCCCAAGTCCATCCTGCCGATGCCCATCTCGGCGCCGAGCCGGACGTAGCCGATATCTGCACCCGTCATGCCGAACAGGGTGGCAGCGTACGCGTCCGCGGCGACCACGTCCGCGCTGGCGATGACCGTATCGGCCCGTTTGACGTCATCCAGGTTGCCGCCGGTGGGCCCGTTTCTCAGCAGGATCCGCACCGCATCCACCACGGTGAGTTGGGGCCGCACGACCGTGCTGAGGTCGGCGATGCATTGGTCCAGGCCGCGGGAGTGGAACCCACCGCGGTCCTGGATGATGCCCATCAGGTTTTTCATGCCCAGGGTGAGGCGCGTGGCGCCGTGGCTCTTGGCCACCGGCATGTTGATGAGCACGTCCGCATCGATCGCGTCGCCGTAGACGTCCCATTGCTTGATCTTGCGTCCGCCGGGTATGGCAAGCTGCCGGTAGCCCAGCCGGCTCATCACGACCATCTCGCCGCCCGCAGCCTTCACCGCGTCAGCGATGCCGCTGCTCGCGTACGCGTTCTGCGGCGTTCCGCCGAAGGGTGAATCCATGACCTGCACCCGCCTGGCCCCGGCACCCATGCAGAGGGCCACCACGGCCGCGACGACCTCGGGGTTGGTCGTGCTCGCGTATTCGGGACCATGATAGGCGTTGCAGATGTTGGGCTTGAGGATGACGCTGGCGCCCGGCATGACGAAGCGTTCGATGCCTCCGAGCGCGGCAATGGCCCGGCGCGTCAATTCGCCCGGGTCCGCGCCTGCACCGCGCGCCACTGCGAGGTCGGGCAGGGGCGCGGTCGTTGCTGCGACTGCAGCCGCGGACGGCTCGGGCGCCGGTGATTGGGTGTTGCCGGCAGCGGTCGCCGCTGCGTCGGGCGCGGCAGGCACGTGTGCCGTGGTTGCGGCCGGTCCCTGTTGCGGCTTGGGAGACGCCGGTGCGACGCGCTCGGGCTCTGGTGTTGGATCCGGGGCGAGGTCAGGGGTGGGCGGCTTGGAGCCACCGCACGCGCCCGCTCCGACCCCGGCCAGCGTGAGCGCCAACAACTGCTGCAGGAACTCACGGCGGCGGTATAGTTTTGACATAATCTTGCCTCTGCCGTGGAATGGCTCGGGCTGGCAGGCACAATGATACCGCAAGCCGCCGAAATAGTGAAACGGAGCGCGATGCGGTGCCCTCGTGTTGCCGCACGTCAGAGTCCCACTTCAGACCTTTTGACGAACCGCGTGCGCTGGCGTATCATGGCAGCGCATCGGGCCGAGCCGGCCTGCGGGGCAGGGCGGTGAGGCTACCCTTTTAGGACCTGTAAATGCCGGATCCGATTCCCGTCGACGCCTACGCGCTCATCATCGGCGCGATGAAATGTGGCACGTCCTCCTTGTACGACTACCTGCAGGGCCATCCTGAGATCTGTCCTGCGGTTACCAAGGAGCCGGAATACTTCTCGGAGAACCAGAACCACAAGCGGCACGTCGAGCGCTACCAGGATCTGTGGTCGTTCGATGCTGCGGTGCACCGGTATGCGCTCGAAGCATCCACGGGCTATACCAAGTATCCCGAGGAGCCGAACGTCGCGTCCAACATCCATGCCTACGGCATCCGCCCCAAGTTCATCTATCTCGTACGGAATCCCTTCGATCGCATCGCATCCCACTACAACTTCATGCAGAAGAACGAGACGTGGGGCCTTGACGTCACGCATCCGCACCTGATCAACACCAGCAACTATTACCTCCAGCTGGCGCAGTATCGGAAGTGGTTTCCGCGTGAGGACCTTCTGGTTCTCGACTTCGCCGACCTGACGGATGATCCGCGCAGGGTTCTCGAGAGGACCTACGATTTCCTCGGGCTGGCGCACAGCTACTTTCCCGAGGAGTACACAGTCAAGAATCCCACTCAGATGAAGTCGAGGACGGAGAAGCGGCTGAAGGCGTCGAAGATCAGCCCGCTGTTCCGCTTCGTGCCCAAGCCGCTCAAGCGGGGCGTGAAGAGCCTGTTGCGGCGTACGGCCGTGCCCGCGAAGCGCGTCCTGACGGACGGTGAGCGGCTCGCGATCTTTGCCGCGCTGCGTGAGGACATGGCGCGGCTGCACCGCGAATATGGCATCGACGTGCAGAGATGGGGATTCGACGCGTGAGAACAGGTGCGATTTCAATCGCCACCACGGTCTGCGCCTACGCCGACCTCGACCTTAGCTAGCGAACTTCGGCTCCGGCAGGCCCTGGATGTCGGTGTGGACGACCCACAGGCCGCCGCAGCCAGGCGCGGCCGCGCGCTGTTCGGCCGTGAGCCAGCCCCAGGCAGTGGTGACGTACAGGTCCTTGAGATCCGGTCCACCGAAGCAGCAACTCGTGGGATTGGGCACGGGAATCCGCACCACCCGCTCGATCCTCCCGTCGGGGTCGTAGCGCGTGAGCCGCCAGCCACCCCAG
This sequence comes from Anaerolineae bacterium, assembly GCA_040766655.1. Taxonomy (GTDB): domain Bacteria; phylum Chloroflexota; class Anaerolineae; order CG2-30-64-16; family CG2-30-64-16; genus JALOOB01. Next base: position 308,440 of record JAXGQB010000008.1, read on the forward strand.
TGTGCGCTCCACACGCACCCCTCTGCGTCGACGGTCAGGCCGTCGGGCAGCCCATCCTCCTCGGGAACGGTCGCGAAGACCCGCCGGTTCTCGATGTCGCCGGTGGCGGGATCGTAGTCGAAAGCGATCAGCTCGTAGGCGAACTGCGCAGTGACGTACATGGTCCGGTTGTCGGGGCTCCAGCCGAGGCCATTGGAGCACGCGAGGCCGCCCGCCATGGTGTGGACGGAGCGGTCGGCGTCGACGCGGTAGAGGGAGCCAAGGGGTTGGGATTGGTCGTCCGCCTGGGTGGAACCTGCCCAGAATCGTCCCTGGCGATCGGCAGAACCGTCGTTGAAGCGCACCGGGCGATTGTTTGCCTCCGGATCAGCAATGAAGTGCGCGGCGCCGGTGTGCTCGTCCCACAGGTAGATGCCGGTTCGCGTGGCGAAGATGAATCCGCCCTCTTGCCGGCGGGCCTGGCCGGTCACAGGGATGCCGGGCGCCCACTGTTGGAATGCACCCGTGGCCGGCACGAGGCGATAGACGGTGGGGTGGCTCCAGATGTCGAGCCAGTAGAGCGCCTGCTCCTCGATATCCCAGCGCGGGCTTTCCCCGACTTCATTCTCCACGCGGACGACGTGTTCGACTTCATACATGGCTGGCGACCTCCCCGAGCGATCAGTATCCGGCGCACCGCTCCCGTTACGCAGCGATCGGCGCGTGCACCTTGAGTGCGCGGCGTTCGCGGCTCAGCTGCAGCACTGCGCGCGCAGTGGGTGCGTCGGTGACCAGGCAGTTGCAGAAGCGTCCCTGCAGCCCGGCGTAGATCGCGCGCGCCTTGTGGATGCTTCCCGAGATCGCGATCACCCTCGGGATGCGGCGGATCGATGCTGCGTCGAGGCTGATGGCCCGCCGATTGGCGGGAATGTCCAGCAACTGGCCGTCCTGGTCAAACTGATGCGCGACGATGTCGCCCACGACGCCGGCGTCCACCAGCGACTGCAGCTCCTCGCGCGTCATGTAGCCCGCGCGCAGCAGGCTGTTGTACCCGGTCTCGACCGTGCCGATGCCGATGATTGCCACCTCGGCCTGGGAGGCGATGTTCAAGGTCTCTTCGATGGTCCGCTCTCGACGCAGCGCCTTGGCGGTGTTCTCATCCTCGACGAGCAGCGGGGCAGAGAGGAACCTGAATGAGGCCCCCAGCTTCTGTGCCAGCCAGCGGCCGAGCTCCGCGCCGTCCACCAGTGGATCGCCATATCCGACCGCGCCGATCAGCTGCACCACCGTGGAATCGGGGACGTAGGTTGTGGGCATTGCGCTGACCACAGCATGTACGCCCGTCCCCCAGCTGAGGCCGATGGTGATGCCGGGATGGAGCGAGCCCTGCAGCGCACGGGCGCCTAGCTCGCCCAGCCTGCGAAGGAGGAGTTGGTAGTCGTCCGGCGGCTCGGCCAGGACGTGGGCACATGCCAGGCCGAATTCGGCCGTGAGCTGTTCTTCCAACCCGGCATCGGTCCGTAGGGGATAGTGGATTCGGACCTCCACCAGCCCGGCAGCCCGCGCCTGGTCGAGCAGCCGCGACACCATCGACCGTGACTTGTTGATGCGCTGCGCGATCGCCGCCTGGTCGAGTCCTGCCTCGTAGTACCAGATGGCTACCTGCGCCAGAAGGTCTAAACGTTCGTCTTCCATGTGATTCACCCCCCCTTTGAGGGGACGCTCCAAACGCTGGATCTTCCGCAACGGCCTCAACGAATCGCCGAAGTCGCAAAGGCAACTTACATGACAGCGCGTCTGCGTTCCCGGTCCAATATTCGACAGTCAGAACGTCATTTTACGCTGACAGCGTCATTCCTACAAGAAGCCGGCTCACGAATGTGCAAGTCGCGGTGGTGGACGTCCCTGCGCAATGCAGCAGGCTCCCGCCGGGCTCCCGCAGGCCGCTCTGCGGCTACTCGCCCAACTTCGCCAGGCGGTGCCACGGTTCCCGCATTGCCTCCAACAGAGTCACGTACTCCCGGTACCGTGCCAGGTATTTGGGCGTGGCCTCCCCATCCGGCTCATGGCGCCGGCCAACCTGCACTGCCTGCTGCACGGCAGCGGCGTGACTGGCATACACGCCGCTGCCGATGCCGGCCGCGAGGGCTGCGCCGAGCGCGGCGGTTTCAGTGGCAGCGGTCGTCTCGACCGGCAACTCGAGTGCGTCCGCGAACATCTGCGTCCAAACATGGCTGCGAGCGCCTCCGCCGGTGATGCGCGCCACTCGCATGGTGGCACCGGCGGATTTCAGGCGGTTGACGTGGTCCAGATGGCCGTAGACCACTCCTTCGTATAGTGCGCGTAACAGGTGTGCCTTTGTGTGCCATGCGCCCAGCCCGTAGAACCCTGCCCGAGCGTTAGCCTGCACGTTAGATCCGAAAAGGAAGGGATGAAAGATGACGTCTGTGCTGCCCGGCGGAAGTGAGGCGACGATCTCATTGCAGATTTCGTATATCGATACGCCGCGCGCCTGCGCCTGTAGCGCCTCCTCGTGGCAGAACTGGGTGACGAACCATTCGAGATTGGTGGCCGAGGTGGCGCTGCACTCCGCGATGAGCCAGAGACTGGGCACGGTGAACAGGGTGCACATGGCAAGACGCCGGTCGATCAGCGGTTGCGGCAGCACGACCTCGTTGATGCTCCACGTGCCCGCGATGATGCACAGCATCTCCTGTTCGATGACGCCCGCGCCGAATGCCGACGCGTCGATATCGAACATACCGCCTACGACCGGTGTGCCTGCAAGAAGGCTGGTTGCTGCGGCTGCCTCCTGCGTGACGCGGCCGGCGACCGCGTGGCTCTCGACCGGCGGCGGCAGCGCAGGCAGGATGTCGCTGATGCCGTAGAGAGCGAGCATATCGGTCGAGTAGCGGCGGTTGCGGTTGTCGAACAGGCTGGTGCCGCTGGCATCGGAATAGTCGGTCGTGGCCGTGCCGGTCAGCCGGAACTTGATGTAATCCTTGCAGGTGAAGGCGTGGCCGATTCGGCGCCAGATCTCCGGCCGATGCCGCTTGAACCACGTCAGCAGCGCGGCGGGCTGCGCCGCATAGATGTTAATCATGACGATGGGGAAGCCGACATCTTGAACGCTGGCTGCGCCGCCCGTGCGCGGTCGGCCCCACTCCTCGATGATGTCGTTCGCCCGGTTATCCATCGACGTCACGGACGGCCCCAGCGGCTGCCCGGCCTTGTCGACCAGGTAGAGGCCGTTTCCATGCGCGGCGTTGCCCACCCCGACGATGTCGCGCGGGTCGATGCCGGATCGTTCGATGGCGCCCCTGATGGCCTGTGCGGTGGTCTGCCAGACGATCTCGCTGTCCCGCTCGACCCATGCGGCGCGGGGATAGCTCAACTCCACCTTGTGACCCTGCACGGCGATCTCGCGGCCTGCAAGGTCGAAGATGGCCGCCTTAGAGACGGTCAGGCCGTTGTCGATGCCCATCAGGTACGATGCCATCATTCCTCCGTTCGTCTGTCAGGCCCGGAACTGCCGGGACAATTGGTGATTGACCCCTCTCAGCGCACCGTAGAGCTGCTTGTAGATAGGGTACAGTTCCGCGTACCGCCGCGCCGCGGCGCCATCGGCCTCGTAGCGGGCGCCCGGCCTGTGCACGTGCTGATACGCGTCCTCGTGGTCACGGTAGAGCCCTACGCCGATGCCTGCCAGCATGGCTGCGCCCAGCGGCGTGGCCTCGTCGATCTCCGGCGCCTCGACGCCTTTACCGCAGATGGCGCCGACGATGTCGGCCTTATTCTGCATCCAGAACTTATTTTTCACGGCGCCGCCGACGACGACCAGCCGGTCGAATGGGATACTCAGATCGTCCCGCAGCGCGGTGAGCATGTCGACGAACTGGTAGTCCAGCCCTTCGACGACCGCTCGCAGCAGGTCGCCGCGGGTTGCGAAGCCACTGAGCCCGACGAATGCGCCGAGCGAGAGCGGGTCGCCGGTCGGGCACCCCGCGCCCGACATGTGCGGCAGGAACATGACGCCGTGCGCCCCGACGGGCGCGGCCGCAGCGGCGGCCATCAGGTAGTCCCAATCCACGCCGCCATGCTGTCGCGCGGCCTGGCCGGCCTCGAAACCGTACTCCCGGCGGTACCATTCCAGCATGTCCGACGAAACGGCGCCGCCCCAGATGGCGTACAGGTCCCTGGCTACGTGCGCCTCGACCGTGACGCCGGTGCGCTGCGCGGTTTCAGTCAGCACCGGCGCGCGCGTCGCAGCCAGGACGATCTCCCATGTGCCACTGACGTCGAGCACGACGCCGGGCCGGCTCGCCCCGGCCGGCAGCGCACCGCACAGGTAGTCGTGTCCGCCCAACACTACGGGCGTGCCGGGGGCCAGGCCCGTCGCTGCCGCGGCAGCCGGCGTCACTTCGCCAAGTAGGGCGCCGCTCGGATGGGCGTCAGGGAGCAGCCTCCGCTCGATGCCCGCCGCGGCGATCAATTCGTCCGACCAGGAGAGGCGTCTCTGGTCGAACAGGAGCGTGCACGATGCCATGGTGTAATCTGTGGCCATCCTGCCGCACAGCATCATGTTGACATAGTCTTCGATCAGCAGCCACTTGGCGGTGCGCTTGAGGATCTCCGGCTCGTGTTCGGCCATCCAGAGCAGGCGGAGGGCGGTCGAGAAACGCCAGAGCGTGCTGCCTCCGATCGCGAAGGTCCGCTGCGCACCGATGTTATCGACCCACCAGTCGTACTGTGGCTGGGTTCGCGGGCAATGCCAGCTGATGAAGGGGTAGAGCCAGTTGCCCCCTTCGTCGACAGGAACACCGTCCATGCCCATGCCGGTGACGGCCACGCCCCTGATGCTGCGCGGGTCGTCGATCTCTGACACGGCCTCCTTCATCGCCGCAGCGCTGCCGCCCCAGATCTGATCCGGCATCCAGACGGTCCACTCGGGGTGATCTGCGTGAGGATGCACCTTCTCGGTCGGCCGCGACGCGCTCGCCACCACGTTGCCGTGAAGGTCGTAGATGACCGCCTTCAAGGTCGTCGAGCCGAGATCGATCGCGGCGAGCTTGTCCATCGTGTTACCTCAGTAGCAGCCTGGCCGCCGGCGGATCCGGCGCCGCTCAGTATACGCCCTCAGCGCGCACCGTGTGCATCAGGGCCAGGTAGTTCTCGGGCTTCACCCCTGAATGAATGCTGTTGCTCGATGAGCAGATGTAGCCGCCCCCGGGCATGCCCGCCCGCAAGGCCAGGCGGGTTGCCTCGGCGGTCTCGTCGGGCGTCCCGAAGGTCATCAGATGCGCGCAGTCGACGTTGCCCTTGATCGCGATGCGGCCGGCGATCCTTTCCTTGACCGCCGAAAGGTCCATGCCGGCCTGCGGATCGATCGGGTCCAGGCAGTCGATCCCGGAATCGACGAGCATGTCGAGTATCGACCACAGGTTGCCGTCGGTGTGCTTGATGACGTGGAGTCCCAGCTCCTTGTACCCGCGCATCACCCGGCAGAAGCCGGGGTAGAAGAGGGTGCGGAAGTGCCTGGGCGACATGAACGTGCCGGTGTTGCTGGCGATGTCGTCGCCGGTGTAGACGAAATCCGCGCCGCGTGCCACAATCTCGCGCGCCATCTTCAGGTTGAGATCGACCGAGAGGTCGACCAGGGCAGTCACCAGCTGCGGCTCGGCCACGATGGCCATCAGAAGGTTCTCCATCCCCATCAGGTAGCGGGGCAGGGAGAAGACGTCGTTCAGGTGCACGATAACCGCATGTGTCTCGCCGTAGGCCGCGAGCGCCTGCTCGATTGCGGTGTAACGCGGCGCTTCGCACGGATCGGGCGGCAAGTAGCGCTCGAAGTCGGCCATCGTCGCGATGGGCGATGCGACCTCGATGCCGTGCTCCTCCTGGGTCACCTGCCCGATGTAGCCCCACTCGCTGAGGTAGCGGCCCTCGGGCAGCGGCGACTTCCTGAAGATGGGGTCGACCAGCACTGCATCGTGCCCCATGCGCACCGCGAAGTTGTTGTGATCGGCACAGCCCGGCAGGAGCGCGTCGCGCACCCGGCGATCCACCAGCCACTCGAAGTGCGGGACCCGGTCCGGAACCTGCCGCCCGAGCGCGCGAAGGACTCGTTCCTTCGATGTCAGCTCGGCGGTCAGGTTGGCGCTCATGCGTGCTCCCGGCTAGCGCTGGCCATAGATGTTACGGTAGAGGTCACCCGTGAGAGCGAGTTGCTCCTGCGTGAGCAGGATCGGTTCGCCGAGCAGTGACGCCAAGTGAACGGTGCGCGCGATCTCCTCGACCTCCACAGCCATCTTGGCGGCCTGCCTGGGCGAGTCACCGATGGTGAACACGCCGTGGTTTTGCATCAGGACCGCGCGCTTGTCACCGATCGCGCGCACGATCTCAGCGCCGATCTCAGCGCCGCCGATGGCCGCGAAGCCGCCTACCGGAATCTCGCCGCCCAGCATGGCGCATGCGGTCATGCAGGCCGGGATCGGCCTGCCGAGCACCGCGAAGCTGGTGGCATAGGCGGAGTGCGTGTGCCCGATCCCCCAGACGTCCGGACGATGCGCGTAGACGTAGAGGTGTGTCTCCGTGTCGACCGACGGCTGCAGGTGACCTTCGATCATCCGTCCTTCGAGATCGACGACCACCATGTCCTCCGGCTTCATCTCCTCGTAGCTGTATCCGCTGGGCTTGATCACCACCAGCCCGGTGGCCCGGTCTCGCCCGGAGATGTTGCCGCTGGTCATCTTGACCAGACCATACTTCGGCAGCTCGAGGTTGTATTTCCAGACCTGGTAACGCAGTTCTTCTAGCATGGTTCATCCTGTCCTGAGCTGCTGGCTTCGAGCAGCTCTGCGATGAGTTTACGGGCGGCGACGACAGATTCGTACGGTCTCCCGGTTTGGTCCATCGTAGCCCACATTTCGACGGTGAGCGGCCCGCGGTAGGCGCAGCGCGCCAACGTGCGGAACACCGGCTCAAATGGCACGATGCCGGCGCGGAACGGCACCCCGCGTACCACGCCCGGCAGCGAGTCCTTGATGTGCACCGCCACGATGTGCTCCCTGCACGCGGGCAGTTGGGTCAGGGGGTCGTAACCCGCAGCGGCAACGTTGGCCGGGTCGGGGTATAGCTGGAACCACGGCGAATCGACGTGGCGCACGGTGGCCAGGGCGTCGAGGAGCGATGCGCTGGCCGGGACGTCGACGTTCTCCAGCGCGAGCATGACGCCCGCGATGCTGGCCCACCCGGCCGCGCGGCACAGTCCCTCATGGTAGCGCGCCATGGTTGTTGCGTCGCTTGGCTCGAAATAGACGTCGTATCCCGCCACCTGGATGATGCGGACCCCGACATCGAGCGCGAACTCGATGGCTTTGCGGAGCATGTCGAATGCTCGCCCGCGGATGGCCTCGTCCTTGCTGCCAAGCGGATAGCGGCGTTGGCCGCTGAGGCACATGGTGAGCACCGGCACGCCTGAGGCCGCGATCGCCTTGCGAAACGCCGCCCGCTCCTGCGCCGTCCACTCCAGCCTCGCCAGGCGTTCGTCGGATTCATCGATGGAGATCTCGGCGTATTGGTAACCAGCCTCAGCCGTCGCAGCGAGCCGGCGATCCCACGACCACTCGGCCGGCAGCGCCTTCTCGTACAGGCCAACCCAGCGCCGTCCGAACCTTTCGTCCGCTGCCACACCGGTGGCTGTTGTTACGGGTTGGGGAAACTCGGTCACGGACAGCATCGCGGGCTCCTATCTGCAGCGGGTGGTCTACGCCTTGGTGCGCACGAGCAGATGGTTCAGGACAACTGCAAACAGCATGACGCCCCCCTTGGCAACGTTCTGCCAGTACGAGGGAATGACGGTCATCAGACCGGTCGTCACGCAAATGATGATCAGGGCGCCGACCGCGGTCTTGAGGACCGATCCTTCGCCGCCCGAGAAGGCCGTGCCGCCCAGCAGCACCGCGATGAGGCAGTTGAGTTCCATGCCATCGCCCGACAACGGGTCACCCAGTGACATGTAGCTTGCACGCGCCACCCCCGCGGCTGCGGCAAAGAATCCCACGATGATGTAGAGGATCCAGACGTACTTCACTGCACTGATGCCGGAGAGTTGGGCCGCGGTTGGGTTGCCACCGATCGCGGCCGCGTACTTGCCAAGGATGGTCTTGCGCTGCACGACTGCCAGGACGATGATGATGCCGATCGCTACGTAGAAGGCCCATGGGAGACCAAGGAGGACATCCTGGCGCGCATAATGATTGATGAACGCGGGCATCTTCTGCGCCGCGGTGCTCTTGATGGCGGAGGTGCCGTCGGGAACAACCAGCAGGGCTGCGCCCTTGAAGACGTTGAGCGTCACGAGGGTCGCGATGACCGGCGTGATGCGAAGCTTCATGACGAGCGCACCGTTGATGGTTCCCATCACTACGCCGAGAACCAGCGTGAGCGCGAACGCGGGCAGAAAGCTGAATCCGTTCAGGATCATGAGTGCGAACACCACCGCACTCAGGCTCATGGCACTGCCGACGGACAGGTCAATGTAGCCGGAGATCATCAGGAGCGTGAACGCGCCGCTCACCGTCAGGACGGGCACCGCGCTGCGCAGAAGGTTGATGATGCTGGTGGAGCTCAGGAACGCGCCGCGGCCGAACAGCCCCACTTCCTCAAACTTGACCATGCTGAAGATGGCAACGATCACGAGGAGGACGACGTAGATGTAGACCTTTTTGACGAACGACCGAATTGCGTCCGATCGATCCTGTTGTACTCTTAGCGCTGCCTTCTGCGTGGTATTCACGTCGGATTCTCCTCTGTTTCCGTCTTATCGTGCTGCATCAACCCTTGCGCTTGTCGAGCGCATAGCGCTGCGCGAGGATGGCGATGAAGGTGACGAGGCCCTTTAGGGTGAACTGCCAGTCCGGTGACAGCAGAAGCCCGGTCGCGGCCGACGTCACCACGGACAGGATGATGGCGCCGACAAACATGCCCAACACCGAGCCGAATCCGCCGGCGATGCTGACGCCGCCCAGGAGGGTGATGACGAGCGCATCGAACTCGTATCCCATGGCCCGGTTCGACATTCCTGCCTTGAATTCGGACGCCATGAGGATGCCCGTGATGCCGGCGAGGAGCGAGCTGAGGATGAAGAGGGCCGCGAGGTGGCGCGTGACGTTCACCCCTGAGAGCCGCGCCGCCTCGGAATTGGCGCCGATCAGGTAGGTGCGCCGGCCGGCCACCGTTTTCTTCTCGAAGATGAATGCCATGATGATCAGGACAATCATGACCATCACCGAGAACCTGATGTTGGTGCCCGGGATGCTCCAACTGCCGATCACGCCGAATGCGTCGGGCAGGCTCGTGTTTCGCTGCGCCCCCTGCGTCACGACCTGGGCGATGCCGCGTGCCAACATCATCGTGGCCAGGGTGACGATGATGCTTGGCACCTTGAGCCGCGCGACGAAGAACGCGTTGACCGCGCCGACGCCCATCGCGCACAGAAGAGCCAGGACGACCGCGACGCCGTAGGGCAGTCCGAGCCCGTTGGCCAGCGCGTTTTGGGAGACGTTGGACGCCTGACAAAAATAGACTGAAAGCACGCCGGTCAGTGCGATGACGCCGCCCACGGACATGTCGAAGTTGCCGGACACCAGCAGGAAGGTGACCCCAATGCCGAGGATGATGGTGTACCAGTTGTTCGTGATGAGGTTCAGGACATTCTTTGGCTGAAAGAAGTTCGGGACGACTGCAGACGCGATGGCGAATACGACAAGGAGCACACCCACCATGAAGAAGGTAATGAACGACTCGTTGCTCAGCCTGCTGACGAAGGACAGCCTGCGTGCCGGTTTCGTTTCCATGGCTACTCTCCACCCGTGACGATGTGGATGATGCTCTCGCTGTCAGCATCGCAGCTGTTCCGCAGCGTGGCCTTCAAGCTCCCGTCGTACAGGAGATAAATGCTGTCGCACAGGTTCATGATCTCGGGCAGCTCCGATGAGAAGACCATGATGGACTTCCCCTCCCTCGAAAGCTGGCGAATGAGGCTGTAGATCTCGCTCTTCGCGCCCACGTCAATGCCGCGCGTCGGCTCGTCCAGCATGAGCAGGTCGGCGTCCGCGAACAGGCACTTGGAGAGAACCACCTTCTGCTGGTTGCCGCCGGAGAGCTTGGCGGCCTCCTTTTCGGTGCTATCCGTGGCGATCCTCAGCTTGTCGATGTAATCGAGCGTGACCCGCTGTTCCTGCGCCGCGCTGATGAATCCGTTGCGGGATATCTTGCCCATATTCATGACCGGCACGTTGCCGCGAATGGTTAGAATGGTGAACAGGCCCTGCGATCGGCGCTCCTCGGGCACCAGGGCGATGCCCGCCGCAATGGCCTTGTCTGGCGCGCGCTGGAGCTCCTTGCCCTTGAAGTGGATCTCGCCTTCGTAGGCATCGACGCCGTAGATGGCCCGCGCCAGCTCGGTCTTGCCCGCGCCGACGAGGCCATAGAAGCCGGCAATCTCGCCCGCGTGGACCTCGAAGGAGATGTCGTTGAGCTTGTCGTTGGTGAGATGCCTGACCTCGAGGATGGTATCGGTGCACTCGGTCTCCCGGGGCGTGTACTGCTCGAACACCGTCTTGCCGATCATCATCCTGATGAGCTCAGACCGGTCACCGACCTCAGCAACGGGCTTCGTGCCGATGTGCTTGCCGTCGCGCATGACGGTCACGTAGTCTCCAAGCTCGAAAATCTCGTCGAGCCGGTGGGAGATGTAGATCACCGTGACGTTCTTTTCCCGAAGTCCCCTGACGATGGCAAACAGCCTCGCAATCTCGCTCTCGGAGAGGGCAGCGGTCGGCTCGTCCATGATGATCACGTCGCACTCGGCTGCCACTGCCTTGGCGATCTCAACGATCTGTTTCTTGGCCACGCTCAGCGTGGAGACCAACTGCCCGGGCTTAATGGACGGCTCCAGGCTGTTCATCACGCTGATGATATGGTTGATCCTGTCCGTCTTGCGCAGGAATCCGAACCGGGCGTCCTCCATTCCAAGCGTGAGATTCTCCTCGACGGTGAGCTGATCGACGACGTTGAGTTCCTGGAACAGGGTGCTGATGCCAGACTGCTTCGCGTCCCGAGGGCTGCGCGGGTTGTATTCCTCGCCATTGAGCAGGATCTTGCCACTGGTGCGCATGTACGCGCCGGTAAGGATCTTGATCAGGGTCGATTTGCCCGCGCCGTTCTCCCCGACCAGGCAGTGCACGGTGTTGCGCTTGATGTCGAAACTGACGTTGTTGACCGCGCGCACGCCGGGAAAATCCTTGACGAGGTCCCTGATCTCCAGCACGTTCTCGGTGACTTCCGCCATGATCTGCCCCCTGGTGGTGCTGGCAGCCGGGCTTCGACCCGGCTGCCAGCCTTGTCACATGCGCAGCGTTGCTGCGTTTCTCGGATTACTTGATGTTAGTGCCGAACTGGTTATTGAGCCAGACGGCGGCGTCGGCCTGCGGCATCGTCCAGAAGGAGACGTTGTAGGCCTTGTAGAAGAACTCCTGGGCGGGCTGCGACGTCATCGGGGTCTTGCCGGCCGCGACATCCATGATGAGGTCGATGCGGCCCTGGCCGGTCTCGATGGGCGGGAGGCCCATGGAGAGCTTGAGCGAGCTGTTGGGATCGTAGAGCAGCTTGTACTCGACCTCGTCGAAGTCGACGGAGGCGACGATCTCGGTCAGGGGTTTGCCGTTGTCGAACTTACCGCGGCCTGCCTGGACGAGGCCGGCCATGGTGCCGACGGTGAGGTTGGAGGCCTCGGAGTAGATCAGGTTGACCTCGGGGTGCGTGGTCATGAGGTCAGTGATGATCTGCTTGGCGGCGTCCTGGCCCTTATCGGCATCGAGGCAGCCCAGGTCGGTGGCAGTCGGGTCGACGGAGAGGACGCCCTTGACCCAGGGGTCGGTACGGCCGGACTTGACCTCGACGTGGTTGGGCCAGCCGAGCTCGACCATGACGATGGGTTTATCGGGATGGGCAGCCTTCCACTGGGTGGCCATCTCGACGCCCATGGCGAAGGAGATGCCGGCCTCATCGGAGCGGGCGGTGGGAAGGCCGCTGTCGCCCAGGGGGCTGAAGAAGGAGGTCATGACGATGCCCTTCTCGAGCGCTTCCTGGACGGCTGGCTTGACGGTTTCGTAGTCCCAGATGTGGAGGGTGGCGGCGTCCATGCCCTGCGCCAGGACCTGGTCGACGTTGGCCGTCATCGTGGCGGAGTCGGACTTACCGTCGAAGGCGAACACCTCGGCGCCATACTTCTCCATGGCGTACTTCTTGGCAGCGGTGAACTGGCCCTGGTGGAACACGTTGCTCAGGTCAGACACGAAGAAGGCGATCTTCTTCGGTGCGTCGGTGGCCGGCGTGTACTCTGATGCTGTTGCGGCCGGCGCGGGCGCAGGAAGGCTGGTGCCGAACTGGTTGTTGAGCCAGGTTGCAGCGTCGGCCTGCGGCATCGTCCAGAAGGAGACGTTGTAGGCCTTGTAGAAGAACTCCTGGGCGGGCTGCGAGGTCATGGGGGTCTTGCCGGAAGCGACGTCCATGATCAAATCGATGCGGCCCTGGCCGGTCTCGATGGGCGGGAGGCCCATGGAGAGCTTGAGGGAGCTGTTGGGATCGTAGAGCAGCTTGTACTCGACCTCGTCGAAGTCGACGGAGGCAACGATTTCGGTGAGGGGCTTGCCGTTGTCGAACTTACCGCGGCCCGCCTGGATGAGGCCGGCCATGGTGCCGACGGTGAGGTTGGAGGCCTCGGAGTAGATCAGGTTGACCTCGGGACGAGTGGTCATGAGGTCAGTGATGATCTGCTTGGCGGCGTCCTGGCCCTTATCGGCATCGAGGCAGCCCAGGTCGGTGGCGGTCGGGTCGACGGAGAGGACGCCCTTGACCCAGGGGTCGGTACGGCCGGACTTGACCTCGACGTGGTTGGGCCAGCCGAGCTCGACCATGACGATGGGTTTATCGGGATGGGCAGCCTTCCACTGGGTGGCCATCTCGACGCCCATGGCGAAGGAGATGCCGGCCTCATCGGAGCGGGCGGTGGGAAGGCCGCTGTCGCCCAGGGGGCTGAAGAAGGAGGTCATGACGATGCCCTTCTCGAGCGCTTCCTGGACGGCTGGCTTGACGGTTTCGTAGTCCCAGATGTGGAGGGTGGCGGCGTCCATGCCCTGCGCCAGGACCTGGTCGACGTTGGCCGTCATCGTGGCGGAGTCGGACTTACCGTCGAAGGCGAACACCTCGGCGCCATACTTCTCCATGGCGTACTTCTTGGCAGCGGTGAACTGGCCCTGGTGGAACACGTTGCTCAGGTCAGACACGAAGAAGGCGATCTTCTTCGGTGCGTCGGTGGCCGGCGTGTACTCGGCGGGCCCGGCTGGCGCCGCGGGAGCGGCTGTCGGAGCGACTGGCGCTTCCGTCGGTGCGGCGGCGGGCGCCGCGGGTTCGACTGCTGCCGGCGCCGGAGCGGGGGCCGCTGGGGTGCTGCAGGCGGACAGTGCAAAGCTGATGATCAGCAGCACCGTCAGGACAGAGAACAGTTTCTTACCCATCTTGCGATTCCTCCTCATTGATGGTTAGTCTGGATGGGATCTGGTATGGTTGTGGTGAGATGTGGATCCTGGACGTTCCCAGCATCTTATTGCGAGGCAGCCCGGTCATAGTACTGGCAGCCTCCTGCGGCCAGTCCTACGCCCTCCGGAAGCTCAGAGCCGGTCGCTGCCAGCATGATCAGCTCCTCGGTTGCCTCTTCACGTGAAAATGCCCCGGTTAGCCGGCCCTCATGCATGACGAGGATTCGGTCGCTCATGTGCAGGACCTCCGGCAGCTCAGAGGAGATCATCAGGATGCCGACCCCCTGCTTTGCCAGGGCTGCCATGATGGAATGAACCTCAGCTTTTGCGCCCACGTCAATGCCTCTGGTGGGCTCATCCAGGATCAAGACCTTCGGGTGGCTGGCCAGCCACTTGGCCAGGACTACTTTCTGCTGGTTGCCGCCGCTGAGGTTGTTGACTGCCTGCTCCCGGCCGGGTGTGCGGATGTTCAGTTCCCCGATGAATCGATCGGTCATCTGTCGCTCGAGCGCCGGCCGGACCATAGTGAAGCGGGTCAGCGACTGCAGTACGGTCAGTGTTGTGTTCTCACGCACCGACATGGGCAGGATCAACCCGTGCTGTTTACGATCCTCGGGCACGTAAGCCAGACCGACCTTGGTGGCCTCGGCCGGCGTATGGACGACCGCTGGCCGACCATCGATCTTGACGCGTCCCTGGGAGAGGGGCCCGATACCGAATAGCGCACGCGCGAGCTCGGTGCGTCCGGAGCCTAGCAGCCCAAAGAGCCCGACGATCTCTCCCTCGGACAGGTCAAATGAGATGTCGTACAGGAGATTTGGAACTGATAGCTGCTCCACCTGGAGCAGGGGTTTGCCTACCAGGTGATCTTTCACTGCGAAGATCTCGCTCAGGTCGCGGCCTACCATGAGGCGCACCACCTTGCCGCGATCCAACTCAGCGATCGGCTGCGAGCAGACGGTCTTGCCGTCGCGCATGATCGTGACCCGGTCTGCGATCTCGAATATTTCGTCCAGACGATGTGTGATGAATATGACGCCTACGCCCTTGTTTCGCAGCCCGCAGGTCACCTTGAAGAGTGCATCTGTCTCGCGCCGGGTAAGGGCAGCCGTCGGTTCGTCCATGATGAGAAGCGAAGACTGGTACGAGATGGCCTTGGCGATCTCGACCATCTGTTGCTGCGCGACACTGAGACGCGTGACGGGCACGCGCGGATCGAGGTCCGTTCCCAGCATGGTCAGGAACTCCTCTGCCTGGCGGTGGAGCTGATCGTACTGGATGAACCCGTTACGGGTGGGAATGCGACCCAGGAAGATGTTCTCTGCGACCGAGAGGTTCATCGCCAGGTTGAATTCCTGGTAGATGATGCTGACCTTCAGCTGGTCACGGGCGTAGATAGGATCCCGCGGTTGCACTTCCTGGCCATTCATGAGGATGGTGCCGGAATCTGGAGCGTAAATCCCCGACAGGATCTTCATCAGAGTGCTTTTGCCCGCTCCATTTTCGCCCACCAGGGCCATCACCTCGCCAGGCATGACGGTGAGGCTGGCATGGTCGAGGGCCTGGACCCCCGGGAACCCCTTACATATGTCACGCATTTCCAACAAGGGCTGAGTCATGGTTCACCACCCGCTGCCTGGGGCGGGCTGTCCGAAGAGCCTGCATGACCGGCTTCTCGGACAGCCCGCAAGTCCTGATTCGCCTACTTATAGGTGTCGACGTTGTCGAGTGTCACGACGGTGATGCCGGTGTCGATGCTCGCGGCCTTGCCGCCGGCATTCAGGTTGTACAGGCCTTCGATGACGTAGATGCCCATCTGCTTGGGGCGCTGAACCAGCGTTGCCAGGATGTAACCGTCACGGATGCCCTTGAGGGTATCCTCGAAGTCATCGAAGCCGACGACGACCAGGTCGTCACGATCCTTGAAGGCCGGGTCTGCGAGGACCTTCGGCATGGCGACCGAGCCGGTCATGCTCACGTTGATCACGCCGTCGAGGTCGGGATAGGCGCGCAGCATGGCCTCGCAGACGTCGAGGCCCTTGGCGAAGTCGTCGTCGGTGGCGATGGTGTCCACGAGCTCGATGTCGGGATACTTCTCGGCCATGACGGCCTTGACGCCCTCGATGCGCTCGTTGAGGTTGGCCATGACGAGCGAGCCGGTGACGATGGCGACCTTACCCTTGCCGCCCAGCGCTTCGGCCATCACCTCGGCCTGCTGGCCGCCTGCGGCACGGTTGTCGGTGCCGTAGTAGGCCGTGCGCTTTGAGTTGGGTGCGTCGGAGTCGAAGGTGACCACGGGGATGCCGGCGGCGGTGGCCTGTGCGATCACGGGCTCGACCGAGGCGGCCTCCAGCGGGGCGATGGCGATGCCGTTGACGCCCTTGTTGATCAGGTCCTCCAGGATCTGGACCTGCTCGGCGGGGTTGCCGGTGGGCGGTGCGATCCACTGGTACTTGACGCCGTCGAACTCGGCCGTCTTCTCCTCCAGGCCGGCCAGGACCTCATCGTAGAAGGGATGGGTGATCTTGGGCACCACGCCGAAGACCAGGTCACCGACCGGGGCGGCCACCGGTGCGCCGCCCTTGTAGGTGTCGATGTTGTCAAGGGTCACGACGGTGATGCCGGTGTCGATGCCCTCGGCCTTGCCGCCGGTGCTGAGGGCGTGCAGGCCTTCGATGACGTAGATGCCCATCTGCTTGGGGCGCTGAACCATCGTTGCCATGATGTAGCCATCGCGGATGCCCTTGAGGGTATCCTCGAAGTCGTCGAATCCGACCACGACCAGGTCGCCGCGGTCAGCGAACGCCGGATCCGCGAGGACCTTCGGCATGGCGACCGAGCCGGTCATGCTCACGTTGATCACGCCGTCGAGATCGGGATAGGCGCGCAGCATGGCCTCGCAGACATCCAGGCCCTTGGCGAAGTCGTCGTCAGTGGCGATGGTGTCCACGAGCTCGATGTCAGGATACTTCTCGGCCATGACGGCCTTCACGCCCTCGATGCGCTCGTTCAGGTTGGCCATGACGAGCGAGCCGGTGACGATGGCGACCTTTCCCTTGCCGCCCAGCGCTTCGGCCATCACCTCGGCCTGCTGGCCGCCTGCGGCACGGTTGTCGGTGCCGTAGTAGGCCGTGCGCTTTGAGTTGGGTGCGTCGGAGTCGAAGGTGACCACGGGGATGCCGGCGGCGGTGGCCTGTGCGATCACGGGCTCGACCGAGGCGGCCTCCAGCGGGGCGATGGCGATGCCGTTGACGCCCTTGTTGATCAGGTCCTCCAGGATCTGGACCTGCTCGGCGGGGTTGCCGGTGGGCGGTGCGATCCACTGGTACTTGACGCCGTCGAACTCGGCCGTCTTCTCCTCCAGGCCGGCCAGGACCTCATCGTAGAAGGGATGGGTGATCTTGGGCACCACGCCGAAGACCAGGTCACCGACCGGGGCGGCCACCGGTGCGCCGCCCTTGTAGGTGTCGATGTTGTCAAGGGTCACGACGGTGATGCCGGTGTCGATGCCCTCGGCCTTGCCGCCGGTGCTGAGGGCGTGCAGGCCTTCGATGACGTAGATGCCCATCTGCTTGGGGCGCTGAACCATCGTTGCCATGATGTAGCCATCGCGGATGCCCTTGAGGGTATCCTCGAAGTCGTCGAATCCGACCACGACCAGGTCGCCGCGGTCAGCGAACGCCGGATCCGCGAGGACCTTCGGCATGGCGACCGAGCCGGTCATGCTCACGTTGATCACGCCGTCGAGATCGGGATAGGCGCGCAGCATGGCCTCGCAGACATCCAGGCCCTTGGCGAAGTCGTCGTCAGTGGCGATGGTGTCCACGAGCTCGATGTCAGGATACTTCTCGGCCATGACGGCCTTCACGCCCTCGATGCGCTCGTTCAGGTTGGCCATGACGAGCGAGCCGGTGACGATGGCGACCTTTCCCTTGCCGCCCAGCGCTTCGGCCATCACCTCGGCCTGCTGGCCGCCTGCGGCACGGTTGTCGGTGCCGTAGTAGGCCGTGCGCTTTGAGTTGGGTGCGTCGGAGTCGAAGGTGACCACGGGGATGCCGGCGGCGGTGGCCTGTGCGATCACAGGCTCGACCGAGGCGGCCTCCAGCGGGGCGATGGCGATGCCGTTGACGCCCTTGTTGATCAGGTCCTCCAGGATCTGGACCTGCTCGGCGGGGTTGCCGGTGGGCGGTGCGATCCACTGGTACTCGACCCCGTCGAGCTCGCCGGTCTTCTCCTCCAGGCCGGCCAGGACCTCATCGTAGAAGGGATGGGTGATCTTTGGCACCACGCCGAAGACCAGTTTCCCGCCTGCGGGCTTGGCTTCCGTTGCGGCAGCAGGTTCGGCGGCTGCTGCTGGGGCCTCCGCGGCCTGCGGGGCGGGAGTGGCGGCCTTCTGGCCACAGGCGCTGAGCACCAGGGCCATAAGCAGCACAACAGAGATGAACGCAAGCTGCTTGTTCGGATGGGATCTCATGACTCGGACTCCTTTTAATCCTGTTCGGTCCCCGAGGGCCGATCTCCATGAACGTAAACGATCAGTGCGGCCAGCAAGGAGCACAGTGAATGCCATTGGGCGACACGGCAAGACGTGCTCGAGTCAACCGTGCATTTCCCCGCTTTTTCTCCCCCTTTCCATATTATTGACTCGCCGATCATTTCCCGCGGATAAGGAAATGGCCGGTCAGGAGACGCTGGACCGTCGTTTGCGCCACTGGTCGAGCGTCACAGCAAGGACGATGACGGCCCCTGTGATGGCCTGTTGCGCATAGGAATCCACGCCGACAAGCACCATGCCATTCTGCAGGATTCCCATCAGCGCAGCGCCCATGAGGGTTCCCAGGATGGTGCCTTCACCGCCTGACAGGCTTGTGCCGCCGATGGCAGCCGCAGCAATCACGGGCAGCTCATAGCCCAAGCCGGCCATCGGTTGGGCGGAGACCATACGGGCCAATAGGATCAGACCGGAAACGGCGCAGCAGAGGCCGGAAATGGTGTACACCAGGATCTTGATGCCGTCGACGCGGATGCCGCTGAACCGGGACGCTTGTTCGTTGCTGCCCACGGCATAGATATAGCGGCCGGTGGAGGTACGTGACAGAAAGATGGAGGCTATCCCCATGATGACCAGCATCACGATGACGGGAACAGGAACGGGGCCGACATAGCCCTGGCCCAGGGCCAGGAACGGATGTTCAACCGAGAGAGTGACCGGCCAGCCGTGGGTGATCCAGTACATCGTGCCGCGCCCCATGCTCAGCATGCCCAGGGTGGCGATGAAAGGCGGGAGCCGGAGCTTGGTGATCATCAGACCATTGGCAAGTCCCAAAGCGCCTCCCACCAGCAGCCCACCCAGCACAGCGATGTTGACCGGCAAGCCGTTCTTGATCATCATCGCGGTGAGCAATCCTGCCAGCCCCATGATCGAGCCTACAGACAGGTCGATACCTCCAGTGAGGATGACCATCGTCATGCCTACGGCCATGATCGCCGTAAGTGAGAAAGAGCGCATCACACTGAACAGATTGGCCGTGGTGAGGAACGCGTCTGAACTGACGGCGAGGATCGCCGAAAGAGCGATCACTGCCAGCACTACATTGAACTCGCGCCAGCCGGTGATTCGCTTGATCAGGGAGCGCACCTCGTGGCCTGTTTCAGACTTAGGAGCTTGAGTAGCTGTGCCCATCGTTCCCACCCCTTCCTGCCCGTCAGAATCCGCTGACGTCCTGCGCCAGCCCGTAGACCAGCATCTCCGACACGCATCCACCCCTGGTCAATGCACAGGTCTGGTAGACCATGTCGGCGAAGTGCTCGGGGCGCACGGCCAGTTCTTCGTCCCACTCGAACTTGTTGACGCCTGCCGCTGCTCCCTGGAAGCCAGTGTTGGAGCCTCCCGGCACGAGAAGGGTGACCGCGATGCCGTGCGGCCGCAGTTCCGTGTAGAGGCATTTTGTGAATGCGTTCACGCCGGCCTTGGCGGCCGAGTAGACCGACCACCCGGGCCATGAACGGCGATCGCACGCGCTGGAGACGTTGATGATCTTGCCGTATCCCTGCTGCTTGAACTGCGGCGTGAAGGTGCGGCAGCTCATGATGGTGCTGGTGAGATTCAGGTCGATGATGCGGCGGTTGATCTCGTCGTCCATCTCCTCGATGGGCGCCACCTTCAGCGCGCCGCCCGCGTAGTTGATCAGGAAGTCGACCTTGCCGAACGCATCGAGCGCCTCCTTGAGCGCGCGCTCGAAGGTTGCCGCCTTCGTCACATCGCCCGCGAAGGCCACAACCACCGAGCCGGCGGCCCTGCATGCAGCAGCGGTGGCTTCAAGGGCCTTCTCGTTGATGTCGATCATGACGAGGTTGACCTGATCCAGCGTGGCGAAGAGCTCTGCAGTCGCCTTCGCGAAGCCGGAGCCAACGCCCGTGATGACAGCCGTCTTTCCCTTCAGTGACTCAGCCATGAATGGCACCTCCCTCTCATCCAGTGGGGCGGATCGACCTCCACCCCTGCGTTGCATCTTGCGCTCAACTGCGCAGTTGTGCCAGTAGCTTCTGCAATTCGCCATCATCGATGGCGTAGGTGTGCTCCGGCGCGGGGAAGGCCCCGCCCTCGACCTCCTTGCAGAACTGCCCCAACGCGTTCACCGTGACTGCCGCGAGGTCTGCGTATACCTTGAGGAACCGCGGCGACATCTCTTTGAACAATCCCAGCATGTCCTGCGTCACGAGCGCCTGGCCGTCGCAGTCAGGCCCTGAGCCGATCCCGATGGTGGGGATGTCGAGGCTGCGGGTGATGATCCGGCCCAGCGCAACCGGCAGGCACTCTAATACCAGGGCGAAGGCGCCCTGGCGGGCCATTTCGAGCGCGTCATCGATGATGGTCCTGGCGCCCGCTGCATCCTGCCCGGGGAGCTTGATGCGGCCCGCGCCGATGATCTTCTGCTTGGTGACGCCGACGTGCCCCATCACGGGTATGCCCGCAGCCGTGATCTCGCCGATCAGGTGAGCTTCGCGGCGGGTGCCTTCCAGGTGTACGCCGTCCGCGCCGCCCTCCTTCATCAGCCTTGAGGCGGTTCGCAACGCGTCTTCGGTGGTGTTGTACGATGCAAAGGGCATGGTGGTGACGACCATGCATCGTTTCGTGCCGTTGCGCACCGAGCGCGTGTGGTAAATCATCTCGTCGACCGAGACGGACACCGCTTCCCCCCGGCCGTTGCCGACGGTCCCAACCGCATCGCTCACGAGCACGATATCTGCGCCTGCCTGTTCGATGAACGATGCCATGGGATAATCGTAGGCGGTCAGCATCGTGATCTTCTGCCCGCGCTGCTTCTTGCTGCGCAGGCTCGATGGCGTTACGTGCGGCGTGCTCACGCGTTACTCCAGTGTCTTGGGCAGGATCTGTTCGAGATCCAGATGAGGGCTGGGCAGCATGCGCACTGAGACGACCTGGCCCAGTCGACGGGCAGCCTGGCTGCCTGCTTCGAGTGCGGTCCGCACGGCGCCCACGTCGCCGCGAACCATCACCGTCATGTAGCCGCCGCCGATGGCCCGCCGCTGCATGAGCTTCACGTTAGCTGCCTTGATCATGGCGTCCGCGGCCTCGATGCAGGCTACGAGGCCCTTCGTCTCGATCATCCCCAGGGCCCGCGTTCCGGGATCGAATTCTTCCGTCATGGTTCACACCTTCCTTGCAATGGGCGGCTCGAGCGCCTCAAGACTTTGTGAATGACTGCTCGCCGTAATAACGAATCGCGTCCAGGATGCCCACGATTGCCGCGTCCGCGGGAGATCGATCGTTCTGCACCGCGGCCCGGGCAGAGCTGCCCTGGCTCACCAGCACCAACTCGTCCTCGCCCGCGCCGACCAGGTCCACTGCCAGAAACGCGGGGCCGATCGCATTGCCCTGGGCATCCGCCTGTTGCACCACCAGCAGCTTGCTCGCCTGCAAGGCATCCAGCTTCAGCGAGGCGACCGCCGAACCAACGACCTTGGCAATGATCACTTTGCGCCTCCTATCCCTGTCTGGCGAGCTGCTTCACAGCCCCGATGAGGTCGTCCACGAGCCCGTTTGCGGCTGGGCCGGCGTTCTGCCGGGTGGTTGTGTCAGCAGATGGTTCGAGGGGGCCGTGCTGGCAGCCCTTGGGCTTATCGACATCGGGCGTGACGGTGGGGGGGCGTGCCGGAGTGCTTCCCGGCAGGACAGCACTCCGCTCTGCGGTGTTGACCAGCCGGAGGCCGAGCTGGGCGGCCGTGTCGCGAGCAATCGCGGTGAGAACCACGTCGTCGTCGATGGCCAGCTCGCGAATTCCCTGGCTTGCCAGCGCCTCGATATCAGCGGCGGAGTAGAACGTCTTCACTTACGCGCTCCCCCGGCCGTTCCCGGCAGGCTGTTGACCGCGGTGACGGCCGCGTCGCGTGCCACCCGAACGGCCGACTCGGTGCCCGAAATGTAGAGGCGGCCGAACTTGCCTGCGGGCTGGTAGTGCACGAGGGTGATGTCGGCGGCCTTCTCAGCTTCGTTCGCGGCCAGCATGACGTAGGCGGCCGGAACCACCTCGATCACGCACAGCGTTTGCCCCTTGAGCAGCAGGCCGCCGCGGCTCGTCTGGTTCACCAGTTGCGCCTCCCACGGATCCACGCCGGTGACGGTCTTGACGGACACGACTTCCGGCTTCCAGCGATCCGCCTCGGTCATGTTGAATCGGGCGAGAGCCTGCTGTCCGGCAACCTTGACGCCTTCCTGGTGGAACCCGTGGATTTCAAGCGTGCCGTATTCGCGCTCGACCCGCAGCAGTCCCGGGCGCACGTCAGTGGTCTTGAGGGCCGCGTCGAGCACCTCGTACACATCGCTGGCCGGCGCCAGTTCCACGAAGATCTCTGCCATGCCCTCGACGGGGGTGTCGCCCTGCAGCAGGATGCCCGTCAGTGCGGCATACTGTGGCTGCATGGCGTCTATGAGAACGTAGGTTCTGAGGTCCATCATGCAGCCCTTTCAGTCCGCCAGCGCCCGGACGACCCTGGTCTCGCCCCCAGGCAGCAGCTTCTCAACGAGGGCATGCGGCCGGGCAATGACGTGGGCGGTCACGAGCTCGCCGGCCCGTTTAGCTGCCGCAACTCCGGCATCCACTGCTGCCTGCACTGCGCCCACCTCGCCGCGCACGAAGATCGTGACGTAGCCGCCGCCGATCTCTTCCTGCGCGACCAGCCGGACGTAGGCCACCTTGCTCATCGCATCGGCTGCCTCGATGGAGGCCACCAGTCCGCGGGTCTCCACCATTCCTAACGCGGTCATCGGTGCGTGTGTCTGAGCCATTCACCTTCCTCCTTGCATTACGCGATCTGCCAGCCTAGTCCCGCAGAATTCGCTCTGCCACGGCGATGCCGGCTGGAACATCGACCGAATACCCGAGCCGCTGTATCGCACGGCCCGCCGCCCGGAGCAGATCGAGCACCTCGTTCGGGGTGCCTCCCGGTAACTGCGCGGGGTCGAGCACGAAGCTGCCCTCGGCGCCGCGGGTGACGGCCGGGCTCCGGCCGAACTCTTCTGAGATCCGGGCGACCACGTCGCCGGCGTTGAGGCCGGCGGGCGCCACCACCTCGACCCGTGTGCCCCAGCAGAAGCGCTGCGGCGAATCGCAGCCGGGGCATTCCCGGCCATCCACGGTCAACATCAGGCCCATCTCGCTCACGCCCCAGCGGAGCGCTTTAGCTGCGTTCTCGGCCGCGCTTTGCAGCGCCACCTTGCCGCCGGGATAGACGGGGGAGGTTGCTGCGCCGCTGCCCCAGAGGCGCTGCATCTCCATCCGGAATTCGTGCGCCGACTGGCGCGGGTCCGGGGTCTCCCGGATGCCGCGACCGCAGATCACGACCGAGACGGCCAGCGGCTGGAAGAACGGCAGCAGTTGCTTCGTGAGGCCACCGGTCACGGTGATCTTGAAGCCCATGTCGATGAGCTGCCGGATCACTGTGCGGTCTTCCTCGACCCATTGGCGTGCGAAGGTCTGTTCGTCCCAGCCGCGGTGGTAGACCATCCGCTCGACGCCGATCTGGCGCCACTCCCTGGCGCGGGCGAGGATGTCGCGCACGCCAGTCAGTTCCATCAGCATCTCCTTGTGCGCCGCCTTGGCGGCCTCCAGCGCTGACTCGACCGTCGCGAGTGCGGCGCCGCCGATCACGGTCATCATGTCTGCACCCGCGTCGAAGGCCATCTTGGCCTCCAATCCGCCGACGTCGGGGCTCTTGAAGTCGGCCAGGATCAGCTTGTCCGGTCCGACCAGGTCGCGCATTGCCCTGATTGCATCGAGTCCCACCGCCTTGCACAGGGGCGTCCCGATCTCGATGATGTCCACCTCGGGCGCGACCTTCACGGCCATCGCCAGCGCGGGCGGCAGGGTGATGTAGTCCATCGCGATTTGGAGCATGGGTACGGACATGGGCGCTACGCTTTCATCTTGGTATGGAAGGGGATCACTCCCCTTGTCGAACCGATGCCGGCATGGCGGGAGCCCGGCTCATTCGAGGCGGGAGTCCGGCTCATTCGAGCAGGAGCCCCGGATGCTCGAGTGCGCTGCGAATGGTTGCCAGGAAGCGGGCTGCGGCCGCGCCATCGAGGACGCGGTGGTCAGCGGTCAGTGCCAGCGAGGCCATGGGACGGATCTCGATCTTGTCGTCGAAGACCTCGGCACGTCGGGCCACTCGCCCCACGGCCAGGATGGCGGCCTGGGGCGGGTTGACGATGGCGGTGAAGCGGTCGATGCCGAGCATACCGAGGTTCGACACGGTGAAGGTGCCGCCCTGAAGGTCCTCAAGGCGCAGCTTGCCCGCGCGGGCCCGGCTCGTGAGGTCTGCCATCTGCTCTGCGATCCGGCGCAGCCCCGCCGCGTCGGCCTCGCGCACGACGGGCACGATGAGCCCGGCCTCGATGGCGGTCGCCACGCCGACGTTCACCTCGTCCCACTCGACGATGCCGTCATCCCGGAAGGAGGCATTGGCCTCGGGGTGCTGCCGCAATGCCCAGGCGCAAGCCTTGACGATGATGGCGGTCAGGGTGACCCTGGCTTGTCCCTCCGCGGTGCGGGCCTTGAGATCCTCGACGACGTCGAGCGCACGGCCCATGTCTACATCCACGCTGACGGTGAACTGAGGCGCTTCCCGCACGCTGGCTGTCATGCGCTCAGCGATGGTGCGACGGATGTTGGTCAACGGCACCACGCGGCGCACCGCGATGGCGTCGAATGCGGGTGGGGGCGACGGGATAGTGGGGACTGGGGACTGGGGACCGGGGACTGGGCGCTCAGCGGCGGCCACGACGTCGTCGGACTGGATGCGTCCGTCTGGCCCGGTCCCGCGCACCTCCCTGAGATCGACCCCCAGCTCGCGCGCGATGCGCCGGGCTGCGGGCACGGCCCGCACTTTTCCGTCCCATGCTGCCGCGTCCTCTGCTACTCCGCCCTGCGCGGTGCGTGCCAGCGCGGCCTCCACGTCTTCGCGTGAGATGCGGCCGAGCGGGCCTGTTCCGGTGATGGTGTTGAGGTCCAGCCCGTGGCTCTCGGCCAGCCGGGCGGCCAGCGGGGTCGCCTTGGCGAGCGCGCCGGCGTGCGCGTCAACATGCGTGTCGGCCTGCGGGACCGCCGGTGTGGCGGTTGGCGTCACGGCGGGTTTTCCGGCAGGGGAAGCCGTTTCCAGTGTTTCGCCGGGTTTCATGATGTAGGCAATCGGCGTGGCAATGGGAACGACTTCCCCCGGCCGGGCGGAGATACCGGCGAGGATGCCCGTCGCCGGCGCTTCCACCTCTTGGTTGACCTTGTCGGTCTCTACCTCCAGGAGCGCTTCGCCCTTCTCGACCTGATCGCCCTCGTTCTTCAGCCAGGCAACCACCTTGCCGGTCTCCTGGGTCATCTCGAACTTGGGCATGATCACTGCTGTCGGCATAGTTCTCGTTCCTCGCCCCTCTGTACGATGGTCGTGCGTCGTCCGGACGCTAAATCTCGGTCCTGGCCAGCTTGCGCCCGGCAGCCACGATGTCATCCACCTGCGGCACCGCGGCCTTCTCCAGCCTGGGGTTGTAGGGGATGGGTACATCCGCACCGCCCAGACGAACGATCGGCGCTTCGAGATAGGCGAACGCCGGACTCTCTGCGATCATGGCTGCGATCTCGCCGCCGAAGCCACCCATCAACGGCGCTTCGTGGACCACCAGCAGCCGCCCCGTCTTCCTGACGGAGTCGATGAGCGTGGCCGAGTCGTACGGCTTCAGCGATCGTAGATCGATAACTTCCAGTTCGATGCTCTCTGCGGCCAGCGTCTCGGCCGCGGCGAGCGCACGGGTGACCATGATCGACGTGGCTACGACGGTGACGGCAGACCCGGTGCGTCGGACGGCAGCCTGTCCCAGCGGGACGACGTACGGCTCGACCGGCACGGGGCCGCGTGACTTGTAGAGCAGCTTGTTCTCGACGAAGAGAACCGGGTTGTTTTCGGCGATCGCCGCGAGAAGCATGCCCTTGGCATCGTACGGCGTGGCCGGCGCGACGAGCTTGAGGCCCGGTACATTGAGGAACCACGACTCCAGGCTCTCGCAGTGCTGTGCGGCCGCGCCCGTGCCGGACCCTGCCGGCAGGCGCACCACCATGGGCACGGTTGCCTTGCCGCCGAACATGTAGCGGATTTTGGCGCCCTGCAGCACCGTCTGCTCCATGCCGAGGGTGATGAAGTCCATGAACTGCATCTCGGCCACGGGGCGCATCCCCATGACGGCCGACCCAACCGCCGCGCCGATGATGGCGTTCTCCGAGATGGGCGTGTCCCGCACGCGATCCGGCCCGAATTCCTCGATGAGGCCCTTCGTCACACCGAATGCGCCGCCATAGACGCCGATGTCCTCGCCCAGCAGGAAGACCTTCGCGTCGTTCGCGAGGGCCTGGGCCATCGCCTCTCGCAGCGCCTCGGAATAGGTGATCTCGCGCGTACCCGGCGGCGGATTGACCGGGACGCTGGGGCCGAAGGTTGCGCGGGCCCATGCGGGTGCGATCCGGCCCGGATCGGCCGCCACGTCCGGTTCAACGAAATAGACGTCGTTTGTGAGCCCCTCGATCGAAGGCTCGGGGCCGGCGTCGCCGAAGGCGATCGCCTCCTCGATGGCCGCCTCGGCCCGTGCCTGCAAGGCCTCGATCTCCGCAGGGGTCAATACGCCTTGTGCGATCAGGTGCTGTTCGAAACGCCGGATGGCATCCCGGTGCTTCCACTCCTCGACCTCTTCCTTCGTTCGATAGAGTTGCTGGTCGCTCTTGGAGTGTCCCAGGTAGCGATAGGTCACGGCGTTGATGAGCACCGGCCCTTGCTGCGACCGGGCATGTTCAGCCGCTTCCTGCACGGCCTCGTAGACGGCCAGCACGTCCATCCCGTCGATCTGCCAGCCCGGGATCCCGTAGCCAACGGCCCGATCCGCGATGCTGGCTGCGTTCATGCCGCGGTGCAGCGGCATCGACATGCCGTACTGGTTGTTCTCGCACAGAAACACGACCGGGAGCTTCCACACGGAGGCCATATTCAGGCTCTCGTGGAAGTTGCCTTCGTTCGACGCACCGTCGCCGAAGAAGCAGAGCACGACGCGGTCTTCCTGCCGCAGCTTCAGGGCCAGGCCCGCGCCCACCGAAAGGGGCAGGCCGCCGCTGACAACGCCGTTGGCCCCGAGGCTGCCGAGGCTGAGGTCAGCCATGTGCATGGAGCCGCCTCGGCCGTGGCAGACGCCGTTTTCCTTACCCAACAGCTCGGCCATCATCTCACGCACGTCCTGCCCTTTGCCGATCGCATGGGCATGGCCGCGATGGGTCGATACGATGTAGTCGTCCGGCCGGAGGGCCGCGATTGCGCCGATGCCCACGCCTTCCTGCCCGATGCAGAGGTGCATGGTTCCGTGAACCTTGCCCAGGCCGTACTGCTGCCAGGCAGCCTCCTCGAACGCGCGCGTGAGGAGCATCTTGTAGTAGATTTCGGTCAGGGCTGATGAGGACAAATCATCCATTGTAGATGCGCCAGGTCTTGCTTCTGCAGTTTGGAGCATGGGTGTCGCCTGTCTGAGCGTTTTGTTGGAGACGATATCACAATTCACATTTGTGCATATCGTATTCGCTTGTGTGCATGCTCATCCTAGCACCGTATTTCACATTTGTCAATACCCAATTCGCCAATGTGAGCGATTTATTAAGGTTTTGGGGCGCGCAGGGAGGGGCACGGGGACCGGAGACGGGGCGCTCAGATCAGCCGGGGGGAGATCGGTTGTCGGCGCAGCCGCTGGACCGACAGCGGCTGCGCCAACAACGGCTGCGCCAACAACGGCTGCGCCAACAACGGCTGCGCCGGCAGAGTGATCAGGAAGGCGTGTTGCGTTGTGCCAGCGAATTCTGGTAGGCCTTCCAGCCCGGGCACCAGGAGGTGTGCCAACGCCACAGTCGGGCGAACAGGGACTTGGGCTGAGCCTCAGCCTTCTTGCGCAGGGGGCAATCCTCACATCGGATTTCAGCCATGAGTGACTCCTTGGGTGGTCAGGTCGAACTGGAAGTAACCGGTGCGGTTCGACTCGGCGCCGAGTCCTTGCTCGAGCGCGCGAATGACATAATAGCGCTCGGCGCCGGGTGACGTGTCCGCAAACTCGCTCGTGGGCGCCTCGACGACCGTCAGGCGGGTCCATTCGTCGGGTAGGAAGTAGGGGGAGGTGCTGCCGTGCACCTCGTAGGCATCGTTCCAGGCGAAATGGGTCCAGGACAGCAGCATGCCGGCGTCCTGCGGGGCGATTGTCGCTTGCGTCTTCTGCGGTCCCTCCAGGGCGCCGGCGCCGAAGGCGTTCGGCAGCTGAGGGCTACCTTCGACGGTGGCCCACCAGGCCCACCTTGCATCGCGCGTCGCGCCGTCGTCATCGTCGTTTACCCAGACGTCCAGGCCATAGAGCCGGCCGTAACCCGGCACGATCCCGAGGCCGGCGAGGGGCAGCCGCGCCTCCAGAAGGTAGCCAGAATCCGTGCCGGTCATCTCGAACGCGATACCCTGCGGAATGGCTGCCGAGCTGACGCCTTGCCGGACGATCGTGTCGTTCCATCGAAAGCCCAACTCGAAGTCGTTCACCCCATCGTAAGTCGCGCCGCGGCTGTAGTCGCCGTCGATCAGGATCCCGACCGAATCATCGTCGGACCACAGCGCACTGTCGTTTACGAGGTCGCCGTCGGTGACGCGAACGAGCAGGTAAAGGTTCGTGTCGTCGTAGAGGACGCGATAGTCACCGGTGGCGCCGCCTGCAGCGATCGCACTCCCACCACCGATGAGGTTCCCGATGGGGTGGGCCGGCGCCGCGTCCCAGATCGGGTCCATAGCGCCATCGATCTCAATGGGACGATCCGTCCTGCGAACCGCGGCATTTGCCGCGGGATCACCGGTCCTGTAGAGCAGCTCGATGCCGTCGTCTTCGCCGAGGTTGCGGCTGTAGAGCTTGAGCGTCGCGTCGTTCCAATGCTCGTGGACCCCCTGGCTCGCCATCCGGACCCCATCTCCCTCCGGGTCGTAGAATGTCCCCGAAGGCGGGTCGTCTGCCAGCGCCATCTCGTGGAGGTAGTCCTGCACCCCTTCGTTGCCCAGCGCGTGGTCGGGCCACTGCTGGCTCAGAAAGTCGAACGCCACTGAGTCGATTGCCACGGGGTCCATGGAGAGGAACACGCTCTGCGGCCAGTCGTTGTTGAACGGCGCCATGGCCCATTTGGATGGGATGCCGTCCCAGCCTTTGCCGGCGTAGATCGCGTCCAGGAGGTTGAGAATCGTCTTGCCGCCCATGCCCGCATGGCCGTTCATGTCGACCAGGGGCCGGTACTGCGCCATCAGGGTGCGGTTGCCGGTGGGCGGCGGAGCAGCTTGGGTCTCCAGCGGCAGCCGGACATGCAGGTCGTAGAAGTTGGCTGTGGTCGGTTTTCGCATCGCATCTGACGCGCCCATCAGGGAGCCGTAATGGTTTTTGGCTGCAACCGTGATGCCGGCGCGGTTGTGGCTCTTGAGGATGGCCAGGTTGATCATGTACGTCGCGTCGTCCAGCGCTCGAAGGAGGTAGTCCTGGGACTTACCTGCGGTCTCGCCCTCGGGCGCGCTCCAGTAGAGCCGCGTCGAGCCGGTGGTGGCCTTTGCGCGGTTTAGCGTCCCGCGCGCGTCGAGGTAATTCACGCCGGGGAATGCATCGTGCACCGGGTTGTAGAGCTCGTTCACCCACAGGCCGGTCGGGTCGCCCATCGTGATGTCCGATTGTGCGACGCCGGCGCTGTTCACCAATTGATCGAGCAGCGCCACCATGAGCTGCGGCGAGTTGCCTATGGAGGTCCACTTGGCGCCGCAGCCGGGCGGATTCCAGTTGTAACTCGTGTCTGCGCAGTTTGGTGCGTTGGATGTGGTGAAGTTGGTCTTGATGAAGATCTTTTCGCCCGCCTGATAGGGCGCGCCGCCGTTGAAGGAGCGGAAGATGGCGTCCCAGGCCTCGCCTGTCGTGACCGTGCCGGCATAGGTTGCCAGCGCCCACTCCAGCATATCCTCTGCCACCGTCTGGTCCACCATGTCGAACCAGCGCTGGCCGGCGGACGTGGATATGCCGTCCCAGTCTGCGACCGAGGGATCGTGGATCCAGGCTACCCGGCCGGGGGCCAGTCCCCTGGCCTCGCCGATCGGTTCGTTGGCAGGGTGGGGCGTGTAGGCGACGGGCACTGCCTCGGCCGGCCCGCCCAGGCTGAGCGTGGCCCAGGCGATCCCGATGGCTGCGACGAGGAGCGCCAGGCCCGCCGAGGCGTAGCGCGCCTGCCGCATTCGAGCCTGCGCGTGCCTGAAGGCGAGCCCTGCGCCCGTGATGCCCCCGAGCCAGACGAGGAAGCTGCCTGCCAACGGCGCGGCGACGCGTTGGCAGGGATAGGCTGCGCGACTGGGCTTCGGCACGACCCGGATCAGCCACCAGATCAGCGCCAGGAATCCGACGACGGGCAGCAAGATGAAGGGGAGTTGTTTCGCAGGCGCGATGCCGACGATGCGACCGGTTTTCGGGCAGAGCCTGAACAGGCGAGGGAGACCGTGAGGCTTCATGACATTGCTCCTCGTGTTATCTCGCGGAGCCGCGCTGCTCCGCCCAGTGAGTCGCTGTCCATTTTACGCCCGAGTGCTCCGCACGTCAACAGGTTTTTATGTGGAAAGGACCGCCAATCCACGATCGAGCGCCGGCCGGTGCGGTCTAGCCCTGGCCCTGTGCCAGGTCCGCTCCCCAGCGCCGCGCGCGCTCCAGCTCACCGTCCCGCAGGGGACCGTACTTGCCCTGCACGATGAAGCGCTGCGCCTTGTCCGCTGGCTGGTAACCCTTCTGCGCCAGCCGGGTCAGGATCGCCTTGGCCGCGCTGCCCGGCGACCACCAGATCCGCGTCTCGAACGCTGCCGCGCGACCTGCGCCGGAGGGGAGCGCCTCGAGCCAGGAGCGCATGGGCGGGTGCGACGTGTCCGGCGGCGTGGGATCTTTGGCCTGGTTCGCGGCCAGCGATTTCACCATGGATGTGGTGGGGAGGCTGAAGCCGAGCAGGGGAGCGCCGGCCACGATGAGATCGGCGCCCACCAGCATGTCCCGGGTGGCCTCGGCCGTGGAGAGCGCCACTGCCGAGGGGCCTAGGCCTTCTGCGATAGCACGGGCGATCGCTGCGGTGTTGCCCCAGTGTGATTCATAAACGACGATGGCTTTCACGATGTTAACCCTTCTGATGGAGGTGTAAGACAGGAACTGTACGTGGCGCGGTTAGGCCGCGCGCGGGCGCCTGTCCTGACTGATGGTACGCAGGCAGGACGTCCGGGTTGCGCGGCAGATCGTGGTCCTGGCGCCGATACACTCGACGTTATGGAGTCGCTCCCTTTAGAATATGACTTGTGAGGCAGGCATGACCTGCGCACCTGCTTCGCCCAGCTTGCGGTTCCACTCCTCGATCAGACGCGCCGCGTCCTTGCTGTAGCTGGAGTGCGCGTCAGCCACGAGTGTGACCGCGTAGCCGAGGTCGAGCGCGCCCAGACAAGTCGCCCTGACGCAGCCGCGTGTCACCAGCCCAGTCACGACAACGCGGCCACTGCCGCGGCCGATGCCGCGTTCGGACAGGGCGGCATGCAGCGGGGTGTCCTCGAACGCATTGCCGTGCTGTTTGTGTATGACCAGGTCCTCCTGGCCCGGATGGAGCCGGGCATGAAGCTGCCAGTCATCGGAGCCGAACGGCAGCACCTTATCGGACGCGTGCTGGACGAAAACGACCAGCCAACCTGAGGCGTGGGCGCGATCGATGAGCATGGCGATCGTGTCCAGCAAGGCAGCGGCCCTGTAAATGGGAGTGGACTTGCTGAACAGGCCCTGCTGCACGTCGATGACCATCAAGGCGCTGGGCGATGCGCCCGCGGACGATGCCGATCTTTCGTCGCTGTGTTCCATGTGCGTCATTTCCTGTCTTCGTCTCAGGCCACGGCCTTCAGCACCCGCAGCGCGCGGATCGTGACCCACGGACTTGGCTGCTTCTTCGGCCCGAAATCGCACCACGTCTTGCCGGCGTAGTCGTACTCCAGCGCCCACCGTCCGCCGCCGTCCTGTTTCTCCCGGATGACGTCCAGCGCGTGGGCGAGGCGCGGGTCGCGACCGCAGCCCACCGCGATCAGCGCCTCGACATTCTGGAGCAGGTCGGTGACGTAGAACACGGGGAAGCCGAACTTCCACCAGTTGCCGCTTGGCTTCTCGGCCCAGCCGTTGGGGTAGCCGGCCAGCGCGGGATCCGTGCCCAGCAGGAAGTCGATTCCGCGTTCGATGGCCCGCTGCATGAGCGGGGTGCGCCGTTCGGCCGGCCAGCGGCCTAGTGCCAGCATCACCTTGACCGCACCCCACGCGCAGGGCAGCTTGTTGTTCGCCCCGCAGGCGAAATCGGGGCCGCACTTGCCGGCATAGTAGCGCACGGGCGCGTCTCGCTCCGTCATCGGCGCCACACCTTCGCCCGTGACGCTGCGCGCCATCCACTCGAAGGCTGC
Source organism: Anaerolineae bacterium (assembly GCA_040766655.1). Lineage (GTDB taxonomy): Bacteria > Chloroflexota > Anaerolineae > CG2-30-64-16 > CG2-30-64-16 > JALOOB01. Next base: position 341,070 of record JAXGQB010000008.1, read on the forward strand.
GTCTAGCCGCTCATCCCGGCAGCCGAGCTCGAGCAGCGCCCAGCACAGGTTGCCCTGCAGGCAGTCGATCGTGCCGGACGGCAGGCCGTTCATGGTGAACTGTCCGTCCCGCGCCAGGGCGTGATCCAACAGGTACGAGCACGCTGTCGCGATGCGCGGATCTTCGTCGAACGTGGCTCCCAGTTGTGCGAGGGTGGTGATGGACCAGACAGCCGATCTGTACTTTGGGGAATAGCCTGCCCCGGGCTCGACCCAGAATCCCTGTGGGTCCATCTGTTCGAGGATGGTTGCGATGGGGGCCGCTGCGTGCGCTGAATGGCGCGCGGCGGTGAGCTGTGGCGAGTCGGGTGGTAGGTCCAGCAGGTCGCGTAGCGCCAGGTAGCGCACGCCCGGCGCGTCCGTCCCGAGCAGCCATGGCAGGGGATCGCCCCTGAGTTGCGTGGGCATGAACATGACCCATCCTCCCAGCAAAAACCTCAAGACCGCAGGCGCCAGGACCGGGCAAATTCGCGTTCAGGGTCGGCCCGGGTGCCGGCAGTGCGTTGGCGGCCAGCAACTACCTCCACCGTCCGGCTGGCGCTCAGTCTGCCGGCTGCGGTTTGGTGAACGCGCTGAGCTCCCCCTGGATGCTCTGGCCCAGCTCCCGGAGGTGCATCGCGCGCTCCTGCAGGACCAGGTCCTCCGCTGCCGTGGGCTCCCACCTGGGCACCGGCGCTGGCCGTCCCTCGTCGTCGATGGCCACGAACACCATCATGCAGCTGGTCTTTTCCTCGTAGGCCCCCCGGCGCGGGTCGCGGGAGTAGACGTTGACTGCGACCGACATGCTGGTACGGCCCGTCTGGATGAGTCGCGAGCGGACCTCTACGATGTGGCCGATCGGCACCGGTTTCTCAAACGTGATGCCGCTGACGGCGATCGTGACGCAAGGCCGTCCGCTCCAGCCGACCGCGCACATACCCGCGCCCTCGTCCATCCACTTCATCATCGAGCCGCCGTGGACGTTGCCGAGCAGATTCCTGTGCTCGACACCGGCAACAAAGCGCATCGTGAACTCACGGTCCTGACCTGGCATCTGCATACCCTCCTCGGTGGATCAACTGGATTATACATCTGAGGCAGGCCAATCCCATCGCGGGCATGGGTGGAGCCCGGAGGCAGCGTGCCGCTCCCAGCCTATCGACGGCACCGAGCGATCGATGGCTGGCTCACACTCTTGCCCCACTCGTGCTATACTCCCGCAGTAATGACTCGCCAACGCCTCGTCCTGATCACACTGGTTCTCTTCGCGGTCGCACTCGCATTGCGCCTCCCCGGCCTGGGCAGTTTCCTCACGCCGGACGAGAAGCTGTGGGCCGGGCGAACCGCCCAATTCGTCACCGCGCTGAGCACCGGTGATTGGGCCGCAACCAGCGTGACCGGCCACCCCGGCGTCATCACGATGTGGGCGGGGAGCGCGGGCCTGCTGGCCAAATGGCTGCTCGCACGGCCGGACGGCGCGATCACTTTTCTCGCGTCCGTGGGCGAGCTCGCCGCGAACCCCGTGCGCCTCGACTACCTGCCGTGGCTGCGCCTGCCGGTTGCCGTGCTGTGTGCCGCAGCGATCGTCGCCTCGTACCTGCTTGCACGGCGTGTCCTAGACGAGCGCACCGCGCTTCTGGGCGCAGGGCTGCTCCTCTTCGATCCATTCCTGCTGGCGCACGGCCGCCTGCTACAGATGGACGGGCTGGTAGCTGCGTTCATCACCGTATCGTGGCTGGCGCTGATCGTCGCGTTGCGCACGGGGCAGCGGCGCTACTTTGTTCTGAGCGGCCTGTCAATCGGCTCCGCAGTGCTGACCAAGTCGCCCGCGCTGGTGATGGGGCCGCTGATGCTCCTCGCCATCGTCGCGGCGCGACTCCTCTGGCCCACGCCTCAAGGCGCAGAAGGCCACCGGTCTGCCCGCGCTGGACGGGTCGCCGGACTCCTCCGCGATCTGTTGTGGACGGGCGTTCCCTTCGTCCTGATCATCTTCCTGCTCTGGCCCGCGCTGTGGACTGTGCCGGCGGAGACGCTCGGTAGCGTCTGGGGCCTGATGACGGCCTATGGCGGCGGCGAGCATGAGTTGGGCAGCTTCTGGCTGGGCCGGCCCGTGGCGGAGCCGGGCGCGCTCTTCTATGCCGCGACGCTGGCCCTGCGCACCACGCCGGTGACGTCGATCGGCCTGCTGCTGGCGCTGTCCGCCCTCGTGCTCCCGGGCCGGCGACAGAGGCGCGGCACAGCCGGCATGCTGTTCGCGTTCGTGCTGTGGTACGGCTTCATGATCACAGTGGGCGCGAAGAAGTTCGATCGCTACCTGCTGCCGATCTTCGGCGCGGTCGACCTGCTGGCGGCCTGGGGCTGGACAAGCGCGGCAAGGTGGGCCGCCGGACGACTCCAGGGCCGCTGCGGCCTGCCGCGGGGTGCAGCCATCGCGTCGTTTGCAGGGGCAGCACTGCTGGTGGCGATCCAGGCGTGGGGCGCGCTGGCCGCGCGGCCGAGCTACCTGACGGCGTACAACCCCCTGGCCGGGGGCGCGACCGCGGCCGGCCGCGTGATGCTGGTCGGCTGGGGCGAGGGGTTGGAAGACGCGGCGGCATACCTTAACGACGCGCCGGGATCCGAGGACGGTCGCGTGGCCGCGTGGTACGGCAAGAATGTCTTCGGCGCGTTCTATCGCGGGACCAGCTTCGACCTCTACTACGACACGCCACTCGCCGAGAACCTATACGAGCAGGACGTCGACTGGGTGGTCACCTACGTCAACCAGGAGCAGCGCGACCTGGTGGACCCATCAGTCAGGTCGCTGCTCGGCGCGCCGCTGCACACGGTGGCGCACGATGGGGTCGCCCTGGCGCGCGTGTACGCGTGGCCCAAGCCGTTCGAACACACCGGTGACCGGCAGATCGGCGAGGGGCTGCGGCTCCTGGGGTGGCAGATCGGCGCGCACGACCGCCGCGCGGGTGCGCTGCCCGTGACGCTGTTCTGGGACGAGGATGCATTGGCGGCTGTTCCGGAGGCGCGCGTGGTGATCTGGATCAAGGACGCCGCCGGCGAGGTTTGGGCGTTCGAGGAGCGGCTCGCCGTCGGAGATCAGCAGGGCGGCGCGCCGCTGGCCGGTGACTGGCCGGGCGTGCCGGTCACCCCGCAATCGATCGTCCTGCGGCCGCCGGTCGGCCTCAGCCCGGGACCCTATCGGATCGAGGTCGCGCCGTTCGGGGGCAGCCCGAACGAGTTGACGGTCGTGGAACTCCAGGCCACGCGAGCGGACGAGGTGGCGGCGTTCGGGCCGAAGACGATCGTGCCTGCGGCAGAGGTGCCTGAGGCAGAGGTGCGATTCGCCGACGCGGTGCGTCTGGTTGGGGCGACGCTGGACGCGACCGGCGACACGTGGACCGCGGAGCTGGTCTGGGAATGGCTGGCCACGGCCGCGGCGCAGCATCACTACTTCGTCCACGTGGTCGCGCCGGCGGGCGATATCGTAGCCCAGCAGGATGGCGTCCTGCCCCCGCACGGCAGCCCCGGCGACCTGGCGCGGCAGCGTATTCGGCTCGAGGTTCCCGAGGGCGCGACGGCGTCCGCCCGGGTCTACGTGGGCGTATACCGGCCGGAGGACGGGGCCCGGTTGCCGCTGACGGTGGACGGCGAGGCCATCCCCGACGGCCGCTATTTGCTCGCCACGCGGCCCTGACGGGGGGGGACCGGTCGAGCGGGGAAGCCCTGGGCGCCGAACCTTGTAGTGTCCGTGTGCGCACCGCGCAACCCGCGCCCGCCCCCTGCGTATCCAGAGTCAGAAACCCCTGAGAGGCAGGCCACACGCATGGAAAAGCACGTCCTCATCATCGGCGCGGGCATCGCAGGGCTCTCGGCAGGCTGCTACGCGGCCATGAACGGCTACCGCGCTACCATCTTCGAGCTGCACGACCTCCCTGGCGGGCTTTGTACGGCCTGGGAGCGCCAGGGATACGTCTTCGACGGCTGCATCCATTACCTGTTCGGGTCCGGCCCGGGCCAGCCCTTCCACCGCATGTGGGAGGAACTGGGCGCGACGCAGGGCCGCCCCATGATCAACCACGACGAGTACCAGCGCCTCACGGACGGCGAGCACACCCTGATCGTCTATACGGACCCGGATCGTCTGCAGGAGCACATGACGGCCATCTCGCCCGAGGACGCTGCGCTCATCCGCCAGTTCTGCGACGGCGTGCGCCGCTTCACCCGATTCGACATGTCGGCCATGTATCGCGTGCCCAGGCCGCTGATGAAAGGGCTGGACTGGCGTGATTTCGGCATGGCGATGATGCCCTTCCTCCTGCCGATGATGAAGTGGGCGACCGTGTCGGCCGGCGAGTTCGCGTCTCGCTTCCGGCATCCGTTCCTTCGCCGTGCGGTGGCGCAGATGTTCTCGTGGGAGGAGGCGCCCGTCATGATGGGCCTGTCGCTCCTGGCCTACATGCACACGGGCAACGCCGGATTCCCGGCGGGCGGCTCGTTGGCCTTTGCGCGAGCCATAGAGAAGCGCTTCATCGAGTTGAGCGGGGAGATCCGGTACAAGGCGCAGGTCGAGAAGATCCTGGTGGAAAACGGCAGGGCGGCCGGCGTCCGCCTGTACAACGACGAGGTGCATCGCGGGGACGTGGTCATCTCTGCGTGTGACGGCCGCGGGACGATCTTCGACATGCTGGATGGCGCGTACACGGACAAGCAGATCCGCCGGATGTACGACGGCCACCTGCCCATGCACAGCATGATGCAGATCTCGCTGGGGGTGAAGCGCGACCTGTCGGCCGAGCCCCACTGGGTGACGCACCTGCTCGACGAGCCGGTGCTGGTCGCGGGTGAGCCGCGTTCGGAGATCGGCGTCAAGCACTACTGCTTCGACCCGTCCCTGGCGCCGGCCGGCCACTCGGTGCTCGAGGCGATCGTCCGGACCGACTACGCGTACTGGCAGCGCATCTATGGGCGGCGGCCTTACGACGAGGAGCAGCGCCAGGTGTCGGCCATCCTGCGCGAGCACCTGGCGCGCTGGCATGAGGGCATCGGCAGCGACATCGAGGTGGTCGATGAGGCCACGCCGCTGAGCTACGAGCGCTACACCGGGAACTGGATGGGCTCCACCTGTGGCTGGCTGATGACCAAGGAAACCATGCCGATGCTGATCAAGGGCGTCACGAAGACCTTGCCCGGGCTGGGCCAGTTCTACATGGCGGGGCAGTGGGTCGAACCCGGCGGCAGCGTGCCGCTGGCCGCAGCCTCGGGCAAGAACGCCATCCAGCTCCTCTGCGCGGCGGACGGGAAGCCGTTTACCGCGTCGACGCCCTGACGAGCCAGAATGTCCGGTGGAAACGCGGCGCCCTGGGAGTCCGGTGCGCCACGGCCGCGCGGGGAACTGCCGGCGTTCGGCCGGCGTCCGTGAAGTGTGTGCAGGTTTTCTCCAGGGCCTGCTATTCCCGCTCAGGAGCATGAGCCATGTCCTATCGGGACACGATCCGAAGCCTGGCCGACAGGCCCGAAGAACTTGAGCTGGCCTACCGACAGGCGGTCAGGGACGGCGCGGAGGAGTCCTTCGCGGAGGCGATCGATGAGGGGCATGCCGAGTCCGGGGGTAACCTGCTCCTGGCGGCGTGGCACTACCGTTTGGCCTACGCGGTCGAGCAGGTCAAGGGGCGCGTCGTGGCGTGGGGCTGGGCGCTGCCGCTGGGCGTTCTGAATGGCCTGCTGCTGTGGTTGCTGTCAGATCATGAGCGCTTCCGCATCCAGATGACGAACCCCCTGACCGGCTTTCCGGTCTACCTGATGCCGGCCGTGCTGCTGCTGGCTGCGCCGGTCAGCGCAGTGGTCATGTCGCTGTTTCTGACGTTCGTGGGCCGCGGGCGGCCGGGACGCGCCGCGGTCGCCGGCGTGGCGCTGACCGCGGCCTCGGCCTACGCCATCCTTCTCTTTCGCCAAATCTGGCCCAGGCCTTTCCAGGACCAGTTCCTCGGGCTGATGGTGATGCACCTGGGGCTGCTGGCGTGGGCCGGGGTCGGGTTCACGGCCCTGGCACGCGGCGACGGCGAGGATCACCGCTTCGCTTTCCTGGCCAAGTCGATGGAGGCGTTCGTCGTGACGGGCTTGCTGGCGATTGCCGGCGGTCTGTTCACCGCCATCACGGTCGGGCTGTTCAATGCGCTGGACATCCAGCCGCCCGACGTGGTATTGCGCCTTTTCTATGCCGGCGGCGGCGGGTTGATCGCCATCATCGCGGTGGCGCTGGTGTACGACCCCCTCCGCGCACCGGCGCGGCAGCGATTCGACGAGGGATTGAGCAAGTTGGTGGCCCTGCTGATGCGGCTGCTGCTGCCCCTGACGGTCGCGGTGCTGCTGGTCTACCTCGCGTTCATCCCCTTCAACTGGCGCGAGCCCTTCGAGAACCGTGATGTGCTGGTGGTCTACAACGCCATGCTCTTCGCGGTCATTGCGTTGCTGGTCGGCGCGACACCGGTGCGGGGCGGGGAGCTGAGCCAGAAGGGTGAGACATGGTTGCGCCGCGGGGCCATCGCACTGGCCGCCCTGGCGCTGATCGTCAGCCTGTATGCGCTGGCTGCCATCGTCTACCGGACCGTCAGCGATCGCATCACGCCCAACCGCCTGCTATTCATCGGCTGGAACCTCGTGAACATCGCGATCCTGGCAACCTTGCTGGTCCGCCAGGCGCGAGCGGGACGCATACAATGGCTGCCGGCCATGCACCGCACCTTTGCCGCCGGCACCGTGCTGTATCTGGCCTGGGCGATCGTCGGGCTGCTGGTGACGCCGTGGCTCTTCCGGGGCGACCTGCGCGCCGCGGTCGGCCTGCCGCGCACCATCCAGACGATCCTCTACGAGCGGCCGGAGCCAATCCTGCTCAAGTGCCCTGCCAGCCCGCACGTCTTCCTGCTGGAGGACGGGCAAAAGCACTGGATCAAGGACATCGCGACGCTCACCGCAGAGGGCTACCGCTGGTCAGACGTCTACCCTGTGTCACCCTGTGATGACCTGCGCCTCGTGCCCGATGGCGTGCCGATTCCGCCCGACGCCGGCCCGCCGCCGCAGCCGTAAGGTCCTGCGGGCGTAGTCGCGGAAGTAAAGGAGGCGCGGCGCCGCTACAGGGCGTCCAGTGCCTCCTCCCACGGGCTGCGCTGCCGTTCGCACACGGCCGCGCAGTGCGCAAGGAACGCTGTTGCGCCCCACTTCTCCTTGAAGTGGCTCACGCCGGGGCTGATGCCCAGTCCAAGGTTGACGTAGCGTTTGCCACCTGCCTGCGCGGTAGCGATCAGCTCCGCAAGGAGCAGGTCGGAGGCGCCGGGCACGTAGCGCTCCCTGCTGCGGAAGTTGAAGAGGTAGAACGCGTACTCGCTCTCGGAAACCGCGACGACGTCGAACGCGACCAGGCGCCCGCCTGCGTCGCGCGCCTCCAGGATGACCGGCCGGCCCATGTCGGGGGCGGCCGTGGCCGCGAGCAGGCGCCTGCGCACCGCACCCAGGATGCTCTGCCCGGCGTAGCGCTCCAGCCGCCCGAAGATGGCGCGGCTGTCGTCGGATAGCGGAGTATTGGCCAGAAACTCGTCCACCAGGCCCCGGTGTTCCCGACCCATGGAGGCGGCGGTCCCCACCATCAGCTCGCTCGCCGCCCGCCGGAGAAGATTGCGTAGCTTCTTCCCCGGGCGCACCGCATGGACGTCGAGGCGGTAGTAGGCATCGGGCGGGGAGGGAAGGCACTCTGGCAGATTCGCCGGCGGCGCAGTGCGCGGCGCAGCGTACGTCCCGTCGGGCAGGCCGCCGGGCACGATGAGCGAGGTGAGCCGCGGGCGAAACCGCCCCTGAGCAATCTCGAACGCAGCCAGCCACGCCGCGTCATCCGACGGCGCGCTGAGCGGGTAGCCGACGAAGATGAGCCGGTCGCCGTCGCGATAGACGACGTAATCATCGACCAGGTAGGGCTGGCTGCCGGTGATGGCTGTCACGTACGCGGTCAGGTGTTCGGGGACGTAGGCGCGCGTCGCGATGAAGCGCTGCTGGGCCGCGGTGATCATGCCGTCACCTGCTCCACGGTGTAGCCTGCCTCCCGGAACAGGTGTGTGACGCCCGGAACGTGCGGAAAGCCGACAAAGGCAACCGCGTCCCCGGCATCGAACACGGGTCGCATGACCTCGAACATGCGCTGATCGCGCACGCCGATCACGACGGGGCCACGCGTGACGAACCGGGACGTCAGCGCGATGATGCCCTCCAGGTCGCCGTCCATGAACAGGCGCACGTAGTCCCGTGCATAGTCGTCCCAGCCCGCCGCGTCATCCAACTGGCGAACGATGCGCTCGACCGGGATCGCATCCAGCACCGCCAACTGCTCCTCCAGCGACTCCATGGCAATGACCCGTTTGCGCTGCCTGGTAGCGATGTCGTAACCCTCCGCGTCCATCGAGTGGGGCCAGTCGAGGCACGCGGCCCAGATGGAGAAGAACGCGGCCCACGGCCGCACGCCCGAGGTGTAGGTCTCGAAGTAGATCGGGTTGGATGGCGGGATCAGCCAGGTCTCGCCGCGCTGGTCCGCGCGGCGGCGCAGGGCCTTCTCGATACGCCAGATGGCTCCTTGCGACAGCCTCGACGTGAGGTCATTGGTCCCAGACCGTCCGTACGCCGCGATGCGCTCCGAGCTGGCCGCGTCCAGCGGACCCTCCGTCAGGACGACGGAGACGGGCCGGATCAGCCGCGTCAGCGGGCGGCGGAAGCTGTAGGGGAAGAAGTGGGCGGTGCCCACGAGGTGCGAGCAGCGGCCATCCCGCGCCACGCGCCACACCATGCGCAAGGGCCGCTCGGCCCAGGGCCAACGCATCATACTCTCAACTCCGACAAGCCATCGATGATGTCAGCGCCGCGGTCGAAGCGGCACTCGCACGACTCGTAGGCGAGGTAGGGCTGGCCGCCCCACTTCTCCTTGAAACGCCGGATGCCGTCGTTGACCCCGAGCCCCAGGTCCAGCGCGGGCTTGCCGCGCGCCTGGGCGCGCTCGATCATGGTCGCGAAGAGCAGGTCCGAGGCGTAGGGCACGTAGTCGCGCCGCGAGAACGCGCCCAGCACGTACGCGTCGAAGGCGCGGGCCGCTTCCTCCACGACGAAGTAGGCAGCCAGCGCGCCGGACGGGGTGCGTGCCTCCAGCACCGTGGCACTCGCCGTGCGGCCTACGTAGCCGGGCATCGATCGGTAGAGCGCGACCACCATCGGCGGCAGGGGCTGCCGCGCCAGGAGCTCATCGGTCACCGCCTGGTGCTCCGGGCCGAAGACGCGACCGGCGTGTACGGTCAGCGCCGCGGCAGCCGAGCGCGCCGCCCGCCGCGCGCTCGGCTTGACCGACGCGGGCAGCTCGAGGCGATAGTAGACATCCGACTGCCGGTCACGACACCCATCTTCCAGGTCGGGTGGGATCTGCGGACCGATGAACCAGAGCACATGGGGTTTGAGGCGGGAGCGAGCCTCCGTCACGGCGGCCGCGCAGCGCCCGGCGGTTGCTTCACCTTCGAGCGGGTAGCCGACGAAGATCAACGAGTCCTCGGCGGCAAAGCAGAGGAAGTCGCCAACCAGGAGCGGCGTGGCATGGGAGATGCCGGCCATCAGGCCCGGGATGTGCTCGGGCACGTAGGCTCGTTCGAGAACGTAGGCCGACTGCTCGGGGCCGAATGGGCCCGGTTCCTGTTGATTGGCCGGCCCATGGTCCGTGAGCCGGCGAAGGATGGCACGTAACGTCATCGGGAGTGCTCTTCTATCAGGCTGGGCGCGACGCGCGTCGCAGCGGTTGTGTCCCGACCAGTATAGCCGGGCTCGAGTTGCGATGTCAACGTGTCGCGCACGCGGGTCGGTGCGCCTGCGGTGGGAGCGCAATTCCAAACCGATGCCACGCCTAGACCTTCATGCCTGAACCTTCGAGGTCACCGAGACCTCGAAGGTTTGCCTGCAAGGCTCGCCCTGGGCTGAGTTCAGGCGGACACAATCCCCTGAGCTGGGGATGACAGCGACCGTGCCTGGCCGTAACATGGTGGCACAAGTCAGCGAGGCCCGGCACCAGCGGGGCTCCACTCGGGGGGGGGGAGGACACATGATGAACGAGCAGCGCTCCGGCCGGTCAGGGCAGGCCAGCCTCATCGCGTGGCTGGGCGCCAGCCACATCCTTGCGGCGGCCGGCGCAGCCGGAGCGGTGCTGCTGGCACCCGCGGCATGGGCGCTCCCTGCGCGGTTGGGTGCTGCGCTCGTCGTGGGTGCGACCCTGGGACTTCTGCTGAGCCAGCCCTTGACCGGCGCACTGCAGGTCACTTCGGCCGCGCTCGCTGCGCTCGCCCGCGGACAGGCGATCGCGCCACTGCCTCAGGACCGGCTACGCCGATGGGGGCCTCTCGGGGCCCTGCTGGGTCAGGTGGACGCGCTCTCAGCCCGGGAGCGCGAGCTGGCTGCCCTGCGGGCGGACCTGGTGCGCAGCACGGGGCAAGCTGCAGTCCAGGCCGAGCGGAATCGCCTGGCGCGCGATCTGCACGACTCGATCAAGCAGCAGCTCTACGCGATCAACGTCAGCGCGGCGGCCGCCCTGGCACGCTGGGGGTCAGATCTGACGGGCGCGCGCACCGCCGTGGAGGACGTTCGCCGCTCGGCCCAGGCTGCGCTTTCCGAGATGGCCGCGCTGCTGCAGCAGTTGCGGCCCGCGCCGCTGGCCGCGGCTGGACTGTTGGACGCGCTGCGAGAGCAGTGCGAGGCGCTGGCCCACCGCACCGGCGCGCAGGTGAAGGTGGACCTGGGCCAGCCGGAGGATGCAGCCGCCTATGCGGCTGCGGTGGACACGGGCCGCCTGGCTCCCGGCGCGGAAGAGGAGATCTTCCGCATCAGCCAGGAGGCGCTCAACAACGTGGCGCGGCACGCGCGGGCCGGCAATGTCGACCTGCGACTGCGCATCGAGGGCGAGGTCCTGCGGCTCGAGATCACGGACGACGGCCAAGGCTTCGCAGCGCCCGAGGCGAACGGCGCGGACGTGCGGGGCGATGCCGGCTACGGGCTAGCAGGCATGCGGGATCGGGCGGCCGCGATCGGTGCAATACTTGACGTAACGAGTGCGCCCGGGCAGGGGACGCACGTCGCACTGGCGGCGCCGCTGGGCAAGCCGGCCGCCGCGCTGCAGGAGGAGGCGGAGATGAATGCACAACTGAAGTCGGCCATGCAGAAGGTGAGCCTGTGGCAGTCGGTTGGGATGGCTGCCGCGCTGTTTGGGCTCGTGGTGGCTCAGGGCATGATCCCACGCCTGACGGGACGCCCGTTCTCGGGCCTGGAGGCCATCTTCGGTGTGGGGTGGTTGGTGGTTTGTGCGATCGGGGGCAGAATTGCCTGGTCGCGAGCGCGGAGCGCGGCCCTGTGCGTGACGCTGGCACACGGAGCAGACAGCCCTGCGGTCTGGCGCATGCGGCGCGAGTCCGCTGCAAGCCGGGTGTGGGTTGCCCTGGCCGCGATCGTGATCGTGCCCGGCGCATTGATGCCGAAGTCGTACGCGCAGTATCCCATCGCAGCCCTGGCCATGGGTGCGGCCTGCGCCGTGTTCGCCGCCATTACCCTCCTTCAATCGTACCGGGCGACCGAGGGCTACTGGAGCCGGCTCGGCGCGGGCGCGCTCGCGGAGGAAATCGACCAGGCCTGGCAGCAACGGTTCAGCTGGGTGGTGGTGTTGGCGATCACGACACTGGGGTACTTCGGCATCTACGGCGGCTTTCAGGCGGCCTGGGCCTGGCCACCCTCGCGGGACCTGGTGCTCGATCTCACGGTCACGCTGTTCCTCGTGCTCCTTGTGGTAACATTCATCGTTGGCTATCTGCAGCTGCGCAGTTGGCGGACCCGGACCGGGGGCGCGCCGCGGCGTGGATGATGAGAGAGGCGCCGGGCACTGCGAAAGGGCCCGGCGCCTGAGACGCGGATGGGCCGTGCAATTGAGTCTTGAGGAGCATACGCCATGGGCGACGAGCGGATACGGGTTCTCCTGGTGGACGATCACGCGGTGGTGCGGCAGGGACTGCGCAGCTACCTGGAGTCGTTCTGCGACATCGTGATCGCAGGCAGCGCGGCCAGCGGGGAGGAAGCTCTCGAGTTGCTGCAGACCAGCTTGCCCGATGTGGCCGTCGTCGACCTGCTGATGCCCGGCGGCATGGACGGATTCGCGACGATCCGCAGGGTGCGCAGCCTGTCGCCGCACACGCAGGTGGTCGTGCTGAGCGGGTACAGCGACGATGCCCGGGTGATGGCTGCGCTGCGTGCAGGTGCGATCGGCTACGTGCGCAAGGAGGCCGATCCCGAGGTGCTCCTGAACGCGGTGCGCCTGGCCGCACGGGGCCGCGCCATGCTCGACCCGGCGCTGGCCGGCGCGGTGCTGCAGGATCTGGCAGGCGGTGGACCCGCGCCGATCAACGCAGGACCAGATGCGCTGACCCCGCGCGAGGAGGAGGTGCTGCGCCAACTGGCCCTGGGCCGCACCAACCGCCAGATCGCGGAGGCGCTCATCGTGGGCGAAGAGACCGTGAAGACCCACGTGGGCAACGTGCTGGCCAAGCTGCACCTCGCGCACCGCGCGCAGGCGATGCTCTACGCGCTCAAGCAGGGGCTGGTGACCCTGGACGAGGTGAACTTGTAAGTGCTAGTTCTTAGGTGCCGGGCACTTCCGAAGTGCCCGGCACCTGGGATGACCAGAACCTTCCTATTGCTGCGTCAGGGCGCTGCACCCGGCGCAAGGCTGAAGCCGAACACGCCAACGCGGCCGGATGGCTCCGAGATCGATCCGCACAGGCTTGCCCCCTGCACGAAGTAGTAGCGTGCCAGCGTGCCAACCGGCAGTGACTCAGAGTAGCCCGGCGTCCCGACCGTGACGCACCCCGGCGCTGTGCAGGACCCTCCGGGCCCGAAGTATGGGTCTGCATCGTCCCGCCAGACCCGGTAGTTGTCGGCTCCCACATCCGCCCACGCCAGGTTCACGGTGTCGCCGCTGCGGCTGACGCCCAGCGCCCCCGGCGTCAGGATCTTCTCACCCAGGACCCGGACCTCCACGTCGATGGCCGCTGTCTCCACGGGTTGGCCGGGGCCGGTCGACAGGTTGGTCACTGTGACTGTCCCCCGATACCTGCCTGCCGCCAGCCCGCAGACGTTGATGCCCACCTCCAGCGGCAACTCCTCGTCTCCCGTGGTTTGCGCCGCGCCCGGTCCGGGGGCCCCACCCGGCTCAGCCGCCCCGATGGCCGTGGTGATCCATGGCTCTGACGCGGTGGCTTGCCACTGCAACGATCCGGCGCCGGTGTTGATCACCCAGTAGCGCGCGGGCGTGACAGTCGCCAGGTTCGCCGGCGTGGTGAAACGCGCGACGGCGGGGCCGGTCAGCCGCATGGTGGCCGGCGCTGGGCCGGCGGGTCGATCCGGACCACAGGGGTCGCTGCCCGCGGCCAACTCCACGCCGTCGTCGAACCCATCCCGATCGCTGTCGGCCTTCGTGGGATAGGTGCCCTGCACCAGTTCCTCGCCGTTCGTCAGGCCGTCCCCGTCTGCATCGGTGTTGATGCCGCTGACCTGGAACACGTTGGCCCAGGCATCGGGCAGGCCATCGCCATCAAGGTCTGCGGGATCGAGGAACATCGCCACCGTGCTGGCCGATGATCCGACCGCGCCCAACGCGTCGTAGGGTGCGATCGTCAGCCGGTAGCGCTGCCCCTGCGCCAGGCCGCTGAGGTAGGCGGCGAACGTGTTGCCCACGTCGATTGGCGATGGGCCCTCCGCGGCCGGCTCGTTCGCGCCGGGCAGCAGGCAGCCGACCGGCTCGTAGCCCAGCAGGTAGCCGGCAGGCCGGCTCGCATCCGGTCCCGACCAGGTGACCCGCAGCCGCGCGGGCGACCGCTCCATCTCCGCTGCCGGATTACGCGGGGCACGCGGTGGCCGCTCGTCCGCGCCGTCCACCTGCTTCTTAAGCGGAGTGCACGAGCTCACGTTGCCGGAGGCGTCGAAGGCCCGCACGCAGATCTCGCTCGTGTAACCCTCCAACAGCCCGCCCAGCCGCGCCTGCTCGGGCAGGAGCGGATTGTTCCACCACGGGCTGCCCGCGCGCGGCAGCACCAGCTTCTGGCGCGTCAGGTCCAGGTTGTCCCAGGTGGGGTAGGTGTATTCGACCAGGTAGCCCGCCAGGTCACGCGTGATCAGGTCGCGCTTCCACAGCACCACCAGCGCATCGCTGAGCGACTGCGCGCCGAGCAGTTCCGGCTCCGGCGGCGCCTTCGCATCGGCGATCACCACCGACCCTGGCGCCCAGGATACCACGTGGCCGTTGCCTTGCAGATGGTCGTCGATGCGGGCCGCGACGGCGTATTCCCCGGAGGCCAGGCCACTCGTGTCCCACGCGTAGCCGCCCTGGCTGGCAGCGATGCCGTTGGCAATGAGGGTCGCACTGATGACCTCGGTATCTTCCACCGGCTTGAACGCCAGCGGCGTGTAGAACAGCTCCAGGCGCTCCGGCACAGCACCGCCTGCCCGGTCGGCCGACCAGCTCAGGTGGATGCTGTTTGTGCCATCCTCGGCGACCGCAGGCGTGATCCAGGTGAGAGCGGGCGGCGGCGGGTCGGTGGCGAACATGAGCGAGTAGTTGTGGCGTTCCCCGCTTGCGCCGCCTGCGGGCAGGTACGCGCCGGAGATGCGCAGGCGCCATGTGCCTGCGGGCAGCGCGCCCGAGCCTGACGCCGGCTTCACCAGGAACGTCGTCCGCTTCACCACGGGCCCGGGATCCTGCGTGAAGGTCACGCCGGCCTCCGCGCCGGTGATCTCCGAGCCATCCGGCCGGAGGACGGTCACCGTCAGATCGCCGTTCAGCCAGGCGGCGGAGAAGGCCGCGCGGCCCGCGGCATCGGCCGCGATGTCGAACGTGCAGGTGACCGTGTTGGGCAGGCTGGCGACGTCGCACGCGCCGTCGGGGTTTTCGCCCGGCCCGTAGACGGGCCAGGCGGACGTGGGCGGCTCGGGCGATTGACCAAGCCACGGCTGGAACTGGCCCGGCTGCTCGATCTGGACCAGGTTGGAGGGCGGGGGCGCGGCCGGCGCCGTTGCGTCCGGCGCGACCGCCGCCGCGCTGGCCTGCTGCGCGCCGCCACCGAACTCGTCGATCAGGGTGTGGTCGTCTGAGCCGAGGATCAGTTCCGGTCCATCTTCGTCGACGTACAGGCCGACTTCGACGCCCGCCACCACGAACGCGGCCGACATGCCCCAGGCGTATTGGGAGCAGGCCGCACTCGTGCAAAACTCGCCGAACGCGATCTTGACGCCGATGTCGATGTCATCCGGCGGGACGTAGGGCAGGATCAGGTCTTCTTTCAGGCGAACGAAGCCCTTGATGCTGCCCGTGAAGTGGAAGTCGTTGTTGTCCGGCAGCCAGCTGTACTTGTTCTGCCAACCCTGGCCCACCCAGGCGTGCAGCTTGAGGCTGCCATACACCAGGCCGAACGCGCTGGCCTGCGCCTCCAGCAGCACGTCGAGCGGGTTCCACGCGACCGCCAGGTTCAGATCCGCGTCCACGACGCCGACGATGGTTGCCTGCGCCTGCACCTGGAACAGCCCGCGCGTGTCGATGGTGACGCGGCCGAAGCCGTTGGAGAGCACCGCATCGGAGGGCACGGAGCGGAAGCCGACATCCAGGATGATCGTCGTGTGGTTCTGGCCGATGGTGACCTCGCCTGCCAGCAGGTCGACGCCCATGCCCGTGGCGCCGACGGGCAGGTAGCCGGGCGCGATGTCCAGCTCCAGCCGCGCATACTGCAGTTCGGTCCGGCACAGCCGGAAGTTCATCACCACGGAGGGCGGGGCCACCGGCCCGCCGTTCGAGCCGTCACTGCCCAGCATCGGCAGCGCGATGGCTGCGGTGCCGCGGATCACCGTGACGATGGCCGCCGAGCCCGGCTCGCAGGCCTCCTCGCTGAGCTGGACCGACGCGCCCCACGTTTCGAATTGGAATTCCTGGCTGAACGCGGCCGTCGACAGCATGCCGGCGTCGGGATGGTCGCTGCTGAACACCGTCAGCTTGCCGGCCTCGCTCACCATCACGGTGCCGGGCTTCTCACGGATGAACATGTCCGGCAAGTCCACGCGCAGCACCACGCCGTTGCCGTTGTCCCACGCATACTCTGGGCGCCGGAGCTCGAGGCATGAGAGGGTGGCGTCGCCGCAGTAGGTTGTCACCGGGTCCGGATCGTCTGCCGGCGTGCGCCGGGCCTGGCCGGGTGGCAGGATCACGGCCTGGGCCTTCTTGGTCGCGCCCGGTTGGGCGCCGCCCAATTCGTCCGGCAGGGTTAGCTTAGCGAAGGGCGCGGACAGCTCCCGCAGGATCGGCCCGGCGGACTGGAGCGTGCTGTGATGTTCCTTCACCGCCCCGGTCGACGCGCCGTCCGGGCCATCCAGCAGGCGCAGCGCCACACTGGCCAGGTCCATGACCGCGGGCAGCGGCGCATCCTGGTCGAGACCGACGTTGAAGAAGTAGCGGCGGAACTCGCTCGGCGCGGCGGGATTGGGATCGGACGCGCCCGGGGACGGGTACAGCTCCCACGAGACGGCCCACGCCCGGTCAAACGGGGCGCTCTGGACGTCCACGCTGACGCGTGCCTTCAGGCTGCCGCTGCCGAACGCACGGCCGGCCGAGAGCCCCTTCGTCGCGATCGCATCCGCTGCCGTCGTGTAGCTGGCGCCCCAGCGGGCGAAGGGCAAGATGCGCCGCTCGGTGGTCGCGGCCGGCGTCAGTACGTCACAGGTCCCACTGCACTGCACGCGGCCCGTGGCCGTCGGATCGGCGGGGTAACGCATGGTGGAGCCGTAGAGTGGCACGCTGGGCGCGCGCTGGCCCCGCGTCGTGCCGTCGGGCTGGGCGTAGCTCTGTTCGTACGCCAGACCGACCGCGCTGTCGTCGGTCGTGAAGAGCGTATCGGTCGGGGCATCGTAGCACACCGAACCTTGGGCAACATAGACATAACGCTCTGTTCCGATGACCCCCAGCGGGCCGAGAAGCGGGGCGCCAAGCTGCTCGGCCGTGGTGCACCACGATGCTCCGTTGTCGGCGAAGCCGCCCTCGCTGTTGACGCGCACCCCGTGCACGGTGCGATGATGCGTCGGGAAGTTGTACGGCGCGGCCAGCGGGCTGTGCGGGATCACGATGGGCTGGCAGCCCAGGCGCACGGTCGGTATGGTGCCATCCGGGCAGGCCAGAATGGAGATGTCGATCCGGTAGCGCCCGGTGCGCGTGCCGTCGAGGAAGGGCTGTTCGTCGTTGACCAGGGCCAGGGCGTAGCGGCCCTGCGTGTTCTGCCCGCCGAACTCCAGCGCGCGCGAGGTGGCATCGGCCGAGAAGCCGGACAGCGCGCCGTCGCTGCCCTGGTAGTTCGGCGTGCGCACCGCGGACGCCAGTCCGCCGGCGGTGGGCTCGAGCAGCGTGGCAGTGACTGCGCCCAGTGCTGGCCCCGCCGGAAGGCCCTCGATCATCTTCGTCGGCGTGATGATGACGCCGCCGCTGTACTTGGGCCCCAGGTCGAACTCGACCAGGTCGATCAGGGCGTCCGAGTCGAGGAAGTAGGTCATGGTGCGCCAGGCGCCGTCCGGCGCGCCCGGCGGCGGCGGATTGGGCTTGCCGTCTGTCGGGGTCCACAGGCGTCCTGACGCGTACTGGATGCGGTAGTTGCGTCGCGCATCGGCATCGAAGTTGTTGCGCTCGTCGCGGATTACCGATGCAGTGAGCGTACGGTTGGCCGCGTTGGGGTTGAGGCCGTCCACGGCAACCCACGATGTCACATCCGTGCCCTCATCGCCGTCGCCGATGACGCCCTGCGGGGGATCGATCAGCTTGAGTGCGGTGTGGACCGGGACGTCCGCCGGTGCGCCCGCCGCGTGATTGCCGCGGGCGGCCACGCCCACCCACTTGCCGGAGCCCGTTTTGACCTGGTACTGGTGGTTGGTGTCCTGCAGGAGCTCCTCGCGGGTCGCGTCCTCGGCGTAGCTCGGCACGCCTGGCCGGTTGAGCAGGTTGGTCCCCTCGTCAGGCAGGACGATGGCATGGTAGTCGACGAGCAGCCTGGCATTGCCCGGCGTCACCTGGAGGCGCGTGCAGCGAAGCACCTGGTTCGGAACGGTGATGGCTGCGCCGGACTCCATCTGGCTGTGCCACACGGTGCAGGCCTCAGCGGTGCGGGCGAGGCCGAAGATCGGACCGTGCGCCGGTCTGGGGTGCGACGTGTCGTACCACGCCTGCACCGCCGCGGTGACGTCCCATTGCGTGGGCAGGCCCTTGCCTCCGCTGATCTCCGATTCGACCGAGAGCATCTTGGTGTCGGGGTTCGCCGGCGGGGCAGGCCGGTTGTTCCAGTTGAAGGCCGGATTCGCCAGGCGGTCGTCGCTGAGCGAGAAGCAGTTAGGATCCGCCGCAGGATCGAGGCAACTCGACACCGGCCACGCGGCCGCGTAGAACTGTAGCTTCAGCTTCTCGTAGTCGGGACCGTCGTCCAGCTCGTAGTAGGGGGTATGCTGGTAGCTGGGCACGATCTCGAGGGTGGCAGCGCTCACCTGGACGGGGTTGTTGGTCGGCATGAACGGCATCGTGTTGAACTGCACGTAGCCGTTGGACTGCGCCGCGCTGCCCGCCGAGCCCAGGATCATCCGATTGTTGAAGCGGAAGTAGCCCGGGGTCGGATTGAAGTTGAAGTCGAAGGGCGTGAAGTCGTTGACCCAGGCCAGCCCGCTGCTGTAGCCGGTGCTGGTGAGGACGCGCATCTGTGGGTCGATCACCGCGGGGTAGCGGCGGTCGGGCGCGGTCCACCACTGCCAAGGGGTGCGCACCGACACCCGCCATACGCCCGGCTCACCTCCCGGCTCGAGCACGTACTCGCCCCCAACCGCAACCTCGGGGGCCGCCTGTTCGTAGGCCACGACCGGCTCCAGGCGCAGCGTCTCGACGCCACTTCGATCGCGGATTGACAACGCGCCGGCGGTGCTGAAGGGTCCAGTCTGCTGAAGGCCGCCGGCCCACAGCGTGGCGCCCGGCAACAGCGTCAGCGTGGCGCGCAACTCCAGTGTCTCAGCGCCAGGCGGCCCTGCAGGTGGCTCTGCCAGCACCAGCGAATGCTCGACGAACGCGGGCGCGCTGGCAATCTCCTCGGTGAGCGCCGGCTCGCTCCACGCGCCCTCATAGCGGAGCACGCGGCCATCGTTGCTCTGCCAGACCTCGCGAGCCGCAGCCAGCGCCGAAGCGAGCGTCCGGAACTGCCCATCGGTGACCGATCCAAGCTCGGCCGCGCGCCAGGTGAGGCCCGCGTTTCCCGCGGCCACCTCGAGGACGGCCACCGCCGCGCCGGAGCGGCTGCGCACTGCGTTTTGCCTGACCTCGAAGCCGGCGCCGGTTGCCCGGAACGCTGGATCGGCGATCTGCCACTGGCCGCGCGCGTCCTGGTAGTGCAGCGGCTCCGGGCTGACCACGGAGGTGAAGCTGCCGTCGGGATGGCGGAAGGTGGCGCTGTGGGCACTGCGCTCAGCCACTTGTTCGGACAGACCGAGCACTGCGGAGGGCAGGCGGCGCAGGTCCGCCGCGCTGGCGATAGCGCCGGTGGAGAGGCCCTGCGTCTGGATGGAGGTGGCCGGGATGGCGCCCGACACGCTTGCCGGCTCTGGGGCCGGTGCCATCATCCAGGGAATCGAAGCGGGGGGGACTGACATCGGGATCGGCAGAAGCGTGGCGAGCAGAATCAAGACGAGCGCAGCGCGCAGGTAGGTTGGGTGCGCGCTGAGGGGTCGGCTACGAAAGGCGTAGTCGGCGGTGGTGGCCATCGAAAGATTCTCCTTGGCTGAAGGATCGTTGGTCGCAATAGCGCAGCGCCGAAGCCTGGCTGGCCGCCGGCTCGCCGATCGCTGGCACGAATTGTTGCGCAATGATTGTACTCTACTTGAACGAGGGACGCAACTCCAAGTTCGACCGCGAAATCTGTTGACATAGCGATGCGCGTAGATGTATGATAGGCGACAGGCAGCGGTGATGCCCCATCGACCGACCGCGTCGTGCGGTCGACCCCATTGCGACGAACCTTCACAAGCGAGCACACCAAGGAGGTGGCCCATGAACCCTCGCACGGTCCCTCAACGCCGAGGCTTCGCTCATGCGTGGCCCTGGCTCGTCGTCGTCATCCTTATCTGCCTGCTGTTGGCTGTTCCTCGGGCTGCAAGCGCACAGACAGTGCTGCCACGGCCTGGCGTCACCGACCCTGCCGCGAACTTCTCCAAATGGCCCGACGATGAGATCTTCGTGTCCACGCCGGTCCTCACCCAGGAGGCATCCACCCCGTATTTCAAGCTCCTCGAAATGAGCCACGACCTGGCTTCCATGAGCCCGGTCAGTTCGACCCCGGTTTCGCAGGTGAGCGGGACTGACGCCGTGTCCGGCCACTTTCTGGCTGCCGGCGCGGAATCGATTGCGCTGGCATATCGCAGCGGGACCGGCGTGGAGGTCAGGTTCTCGGACATCAGCACCGCGTCTGCCACGCTGCCCACCCTGATGAACCGGGTCGTCTGCAGCACCGACTACTTCGATCTGGCCTATGGGGACCTCGACGGCCTGCCGGCAGGCGATGTGCTTGAGGGTCGCGATGAGATCGCGGTGGCCTACGTTGCCGAGAGCGCATCCCAACCCTATCCGGTCAAGGTCGCAGTGCTCAACTTCGGACGGACGAGTACGTTGCCTGCGGCCACCGTGTCCACCGCCACCGCTCCCGCTACCGCCTCGCTGGGCAGCATCGATATCTGCTCCCCTCCCCGCTATAACCTTGTCACGGTGGCGACCGGGGACTTCGACGCCAACGGCGTGCAGGAGATCGCCGTCGCGACCATCACGGCGCCCGACAAGATCACCATCGACATCTTCCGCTATTCGGCCACCCGCAATATCTACACCGGCGCGATTCAGGGTGCGCTGAAGGCCCTGGGCCAGTCGTCCATCCAGGTCACGGGAGCGACCTTTACCTCCCTTTCAGCTGTCGCGGGCGATTTCGACGCGGATGGCAAGGATGAGCTGGCACTGGCCACGTCCCACCACACCAGTGCAGCTCGCGTGACCAAGACGTGGGTTTTTCGTGTGACGGGTGATCCCTACCCAGCCCCCTCCCTGGCGCGCGAGGTGACGGTCTCCACTGTGGACAAGCACAGCACGCCCGCGCGCGTGGAGATCGCCACGGGGTTGTTCAAGGTCAACCTGGCGGATCCCACGCAGCGCCTGACCACGAATCGCCGGCAACTGGTGGTCGCCTATCGGGGCGCGTCCACGCCGGACACCGACCTCGTGGATGCTTCGACTGATCTGAACGTCCAGACGATCAGCCTGGACAACAGCCTCGTCGCCACGATCAGCCCGGCCCGCCGAAGCCCTGATCACGATCCACACGGCGGCTTCTGGCTCGCATCGGGCGGCTTCAAGGGGTCCATGGACAGCAGCGGGCCGACCTGGTCGCTGGCGCTGACGACGTGGGACAAGTCGGCGTGGGGGCTCGCCGTGCTGCATGCGGACGCCCCTGATGCCGCGCCAGCCCTGAAGTACTGGAGGGAGTGGGGCTCGCCAGCGATCCAGCACATGCTGGCGCCGCCCCGCCTGGCGTTGGCCGCCACCGACCACGATGGCGACACCGTGTACCTGGGTGCGCCGGTGCACTTCACGGTGGATAACCTGATCAGCACCGACTTCATCCTGCAGGAGCCGCCCAAGCACGCATACTGGGACAAGGACGCGACGATCCCGGAGATCAAGAACGTCAGCCGCATTGACGCGTTCAATGTGCAGTTGGTCAGCGAGAGCCAGACCCGCTTCGAGACCACCAGGACGGACACCGCGGACTTTGGCGTTGGCGGCTCGCTGTCGGCGACGCTCGGCTTCACCGCGACCGCGGGTGCGAACATCGGTGTCGCCAAGGCCTCTGCCTCGGCCTCTACCACCGTTTCTGCCAAAGTCGGCTACGACTACGAGCAGCATGAGAGCGAGTTCTTCTCCGCCGGCGGTTCGATCACCACCGGCTACTCCGGGACGACCAATCGGGATGACTACCTCGTTGCCCGCACCCAGCTGATCGACGTCTGGCGCTACCGCGTCTACGGGCTCGAGGAGCCCAATCCTGAGGATCCTGCGCACCCCGTCTACCCGTACTTCGATATCGTGCTGCCAGGACCATCCAGTTACCTCGAGTCGAGCGGCTCTGCCCTCAACTTCGATTGGTACCAGCCTACGCACGAGAACGGCAATATCCTCTCCTATCCGCGGCACACGGCGCAGACGCAGACACCGGCCGACCTGGGCTCCTTCACCGTTCCGCCCGATACAACGGTCAGGAGTGGGATGATGTACCCGCCAACCCAGAAATTCTGCGATCAGAATAGCAGCACGAACTACCTCACCTTCACGACGGAGAGCGGCGGAGGCTCGCAGCGCAGTTACTCGCACACGCTCAATTCAAGCGCGTCCGTGCAGTCACAGGCAACGGTGAGCGCGGAGGCATTCGGCTCCTCGGCGGGCGCGAGCGCTTCGTATGGCGTGGAGCTCCATGGCAACACGAGTTGGGGCGGGGTCGCGACCAGCAGCAACAAGACGAGTGCCAGCACGGGCATCACGCTGAACCAGGTCCCCAGTTGCGAAGGCGGAAGCCAGGCCTATGCCTTCTATCCCTTGATCTACACCGCGTCAGACGGAACGATCAAGGTCTCCTTTGCGGTGAATCCGACCGGCAGCGACCAAGGGGATCAATTCTGGATGAGCTACTACAACCTGCCGGATCTCGCGTTGAACCTTCCGAAGCGGTTCATCGGCACGTCTGACGGCGTCTGGAAGCCGAGGCTGAACGACGAGCGCAATGAGATCCGGGGCTTCTTCATGCGGTCGTATGAGAAGGACCCGGCCACCGGCGGGTACGCCCTCCTGTCCGGTGCCGTCATCGATGGCACGAAGGTGCGCCTGGAGGCGCGCGTGTCCAACTACAGCGTCCAGGGCACCGTCCCGGCCGGCGGGCAGGCCTGCTTCTCCTACGTTGCCTATGACCAGCTGAACAACGTCGAGGGCGCGACGCGCACGCCGATCCTGCCCTGCGCGTCATTGCCCGCGCTCACCCCGCAGGAGATGGTCATGGCCACGGTTGTCTGGGACACCAGCGGACTGAGCTTACAAGGCGCACAGCAGGACTACCGCATCTACGTCAACCTCATCCCACCGATGGGGGTCATCGAGAAGTATCCTGCGGAGACGGAAGCCTCGCGAGTGTACTGCGGGTACGACCCGGCGGCGCCCACCGTTGAAGTGTGTGTCGATCCCGGACAGAACAACGAGGGGTGGCGGTTGGTCACCGTTGCACCGCAACCGCGTCAGTCCACCCCCGGCCTGCCCGTCCCACCGTCTCACGTCGGCATGCCTGAGAATGGGCTGGCGGCGATCGACCGCGGTGGCGAGATCGTTACGGGCGTGGTTCGGGCAACGGTCAATGAGCCGCTGATGGTGCGGGCGACCGTCGTCTCGGACACCCCGAGCACGGCATTCGGTACCGTCCTCGTCTACGATGGCCATCCGGACGAGGGGGGCGAGCTGATTGCGGGCAAGCGCGTGTTCATCGGAAGCGATGACCCCGAGGGTGCCGCAGTCTGGTTCAGCTGGGTGCCCCCCACACGCGGGCAGCACCTGCTGTTCGCGAAGGTCCTGCAGAGCGCGAACGACAGCGCACCCGGCGGGAACACCGCCACGTTGACGGTGAACGTTATCGGGCCGGTGCAGTACCTGCCGTTGATCCTGCGTTAACGCAAGAGGCCGGCGTGCGGTGGCCGAGCCGGCCTCCGCACGCCGACGCTACCTCATCGCCGCACGTCTCCGCGATGTTGCACGGGCCCGCGGGCATTCTCAGCCAGAAGGCGAGCTCGTGCTCGAAGCGATCACCAACGTTCGAGCACTCTCAGCAGGAAAGCTGCAACCCGCTCGACGCTGGGAATATGCAGTGCTTCGTCCGGCGAGTGAACGTTCTCCATCGTCGGTCCGATCGAAATCGCGTCCATGCCGGGATACCTGGCGACCGCATGATCACGCCGATGACGGAGGATGTCTCGACGAGGCCGGGCACAGCCTGGCTCATGGCCAGGATACACTGGGGCGTGGCGACCAGGGCCGCGATCAGCTCGGCCTGCGCCTGCTCGTCCATGCACGAGAGATCGGGAGGCGCCTCGGCCGGGATCACTTCGATGGCGAGGTTGGGATCGGTATCACCGAAACTCTGCTTGAGTGCGTCTTCATATGCCCGGCAGGCGCCCAAGAGTGCGTCTCGCTGGGCCTCGGGCACCAGAACCAGGGCCCATGCGTTGCGAGGGATGGCGTTGTGTGCGGTGCCGCCCTCCATCTGTGCGACTCTCAGACCATAGGTCGGACCGGCATCCTGCAAGAACCGTGCGAGCAGCCTGATGGCATTGCCCCGGCCCAGGTGGATATCGATCCCCGAGTGGCCGCCCCTGAGCTCTCCGACGGTGAGCCGGTAGAGCTGCCGTGGGACGCCATCCTGAGGTACCGTCTCAGCGTACGGGGCCGTGATGTGGCTGGTCGCCCCGCCCGCGCTCCCGATGACAAAGGTGTTCTCCCACTCCCCGTCCAGGTTGATGTAAGTCGTGCCGCGCAACCAACCTGGCTGCAGCCCATTTGCGCCCGCCATCGTGGTCTCTTCGTCGACAGTGAAGAGCGCCTCGATGGGGCCAGCGGACAGAGTCTTTGACTGCAGGACTGCCATCGCCATGGCAATGCCGATGCCGTCGTCTGCGCCGAGCGTCGTGCCGCCGGCTCGCAGCCACTCGCCATCTACGTAGGCCTCGGACGTCCTGGGGCTTCATGTCCACGAGCGCCTCCTGCAAAGGGATTCTCTCCGAGATTTGTGCTGGCGGGGGAGGGATCGGGACGCAAGCTGCCAGGATCACCGAAGCCGATCCGAGCACCGATAGGATTGCCGAAAGTCTTCCCCTCATCAGGATGCTCCTATCTATCGTCGCCGAGGGCCGGTACCTCGCCTCCCTCACGACATTCTATCACCGCTCTGCCCGTTGCGCCGCCCCGCGATGAACTCCACGGTCACCACCTGCATGAGGGCTTGTGCCA
Source organism: Anaerolineae bacterium (assembly GCA_040766655.1). Lineage (GTDB taxonomy): Bacteria > Chloroflexota > Anaerolineae > CG2-30-64-16 > CG2-30-64-16 > JALOOB01. The sequence continues at coordinate 366,268 of JAXGQB010000008.1, forward strand.
TACCGTCTCCAGCCGGCCCCCCCTGTGCGACGCAGTTCTCCGACGCGGGGTTCGCAATGGCGGGCACGTCCGTGGCGCGCGCCTGTGGCTGAGGGGTGGCGACGGGCTGCGGCTGAGGGGGTGCCTATGGGATCGGGGCGCACGCGGACAAGGTCAACAGCGCGAGGACGGCCGGAAGGGTGACGGATGGGTTGTGTCTCATGTAGTTGCTCCTTGCTGGTTGGCACAGGTTTGCGGTGCGTCGGAGGTTTCTCTCCTCTGTATCTGCGCCTCAAGCAGACCGAAGAGGTCGCCTGAGGTATGCAGTCCTGGGCTCGCACCCGAGAGGACTACTGCACGGTGACCCTCAAAGTCGACGCCGACCAGGATCAGGTGGGCGTTCTCCACGAGGAGGGTGATGGCATCTTCCGGCGGGGAGGAGGCGACATCGAAAAGGATGACGTCGGGATGCAACGCGCGCAATCGCCCGCCTGCACTTTCGGCCTGCGGTTCCACGAAGGCGATGCGCCAGCCGGATCGCCCCTCGATGCCGGCTGCTGCCGCGTGGAGCGACAAGGAGTTCCCATAGAGGACGATCACCGGTTCGGACATGGGGATATCCCGATCTGGTGGCGCGCGTCGCGCGTCGCCGGCCTCATTGTGCGCCCGTCCGGGGCGCGAGGCAATGTCCCTGACGTGTGGTCGAAGGGTAGTCGAGGTATAGGGAGTTGGGGCGCTAACTCAACAAACCGTGGCTGCGCGCGTAGGCGACGACCTCTGCGCGGTTCCGCAGGTGGAGCTTCTGCAGGACCTCGCGCATGTGGTACTTGACGGTGTGCTCCGTGACGCCGAGGTGGCCGCCGATCTCCTTGTAGAGCATGCCCTGGCTGAGGAGCGCGAGGACCTGCATTTGTCGGGGCGTGAGCCCCGCCTCGACGTCTTGCGAGGCTGTTCCCTGGGAAGGCGAATGGACGGAAAGCCGGGCGAATTCGCCAAGCACCCGGGCCGCGATGCCCGGGCCGAAGGGGACCTCGCCCCGCTCCAGCCCGATCAGGAGCGAGAAGAACTCCTCCGCCGGCAGCGACTTCAGCAGGTAGCCGGATGCACCGCAGCGGATCGCCTCGAACAACTGCTCGTCGTCGCCCGACATCGTCAGCATCACGATCTGCACCTGGGGCATCTCGGCCTTGATGAGCCGGGTGGCTGCCAGGCCATCGCAGCGGGGCATCTGGATGTCCATCAGGATCACATCGGGATGCAGGGTGCGCGCCTTCTTCAGCGCCTCAGTCCCATCGGACGCGATGCCGGCGACGTCGATGCCGCGGTGCACCAGCAGATCGCGCAGTCCTTCTACGAACAGAGGGTGGTCGTCAACCAGCAGTATTCTCATTGCTTCTCCCTCGGAGCACGGGATTCGAGGCCAGGCGCGGCGTTGCGCAAGGGCATCTGGATGATCACCGTCGTGCCTTGGTCCGGCTCTGAGTGCAGTTGCACCGTGCCGCCGACTTCCTCGGCGCGCTCGGACATGAACCGCAATCCGTAGCCGTGCTGTTCGGCCTGCCGCGCGTCAGGGTCAAAGCCGCGGCCGTTGTCCTTCACGACCACCTGCACGCAGCCATCGTGCGCGAGGACCGTGATGTGGATGTCGGATGCGGCCGAATGCTTGCGCACGTTGGTCAGGGCTTCCTGGATGATGCGCAACAACTGCACCTCGGCACGGGGGCCGAGCGCATTCTCTTCGATCGGCGCCTGGACGTCCAGATGTGTCCTGATCTGGTAGTTTTGCTGAAACTGCCTGAGATAACGCTCCAGGGCGACCAGGAACGCCCGCCCCGGCAGTACTTCGGCGCTCACTGCGAGCAGAAACTCGCGGACGTCGGTGTGGGCATCCTGGGTCACTGCGGCGAGGTTCTCCAGGCAGGCGTCCGCCTCGTCCAGCCGGCCCTCGGAGATGAGATCGCGAGCAAGTTGGCTACGCAGCTTGACATAAGCCAACGCCTGGCCGAGGCCGTCGTGCAGTTCGCGTGCCAGCCGTTCCCGCTCCTGTGTCGAGGCAAGCGCCCGCTGTTGCTCTATCAGCCGGTCGCCTGCTTCCTTTCGCTCCGTTGCGTCGTGCAGCACCAGGAGCTGGCCCAGGCGGTTGCCCCTGCGGTCCCGGAGCGGCGTGCTGCTGGCATCGCAGACCCGCATGCCTGCGGGGCGGGGAATCGCGAGTTCTGCGTGCGATTCGTCGGGGGCACGAGCCAGTCCTGCTAATTCAGGATAGGGCGCGAGCGCAGCGACAGCGGACGCGCCGTGCACTCTCTTCAGCGCGATGCCGAGCAGGTTTTCGGCTGCCCGGTTCATGTCCGCGACGTTGCCGGTCGCATCCAGGACGATGATCCCGTCGAGCATCCTGTCGACCACGGTTCCGCGCGCGATGGGCACGACGTCGAAGAAACGACCACGCACGAGCGCCAGCAGGTAGAGGGGTGCAGTGATGACGATGGCCATCATGGTGAGGTCGAACGGCGGGAATATGCCGCGCCCCCCGACCTGGAGGAAAAACGCGGCGCGCGTCAGGAGCACAGCCACAATCTGCGCCACGGTGATCCAGCGATGCTGTGGCCAACGGATCAACAGCCATATCAGCACGGCGATCATCGCCAGGCTCAACAGGATGCCATATAGCGTGAAGGGCCAGTTGAGCGGCCCGCGCATGAACCCGGCGCCTTTGCTCGCAGCCACGTTCAGCCAGAGGAGGCGATTCACCCCGGGCGTGACCATGGCGAGCGCATATAGCACCAAGGGCGACGCCAGCACAAGTCCCGTCGCGCGTGTCAGCCAACGCTGGAGCCCGGCGAATTCTAGCACGAACCACACGCCCGTGGCAGCGCTGGCAAGTGCGATCAGGGTGTGGCTCTGCGCATAGACCGAGGCGGCGGCGTAGGGCGGGTAGAGCAGGGCTGCGATCTCAGTCGCGGCCCACGGCAGGCCGCACAGCATCATGAGGGTGAAGGGCGTGCCGCCCGGCGCCGCGCGCTGCCGCCAGCCGAATGCCGCCACGATGGCGACGATGGCTGCTGAAATGAGCAGAGGCCAGACGAACGGGCTGTACTGGAGTTGTGAAAACATCGGCGTTCCCGCGGCTGACCCGGCGACGCGAAGGGTCACGCCTTCCTGAGAGACAATTCTACCGCAAATCGGGGCGAAGCACGAGCACCGAGCCGGCATAGTCGAGCAGGCAGAGGGTCAGCGCCGGTCGCTGGTCGAGCAGACGCTCGACCGCCGATGCGTAGCGCTCGGCCTGGGCCAGGTAGTCTTCCTCGGCCAGCAGCCGTTCCAGGTCGGCGGGACCGCGCACGTGGTCGGTCTTGAACTCGACGATGGTCCAGGCGCCGCTCGCAGAGCCGTCGTCGCGCAGGTAGAGCGCGTCGATGATGCCGTTCTCCACGCGCCCGTCGCTGGCCAGCACGCTGTACGGCACCTCGTGCAGCAGGCGTTTTGCGGCCGACATCTCTGCGTGGAGATCATGTGCCCGGAAGCGCCTGAGGAGCATTCGAGTGCGACTCACGGCGTCCTGCAGTTGGTGCGCGTCGGCCAGGCCGTAGCTGCGGCCGCGTGCCTCGATCCAGCGCTCGAACGCTCCATCCTCGTCACCGAAGCGCCATAGCGCGAGCGCGACGTGCACCAGCTTGCCGATCACCCACGCGGGGGCATGCGGCCGCACGGTTGCAGGAACGACGCGCCACACGCGTTGGCCCGGATCGCGCTCCTGTTCGGCCGTCCCTCTGTCTGCGCGGACCACATCGGGCATCACCGGCGCCAGCAGCGGCGGCGGAAGGGGCATGGCAACATCCTGCGGCGTTTCCCGCAGCCCAGCTGCGGGAAACGCCGCAGGCGCCCACGTCCAGCCCTGGCCGTAGATGTGACAGGCGACGGTGGTGGCGCCCGCCTGCAGGTCAAGGTGGCACGGCTGAGTGTCGGCCGGATCGACGGCCACCTCGCAGCCAGTCAGTCCGAGGCACGCGGGATCACTCAGCCGGCCAAGCCAGCCGCGCGGTGCGGCAGCGATGCCGTCGCGATTGCACGTGATGCACCCGCTGACGATCAGCATCTCCCGTGCGCGGGTCGCTGCGACGTAGAGGATGCGGTCCGACTCGGCCGAATCCCGATCGGAGGCAGTGAGTTTGCCGAGCCGGTAGATGGCGGATTGCACGCCGTCCTCGCCCTTCTGCGGCAAAAGCACGCCCAGCGCGGGGTCCAGCAGCATGCGATCGCGCGCCGGCGGGGCATAGGTGGCGTCGCCGATGACGACCACCGGGAATTCCAGCCCCTTGGCGGCGTGGACGCTCATGATCTGCACCGCGCCGTCGGCCGCGGCGCGCGCCTCGCCCTCCCGCGCGCCACTGTCCCGCAGCTCGTTCATATATGCCAGGAACTCGCCTACGCTGACCATGGCGCTGGCATGTGCGTCGGCCAGCAACTTGCTCACGTTGCGCGCCGCGCGCGCCTGCCCTGCCGCGATCAGCGCGGCCCGATAGGTCGTGGCATCGAGGAAGGACTTGAGCAGGTCGGCCACCGGCGCGCGGCCGGCCGAGGCATGCAGGTCGCGCAGGATCGCGGCCGAGCGCACGGCTCGGGGGCCGTCCTCGCCCGGCAGGCGCGGACCCACGGTGCGGAGCGTGTCCCACAGGGAGACGGGCGCCTTGGGTTCGGGCAGCGCATCCTCGCCCTCTTCGCCGGAGATGGTGGGCGTGCTCCGCCCTGCCTCGACCAGCCGGTAGAGCCCGGCATCGGAGATGCCGAAGGCCGGCGAGCGGAGCAGCCCGGCCAGCGCGAGATCGTCGGCCGGATCCGCCAGCGCCGCGAGCGCGTTCAGCAGATCGCGGATCTCCGGGCGGCCGTAGAAGCCGCGGCCGGCCACGGTGAGGAAGGGTATGCCGGCGCGCTCCAGCGCGTTCTCGTAGTCGGCGAACGAGTTTGATGCGCGGCAGAGGATGGCCACGTCGCCGTACCCCAGCGCTCGCCGGACGCCCTTCTCCTCGACCTGCACATCTCCGCTCTCGACGAGCGCCGCGAGGCGCGCTGCGAGCGCGTCGGCTGCCCGCGCCAGGCCGCCGTCGCTCTTCGGACCTAACGCGAGGAGCATCTCGATGAAGGGCGGGGCGAAGCCGGGCCCGGCCGCCTCGCGGCTGTGGCGCAGCGCGGCGAACGGCTCGATCCACGGCCGCGCCGGGTCGGCAGACTCGCCCAGCACCGGCCGGAGGAGATCGTTCAGCCCATGGACCAGGCCGCGATGGCCGCGATAGGAGGTGTCCAGGGAGACGACCGTGCCACCGCCCCGGGCGATGGTCTCCCGCTCGGCGCGGAAGACGGTTACGTCCGCGCCACGGAACCCGTAGATCGACTGCTTCGCGTCGCCGACGATGAACAGCTTGCTCGCATCGCCGTTGAGGCAGCGCACGAGGCGGCGCTGGCGATCGTTGGTGTCCTGAAACTCATCGACCAGCAGCGCAGCCGTCTCGACCTGCCACCGCGACCGCACCGCAGTGTTCGCCTCCAGGAGCGCCAGTGCACCGGCCTCCAGGTCATCGAAATCCAGCGCATTGCGCTCGCGCTTCATCGCGGCGTAGCGATCGCAGGCGAACCGGAAGCAGTCCTGCAGCGCGGGCATGGCCGCGGCCTGCAGCTCGTCCTGTGCGGTGAGGGCCAGATGCAGGATCAGGTCTGCCCTCCAGAGATCGCGCAAGGTCATGAGCGCGGCCTTCACCGCCGCGACCTGCTCCTTGCCGCCCGGCCATGCGGCGGCGCGGCCGCCCTTCAGGACGATGCCATTCAACCGGCTCAGCACGGACAGGCAGTCGCAGATCTCGCACGCGGTGCTCGCCTCGACCAGCGCGGCTGCGGCGGCCTGGCGCTGGATCTCCAGGAGGTCATCTGCCTGCGAGGCCTTGCAGTCGAGCACGAGGGCCGCTGCATCCTGCCAGTCCTGCGCGGCCCGCAGCCCGGCCAGCGCCGCGGCCTGTCGATCGGCCAGCGCGGCGCGCCACTGGGCCATCACGTCGCCGTGCATCCGGGCGAACACCTCTCCAGCGTCCAGACGCGCCCGAAGCAGCACCTCGAGGGTGTCGCGCAGTCCGCGCTCACCCAGCAGTGTGAACAGGGTGACCAGGTCAGGCTCCTCCGAGGCCCTGGCCAGCGCCGCATCGACGGCCTGGCGCCGCAGGAGATTGCCCTGGCCCTCGTCCAGCACGCCGAATCGGGGGTCCACCCGAGCTTCGGCCGGATGTGCGTGCAGGATCTCCGCGCACAGGCCGTGGATGGTGCTGATGCGCGCGGCGTCGAGGCCGCTGTAGATCGCGGCCCAGCGGTCGCGCCCGATCTCATCCAGCGTCGGATCTTCCAGGTAGCGGCGGACCTCATCGCGCACCCGATTGCGCATCTCGCGCGCGGCTTTCTCGGTGAATGTGATGGCAATGGCCGCGCGCAGGGGGCAGCCGCCGGCCAGCAGCGCCAGGTAGCGGGCGACCAGGGTGAGGGTCTTGCCAGTGCCCGCGCCCGCGGTCACTACCACGTCGCAGCCGGTGGCCATGACCGCGGGCCACTGCTCCGCGCTGGGACCCATCGCCGCCACGATCGGGTGCATCTCACCGTTCACGTAACCGTTACCCCCTGATCTGGATGCTGGATGCTGGATACCGGGACCTGGATACTGGATACTGGATACTGGATACTGGCTACTGGGACCTGGATACTGGATGCTGGATACTGGGATCTTGAACCTTCAACCTTCAACCAGCAACCTGTAACCCTACGCGAGCGGTCCGTAATCTTCAATCTTTCATCTTCAATCTTCAATCCGCCCCCCCCTCATCGTCGCCCCCTATAGTGCCAACAGAACGCGGCCGCAGGGCAGTAGTCCGGGCAGCCTTCGGAGGGCGGGCGCGGCGAAAAGCGGCCGGCGCGCGCGTCGCGCACGGCCGCCCAGGCATAGGCCAGCGCAGTGCCGATGGCGGCCTCGGGTCCGCCCTCGAAAGTGGCCAGGGTGAATTCGCTCGCCTCCGCGTGCCGCACGTGCCAGTAGAAGCCGTCAACGACCGTGCCGAGGCCCAGCGCGTGCTCGGCAGCCAGCGCGTAGAGCGGCAGCTGCAGCTTCTTGCCGTCGATCACGGCGGCCCGCTTGAAGGCCCACGGCCCGCCGGTCTTGTAGTCGATGATGCGCAGGCGCGGGCCGGCGCGGGCCGGTTCGGCGTCTGCCGGCGCCGGGCAAGAGTCGACGCGGTCGATCAGGCCGTGCACGTGGAACACATCATCGCCGTCGGTCACGGTCAGGCGGTGCTCTTTGAAGAAGCCTGCCTCCTGCGCCAGCGGCACGAAGCCGCCCGGCAGGCCCGCCAGCGCCTCGACCGAGCGGCGCACGTCGTCCGCAATCTCCGCGCGGGTCTGCGACCACCAGGCGGTCGCGCGGAAGCCTTCAACCCGCGGCGCAGCATCGAGCACCCCGGCGGCCACCGCGGGCAGGTTGGCGACCAGCGTGTCGAGGTCTGCGGGGTCCGGCGCGTCACGGTAGAGACGCTCGAAGATGTGATGGTAGATGTTGCCCAACTGGCGTGCGTTCAGGCCCTCGGCGGGTTCCTCCCGCGGCTCCAGCCCGAGCACGCTGCCCACGAAGAAGGCGAAGGGGCAACTGCGATAGGACTCCAGCCGACTGGCGCTCCAGGTGTGGCCCGCGCCGTATCGCTCCGTGAAGACGTGGGCCAGGTCTGCCAGGTCGCCGTCGAAGGGACCTGCGGCCGGCCGCGCCGTGCGCTGGGCGAGGATGCGGGCGGCGGAATCTAACGCATGGAGCCTGGACGGCTCAGCCTGTTCGGCCCAGCGGCGCACGGGCGTGAAGCCATCGTGCGTGCCGAGGCCTTCGAGCAGCTCGGGCCACGATGCCGCTTCGTGCGGCAGCGGCGCGGCCTCGCCCGCCGTCCGGGCGGGCTGGACGTTGATGAGGCGGCGCACGTCCTCCCAGAAGGGGGACGCCTGCCAGGGCGCGCCGTTGTCGGCCAGCCGCGGCCGCGTGAGCAAGAGCCGTTCGCTCGGGCGGGTGGCCGCCTCGTAGAAGGACTCCGCCTCAGCACCCTCGGTGGAGGGGTCCAGCGACAGACCGAACGGGCCTTCCCGCAGCTGGCGGCGGTCCGCGTCGCGGAGGAAGGGGTCCTCGCCGAGCGTCGCGGGGAACTCGCCTTCCGCCAGGCCCAGCACCGCGACCGCGCGGAACGGCACGCCGCGTGCGCGGAGGACGTCTGCGACCAGCACCTCCTCGCGGTCGGCGCGCATGGGCAGTTGGTACGATCCTGCGTCGACCGCGCTCGCCAGCTCAGCGACGAAACGGGCGAAGGTGACGGGCGGGGTGTCCAATGCTTCCTCGGCCCACACCAGCCCGCGCAAGACGTCCTTGAGTCCGGCCAGGGCTGCGACGTCCCGCTCGGCCGAGGCCGGATCGCCCCGGCGCGCCGCCGCGACGATCCGCAGCGACCCGTCGTCATCGTTCGTAACGGGCATTGAGGTCGTGCCGGTTTCGTCTGCGCCGATGAGCGTTTCAAGCCAGCGGACGAACTCCCGGTAGGAGCTCCGTGCTGCGCCCGGCGGGGTAATCTGCGCCACGAAGCGCTGGAACTTAGCGCACAGCGTGCGCGCGGCATCGCCGCGCGGCAGCCCGGCCGGCACGCCGCGCTCCTCGTCGTCCGAGGGTGTGGCCGCCAGCCCTTCGACACGCTCGAAGGCTTCGTCCCACTGGGCACGACCGCCCATCACGCGCCCCCAGCGCGCTACCGCATCGAGTGCGTCGGCATCGCCCGGCCCTATGCCGTGGCGAGGTTCCCCAGGGCGACCCGCGCCCTGGGGGGCTTCGCCCGATTCCGCCGCAGACCAATCGAAGTACGGAGAGCGCCAGGCCTCGATGACGTCGCGACGGGAGAGGCCGGCCCCGCCATCACCATCCGGCAGGGCGGCGCGCAACAGACCGAGCAGCGCGGCCACGGCCGGGTTCTCCCGCAGCGGTAGGCCGTCCACCAGGCGGATGGGCAGGCCGAACTCCCGAGCAATCTGTTGGACGAACGGACGATAGGGCGTCACGGTGCGTGCAAGGAGCGCGACCTCTCCGGGACGGCAGCCGTCGAGCACGACGCGCGCCTTCAGCCAACGGAGCGCAGCGCGCACCTCGCCGGCCCTGTCGGGCGCCTCGACCAACTCGATCGCGGCGCCGGCCTCCATCCGATTGTGCGTGCGGCGCACCAGGCCGCGCGCGAGATGCACCAGGGCTGGGGCGCGTGACGGCGGGGCCACCCCGCCCGCCGGGAGGTCTGCGAACGGCGCCCGCTCCGCCCTCACGCCCAGCGCCCGTTCCAGGGCGGCGCGGGTCCTGGCGAAGCGCCTGTGCGGAGGACCGACCGGCGCGCCGTCCGGTTCTCCGGTCAGCGTAACGATCAACTCGCCCGCGCGGCGGGCCAGTGCCTGAAGGACTGCGATCTGGATCGGCGTGAAGCTGTCGAAGCCGTCGACGATCACCTGCGGCCAGTCGCGCGCGACCGAGTTCGTGTCCGTGGCGAGTGCCTCGAGCGCGAGCCACCCGAGCCCGGCACGGTCGGCCCAACCGTGCGCCTGCAGCTGTCCCTGGTACGCGGCGTAGACCCGGGCCAGCTCGGCCAGCCGTGGCTCTTCGCCCAGCTCGGCCACGGCCGCCGTGAAGTCGTCGGGGTGCACCCTGGCGGCCTTCAGCTCAGCGATCAGCCCTCCTAACACCTGGACGAAGCCGGGACGGTCGACCAGGGCTGCGTAGTAGTTCAAGGGGAGGGTGTCGACGAGCGAACGGATCAGGCGATACTGCACCGGCTCGCTCAACTCGACATAAACCTTGCCTGTGGCATCCAGCAGTTCGAGGTAGAGGCGGTCGAAGGTGAGAACGCGCACGCCGATGGCGCCGCCCATCCCGGCCAGGCGGCGACGCGCGGCGCGGGCCTGCAGGTGCGAGGCGACGACGATGCGCGGGACAGCTGCGAGGGATCCGCCGGCTTGGCGGGCGCGGGCGAGGGCGTAGGCGGTCTTGCCCTCGGCGGCGGGTGCGATGAAGAGGTGAGTGAACACTGGACTGACGCTCTCCGGGACGCTTCCTGGGTCGCCGCCCGAGGCATCAGTGCCGGCGGGTCAGCGATCAGGCGCCCAGTGTACCACGAGAACGGCAGCCGGATCGAATCTCGGGCACAGGCCCAGCCCTCTGCGCAGGCGATCCCCCGTGCACCGGTCGATGTCGTTGACGATTCAGGAGTTGCCGGACTCCCTCCGGGCGGCTAAGGCTGGACGATGACAGGCATGCCGATGTAGGCCGTCTCCCATAGCTTCTTGGCGTGGGCGTTCTCGAGCATGATGCAGCCGAAGGTGATGCGCGTGCCCACCATGCCGGCCCAGGTCTGGCGTCCCGTCTTCGAATTGTAGGGCAAGCCGTGGATTCCGTTCTCCATCGAGCCTGCCCAGTAGATGCCCAGCCAGTAAGGCATGTAGAAGTCCCACGTGGAGGCATACGCGTTGCGGAACTTCGATTGGACCTTGAAGGTACCTGTCATGGTGGCGGCGCCCGGGCGGCCCGTGGAGCAGCGCCAGTCGCCGACGAGAACGCCCCCCTGGTACAGCCAGCAGCGTTGGGCGGAGATCTTGGCCACGAAGCGCGTGCCTGCGGTTGTGGATGGCGCGGGGCTGCTGCCTCCGGTGGACGCGGATGACCCCGGGACGCGCAGGGTCATGCCCGCGATGATGCGGTTGGGATTCGCGATCCCGTTTGCGGCAGCCAGTGCTGACGTCGAGACGCCGAGGCGCCGGGCGATGGCTGCCAGGGTGTCGCCCGAGCGAACGACGTAGGTGCTGGTGGACGGCTTTGCGGTGGTGCCGCTGGTCGCCGAACCGCCCGAGGGAATGACGAGTCGCTGGCCGATCCTGATCAGATTCGGATTCGCGATGCCGTTGGCGCGGATGATGGCCGTGGTGCTCACGCCGTACCGCCTGGCGATGATGTTGAGCGTTTCGCCGGCCTGGACGACGTGGACGCCGTCGCCCGCGTAGGCAGTGGTCGCGAGCAGAAGCAGCGAGAGCACCGAAACGACGAAGGTCAGGACGAGCTTCTTGTGCATCATGTCCTCCCGAGAGCGAACTGGCATCAACAAATATATCATACAGTCAAACCCGCCGGATGGCAAATGCGGGCCCGCCCCTGTTTATTTTTTGTTCGTGCTTAATTCTATACTTGCGCTAACATTGCACGTGTGATACGATCGGCGCCAACTTACTCAGCGGGTGGGCAAAGCCGATTCGCTGACATCACGGCAGGTATAGAGCCTGCCGTTAAAAGAGGGTTGCACGGAAGCCCAGACCATAGCGCTCACCACTTGGCGGTACGGGCAACACCCGGATCGCACCAGGACGTGACATGCGCTCGATACCGAGGCAAGCGACGCCACAACCAAGCGGCGTCGCTTGTCTGTCTGGCCAACGCAGTTCCGACCCAGATGCATCAAGAGGAGTCAGTATCACCATGAGCCACCGCAGGTCCATCCCCTTCGTTTTTCTCATTCTTGTCACCCTGTTGGTTTCGCCCGTTGCCTCTGCGCTGCCCGTGCCGGCAGCACCGGGGTTGGCGCCTGCCGCGGCAGGCGATTGGCCAATGCCCTACTATGACGTCGGACGCACGCGTGCGAACCTGTTCGAGGCGAGCCTTTACCCACCTCTGGAACCGACGCCTGTTTCCTCGGTTCGCTATGACGACCCGACGATTGGCCTGTCTGCCGCTGTCATGGCGGACGGCATGCTGTTCTGGTATGACGTGGACCAATATGACGTCGGGGGCGACCTGTTGGTCGCCACGGACGCCAGCGGCCAGAAGCTGTGGTCCTTCAGCGCCATGCCAGGATACAGGCTGGCCTCTGCACCGCCGGTCGTCGCCGGGCAGGAGGTCTTTGTCCTGGAACTGGGCAGTGACGAGAACTACGAACGCGTCAGCAATGTTGTTGCGCTGGATCGCGGGACGGGCGCCTACCTGTGGCACCGGCCAACCGCTGTGTCCGAAAACCAAGGGCGGATACAGCTGCCCATCGCGGTGAAGGACGGCAGGGCCTACCTTACCTGGGAGGATTGGGACGCCTATGAAGGTTATATCACGGCCGTCGATGCCCGCACCGGCCAGCCATTCTGGTCGACTACGGTGGACAACATCGGAGGCGCCACCGCTTCGGCTTTGGCGATCAGTGGCGACAACCTGATCGCAATGCACTTCAGCACTCTCGTTGCCTACAACCTGGCCACTGGGGCTGAAGTGTGGGAGGTGGATACCCTGGATGGTGTGGGCCTGGTCGCGCCGGCCGATGATATGTTGGCAGTGGACGGCAGGGTCGCGGTGGCAAATACCGGCCGCATCTCGGTGCACTCTGCGCAGAGCGGCGCCACGGTGTGGCAAGACGACATCGATTGGAACATCTGTTACTCTAAGCGCCTGACCCTCGCCTCGGATGGGGCGGTTCTCGCGGTCATGGGCGTATGCGACGACGAATTGGTGACATACGACCTGGTGACGGGGGGCGAGAGGTGGCGCGCAGCCGTCAGGACCGGCGGGAATCATTGGACCGCCATTGCCAATGGCGTGCTGTATGTGAACGGCATGGACCTTCAGACGTATCTGGAGTACATCGCAGCCTATGCGTTGACTTCGGGCGAGCTTCTGGAGCGCATCGACCTGCACCCGTCCAATCAGGTTTCGTCCGGTAATCTGACCGGTCTGGCGGTCGCCAACGGCCGGCTGTACGCCGCGATGGCTACGCCGTCGGTCGCCAAACTCTGGGATGGCGTGCTGTATGCCTGGGGGGCCGGATCTGCCGGGTCCGATGACGGCTATCTTCCACTCTTCAATGAGGACTCGCATGCCGACACCAACCCCGACGCTGCGTCGGAGGTTTCCATCATCCGGCGGGATGGCGCATTCGGGGCCGAAATCAGTGTGGCCGCCAAAATCGGCGGTCTGCCCGCCACCCTACGTGTGTATCGCGCCGGCGGCCAACTCTACAAGGAGGCGATGGGCTCACCGAACGCACATGGCAACGGCTTCTGGATCGTGCCCCTGGAGCACTCCGCAGAGGGGTACGAATACCAGGTCATCCTGGCCGACGGCACTGAGTTGTCCCGGCGCAGGATCGTGATGCCGTCCGATCCGGGCCCTGCGGTCGACTTCATCGTCGAGACCAGCAGCCTGGCCTGGATGGCGCCGCCGGCGACGGTCTCCGTCGCGCCCCATACGCTACAGCTGGCGCTCCCCTCCGGCTTCCCCGCCAAGGAGACGACCGCGTCCCTCTTCCTGCAGTCACCGGGCATCGGATATCTGACGGTTCCAGGCGAACGCCTCGGGGACACGATTCGCATCCTCCTGGATGAGAACACCGCGATCAATGGCGAGTTTACTGCGACTGCTGTCGCCAGGGCCGGCATTGTGACGGCCTTCAGCCCGGACCTCAACCTGGAGATCGACGCTGCGGACCTGCCGGAGGTGCGCGTCGATAGCATTACGGCCATCGCACCCGAACCCAACGGTTCGAACACGATGGCAAGGTTCCACTTTGCACGCAGCCGTTCCCCGGTGGACCTCAGCCGGCAGGCCGACGCGCAGATCGCCAGCGTCGTGCCAGATCCGTCCGGTTACCAGGTGACGCTGTGGGTGCGCACGCCGCCGGAGGACCCGCTCGATCCCCGCACCAGCAAGTGGGAGGTGGGGCTGAACGGGCTCGATGCGGCCGGCAATGAGGTGGACCGCGTGACCTCGGAAATCCCGGCCGCGCCGGATGGCCGTTACGTGGTCCTGTCAGTCACGCAGCGGGGCACGCAGCCGATCGCCAGCCTCTCGGCCCTGGGCGCGACGCTGGATGGCGCGCCGGGTGCGGCCGCGTTGGGGTTTGGTCCGGCAAAGATCCTCACCTGTGATCCGCCGGGCACCCCGCCTGGCCCCGGAAAGCCGTTGAAGCTGACCGACTACCTGAGCTTGACTGTCGAGCTGGGCCTATCTGCCGAATATGCCGCAGGCGGAGGCGCCTCCGCCGCAACCTATGTCCAGGGAGATGCCGTCAGCGGGCAGGTCCAGGCTTGCACGGAGGCTGGCGTCCTCGCGGGTGGCGGGGTTCAACTGGGGCCGAAGGTCGGCTTTGGTGCGGGCGTCAACTTGCGCGGCAAGGATCATGCTGCGCCGGCAAACAGCGGGCAGAAATTCGGCGTCGCCTTGGGTTTTGGCCCTGGTAGCGTCGAGCTCAGTCACGCCGTGCCGGCTAATTTCGGGGACGGCGGCTATGGACAATTCGGGGTTGCCGTTTCGGTTGTCCCGTCTGCGGGCCTCTCCGCCGGGGCGACTTCATATGCTTGTCTCCCTCTTAACGGGCAATCCGAACCCAAGTGTTGTACAGGCCCGCAGTGCGGCCCACAAGACCCGAATCCACCGCCTCCTCCGGGCGGCGACCACCCCGATGATACGCTGAGTGTCGTGCTACAGAACGAGACAACCGGCGACCCTCTCGCGTATTGGAGAAATGTTGCCTCCCTGGCCAACCGCCAGGGGCTGAACGAACTCGCCGCCTACGCACAACACCGCTATCGCGACGCCGCGTATCTGCAGGAGATCCGGGGCTACCCGGCCGGGACAGCATTGAGCGCGCAGCAGCAGCGGGTGGTGCGTGCATGGGAGTCGAATCGACTCTTGGGCACGGCTTCGATGCTCTCGATCCGCGGTATCATCGTGGCGCAGACAGCCCAGATCGAGGCGCAGCATGCTAACGTGCTGGCCAACGGGTACTACGCCGAAATGCAGAAGATGCTGTCGTACTATGGCATACCGAATCGCCTGGTCAGCCCCGACTTCTCGCCGGATGCCCTCGCGGGCAGCCTGCTGGTCATCCCTACCGCGGGCCTGTACGGGCTGAATGCTGATACGACGCTCGCCGCGCGCCTCGAGCGTTTCGTTGGCCGGGGGGGCACGCTGCTCGTGATGAGCCAGCCCGGGGTTGACGCGCTCGACGTACTGCCGGGCGACTGGCAGCAGGTCGACTACCAGCAGGACATCTCCTGTTACTCGGACGCCATGACGATCACCCGGTATCACCCGGTCCTGGCAAGCGCCTTCGAACCGACGCTGACTGCGTACGTGGATGGCTACATGACCTCCGTGCCGGCCGCGGCAGAGGTGCTGATGCAGCGCACCAAGAATGCGCAGGCTGCGTTCGTCCTCTCCGAGTACGGTCAGGGCCGCATGCTGGTGACGAATATGTACGATGACTGGGGCCGCACGGTGGGCCAGAGTTCACCCGAGGTGCGCGGGCTGTTCCGAGACGCGGTGCGATGGGCGTCGACCGACGGCGCAACCCTGCCGGACGTCCGCCCGGGCAGCCCCCTGACACTGAACCTCACGGTCGGCAACGTGGTCGAGGTAGCGACGCAGCAAGTGCAGTGGCTCGTGCGCGATCCGAACGGCCCCCTGGTCGGGAGCGGCATTCCGATCATCGACCTTCCGTTGCAGGCTGGCGAGAGCGCAACGCGTACAATCACCTTCACGCCCGGCGCCGGCACCCTGGGCATCTGGTCGATCGGCTACCAACTGCTCGGCGCAGACGGCCAGGTGCTGCAAGGGGAGACCCAGGCCGGCCACTTCATCGTCAGCAACCCGCCTGTGGTCCTCTCTTCCACGGTGCAGGCTGACCAGGGTGCCGGCAGGCAGCCCGATGGTGTGATGTCTGCTGACGTGGGCCTGGCGTTGGACAAACCGGCCTACAAGCCGGGCGAGAATGTCAGGGCCACGCTCGGCATCGCCCTGTCCGATCCCGGTGCGGTTGGCAGCCTCAGAGTCCTCGTCTCACTGGGTGAGACGACTGCGGAACGGCAGGTTCCCGCATCAGCCAGCCAGCAGCTTGTCTTCGATCTGCCTGCGGATTTCAGCGGCAACGGCCTGCTCTTCTACGGTGTATACGAGGCGACATCGGGCCAGGGGCTGTACCTGAACACCCGCTGGGTGCAGCCCGCGGGCGAGGCGATCACTGTCGTACCGGCAGCACCCTCCTACGAACCTGGCGATACGGTCACGCTCAACATCAGCGGCGCGTATCAGGGCAAGCTCTTCGTCGAGGGCGCGGACTTCGCCCGGACGATCGACGTCCAGGGCCAGGGATCGGTCGCCTTCGAACTGCCTGGCGTGCTCTCAAGCGGCCCGGTCCGGGTATCGTACGAGGATGCAGGCTCTCAACGGACCGCACGCTTCGACATCACGGGTCCCCGCGTGACGGTCGCCGGCATGAAGACCGCGCAACCGGTCGTCGCTGCGGGCGCAGAGGCGGTGGTGGAGGCACGCGTCATCAGCGACAGGGGGCTGGACGTCCGCATCACCGGCCAAATGGTGGACGGGAATAACTATGCCTTCCCGGTCGGCGGCGCCACGCATTCCCTGGTTGCCGGCGAACAGACCCTGACCATGACCGTGCCCATCAGCACCACGACCAGCGGCAGCGTGCGTCTCGAGCTGGCGATCGCGGACGCCGCGCGGACCGGTGTGGTCTACGTGGAGGCGCACCGGTATTTCACCATCGATGCACCGGTCCTGCAGGAGATACGGACGGCAGACGGCCAGTTGGGCAGAGACACGCCGAATGAGATCCTGCTCGACTGGTACAGCCCTTCGGCGCGGACGGTTAACGTCGGCGTCTGGCTGGACGGCGCACCGGTGTTCTCGGGCCCAATTGGACTTGCCGGCGGCTTCCAGACGACCAGGACGCTGCTTCCGCCGGGCCTGCCGGCGGGCAGCCATGAAGTGTACGCCGAGGCCGGGTGGGGCGACGGCCTGACGACCCATGCGTCTGGCATCATCACCGTGGAGGGCGCGGGGAGCGTGCGTCTCTTCCTGCCTCTCGTGGTGCGGTAGACGCAGGGTGCCCGCGCCGGCCGGGGCCAGGTTGCGGGAAGTGCCGGACGTGCATTATAAAGAGCCGTAACGACACGCACGAAAGGATTCCCTCATGAAGGTTCTGGTCACCGGCGGCGCGGGATACATCGGCAGCACGGTCGCCCAGCAGTTGCTGGACGCGGGACACCTGGTCACCGTGCTGGACAACCTGTCCAGCGGACACCGGCCGGCGGTGCCGCCCGGCGCCACGTTCGTGCGCGGGGAGACGCTGGACCGCGCGCTGCTGGACGGCGTCCTGCAGGCCGGTGGCTTCGATGCGATCCTGCACTTCGCGGCCTTCATCGAGGCCGGCGAATCGATGCGCGAGCCGGGCCGCTTCTTCCGCAACAACGTCACCGGCAGCCTGCAGCTGGTCGATGCGGCGGTGGCCCACGGCGTGGGACGCTTCGTCTTCTCCTCCACTGCGGGCGTGTATGCCAGCAAGGACGGCCCGCTGCTGGAGGAGGATGCGGTGGGGCCGGCCAGCGTCTACGGCGCGACGAAGCTGATGGTTGAGCAGGCGCTGGAGTGGTATCACCGGATTCACGGCCTGCGGGTGGCAGTGCTGCGTTACTTCAACGCCGCGGGTGCGTCCGGCGAACGCGGGGAAGCGCACCGGCCGGAGACGCACCTGATCCCACTGGTGCTGCAGGTGGCGCTGGGCCAGCGGCAGCAGATCGCCATCTTCGGCGATGACTATCCCACGCCCGACGGCACGTGCGTGCGCGACTACATCCACATCGGGGACCTCGCAACGGCCCACGTCCTGGCGCTGGAGGGGCTGGCCGGCTCGCCGTTCCTTCGGTTCAACCTGGGCAACGGCGCGGGATACTCGGTGCGCGAGGTGATCGAGGTCGCGCGGCACGTCACCGGACATCCGATCCCGGCCACGGTGCAGCCGCGCCGCGCGGGCGACCCGGCCATCCTGATAGCGAGCAGCGACAGGATACGGGGCGCGCTCGGCTGGCGGCCGCGGCACGCCGAGCTCGGGGAGATCATCGAGAGCGCCTGGCGCTGGCACCTGGGGCATCCGCACGGGTACAGCGACTGACGCGTGCGGCTTGCACGCCGTCGTCCGGGATCCTGCTACGGCTGGCGCCTGGGTCCAATCTGAACGATATCGGGAGCATCCATGGCCGTTGAAGAAGTGGTCTACCAGACATTCGAGGAGCGCTTCGGCGAGGCCCCGGCGATCGTCGTGCGCGCGCCGGGCCGCGTCAACCTGATCGGCGAGCACACCGATTATAACGATGGCTTCGTGATGCCGCTGGCGATCGACCGGGCCAGCTGGATCGCGCTGCGGCCGCGGCCCGACCGCCGGGTGATCGTCCACGCGCTCGATTTCGGCGAGCAGGATGCGTTCGACCTGGACGACCTGGCGCCCCGCCGCGGCTCGTGGTCCGATTACGTGCGCGGGGTGGCCTGGGCGCTGCTGCAGCATGGCTACGCATTGGCGGGCTGGGAGGGCGTGCTGGCCGGCGACGTGCCGATCGGCGCGGGGCTCTCGTCGTCGGCTGCGCTGGAGTTGGTTGTGGCGCGCGCGTTCGCTGCGGTGTCCGGCTGGCCATGGGACGCAGCGCACATGGCGCGCGTCTCGCAGGTTGCCGAGAACCAGTGGGTGGGCATGAACTGCGGGATCATGGACCAGATGATCTCGGCCGCGGGCGTTGCGGACCACGCGCTGCTGATCGACTGCCGCACGCTGGAGACCCGGCCGCTGCCGCTGCCCGCAGGGACGGCCGTGGTGGTGCTCGACACGACCACACGGCGCGGTCTGGTGGATTCGGCCTACAACGCGCGCCGGGCCCAGTGTGAGGCCGCGGCCGCGCACCTGGCTGCCCCTGCACTGCGCGACGTCACGCTCGACCAACTGGAGGCCGCTCGGGGCGCGCTCGACGCGTTGACCTACCGCCGCGCGCGGCACGTGATCACGGAGAACGATCGTGTGCTGCAGGCGTGCGATGCGATGGCCGCGGGCGACGCTGCCGCGTTGGGCCGGCTGCTGGACGCCAGCCACGCCAGCCTGCGGGACGACTTCGAGGTTTCCAGCCACGAGCTGAACGTCATCGTGGAGGTGGCCCAGGCTCACCGGGCATGCCTGGGTGCGCGCATGACGGGCGCTGGCTTCGGCGGCTGCGCGGTCGCGCTGGTGGCTGAGGGCGGGCTGGCGGATTTCGTGGTGCACGCCATCGCGGGCTACACTGCGGCCACTGGTCTGGTCCCGCGCGTTTACGTGTGCCGCGCGACGGATGGGGCCGCGGTCGTGCGCGGCGTGGCGGTGTAGGGGCGAAGATGGCAGACCCGAGGGACGCAGGGAGCGTGATTCTGCGCCATGGCGCGCCCGGCGTCGCTATCATCGCCCGGTAGTGACGTGACGCGCATGGGCCAGTGCGCCGAGGCGATGCGCGCGGTGTCCTGGGGGCGCGTGGCCGCGGTGGTCACGGGTCTGGCGCACTGGCCCCTACACCAGCAGGTAGTGCGCCAACCCGATCGCTGCGCCGCCGAGCACAAGCCAAAGCGAGTCGATCCTGAGACGTAGCAGTGCCAGCAGCGCGATCGCCAGGATCAACACGGTCCAGACGTCCACGAGGGCTGACCGGAACAGCGCAAAGCTGACCCCCAGGATCAGGGCGACCACCGCGGCATTGACCCCGCGCAGGAAGGCCTGGGCCAGGGGCGACCTGCGCAGGCGCGGGATCCAGGGGCCCACCAGGGCGATGATGGCGAAGGAAGGCAGGAAGACTGCGACGGTGGAGACTACGGCGCCGGGCAGGCCGGCCACTACGTAGCCGATGAAGGTCGCGGTCGACAGCACGGGGCCAGGTGTCATCTGCCCTACGGCGATGGCATCCAGCAACTGCTGCTGCGTCAGCCAGCCGAAGCCATTGACCACGTCGCGCTGGATGAAGGCGAAGAGCACCATGCCGCTGCCGAAGAGCAGCGCACCGACCTTCAGGAAGAAGAGCGCCAACTGCACCAGGCGGTCGTCCAGCCAGGCGACGGCCGGCAGGATGGGCAGGGCGAGAGGACTCCAGGCCAGCAATGCCATGGCCGGCGGGGTGCGCGACCTCCAGGGCTGCGTGTAGAGCACGATGCCGGCCAGACCGGCTGCCAGCAGCACGACGACTTCGTTGATGCCTGCCAGGGCGGCCGCCAGGCTGACCGCGGCGATGGCCACCGTGTGCCTGTCCTTCAGGGCCGTGCGGCCTAAGCGGTAGGTGGCGGCGAGGATGATGGCCAGCACCGCCGGGTTGATCCCGTAGAAGAGGGACGCGACCTGGGGCAGGCTGCCGACGCGCACGTAGACGATCGCCAGGGCCAGGCTGATCGTAAATGCCGGCACGATGAAGGCCACGCCGCCGGCAATGAAGCCCGGCCAACCGGCGCGCACGAAGCCGATGTGGATCGCCATCTCGGTGGCGTTAGGGCCAGGGACCAGGTTGGTAGCCGCGAGCAGGTCCAGGAAGTGCTCCCGGTTCAGCCAGCCCCGCTTGCGCACGGCCTCCTGCTCCATGAGCGCGATGTGAGCCGCGGGGCCACCGAAGGAGATGGCGCCCAGCTTGAAGAAGAGCCCGGCCACCGCCAGCCAGCGACGTCCTGGAGGGTCGATCGACTGGCTCATAGGGTGCGCTGGCCCCCTGACTCTTGTGTCGCTTCCAGGCGGGCGGCCTGTGCGGTGAGCATGCGCAGCGCCTGGCTGGCGGCGGCGCGCTGCTCATCGGTGAGTGTTGCCAGCAACTCTTCGAGCCAGCCTTGCTGCGCCTGGAGGCTCTCCTCCACCGCCTGCAGCCCCGCCGCGGTCAGATGCACCAAACGCACGCGACGGTCATCCAGCCCTTCGGTGCGCTGCACCAGCCCCTGGTGCACCAGTCGTTCGATCATCTGGCTCGCGCCCGCGGGCGACATCTGCAGAAGCTCGCCGAACGCCATCACCTCGCACGGGCCCCGGTAGTGCAGGTGCATCAACACCGCCATCTGCATCCATGACATCCCGGAGCCGCGCGCGAAGCGGAGGAAGCCATTCATGGAGAGCCGCATGAAGATGGCGGTCCAGTCCAGGATCGACTGTGTTGCTTCGCGGTCGTTCATGACACCAAAACTTTACTTTAGTGAAATGTCCAGTATAATGAAATTATACATTGTTTTGACCGCTTGTAAAGCAGGACACCCGACAGGCTCTGAGGTGTTCGGACGACCTGATGGGTATGGGCGACCGTCGGAAACTATCTAAACGGAGGAGTGAGAGTATGAATCGCGATTCTGTTCGTCAGCTTGTCACTGTCATCGGACTCGTGGCGACGCTTGTCGTCAATGCGCTCGCCAATATCCTGCCGCTCAACGGCCTGCGATCCGGCGATGTCACCGCGCAGAATCCGGTCCTGTTCGTGCCGGCGGCCTGGGTCTTTGCGATCTGGGGCGTCATCTACACGGGCCTGACCGCGTTCGCGATCTTCCAGGCGCGTTCGGGCCAACGGGAGAACCCGCGGCTGCGGCGCATCGGCGGGCTCTTCGTCGTCGCAAGTCTCGCGAATATCGGCTGGATCTTCGCGTGGCACTACCGTAACTTCCCGCTCAGTATGGTGTGCATGCTGATCCTGCTGGGATCCCTGATCGGCATCTACCTGCGCCTGGGCACGGGGCGGACCCGCGTCTCCACGGCCGAAACGTGGGCGGTGCGCGTTCCTTTCAGCATCTACCTGGGCTGGATTACCGTGGCGACCATTGCTAACGCGTCGCAGCTGCTCTATGTGCTGGGTTGGAACGGCTGGGGCATCTCGCCGGTGACCTGGACGATCATCATGGTGGGGGCGGCCGTGGTCGTCGCCGCGCTGATGGCCGTGACGCGGCGCGATGTGGCCTATCTGGCCGTGCCGGTGTGGGCCCTGATCGGCATCGCCCTCAGGCAAGCGCCCACGCCTGCAGTCTCGACGGCGGCATGGGTCGCTGCGGGGATCGTCGCAGTGTTGCTGATTTGGAGCGTGGTGCGCCCGCAGGCCTCAGGCCAGGGCGCCAGAGCCTCTGCCTGAGGCAAAGAAGGCCTGCACATCCTCGAAACGCGCCGTCGGGCGGCCATTGGGCAGGGAGCGGAGGATCTTGGCCCCGTAATCCTTCTCGTGGATGCGCGAGTCGAGGAGGGCGATCACGCCGCGGTCGCTCTCGGCGCGCACGAGGCGGCCCGCGCCCTGCCGCAGGGTCAGGATGGCCTGTCCCAGCTGCAGCTCCACGAACCAATTGCCGCCCCGTGCAATGATCCGCTGCTTCTGCCGCTCCAGGACCGGATCGTCGATCGGGAGAAACGGTATCTTGTCCAGGATGACCAGCGAGAGCGCCTCGCCTGGGATATCCACCCCTTCCCAGAAGCTGCGCGTCCCGAACAGCACGGCATGGCCGTCGGCCTGGAAACGTTCAACCAGTTCCTGGCGGGAGACGCCCGGCGCCTGGCACAGGCTCAGATAGGGCAGCACCGGCTTCAACCGCTCGTGAAGCTGCTGCATGCGTGCGCGGCTGGTGCACAACACGAACGCCCGCCCCTTGCTCGCCTCGATGAGGCGTTTGACCTCGCCGGTCAACCGATCGGCATAGGCCTCTGCTGCCTCACCCGAGTACTGCGGACGCAGACGGGGATCGCGCGGCGCATACACCAGCACCTGTTCGGGGTAGTCGAAGGGGCTGTGGATCTGCTGCACGATCGTCGGGCTACCAGCCGAGATTGCACCCGCGCGGCGTTGGAACCAACCCATGTCGTCGTTCACGCTGAGCGTCGCGCTGGTCGTGATCACGCGCGGCCAGACGTCGAAAAGACCGGTCTTCAACGCATCTGACACCTCGAGCGGCCGGTATTGGATTCGCAGCGTCGTCAGGTCCGTCGGTGAGGCGTCATCGGCAAACTCGCACAGGCGGATGCCATGCTCGGGCTCCGGTTTGGCCAGCGACTGGATGGCGAACAGCGCGTCTTCGCAGGACCGCACGAGGACCTCATACTGCCCCTCGAGATCTTTCGGCGCCGACCAACTCTTCAGCTCGCGATGGAACCGCTCCAACGCGGCCCACAGGGCCAGGCCTTCCTGGATTTCGCCTTGCAGCGCCCACCGGGTGCTCGGGCGGGATGGCTGTTGGCGGCGCACCGCGCGGAAAAACGCCTCGTTCAGCTCCATCACCTGCTGGCGGAGCGCGCCATCCACGGCATCGCGCGCGATCGGGTGGTTGACGATGGCGCCCAGCGTGCCGCGGTCGATCTCCACTGAGAGCGCGCCCACAGCATAGCCTTCCAGCTCGTGCGCTTCATCGATGACAAGGACGGGCCGCACGGGCAAGATGGTGTTATCCTGCCGGAGTACACTCAGAGACAGGAGCGCATGGTTCGTGACGACGATATCTGCCTTCTCGGCGGCTGCTTTTGCCTGCTCGTAGAAGCAGGTCCTGAACTCGGGACATTTCCGGCCCTCGCAAGCGTGATGATCGATCGTGAAGCGTTGCCTCAGCCGGCTCGGCAGGCCCATCTCCTCGACGTCGCCCGAAGGCACGCGGCGGATGCCCGCTTCGATCAGGCTGGTGTCGGTGGTCACGCCGGCCAGTTGGCGGCCGCGCGGCAACTCGCGCAATTTCAGGGCGCACAGGTAGTTGCCGCGGCCCTTGAGCAGGGCTATGCCGAATGGGCGGGGGGCCACCCTTCGCAGAGCGGGGAGATCCTTATGCCAGAGCTGGCTCATCAGCGCCTTGTTGGAGGTGCTAACAACCGCCCGCGTGCCCGACCAGATCAACGGGATGAGATAGGCGAACGACTTGCCGATGCCGGTGCCGGCCTCGATCACGGCGTGGCGCTTCTCCTGGAGCGCCTGGCGGACCTGCTCGGCCATGAGAATCTGCCCGGGCCTTGGGCGGTAGCGCTCGCCGAGAAGCTGATTCACCGGGCCGCTCATCTCGAAGATGGGCCTGACGTCCGGGCAGGTGATGGGGCGTTCAGGT
Source organism: Anaerolineae bacterium (assembly GCA_040766655.1). Classification (GTDB taxonomy): domain Bacteria; phylum Chloroflexota; class Anaerolineae; order CG2-30-64-16; family CG2-30-64-16; genus JALOOB01. The sequence goes on from JAXGQB010000008.1 coordinate 390,185, forward strand.
TCGCCGTCTGCGCCGCTCCGCTGCATGGGGACGTCGTACGGCGGCTGTCGCGGCGGTTCCGGCTCAGCGACGGGGGAGGCGCCCGGCTCCGGGGTTTGCTGGGCTGGGGCCTGGGACGGTGGCTCGCCGGATGCTGACGGTGCGGGCAACCGCACGCTGTAGCGCACCTGCCCGTCGGCCAGCGTGCTGCGCATGAGCTCGAGCTCGAGCCCTGGCCGGAGGCGCTGCCAGGCTGCATGCCCGGGAGGAGCGCTGAGCGACAACCGTCCACCCTTTTCGAGTGCAACGATGAAGGTTCCGCGGCCGGCGTCGGCGGAGATGACGCGTGCCTGGTAGGTCGCCTTGTCTGTTTGTTCTGTCATGGCGGGGGTACTCTGGGGTGTGACCTCGATGCTGTCTTCGTTGACGATTGCTGTGAGTCTAGCACCGATCGCACCGGCAGGCAAAGTTGTCAGCGGCGGGGTGCGCGTCGGCAAGTGGGCCGAGGCGCATGGCGCCGGTCACAGGCCAGTTGACGCCACAAACGAAAAGCGCCACCCTTGAGGATGGCGCCCGGAGTACGGGGACGACGGGCGTCCCACACGGATGTGACATCGTAGTGGAATCCCGCATGCGATGTGGCTACTTAACCCGCAGCGGCAGCCCTGCCACCATGAACAGCACCTGATCCGCCGCGGCCGCCAACGTCTGGTTGGCGTGGCCTAGGGTGTCGCGGTAGACGCGGCCCAGCGGGTAGGGCGGCACCAGGCCCAGCCCCACCTCGTTGCTGACCACGATCCACGCGGTTTGCCCCGCCCGGTAGGCTGCCAGTAGGGCGGCTACTTCCGCCGCAACTGCGGCGTCGCCCTCCTGGGTAGACGGCTCATCCCCTGCGACCAGTAGCGCGTTGCTTGCCAGAAGCGTCATGCAGTCTAGCAGTACGACGCGCGCCGGCCCGATCGCTTCGACCAGCGGCGCGGCGATCAGCGACGGCGCTTCCAACGTCCGCCAGCCGGCCGGCCGTTCGGCCCGGTGCGCCGCGATGCGGGCGCGCATCTCATCGTCGAACGCCTGAGCGGTCGCCACGTAGAGCACGTCCGGCCCGCCCAATTCCAACGCCAGCTTCTCCGCGTGCGTGCTCTTGCCGCTGCGCGCCCCGCCGAGGATGAGGATGAGTTGCGGGGTCATGGGGTTCACCTCCGTGTGCGCGCCAGCGCTGCGGCCAGCGCGGCCTGCGATGATTCCAGGTCGGCCTGGTTGAACACTTCCAATGTCAGCACGCCGGAGAAGCGCGCCGTCAGGAACGCGATCACCGGGTCAAGCCGCTCGGCGGGCGCGTGCGCCAGCGACGCGTGATCGCGCTCAGCGATGCCGTGGATATGGATCACCCGCGCCCGATCCACCCAGCGCGCCAGGTGCGCTAGGGGATCGGCCCCTTGCAGCCACAGGTGGCCGATGTCAATCGTCCGACTGACCGGCAGCGCCTCGACGACCGGGGCGAACGCCTCAGGGTCCCACCGTTCCACATTTTCGATGCACAGCCGCTCCGGGGCATCGAGCCATGAGCAGACGATCTCCAGGGCGCGGCGGCTGGCTTCCTGCCAGTTGACGAGCGCATTTGACCAACCCCCCTGCCCCCCTCCCTGCGAGGGAAGGGGGAGTTCGCACCCCTCTCCTCGCAGGGGAGGGGTTGGGGGTGGGGTCAGGTGCAACGTATACGCGAGCGGATTCAGCGCCCGCGTCGCCTCAATCACCCGCCGCGCCTTGACGAGCGAGACGTGCGTCTCCTCGCCGCCGTCGCCCAGCCGGAGGTCAAGCGGCAGGTGGACGGTGTAGGTCAGACCGTGCGCCGCGGCGATCTCGTTCAGCCGGTTGCACAGCGCCGCGTCGGGCAGGTTGCTGCCGTATTCGTCGGTCTCGAACAACACCAGTTGCACATCGTCCACCTGGGGTGCCAGATATTCGACGTTGGGCAGGATGTCGGCGGGAATGATGTAGGAGGTTGTGCCGATGCGAAACATGCTTTCCTCATCAGACAGAAGAGACCGGAACGCGGACTACGCGGAGAACGCGGAGGACGCGGATATTTCGGGGGTTGTCCGCGTCGTCCGCGTCATCTGCGTTGTCCGCGTCCCTTTTCGTGGTGATCCTTGCACTGGGCATCATGCCAGGAAACACCCCACCACCAACGCGCCCGTCTCCGCCAGCTCGATGATCGCGCCGTAGACGTCGCCGGTCAGGCCGCCGAGGCGGGCGCGGGCCAGGCCGGCCATCGCCAGCAGCGCCAGGCCGGCCGCGGCCCACAGGATCGGTCCGCGGCAGAGCAGTCCTGCGGCCGCCAGCGCGGCGATTACAGTGGCGATGTCCAGCTCGCGACGGCCCAGCCCCCGGCGGAAGAAGTCGCCCATACCGCCCGGCCGCGCCGACGGGTAGGCTTTGGCCGCGATCACCGCAGCCCAGCGGGCCAGCGCGGGGATGGCGATCAGGGCGGGGAGCGCGTGCGGACCGGCCATGATCCCTTGCAGTGCGGCCAGTTTGACCAACAGCAGCAGGATCAGCCCGACCGCACCGAAGCCGCCCAGCCGGGGATCCTTCATGATCTCCAGCCGGCGCTCGCGGCTCACCGGGACGAAGAGCGCATCGCAGCAATCGGCCCAGCCGTCCAGGTGCAGCGCGCCGGTCAACGCGGCCCAGGCGGCCAGGACGAGCACCGCCGGCAGGAGCGGCGCGGCCCGGGCCAGGCCGGCGAGATGAAGCAGCCAGCCCAGCCCAGCCAGCAGCCCGCCGATCAACACGCCGACCAGCGGGTAGAACGCCATCGTCCGCCCCGGCGGCGTCGAGTCATCCGCTGGCACACGCACCGGCAAGATCGTCAACAGGCCGATGGCTCGCAGAAAGTCATTCATGGTAGACACCCTCGACGTATTGCGTGTTGCGTAGTGCGTCAAACGTCATTCGCCGACTCGCTGATTCGCCGATTCGCTCACTCGCCCTTCTCACTCACCCCCGCCTCGCCAAAAGTCGCCATCTCGTCCAGGATGCGTGCGGCCGCCTCGATGATGTGGAAGGCGAGGACGGCGCCGGTGCCTTCGCCCAGACGCAGATCGAAGTCGAACAGGGGCCGCACCCCCAGCAGCTCGAAGATGGCCGTGTGGCCGATCTCCACCGAGCGGTGCGAAGCGAGGAGGTAGGGTCGCGCTGCGGGCGCCAGCCCCACGGCGATCGCCGCGGCCGCGCCGGAGATGAAGCCATCAATCACCACGGGCACGCGACGGCTGGCTGCGCCGATGATCACACCGGCCAGACCTGCGATCTCCAGCCCGCCCACCTTGCACAGCACGTCGAACGCGTCGGCCGGGTTCGGTTTATTCACCGCCAGCGCGGTCTCGATGGCTGCGATCTTGCGGGCCAGGCCGGCGTCGTCCACGCCGGTGCCGCGGCCGGTCACGCTCGCCACCGGCCGGCCGCTCAGGCTGGCGATGATCGCTGCCGAGGGGGTCGTGTTGCCGATCCCCATGTCGCCCGTCGCTACCAGATCGAGCCCGGCGTCAATCTCCGCGGACACCACATCTACGCCCGCTTGCAGCGCCTTCCCGGCCTGCTCGGCAGTCATGGCTGGGCCGCGAGTGAAATCGGCCGTGCCATAGGCCACTTTGCGCTGAATCAGCCCCGGCGCATCGGCGAAATCGTAGGCCACGCCCACATCCACTACGGCCACGCGCGCGCCGGCCTGGCGGGCCAATACGTTGATGGCCGCGCCGCCAGCCAGGAAGTTCAGCACCATCTGTGGCGTCACCTCGGCCGGGAAGGCGCTGACGCCGTTGCGCACCACGCCGTGATCGCCGGCCATGACGATGACCGCCTTGCGCGCTACGCTGGGCCGCGGCTGGCCGGTGATGCCGGCCAACTGCACGGAGATCGCTTCCAGCTTGCCCAGGCTGCCCTGCGGCTTAGTCAGGAAGTCCTGCCGGGCACGCGCCGCGGCCATGCTCGTCTCATCTAGGGGCGGGATCGCACCCGCCGTTTTTTGCCAATTCATCCAGTTCCTCCGTCGAAAGTTGATTATTGACAACGGTGCGTATGCACCGCCACATCCTGAAAACACGCCCGTGCCTGTCTCGCCACAAAGCCCGTCGCGTCAGGTCGGCAGACCAATCCCACGAGTGTCCCGCTGTGCGCTCGGCAGATACCTAGCGCGCCCAGGTTCGAGTAACATGCCAGTGCTACCTCGACCAGTGCGCTGGGCAGGATCGCCTGGTGTGCCCTGGCGCTCAGGGTGGCTGCCTGGGCGATCTCGAAGGCATCGCCGCGGGCCAGACCGACTTCGAGCTGCGCGAACGCCTCCCGATGCGCGGGCGCCGACTCCCTCAATGCTATCGTGTGATCAGCAGCGTTGAACGCCAGCGTATCCACGGCCCCGCCCGGATCCAGCACCACGACCGCCAGCGATGGGAGTGGCGCCAGCGGGCGATGAAAGCTCCCGTCCCGATGGGCGAACAGGGTCGGGCCTGGGAAGATCGTGCTGTCGCTCGGTTCCACCTGGGCTGCCAGCCGCGCCACCTCTTCTGCGGTGAAAGGTTGCCCCAGCGCTTCGCCGGCCGCGTAGATCGTCCCGGCGACATCGGCGGTGCTCGATGCGTAGCCGCGGCCGCGGGGGAGCGGGTTGGACAGCCGGAGTTTGCCGCCCACCGTCGCAGCCCCGCGTGCGGCAAGCGCCAGGCGCAGGGCATAGGCGGCCTTGGCCGCATCTGGCGGGAGCTGCCAGCCGCCCATGCCGTTCAGCGTCACCGTGACCTCGGCGAACCAGTCTACGGCGCAGGAAACCAGACAAGGCATACCAGCCAATGTGCCCTGAACCCACTCGCCGCAGGTGCCTGGCAAACGGACGGTGGCACTCTTTGCAGCCGGTCGTACGTCACGGGCCGATGATTGCATCCAGCCGCCTCACGTCCAGCGCCGCCTCCAGCGCATCGGCCAGGCGGTCATAGCCCGCGGCTTTGCGCGCCAGATAGGGCGTTTGGCCTGCCGGAGCTTGCCAGCCCAGGCTCGTCAGCCAGGCGCGGCGGAAGTCGTCGTTGTGAAACAACCCGTGCAGGTGTGTGCCCCAGATGCGGCCATCGGACGTGGTGGCGCCGTCGCGCGCGTGACTGCCATCCGCGCGGCGCAGCTCCAGCAGCGGCGTGGGCGTCTCAGCCTGGCCCGCGTGGATCTCGTAGCCGGCCAACGGCTCGGCGGATCGCAGCCAGGGCCAGCCGCCCAGCGGGTGTGCGGTCGCCTGCTGCGTCACCTTCGCGCCGCGGAAGATCACGTGGACGGGCAACAGCCCCAGCCCCGCGGCTTCGCCCCCGACCGCAGTCGCCCCTTCTACGCCATCGGGATCGCTGATCGAACGGCCCAGCATCTGGTAGCCACCGCAGATGCCGACCAGCGCAGCCCCGCCGCCGACCAACCCCAGCACGGCATCGGCCAGGCCCGATTGGCGCAGCCAGGCCAGATCGGCCAGGGTATGTTTGGTCCCGGGCAGGATGACCGCGGCGGGCCGGCCCAATGCCTCCGGAGATTGCACGAAGCGGACGCGCACCCCTGGCTCGGCCGCGAGCGGGTCGAAGTCGTCGAAGTTGGCGATGCGCGGCAGCTTGATGACCGCGATGTCGGCCTGAGGGCTTTCGGTCGCGCCGAGGACGGGCGTGCTTGCCGGGTCATCCAGCCCCGCGCCATCTTCCTCCGGGATGCCGTGATCGCGCAGCCAGGGGATGACGCCAAGCACCGGCACGCCGCCGCGCTCCTCCAAGATGCGCACGCCGTCGGTGAAGAGGCCGGGATCGCCGCGGAATTTGTTGACCAGTAGCCCCTTCACCAGCGCCCGTTCCTCCGACGCCAGCAGCCAGAGGGTGCCCAGGAGTTGGGCGAAGATGCCGCCCTTGTCAATGTCGCCGGCCAGCAGCACGGGCGCGTTGGCGTGCAGCGCGACCGCCATGTTGACGATGTCCCCGCGGCGCAGATTCAGCTCGGCGGGGCTGCCCGCGCCTTCGATGATGACCAGGTCGTTGCGTTCACGCAGCCGCGCCAGCGACGCGGTCACGACTTCCCACAGCTCGGCCTTGCGACGATAGTAATCGCGGGCGGGAAGGGTGTCGAGCTTCTTGCCTAGCACCACCACCTGCGACCTGCTATCGGCCTCCGGTTTGAGCAGCACGGGGTTCATGTCCACGTGGGGCGGGATGCCACACGCCTCGGCCTGCGTCACCTGCGCGCGGCCGATCTCGCCGCCTTCGGGCGTCACGCCTGCGTTGTTGCTCATGTTCTGCGCCTTGAACGGCGCCACCCGCAGCCCGCGGCGGGCATAGAGCCGGCACAGCCCCGCCACCAGCAGGCTTTTGCCCACGGAGGAGGCCGCGCCCTGGATCATCAAGGTTTTGGCAGCCAAAGGTTCCTCATTTCGGATTCGAGGCTTCAGCCGGTCATTCTGGGCAACCAGTGTGATCGCCTAAAGGCTCGATTCCTTTGTGCGGGATCTATCGGACTCCCCGCTGAGATGACTCATCGCCGCCACCAACCGGTCATTGTCCTCCGGCAGGCGGGCGGCGACGCGGATGAAGGCCGGCAGGCCAAAGGAGGCGCAGTTGCGCACCTGGATGCGATGCTCCCGCAGCAGGCTCGCGCGCACCGCGGCTGCATCGCCGACCTCGACTAGCATAAAGTGGGTGGAGGTCGGCAGTACGTGCCAGCCTTGCGAGCGCAGCCGACCGGTCAGCCGGATCGCTTCCTCGCGCAGCGTCGCAGTGGTGTAAGTGACATAATCGCAGTTTCGCAGCGCGGTCGGCCCACATGCTTGTGCGACCGTGCTCACGCTCCACGGCGGTTGGCTTGCCGCGACACGGGCGATCACGTCCGGCGCGGCCAAGAGATAGCCCAGCCGCACCCCTGGTATAGCGCAGTCCTTGGTCAGCGAGCGCAGCAGGACGACATTGCCGCGCTCGATCAGGCTGGCGCTGGACCACGGGTTGGCGACGAAGGGCCGATACGCCTCATCGAGCACCCACAGCGCATCCGGCGCTGCAGGGAGTAACGCTGCCAGCGCGGCTTCATCCAGGTAGGTTCCCGTCGGATTATTCGGGTTGCACAGCCAGATCAACCGCGGGCGGCTGGCTGCGATGGTCTGAGCCAACGCGTGAATGTCGGGCGCAAAGTCGGCCGCCGGATCGCTGCGCCACTCGCTCACCTGCGCCCGCGCCAGGCGGCTGGCAGCCGCGTACTCGCCGAAGGTGGGGCCGACGATGAACGCGACGTCGTCGGCCCGCAACTCGGCCAGCGCCAGCGCCCAGATCAGCCCTGCCGCGCCGTTGCCGGCGAGCACGCAGTCGGCCGGCACGCCGTCCCGCGCGGCCAGCGCCGCTCGCAAGGGGGACGCGGAGCGGTCGGGATAGCGCGTCACATCGCACGCGGCCAGCGCCTCGGCCACGCCTGGCGGCGGCCCGTAGGCATTGGTGCTGGCGCTGAAGTCGAGCACGTCTTCCGGTCGCAGGCCGAGGCTGGACAGCTCGCCATAATCCGGCCCGCCGTGCGGTTCAGCAGAGATGGAAGAGGTCTGGCTCACGAGTATCTGCTCCAAGACGGGACGCGGACAACGCGGACGACGCGGAGAACGCAGATAAAACCAAAAAGTGTCCGCGTCATCCGCGTTATCCGCGTAGTCCGCGTTCTGGTTTTGCGCTCGCGGCCTTCGTGCTCCAAACACCCGCCGCCGCGACCATCGCTACGGCCACTGCCAAACCGGCCGCCACCCGCCCGATCCGCCGGCCGCGAGCCAGCACATCGGGCGTGATCTCCGCGTCGCCGCCGGTCAGGGTGTAGTGCCCGCGTTTGGTCAGGGTGACACCCAGCGCGCCAGACATGGTCGCCATGGTCTGGCCCGCGTTGGGGCTGGCAGTATTATGGGCCTGGCTGCGCCGCGTGCGCCAAGCGTTGGCCGCGTTCTCCCCACAAACCCATGCCGCCACGGTCAGCAGACTCGCGGCCAGCCGTGCGGGCAGCCAGTTCAGCGCGTCATCGAGCCGCGCCGCGGGCTTGCCCAGCCACTCATGCTTCTCGTCGTGATAGCCCCACATGCTGTCCGCGGTCTGCGCAAAACGGTAGGCCCAGACCCCCGGCAGCCCACCCGCGGCATACGCGCAGAGCGGCGCGACGAACGCATCGGTGAGGTTTTCGGCCACCGATTCCGCGGCCGCGCCGGCCACCTCCTCAGCGCTCAGGTCCGACGTGTCCCGGCTGACCAGATGCCAGCTCAACAGCCGCCGCGCTTCGGGCAGGTCGCCCCGCCGCAACGCCGCCTCCACCTCGCCCGCGGCACGATCCAGCCCGTGACTCGCCAACGTTAGCTTCAGCAACCCAGCTTCGATCAGCAGGCGGAGCGGCCACGGCAACGATCGGGCCACGCGCATCACGCCCCACGCCGCGCCCGCGCTCAACCCCATGCCAATCGCCAGCGCGCCCGCGCCCCACGCAAAACGCGTGATCTCGCTGCCCCCTGACTCCTGACTCCTGCCCCCTGGCGCATGCTCTTCCGCCCACGCCAGGAACCGCCCCTGCCACGCGACCGGATGCCAGCGGTTTGGCGGGTCGCCCAGCACGGCGTCGAGCAGCCAGCTCACCAGTGGGATGAGTGGGTTACGCAGCATGAAAGCCTCCATCGCGACAAGCTGCCACGAAGCGATCAGCCAGTTCGGGCGCGGCGCCCCAATGCAGGTGGATGTAGGACGCCAGCAGGTTGCCGGCTGCGTATCCTTCGAGGCAGGTTGGCGCATCGGGCCGCGCCACACGATACGCCGCCGGCAGGTTATCGGGCCGCTCGATCCAGTCCGAGTAGTGGAACTCGTGGCCGCGCAGGCTGGCGCCCGCGGGCGCCAGCAGCGACGCCCGTTCGGTGATCACCTGCCGATAGCCTAGGGTGAGGCGGCCGGTCATGGCAGAGCGGCCCGGCAGTGCGCCGACCATCGGATGGGTACGGCCGTCCAGGTCGGTAATCGAGCCGGTCAGGTACATCAGCCCGCCGCACTCGGCGTAGGTGGGCAAGCCCCCGGCGATGGCCGCGGCCAGTTCGCCGCGCAGCGCCGCGTTCTCGGCCAGCCGGCCCGCGTAGACCTCGGGGAAGCCGCCGCCGATGTAGAGACCGACCGCGCCCGCGGGCAGCGCGGCGTCGGCCAGCGGGCTGAAGAAGGCCAACTCCGCCCCGGCCTCGACCAGCAGTTCCAGGTTGTCCTCGTAGTAGAAGTTGAACGCCTCGTCGCGGGCGACGGCGATGCGCATCCGCCGTTGTAGAGTCGTTCGCGAAGCGTGCAGTGTCTCTACAGCGACGGGCGGCGCCGTCCCGGCCGCGATCAGCAGCGCGTCCAGATCGAGATAACGCGTCACATGATCGGCGGCCGCGGCGATGAAGGCTTCCCAGCGGCCCGGCTCGGCGGTAGGCACCAGGCCCAGGTGGCGTTCGGGGATGTTCAGCCGCTCATCCCGCGGCAGCCAGCCGAAACTGGGGAGGCCGGTGGCGGTCGTGATGCTGCGCGCCACGCCATCTCCGTGCGCAGGCCCGCCCGCGTAGTTGAGGATGAAGCCCGCCAACGGCAGGTCGGGGTCGAAGCGGGCGTAGCCTTGCGCCAGCGCGGCCGCGCTGCGAGCCAGCGAGCGGATGTTCAGGACGAGCACGACGGGTGCAGCGAGCAGCTTGGCGAGATGCGCGGTGCTGCCCGTCTCGTCGTCGTAGCTGAAACCGTCGAACAACCCCATCACGCCCTCGACCACCGCCAGATCGGCCCCGTGGCAGCCGCGGGCGAAGGATGCGCGCACCGCATCGGGCGGCAGCATCCACGTGTCCAGGTTGCGGCAGGCACGCCCCGCAGCCAGCGTGTGATAGCTGGGGTCAATGTAATCCGGCCCGGCCTTGAACGGTTGGATAACCAGCCCGCGGCGCCGCCAGGCCGCGATCAGGCCGGCGGTCAGCGTGGTTTTGCCCGCGCCGCTGTGTGCGCCCGCGATGACCAGGCGTGGCAAGTTGTGCATCAAAACTCGATCCCGGCCTGCGCCCGGATTTGCTGCTGAGCGAATGGATGCTTGACTTCGTGCATCTCCGTCACCAGGTCGGCGAATTCCACCAGCGCGGACGGCGCATAGCGGCCGGTGATGATCACGTGCTGCATGAGGGGCTTGTGCGCGGCCAGCCACGCAAGCACGCTGGCGGTATCGAGCCAGCCATAGTGCAGGGGATAGGTGAATTCGTCCAGCACGACGATGTCATAGCCGCCGCTGGCGATCTTCTCCTGCGCCAGCCCCCAAGCGTTGACCGCGCGGGCCTGTGTTTCGGCCCCGTCCTGGCTCGTCCAGGTCCAGCCATCGCCGGTGCTGATCCACTCGATGCCGAGCTTCTCGGCCGCCCGGATTTCGCCGAAGCGGGCGTGCTCGTTCTTCAGGAATTGCACCACGCAGACGCGCATCCCCCGGCCCCAGGCGCGCAGCACGATGCCCAGCGCGGCCGTGGTCTTGCCCTTGCCATCCCCCGTGTTGACGATCACGAGGCCCTTCTTGCGGTTTTGCTGCCGCGCCGTGCGGCGTTCGCTGTCAGACATGGCTTGATTCTCTTTCCGCTACCGGCATCACCAGCGGCGTGCCGTAGACCGGATGCCGGCCGACCGCGACCGGGACGCCGTAGGCGCGTTGCAAGTGGCCGGCGGTCAACACCTCATCGGGGGTTCCTTCGGCCAACAGCCCGCCGTTCGCGATCAGCGCCACCTGGTCGGCGTAGAGCGCCACCAGGTTCAGATCGTGCAGGCTGAGCACGACGGCCATGCCGCACGTGTGCGCCAGCCGCCGCGCCAGGCCGAGCACCGTGCCCTGATAGCGCAGGTCGAGATGGGCGGTCGGCTCGTCCAGCAGGATCGTGGCCGGCTGCTGCGCCAGGGCGCGGGCGATCAGCACCCGCTGGCGCTCGCCGCCGGAAAGCTCGCCCAGCAACCGAGAGCGCAGCGACCCCAGCCCGGTTTGCTCCAGCGCCGCGTCCACCGCGGCGTGATCGGCCGTCGAGTAGGGCCGGAACCAGCCCCGATGCGCCGCGCGGCCCAACCCCACCACCTGCTCGACCGTCAGCGGCCACTCGGAGGCTTCATTCTGCGGCACCAGGCCCAACCGCCGCGCCGTATCGCGTTCCGAGAGCTGCCACACATCGCGGCCATCCAGCAGCACCGCGCCCTGACGCGGCCGCAGCAGCCGCGCCAGCGCCCGCAGGAGCGTGGTCTTGCCCGCGCCGTTCGGCCCGGCCAGCGCCAGTACGCGGCCCGGCAGCGCGGCCAGGCACAGATCGCGCAGCACCGCGCCGTTGCGATAGCCCAACGTGAGATCGTGCGCTTCGAGCGTGGTCATCCCGTCACCCTCGTTTCAGCAGCCACAGGAAAAAAGGCGCGCCGATCAGCGCCATCAGCACGCCGACCGGCAGTTCGACCGGCGCCACGACCGTGCGGGCCAGGTCGTCGGCCAGCAGCACGAGCAGCCCGCCCGCCAGCGCCGAGATGGGGATCAGCCCCGCGTGGCTGCCGCCCACCAGCCGCCGGCCCGCGTGCGGCACGATCAGCCCGACGAAGCCGATGATGCCGCCCGCCGCGACGGCGGCCGCAGTCGCCAGCGTCGCCGCGGCCACGATCGCAAAACGCGCCCGCGCCAGGTTCAGCCCCAGGCTTTGCGCGCTCTCCTCGCCGCCGGTCAGCGCGTCGAGCGGCCGCGCCAGCGCCCACAGCGCGGCGACCCCGGCCAGCATCAGCGGCGCGGTCGAGCGCAGATGCGGCCAACTGCGGCCCGCCAGCCCGCCCATCAGCCAGGCGAACACCTCGTGCAGGTTGCGGTCGCTGAGGAACATCAGCAGCGTCACCGCGGACGAGAGGAGCGTGCTGAGCGCCGCGCCGGCCAGCAGTAGGTTGATGGCGCTCGGCCGGCCGCCGCTCTGCGCCAGCAGGTAGACCGCGACCACCGCGAGCACTGCGCCGGCGAACGCCGCGGGCATCACCAGCGGCAGCCCGGCCACGATGGCCGTGGTCGCGCCCAGCGCCGCGCCGCCCGACGCGCCGATCACGAACGGGTCGGCCAGCGGGTTGCGGAAGACCGCCTGGTAGGCCGCGCCGGCCGCCGCCAGCCCCGCGCCGATGGCGACCGCCAGCAGCGCCCGCGGCAGCCGCAGATCCCAGACGATGATCGCGTCCTGCGCGGAGGCGGGCGCCGCGGTGGTCAGCCTGGCCCACAGCGCGGCGACCACCTGGCCCGGCGGGATGGACACCGCGCCGACCCCCAGGCTGACGATCAGCCCGGCGGCCAGCAGCGCGGCCAACCCGGCCAGCAGCCTGACTCGGCTCACTTGAACCACTCAGGGTACAGCCCGCGCGCCACAGCTTCGAGCGCGTCGGCCAGGCGCGGGCCGGAGCGGGAAACGATGTCGCCATCCACGATTACGATGCGGCCGGCCTTGAGCGCGGCGAGATCCTTCCAGCCCGGCCGGGCCGCGATCTTCTCGGCGGTCAGGCCCTCGCCGTGCGAGCTGGGGCCGACGATCACGGCCGGCGCGCGGGCGATCACCGCCTCGCTGCTGACCGTCGGGTATTGCTCCTTCACGTCGGCGAAGATGTTGGCTCCGCCCGCCAGTTCGACAAGCTGGCCGATGAAGGTGGTCGGCCCAGCGGTCATCAGCGGCTCATCCCACACCTCGTAGAAGACCTTGACGCGTTGGTCTTGCGGGATGCCCGATACGGTCGCCGCCACCTTCTCGATGCGCGCCTTCATGCCGGCCACGACTTTCTCGGCCTGCGCCCGGTTGTCGGTCAGCGCGCCGGCCGTCAGGATGTTGGCATACACGCCGGCGAAATCCTTCGGATCGAAGTTGAACACCGTCACGCCGGCCGCCTCCAACGCGTCTGTGACCGGCTTGTGGGTCGCGCCGGCGGCGAAGACGAGGTCGGGCTTGAGGCTGATGACCTTCTCGACGCTGATCGTCTTGGCCGAGAAGCCGCCGATGCTCTCGCGGCCCTGGCTGGCTTCGGGTGGGTAGTTGCAGTATTTGGTCACGCCGACCACTTGCGGCCCCGCGCCCGCGGCGAAGAGGATCTCGGTGATGGAGGGGGCCAGCGAGATGATACGGACCGGCTTGGCCGCGACCTTGACCTCACGGCCGAGATCGTCTTTCATAGCGAGCGGGTAGGCCGCGCTGGCCGGCGTGGTTGCTTTTGTGGGCTGCGCGGCGACGGTAGCGGCTGGCGGGACCGCGGTGGCGGCCGGCTGCGTTGGGGCGGGCGTCGGGACTGACGCCGCCGGCGCACAGGCGGCCAAGATGACGGCCAGTGCGATGCCGATGATCAGAACTACGGACGAACGGGTGCGAGACATGGCCCCTCCTCGGGAATTGGATGCTCGCGGAGGCGCGGGGTGGGCAACAAAAAGGCTCAACCGCGAACAGTTGAGCCATGGAAACAAAAACCCCGTCATGCTGACGGGGGTGTTGTCGGTTGCCGGCCAAGCCGGCATCCATAACCCACCCCTTTCCGCGAGGGTGTCACGGAACAAGATACAGGCGGGTCATCTGGCTTCTTCGACCGTAAAAGTCGAAGTTACAGTTGCGGGACAGCGCCGGACTCACACCGGTCTTCCCCCATTGCACGCCACGCTTCCGAGCGGTTGGCGTACCTGCATCCGTGCTATTCGATTGTTGGGTCGTTTGTAACATGGATTCCGAAGGCTGTCAAATGGCGCATGTGGGGCCCGGTATCCTCACAGTCTCGGGACTGTCACCTTTGCGTCCGCGGCAGTGTCACCGTGAACCGCGCGCCGCGCTCCGTATTCTCCGCGGACACGTAGCCGCCGTGACGCTCGGCCACCGCCTTGACCAGCGCCAGCCCCAGCCCGCTGCCACGATAGGCCGCGGTGTTGCGCGCCCGATGGAAGCGACGGAAAAGCAGCGGCAGCTCATCCGGCGGGATGCCGATGCCGGTGTCCTCCACCGTCAGCACGGCAGAAGCGCCCGCGGCCGCCAGCCGCACCGTGACCCCGCCCTCCGGCGTGAACTTGAGCGCGTTGTCCACCAGGTTGTCGGCCAGCGCACGGATCTGCTCCGGCTGGCCTGTGAGCCACACCGGTTCATGGGGCACATCCAGGATGAAGTCAAGCCCTGCCTGCTCGGCGCGCGCGGCCTGCGCCTCGGCCTGGCCGCGCACCAGCCGCGCCAGGTCGAAGCGCAGCGGTTCGGCATCCGCGCCGCCAGCCTCGATGCGTGAGAGCTGGAGCAGCTCGTCGGTGAGCGCGGTCAGCCGCGCTACCTGGCCCTGGGCGCGCTCCAGATGGACACTTTGCGCGGCATCCGGCCGGCCCGCAGCCAATTCCAGATTGGTGCGCAGCGCGGTGAGCGGGGTGTGCATCTGGTGCGCGGCGTCGGCGACGAACTGGCGCAGCGTCACGATGGTGGACTCCACCTGGTCGGCCATCCGGTTGAAGGCGGCCGCCATCTGGCCTAATTCGTCGCGGCCCTTGATCGGCGCGCGCGCAGTCAAGTCGCCGCCGGCCATCTGACCGGCTGCCTGCGCCAAGCTGTGAAGCGGCGCGGTGATCCGTCCGCTGACCAGCCAGCCCGCCAGCGAAGCGAGCAGCACCGCCAACAAACCGGCCACCAGCCAGCCCCGCGCCACCGAGGTGAGGATATCGCGGCCGTAGGCGGGGCCTTCGGATAACTCGATGGCGCCGATCACCGCGCCGGACGCGACGGTCAGCGCCGCGGTCACCACCTGGGTCGAGCGAGCTGAAGGCTGCACGGGGTCACTGTTTAGGCCGAAGCCATACAGCCCGCCCTCGACCGCGACCGAGGGGAAAGCGCCTGCGGGGCCGGCCGCGGCCAGGGTCGGCAGGCCCAGGCTCATGCTGATGACCGCCGCAGGCGGCAGATCAGGGGGCCGCGGGCTGGTCATCGTGAAGGGGCCGGAGATCATCACGCCGCCGAGGGGACCGCCGAAGGCCACGTCCATTCGTTTGGGTGTGCCGGTGTCGAGCCGCGCCGTGCCATCCGCAGCCAGCCAGCGCACGCGCGCCTGCGACAGGAACGCCAGCCCCTCGATCTGCCGTTTCACGGCCTCCTCCGGCAGCCCCGCGGCGCCGAGCTGCGTCACCGTGCTGCTGATCGCGGCCGCGTTGCCCGTCAGATAAGCGCGCTCGCGCTCTGCGTAGCTTTGCAGCAGGATCGCCAGCAAGATCGCGCCCAGGGCAAGCGCGGCCAGCAGCGCGATGGTGGCGAAGCTCAGCGCCAGACGCCAACGGATGGATGATTTCATGCGAGAGGACTCCGGTTTTGGGTCTTCTGTTACGTGTCACGTGCCTGGCACTTCCAAAGTGCCAGGCACGTCGTCTACTTCTGCGGCCCACCAAACACCATCGGCTCCTGATAGAGCACCGTGCGGGCGATGATGCGGTCGCCGCGGCGGTCGCCCCACACCATCACCATGCTGCTCTTGCCGATCTCCTCGATTTTGCCAGGCTCGACGACCTGCTTGATGCTCTGGCCCGACTGGGGCGGCCCCGAAAGCTGCTTGCCGGTCACATCCACATAAACGGCCGCGGTGTGCGGGACGACCACTTCAACCTCTGGCCCGTCACCCTTGGCGTCCAGCGACATCGTGCCATCGGGATTCTTCTTCGGCGTGATCTGCGGCTCGCCGGTGCTGATGAAGACGCTGCCGTCGCCGTGGCGGACGTAGAAACCGAAGACATCGGGCGACGTCTGCGGGATACCCGTGGCCGTGTCCACCTTCACGGCCCCTTGCGTCTGGCCCGATTGCCCCGCCTGGCCGGGCGCGGCCCCAACGACCTCAGGAAGGCCGGCCGCGGGCTGCCGGTTCAACAGCCGGCCGCCGACGAACGCGGCTCCAACCAGCAGCACTACCAGCAGTGCTGCGCCGATGATCCAAGTTTTGCGATTCATGTTCTGACTCCTATTGTAACAGATGTTTTGCTTAGACGTGCCAGGCACTTCGCAAGTGCCTGGCACGTGAGATTTACTCATACCTCAGCGCCTCGATCGGGTCGAGGCGCGCCGCGCGCAGCGCGGGGTAGAGGCCGAAGATGATGCCGGTCGCCAGCGCGACGGCCAGCGCCAGGGGGATGCTGGCCGGATCGAGCAGCGCCAGACCCTTGTTCAACGAGGCGGCCAGCGGGATCGCCAACACGCCGACCAGGATGCCCAGGAAGCCGCCGGCGGCGCTGAGGAGCGCGGCTTCCAGCAGGAATTGCAGCACGATGTCCTGCTGCCGTGCGCCCACCGCCATGCGCACGCCGATCTCCCGCGTGCGCTCGGTGACGCTGACCAGCATCACGTTCATGATGCCGAAGCCGCCCACCACCAGCGACACGACCGCCAGCGCGGCCAGCAGCACCGCGAAGGTGCGTGCGGCCTCTTGTTGCGCGCCCAGGATGTCCTTTTTGGTCGTCAGGCGAAAGTCGTCGGCCCATTTGCCGTCCGCGGCCTGCTCGATGCCGTGTCGCGCCCGCAGATGCGCCGCGATCTGGGCTTTGGCTTCTTCCATGCGCGCTTCGTCGCGCACGCGTGCGGTGATCTCGACCCATGGCTCGCTCTCGAACAGGTTCTCCACCGCGGCGCTGATCGGCAGATAGAGCGCCTCGTTGGGTTTCGACCGGCCGCGATCTTCCTCTTTCACGCTTTCCAGCTCCGCGATCACGCCGATCACCTCGCACGGCTTGCGGTTGATCCAGATCGTCTGCCCCAACGGGTCATCGCCCAGGAAGAGATCATCGGCGGTCTGGGAACCCAGCACGCACACCGGGGCGCCGGCCGCCACCTCGCTGTGGGAGTAGAAGCGGCCGCGGCCGAGGAACGCCTCGGGGGTGAGCTTCTTGCCCGTGGGCCAGCCCACCGGCTGCACCTGGTTGGCCGCCAGCTTGCTCGCCAGCGCGTCCGCATCCGTGCCCGCGTAGTTCATGTCCAGCGTCACCTGGCCGTGGCGCACCTTGCCCGTGCCGTTGACGGTCATCTCGGCGCGATCTACCAGTGACGCGGCCTCCGCCAGGGTCAGGCCATCCTCGTAGGAGAGCAGCTTGCCCGCCAGTTTCGATTCGCCATCCTCGAACCTGAACTCTGGGCCGATTTGGATTTCGTCGGAGCCGAGGAAGCGGAAGCTGTCTTCCACGGCCGCGCGCGCGCCGTTGCCCAGCGCCAGCGTGGCGATCACCGAGGCGACGCCGATGATGATGCCCAGCATGGTCAGGCCGGTGCGCAGCTTGTTGGTCGCGATGCCGTTCAGCGCGGTGCGCAGCGTGTTCAGCAGCGTCATGGGAGCAGCCTCCCGTCGCGCATGTGCAGCGTGTACTCCGCCAGCTCGGCCACCGCGGGGTCGTGCGTCACCAACAGCACCGTGCGGCCCTCGGCGTGCAGCTCGGCCAGCAGGCGCATGATCTCGCCGCCGGTGACGCTGTCGAGGTTGCCGGTCGGCTCGTCGGCCAGGATGATGGCCGGATCGCCCACCAGCGCCCGCGCAATCGCCACCCGCTGGCGCTGCCCGCCCGAAAGCTGCGTGGGCCGATGCCCCGCCCGATCCGCCAGCCCCACCCGCGTCAGTGCGGCGAGGGCGCGGGTGGAAACTGGTTGCTGGAAGCTGGCTCCTGGTTCCTGATTCCTGACCCCTATCCCCTGACTCCTGTACAACAACGGCAACACCACATTCTCCAATGCGGTCAACCGCGGGAGCAGGTTGAAGGTCTGGAAGACGAAGCCGATGCGTTGATTGCGCACCCTGGCCCGTTCCTGGGCCGAGAGCGAGCCGACGTCGCGGCCTTCCAATAGATAGCGGCCCGCGGTGGGGGTGTCCAGGCAGCCGAGCAGGTGCATCATGGTGGACTTGCCGCTGCCCGATGATCCCATCAGCGCCACGAACTCGCCCGCGGCGATGCGCATGTCTACCCCGCGCAGCGCGTGGACGTCGCTCGTACCCATGCGGTAGGTCTTGGTGAGGTTCTGCGTCTCGATGATCGGTTGGTCGCTCATCGGCTCACCACCTGGTCGCCCTCGGCCAGACCGGACAAGATTTCGACGTATTGGCTGCCGCGCAGACCGACCTTGACCGTGCGTTCCTCGACGCTGGCGCCGTTCCACACCTTGACCTGCGTGGTGCCGTCGGCGCGGGCGCGAGCCAGCGAGCGAGGCAGGCGCAGCACGTTCTGCCGCGCCGCGATCACCACCGATGAGTCCACCGTCATGCCTGGGGCCAATTCGGCCGCGGCCGCATCCAGCGTGATGTAGACGGGATAAACGGGCGTGTTGGAGGTCGCGCTGCGCTGCGGCACGATGCGTGCCACGCGGCCGCCGATCTTGGCTTCGGGCCGGGCGTCGAAAAAGAGTTCGGCCTGCTGCCCGACCTGCACCAGCGGGTAATCCTCCTCGATCACCGTGACCTCGGCCTCGACCTGCGTCGGGTCGCTGAAGCGGAAGACCGGCGCGCCGCTGATGACGCTCTCGCCCTGGCTGGCCTTCACTTCCAGCACGACCCCTGCGTAGGGCGCGACCAGCGTCGCGGCCTTGAGTTCCGCCTGCGCCCGCTTGAGCGCCTGCTCGGCCGCCTGCACCGAAGCCTGGGCCTGGCGCAGATCCACCGCGTTCGGCCCCGCGTTTAGGTCATTCAGCCGCGCCTGCGCCTGCTCGAAGGCCAACTGCGCGGCCTTCAGGTCATTGGCGCCGGTCTGCTGATTGAGCTGCGCCAGACGGCCGCGGGCCCGTGCGACGTTCGATTCGGCCACCTGGAGATCGCTGGCGGACGGGCCAGCCTGGGCGCGCGCCAGGTCTTCCTGCGCCTTGCGCACCGCGGCGTCGGCATTGCCCACCGTCGCCTGGGCCTGGTCGCAGGCGATTTTGTTGTCCGGTGCGCCGCAAGCCGCATCACGGGAAACCTGGGCGCTCCACAGGCTGTTCTTGGCTGTTTCCAATCCGTATTGGGCGTTTTGGACGGCGGTCGCGTCGGGGGTCTTGAGCTTTGCCAGCGCGGCCTCAGCCGAGGTGAGATCGGCGTGGGCGCCGGCCAGGTCGCCGGCGTTCGGCCCGCGGTTCAGCTCATCCAGCCGCGCCTGCGCACGGGCCAGATCAGCCTGGGCCGCGGCCAGATCCGCGACCGATGACCCGCCCTGCAGTTTCGCCAGCCGCGCCTGGGCCAGTTCCAGTTCCGTTTGAGCCGTCGCCACGCGCTCTTCCAGTGGCGCGGGATCGAGACGGGCCAGGGTCGCGCCGGCCTCGACCTTCTCGCCAGGGCGCGCGGCCAACTCGCTGATCTTGCCGGATGCGCCGAAGGAGAGCACCGTCTCGCGCGTGCCCACCAGACGGCCGGGCGCGGTCACGCTCAACGACACGTCCCCGCGCTCCACGCGCACCGTCGGCGGCGCGACCGGCGCTTGGGGCGCTTCGGGTTTGGCGCTGCGAAAGCCGAAATAGCCCGCCGCAGCCACAGCCGCGATCAGCAGGAGGCCGAGCAGTATGTATCGTAGTTTCATGGATGGGTTCCTCACACCTACCCCCCACCCCCTCCCTGCGAGGGAAGGGGCGCATGAGTCTCCCCTCTCCTGGCAGGAGAGGGGCAGGGGGTGAGGTTCAGATTTGATTGACTACACTAACCCGAGGATAAGCGACTGAGGTTGCGAAGTGGTTTCGGAGGAGGTTACAGTTTCGTAATCATGGTTGTAGAGACGTTGCATGCAACGTCTCTACAACGTCTCTACTACCCGACCAGCCGATACCCGAGCCCCGGCACGGTGAGGATGAGGCTGGGGCGGCTGGGGTCGCGCTCCACCTTGTCGCGCAAGCGGCAGATGTGGACGTTAACTGCCCGCGTGCTCTCCACGTCGGCGTCGTAGCCCCACACCTCGGTCACGATCTGCTCGCGACTCAACGTTTGGCCGGGATGGCGTGCCAGGAAGACCAGCAGCTTGAATTCGGTGGGGGTGAGGTTGAGCGCGGCTTCGTCGCGGCGCGCCTGGCTCCGGCCCAGATCCAGCGTCAGATCGCCCGCGGCCAGCAGATCGGCGTCGGCCGCGGACGCGGAGGCGGCCAGCTCACCGTAGGCGCGGCGCAGTTGGGCGCGGATGCGCGACAGCAGCTCACGCAGGCCGAACGGCTTGGTGACATAATCGTCGGCGCCCATCTCCAGCCCCAGCACCTTGTCAATCTCGTCGCGCTGCGCGGTGAGGATGATGATCGGCTGGCGCAGCCCGGCCTGGCGCATCTGGCGGCAGAAGTCGAAGCCGGAGCCGTCGGGCAGCCGCACGTCGAGCAGGATCAGGCTCGGGTTGGCCGCGCGTGCGTACGCCAGCCCCTTGCCGCCGGTGGTATGCCAGGTCGGCCGGAAGCCGTTGGTCTCCAGCGCGTCCACCAGGCTCTCGCCGATGGCGGGATCGTCCTCGATCAGGAGGATGTGGGTGGGGTGAGGATCGGAAGTTACAGCTCGCATCAGCAGTTACCACATCTTGTCTGCGCTCTGGCTGAAGCCCTGCGGCGGCCCAGGCACAACCCGACCATTGCGGCCGCGACCAGGTAGGTGGACACGATAGGCTCGAGATTCATCTTTGTCTCCTCAAGGATGAAACCACGGATCGTCCCGCCTACCCCGGATTATTGAGAGGATACTTGAACTCTGGGTCTTCCGGCGGCGGCTGGATGTGCTTCGGCTTGAGCACCGCTTCGACCAGCACACTGGCCTTCGTTTCGACCTCGCGCTTGAGCACGTCTGGCACAGGCGGTGGCGTGGGCTTGTGCGGTGCATAGATCCAGGTCTACTTTGGCTTGGCGGCCTTTGGTATGTGCCCTTCCTGGTACCATTACATTGGGCGATCGTAGAAAGCTAATGGAGAAACCAGATAGATGTCGCACAAAGGAGTCGAGCCTTCAGGCGGTCAAACCGGCTAAAGCCTCGACGCCAAAGTACGACCTTTGTCTGAGTCTTCTATAAGAGCTGACGGAGGTGGGTCTCGCCGCGCATCAGCTCGCTGAAGAGCGAGTCTTTCCGAGTCTGACCGATGCGTAACGGTGATGGATCACTCATGCCAGCGGCAGCTCCGACCCGGCTTCAATGCTGGGCGCCACGTCTTAAAAAGCAAGGGGGCGCTGGTACGATTTCGACTTTGGGGATCATACTTCAGTGGGCACTTTATACCACAACACGACCAAGTAAGCAACCTTGCGCACAAATAGGGGACAGCAGTCCGGGTGGGTGCAAGAGTGCTGGAACGTCGGTGGCTACCAGATAGGGGAATGTGAGGATGGCGGGAGGAACGGTTTGGAGACGCCAAATATCCACCCCGGTTTCTGGCGTCTGAAATCATCAACAGTAGTGTGACAGCGGGCTGCGCTGACTCCTGGGACAGTCCGTCCGTGGGAACGTTTGTCAGAACGGGAGACTTCTGGTAGGATAGAAATGGGTGAGCAATGGCACGGGGGTACCATGACCGTAGGATGATTGATGCGATTCCGGATCAGGAATGGGAGCGGGCGCTGACCGCGCATCTGGACTGGGGTCAAATGTGGCACGGCGACCTGCCGGCCGACGTGTTTTTCGGCGTGTGGGCCAGCCTGGCGCACGAGGCCAAGCCAGTGGTCGTGAAGGTGCAACTCGGCGCTCCGCGCCCCACCGTGACCGTACCGCCCGGTAGTCCACTGGCGGTCAGCGACAACCGTATCGTGCTCGAAGACGGTCGCGAGCTGATGCTTGAATTCGTGTCGTGACGGTTGATCCGTTGACACGATTGACACCGTTGATACGATTGATCCTGAATGATCCGCGCGCGGCCTTCTGACCGTCGCGCGCGGATCATTCAGCATACCTCCAGCGGGCTGTGCTGGCTGCGCCAGCGGTGCGTCCACAGGCCCTTCACGAAGCCATCGGCCAGGTCGGTGAGGTTGGTCAGGTAGCCGATGGGAACGCCGGCGATCTGGGCCTCGCGAGCCAGGCGTTCGGCCAGGAGTGGCGTGTCGGCGCAGATGGCAACCCGGCCTTGCAGGCGGTACTGGTTGCGCCACTTGTCGGCGCGACGCCAGGTCTCGCCTCCACGGCCTTGCACCTCGACGTAGAGTTGCTCCTCGTCGTTCTCGATCTCCGCGTCCGGCTCGGCGTTCCCGGTTCCCTCGATGATCGGGCAAGGCTCGGTGTTGTAGCCATTCCGCCGGGCGTGGTAGAGGAACGCGCAGATCGCGCCGGTGTGCCGAATCTGCCCCGCGCCGCCGCCTCGGTGCCGCGCCTCGATCTGCTCCCACTCCGACGTTACCGCGGTCACGCCGAACTGCGCCAGCAACACCTTTCCCTTCTCGGTCAAACGTACCAGCGCCAGCCGCCGCTGGCCGGCGCGCACGAGGACGGCTTGCCACAAGCCCGCCTGTTCCAGTTGTCGCCACGCCAGCTTGAACGACCCGGAGCGGCGGTCCAGGTCTTTGCCGTGGTTGACTGCTTCGGCCAGCGCCATCCTCATGGACCAGCCGCTCAGAGCCAACGCGGCCAGGAACTCATACTCCAGCCGATTGATCGGCGCATGGCTGGGCGCGGTGTGCCGGTAGCGTTTGACCGGCGTCAACACGGCCACCAGGGGCGCGGGCACGCCGGTCGGGTCGGAGCCGTCCGTCGGCAGCCACGCCAACCGCTGCGCCAGGTCGGTGATGTGATCACAAGACATGTTTGAACCTCCAACACTCCCTATCACGCCACGAGGGGCGCTGGGAACCTGCCCGATTAGGGAAACGGCCACGATCTGCCCGATGTGTATCTGCTCCGGCTTTCTGCCCGAATAGGGTGGTATCCCGCTTCCTGCCCCAATGCGCCTGCACCCATCCTACTTCTCTGGGCTATGAGACCGGAGCACTGCCCCCCACAAAAACCACATACGTGTACGCGGCCCACGCCTGGCTGCTTTTGTGGGGGTCAGGCGGTGATGTCGCCATCCCAGCCATCGGCGGACAACGTCTTGGCCTCGGCAGGCTCGGTGTACACATCGGCCGCCGGAGCATTAAACATGCCGGCCCGATAGGCCGCCCGCAGCAGCTCAGGGAAGAACGCGCCGGCAGGCTGGGGCGGCAGCGGATAGAGCTTCGGCGCCTCAGCCACGCGGCCATCGAGCACGCGTGTCTCTTTGACCACCGTGCGCGTCCCGTCGTGGTAGTGGTGTGTTTCGCCGGTCGGATCGCGGCGCCGCCAGGCGCGGATCGGCAGCGCGGCGGCCGCGAGTACCAGGGCCAGGCCCAGCGCGATGATCAGGATCAGCGCCAGCGTCATCAACCTCTCGCCGCCCAGGAGCCAGACGGCCAGGCCCAGCGCGACCACCAGCGCCAGCCCCAGGGCGATCAGGAAGCCCTTGGCTGCGTCGTTCATCGTTCCTCCTCGAAGCCTGCCTGCATGCGGCGGGCGCGCTCCCAGCCGATGCCGAACTCCCCGCGCAGGTCATCCGCGGTGGCGCCGGCGCGCAGCGCCGCGGCGATGGCGGCATAATCGTCCGCGCTCAGCTCCCGCCGGCCGCGGCCCCCACGCGAATCGCGGGCCAGGTCGGCGAACTCGACCAGGTGGGGCAGCTCCGCGGCCAGGCTGGCGACCGCCGTCCCGCGCGGCACCTGGCTGTACTGCCGGCCGTCCACCAGTGGAGCCTGGAAGCGGGTCGTCTCGCCGGAGGCCAACAGCAGGAAATCCCCGCGGCCCAGGAGCCCATGCGCGCCGGTCTTCTCCCGACCGGCTGCACCGTAGGTCAAGGTTGCGGAGGCGACGCGTCCCAACAGGCGCGCGGGGTAGTTGACCAGGCTGTCGCCCAGCGACCGGCTGCCCGGCTGCTGCGTCGTGACGATGGCATGGACGCCCAGGGCGCGGCCGATCTGGGCGATGCGCGCCAGCAGCCCGCCGACACTGCGGTTGCCGCTCATAATGTCGGCGACCTCCTCGATGCACACGACGATGCGGGGCAGCTTGCGGCCGGTCTCGGCGCGTCGATCCAACTCGCCGCCGACCCAGCTCAGCACGCGGGTGATCTCCAGCGGCTGGCTCGTCACGGGATGCAGCAGATGGGGCGCGTGGGCGAACTGGGCAAACTCGAAGCGCTTCGGATCCACCAGCAGCAGGCGTAGCTCCTCCGGCCCGTTCTGACGCAGCACGCGGTAGAGCAGCCAGCGCGCCAGCAGCGACTTGCCGCTGCCCGTGGTGCCGCCGATCACAACATGACAGAAACGCTCGTCGGCCAGGTCGAACCAGACGACCTTGCCGCCGGTGGTAACGCCCAGCGGTACGGCGGTCGGCGTTGCAGGGGTCAGGGCTTCCAGTCGGGAGGCGGGCAGCGGGCGGCGTTCGCTCAGCGGCTTGGGCAACTCCAGGAGGAGCTTGCCCTCCGTGCGCGCCACCCGGCACGACTCCGCGCCGGCGGCCAGGGCCAACGCGCCAGCGAGGGCTTCCACTCGCTCCGGCTGCTCCCCCAGTCCTAGCGAGACCGTGTAAGCGTTGATCTGCGGCCCGGCCCAGGCCAGCGCCACGATGCTCGCCACCCTGCGCGCGGTGAGAGTGGCCTGCAAGAGGCCCGCGATGAACTCGGCGTCGGCGTGTGCCGATGGCGTCCTGGCAGTCGTGCCTGGCGCGCCGGTGAATTGTTGTCCGAGCGTAGGGTTTCCCTCCATGATCGTCTCTCCGTGTGTGTTGTGCGCCGTCGCGCTTCCTTGTGGACCAGCGAGCCATGGTGGACGCGACACCACGGCGCATTGCGCCAGATAGCGGCCCCGTGGGCCAAGATCGGGGGCGCGGTCTCCGCCCCCGTCCTCTCCCCGCCGGCTGCTAAGCCCAGGGTGAGAGGCGGGTGGCGACTGCGCCCACGCCTGGCGCGCTGCGCCGCTGTTTTTGGTCATCCTTTGGTCTGAGCCTGCCTCAACGCAGCGCCAGGCGATTCGGTCAGCGCCTCGCCTGGGCTCAGGATCGTGATGTCACCTGCGGGGCCGACCCCTGAATCGCCACCAGGTCGCATCATGGCGAATAGGGTCGCGAACTGGGCCCGCGGCTCGACAGCCACCACAGGACCGCGCTCCACGTCCAGGTATACGGCGGCCAGTAGCGTCTGCAGGATCTGTTTGCGCTCCGGCGGCGTGGCCGCGTCCCACAGTTTGCCGAAGTCGCGCAGCAGCACGGCCGCGCGTTCCAGGTCGGGCAGCACGGGCGGCACGAGGGCTGCGAGCTGGTTGCGCAGGCGGTCACGCTCGGCCACGTACTCGCGTTCGGTCAGGTCGCCCAGCAGAAAGAGCCGTTTCAGGCGCTCCAGAAGGGTGTTGATGCGCGCCTGTTCCGCTTCCACGTTATCAACCGCATTCACGCGCGCCTTCACCAGCACGAGGATCTGGGCGCGCCAGTCGGCCGGCAACACCAGGCGGCCCAGGAAGCCGCCCAACGCAGCCTCGGCCAGGTCGGCCCGCACCATGCGTTGATCGCATGTGCGGCCCTGCTCGCGGGCGATATCGCGGTAGTAGCTCTTGCCGCTGACGAAGGCCCCGCGTAGCCGGCCGCCGCAGCGGGCGCAGCACGCGATGCCGGTCAGCGGGTAGTCTCGGCTGCCCTGACGGGCGGTCGTACCGGCCTTGTGCTGTCCACGGCGCCGGCGCACCTCCGCGCAACGCTCGAATAGCTCATCCGAGACGATCGGATCTTGGCGCGCGGGGAACCAGTGGTCACGGTAGCGGGCCTCACCGAGGTAAAACCGACTCTGCAGAGTCTCCCTGATCGTATCCTTACTGAAGAGCGGCAGGGCTCGGGCCCCGCGGCCGCGGGGCCGATAGCCGGCCTCGTTCAGAAGCTGGGCGATATCGGTGTCGGAGTAGATGCCCGTCGCATACTGCTCGAAAGCGAGCTGCACCCCTTGCGCCTCATGCGGATCGGGATAGGGCACGCCGTCGCCGCCATCTTTGAGATACTTTACCCGATAGCCGAAAGGCACCTGGCCGTTCCATAAGCCATGTGACTTGGTGCGGGTCGCCTTGTTGACCGCGACATTCTCGGCCAGCACGTCGGAGTAGTACTGGTTGAAGGTCGAGATCATGCCGAGATAGGCTTTGCCGGCGGCCGAAGAGAAGTCAAACTGCGGCTCCAGGGCGGAGATGATCTCCAGCCCTGCGCCGTTCAGATCGTGCAGGTAGTTCTCGGTGTCACGGCGACAGCGGGCGAAGCGCTCCAGCCGCGACACCATCACGGTGTCAAACTGGCGCAGCATCCCGTCGCGCACCAACGCCTGGAACTGCGGCCGATCGGCCTTGCGTCCGCTTTCCGCCTCGTCGGTGTAGATGACGACCTCTTGCATGCCTTTTTTGGCCAAGTGCTCGCGACAAACTTTCAGTTGCGATTCCAGGCTGAAGCCATCGAGCTGCATTTCGCTGGAGACGCGCGTGTAGATGGCCACCCGCGATTGGCGGGCGGCCTCTGGGGTTTCACCTGGCCTGAGTTTCTTGATTCTCGCCACGGGGATCAACTCCGAGCAAGCGCGTGACAATGCCGGCGAGCAGAAGCAATAGCTGGTCGGTGTCGGCGAAATCGGCCACCTCCAGGGTGATCGGCTCTGCCCGTTCCAGGGTCTTGACGGCCTCCATTAGGCAACCTGGCGCGTCCCGTGCGGCGCCAATCGTGCGACAGGCAGCGACGGCAGGGCTGCCAACCAGGCCGCGAGGCGCCCCGGAGGGATGTCCAACAACGTCACCAGGTCGCTGCCGACCACCCCCAACCAGCCACGCGCCTCGGCCGCCAGGTCGTTGTTGGCGCCCAGCGCGTCTTTGGCGGCGCGCATCAGCACGGCAGCCAGCGGCCGGCGTGACCCGGTTTCGCTCATTTCAGCCCCTCAGCATCGTTCCGATATATGTGCTTCTCGGAAGCATCCGCCAGTCGGATCATTGGCAACTTAACCCTGTCTCAGGCGCCTGGTGGTCTCGATGCACCAAGCCAATTCGTCGCGATCGTTGTAGATCGCCTCAATGCGGCCGTTCGCCAGCCGCTGCCACTGGCCGCTGATAACCGCCACCTTCGCGTCAGCCGGCCACACCAGAACCACTGGATACTGCACGGAGCCTGTGTTGGCAGCTCCCTCAGCGGGAGCCGACGGCTGAGATTCCAGTATGGTCGGAGCTGCCGATTCTGGCACGATAGGCGTCTCCGGCGCGGCTGCTGGCTCGATGGACGGCGAGGCTGCTGGAAGGGCAGGTGGTTCCGGCGCAATTTCCGACTCGGCTGCTGGCGCTGTTTCTTGCGGGTCGGCCGCCTCCTTGCTGGCTTCCGGCACGATTTGACCTGCGTTAGTCCCTGCCACAGGCCGGCCCTCCCTGGTCAGCAGGTACTCGACCCAGGCCCGCAGGTCGCCGCCGGCAAGATGGAAGTCGGTCAGGTCCTTGCCTTGCAGCGGTCGCACCGAGCGCGTGCGCGCAGCGAAGCCCCACCAATCCGCGCCCTGCGCACCGGCCTCGTCGTTGTCGAAGGCGACGAGCCAACGCCGGTACTCGGCCAGCCGGAGCAAGGCCTGCGCGTTGGGCCGCTGGGTCGCGCCGGCCACGGCGATCACGTCGGCCAGGTCACCGGCGAGCTGCCGTAGCAGCAGCGCGTCCAGCTCGCCCTCGCAGATCACGATCTCCGGTCGGCCGGCGAGTTGGTCCAGGCCGAACAGGGTGAGCTTGCTGCCTTTGACCTGCCAGTACTTCGGCCCTTCCAGGGGCGGCACGGGCCGGCGCACCTTCACGTACCAGAGCGCCCCCTCGCAGAAGCACGGGATCACGATCCCGCGCGGCACGTACAGTGCACCGATCCGGTCGTCCTCGCCGTGATAGCCCAGGCGCCAGGCCCGGCAGGTGGCTTCGGTCAGACCACGGGCGCTGAGCCAGGCGCGGGCCTTGGCGCCACCTGCGCCCCACAGCGCAGCTTCACATTGACTCACGATCTTCTCCGCCGCCCGGCGCCAGCCCTCGGCCGGCGGCGTCCCATCTACGATCTGGTGGTCGCGATCCAGAGCAGGGGGCACGGGCGGTTCCTCCTCCCTGTGAGAGTCTGGACTGCCTGCCTGGCTTACGCCGATGGGCCGTCGCTTCAGGCGATCGTGCTCCGGCAAATCCAGTCCCAGCCACTCACAGGCGGCGACGAAATCCAGGTTGTGGCGGGCCCGGACGTAATCCACGGCGTCACCGCCGCGCTCGCAGCGCCGGCACCACCACTGGCCGCGGCCATCGGGATGCTCCGGCCAGACCCGAAAGCGGTCTTCGCCGCCGCAGAAGGGACACGGCCCGGCATACTCGCCGCCGTGGGTACGCGCCACGCGCTTCAGGCGGGTATCGCGTTCGATCAGGCCGATCAGGTCGACGCGTGAGAGATCCAACGGCGGTAGGTCGGTACGTTGATAGGTGGATTGCCCGTGCAGGCTCGCCATATCACCGCCCAGCGTTTGTCTCGATTGATACGATTGACATGATTGACTCGATTGACTTCATAGATCTTCGCGTCGCTTCAATCATCGCCTTCATCCTCGTCTTCGCTCGCGGGCAGATCGGTGAGCCGATAGGGCACTTCCCTGCCGGTGCGCTGGCCCTTACGCACGTCCCCGGTGGTGATCAACTCAGCCAGGGTGCGCGAGATCTGGCTCTTGTCTTTGCCCAGGTGAGTAGCCAGGGCGGAGGTTGTGGCTTCGCCCTCGAGCTCGCGAAGCGCCTCCAGTACTTCGAGCTGGCTGGCGTTGTGCGTCGCTGCGGTGGCGTTCTCGTCAATCTGCCAGCAGCACGTCTGCGTGTCCCATTTGAGCGCCAACTGTTGGTCGGGCATATCGCGGCCGGTGACGTGGAGCTGCGCACCCGGTTTGCCGCGTTCCCGAAACAGCCCGAGGATCGTATCGGAAACGGCAGCTTTGCCGGTCGAGCCGAGGAGATCCTCAACCGGATCGGGATCGAAGGCGCTACGCTTGCGATGGTGATCCACCACAAGAATGGTGCAACGACACGCCAGGGCGAGATGTTGGAGGGCGCCCATCACGGCGGTGGTTGGGGTGACGTCTTGCTGATCGAAGCAAACAATCCGGCTCAGGGTGTCAAGGATGACGAGCGTGTAGCCTTTGGCGGTGATCTCCGCCTGCAGGCGTTCCAACCCGCCGTTGGTCAGTTCGAGCCATTCGATATAGAAGTCTACGTCAGCATCGGGCGACCAGAGCTGAGTCTGCATGCGGTTCTGCAGCCGGCGGAAGCCATCCTCTAAGGCTACATACAGCACCTTGCCGCGATTCACGCGGCGTCCCAGCACGGAACCGCCGGTACCGACCGCGCAGGCGATCTGCAAGGCCAGCCAGCTCTTGCCCACCTTTGGTCGGCCAGCCAGCGGTGCCAAGCCTTCGGGCAGGATGTCCGGGACGATCCAACGGGGTTCGGGAAACTTGGTGCCCAATAGCTCACGGGCCGTGTAAAAGCTCCGCGACTTGGCGGCCGCAGCCTCCGGCACCACATCCAGGTCTTGCGCGAGGATTTGGGCCAGCAACGCATTGCGAGCGCCGACGTACTCACGCGCCGCGCGGCGGTTGGCCTCCTTGCTGCCGTTCAGCGGCAGGTCGGGGAAGGCCGCGCCGATGAGCTCCACGTCGGCGTCGGCCGCGCCAGCCATCAGCCGGCCCAGGTGCCAGATCGCGAGCGGGTCTTGACGCGCAACGCCGGTTGGTGTAGAATCGCTTTGTCTGTTGAAAGCGGCCTCTTGCGCCGCACTGCCGACCGCCAGCGCGCCACCGCTGGCGGTTTGCTTTTCATGGCCGTTGTTCGCCATGCGTCACCTCCGGCTGAGTCTGCTCAGCCGCCTCACACGGGCAGAGGCCCCGGCGGGTCGCCTCCTGCCGCAGCAGCCAACGCAACTGTTCTTTCACCGGGCGTAGGTCGGCTTGCGAGAGACGATCCAGCAACTCGCGTTCGTCAGGCGCCAGGATGATGGTCAAGCGTCGGTACACGTTATCCTCCTGGGAAACAAAAAGCTCCCCGTGTCTTGGGGAGCTTAGCAGAAAACTGCGGTTGTGACCGGCAGTAATGCGTTAGTATTCGTCAGTCATGTGGGATCAGGCCTTTCGCTCTGAGGATTCTCTGGTAGCGCCTGAGGTTCTCGGCCGACATGCCGATCTCGTTGGCGTAGGATTCCTGGGTAGCCCTGCGCTGCGCCTTGGCTTCGAGCCAACCCTGATAGATGCGCAGCATCTCCTCGTCGGAGACCGTTTGTCGACTCGCGCGTTTGGGCGCGCCGGTGGCTTCGCCCACCGTTGCGGGCGCTGGTACGAGCGGCTCGCTCGCAGAGCGCAAAGGCGCCACATGGGTAATACCCCAGTCATCCTGGTAGCTGACCGCCTCCGGAATCTGGCTCTCAGCCTCGGACCACCGTTCACTGATGCCGGCGAGCAGCGCCTGGAAGCGTTCCAGGATCGCCGGCTCGTGGCAGCGCGTACAGGTCAGCGTCACCTGACAGGTCGTCGGTGTCACTGTTTCCAAGACCACCCGGATGACATAAGTGCAGGCATCGGTCTTGATGCGTTCGGGATAGGGTTCGGATGGGCGATAGGCCTCGATTTCGCGGACGCAGTAGTGCGGTGTCGCGCCTGCCCAGGCGCCGATCAGCCAGTAGGGGGACTGGCTTGGGCTCCATGGCAGCTTCAGCAGCGGCCCATCTTCCTTTGTTTGCCGGCCGAGCCAGCCGGCAACGATCTCGACGGTGGTATCCAAACGGAGCTTGACGGTGATCATGTGCTTCTCGCGGCTTGTTCGAAGAATACTTGGTGCGACCGCGCGATTTTAGCACAGACGTACAATCTCGTAGAAATACTTGGCGCGTCCCTCAGTCAGCCTTGCGTCTTGCCCGATTTGCACGGTCGGGCCGCCCAAGCTATGTGGTTGACAAGGTGCCGATAGAGCGCTGGGCAGACCACAAGGCGAAGCGCAGGTTACTTCTCGATAGCCTCCAGCGCGCCGACCAGAAAGCGGGCGGGGTTCTCGGCCGCCGCATCCACGATCTGAGCGTAAACCTGTGTCGTGGCGATGTTGCTGTGCCCCATCGCCCGTGAGATCGCATCCAGCCGCGCGCCAGCCGCGCGCGACAGAGTCGCAAAACTGTGCCGGAGAGCGTGGCAACTCGTGCGGGGGCGCTTGAGGCCCAGTTCGACCAGGTAGCCATCCACCATCCCCCTGGCCCCACGCCGATCAAGGGCCGTCCCGCGGCCGCCGTTACGCTGCAAGCTTACGAAAAGAGCGGTTTCGCCCTTTGCGGCCACTTGTAGCCGGACTGCCAGCCACAGCTCCAACTGCGTGCGGCTCGCCTCGACCAGCAGGACTCGTCGGCGTTTCTTGCCTTTGCCCGGCACCGAGATCGCTCCCAGCGGTGGAACGGTCAAGTCGAGATCGGCCATCTGCAAGGCAACCACCTCGGCGACGCGCAGGCCGTGCAGCACCATCAACGCCAGAAGGGTCCGGTCACGTTTGCCTTTCAGCGTTTGAGCATCTGGAGCAGCCAACAGCCGGCTCACGGCTGTCAGCGGTAGCCATTTGATGCGGTCGGCGCGATCCGCTCGATCCGGCGGTGCCTTGATGCCCTGGGCCGGGTTGTCGGGCCGGAAGCCGCGCGCTTGGGCCATCGCATAGAACCGGTGAACCGCATTGAGGCGCGCGGCGATCGTGCTCCTGGCATAGCCCTTGGTCACGAGGGCCGCCCGGTAGACCTTGAGCTCAGCCTCAGTCGCGGCCACTGGCCTGATCTCTTGGACCTGGCACCAGGTCACGAAGGCCTGCACTTGCCCCGCGTAAGCGCGGATCGTCTCGGCGCTGGCGTCCCCTTGGGCCACATCGAGGCGCAGGAAGTCGGCGAAGGCGGCCAGTAGCTCAGCCTGGCTCGGCGGTCCTACCTGGTTCAGCGGTTGCAGCGCTGGTGTCTCGTCCATGTCGGTAGCTCCCGTCAGTGTTCTCAGAACATCTTATCCAACCGCGCGGCCGCGTCGGGGTCCGCGTCGACCGTCGGCGCGGCTTCGTGATCGCCGGCCACGCCAACTCGGGCCAACTCCTCGCGCAACACCCGGCGGAGGGCCGCGGTGTCCAATGCTGGTGCCGGCACAAACGCCCCCCGGAGCGCGGCGCGGATGGCTGCGCTTTTGCTTGACTGAGCGGCCAACCAGCGCACGATGTCGCCATCCCGCGCGCTGTCCAGCGTGAAGATCACCCGTTTGGTGGTCATGGCTCTCCCCCGTATGCGCCCGGTGCATATCGGCGTGTATGCGTGTCTTGCATACCGTCCGGCCGTTACGACCGCGCCTCACCGAACTTGCGCAAGGCGTAGCGGTAGAAGCCTTCGGCGTTGGCGGTCTGCGGGTTGGGCGCCAGGCGCGCGTGCGGATAGACCGTCCGAATCCGCTCCAGGAGTGCCGGACCGCCGCCACCGGTCACCAACACAGCCAGTAGGTCGCGGCCGTCGCCCCAGAGAGTCACCGCCTCACCGAGGATCTCCTGGGCCACCCCTTCGAGCGCACTCGCAACCAGGTCGGCCACCGGCTCGCGCCGGCCGTAGACGGTCACGTGACCGGCCCGTGCGGCATCTTCAGCGTCTTGCAGGCTCAATGTGAGGCTGTGGCGCTCGGTGACGCTCCGGCGCACCAGTTCGTAGACACGCGCCATGGCCACTGGGATGCTGCCGCTGCGCGGCTCGATGTAGCGCAGTGCATCCGCCAGCGCGTAGTCGGTGGTGTGCATGCCGATGTCCAGGACCGCCACCCGACCACCTGAAAGGCCATCGGGATCGGCTAGCACGCCGGTCGGAGAGAGGAGCGCGCGGAAGAGGGAGCCGAACGGCTGGGGCACCACGAGCACGCTGGCGATGTTGACCGTTTGGCGCTGGCCGTTGGCTGCGAAGGCATGGAAGCCGGTCAGAGAGCGGATGAGCTTGTCACGGTCCGCATACCACTCGACCGGCAGGCCGGTGACCATGCGTACAGTGTCGCCATTGGTGTTGACTTGGCACAGGGCCGCGAGCGCCAGCAACCGGACGACTTCCGGATCCCGCTCACGCGCCCTGGGGGAGATGCTGAAGGGGGACTGCAGCCGGGCCTGTTGGCCGACGAACCAGGCCTTGCCGTTGGCTTCTAGCATCAGGCCATGGCCGTTGCCGGCCAGGTCGTCGTGGTACTTGATCGTCACGGCCGGCCCGATGACGCTGGGCAGGGTGGCGATGCCGGTGTTGCTCACGGCCTTGGTGTAGCCGTAGCCGATATCGAGTCCGATCACGGAGTTCATGCGGTCACCTCCGGTTCTGTGTGGGCCATCCGTCGCCCCAGGCCGAACGCTGCCAGTTCCTCCCGCCAGGGGTTGTGGCGTTGCGCGCCCAGCGCGTCCATTTCATCACGGTAGGCGCGCAGGCTCTCCTGGTTCAGCAGCCAGTCCCGGCCCGCCTTGCGCGCCACGATGCGCCTGCGCTCGGCGAGCCGACGCAGGTAGGCCTGGGCGTAGCCGGTGAGGGTTTCGGCTTCGCCGGTGGTGAGCCAGCCCTCGGGCAAGAATGCTTCATCCATGGGCACCTCGGCAAACTCGACGACGCGAATTGGGGGCTCGCCAAGAATACTAGCAGCGTTAGCGTATTAGCTTGGGCAAAATAATGGACGCTAGATAGCGTCTTCGTATACGTAGGTAGTATATGCAGATTGATGCTCACTGTCAAATCAGGCAAACACGTCGCTACCCCGAGAAGGCCTTGCCGTGTTGGCAATAGCGATGGATGAAGTGCGGTAGAAGGGGAGACGGAGGATCAGGGGGCTGCAACTCGTTTCTGTCGGCCACCAGATCGCCAGGGGTCGTACTTCGCCGTGCCGAGGCGTTCCATCTCGTCGGCATACGCGATGACTTCAGTCTTGCGCAGGAACCAATCTCGACCCCGTTTTTGCGCGTGTAAGCGGCCTTGGGCGATGAGTTGGCGGAAGTACGCCGCGGCATAGCCCGTCAGAGCAGTGGCTTCTGACGTGGTGATCCACTGAGTTGGGTCGAAGGTGTCTGCCATATCCCTCAGTGGCATCATCATCAAATCAAACGTATCAAACGTATCAATCGAGTCAAACGATCAATCGATGCTCGATTCGTTGAGGCCCGGAAGCAAAAAGCCCCACCGAGCGGGTGGGGTTGGATCGTTGGGGGCTTCGACTACGGGGCGTAGCCCCACAGATTCATTCAGCCCCAGACCTCAAGGATGATGATGCCACATACGGGGACGACGGGAGTTTTACAATTCAGCTTGTAGAATTCACCGACACAATTCCCGCCGTCCACGCGAGGCACTATCCGCACGCGTCCCACTTCGTCAATTGGATCGCTTGAAACGTATTCGATTGTCGAATGACGGACCGGCAATCCTCCGGATGATGCCACCCAGTCCTTTCTGAGCTGGATTATAGCCCGGATCATCTGCATCAACAAGTCCTGATTCACCCGACGAGGGTCTAGCTTCGTCGGGCGTTTTTGTTTGTCGAACCTGCACGCATCTGCGCGCCCGGCGTACCGTTTCGCCGGGCGTTTTCTTTGTTCCGAGGTCAGGAGGGACCCATGCCTGAAGCAATCACCAAGCGGGCGATCCCAGTGCCGCCGGCGCTACAGTTGTTCACCATCACGGAGACCGCCATCATCCTCGGCGTCAGCCGGCGGTTGGTCTCCAACTGGATTCAAGAAGGCGCGCTGCCGGCGATCCGGCTCGGCCCCGGCCAGCGGCTGGTGCGCGTCACCATCGGCGATCTGGAGGCGTTCATCGACCAGGCCCGGAAGAAGCACCTGACGTTGGCGGACTTTCAGGCAGCCGATCGAGCCTTCGCAGCCAAGCTGGCAGCCGAAGGCACCGCCGGCGCCAACGGCGCTGAGGCGGACGAAACGTGATTCTCGTGCGCCGATAAAGCGGCACACGCTCAGCTCTGGCTCGACCGCGCGCGGCAAGCCGCAGCCATGACGGCCGGCACGTGCGCGAATGACTCTCAAGGAGGCTCCACCGTGTTCCAACAAACCCTGATCGTCGGCCGGGTCGGCCGCGATGCTGAGATGCGGTATACCCCTGGCGGGATACCCGTCACCAACTTCTCTGTCGCCGTGGATCGGCGCTGGACGGACGCCAGCGGGCAGGCCCAGGAGAAAGTCACCTGGTTCCGGATCGTTTGCTGGCGCAAGCTCGCCGAAGTGACCGCCCAGTACGTCAAGAAGGGCCAGCGTATCCTGATCGCCGGCGATATCGAGGCATCGGCCTGGACGGATCGCGATGGCACGCCACGCGCCAGCCTCGAGCTGACCGCCGAGCGGGTGCGCTTCCTAGGCGACCGTGAGGCGGACGCGGAAGGCAAGCCGCCCGCCGAGGTTCTTGCCGAAACCGGCAAAGAAGAAGGCGTCGGCGACGAAATTCCCTTCTAGCTGATCGGCTCGTCCAGATCGCACACTTCTCGATGGGTACTGGCGAAGGAGGGTTCACCCATGACAGTCATCGGCATCGATCCGGGCGCAGGCGCGCTCAAGATTTACGGGCCTGCCGGCGGGATCCAGGCGCCGGCGATCCTGGCGGTCGACGAGGGCCACACCCTGACCCGCATGGTCGGCCTGGCGCAGCGCAAGCCACCGCTGCGCATCCGCACCGAGAACGGCAGCTTCTTCGTCGGCGCCGGCGCGCACGAATGGGGCCGGCCGCTGAGCGAGGACCTCGACCACGATCGTTTCACCGGCTCGCCGGAGTTGCGCGCCGTGCTGGCGGCCGGCTTCACCGCTTATGTCCAGGCTAACGAAACCCTCGCCGACCCACTGGCGGTCTACCTGGGCCTTCCGCTAGAGGCGCTCAGCGAGGAAGCCGGCGCGGCTGCTGACGGAGTGCGGCGCTGGCTGGTTGGCAACCACACCTGGCAGGCCGACGGCCGGCCGTTCGGCGTTACGGTCGAGACGGTCAAGATCACCTCGCAGGCCGCCGGCGCACTCTTCGACTACCTCCTGGACGACGCCGGCGCCTTCATCCCCGCCCGCAAGGCCCACTTCGACAAGGAAATCGGCGTGATCTCCGTCGGCATGAACACGGTGGAACTACTGGTGACGCGCAGCGGCGCGCCGCAGGACCGCTTCACCGCCGGTCGCACCGCGGGCGTGCGGCGGCTGCTCGACTTGGTCAACCCTGGCGGGCTCTACTCCCTGGGCGAGCTGGATACCCAACTCCGCGCCGGCAAGCTCGACGTCGCGGCCGCGCTGCCGGTGTGGGAGCGCGAGGTGATCAGCTTCGTCGAGCGACGCTGGGGCAACGCGTACAAGCGGTTCGCGGCGGTCATCGTGGTCGGCGGAGGCGCGCTGCTGCTGCGCAACAGCCTGGTTGCGCGTTTCAACGCCCGGGCGTTCGTGCCGGACGACCCGGTGTTGGCGACAGCGCGCGGGCTATACAAGCTGGCCGCCATGACTGCGGCTCGACGGCGGAGCTGACCATGAAGCCGAGGGGACGGCCCCGGCTTCCGGAGCAGGCGGTGGTGCTTAACCTCAAGCTGCGGCTGCGGCCGGGCGTAGACGACGACCTGATCGCCTTCTTCAGCCAGGTCCCGCTACGGCACCGCGCCGGCGCGGCCAAGGCCGCCATGCGCTCCGGGGACCTGGCCACCGCCGTGTCCGTCGACTTGCCCGCCGACGAGACGGTGGCCGACGCGCTTGGGGAGCTGCTGCTGTGATGAGTGAAGGACTGGGTTGATATGCTGAACTTCCTGTTGGGCTGCGTGGTTGGCCTGCTGTGCGGTATGGTGCTGTACGGCGCCCTGGTCGTGTCGGCCGAGAGCGGGAGGCACGATGCTGCAGATTGACGACGCGGGCTGGGGCTGCCTGGTCGGGGGCGTGGTGATCGGCTGCTATCGCGAGCCGCCTGAAACCGGGTCGCACACGGGCGGAGAGTTCGTTAGCGGCGTGGTGGCCCCCGGCTACTTCCAGAACGACGATGCCGAAGAGCCGAACCGCTACGCCCGACGCCGCTACCTGGAAGCGGCCGCCCAGGTCGCCGCGACCTGCCTGGCGCGGCTCAGGGCCTCGCCCGCCGAAGAGGTGGCCGTGTGCTCCGGCCACGTGCTGGATGGGGTGCGCGGCTGGCTGACCAGCCAGGGTTATCGCTGGCACGCTGCTCGGATCACCGGCGTGCTGCAGGAACAGATCGAGCGTGCGTTCCAGCTCCACCTGACCGAGCTCGGCTTCAACGTCGGTTACGACCTGCTGACCGATCACGAGCGCGCTGGGCTTTTCTGGTGGCGGCAGATCCAGTGGCTCAAGGGCGGCGACGTCAACGCGCTGGCGCCCGATCCGGCGCGGGCGGCGCTCTGCAAGACCGGCTGGTCGGCCTACCCGACGTGGGCTTATCACCCGTACCACCAGGCGCGCGCCCTGGCGGCCCAAGCCCGGCGCCACAACGCCCAGCGCCGCACCCGCTGAGCAGAAGACCATCGCCGAGGAGAAGACGCTGATGCTCCGTCACGACCGCGACGAGATCTTGCGAACCTGTCAGGCGCTCTTTGCACCCGGCCAGGTGGCCGAACTGCGCGCCCTGGATGCTGTGACGCGGGAGTGGCGCCGGCCGCATACGGTCTCCGGCTATTTCGACGATTGGGACAAGCTGGCCGCGGCCGCGCTGGACATCCGAGCGCGTGGGATCTACGTGACCCTCAACCCGGTGAACCCGGCGCTGCTGGCGCGGGCCAACAACCGGGTGCGGGACATGCAGGCCGGCGAATCGTCCACCAGTGACAACGACATCGGCACCCGGCGCTGGCTCCCGATCGACTGCGACCCGGTGCGGCCATCCGGCATCTCGGCCACCGAGGCCGAGCACGACCTGGCCCTGGCGCGGGCGCGTGAGATTCGAGCCTATCTGCAGGCACAGGGCTGGCCCGAGCCGCTCCTGGCCGATTCCGGCAATGGCGCGCACCTGCTCTACCGGGTAGACCTGCCGGCGGACGACGGTGGATTGGTGGCAGGGGCGCTGGCCGCATTGGCTTTTCGCTTCACCGACGCCCTGGTGAGCGTGGACGAGAAAAACTTCAACCCGGCCCGCATCTGGAAGCTGTACGGCACCGTGGCGGCCAAGGGGGATGCCACACCGGAGCGACCGCACCGCCTGAGCCGGCTGGTGGAGGGGGTATGACCGTCCCAGCGACTCCGCTCAGGACAGGCCCTTCGACTGCGCTCATGACAAGCCTGACGCCAGTCACCCGCGAACAGCTCGCTGCCCTGGCCGCCGAGCTCCCGGCCGAACCGCCGGCCGAGCCCCGGCGCACCGTCAGCCAACCGTGGCGCTATGGGCTGACGCGGCCCTTCGACCTGGCAGGTTGGATCGAGGAGCACGGGCTGGACGTGCAGACGAAGCAGGACTGGCACGGCGGCAAGCGGTGGATCTTCCGCGTCTGTCCCTGGAACCCGCAGCACCGCGACCGGTCGGCCTTCATCGTGCAGTTCGCCTCCGGTGCGATCGCGGCCGGCTGCCATCACAACGGTTGCGCTGGCCGGGACTGGCACGCGCTGCGCGACCTGGTAGAGCCGGGCTGGCGGGAACGCGCCGGCGCCAGCGGTCGGCATTGGGAAACCGCCACAGAGCGAGTCGCAGCGCCAGACCAGGCAGGTGACAGTCTCAACGATGCTGCGGAGCATTTTGACGAGCCGGTGCGCGCCGGGGAGTCGGACCAGCCGGGTTGGCTGCCGGGCGCCATGGACGGCGATCTGCGCTGGGGCGGCCGCTCCGGCAACCGGGCCTATTTGCGTCACGGGCAGCTCCGCTACACAGTCACGCCAGAAGGGGAGGGCCTGCGGGTCAAGGTTGCGGCGGGCAACCGGGGCAGCGTCGAGGTGGTGCTGGATGCTGAACCGGGCGATCCCGACCTCGACGCGATCGCCGGCCGCGTCGCCGGCGCGCTGGAAGCGCCGGTGACCGACGTGCGCGCCGACCTGGCCGCGCTGCCGGCGCAGTGGGCGGCCCATCCGGCTGCGGCCGAGCTGCCGCCCCCGGCCGACCCGCAGACGCTGGCCGACTTCGCGCCCTGGGTTACGGCGCGGCTCAACGAGCGAGCCACCCGGGCGGCCAAGGACGTGGTCGGCGAGACGATCTGCCGCTGGCTGCTGGAGCGCGGCGCGCTGGTGTGCGACGTCGATCGCGGCGCGCCCTACCTGCTGGCCGACGACGGCGGCATGCTGGCGCTCACCGACAACGAGTCGCTGGCGCTGCAAGCGGCCGTGTCACGCTGCGGCGTCAACCCGGCGGAGCCGGCCTTCGACTGGCTGTACCACGACCTGCGCACCACCGCGGCCAATGAGGGGCGCCGCGTCCAGGTGCGGCAGTTCAGCTTCAGCGACCCGGCCACCAGCACGGTGTACGCCTCCTGTGGCCCGCGCGGGTATGTGGTGGCGCGGCCGGGGCAAAAGCTGGAGTGGCGGCCCAACGGTGCGGACGACATCATCTTCGCGGCGGACGCGGTGCTGCCCGAATGGGACTGGCAGGCCGAGCCGCTCAGCC
The DNA here is from genome assembly GCA_040766655.1 of Anaerolineae bacterium. Lineage (GTDB taxonomy): Bacteria > Chloroflexota > Anaerolineae > CG2-30-64-16 > CG2-30-64-16 > JALOOB01. Next base: position 429,712 of record JAXGQB010000008.1, read on the forward strand.
CCCTGGAGCTGCAAGCATTTCAGCCGGCACTGGCCGCGCCGCTCGAAGTGCCCGACTACACGCCCGAGATCCAGCAGGCGCTCCTGGGAGTCTTCCTGGCCGGCATGATCGCCAACCTGCGGCCGCTGCCGCTCCTGGCGCTGCTGGGCAACAAGGGTGGCGGCAAGAGCACGTTGGGCCGCTCCATCATCCGCATCATTTACGGCCCCGCCTCCGGCGTCACCCCGCTCTCCGACGATCCGCGCGATTTCTGGGCCATGGCCAAGATGCGGCTCTGCTTTGCCTTGGACAACGTGGACGCCGAGCCGCCGCCCTGGATGATCGACGCGCTGGCGGTGGTGGCCACTGGCGGCCGCAAACAGAGCCGCAAGCTGTACACCGACGAAGAGTTGACCGACAAGGAGATGCGGGCCGCGGTGGTGATCACCAGCCGCACCGCGCCCTTCGCCCGGCCCGATGTGGCGGAGCGCATCCTGCCGCTCACCACGGTGGAGTTCAGCGACGCCCGCCGGCGCGCCGACTCGGAGATCGACCGCGAGGTGGTGGAGTACCGCTCCGAGGTGTTCGCCTACCTGGTCACCGCGGCCGCCAACATGCTGTCATGGGCGCCGCAGGCGCCGGGCGAGCTGCCGGCGCGTTTCCTGGACTTCGCCCGCCTGGCCTGGGCCTGGTACGCCGCGACCGGGCAGCCGGAGCGAGCGATCCCGGCCCTCAACGCCTGGCGCGCCGCGCAGGCGCTCGCCGTCGGCGATGCCGATCCACTGCTGCGCGCTATCCTGGAATATGCGCCGGCCGAGGGGATCCAGCGCCGCACCGCCACCGATTTCGTGCGCGTGCTCGGCGATGCCGGCGCGACCCTGCCGCACCTGGGCGGGGGCAAGGCGATCGCCCACCGGCTGCGCGAGCTGCGCGCCAGCCTGAGCCTGGCGGGTTGGGAGCTGATTGAGGAGCCGGACAAGGTGAACAAGCGCTCGTTCTACACCCTGCGCCCGTGCCGCGGGGCTGGTCGGTCGGGAGGCGTCCTGTGACTGCGTCTTTCGCGCGGGAATTCAGGAATCGCGGGATTTTTCCAACACTTGCGCGTTACAAGGGACACGACTCCTCAACCTCGCGTCGCGGAACTGTTGAGAAATTCCCGCGATTCCTGAATTCCCGCGACAACGGGGAGAGAGCGACAGAGAAAAGTCGTTTGGAGAGGGTCGAAGAAGATCAGGGTATGCCAGAGGGAGGGGAGCAAAAACACCGTGGACGCCAGAGCGCTCGTGGGTGCAGTGATGATCAGCCCGCTCGCGGGCAGCGCCAACTGGGGCTACGCCTGCCCGACGCGGTGCGT
>JAXGQB010000009.1:0-350127 GCA_040766655.1 Anaerolineae bacterium
CTCGCCCAACCGAATGAGCGAACATATGCGGTATTAGCTCCGCGTTAGCGGAGTTATTCCCCACTTAAGGGCAGGTCACCCACGTGTTACGCACCCGTCTGCCACTAACCATACGAATATGGTCCGTTCGACTTGCATGTGTTAAGCACGCCGCCAGCGTTCATCCTGAGCCAGGATCAAACTCTCCGTAAAATTCTTACGTCTAAGCCTGTCAGGCTCTAACTCAAAAGCTGACTTGGTTTGTCTCTGTCACTCTTCAGTTGTTAAAGGACATCGTCTTGCGAGAACCGTGCCGACCTTCCCGTAACCGAGGCGATAAAATCGCCGACTCTCGTCGGCGGATTTCACTCGGTGTTTGGTTACCGTTCAGGTCAACGATCTGATACTTTATCACACCCCTTTTGGGGTGTCAAATTCACCGTGATCGTTTCCGTGGCGGCGGCCATTCATTGTTTTGGGAAGGCGTGTTGGCCTCAGCGGACCGTGAGTCCGTCTTCAGCGCAACAGTCGGCCAATTTATCACACCCCCGAAAAGGTGTCAAATCCGGCCAACCTGGTTTTCAAACCGCTCCCGAAAGGTCCTGGGAGCCGTGCGCCGGCAGACGAATCCGCCTTCAGCGCAACGGTGGGCAACCATAACACACGGGTCCGGACCCGTCAAATTCGGGACCCCACGCCTGTCGGCGCCTACGGGCGTAGGCGCCTGAGGGCGTAGGCGCCTGAGGGCGTAGGCGCCTACGTCATTTCACGGCGCCCCTCCAGCGCGCGCGAGAGCGTGACTTCGTCCGCGTATTCGAGGTCGCCGCCCATCGGAAGGCCGCGCGCCAGCCGCGTGACCGGCACGTTCACCCCGGCCAGCTGCTGGTGGATGTACGCGGCGGTATTCTCGCCCTCCAGGCTGGGATTGGTGGCCAGGATCACCTCGCGCGGGGGCGCCTCTCGCACCCGGTCCACCAGCTCAGCGATGCGCAGCTTCTCGGGGTACACGCCGTCGATCGGCGACAACGCACCATGAAGCACGTGGTAGGCGCCCCGGTATGCACCCGTTCGTTCGATCGCGAGCAGGTCCATCGGCTCCTCGACCACGCAGATCACGCTGTGATCCCGGCTCGCGTCCGTGCAGATGGAGCAAGGGCTCTGCTCTGCAATGTTGAAGCACCGCTCGCATTCCACCGTGCCGCTGCTCAACACCGCCAGCGCCTCGGCCAGCGCCTCGGCCAGCCCACCCTGCTCGCGCAGCAGGTAGAAGGTCAGCCGCGAGGCCGTCTTTGGCCCGACACCAGGCAGCCGCGCCAGGAGTTCGATCAGGTTCGCAACCGGTCGCGCGAGTGTCTGCGCCATGCGCCCGCCCTACGTCAAACCGGGGATGCTTAAACCACCGGTCAAGCCCTGCATCTGCTCGGCGGCCAGCCCCTGCGAACGTTCGATCGCTTCGTTGACAACCGCAATGATCATGTCCTGCAACATCTCCACATCTTCCGGATCCACGACATCCGGCGAGATGGTGACGGAAAGGAGCTTCTGATGTCCGGTCATGACGGCCTTGACCGCGCCGCCGCCGACGGTCACCTCGACCGTCTCGTCGCCGAGCCGCTCCTGTGTCCGTGCAAATTCCTCCTGCAGCCGCTGCAGCTGGCCGGCCATCCCGCCGCCACCGCCACCACCACCACCAGCACCGCCCGTGGGTTTGCGAATGCCGTATGCCGGACGTGCCTTACCCTTTGCCATGCTTATACCTCCAACCATCGTCCACGTTTGCGCCGCCGATGCGGCGGGTCAATCCAACGGCGTGATGATCGCGCCCCGCCGCCTGGCTTCCTCCAGGAGGAGATCCTCGTCGGTCGCCTTGCTGTCGCCCCGCTTCTCCGCGCCCTTCTCTGGCGCCTGCGCTGCGCCGAACAGCGTACACCGGATGCCGACTTCCGTGCCCAGCACCTGGCGCCAGGCATCTTCAACCTTCGCTTTGTTTGCCGGCTCGTTGATCACATCGCGCGAGAAACCGTGCGCCGGGGCGAAGTGCAGCGTCACCGTGCGGCCGGACACCTCCAGCTCCTTGACGTTGCGCAACGCAGCCTGGATCTTGATCCCGCAATGCTGGCGCGATAGGGCCAGAAACTGAGGCCAGGATGCGGCCACCTGCGCCTGGAGCTCGCCGCCCGCGGGCGGGACCTGGGCCGCCTCGGAAGCCGGCGGCTCCGCCGCACCGGCCTGGCCCGGGGCCGCAGCACGCGCCGGCGCGGCCTTGGCGGCCGCCTGCCGGCCGGCATCCATCACCGGCGAAGGCCGGGGCACCGTCGCGCTGCCACCGATCGCGGCCGACTCGTCGGGGGCCGGTGCGACCGGGGCCGGTGCGACCGGCGCCGGTACGGCCGGCATTGGTGCCGCCGGCGTCGGTGCTGCCAGTGCCGGTGCGGCGCCGGTCGCGCCAGGTGTCTCCACAGAGGCCGCGGCCGACCGCAGGAAGGCCAATTCCAGCGGCAGCTGCGGTGCGCCAGGCACCTGGTCCCGCAGCGCGGCCCGGGCGTCGCTCCACTCCTTCACTGCCTGAAGGAGCGCAGGCGTATTGATCTGCTGCGCCTGCTTCGCCATGCGGGCGCGAACGTCCTGCGACAGGTCGAGCAAGTCCGCAGACTGCGAAATGCGCGCCAGGAGGACCCCGCGCAGGTATGCCACGACCTGGTCGGCCAGCTGCCCCAACTCGATGCCTTCCGACACCAGCTGGTTGAGGAGAGCCAGCCCGCCTGCGCTGTCCCCTGAGGCCATGTGATCGACCAGGGTGCCGATGGCGCCCTGGCTCACCAGGCCGAGCACCGCCTCGACGCGGGCCGCGGTCAGCACCTCATCGCCGTAGGACAGCAGCTGGTCCAACAGGCTGATCGAATCGCGCATGCTGCCCGTGCTGCGCCTCGCGATGGCGACCAGGGCCTCGGACTCAGCCTTGCCTCCCTCGACCTGAACCAGGTGGCGCAGGTGCTCCACGATCTCCCCGGTGGGGATGCGTCGGAAGTCGAAGCGCTGGCAGCGCGAGCGCACAGTCTCGGGAACGCGATCCGGCTCGGTGGTGGCCAGCACGAAGATGGCATGCTCCGGCGGCTCCTCAAGGGTCTTCAGCAGCGCGTTGAACGCCTCCTTGGTGAGCATGTGGACTTCGTCGATGATGTAGACCTTGTAGCGCGCCTGGTTGGGCCGGAAGGCGATCTTCTCGCGCAGGTCACGTATCTCGTCGATGCCGCGGTTCGAGGCCGCGTCGATCTCGATGAGGTCCAACAGGCGGCCCTCGCCGATGGCCTGGCAGATCTCACACTGGTTGCACGGCCGCTGCGCCGGGTCTTCATGGAGGCAGTTCAGCGCCTTCGCCACGATGCGCGCAGTACTCGTCTTGCCCGTGCCGCGCGGCCCGGTGAACAGGTATGCGTGGGTCATCCGGCCATCGCGCAGCGCGTTGCGCAGGGTCAGGGTCACGTGCTCCTGACCGATCACCGTCTCGAATGTCTGCGAACGCCACTTGCGATACAGGGCCTGGCTGGCCATTGTCCCTCCTGCTGGCCGGTGCGAGAGAAGCCGTCCCGGCAAGGTGCGCCGGCATCTGCGAAGCTTCGCATGGGCCGGCGCAGAGCTATCTTACCATTGCGGGGGGCTTCCCGCAACCCATCCGCGCGGCTACAGGTCGTCCGCCGCCATCTCATCCTGGCCGCCGGGGTCCGCGCCGGCCAACTTCCGCTCGATCCGCGCCAGGCGATGCTGCAGCTGGGCCACCGCATCGTCGCGAACCAGGCCCTGCGGCCGGCTTTGGGCGATGCGCAGCGCCCACGCCGCCCAGCCGCGCGCGGCCGCCAACTGGCCGGTGTGCCACTCGTGATGCTTGGCCAGCTCCACATAGGGTGTCAGGTCTTCGCCGGGAACCGTGCTGACCCACCGCTCCCACAGCTCAGCGGCCTGCTCGCGCCACGCCTGGCGCTTGTACAATGCGCTCAGCTCGCGCAGGGCCATCACCTGTGCGCTGTCGTCGGAGGCATGATCGAGCGCGAAGCGGTAACTGTGCACGCTTGCCTCGACCCATCCGAGGGCGTCGTAGCATCGTCCCAGGCTCACACACTCCAGCGGGTGGAGCGGGTCGACAACGTTGCCGGCCGCTTCCCGGCGGAAGGGACGAGCCATGCGCGCGCCGAGCAGCGGCATGGACACGATATCCTGCAGGTTATGGTAGAAGACGCGGGCCAGCATCTCGGTCGCCTCGCCGGTGAGATAATACTGGCGATACACGTCGGGAATCAGGTAGCCGGGCACATCCTCGGTCGTCCGCTGCAGGTCGAGAACGTTACGCTCCAGGCTGCCGAGGCTGCAGGAACCCCAACGGGCCTTCCACAGGCGACGGGCCGGGGGCAGGAGGTCGAGGTGAGGCGCACCGGCGAGCGGCAGCGGCATGGAGGCCAGAACGAAGCGGCCATAGACCAGGGGCATGTCGAACGAGCGGCCGTTGAACGACACGATGCCCGTGGCACGGCCCAGCGCCTCTTCCACGAGGTGCAGCTGGGCCCGTTCTTCGCCGGGGTGTCGCATGAAGAACTGCCGGACGACGAAGTCGCCTGTCGGGCCACTGCCGGCCGGCTCGTACGCGCCGATGCCGATCATGAACGTGTAGGTGCCTGCGCTCAACGACAGGCCAGTGGTCTCCGTGTCGATGAAGGCCGCCTTGCCCGGGGCAAGATCGAGGAGCCGCTCGCTGCGGTCCAACGCCGCGAGCGCCGCCGGCTCCACGGCCAACCACTCGGCCAGCGCCGGATGCTCGGCCAGCGGAAAACGCGCCTCGCGCACCCAGGCTGGCCCGAAAGGCGTGAATACCTCTGCCCCGGGCAGATGCGAAACGCCCTCCTGCGCGGGCACGATCGGCGCAGCAGGGGCGCGCTGCACGGCAGTGCCCCCTGCACCTTTGCGCAATCCCAACCTGCGAAGGCGAGCCAGCCGCTCGACCCTGGCCTGCCGTTCACTGCGTTCAGCCATCGTCACCCGCCCCACCTACCTCGAGATAGAACACCCTTTCAGTTTACCGCATCTGACCCCACGCTTCAAGTTAGCTGCAATCCTGCATTTCTTTAAGGTTCGACAGACTACTTGACACACCTACCCCGCTCCGCTATAATTCGAAAAGTGCATGTTCCGCTTTTGTAGACACATCGTCCAGTCGTGTCCTGTGGTCTAACGTGTGTCCGCAGCAGCCCGACACGCGGCAAGCCATCGGCCTAGTTCGCACCATTGTCCCGCGCCGCCTTAAGCAGACCGGGCGCAAAGAGCCTCCCCGGTCCCACACGAGGAGAGCAAGATGGAAAAACCGTGGCTGGCGTTCTACGAACCTGAGGTTCCCCACACAATCGACTACCCTACGATGCCGCTGCACCAGATGCTCGAGGACAGTGCGCGCAAGTACCCGGATCACATCGCGGCCAAACTGATTCTGCGTTACCTGGGCCCCCTTCGCATGGGCGGCACGATGACGTACCGGCAACTGCTGGACAACGTCAACCGTTTTGCTGCGGCGCTGCATGCCTTCGGCGTCCGAAAGGGCGACCGGGTGGCGATCATGCTCCCCAACCTGCCCCAGTTTCTCATCGCGTTCTTTGGAACGCTGAAGCTGGGGGCGATCGTCGTCAACACGAACCCGACCTATACCAGCCGCGAAATCCAGCATCAATTCAGCGATGCGGGCGCCGAGACCGTGGTGGTGTTGAGCGCCTTTTATCCCCGGCTGAAGGAGATCCAGGCGCAGACCCAGGTGAAGCGGGTCATCATCGCAGATGTCCCCGATTATGTGCCGGCGCCGCTCGACGTGCTCGTGAAGAGCAACGTCAAGAAGCATGGGCTGATGGTGGACGTGCCGTTGGGCGACGGGGTGTACAACCTCAAGGCACTGCTGGCACAGCATCCTGAGAAGCCGCCGGACGTCAAGGTGGAGGCCGGTGACACCGCACTCTTCCAATATACCGGTGGGACGACGGGTGTTCCTAAGGCCGCGATGTTGTCCCACTACAACCTGGTGGCCAACACAGTCCAGGTGAAGAACTGGATGCACACCCTGGAGGAGGGCAAGGAGCGCATCATGGGCGCCATTCCCTTCTTCCACGTGTATGGCATGACCGTCGCGATGCTGCTTTCCGTCTACCTGGGCGCCGAGCTCGACATCGTGCCCAATCCGCGGCCGATCGACGGCGTGATGTTGGCGATCCAGAAGGAACGCTCGACCATCTACCCTGGCGTGCCGACCATGTACATCGGGATCATCAACCATCCCAAGGTGAAGGAATACGACCTGACATCGGTGAAAGCCTGCATCAGCGGCGCGGCGCCGCTGCCGATGGACGTGCAGGTGAAGTTCGGCGAGATCACGGGCGGCCGGCTGGTCGAGGGATACGGACTGACCGAGGCTGCGCCCGTGACCCACTGTAACCCCATCTATGGCGAACGCCGGGCCGGCTCGATCGGGCTGCCATTCCCCGACGTGGAGGCCAAGATCGTCGATTACGAGAAGATGGTCGATCGGCCCGTCGGCGAGGACGGCGAGCTCTGGGTCAAGGGACCCCAGGTCATGCAGGGCTACTGGGGCAGGCCGGACGAGACGGCCAAGACGATCACCGAGGATGGCTGGCTGCGTACGGGCGACATCGCGCGGCAGGACGACGAAGGCTACTTCTACATCGTCGATCGCCTGAAGGACATCATCATCGCATCGGGCTTCAACATCGTTCCGCGGGAGGTGGAGGAGGTGCTCTTCCTGCATCCCAAGGTGCAGGAAGCCGTGGTGGCCGGGGTGCCCGACAAGTTCCGCGGCGAGACCGTGAAGGCTTACGTCGTGCTGAAGGAAGGCGAAGCCTGCACGACGGATGAGCTCGTCCAGTTCTGCAAGGAGCGGCTGGCGCCGTACAAGGTGCCGCGCCAGATCGAGTTCCGCTCGGAACTGCCCAAGACGCAGGTCGGCAAGTTCCTGCGCCGGGTGCTCGTCGAGGAAGAGCGCAAGAGGCTGGAACAGAGTTAAGCGCGGCGCTCCCTGGCCCGACGCACTGGATGCCTCAAGTCACTCAAGTGCCGGGCACTTTGCAGCTCAGGACGTGTTACCGGCGCACCAGCGGCAGATAGATGCCCGCGACCGGGCTCGGCTCGATGGTAAAACGCCAGACAACATCCGCACCGAGGGGCCGGCCACCAGTATCGCTGATCGTGCCGGCCAGCCGAGCAGTGTAGGTTGCACCGCTCACGAGCGCCGCGGCCGGCGCCAGGGTCGCGCGGCGAGTGTCCGTGTTGTGCGTCACCGCAGCAGCGACCGGGCGCCCGCCGGCATCGACCAGGGTGAAGCTGCTCGCGGTGATGGTGCCTGCGTTCATCGGGTCGCGGAACGTCGCGGTCACTGGCGGCCAGGGTGGAACCCCCGTCGCGTCGTCAGGCGGCCACGTGGAAGTGACCATCGGCGCATTGGCCACGCTGAAGGCCGCGGAGACTGCGGTGGTGCTGTGGAAGCCGTCGTGGACGATGATTTTGATGCGGCACTGGGTACAGTTGGCGTATTGCGCAGTGTCTACCGTGAGCTGCTGGCTGGTCGTGCTCAGGCTCACCGCCTGCCAACTCGCGCCGTTGTCGGTGCTGTAGAGGACCGTGTAGGCCAGGGACGCGCCTGAGTCCGGGTCGGTCCCGGTCCACCGCACCGTGATCGCGCCGGAATAGCTGCCCGCGGTGGGCGCCTGGATCGTCACGAGCGGTGCGGTCGAGCTGGCCTCAGCCTCCGCAAGAAGGGTGGTCCCGCGCAGAAGTTGCACCGAGCGCACGCCGGCCGGCGCAGGCACGTTGAAGAGCAAGGAGGCGTAGTCGAGCCCGGCGCGCAGCGCGGTGAACTGCGGCGTGAATGCGTGCTCGACCAGCAACGCGGCGCCCGATCCCAGCAGGCGCAGCCGGTACTCGCCCGCGCCGGAGGGCGCGGGGTAAGCGCTGCGCGCGGGCAGCTCGAGAACGTCCAGGAGGCCGGTTTCCGCCAGGCCGGCCTGGCGCGCAATCTCGCCGCCGATGGTGAGGGTGGCTGCGTCCGGCGTCGCGGCGGCCGGGCCAGCAATACCTCCGAGGTCACGCCAAGCTGCGGCTGGCGCGCGTCCTCGGAGGTTCTCGCCGGGTGCGGAGGCGGCGCCTCCGCCGGCCACGAAGCGGTCGACCAGGGTCTCGTATCCCGCCTGGTCCATCCAGAAGCTGCGCAGGTCCGCGCCGGGGAACTGCTCGAACGCCATGACCCGGACATGATAGCCCGTTTCGGGCACCGTGGCATCGACGTAGCGGTCGCGGATGACATCGTATCCCTGCATGACGTACCCCGGCGCGCCGACCGTGTCGGGCACGCCCGACAGATGGCCCACACACCAGGCCAGGGTCAAAGCCGGGTTGAAACGCGCGGGTGCGTCAACCGAGGTCAGGCACACGTGATGGGCGGGACCGTGCCAGGTCGGCAAGCCACCGTTGACTTCCCACATCCAGTCCCAGGGCGCGAGCAGCACCGCGATGCCGCCCGAATCCAGCGCGGTAGGCACGGTCCAGTCCGCGTGGCGCACCAGCCGGGCCAGGTACCAGGCGCCGTCATTCTTGGGGTTGGGGATGAACGGCGCCCAGACGTCCGCAGCCACCATGCCGACCGCCTGGTCAACGTCCCGCAGCGGCGTCCACCGCTCTACGTAGAACGGACCCTGGCGTACCGCATCGCTTCGCGCCACCTCCGGAACCGCCTGGCCCGACGTCCACGGATAGGGGAACTCGTGCAGCGGGTGGTCCGTGGGCACCATGGGGTAGGTAGAGATGCGGAACGGCCAGTATTCCCCCTTCAGTGCCCGCACCACCACCGTCGCGTGCGCCGTGTAGGCATGTGGGTCGATGAAGAGGGTCATGAGTTGGTCGGCGGGGGTGACCGTTACGTGCGCCGCATGCTCGCCCAGCTGCCGCCCGATCGGTATCTCCCCAGCAACGCTCAGAAAATTAGCCGTGTTCCCCTTCTGCCGCACTTCAAGCGGCGCGACGCCCATGGTGCGGTAGAAGCGGAATTCACTGCGTGAGAAGGTCTCGGCCCCGGGCGGGTAGCGCAGCACGACGTCCGCATCGACCCAGTCCAGCTCGCTCTCCTCGCTCAGCCCCGCAGCCACCCGCACCGCGGCATCTTTGTTGGCCGCCCAGCTCGGCCCTTCGGTTACCTGGTCGAAGTAGATCGCCGGCTCTAGCACGGGGGTAGTGAAGATGCGCCACGTATAGTCCGTCTTCATGAACCGGCCGTCCCCCGTGCGCACACCGTCGATGCCGCCCGAAATCCGGCCGGTGAGGGCCAGTCCTGCCTGCGCGCGCGGGTCGGTGGCCGGGTTTGCCAGCGACAGGTCGCACGCGATGCTGTTCGCCGAGAATCCCCGGCGGTACTCGCACAGCACGCCATCCGAATAATGGTCGATCGAGGTCACGCGGAACGTGTGTCCGTCGATCGTGGTCAGGTCGACCTCGCGGTTGAAGACCGCCTCCAGCGATAGGCCGGCCAGATCCACGTTGCGCCGATCGCGCGGGGGCGACACCTGGACCACCGACAGGTAGAGCAACTCGATGCGCACGGTGTCCGCGAGTCCGCCAGCGCTGCCGGTGAGCACGACATCATCGGGGCCGAACGCGGCCTCCTGCGGCGTGGGGGCGACGTACTGCACCCGGCAGCGGCCGTCCGCGCCAGTGGTGCAACGGTCGACGGTTGCCCAATGCCCCATCAGGAACGGCGCAGTGAAGACGACATCAGCACCGGCCGTGGGACCGCCCCCGGCGCCGCGCGCGTACGCGCTGATCCACGCGGTGGCGGTCCCGTTGGGCACGAGGCGGTCGGGGTCTGTCGTGACCTCCAGCTCTGACACGTCCACCGGCGGTGGAGGCGGCTCGTCGCGGCACGCGGCGCCGGTGCGGTCGAAGGGATCCCAAAGGGCATAGCTGGCGCCGTTGAGCGTCACCCCCGTCCCGCCCGGGTTGGCCGGCGTCTTCGGCCCCGACGCCGCGCCCCAGTAGTTACCACGCAGGCTCAGGTACGCTGAGCGCGGCCCCTCCACGTTTACCCATAAGCTGAGGTTGCGGAAGCAGTTGTTTGTAATCAGCGCCGCGGCCGGTACCGCCTTGTAGAAGGTGACATGCCGCGTGAGGCTCTGCGAATCGCGGCTCCCGATCGTGTTGCCGGTGATCTCCTTCGTCCGGGTTGCGCTCACCGCCAGGCCGACCTTGGTGATCACGTTGTCCGTGATGGTCGCCTCGACGTCATCGATCGCGCTGATCGCGCCGACCACCCGATTGCGCCGCGCGATCAGCACCGCGTCCCCCTCGGCCTGGATCTTCATCGTGCCGTACTCCGACGGGTCCGTGTTGATCAGTTCGTTGTCCTCCGCGGTCACCCAGGTCCCCGCCCTGGCGATGATGCCGTGGCCCTCCTCCCCCATGTAGGTGGGATCGTCCGAGATGATGGTGCTGTTTCGCACAGCGGCCGTCGAGCCGGCGCCCCAGACGAACACCCCGTCCGACATCGTGTTGCGCTCCGCTATCAGATAGTTGGCGCCGTCCAGGTAGATGGAGGTCAGCGTGTTATCGGCGGCCATGGCCGACGCGGTGTCGGCGAGGAAGATGCTGAACGCGCCCGTGTTGTCCGATATCTCTCCGCTGCTGGCGCCATAAAGGCTGACCGAACAGCCCTGGCCCAGGCAACCGTTGCCGGACACCTCGATCTCCTGGCTGTTGCCGTAGGCCCGGATGCCGGATTGGTCCAGGAAGGTGCAGCCTCGCACCCCGCCACTGCCCGAGGTCCCGTCCTCCAGTTTCCCGAAGCGGATCTGCGTCTGGGCAAAGGTCACGCCGTCAAGCTCCAGGCCGCCGCCATAGAAGTACGAGCCGCCATCGATCACGGTGCCCGGCCGCATCGCCAACTGCACGCCCGGGTTGACGATAAGCCAACCCGTGTACGTGCCCGGGGCCATGACCAGATCGGTCGTCACCCACCCGCGCAGCGCGCTGGAGTCCGCGTCCCATTCGGCCTTCGAACGCCACCCGCACACCTTCGTGTATGGGTAGGTCCCCACCCACCAGCACTCGTAGTGCCAGATGGTGTAACGATACTTCGCCCCGGGAACTGGGATGGTATCGCGGTGGATCGTGGTGGTGGTCTGCGAGCTCTCAAATACGGTGGTGGGGGACGTCGGGGGCATCGTATCGCGGCGGATCTGCCACTTCGTGAAGCCCTCGCTCGCGTAAGTCGCGGCGGTCCACTGGATATCGATCGCGCTCCCGCCAGACATGACGACGCCGTCGTTCAGGGCTGGCGACAGAAGAGACTGCGGCGGTGCGGCGGCTGAGAGCCGGCCCGACACGCCTTGACTGAGCAGCAGAAAGAGGAGCACGGCGGCGATAAGGCCGAGGACGAGAAGCACAACGCGTTTCATGGCAGCCTCCTTGGCAGTCTCCCATGAAGATCGTGGCGCTTTTCATGGTGGGCTTCGATACCAGAATAGGCCGGCGCCCGGGATTTCCAGTCCCATCTGATGTATAGAATACCACATGGCACGGACTTTGCGCGGGTCAGCATCATCGGGAATATGACATATGCGCGTCCCCGTTCTTGGCTTGCGCAGGCCACCACCGACCGTTACAATGGACTGATCCTGCACCCGTCCGGAGCCGTGCATTGTCAGATTCGATCGCCACCCGTTTTGCCCATCGCCGCGCCACCACACCGCTGTTGCTGCCCGCGCTTGCGCTCGTCGCAGGCGTCATCTGCATCAGCTTCACCGGCATCTTCACCAAGTGGGCCGCCATGCCGGGCCCCGTGACAGGCGCGTGGCGCATGGCCGTCGCGACGGTCGTGCTCCTGTTGCCTTTCGTGCGCGAGAGACGGCAGTGGTCGCCGGATGAGCGCCGGGAAGTCCGTTGGGGCGTGCTGGCCGGCCTCTGGTTCGCGGTCAACCTTGGCATGCTGACCTCGGCCCTCCTGCTCACCAGCGCGGCCACCGCCACACTGCTGGACAACACCGCCCCGATCTGGGTCGGTCTCGGCGCGCTGTTCATCTTCAAGGAACGCCTGGGGCGTCCCTACTGGATCGGACTGGCCCTGGCGCTGACCGGTGCGGCCGTCGTCACCGGGTTCAACCCCTTTGCGGGAGTACGGTTGAGCGCGGGGGACGCGCTGGCCTTCGTCGGCGCAACCTTCTACGCCGGCTACCTGCTCACCGCACAGCGCGCAAGGCGAAACCTGCGCAGCATCTCGTTCTCCTGGCTGGTGGCCGTCACCGCGGCAATCACGCTCTTCATCGTGAGTGTCGCGATGGGGTATCGCCTGACCGGCTATGGGGCCACATCGTTCGCCTCGGTGATCGCGATGGGCATCCTGTCTCAGACCGGCGGCTGGCTGCTGATCGGCTATGCGCTCGGCCATCTCCCCGCGTCGACCGCGGTGATCGGCCTCCTGGCGCAGCCCGTGGTCACGGGCCTCCTGGCCGTGCCGCTCCTTGGCGAGGGGCTGACCCTGCAACAGGTGCTCGGTGGCGCGCTGGCCCTGACAGGCATTTACCTCTGCCTGCGCAGCAAGGATGCGGCAGCAGCCGCGGCCAGCATCGAGGCCATCACATGACGGAAGAGACGCTGCGTGCGCGCATCGCCGGCTTCCTGGCCGAACACACGACGATGACGCTGGCAACGTCGGCCGCGGACGGAACCCCCGCGGCGGCCGCGGTTTTCTACGCGGCTGACGATTCGCTGAACCTGGTCTTCCTGTCGGAGGAGACCACCGAGCACGGCCTCAATCTGCTGGCCCGGCCCGATGTCGCAGCGACGATCCAGGCTGACGGCCAGGACTGGCGCAACATCCGCGGCCTGCAGGTGCGCGGCCGCGCCGCGATGGCCTCAACCGTCGATCTGGCCCGTGCCATGGCGGTATACGGCCGGCGCTTCGCCTTCGTCGGCGCGCTGCTGGCCGGCGCTGGGGGGCCCGGCGCCCTCGTCGGGCCGCTGGCCCGCGCGCGCTTCTGGGTGCTGCGTCCGACGTGGTTCAGGCTGGTGGACAACACCGTTCGATTCGGCTTCAAAGAGGAGTGGACGCAGCCATGAACGGCGGACTCAGCCGCCAGCCGGCACGCACGCCGGCCCTGCCCGACACCCAGCTCTTCCTGCGGCCGGGCATCATCGAGATGAACTGGGGCAATCCCGCGCCGGAGTTGCTGCCCGTGGACAAGGTCGCGCAGGCAGCAGATCATGCGCTGCGCTCTGGCGGTCGGGCCGCCTTGGCGTACGGGGCGGAGCAGGGACCCGGCAGGCTCATCGAGCCGCTGGCCGCCTCCCTGAGCCGGCGGGAGAGCGCGGCGATCGGACCCGATCGGCTCTTCATCACGGGAGGCGTGTCGCAGGGGCTCGACCTGCTGTGCACGCTGCTGTCGCAGCCGGGCGACACCGTGTTGGTGCAGGCGCCGGTCTATCACCTGGCGCTGCGCATCTTCGCGGATCACGGCCTCCTCCTGGCGCCGGTGGAGAGCGACGAACAGGGACTGCGGGTCGAGGCGGTGGCGGCAGCCCTGGCGCGGCTGGCAGCCCAAGGCCGCCGCCCGCGCTTCCTCTACACCGTCCCCACCTGGTGTAATCCGACCGGCATCAGCCTGGACGCGGACCGGCGCGTTGCCCTGGCCGTGCTGGCTGAACAACACAAGCTGTTAATGGTAGAGGACGACGTCTATCGCGAGTTGTGGTACGACGCGCCCTCGCCGCCTCCGCTGCAACGGCTGGCCCCGGAGCACGTCATCCGGCTGGGCTCCTTCTCGAAGATCCTGGCCCCAGGACTGCGCCTCGGTTGGCTGGTCGCGCCACCTGCGTTGGTCCGGCGCTGCACGGGCTCTGGCCTGCTGGACAGTGGGGGCGGGGTGAGCCATTTCGCCGCGCACGTTGCCGCCGGGCTGTTCGAGCTGGGGCTGCTCGACGAACACATCGAACAACTGCGCACGGCCTATCGCTCGCGCCGCGATGCGCTCCTCGCCGCGTTGGAACAGCACCTGCCCCAGGGGTGCAGTTGGCAGGCGCCGGCCGGGGGATTCTTCGTCTGGCTGCGGTTGCCCCACGATCTCGATAGTGCAGCGCTGCTGAAAGATGCGGAGGCCGCCGGCGTATCCTACGTGCCCGGCTCCCGTTTCTTCGTTGGAGGCGGCAAGTCGGGGCATCTGCGACTGGCGTTCAGCCTGCTCCGCGAGGAGGAACTGGCGGAAGGCGCGCGGCGGCTGGGCCGCGTGATTCGGGAGGCATGAGCAAACGTGACATCGTCTGATCCATTTCGCCGTACGTCCGATGAGGCGGCTCGCCGCGGACATCCATCCTACGTCTGGCGCGCCGGCCAGGAGCGCCGCCTGGCGCTCGTTCGCCGCTGGGCCAACCTTGACGGGGCACGCATCCTCGACAACGGCTGCGGCGTGGGCATGTACACTGCCCGCTTCTGCGAACACTCTCCCCGGGTGACCGGGGTGGAGATCGACCCGGCCGCGGCCGCGCACGCGGCACAGCGAACCGGGGCACGGATCGTCGTCGCGCGCGGGGAGGCGCTGCCCTTCGCGGCCGGCAGCTTCGACGTGGTCTTCTCACACGAAGTCATCGAGCACGTCGACAACGATCGGTTGGCCGCGCAGGAAATGGTGCGCGTCCTGGCGCCGCGCGGACGTATCGTCCTCTTCTGCCCGAACCGCCTCTATCCCTTCGAGACGCACGGTCACTACTGGCGCGGTCAGTACCATTTCGGAAACACGCCGCTCATCAACTACCTGCCGAGCCCCCTCCGCAATCGCCTCGCTCCGCATGTCAGGGCGTATACGGGTCCCGGCCTGCGCAACCTCTTCGCGGGACAGCCCATCAACGTCGTTCACCACGAGGTCATCTATCCTGGCTTCGACAATGTCGTTGCGACGCGGCCGCGGCTCGGACGTTGGCTGAAACGCGCACTCTACGCAGCGGAGCATACGCCCCTTCAGGCACTCGGGCTGAGTCACTTTCTGGTGTTGGAGCGCGAATAGCGGAGGCCCGGGAAGGCCCGACTGGCCCGGAGCGCCGTGCGGCAGCCGCTTCCCCTCTTTTGCCGTTCGGTCAACTTTCTGCTATAATCGATCATGTCGTGCGGGGGGTGGAGGAACTGCCCCCCGCACGCTTTAAGATGCAGTTCTGCCAGGCATCAGCTGCACGTCATGGAACCGAACGACAGGTCAGGCGTCCTAAGAGCATCACGCCTGCACCTTAGGAGCATTCCACACCACCATGCACCGGACCAATCAAATCAAGCGCTGGCGCCGCGATCGCCGCGCGCAGAGTCGGCCACGCTACGGCATGTGGATCGCAGCCGTCTTCGGCGGCGCACTCGCCATCACCGTGTTCCTGACCCTCTCGACTGCGCTCTGGGCAACCGTCTCTGCGGCCAGCGTCTACACGCTCTTCGCACAGAATCTGCCCGATCCGAGTTCCATCCAGACCGAACAGGCAGTGTTCGAGACGGTCAAGATCTACGATCGCACGGGACAACACCTGCTCTACGAGTCCATCGATCCCCGGCCCTACCGCGGCGACCGGACCTATCTGCCGGCAGATCAGATTCCGACCCTGGTCAAGGAAGCCACCATCGCGCTGGAGGATCGGGACTTCTACACCAACATCGGCGTGAACCTGCGCGGCCTGACACGTGCGTTCATCTCGAACCTGCGCGGCAACAGCATCCAGGGCGCCAGCTCGATCACGCAGCAGCTGGTCAAGAACGTCCTCATCGATCCCGAGGAGCGCTACGAGCAATCGTATGCCCGCAAGGCCAAGGAGGCCATCCTGGCCATCGAGATCACGCGCAAGTATCCGGGCCGCGAGGGCAAAGAGAAGATCCTGGAGTGGTACCTCAACTACAACTTCTACGGCAACGCAGCCTACGGGATCGAGGCGGCCGCACAGGTCTACTATAACAAGACGACCGCCGAATTGACCCTGGACGAGGTGGCCGTGCTGGCCGCCATTCCGCAGTATCCCGGCCTGAACCCGTTCCAGTCGCCGGCCGACGCGTATCGGCGGCAGCGCAAGGTGCTGACCTCGATGGTCGATGCGAGCTACATCACCCCCGAACAGGCCGCAGCTGCCACGCGCTACTTCAACACCCCGCTGCTGACCTGGCTGGTGGAAGAAGGCTACCTGGGGCAAGGCGACCTGCCGCTGATCGCAACGGGCGACCGGCCCGCCACCGCCCGCGGCTGAATGCGCTGGTCCGGGCAGACGTGCTGAGCAAGGAAGAGGCCGACGCCGCCAAGCAATTGGCGGGGCCATTGTGGCAGTACACGCGCGAGTCCGCGCGGGAACGCTTCGAGATCCCCGACGGCGCGCCGCACTTCGCGCTGACCGTGCTGGATCAGGTCCAGCAGCAATACAACACGCCGGAGGACCCCTACTTCATCTGGCAGAATGGCCTGCGGGTGTACACCACCCTCGACTGGGAACTCCAGGCCTACGCCGAATGCGTGGCGCGCAGCCACATCGGATCGCTGAACCAGGAGACGCCCAAGCCCTGCCGCAACGACCTGGCCACCATCGCACCGGTGCCGGAGGCGCTGAAGCAGGCCTTCGACCACGAGGTGGGAAACGCATCGGTCGTGGCCATCAAGCCCACGACGGGTGAAGTGCTCGTGATGGTGGGCAGCCTGGATTACTTCGACGAGTCCATCGACGGGCAGGTCAACATGGCGACCGCGCCCCTCCAGCCCGGCTCCTCGTTCAAGCCCTACACGTATCTCACTGCATTCGAGTCCGGCGCGTTCGGCCCCGCGTCGATGGTCATGGATGTCCGCACCGTGTTCCCGGACCCGGGCAACCCGCCCTACGTGCCGGAGAACTACGATCGCAGATATCACGGGCCGCAATCGCTGCGCCAGGCGCTCCAGCGCTCGTACAACATTCCCGCGGTCTGGCTGATGGACCAGGTGGGCATCTCCAACGTCATCAAGACCGCGCGCCGCGTGGGCGTGAGCAGCCTGAACCGCGAGCTGAACACCTACGGGCTGAGCCTGACGCTGGGCGGCGGCCAGGTGTCTCTGCTCGACCACACGTACGCCTTCGGCGTCTTTGCCAACAGCGGCGTCATGGCCGGCAAGCCCATCCCCGACGATCTCCAGCGGCCGGGCTATCGCAAACTGGATCCGGTCATGGTGCTGAAGGTGGAGGACAAGGATGGCAAGGTACTGGAGGAATATCGCCAGCCTGCCACCGAACGTGTGGTGGATCGGCGCCGATGTACCTGCTGAACAATGTACTGAGCGACAACGGTCCGCGGCCTGTGGCGTTCGGCAGCTATGCCAACTATCTTACGCTGCCTGATCGGCCCGTCGCGGCCAAGACCGGCACCACCAACGAGTGGAAGGACGCGTGGACCATGGGCTACACGCCGCAGTTGGCCGTGGGAGTCTGGACGGGCAACGCGGATCGCAAGGCGATGAAGCTGGCCGATGGATCCATCACGGCCGCGCCGATCTTCAGCAAGATCCTGGCCAAGGGCGTCGAAGGGTTGCCTGCCCAGGGATGGGACGAGCCGCCGGGCATCAGCCGGGTGCGGGTGTGCGTGCCCTCGGGCCTCCTGCCCACGCCGGATTGCCCATCGACGACAGTGGACCTGTTCCTTAAGGGCAAGGAGCCCAAGCAGCAGGACAACATCTACCAGGCATTCGAGATCAACGCGGCCAACGGCAGGCGGGCCTCCGTCTGCACGCCGCCCGATCAGCTCCAGCGCGTGACCTACCAGGTATTCCCTTCGAGCGCGGCCGACTGGGTGCGGGACCAGGGCATCGCCCAGCCTCCGATCGAGGTTGATGGCCCGTGCGGCGGCGGCGAGCTGGCCGGTGATGTGCAGATCGGCAGCCCCGCGATCGGTGCACGCGTAAAGGGTGGCGTCCAGCTGACAGGCAACGCGCGCTCCGGTGATTTCCGCGCCTATCGCGTGGAGGTGGGCCGCGGAGACCAATGGACCCCCATCGGCGGCGAGCACGGCGAGCAGATCAGCAATGGCCCGCTGGAGTTCTGGGACACCACTGGTTTCGAGGGAATGTACACGCTCCGGCTTCTCGTCATGGAGCACAGCGGCAACGTCATCACGTACGATATGCCGGTAGTGGTGGACAACACGCCCCCGGTCGTTCAGATCGTCCACCCGACGCCGGACCAGATCTACATCATGGAGACCGATGAGTTGGTGTCGATCACGGCCGACGCCCAGGATGACTGGGAGATGGACCGCGTGGAGTTCTACCTCGACGGCGCCAAGCTCGGCGACACCACCGTGGCGCCGTACAGCGTCCGATGGACAATCAGGATGACCGATGTCGTGCCCAAGGGCGGGCCAACCACCTACATCACAGAGGTCATCACGAACCCTGATGGCACGGTGACGACACAGCAGGTGCTCGATCGGGAAACCAAGACCGAAACATATACGAAGCCGGATGGCACCACCGATCGGCGCGTCGTGATCATGACGGGCGGCGGTGCAGGCGCGACCGTCATGGATGGCAAGCTGCATGAGATCCACACCATCTGGGTCAAGGCGTTCGACAAGGCGGGCAACGAGATCAAGAGCTCGCCCGTCCGTATCTTCGTGAAGCACAAGGACAAGGAAACGGAGACTCCGTAACGATCCTGGCCCTGGGAGTCTCTGTTCTGTGACCCGCCAGGACCCATTCGACTCAGGGCAGACCGCGCGTCTGTGAAGGCAGGAGCCCGATTCGCGCACCCGTACCAGTGGCCGTTACAATAGGCGCTGGCGCCCGTGCGCGAGTCTGACTGCAAGAAGACGAAATCTGTGAGTTTCAAGCCGACACCTTTCGGGGGCCGTTGGTACGGCCCACTGGCGATGGCAGCGTTGATCGCGCTCGACGTCGTGTTGGTGCGCGCACTCCTCACCAGGCCGGTCGACGGGCTGAGCTTCGTGCTCGCCCTGATCGTTCTGGCCAGCGTGGTGGTGATCTTCTACCTGGGCTATCGCAGCCTGGGTGTGCTCACGCTCGAGTATTGGATGGATCGTGACGCCGTCACGATGATCTGGGGGCCCACACGGCATGTGGTGCCCATGGGCCAAATCCAACGAATCGTCCTCAACGCGGAGGCCCAACCCCTGGACAGCCCTGCGCCCTGGCATTGGCCGTGCCCCCATCGCAGGCGGATGCACACGGAGGCATACGGCACGGTGAACGCCTACGGCACCCGCCCGCTCCCGGAGCAGATCGTCCTGGTGACCCCGGGCGAAGCCTACGCACTCTCGCCGGCCAACCCCGAGGGCTTCGTGCAGGCGCTGCAGGAGCGTTTTGCGTTGGGCGTGAACCGGGTGCGCGAGCCGGAGTTGCAGCGGCCGCCGCTGTGGACCTGGCCGTTGTGGCGCGACCGGACGGCGCTGTTCCTGATCGGCGCAGGCCTCTTCGGCATGCTGGTGATGTTCGGTGCGCTGTCGTTCCGATATCCGGGCCTGTCTGCCGATCTGCCCCTGCACTTCGACGTGACCGGCCTGCCCGACCGCATCGCGCCCAAGTCCGAGCTTTTCACGCTGCCCATGATCGGCCTGGCCGTCTGGCTTCTCAACACCGCGGCCGGCGTCTGGCTCTACCGTCGAGTCCAACAAACCACGGCGTACCTGCTGTGGTTCGGGGCGCTCGCAGTGCAGGGCATCGCTGGACTGGCCCTTTTCAACCTGATGCGTTGGTAAGCGCGCATTTCCTATTTTGAGCAAACGAGCGAAGATGAACCAGCAACCTCTCCTCAGCATCATCATTCCGGCGTACAACGAGGAACACCGCCTCCCCAGGTCACTCGATAAGATCGTGGCCTTCATCGCGCAGCAGCCGGAGACGATCGAAGTCCTCATCGTGGAGAACGGCAGCCGGGATCGGACCACCGAGATCGCGGACGCGTATGCGGCCAGGTATCCCTTCATCCGGGTGCTTCACAGCGCCAAGGGGAAGGGCGCAGCGGTGCGTGCGGGCATGATGGCGGGCGAGGGGCGCTACCTGTTCATGTGCGACTCGGATCTCTCGATGCCGATCGAAGAGGTGCGCAAGTTTCTGCCGCCGCTGCTCGACAACTACGACGTGGCCATCGCCTCACGCGAGGGCCCGGGCGCGCACCGTTACAACGAGCCGCAGTTCCGCCACCTGATGGGGCGTGTCTTCAACCTGATCGTTCGCGTCATCGCCATTCCCGGCTTCCAGGATACGCAATGCGGTTTCAAGAGCTTCCGGCGCGAGGTGGCGCGCGAGGTCTTCACCGATGGCACGATGGACGGCTGGGCGTTCGACGTCGAGGCGCTGTTCATCGCACTGCGCCGCGGCTACAAAGTGGTGGCCGTGCCGATCAACTGGTATCACGACCCTGACAGTCGCGTGAACCCGATACACGACACATGGCGCATGTTCCGGGACGTGCTCAAGATACGGATCAACGGCTGGAAAGGTCTCTATGACCGCAGGCGGTCCGGCCCTGCCCAAGCCGCATAGACTCTACCTTCTCAGGAAAAAGTACCACGCCAGAAGGCCAATCTGCGCTGCGACGATCAGCCAGAAGATCGCCTGGAACTGGGGCTTCTTCGTCTTGTGAGGCAGATGGCGCATCGCGGCGAACGCGCCGGGCGTGCCGCCGAGAGCCCCCAGCAGGTGCAAGACGGGCTCAGGCACTCGCAGCCCGCCGGCCTGGGCCTGCGCCTTGTCGTACCAGTAGATGCCGAACGTCGCAAGGCTGAACGCGACGACCCAGAGTCCAAGCCAGAGCGGAAAGGACTGCGGCTGCTTGACGATGATCGTCAGGCCTGCCAACAGGGCAAGGGCAGAGACGAGGCCGGCGATCAGAAACTTCAGGTAAGGCACGCTGAGAAGCGAGCCCGGCCTCACCTTGATCGCCGTCACGCCTTTCTCAGATCGGGTCAGGTAGTAGCGAACGCTCTGTCCCGGATGCACGCGCTTGTGGCCTTCCACGTTGCGAAGCGCGAAATGGACGTCGCGATTCTCTGCCCGGCCCGCACTTTGAGGCCGAATGAACCCGTAGCCCTCCCTGGGGTTGACCATCACGATGAAGCCGGTCTGCTCGCCGCCGGGCAGCTTCGGCTCGCGGGCGGGCCGGATGGCGGCCGGCTGGTCGTTGCGGTCGCCGACGGGCGGGGGCAGCGGTCTCTGCCGCGGGGCGGACGATCTGGGTCGGGCTGGCGTGGGCATGGCTGGCCTCTCTATCCAACATGACGGCGGGATGCATCGAATGATACCCTACCGGGAGCAACCCGACAAAGGCGGGTGGAGACGTGGCAGGCAACGTCTCTCAACGTCTCCGCGCCGGAATTGGTGCCGAACCGCGTCCCGGCTATAATAACTCTCAAATTTTACAAAACAATTCTCAGGAACTGAGCATGGCATACACGTGGCCCTGGGCCAAACAAAAAGCAAAAATCGTCTGGATCGACCTCGGCGACCTGGGTGACCTGGTTCACCCGGAGGGGCCGCACGAGCAGTGGCAGGATCATGGCCTCGGCCTGCTGCGCACGATCCTCCACCAAAATAACGTCCAGACCGACGTGGTCTCCACGCGCGCCGTCACTTCGTGGGACCAGCTGGCCCGGCAGGTCGCGGGCTACGACATGGCCCTGATGAACGTGCGGAGCTACACCTATCCTTCGGGGCGCAAGGCCGCGCAGGTGTTCAAGGAAGTGAATCCGCGCGGATTGGTCATGGCCGGCGGCATGCACGCCACCGTGGCCGCAGACGAGATGCTTGCCGTGCCCGAGTTCGATAAGATCTGCCAGGGCGCGGGCGAGAAAGTGATCGTCGACCTGGTCAGGGACCCGGCCGCCTTCCCCCGGCTGTTCCAGGGGCAAAGCGCAGGGAGCATGGCCGAGTGGCCGATGATGGACCGCACCCTTTGGCCCAAGCCGGCCAGCCCGCAGCTAGCACGGCACTTCAACTGGCCGCTGGAACCGGAGTGCGGCTGGGGCCCCGGGCCGGTGGCCACCATCCTGACCAGCCGGGTCTGCCCCTGGCAATGCGTGTTCTGCAACGAGAGTTCCTACGTCCCGAACATGGGCCGCAAGCCGGTGGATCAAGTCATCGAAGAGCTCAACTACCTGGACGATCACTGGGGGCTCGGCTCATTCGTGATCCACGACTCCATGTTCTTCCAGAATCCGAGCTGGTTGAAGGAGTGGATCGAGAAGTATCCCGTCAAGGCCAACCGGCGCTGGACCTACTGGGCCGCAGCCCGGGCCGACACGGTGCGGCAGTGGCCCGACCTGTTCGAGGCCCTGGTCAAAGAGACCAACTGGAACTTGATCTCCATCGGCTTCGAGTCCGGCAGCGATCGGATCCTGCGACTGCTGAACAAGGAATGCACCGAGGAAGACAACGACTTCACCATCGACCTGCTGAACCGGCTCGGGGATGACCTCCAGGCGCAGGGCAAACAGCCGGCGAAGTTCTGGTCGAACATCATGCTGGGCATCCCGGGCGAGCTGCCCGAGGACGCGTTCAAGACCATGCGCATGCTCAAACGGATGAAGCGCGTCTTCCCGTCGATCTCCTACTACGCGCCCTACCCCGGCTCCGCGCTCGGCTTCCAGCTGATCGCAGAGGGCAAGAGCAAGATGTCGAAGGATAACTATCACCGGTTCCCGGACGATGAGAAGGTCATCGGGATCGACTACGGCTTCTACCGTGAACTGCTGGCCGGCAGGTACGAGGAAGAGGTCAACCGGGGCCTGTCGGAGGAAGAGCGGCGTCGCGGCTACGCCGGCCTGTACGCGCGCGCGCTGACGAAGGCATAGGACAAACCAGCCTTCGAGATCTCAGGCCAACCGAGGGTTGGCACGACCTCGAAGGTCTCCAGTCAGGATCAAATCAGCCATGAGCAGTTTTTCCCATCCCCATTTCATGTATCTTTTTGCCATGAAGAACGGCAAGAAGAAGCTCGCCTACGGCGCATCGCCCGAGGATGCGCTCGACATCCTGCGCATTCGCCTGAGCGAGGCCGAGATGGCCGAGATCATCACGGACGAGTACGAGAAGATCAACCAGCGCCATCTGCAGCAGTACGCGAAGGACCTGGGCTGACGCGCATTCGGCCTCGACGATGAACCTCACCCCATCCCAGCACCGCGTCCTCCGGGCCATGCGCGAGGGTGCGACCCTCAAGGCCCATCGGACCCTCGACGGCGAGAAGACCCACCGGCTGCATCCGCTCAACGGCGAGCCGGAGATCGTGGAACGCCGCGTCGTCGAGTCGCTCGTGGACTTCGGCCTGATTCAGAGCAATCTCAAGTTTCCCGCGGCAACCTATGTCCTGACGGAAGATGGCGTACAGGCGTTGACCCATACACGCCAGAAGTAGCCTACCATCAGCCTCGATACAGCATTGACGAAAAGCTGAAAGTATGATATCTTGATATGTGGATATCTTGAACAGGAGGACAACATGCAGCCTTCGACGCGGATTGTACAATTGCCGGCTCGCGGCCAGATCACGCTGCCAACCGATTTCAGGCGCAAGCTAGGGCTGAAAGAAGGCTCCCTGCTTGAAATGCAGCTCGTGGGCGATAAGATCGAGATCCGGCCCGTTGCTGCGACCGCACAATTGCTGCGGGAGTATACGGAGGCTGAAATCCAGCAATTCCTGGACGAAGATAAGATCAGCGATGAAACCGCCAACGCTGTTCGCCGCCTACTGGCCTCTGGTCAGCTATGATGGGTCAACGGTCGAAACAGCGCGTGTTCGTCGACGCGTCGGTATGGGTGGCAGCCAGCGCTTCGCCCTCCGGAGGCTCATCCCTCGTTCTCGAGATCTGTCGTGGCAAGCGGTACGCTGCTGTGTGCACACAGCGCGTCCTGATGGAGGCGCAGACCAACATACGGCACAAGCTCCCCCAGGCAGCACTCGTGCGTTTCTACGATCTCCTGGCGTCGATCCCCCTTGAGGTCCTGCCAGAGGTTGACCAGGATCAGGAACATGCGGCAGAAGAGTTCGTGGCGCCCAAAGATGCGCACGTCCTTGCAGCTGCGACCGCGGGCCAGGTCGAGTTCCTGATCTCACTCGATCGCAAACACCTGGCCAACGACACGATGCGCGAGGTCGTGAGGCCGCTGCAAGTTCTGCTCCCCGGGGAGTTCATCCATCAGGTCTTGCCGGAAGGCTGAGACTGCCACGCTTGGATGCCGTCGTCCGGACGGCGCAGGCGGACCACCTGCCGTCCCTGTCGGCTACCTTCGCGTACCGGTTTCCCCCGCGCGCAGCCAGCGTGCACCCTCTCACACTTCGCTAACACCCCGCCAACACCCATCTAACGCAGCGCCGGTACAATGGATCAGTAACCGAGAAGAAGGCGGAGGACTGATCATGAACTTGAACCGTTACACGCAGCGCGCACAGGAGGCGATCGTCGCCTCCCAGGAGCTCGCGCAATCTCATAACCACTCCCAGATCGAGCCGGATCACCTGTTGCTGGCGCTGCTGCAGCAAGAGAGCGGCGTGGCGGGGGAGATCCTGCGCCAGGTCGGCGCGGACCCCGACGCGGTCGCCCGGCAGATCGAAGGCGACCTGGCACGGCGACCCAAGGCGTACGGCAGCAACGTGCAGGCCGGCCTCAGCGGGCAGGCCTCGCGCGTGTTGCAGGATGCTTACGCGGAAGCCAGCCAGATGAAGGACGACTACGTCAGCACGGAGCACATCCTGCTGGCGCTCACGGGCGCGGACGGCGGCGCCGTGGCCCGCCTGCTGGGCCGGCTGGGCGTGACGCGCGATCGCATCCTGGCCGCGCTGACCGCCATCCGCGGCAGCCAGCGGGTCACGAGCCAAAACCCGGAGGCGACCTACCAGGCGCTGGAGAAGTACGGCCGAGACCTGACCGCGACCGCGCGGCAGGGCAAGCTCGACCCGGTCATCGGCCGGGACGAGGAGATCCGCCGCACGATCCAGATCCTGTCGCGGCGCACGAAGAACAACCCCGTGCTCATCGGCGAGCCCGGCGTGGGCAAGACGGCCATCGTGGAGGGCCTGGCGCAGCGCATCGTGCGCGGCGACGTGCCAGAGGGACTGAAGGACAAGCGCGTCATCGCGCTCGACATGGGTGCGCTGGTGGCCGGCGCGAAATACCGCGGCGAGTTCGAGGAACGCCTCAAAGCCGTGCTGAAGGAGATCACCGACTCGGCGGGCGAGGTGATCCTTTTCATCGACGAGCTGCACACCGTGGTGGGGGCAGGCGCGGCCGAGGGCGCGATGGACGCAAGCAACATGCTCAAGCCCATGCTCGCCCGTGGGGAGCTGCACGCGATCGGCGCGACCACGCTGGACGAGTATCGCAAGCACATCGAGAAGGACCCGGCGCTCGAACGCCGCTTCCAGCCCGTCCTGGTCGAGGAGCCGACGGTCGAGGACACCGTCTCGATCCTGCGCGGTCTGAAGGAACGCTACGAGGTGCATCACAACGTGCGCATCACGGACGGCGCGGTCATCGCGGCCGCCACCCTGTCGCACCGCTACATCTCGGACCGCTTCCTGCCCGACAAGGCGATCGACCTGATCGACGAGGCCGCCAGCCGGCTGCGCATGGAGATCACGTCGGACCCCGCGGAGCTGGACGAGATCAAGCGCCGCGCGATGCAGCTGGAGATCGAGCGCGAGGCGTTGAAGAAGGAGACCGACGAAGCCTCAAAGGCGCGGCTGGCCAGCCTCGAACGCGAGCTGGCAGACCTGAACGAAGAACGCAACACCCTGGACGCGCGGCTGCGGGGCGAACGCCAGGTGATCGAGCGGGTCGCGAACCTCAAGCAGGAGATCGATGCGACGCGCAACGAGATCGAACAGGCGCAGCGGCAGATGGACTACGGCCGCGCGTCCGAGCTGCAGTACGGCAAGCTCGTCACCCTCAACCAGCAACTCGAGGCGGCCGAGGCCGAGCTCGGCGAGATGCAGGGTCGCGGCATGCTGCTCAAGGAAGAGGTAGGCGCGGAGGAGGTCGCCGAGGTCGTCGCCACGTGGACCCACATTCCTGTGTCGAAACTGCTGGAAGGCGAGATCGAGAAGCTGATCAAGATGGAGGAGCGCCTGCATGAGCGGGTGATCGGCCAGGATGCGGCACTCAAGGCCGTGGCCGCCGCGGTGCGCCGCGCGCGTGCCGGCCTGCAAGATCCGAACCGGCCCATCGGCTCGTTCATCTTCCTGGGCCCCACCGGCGTGGGCAAGACCGAGCTGGCCCGGGCGCTGGCCGAGTTCCTGTTCGACGACGAGGCCGCGATGATCCGCATCGACATGTCGGAGTACCAGGAGCGCCACACGGTGAGCCGGCTGATCGGTGCACCGCCCGGCTATGTGGGCTACGACGAGGGCGGCCAGCTGACCGAAGCCGTGCGGCGCAAGCCGTACAGCGTGGTGCTGTTCGACGAGATCGAGAAGGCGCACCGCGAGGTGTTCAACACCCTGCTCCAGATGCTCGACGATGGCCGCCTCACCGACGGGCACGGCCGGACGGTGGACTTCAAGAACACCGTTGTGATCATGACCTCGAACATCGGCAGCCAGTTCATCAACGATCCGGCGCTGACAGACGAGCAGCGCCAGGAACGCGCGTTGGCTGCGCTGCGGCAGAACTTCCCGCCCGAGTTCCTGAACCGGGTGGACGATATCATCGTGTTCCACAGCCTGTCCCGCTCCGACCTGGCGCAGATCATCCAGGTGCAGCTCAAGCGGCTGCGCAGGATCCTGGCGGGCCAGGGGCTGAACCTGGAACTGAGCGATGACACGGTGGCTTTCCTGGCGGAGAAGGGCTACGATCCGGCCTACGGCGCGCGGCCGCTGAAGCGGGCCATCCAGCAATACGTACAGGATCCGCTGGCGCTGGCGTTGCTCGAAGGAAGATTCAAGCGGGGCGACACGATCCGGGCGGACGTCGACGCCGGAAAGGTGGTCTTTGCGAGGCAACGACCTTAGTTGCTCACAAAGCGGCTGTCAGCCGCGCCCGCACCCATGACAATGCATCGCCGGGTGTGCCGATCAATAACCCGGCCCGCCTGGCGACGAGCGGATCATCGATGAAGTGGCGCCGGTTCAGGGTGACCAGGTAATCGACACGGCTGTGCATTGCGGCCAGCAAAATCGGGATATCGGGCGGGTGGCCTACGAGGTCACCCGCCCGCTGCACGTCTGTCGCGGATGGGTCTTTGACGATGCGGAGCTGCGCCTCCTTGAGGGCCAGGCGGTAGTACGGCAAGGCCAGGGGCGCCTTGCGCGCCAGATTGCGCTCCGTTTCCGCGATCACCTGTTCCGATACGATCAGTTGCACCAGGCGCTCGCGGCTCAGCCGCAGAAGCACCCGTGCCGCACCCTCTCCCGACAGAACACCGGCAAACAGCGCGCTCGAATCAAGGAATAGCACGGGCCCGGCCATGTCACTCTTGACCCGCGTAATGTTCCGCGTAGTACCGTTCGCGTTCCTCATCGAGCGTGGCCATCAATTGCTCAGGGGTATAGCCCGCCTCCTGAACCATCTGTGCCACCCGATCGCCCAGCTCGTCGATCCGGGAAGCGCGCCGCGCCAGGACGATCGCACCTTCTCCCAGGTCAATCACCGAGAAGGTGTCGCCTGCGCGCAGATTATACTTCCGGCGCAGGCTGACTGGCAGCGTCAACACGCCTTTATCGCGCAATACAGTGCTTTCGGACACCATGGCCACACCTCCATCAGGCAGATTTTCTGCTTTTCTGCCAGTATATCACTGTCGGCTGGCGCGTGCAAGTGGGTGTCCGATCGCAACCTCAGGCCGTTACTCCCACGGATCAACGGCCATCGTCCACCCGTACGGATCCGGCGCGCGGCCGTACTGGATGTCCGTCAGCGCCTCGTACAGGTGGCGTGCCACCGGGCCAGACTCATTGTTGTTGATCGTCTCCACGTAATTCTCGTCGCCCAGCCGGCCGACCGGCGCGATCACCGCAGCGGTCCCGATCCCGAACGCCTCGGTCACCCGCCCGGCGCGGACGTCCTGCAACAGCTGGTCCACGTCGATGCGATCCTCGACCACCTCGTAGCCCAGATCGGGCGCCAGGCGCAGCACTGAGTCACGCGTGATGCCGCGCAGGATGCTGCCCGACAGCGCGGGCGTCACGATGCGCTTTCCATCGTAGACGAAAGCGATGTTCATCGCGCCGACTTCCTCCACATAACGCCGGTCCACCGCGTCCAACCAGAGCACCTGCTGGAAGCCGAGCTTCTGTACTTCCTCCGCCACGTAGAGGCTGGCCGCGTAGTTGCCGCCGGTCTTAGCCTCGCCCGTGCCCCCGCGCACCGCGCGCACCTTATCGCGGGACACGTACACCGCGACAGGATTGAACCCCGTCGAGAAGTAGGGGCCCACCGGCCCAGCGATGATGAAGTGAATGTAGCTCTTGCTCGCATGAACGCCCAGCGCCACGTCCGTAGCGATCAACGTCGGGCGGATGTAGAGCGATGAATCCGGCTGCGAAGGCACGGACTCGTGGACCACGCTGACCAGCGAGGCCATCGCCTCGACGTGATCCTCAGGATCTACCAACGCCATCGCCATCCGCTGGGCGGAACGGTTGAAACGCGCCGCGTTCTCCCACGGCCGGAACAGGTTGATCCTGCCGTCGGGCCGGCGATAGGCCTTGAGGCCCTCAAAGATCTCCTGCCCGTAGTGCAGGACGACCGTGGCGGGGTCCATGACGAACGGCTCGTACGGCCCGATGCGGCCGTCATGCCAGCCCTTCTCGGGCGTGTAACGCTGGCTGAACATGCGGTCTGCGAAAAGATGGCCGAACCCCAACGGCTGGGGAAATGGCTTCTGCTCGCCTGGCTTGAGCGGCTGGATGTCGATATACATGGCTGTACCTTCCGGTGAGGTGAGATTAACCACTAAGCGCATCATAACATCGGCCCCCCGCTGGGCAGTAATCGCGCCGGCGCTGGTGTGGGGCGGAACCGAGGAATTGACAAGTACACGACTTTCGTGTACACTGGTATCATGCTAAAGAACATCACCCTTTCAGCCGACGAAGCCATCATCGAGCAGGCGCGTAAGCGGGCCACGTCAGAGCACACGACGCTCAACGACCTCTTCCGTGCCTGGCTGACGCGGTATGCGTCTCAGCCCGCCGCCGCTGACCAATATGAGCGGCTGATGGTGCGCCTGGGGCACGTCCAGTCCGGGGGAAAATTCAGCCGTGAGGAAATGAATGAACGTCGCTAACCTGCGCGGCCGTTTCTTCCTGGACACCAACGTCCTCGTGTACTCATTCGACGCGGAATCGCCGGACAAGCAGCAACGCAGCCAGGCCCTCATTCAGGAAGCGCTGCGCAGCCAACGCGGCATCATCAGCACCCAGGTCGTGCAGGAGTTTCTCAGCCTGGCATTACGCAAATTCGCACGTCCGATGAGCGTTAGTGAGGCGCGCGAATACATGAGAAGCGTGCTGACGCCTCTTTGCCAGCACTTTCCTGCACTCAGTTCCTATGACCGGGCCCTGATGATACAGGAGGAGACTGGCTTCTCGTTTTATGATGCCCTGATCGTGGCAGCAGCCGGCGAGGCACGATGTTCGACTCTCCTGAGCGAGGATCTGCAACATGGCCGAACTGTTCAGGGCGTCGCGATCCTCAACCCCTTTCTGGAAGCCTGACGATTCTGTCTTCTGCTAAGGGATCGTCATCACGGCAGTCATGTTCCACAGCAGCCGCGGCTCGGGCTCTTCAATCCTGATGACCGCGGTATAGGTCATATCTCCCAGCTTCTTCTCGCCCTTCTGCTGCACGCGCTCCACGGTTCCCTGAAGCGTAAGCCCGGGGATCGCGTCGAACGTCAGGTCCACGATCTGGCCGGGCTGCACCCGTGCAACATCCAGCTCGCTCAGATCATCTGTCTCGACAAGCCAGCCACTCAGATCGCCCAACTCGGCGACCGGCAGGCCTGCCGCCACCTGCTCGCCGGCGCGCACTGATAGCAGGGCAAGGACGCCGTCAAACGGTGCGACCAGTTGCGTCTCGGTCAGTGCGGCCACTGCCTGGCGCCGGCCCGCTTCGGCCCGGGCCACGGCCGCCTCGGCGGCATCCAGTTCCTGCGATCGCGCACCGGCCTTCAACATGTCCAACTGGGCCTGCGCCTGGCGCACCATCGCCTGCGTCTCAGCCAGCTCGGCCGCGGTCGCGGGATTCACCAGTCGATCGAGACGGGCCTGCGCGGCGTTCACCTCTGCAGCGGCAGCAGCGATGCGGTCTGCCTTTGGCGGGGCAGTCACCTCGTCGTAACCCGCCCGGGCAGCCTGATGCGCGTTGGTTGCCTGCTCCAACTGCAGGCTCTGGGGCAGCATCGCGACGTTGTTCTGGCCCTTCACCTGGTCATATGCCGCCTGGGCCATGCGCAACGAAGCGGCCGCATTCGCAAGGTCTGCCTGAGCCGCAATGCGCGTCGTTTCGTCTGCGCCCGCGTACACTCTCTGCAGCGCGGCCTGCGCAGCCCGCAGGCTCGCCTCCGCTGCAACGATGTCAGCCTCGCGGCCGCCTTCCTCGAGGCGCGCCGCGCGTGCCTGCGCCCCTTCCAGGCTTGCCTCCGCGGCAGCAATCTCCTCCGACCGCGCGCCCGCCCGCAGGGTCCCGAGCTGGGCGGCCGCGCTTGCCAGCACTGCGTCAGCCTCCGCCAGCGCTGCCTGCTGCCGTTCATTCTGCAGCCGCAGGATCACCTGGCCGGCCTCCACCGGGTGGCCCTCAGGGACAAGGATCTCAGCCACGATGCCGCTTGCGCTCATGCTCAAGGTGGCGTCTTTCAGCGGGACCACCACGCCCTTTGCCACGACGGGCCGTGCGACCGGATTGCTGACGATGACGTCAGGGGCAACCTCGGCCTGTTCCTGTGTGCCCAGGTCACCCGCGAATACCGCAACTGCGCCGATTGCGGCGCCAACGACCAACGCTCCTGCCAGCAGCACGAGCGCCAACTTACCATGCCGATTCATCAAGATCTCCTATCTACCTGCCGTCGCGGCGCGCCGGATGTTCCGACGAACCGCGCCTGATTTCGTCCACGATGAGCCCATCCGCCAGGATGACGGTCCTCGGCACGCGTGCCGCCAGCTCATCATCATGCGTCACCATCAGGATCGTCTTCCCCGCCCGGGCGGAGGATTCAAACAAGCTAAAGATGGCCTCCGCGGCTACCGGATCCAGGTTGCCGGTCGGCTCGTCGGCCACGATGATCAGGGGGTCGTTGGCCAGCGCGCGCGCGATGGCCGCGCGCTGCTGCTGTCCACCAGAGACGGCTGCCGGAAACTTGTCAGCATCGTCGATCAGCCCCACCTGTTCGAGCAGGTGCTTCGCGCGATCACGGCGTTCGCTGGCCCTGTACGACCGCACCAGGTCCATCGGCAGCATGACGTTTTCGATCAGCGTCAGCGCGGGAAGGAGCTGGAAGAACTGAAAGACGATGCCCATGGTCCGGCCCCGCCACTCCGCCATCTGCCCTTCATTCATCTCCCGGACGCGGACGCCGTCCACCACGATCTCGCCATCGGTCGGGTGATCGATGCCGGTGAACATGTTGATCAACGTGGACTTGCCGCTGCCCGACTTACCGACCACCGCAACGAACTCGCCGGCTCCGATCTCGAGATCGATGCCGCGCAGGGCCGAGAACGGCCCCACAGGCGTCTCATACACCTTGGTGAGACCGTGCAGCGAGATTACCGGCGCGCAGGCCTGATCAATCATGTGACGAGTCTCCCGATGACGGCCACCCGTTCGCGATACGTCCTTCCACCAGGTGCACTCGCCGGCCTGCGCGTGCGGCAAGATCCCGGTCGTGGGTGGCCAGCAGGATCGTCTTACCCTCACCTGCCAGGCCCTGAAACAGGTCGAACATCTCTGCGGCAGTTCTTGAGTCAAGGTTGCCGGTCGGCTCGTCGGCCGCCAACAGCATCGGATCGTTTGCCAGGGCGCGCGCGATGGCCACGCGCTGGCGCTGGCCGCCCGAGACGGCCGAAGGCAGCTTGTCTGCATGCCCGGCAAGCCCCACACGATCCAGCAGATGCATGGCGCGCTCGCGGCGTTCGCGCGGGCCCGGATAGACCCTGGCGAAATCCATCGGCAACATCACGTTCTGCGCACACGTCAGCATCGGCAGCAACTGGAAGGATTGAAACACGACCCCCACGTGCCGTCCGCGCCACGCAGCGACGTCGTCCTCGTTCAGTGCATGCACAGGTTGGTCGCCGACCCAGATCTCGCCGCCCGTAGAGCGATCGATGCCGGTCACCATGTTGATCAGCGTGGACTTCCCCGCACCGGACTTGCCGAGCACGGCAAGAAAATCGCCGCGCTGCACCGTCAGATCGACGCCCGTCAGCACAGGAAAATCGCCTGCCGGCGTACGATAGGCCTTGCGGAGCTGGTGCAGCTTGATCAGGGCATCATTCATAGGCCAACACCTCCCGCACGGTCAATCGCACCGCATTGCGGGCGGGCGCCAGGCTTGCCAGCGCGGCGATGCCGAGCAGGATGAAGAACCACACCACGGCGCCGGCGATCGAGTAGGTGTATTGCAGGGGCATCTTGATCAGCGCCAATCCCAATTGGTCGCTGAACCAGGGGCTCAGTCCGATCGACAGCAGGGCGCCGGCGAGCCAGCTCACTGTTGCCATCGCGATGCCCTCGGCGAGGACGATGTGCCGCACCGACGCGTTGGAAGCACCGATCGCGCGCAGAACGCCCACCTCCCGTACGCGTTCCATCATATTGATGCTCATGGTTGTCGATAGCCCGAGGCCCCCGACCGCTGCGAGCAGCAACGCCATCAGGATGAGGAAGGCCACAACAATCGTGAAGAGCAGGCTGTTCTGCGTCTGTGTCACACCCGCCGTCTCGGCCTCCTGCACCTTCAGCCCTCGATCCTCGAGATGCGCCTGTAGCTGTGCGGCCAGGCGCTCCTGCGTCAAGCCCGTCCCCGGCGCCATCTGCACGACCAGGCGATTGCCTTCTCCGGCAGTGCGTGCGGCGTAGGCATAGTCAGCCTGGTTCACGTAGGCCGTCGGACCCCGCGACTCAGTGCCAACGATGCCCACGATCCACCAGGCGCCCTCGCGGCCGTCGATCTCCAGCACAATCTCTCCACCAACTCTCAAGTCAGGTTCCTTGTCGACCAGGTCGGAGTTGATCACCACGGCGTTCGGCGTTGCAGTGGCCTCCGCGGGCAGCCACCGTCCCTCGATGAGCTCCGGCGTCATGAAGCGCGTCTCTGGCGGCGCCGCGACGATGCTGAACGGGCTGCTCTCGCTGTCGTCGGGACGCACGCGGGTAGCCGCACCGCTCGACCACATCTCGGCAGCCTCTACGCCGGGAACCTCTGCTGCCGCATGAAGCAGCCGCGATGCCATCTCCGGTTGTTCCAGCACCACGGAGACGTCGTACTTGTGGAACTGCATGAACGCGGCCAACGTGGCATCGACGGACGCCCGCACGCTCAGGACAGAGATGAAGAGCGCCGTGCCGAAGACCAGGACGACCAACGTCTGCACCAGGCGCCCCTTGTGTCGCAGCATGTTGCGGGCCGCGAGCAGCATCGGCCGTTCGAACCCCTTGAGCCTCTGCAGCTGTGCCAGGCCGCGCTCGATCAGGCCGCGGCCGTACGATGCGCCGCCCGGTCCCACGCTGTTCAGCGCCTCGCGGGTGGTGATGCGCGTGCCCTGGATGACCGGCGATAGCCCGGCTACCAGGGGCAACAGCAGGCCGACTGCCGCCTGGGCAAGCAGCAGATGCCCCGGGATGGCATAGCTCTGCACCCGTACATTGAGCAACGGCTCCACGAGATAGCGCATCAACAACTGAGCCGTGACGGACGCCATCGGAAGCGCGACGGCCACGGCCAGCGCGCCATAGATCAGCACGGTGGCCAGGTAAAGTGCCATGATCTGTATGCGCCGTGCGCCAACGAGCTTCATCACGCCGATCTGCGGAATCTGCTGGGTGATCAGCGCGGACATCGCGTTGACGACGAGGAATCCGGACAGCAACAGAATCACCAGGCCGAAGGCACTCAGGATCAAGACGATGCTGTCAATGAAGGGATCAGCCAGGCTCTCCGTGATGATCCGCCGGCTGTAGATCGTGCGGCCCGAACTGCGGAGATAGGCTTCCACCTGGTCGAGCGCGGCTACGATGTGCGCCTCGTCCTGCGCTGGCTCGGTCGCGCGAATCCGAAGCTCGGTGTACGCCGATGAATAGCCCAGGCTGGCCATGGTCTCAGGCGTGATGTAGGCCATGGCTGAGCCGGTGAGCGAAGGGCCAACTTGCTGAGGATCGTGAACCACCCCAACGACGCGGAGATCGCGCGTGGCCGCATTGTCCAGCTCGATCGTCAAAGTGTCGCCGATGCGCACGCCCAGGCTGGCCAGTGAGGCGCCTTCCACGACCACCTCACGGCGTCCGGGCCCAGGCTGGCCGGCCTGCGGGGAAAGCGCGTCGACAGACATGGATCCAAAGTCGGGGACCGCCGTCAGGAAAATGTCCTGCGATGAGCCGTCGAGCCCGATCGCTCGGCCTGTGGCGATCGTCCGGCCCTCAGCGGCAGCCACCAGGGGCAGCCCTGCCACTGACCGGGCCAGGTCATCTTCGAAGGGAGAGGTATAAACAACTGCGGAGGCAAGCAACGCGCTCGCCTGATCGGTCCGGTATTCGCGCACCAGGATCTCGCGCGTGTTGAGCACGACTCCCACTGCGTACACACCCACAGCGATTGCCAGGGCCACCACGACCGTCCGGCCGCGATGTTCCCACAGATCGATCAATACCTTCAGCCAGGGAGTCGTCAATACCAGCAACACCGTTCATTAACACACAAATACACGGCGTTTCGACGCCGTGTCGAGAGTTAGTATAGCACGCACGTTGTCATATGCGGTAGTGTCGCCTGTCACGAGATTGTCATATGACAGCCCTCGTCCACGGTGCTATACTCACGTCATGAAACAAACCGCGCCAGAGCCAGGTTTCGTGCCCGCGTATCGCTTCTTCGTGGTCGTCCGCGTGCTCTTCTGGATCGCCGTGGGACCGGTGCTGCTGCTTCTGCAGCTGGCCGGCGACCCCTCGATGACCGCGGATCCGGCCGCGGGGGAGCGACTGATCAGCGCGCTCAGCCTTCCCAATGTGGCACCCCTGCTCCTGACCGAATTGGTTTTGTTGGGCATTCTGTTCTGGCCCCAAGGGCCGGCCCGCCTGGGGCGCTGGTTTGTTCCGCTGACCCTGATGATCGGCCTGCTGCCGCTCCTGGTGGGCTACTACCTCTGGCCCGCGTCCAACCCGCTCCAATCACCCTTCGTCATGTTCTTCTTCGTCACGGCCGTGTTGATCGCCTGGGAGTACAAGACGCGGTTCCTCTATCTTTACGTGCTGGGACTGACCTTCTTCCAGTTGGTGGTTTCTCCGCGCTCGCCGGGCATCCCCTGGGCTGTGCCGACCGGATTCCAGGTGTTGCAGGCCGTCATGCTGCTCCTGGCAGGGTACGTCACCGCGACGCTCGCCACCGTTCAGGCCGAGCAACGCGATGCGTTGGCAGAGGCGTACGCGCGCCAGGCTGCTGCCAACGAACGGCTGCAGCAGCATGCTGCCACGCTCGAAGAACTCGCCATCACCCGGGAGCGCAACCGACTGGCGCGCGAATTACACGACACGCTCGCTCACTCGCTCAGCGCGGTCACCGTCCAGCTCGAGGCGGTCAGTTCGCTCTGGTCACCGCAGCCTGAAAAGGCCCAGCACATCCTCGACCAGGCCAGCGAGACCGCACGCACCGGCCTTGCCGAAGCGCGGCGCGCGCTCCAGGCGCTGCGCGCCTCTCCGCTGGAGGAGCTGGGGCTCGTCCTCGCTCTGCGGGAGCTGGCTGAGGGCGCCGCACAGCGCGCTGGCGCGCAACTGACGCTCGATGTTCCGGACAGCCTGCCGCCCTGCGCATCACGCCTTGTGGAGCAGGGCATCTACCGCATTGCGCAGGAGACGCTCGAAAACGTCGTCCGCCATGCAGGCGCCGCCTCGATCGGCGTGTCGCTCAGCGCGGAACAACGCCGCATCGTCCTGTCGATCGAGGATGACGGCCAGGGGCTCGATCCGGCCCAATTGCCGGGAGCCGGCGAGCCCAACGGCCGCCTGGGCATCCTGGGCATGCGAGAGCGCGCGAGCCTCATCGGCGGAGAACTGGAGATCCACAGCGATCCCGGCCAGGGGACCCGGGTGATCCTGGCTGTGACGGTGGAGGGAAACCATGACCATCCGTGTGCTGATCTGTGACGACCAGACGGTCGTGCGCGAGGGGCTATCGGCGATCCTGAGCACCGATCAGGACATCGAGGTCACCGGTCTTGCGGCCAACGGCGCGGAGGCACTGGAACTCGCCAGGCGCCTCCCCCCGGATGTGATCCTCATGGATCTGAAGATGCCGGTCATGAATGGCGTGCATGCAACTCAAAGGTTGCACGCAGAACTGCCCCAGACGCGGGTTCTGATCCTGACCACCTACGCCGATGATGCGTGGGTGCTGGATGCGATCCGGGCCGGGGCGGCCGGTTATCTGCTCAAGGATACGCGACGCGATCTCCTGATCGCTGCGATCAAGGGGACTGCGGCGGGCCAGACGTTTCTCGATCCGTCTGTTGCCGGCAAGGTGTTAGCACAGGTGGCTGCGCCTGCCGTGCCTGTAAAGCCCTCTGCCGAAGGGCTCACCGAGCGCGACCTGGATGTGCTCCAGTTGATCTGCCAGGGCTACACCAACCCGGAGATCGCGCAGCAACTGCACCTCGCACCCGGCACGGTCCGCAACTACGTCAGCGCACTCCTGCAGAAGCTGGACGTCGAGGATCGCACGCAGGCCGCGGTGGTTGCCTATCAACGCGGCCTGGTGCCGCGCTGCGGCCCGGCTGCCCAATCACCCGTGGCCGACTGACTACCTCACCCGGAACGTCCCGGCGCCCGGCAACCCGGCATCCGGCTCAGCGACATCGATGCCGGCGCCGCCAATCCCCTCCCACGTGGCAGCCGCGGCGTGTTGCCACGTTGCGGCGACGTTCCAGGGTCCGCCACTCACGTAACCGCAGCCTGGGATGTAATAGTCATCCAGCCCGGTGGTCACATTGGCGGTGGTGGCCGACGAAAAGACCCCTGAACCGTAGAACGTCCCAGTGAATGAGAAGCTGTTGCCCGAAATTGGCTCGGGCACGAGGTGGGTGATCTTGTAGCTGCCGCAATCGCCCGTGACGTGGATCGCGAAATCATCGACGTGCTGCCTGTCTGAGGTGACGTAGAACTCCAGCAAGCCGCCTCGCCAGAAGCCCGGCTGGGGACCTGTCGCTGCCTTGACGGCGGCCGGCAGGTAGACCTTGCGCAACGAGCCCACGTGAAACGACACCGCATTCGACACACCGCCGCCCGGCGCGGGGTTGCGTACGGTGACGGTTGCGGTGCCGGCCTTGGCGATGTCCGCCGCGGTAATGGCTGCCTTCACGCGCGTGCTGCTTACATACGTCGTCGACCGGTTTGCACCGTTCCAGAGCACGACCGAGCCATTCACAAAGTTCGTGCCATTCACCGTCAGGGTGAAGGCCGGGCCGCCCGGCTTGGCCGATGAGGGGCTGAGCCCCGTGATCGTCGGAGGCGGCGTGCTGCCACCGACCGGGATCACGATGCCGGCGGCCAGCAATTGCATCCCGGAATAGGACCCACCCCATGTCATCGAGTGTGTTTTGCGGTCCCACGTGTCGTTGATATAGACCGTCGATGGGTCGCTGTAACCGACGCCCACGACCGCGTGGCCCTGCAGGTACAGGAACACGGGGTGGCCAGCATTGATCTGCGCCCTGTAATCCGCGAACGAGAAACCGCCAGCGACCTGGTTGTCGGTATTCTGGTTGTAGCAGTCGGCGACCGTATATCCGCGCGCCTCGTAGAAGAGCTTGCGGCCATAGGCGGCGTCTGTGCTGGCCAGCCCTTCCATGGCCATCTCCGCGCACGTGAGGCGATCCGGGGATGCTGTCGCGGCCCAGAAAGCGGTCTCGCCGTCGCGGTTGCCGTAGCCTGACTGGCTGGTCTTCATGTAGTCGCCGAACGCATCGCCCCACGCGTGCTGAGTCCAGCCGCCAGTGATGTACGGGTCCGCGGCGGTGCTCAGATAGGACACCCAGTAGTCATCGATGGACCCGCGAGTCGTTCTGCCGTCCAGGCCCTTGCGCGACGCGGCAAGCGGGATGCTGGGATAGGTCTTGCCGGCGCCGTCCGTCCACGTCGGCCAGACGCTGTTGTCCATCGGCATGACCCCACCGTTGGCGGGGCCGGTGTAGATGTTGGCGAATCCACCCCGGTCGTAGTACGCGCCGATCATGGCGGCCGAGACAGCATAGCATCCGAACACCCAATCGTAGGCCGGAACTTCCAGGCTGGCCGCTGGTCCTTCCGGGCCAAGCTCGGAGGGGGCTACCGGCCTGCGCTGCAGATCGTAGCCGGGCGGCGGCTCAGCCGGGCCAGCGATGGTATGCTGGTCCACCTGTCTGCCGTCACGAAGCGTGCTGACTGCCACGCGGTAGTATGGGTTAGGCGGCTCGCCTGCCGTGACTGCTGCGATCCCGGTCGGAGCCGGCCCGCCGGGCGGCCCAGCGAGATCCTGCGCCTGCCCTGCGATGGCGACCGGCGCCGCACCTGGCACCAGGGCGAGCACGACGACGAGGAGCGCCACTGAGCTCACGTGGATGCCGATTCCCTTGAACATACTGCCTCCTTGAAGACACAGGGGCGTGCGGGCGCCGCCTGACGTATCTTCAGCTTGTGATGAGAGATGCCGGATTCCCGGACGAGGACCACGATCGATCCTGATTCTAACAAGGGGATCGGCAGGATGCAAAGAAACGGGGTGGGGAAACAGACAAGTTGCCGGCGAGAAAAGTCCAGGCAACTTAACTGAGGATCTCCGCCGACGGTCGGTCAGCAGAGATCCTCATCCAGATCGGTGGCGGGTGATGCTACGCCCTGAGCGTCGCTCCGAGCTCGCGCTCGAGCCGTGCGACGATCTTCTGGCGCACCTTGGCCGTGTCCTCTGTCGTGAGGGTCCGGTCCGCGGCCTGGAAGGTCAGCGCATAAGCGAGGCTCTTCTTGCCCGCGGGCACCTGGCCGCCGCGATACACGTCGAACAGCCGCAGGTCCACCAGCAGCTTGCCGCCGGACTGGCGGATCAGCCCGGCCACCTGGGCCGCCGTGACGGACTCGTCCACCAGCAGCGCGAGGTCCTCGAAGACAGCCGGCTGCGACGAGATCTCGCTCATCGCCTGCTTGCTCCCCCAGCCAGCCATCAACGCGTCCAGGTCCAGTTCCATCAACACGACAGGCTGATCGGGCAGGCCGAACGCGGCGCGCACCTGCGGATGGAGCTCGCCCACCACGCCGATCGGGGCGCCGTTCACGATGACGCCGGCAGTGCGTCCGGGGTGCAGCGCGGGATGGCTGCCGCGCTCCCAGGTGAGCCCGGGCAGTCCGAGCCGCACGAGCAGCGCCTCGATGACGCCCTTGAGATCGAAGAAGCCCATCGGCGCGGCATCGTGTCCCAGCCAGATCCCCTCTTCGCGCGGGCCAACCATCAGCGCGGCCAGCCGGCGCGGCTCGGCAGGCAGCGTCTCCCCCGGCTGCGGCACGTAGACGCGGCCGAGCTCGAAGATTGCCACCCGATCCGTGAAGCGGAGATTGGCGCGCGCCGTCTCCAACAGCGCCGGCAGGAGGGTGACCCGCAGATGAGCCCGCTCGACCGAGAGCGGGTTGAGGACTGCCACGTGCGGACGCGGCGCCGCGGCCTCCACGTCAAACAGCCTGGCCTCGGTGCGCACGTCGATCATCGAGTAGGTGATGACCTCGTCGAGCCCGCAGCCCACCAGGATGTCCCGCACCTTCTCCTCGCCCTCCAGCGCCGTGTTACGCGGCGTGCGGGGCAGCTCGTCCTCCAGCAGGGTGGGCGTGAGCCGATCGTAGCCATAGATGCGGCCGATCTCCTCCACGAGGTCCGCGGGGATGTTGACATCCAACCGGTAGCTGGGGACGCTTACCAGCAGCGTCGCATCGCCGCGGCGGACGGTGAACTCCAGTGCCTCCAGGATGCGGACCATCTCTTCCACCGGCAAGTCTGCGCCGAGCAGACGGTTGGCATAGACCGGGTCGAGCTCGATCTGCCTCGGGGCCGGTTTGCCAGGGTAATTGTCCGCATAAACCGGCCGCGCTGTGCCGCCGGCCAGCTGCTCCAGCAACTCGCACGCGCGCGCCAGCGCCTTCACCGTCAGCTCGGGATCGACCTGCTTGCCGAAGCGGCTGCCGGCCTCGCTGCGCAGGCCGAGCATCTGGCTCGTGCGGCGCGTGCTCAGGAAGTGGAAATTGGCGGACTCGAGCAGGATCGTGGTCGTGCCGTCGGTGACCTCGGTCTCGGCGCCGCCCATCACGCCCGCCACCGCGATCGCGCCCGCAGTGTCGGTGATCAGGAGCATGTCGGGATCGAGCTTGCGATCCACGCCGTCGAGCGTCTGCATGTGCTCGCCGGGATGCGCGCGGCGCATGATGATCCGCGGCCGCTCGCCGCCCGCGCGCTGGCGCAGGAGGTCGTAGTCGAACGCATGGAGCGGCTGGCCGAGCTCGAGCATCACGTAGTTCGTCACGTCGACGACGTTGTCGATCGGCCGCATGCCCGCGCGCAGCAGGCGCTGCTGCAGCCACATCGGCGACGGGCCGACCTTCACGCCCTCGATGAGCGCGGCCGAGTAGCGCAGACACAGGTCCGGGGCCGGGATCTCGATCGCGGCGAAGTCCGCGTCGCCCGAGATCTCGACCGGCTTCCGCTCCAGAATGGTGATGACGTCCCGGCGCAGGGGCTGGCCCGTCAGCGCGGCCGCCTCACGGGCAGCGCCGTACACGCACTGGAGGTGGCCAAACGCGCCCTTCACGTCGTAGTCGAGCACGACGTCACCCATGTAGTCGAACAGCGGCATGCCCACGGGCGCGTCGTCGGGCAGCACGAGGTTGCCCTCGTGGCTGTCGCTCAGGTCCAGCTCCTTCTCCGAGCAGACCATGCCCTCCGAGACGATGCCGCGGATCTTGCTCGGCTTGAGCTTCACGATCCGCCGCTCCTCGCTGTGGCCGTCGACCAGCCGCGCGCCCGACAGCGCATAGGCAACCTTCGGCCCCTTACCGCCCGAGAGATCCTGCCCGATGTACGGCATCATGTTCGGCGCGCCGGTGACAACTGTCATCGGCTGCCCCGCACCGTAATCGACGCGCACGAGCGTCAGCCGGTCAGCCTCGGGATGTCGCACGACCTCCAGGATCTGGCCCACGATGATCTTGTCCCGATCCCACAGCTCGCCGACCGTCGTGATCGACTCGACCTCCAGCCCGGCCAACGTCAGCCGCTCGGCCAGCGCCTCCGGCGTGAGGGCGATATCGACATAGTCCTTCAACCAACTGAGTGGTAATTTCATCTGATAGCTCCCGCCTTACCCGATCGAAGACT
Source organism: Anaerolineae bacterium (assembly GCA_040766655.1). Taxonomy (GTDB): domain Bacteria; phylum Chloroflexota; class Anaerolineae; order CG2-30-64-16; family CG2-30-64-16; genus JALOOB01. The sequence continues at coordinate 41,589 of JAXGQB010000009.1, forward strand.
ACAGATCACAGACAGAGACCATCCGCCCGCAATCTTCAATCTTCAATCGATCGTCAACCGAACTGGCCCAGGAAACGCAGGTCGTTCGAGTAGAAGTAACGGATATCGGTGATGGCATGCCGCAGCATGGCCGGACGCTCGACCCCCATGCCGAACGCGAAGCCCGTGAACACCTCGGGGTCATAGCCGCCGTTCTTCAGCACGACCGGATGCACCATGCCCGCGCCCGCGATCTCCAGCCATCCCGTGTACTTGCACACGCCGCACCCCTTGCCGCCGCAGAGGACGCAATTCATGTCGGCCTCGATGCTCGGCTCGGTGAAGGGGAAGTAGCTGCCGCGCACCCGCAGCTCGCCGGCCCCGTACATCTTCATGGCGAACTGCTTGAGCGTGCCGATCAGGTCCGTCATCCGGATATTCTTGCCCACGGCCAGACCTTCGATCTGGTAGAACTGGTGCTCGGAGCGGGACGTGATCTGCTCGTAGCGGTAGCACTTGCCGGGCAGGATGACCCGAATCGGCTCCGGACAGCGCTCGCGCATCACGCGGATCTGCCCCGGACTGGTGTGCGTCCGCATGACCAGGGCGCGCTGCGCAGGGTCGGGCTGCGCGTCCTGGCTGACCCAGAAGGTGTCCCACATGTCGCGCGCGGGATGATAGGGCGGGATGTTCAGCAGCCCGAAGTTGTACTCATCCGTCTCCACGTCGGGCGCGTCGTACACCTCGAAGCCCATCTCGGCAAACACCGCGCGATACTCGCGCAGGTTCTGCGTCGTGATGTGCAGGTGGCCGATGCTGGGGGGCCGGCCGGGCAACGTGACGTCGACCGTTCCGCCCGCCAGCTCGGCCGCGAGCGCCTCCTGCTTGAGCGCGTCCTGCCGTGCAGCGAACGCTTCTTCCAACGCGGCCTTAACCTCGTTCGCAGCCTGGCCGTACGCGGGCCGTTCCTCCCGCGCCAGCTTGCCGATGACGTCCATCGCCGCTGAAAGCGCGCCGCCCTTGCGGCTGAGGTAGCGGACCCGCCACGCCTCCAGCGCGTCTGCGTCGGCAGCAAGCGCAAGGGCTTCCAACGCCTCCGTGCGCAGCTTGCTCAGATTCTCATGCATCTCTTCATCTCCCTCGGACCTTTGAGGTCGGGCCGTTCGCCGGTTGGCCCGTAACCCCACAGGTTCGCCCGGTTCATTAACGCAAAAACGCACACAACGCCTCAGGGACGAAGTGTGCGCGTTCACTCCGCGGTGCCACCCTGGTTCGGACTCCCAACGAGGGAGCCGCTCTCTGCCCGGCGGCCTGGCTCGACAGGCTTACCGGTGACCCGATAACGGCGGGCTGCCGTGGTGGACTACTTCACGATTGAAGATGGAAGATTGAAGATTGAAGATTGGTGACAGGAATCTTCAATCTGCTATCTTCAATTTTCAATCGTTTTCACCCACCCGCTCGGGAGGGAACTTCGTCGGGGTTGGGGCCGGCCGGGCTTGCAGCCCCTCCATTGGGACCCGGCCTCTCTGGGGTCATTCCCCCGCCTACTTTCCTCCGTCATCGCTTTGTGGCTTTGACATCGATCATTCGATTGTGGAGACGATTATGCCCGAACGGAGGGCCGTTGTCAAACGACCTATGTCTGGCCCAATCGCCGGTTGTGGAGACGTAGCATGCTACGTCTCTACGGGCTGTGGGCCGGAAGCGCCGGCGCCCGGTTGATCGTGGTCGGGCAGGCGCGCATCCGCATGGCGGATGGCGGGCACGAGGTAGCCCGTCCATGCCACGGCAAACGCCCCCAGTGCGCACACGGAGATCAACAGGCCCATCCCCGATCCGCGGGTCGTCCCGAACCACCCGCCGAACAGGGACGCCAGCGTCCCACCGGACTGCATCGCCGGTTCGAGGACGAAATCGGCCGCGGTGCCTGCGAGGATCGGGCTGATGGGCTGGGCAAACCAGGCGATGAGCCGCCGGGCCGAGAACACCCTGCCCTGGACATCCGGCGCCACTTTGGCCTGCCACAGCGCCTGGTTCGAGCCGTTGATCAACGGCGCCCACAGAGCGGCGAAGAAGAACGCTCCGGCCCAGACCGGGATGGTCCGTCCCAGGCCGGCTGCCAACAACCCCAGCGAACACAGCATCCATCCGAAGATGACACCGTAGGCGCGACGCTTGAAGCCGCCCCACGCGCTCATGATGACCCCGCCTGCGACCGCGGCAATTGAAGCGGCCGACTGCACCGTCGCCAGGGCGAGCGAGTTGTTGTCCGTCCGTGCCAGGATCATCGGGGCCGTGAGCGTCATGGCCATGCCCCAGAACAGGTTGCCAGCGAAGAAGAGGAGCTGCAGGCCCAGCAGGCTCGGCCGCGCGAAGATGTAGCGGAAACCGTAGGCTGCCTCGCGCAGGAGGCCGCCCTGCGCCTCCCGGCCTGCGCTGCTGCGCTCCGGCTGCGGGATGAACACGACGGCCAGCGCCAGGATCGCCAGGACGAAGGTCGCGACGTCCAAGCCCAGGATGCCGGTCAGCCCGATCACCGGGAGCAGCGCGCCGGCCAGCAGGGGCGCAACGACGCCGGGCCCGGCTTCGATGAGCGACATCATGCCGTTGGCTCTGCCGAGCTGCTGCTTGGGCACCATCATCGTGATCGCTGCGGAATACGCCGGCCACTGGAAGGTGTTGCCGATGCCCTGGAAGGCCGCGGCCACGTAGAAATGCCACACTTCCAGCCGGCCCGCGGCCGAGAGGAGCAGGAGGCCCACCGTCGGCAGGATCGCCACCAGGTCGCTGAGCATCATCATCAGCTTCCGGTTGTACCGGTCGACCATCACCCCGGCGACGGGCGAGAGCGCGAGAAACGGCACGATGAAGAAGACGTGAACCAGCCCGAGCGCCGTAGCGCTGCCCGTCTCCTGGAACACCCAGATCGACTGCGCGAACGCGGCCATGCCGGTCGCAAGGACTGAGACGATTTGGCCGAGCCAGACGACGGTGAAGGCCGCCATGCCGGCCGGGCGGCCGCGTCTGATCTCAGGGTCAGGAGGCATGGAAGGCAGCGAGCGTCTTCCGGATCGCGCCGGCCAGCGCCAGCGCCCGCTGAGCCGCATCGCCGGTGTAGTCCTCCGCGCTCAGCCAGGCGCGCAGCTCGTCGGGGCCGGCGTAGCGGACCAGAGAGGGATCGGCGCAGAGGGAGTCCGCCAGGGGGTTGGACCCGCCGCCCTGCACGGCTGCCCAGGCCGCCATCGAGTGGCCGCGGATGATCTCATGCATCTCCTGCCGGTCTGCGCCGCGCCGCGCCAGCTCCATCAGCAGGCGCTCCGTCGCGGCAAACGCGCCGTAGTTCGCCAACAGCCGCTCCGAGGCGGCGGGGTCGACCTGCAGTCCCTCGATCAGCCGCGACGCGCGCAGCACCAGCTCGTCGGCCGCCAGAAACGCCTCGGGCAGGATCGTCCGCCGGTTGGCCGAGTCGTCGAGCGTGCGCTCCAGCAGGCTGTGCGCGGCATTGTCCCACGCCACGCGCGGAAACGTGGCGAGCAGCCGCGCCAGGCTGTCGATGGCCTCCGCATGGATGGGATTGCGCTTGAAGGGCATCGCGCTCGAACCGACCTGGCCCCTGGCGAACGGCTCGGCCCACTCGCCGATGGGCGGTGACTGCAGGATGCGCAGGTCGAACGCAAACTTGTAGAGCGACTGCCCCAGCCCGGCCAGGGCCGACAGCACCCCGTAGTCCTGCTTGCGCGGGTAGATCTGCGTCGCGACGGGCCAGGCCGCGAGCCCGAGCCGCGCCATGACGTGGCCTTCCAGCGCCTCTGCGGCCATGCCGGTTCCCTGCAGCAGCTGCGTGTAGGACGCGGATGTGCCGACCGCGCCCTTCAGTCCCTTGCCGCGCACGCCGTCGCGCACGCGCTGCAGCTCGCGGTAATCGGTCAGGAGGTCCTGGGCGTATTGCGCCAGGCGGTAGCCCGTCGTGGTGGGCTCGGCCGGCTGCAGGTGGGTGAAGGCCATCGTCGGCGCGCCGGCGTGGCGCTCGATCTGTGCCGCGAACCGATCGAGGAGCACGGCCAGCCGGGAGATAAGCAGGTCCAGCGCGTCGCGCAGCCGCAGCGCCTCCGCGTTGTCCTCGATGTCCATGGAGGTGGCGCCAAGATGGATGATGCCGCCGCCAACCGGGCACTGGGCCGCGTAGGTGCGCACCTCGGCCATCAGGTCGTGATGGATTTCCCGCTCGATCGCCAGCGCGGCGTCCAGGTCGATGTCATCCTGGTGCGCGACGAGGTCGGCCACCTGCTCTGCGCTGACCAGGCCCGCGGCGTGCTCCGCCTCGGCCAGCGCGACCCAGACACGGCGCCACAGCCGCCGCCGGTTGATCTCGCTCCAGATGGATCGCATCTCGGGCGAGCCGTAGCGCCAGGTGAAGGGAGAGAGATACGTGTCGTAGCCGAAGGCTTGGCGGTCAGGCATGGTGTTACAGGACGATGAGCTGCTCGCGCGCCGGCCCCACGGAGATGTACTGGAGGGGCGTCTCGGCCAGCGCGGCGATGCGGTCCAGGTACACCTGTGCGGCCTGGGGCAGCTCGCCCCAGCGCCTGGCATGCCGCGTGGACTCCATCCAGCCCGGCCACGTCTCGTAGATCGGCTGGGCGCGCGCCATGCAGTAGGTCTCCGGCACCCGCGTCACCACCTCACCCTCGATCAGGTAGCCGATGCAGATCTTCAACTCAGGCAGGCCGTCCAGCACGTCCAGCTTGGTAATGGCGAGGCCCGTGAAGCCGTTCAGCCAGGCAGCATAGGGCAGCGCGACGCCATCCAGCCAACCGCAGCGCCGCGGCCGGCCGGTCGTCGCGCCATACTCCTGGCCGACCTCGCGCAGCTGCTCGCCCGTCTCATCGAACAGCTCGGTCGGGAACGGTCCTGCGCCGACCGCGGTGCAGTAGGCCTTCACCACGCCGATGACGCGTTCGACGGCCTGCGGCGGAAGGCCGGCGCCCGCATAACCACCGCCGGCGATCGGGTTAGAGGAGGTGACGTACGGGTAGGTGCCCCAGTCGAGATCACGCATGACGCCCAACTGCCCTTCGAGCAGGACATCGACGCCCGAGCGCACCGCCTGCTGAATCAGCGGCATCGTATCGACGATCCGGCCTTCCAGCGCGCTGCCCCAGCTGACCGCCATCGCGGTCAGCTCCCCCAGGTCCAGCTGATCGCCATCGAAATGGGCCAATGTACGGTTGACGCGCGGCAGGGCCTGGGCCAGCCGGTCGGCCAGGTAGCCCGGGCGGCGCAGGTCGCCCACATGGATGCCCGAACGCGCGGCCTTGTCCGCGTAGGTGGGGCCGATGCCACGCTTCGTGGTGCCGATCTGTGCGCCGCCGCGCGAGGACTCCTCGAGCCCGTCCAGCATCCGGTGATAGGGCATGACCACGTGCGCGCGCTCCGAGATCCAAAGGTTGTCGAGGCTGACCCCGGCCTCCGTCAGTTCCGCCATCTCCTCGAGCAGCGCAGGCGGGTGGATGACCGTGCCCGTGCCGATGATGCAGGTTGTGGCAGGATTGAAGATGCCGGATGGTATGAGATGCAGACGGAAGGTGCCGTGGTCGTTGACCACCGTGTGGCCCGCGTTGTCGCCACCCTGGAACCGGATCACCATGCCGGCCCGCTGCGCCAGGTAGTCGACGATGCGGCCCTTCCCCTCATCCCCCCATTGTGCGCCTACGACGGCGGTAACGGTCATGCGAGCCTCCCCTTCAGGTTCCTGTGGTCAGGTGGACTGGAGTATATCATCCGGCCGCAGCCGTGTCTAAACGCACCGCGCGGGGCGGTACGCCGCGACGTGATCCGGTGCAGAGACGTAGTAGCCTGCGCCTTGAACGCTACGTCTCTACGCGGGGGACGCGGGCTCGTCGCCCTGCGCGCCGCCGCCCACCAGGGCCATCTCCAGCGCCTCCCGCACGGTGCGCGCCCCCAGCACCTGCAGCCCTGGGGGCGGCTCCAGCTTGCGCGCGGCCGTGGCCGGCACCAACACGCGGGTGAACCCCAGCTTGGCCGCCTCGATCAGGCGCCGGGGCAGCTGCCCGACGCTGCGCAGCTCGCCGCTCAGGCCGATCTCGCCCACCAGCGCCAGGTCCGCTGCAACGGGCCGGTTGCGCACGGAAGACGCCACCGCGACCGCCACGGCCAGGTCAACCGCGGGTTCATCCACCTGCAGCCCGCCGACCACGTTGACGAAGACATCCTGGTCGCCCAGCCGGACGCGCGCCCGCTTGCCCAACACCGCGGTGATCAGCAACAGCCGATTGAAGTCGACGCCGTTGGCCGTACGCCGGGGCTGGGCAAACGTGGTCGCTCCAGCCAGCGCCTGGACCTCGACGAGGATGGGGCGCGAGCCTTCCATCGTCACGGCGATGGCCGAGCCCGGCGCGTTCGGCATTCGCTCCGCCAGAAAAGCCTCCGACGGGTTCACGACCTCGATCAGGCCGCCCTCCGCCATCTCGAACACGCCGACCTCGTTGGTCGAGCCGAAGCGGTTCTTGACCGAGCGCAGCAGGCGAAACGCGTGGAAGCGCTCGCCCTCCAGGTACAGCACGGTGTCGACCATGTGCTCCAGCACACGGGGGCCCGCGATGGACCCCTCCTTGGTCACGTGGCCCACGAGAAACAGGGGGAAGGTCTGCGCCTTGGCAAGCCGCAAGAGGGCGGACGAGCAATCGCGGACCTGCGTCACGCTCCCCGCGCCGGACTGAATCGCCTCGGAGTAGATGCTCTGCACCGAGTCAACCACGACCATGCGGGGCTGAAGTTGCTGAATATGATTGGAGATGGTTTCGAGATGCGTCTCTGCCAGCACCTGGATGTCGCGCGAGACGATACCGAGCCGCTGCGCACGCAGCTTGATCTGCGCCGCGGACTCCTCGCCCGACACGTAGAGCACCGGCCCTTCCCCCGCGGCACTGGCTCCAGGCTGCGCCAGCGCGGCGCAGAGCTGGATGAGCAACGTCGACTTGCCGATGCCCGGATCGCCGCTGATCAGCACGACCGACCCGGGCACGATACCGCCGCCCAGCACGCGGCTGAGCTCGCCGATGGGCACAGGGAGGCGCGCATAGCCGTCCGCAGGGATGTCGGGCAAGGCCTGGGGACCGGCGCCGCCCCCTGTGGCAACCGCACCCGCGGTCCTGCCGGGCGCAGGGTCCTGAACGATCGTCTCGATCAGTGAATTCCACTCGCCGCAATCGGGGCATTTGCCCATCCACTTGGGCTGGGCGCTGCCGCAGTTGGAGCACACATATCGCGTCTTAGATTTCGACATGGCCATGCCTTCCCCGAAGCCCGAAATCGCTCATTTGTTCGCCTATCTTACACCGAAGCGGCCCACCCGTCAAACGGTTTGGGCCGGCGTTTCGGGAATGCTACAATCGGTCTACATCAGATAAGGAGCTGGACCTTGGCAAAGCGCCTGGTAGAAAGCTACGCAGTGGGCGACCGCGTCGAGTTGCTGTTCGCGGATGAATGGTCGGAGGAATGGCTGCCAGGCAGGGTCGCCGGCCTGCAACACCCCGCGGTGTGGGTGCAGACCGATGACCGGCGGTTGTGGTTCGTGACAAACGGGAAGCGGATCCGGCGGGCGGTCAGCCCAGCGCCACGTCAAGAAACATCATGATGGTGAACCCGAGCATGGCGCCCCAGGTGGACATATGCGTATCGTCATGCTGCTGCGATTCGGGGATCAGCTCTTCCACCACGACGTAGATCATCGCGCCCGCCGCGAACGCCAGGGCGTAGGGGAGCAGCGGCCGCATGAGCAGGACGGCTGCCGCCCCCAGGACGCCGGCAATCGGCTCCACCATGCCGGACGCCTGCCCCATCAGGAAGCTCTTGCTCCGGGATAGCCCCTCACGGCGCAAGGGCAGGGAGACGGCCAGCCCCTCCGGGAAGTTCTGCAGGCCGATGCCGATGGCGAGGGCAATCGCGCCGGTCAGCGTTGCGGCAGGCAGGCCTGCGGCCACCGCACCGAACGCCACGCCGACGGCCAATCCCTCGGGGAAGTTGTGCAGCGTGATCGCCGTCACCAGCAGGACGCTGCGCTTCCATGTGGACTTGAGGCCTTCCGCGCGCTCAATAGGATCGCCCAGATGGAGGTGCGGCAGGAGGTGATCGACCGTAGCCAGGAAAAGGCCTCCGGCCAGGAAGCCGACGGCAGCCGGCAGCCAGCCCGGCAGCCCCATCTCCTCGGACAACTCGATGGCAGGCGCCAAGAGGGACCAGAAGCTCGCCGCGATCATGACGCCGGCCGCAAAGCCAAGCATGGCATCGAGCAAGCGCCTGCTCACCTGCCGCGTCAGGAACACGCCGGCCGCGCCGAGCGCGGTCAACCCCCAGGTAAACATGGTCGCCAGAAAGGCCTGCGTGATCGGAGCCAGTGAACTGAAGTTCATAGCACCTCCGAGACAGGAAATCGTGTCATGACGGCCAAGTATATCGCATGCCCGGCAGAGCAGAAAAATCGCATTGATTGCTGTGGAAGCCGGGTTCAGGCCAGCCAGCGCGCCAGGAGCCCGCGGCCGGGCGCAAACACCAGTGTCAGCAGGAAGAAGGCGGTGCAGACGAGGACGATCGCAGCACCCGAGGCGATGCTGACGTAATACGACAGGTACAATCCGATGACGGCCGATGCGCTGCCGATGATGGCCGATCCGGCCATCATGAGGGGCAGGCGCCGAGTGAGCAGCGAGGCCGTGGCCGCGGGGGTCACCAGCATGGCGACCATCAGCCCCACGCCGACCGTCTGCAGCGCGATGACCACTGTGACAGCAAGCATGACGAGCAGCAGGTAGCTAAAAACCTGGTGTGGGATGCGCAGGATCTCGGCGAGAACCGGATCGAAGGAGATGACCAGAAATTCCTTGTAAAAGGCCACGACCAGCAGCAGGACCAACGCACCGAAGGCGACCGTCAGCACCAGGTCGCCCCGCGAGACGCCCAGCACGTTGCCGAACATGAAGTGCGTCAGGTCCACGCTGAAGTTGCGCACGGTGGAAATCAGGGCGACCCCGAGCGCAAACATGCCCGCGAAGATGACGCCGATCGCGGTGTCCTCGCGCACCTGTCCCGTCTTGGAGAGCGCACCGATTCCCAGGGCCGTGCCGATGCCGGCCACGAGTCCGCCCCAGAACAGCGGTCCCTGCGCGCCGCCACCCAGCAGATACGCGACCGCCACGCCGGGCAGGATGGCGTGTGCCAGCGCGTCGCCGAAGAAGGTCATGCCGCGCAGGACGACGTAGGACCCGAGGACGGAGCAAACGACCCCCACGGTGATCGCGGCCAGCAGCCCGCGCACCATGAATTCGTAGCGCAGGGGCGCCAGCAGGAACTCAATCATGGGACTCCCCCTCGCAGCAGGTGTCGCTCAGCGCCAGCATGCCCTCAGGGCCGGGCAGCACCGTCAGGTGGCTTCCGTAAGCCTGTTGCAGGTTGTGGGGCGTCAACACCTCGGCCGGCCGGCCAAGGCCGACCAGGCGCCGCTTCAACAACATGAGCCGGTCGAACTTATCCGAGGCCATTTGCAGATCATGCGTCGACACCAGTACCGTCATCCCCTGCGCCTTCAGAAGGTCCAGTATCTCAAAGATGGCCTCCTGCGAAGGCACGTCGAGCCCGGTGATCGGCTCGTCCATGAGCAGCAGCTCTGCCTCCTGGGCCAGGGCACGGGCGATGAAGACGCGCTGTTGCTGTCCGCCCGACAGCTCGCCGATCTGACGATCCTTAAACGAAGTCATGCCCACCTGCTCCAGGCTCTGGCGGACAAGTTCCCGGTCGGCGCGCCCCGCCTGGCGCAACAGGCCGATCTTGGCGACGCGCCCCATCATCACCACATCGGCCACCGTGACGGGAAACGCCCAGTCCACATTGGAGCGCTGCGGCACGTAGCCGATGCAGATATGGCCGCCCGCGCCGTATCCGTAGATCTCCGCGGTGCCGCTCGTGGGCGCCAGGATGCCGGCGATGAGCTTGAGCAGCGTGCTCTTGCCTGCACCGTTCGGCCCGACCACGGCGATGCGTTCTCCGCGTTGTACCACCAGCGACACATCTTCCAGCGCAGGCGCGCCGCCGTTGTAGCGCACGGTCACGTGGTCCAGCGACACCACCGGCGCGGCGTGGTGGTGCGGCTTAGGCCGTCTCAACAAACCGGTCAGGGTCATGACGACTCCTGTCTGAGCGCGTCAACGAAGGTGGTCACGTTGTAGCGCATCATGCTGAGGTAATCGGGCGCGACGCCGTCGGCCGCGGTCGTCGAATGGGTCAGCAGCCCCGTGACGACCTTCATCCCCGTCTCGGCAGCCAGCTGCGCGGCAAGCTGTGGGTTGGCGCCGAGTTCCAGGAATACTGCCGGTGCGCCTGTCGCCTTGATCTCGTCAACCAGCTGGGCCAGCTGCTGGGCGGACGGCGACGCTGCCGTGCTGACGCTCGGGATGACCGCACCGACGACACGGAAGCCGTACCGATCGGCGAAGTAGCCAAAACTCTCGTGGTTGGTGACGAGCAGGCGGCGATTCTCGGGAACCGTCTGCACCTGCGCCTTGATCCACGCGTCGAGCTCCCGAAGCTGCGCGACGTAGGCATCGGCGTTCGCAGCATACGTGTCCTTGCCCGCAGGATCTGCCGCGGCCAGGCCATCGCGGATGTTCTGCACGTAGACGATGGCGTGATTCGGATCGAGCCAGAAATGCGGATCGCCCTCCTCGTGGCCGTGGTCCGCCTCCTCTTCCTCGTGCTCGCCCGGCTGAGGTGCGCGCGGCGTCAGCCCCGCGGCCGCCTCGATGACCGTGCGCTCGCCGCCAGCATTTCGCAGCAGCGGCTCGAGGAACGCCTCGAACCCCGCGCCATTGACTATCATCAAGGAGGCATCCGCGACCTTGCGCACGTCCGCAGGCGACGGCTCGAAACTGTGTGGATCGGCGCCCAGCGGGATCAGCGTCTCGACAGCCAGGCGCTCGCCGGCAACGTTGCGCGTGATGTCGGCAAGAAAGCTTTCCGCGACGAGCACGCTGCTCGGCTGGACGCCTGGCTGGGCGGCGGGTGATCCGGGCTCGCCTGCCGCACCGCAGGCGGCCAGCAACACGGTCACGAAGAGAGCAGAGGCAATGGCATGGACCAGTTTCACGATCGTTTCTCCTGACAACTCGGACAAAGCCCGAACATCTCGAGCCAGTGGCTCCGTACACTGTATCCCGTCTGCGCTTCGACGGCCGCGACGATCGCTTCGATGTCGCACCCGGCAAACTCCATCGTACGGCGGCACTCCTGGCAGATGATGTGATGGCCGTGCGCGTATGGCTCTCCATCCCCGCAGCAGTCGGCGTCCGCCGGGCTCGGCGTGCTCAGCGCGTAGCTGTGGCAACCCTCCACCAGGTGCAGCCGGCGCACGAGCCCGAGCCCGGCCAGGATGTCGAGCGTCCGGTACACCGTGACCAGCCCCAACGCAGGGTGATAATGCCGCCCGGCCGCGAGCAACTCCGCGGGGCTGATCGGCTCATGGGCACAGGCCAGCGCCTGGAGCACGGCACGACGCGCGCGCGTGTTCGAATGGCCGGCCGCTGTGATCCGATGCACCAGGTCCAGGCTTCGCTCTGAGACTGGGGCTGGATCAAATTGAAAATTGCTTTCATTTTTCACAGAGCCATCTTATCAGAGGCGTCCCCCCCTGTCAAATGATGCGGCTCCTTCAGGCAAAGGGTGATTTCCGATCGCCGGTCCAGCGGGTGTATACTGAACCGCGCAACCCGCGTGGGGTGGAGGCTCATTGTGCCCATTGTCATCGATTCGCTCATCTTCCTGCTGCTCGGCATGTTCCTGTCGTACGTGCTGATGCGCGCGTTCGGCAAACCTGAAGGCAGCGGCGGCGCCAGTCCTGCCGTAAAGCTGGTGCGCACCGCGCGCACGACCGAGGGCCGCGAGGAAACACGCCTGCTGATGAACGACACGGTGATCCTGACTGCCTCCAACGACGGCGTGCGCCTGGCAGAATATGCAGACGAGGTGGAGCAACTGGAGGCAGTGGCAGCGCGCCTGGCATCCTCGCTCGGCGTCACCGTCGAGTTCACGCGCGTGGGGCCGCGCCTGCCCGGGGCCGATGCCGGCATTCCTGTGCGGGATTTGCCGCCACTCGAAGATGTGGCTGCGGAGGAACTCGCGGCGCGGCGCGCCCGACTGGACGACAGCCGCGCGGCAGACTAGCCGCGCTTGCCGCTGTACGGCGCGACAGACGGCACATACGCAGAAGCGTGGTCAAAATCCTTGACACTGCGCACAAAGGATGGTATATATTCTCGTAAGTCCTTTCATGGAAGTAGTTTTTCTCTGAATTGATGGACCACAGCGGGGTGTGCATGTCACAGGTGACAGTGTACGAGGTAGCCAAGGAAGCAGGCGTGAGCATCGCCACCGTCTCACGCGTGCTGAACACCCCGGAGCGCGTCAACGAGACGACCCGAACACGCGTCTATCAGGCCATCGATCAGCTTGGCTTCGTCCCCAAGGCCGAAGCAGCGGCCAGGGCACGCAAGTCCCACGGACGCATCGGTGTCCTGGCTCCCTTCTTCACATATCCCTCATTCGTTGCACGGCTGCGCGGTGTCGCAGAGTCTTTGAGCGATCTTCCCTACGACCTGGCCATCTACAACGTCGACTCATCGTACCGGCTTGATGGACTGCTTGCCAGTCTCCCTCTGACACGCCGCGTCGATGGGCTGATCCTGATGTCCCTGCCCTTCGACGATGAAAGTGCCGACCGCCTGATCGTGCACAAACTGCCGACGGTCCTGATCGAGTACTCGCGCCCCCGCTTCAGCAGCGTGCGCATCGACAATGCCGGCGGCGGCGCCCTGGCTGCGCAACACCTGATCGGACTGGGCCACAGGCGTTGCGCCTTCGTGGGCGACAGTGATGTGCCGGACTACGCCCTGCGCAACAGCGACGTACGCCTGGATGGCTATCGCCAGGCGCTGATCGAAGCGGGTGTAGGTCTCCCTGAGGAGTACATTGCCTGCGCACCGCACGGTCTGGAGTCCGCACGCCAGTCTGCCCATCAACTCCTCGATCTGTCATCACCGCCGACAGCCATCTTCGCGCCGAGCGACACCCAGGCCATGGGTGTGCGCAAGGCCGCGCGCGAGCGCGGTCTGCGCGTGCCGGCCGACGTGGCCATCATCGGCTTCGATGACATCGAGATGGCGGACTACGTCGGCCTGACCACCATCCGCCAACACCTCGAAGAATCGGGCCGGGTGGCGATCGATCTGCTGCTGTCTCGCCTGGCCGACCCCTCGCGGGCCGCCCAGGAAGTTTGGTTGCCCCTCAGCCTGGTTCAACGGGAGACCGCCTGAACCGGTATCGGAGACGAAAGGAGGCCTGTATCGATCCTGCAAAAGTCGTGCAAGGTCATGCCCGGATCACTGTTTATAAACCGCATGCGTTAGAAACAAATGCATATCTCAAGAAGGAGAAGCACATGAAACGTTGGACAATCCTGAGCATCGTCATGATCATGGCTATGATCCTGACGGGGTGTGGCGCGAAGGCCACACCAGAACCCACAGCCGTGCCAGCAGCCCCCGCAGCCCCGGCCGCGCCGGCTGCCACCGAGGCGCCGGCGGCTGCTGAGCCCGCTGCACCGGCCGCACCGGCTGCGACCGGAGGTGTCGGCGCCAGCGCCGAGGGCGCCACGAGCAAGGGCCTGACCGAGCTGGCCGACGCGTACGCCGGCAAGTTCAAGGGCACCGTGGTCACCATGGAAGGCCCCTTCACCGACAACGACGCTCTCAAGTTCGATGAGTCGGTCAAGGCTTTCGAAGAGGTCACCGGCATCGACATCCAGTACACCGGCTCGAAGGAATTCGAGGCCTCCATCACCATCAAGGTCGAGGGCGGCAGCGCTCCCGACGTCGTCGACTTCCCCCAACCCGGCCTCCTGGCTAACCTGGCCAAGAAGGGCCTCGTGATCGACCTCGCCGATGTCATCAACGCCGACTGGCTCGCGGAAAACTACAGCAATGCCTGGCTCGACATGGGCGTCATGCAGGGCAAGGATGGCCCCATCACCGCCGGCATCTGGGCCCGCGCCAACGGCAAGTCCCTCGTCTGGTACCCCAAGAAGGCTTCGACGAGGCCGGCTACACCGTCCCCACCACCTGGGATGAGCTGATCCAGCTCTCCGACGACATCAAGGCCGACGGCGACACACCCTGGTGCGTCGGCATCGAGTCCGGCGCCGCCACCGGCTGGCCCATGACTGACTGGGTCGAGGAGATGATGCTCCGCACCACCTCCCCGGAGAACTACGACAAGTGGGTCACCGGCGAACTCAAGTTCGACTCGCCCGAGGTCCGCAAGGCCATTGAAACCGTCGAGAAGATCTGGTTCACCGACGGCTATACCTACGGCGGCCGCGGCGCCATCGCCACCACCGCCTTCGGTGATGCTCCCAAGCCCATGTTCGAGAACCCGCCCAAGTGCTGGCTCCACAAACAGGGCAACTTCATCACCACCTTCTTCCCTGAAAACCTCGTCGCCGGCGTAGACTATGACTTCTTCTACCTGCCCGGCGTCGATCCCGCCTACGGCAGCCCTGTCCTGGGCGCCGGCGACATCTACGCCATGTTCGACGATCGCCCCGAAGTCCGCGCGGTCATGCAGTACTTCTCCACCGGCGCTTCTGTCGAGGGCTGGGTCAAGGCCGGCGGCGCCATCTCGCCGCACAAGGACGCCTCCCTCGATTGGTACCAGGACCCCGTCTCCCGCAAGGTCGCCGAGGTCCTCCAGGGCGCAACCACCTTCCGCTTCGATGGCTCTGACCTGATGCCCGGCGCTGTCGGCGCAGGCTCCTTCTGGAAGTCCATGACCTCCTACGTCACCGAAGCCATCGACCTTGATACCGCTCTCAAGGACATCGACGCCTCCTGGCCCACCAGCGCGACGACCAAGCCCGCTGAGCCTGCAGCACCGGCCGCCAACATCGGCGCGAGCGCGGAGGGCGCCACGAGCAAGGGCCTGACCGAGCTGGCCGACGCGCATGCCGGCAACTTCAAGGGCACCGTGGTCACCATGGAAGGCCCCTTCACCGACAACGACGCCCTCAAGTTCGATGAGTCGGTCAAGGCTTTCGAAGAGGTCACCGGCATCGACATCCAGTACACCGGCTCGAAGGAATTCGAGGCCTCCATCACCATCAAGGTCGAGGGCGGCAGCGCTCCTGACGTCGTCGACTTCCCGCAGCCCGGCCTCCTGGCTAACCTGGCCAAGAAGGGCCTCGTGATCGACCTCGCCGATGTCATCAACGCCGACTGGCTCAAGGAAAACTACAGCAATGCCTGGCTCGACATGGGCGTCATGCAGGGCAAGGATGGCCCCATCACCGCCGGCATCTGGGCCCGCGCCAACGGCAAGTCCCTCGTCTGGTACCCCAAGAAGGCTCTTCGACGAGGCCGGCTACACCGTCCCCACCACCTGGGATGAACTGATCCAGCTCTCCGACGACATCAAGGCCGACGGCGACACACCCTGGTGCGTCGGCATCGAGTCCGGCGCCGCCACCGGCTGGCCCATGACCGACTGGGTCGAGGAGATGATGCTCCGCACCACCTCCCCGGAGAACTACGACAAGTGGGTCACCGGCGAGCTCAAGTTCGACTCGCCCGAGGTCCGCAAGGCCATTGAAACCGTCGAGAAGATCTGGTTCACCGACGGCTATACCTACGGCGGCCGCGGCGCCATCGCCACCACCGCCTTCGGTGATGCTCCCAAGCCCATGTTCGAGAACCCGCCCAAGTGCTGGCTCCACAAACAGGGCAACTTCATCACCACCTTCTTCCCTGAAAACCTCGTCGCCGGCGTAGACTATGACTTCTTCTACCTGCCCGGCGTCGATCCCGCCTACGGCAGCCCTGTCCTGGGCGCCGGCGACATCTACGCCATGTTCGACGATCGCCCCGAAGTCCGCGCGGTCATGCAGTACTTCTCCACCGGCGCTTCTGTCGAGGGCTGGGTCAAGGCCGGCGGCGCCATCTCGCCGCACAAGGACGCCTCCCTCGATTGGTACCAGGACCCCGTCTCCCGCAAGGTCGCCGAGGTCCTCCAGGGCGCAACCACCTTCCGCTTCGATGGCTCTGACCTGATGCCCGGCGCTGTCGGCGCAGGCTCCTTCTGGAAGTCCATGACCTCCTACGTCACCGAAGCTATCGACCTTGATACCGCTCTCAAGGACATCGACGCCTCCTGGCCCAAGTAAGCCAGGCCCGACAGGGTAGACGCCCCACCCCCGTTGTCGCACAACGGGGGTGGGGTGGGATACTCATCCTTTGCTCCTTTCCATGCCGAGCAGAACTCAGGAGGCCAAATGACTAGCTCAGACATGCCAAAGAATTCGGGCGGACCGCTTGCCTGGCTGGCGACCGGTGTCGGACGGATTCTGGCGGCCGTATTCGTTCCGATCGTGACATTCCTCGTGCTCTGGCAGGGGTTCATCTTCCTCCGCAATAACCAGGCGCCCCAGATCGTCATGGTCCTGGTGTCGATCCTGTGGGGCGTGGGCGGCGTGGCCCTGTTGTACTGGGTCGCCAACTGGATGGTCGAAAAACTTCCGGATAACGCCCGAGGTTTGATCCAGCCGTTCGTCTTCGTCGGCCCAGCGGTCGCCATCCTGGCCTGGTTCCTGGCCATCCCGGTCGTGCGAACCCTGATCCTCAGCTTCCAGGACGAGACCAGCTCCAACTTCGTCGGCCTGACGAACTACGTCTTTGCGCTCACTGACCGCATCATGCTCGAGGCCTTCCGCAACAACCTATTGTGGATGATCTTCGGCACCGGGCTCAGCGTCGGCCTGGGGCTCCTTGTCGCGGTGCTCGCTGACCGCACCAGGCTGGAGTCCGTCTACAAGGCCATCATCTTCATGCCGATGGCCATCTCCTTCGTCGGCGCAGGTGTGATCTGGAAGTTCATGTACACCTACAAGGGCGAAGGCGCAGGCATCTCGGAAATCGGCCTGATCAACGCCATCGTGCTGGCGTTGGGCGGCCAGTCGCAGCCGTGGCTGTCGATCCCGCCGTGGAACAACTTCTTCCTCATCGTCATCATGGTCTGGCTGCAGACGGGTTATGCCATGGTGATCATCTCGTCCGCGATCAAGGGGGTCCCGGCTGAACTGTTGGAAGCGGCGCGCATCGACGGCGCGACGGAGATCAAGGCCTTCTTCAATGTCACCGTGCCCTACATCAAGGGCACCCTGCTCACCGTCACCACGACCATCGTCATTTTCAGCCTCAAGCTGTTCGATATCGTGCGTGTCATGACCGGCGGCAACAACGGCACCAACGTCATCGCGAATGAATTCTACCTGCAACGCTTCACGTACGGTCACACCGGCCGTGCCTCGGCCATCGCGATCATCCTCCTGCTGGCGGTTGTTCCGGTCATGGTCTACAACCTGCGGCAGTTCGGAGAGAGGAGGGCCTTCTGATGAGCGCTACCGGCAGTATGAAGAAGCAGAAGCAGCTGAACAACGCACTGGTCAACGGCATCCTGATCCTGATCTGCATCATCTGGCTCGTGCCGACGGTGGGCGTGCTCGTCACGTCCTTCCGCCAGAGCCAGGACATCTTCAGCTCGGGATGGTGGGCCGTGCTGCCGCACAAACAGTGGGTGGAGAAAAGCGAGTTCACGATCCCCGAGACGGTGGATGTCACCGGACCGTTCGAGGTGGAGGGGATCACCACCACCTTTGAAGAGCTTCGTGAAGGCGTCACGCTGCCCGATGGACGGCAGATCTCCTGGTTCGGCAACCGGCGAACCAGGTTGATCAAGGTGTCCGAGCAGGAGTGGGTGGGCTTCGGGGCCAACCTCACCCTGGACAACTACAAGAACGTTCTGACCGGCACCAAGATCAGCTTCAAGGACGCTGAGGGTAAGGAGATCACGCGCCAGGGCAACAACCTGGGCACGGCCTTCCTGAACTCAGTGGCGGTGGCGGTGCCGGCGACGATCATTCCCATCCTGATCGCGGCCTTCGCCGCGTACGGCTTCGCCTGGCTCAATTTCCCCGGCCGTAAGCTGTTATTCACGATCGTCGTGGCCATGCTGGTGGTGCCCCTACAGATCGCCCTGGTGCCCATCCTGCAGGACTATACCAAGCTGAACCTGAACGGCACCTTCCTGGGCATCTGGCTGGCGCACACGGGCTTCGGCATCCCGCTGGCCGTGTATCTACTGTTCAACTACGTCAGCCAGTTGCCGCGCGATATCCTGGAGTCCGCCTTCATCGACGGTGCATCGAGCTTCACCATCTTCACCAAGCTGATCCTCCCGCTGTCGGTGCCCGCGCTGGCCTCCTTTGCAATCTTCCAGTTCCTGTGGGTCTGGAACGATTACCTGGTGGCCCTGGTCCTGCTGGGCGATCAGAATCGTGTGATCACGAGCGCCCTGGCGGCCATCGTCGGCGAGAAGGGACAGGACTGGCACCTGCTCACCGCGGGTGCGTTCATCAGCATGATGCTGCCCCTGGCCGTGTTCTTCGCCCTGCAGCGCTTCTTCGTGCGCGGCATGATGGCCGGCTCGGTCAAGGGTTAGAATCGCAACCTGTGACCATCACAAAGGGTGAGCTGAACCGGCTCACCCTTTGCATTTCGCCTCAAGGAGCGCCCACATGGCCAGCGGCGTCTCGCCACAATGGCTGCAACAGCACGCTCAACTGACCCTGGACCGCGTCCTGCCGCGCCTGCATGCCACCTTCGGGCACGCGGACCCCGATGCGTGGCAAGGTGTACGTGACGCGGCTGCGCGCCAACTTCCACCATCTCTTCGGCCTGCTCCATCACTTGTACGGTGACCGCTACGACTTCTTCTACCACCTGGAGCAGATCCTCGAAACGACCGCCCGCCTGTACCTCTCCCGCCCGGCCGACCTGAGGGCGCTGGACGCGGCGCGGGAATCCGACGAGGCCTGGTTCCAGTCACAGCGCATGTTGGGCGGCGTCTGCTACGTCGATCTCTTCGCGGGCAACCTGCAGGGCTTGCGCGACAAACTGCCTTACCTCAAGGAGCTCGGGCTCACCTACCTGCACCTGATGCCACTCTTCAAGGCTCCCGACGGGGAAAACGATGGCGGCTACGCGGTCAGCTCATACCGGGAGGTCGACCCGAAGCTGGGCACGATGGCGGAGCTGTCGGACTTGGCCGCGGAGCTTCGGCAGGAAGGCATCAGCCTGACGGTCGACTTCGTCTTCAATCACACGTCGAACGAGCACGAATGGGCGCGCCGCGCGCAGGCGGGCGAGCCGGACTACGAGGATTACTACTACGTCTTCGGGGACCGCACGATGCCGGACGCGTACGAGCGCACCCTGCGCGAGATCTTCCCGGAGGCACGCGCGGGCAGTTTCACCTGGCGACCCGACATGGGCAAGTGGGTCTGGACAACCTTCTACAGCTTCCAGTGGGATCTGAACTACGGCAACCCGGCCGTCTTCCGCGCCATGCTCGAGGAGATGCTGTCGCTGGCCAACGCGGGCGTGGAGGTGTTGCGGCTGGATGCCGTGGCGTTCATCTGGAAACAGATGGGGACGAACTGCGAAAACCTGCCCGAAGCGCACATGATCATCCAGGCGTACAACGCACTGGCGCGCATCGCGGCCCCGGCGCTCCTCTTCAAGTCCGAGGCGATCGTCCATCCGGACGAGGTGGCGCGCTACATCTCGACGCAGGAGTGCCAGCTCTCCTACAACCCGCTGCTGATGGCGTTGCTGTGGGAATCACTGGCGACGCGCGAGGTAAAGCTGCTGCAGCACTCCATGGCCGAGCGCTTCCGCATCGCGCCTGGCTGCGCATGGGTGAACTACGTGCGCGTGCACGACGATATCGGCTGGACCTTCGACGACGCCGCGGCCACTCGCCTCGGCATGAACGGCTACGATCACCGCCGGTTCCTGAACGCCTTCTACACCGGACGCTTCCCCGGCAGCTTCAGCCGCGGCCTGCCGTTCATGGAGAACCCGCGCACGGGCGACGCACGCATCTCCGGCACCGGCGCGTCCCTGGCCGGCCTCGAGAAGGCGCTGCGCGAGGAGGGCCCCGAACAGGTCGAGCTGGCCATCGGGCGCATTCTGCTCATCCACAGCGTCATCCTCTCCATCGGCGGCATCCCGCTGATCTATCTCGGCGACGAGGTGGGCACGCTCAACGACTATGCCTACCGGGACGATCCGGCCAAGGCATCGGACAGCCGCTGGGTGCACCGGCCGGCAACGGACTGGGCGCACGTCGCGCGGCGGCACGAGCCGGGGACCACCGAGCAGCGCATCTACGGCCAGCTGCACCGGCTGATCGAAGTGCGCAAGGCGCATCCGTCGTTTGCCGGGAGCGCGATGCAGGTGATCGATCCGGGCAACGGCCATGTGTTCGGCTACGTGCGCCAGGGCGGAGAGGGCCGCGTGCTCGTCCTGTGCAACTTCAGCGAGCACGAGCAGCGCGTGCCGGCGAACATCGTTCGCGCCAACGGCCTGAGCTACACGTTCGATGACCTGGTGAGTGGTGAGGGCCTGGCGCTGGGGGACGACCTCGTGCTTGCGCCGTATCAATTCGTGTGGCTGGTGGCCAGGTAGGGGAAGGTCTCCGGCCAGAAATGTCCAGGGGCCCGGCGCTCTTGCAACGCCGGGCCCCTTCGCGTTTACCCCTGCAACGACTCCGGCGTATCCGCCAGCGTCACTTCGAGCGTCAACGGCTGGCCGTCGCGCAGGATGTCGAGCGTCACGGCCTGGCCGACGCGCGCGGCCTCGTCCAGGTACGCGTTGAGCTGCTCCCAGGTGGTCAGCGGGCGGCCATCGATGGCCGTCAGGATATCGCCGCCCACCAGGTAACGCCGGTTGCGCAGGATCACCTCCTCCTGCGCGCTGCGGACGCCCGCGATGTCCACTGGGCTGCCGCGGTAGATGCGGGCAATGAGCAATCCCTGCTCGACAGGGAGGCGCAGCGACTGCGCGAGCGCGGGCGTGATCTCGTAACCCAGCTCTTCCAACCCGAGCCACGGATGCGGATAGCGACCGCTGGCGATGAGCTCCGGAACGACGCGGCTCACCTTGTCCACCGGGATCGCCAACCCCACGCCGGCCGACGTGCCGGTGGGAGAATAGATCGCCGAGTTCACCCCGATCAGGCGGCCGGACGAATCGAGCAGCGGCCCGCCGGAGTTGCCCCGGTTGATCGCCGCATCGGTCTGGATGACCCCGCGCAACACAGTGCTCTCGGTCTCGATCGTCCGGTTCAGGGCACTCACGATGCCCTCGGTCATGGTGCGCTCGAACTGGCCGAACGGGTTGCCGATCGCGATGGCCGATTGGCCGACCTTGAGGCCGGCCGACGCGCCAAGCGGAATCGGCTGCACCCCATCCGGGATCGCTCCCTCCAGCCGCAGCACCGCCAGGTCGTTCTGTGGGTCCGCGCCGATCACCTCCGCCATCAGATTGACGTCGTCGCCAAAGCTGACCGATATCTCCTGCGCGCCCTCGATGACGTGGTAGTTCGTCACCACATGGCCGTCGCTGTCCCACAGGAAGCCCGATCCGCTCCCCTCTTCCGGCATGTAGCCCCAGAAGAAGTCGCTGCGCAAAATCTGCGTCGTGATATTGACGACCGCGGGCGCCATGCGCTCATAGATGGCGACGCGACGGTCCTCTTCGGTCTCGACCGGCGGCACATCGATGGCCTGCGACAAGGCCGGGACTGGCGTAGCCGTGGCGACCACGACGATGACACGAGGCGTGGGGGGCGGCACGGTTGCCGCCGGCGCCAGGCCCGACAGTTGCGGCAAGCCGCAGCCGGCCCCAACCAGCGCAATCGCCGTCAGTGCGGCCA
The DNA here is from genome assembly GCA_040766655.1 of Anaerolineae bacterium. Taxonomy (GTDB): domain Bacteria; phylum Chloroflexota; class Anaerolineae; order CG2-30-64-16; family CG2-30-64-16; genus JALOOB01. The sequence continues at coordinate 63,462 of JAXGQB010000009.1, forward strand.
CCAGGGCGGCCCTCCGCCGCAAGGAGATGATCGAAGAAGAGACGAACAAGCGGTTGCTCCCTTTAACGCAGATGCCCGGGCCACGATGCGTGACCCGGGCATCGATACTATGCCCTTATTGGCCCGACGCCGGCCGTCTGCCGAGCGTAACGACCAGGTCTCGTTCTCCCTGGTTCGCGCGCAGCACGGTCAGCACGACGTCATCGCCCGGCGACTTGTAACTCTCGAGATAAATGAGGATATCGTCGAAGGTGCGCACCGGCTGCCCATCGATCGCGATGACCAGGTCCCCGCCGCGCTGGAGGTAGACGATTCCACTCATGTCCGCGGCCAGCGGGATATTCGTGTCCGTCGTGGCGCCGCGCAGACCGGCCCGTCGCGCGGGACCATCCTGGCGCACGCTCATGATGTAAGCGCCTCGAGCCTCCACCGGGAAGCCGAGGGCCTCGGCCCATGCCGGGCTGTAGGTGCGTCCGCTCACGCCGAGCCAGGAGTGCTCGTATGCACCCGTCTCGATGATGGACGGCACGACGCGCTCGACGATGTTGATCGGGATCGCGAATCCGACGCCCGAACTGCTCGCCACGGCCGACCGGATCAGGAAATTGACGCCGATCACCTGGCCGCGTTCGTTCAGGAGCGGACCCCCCGAGTTGCCGGGATTGATCGCGGCGTCCGTCTGAATCGCCAGCGGGATGCTGTAGCCCGATTGAGCCTCGATGCTGCGACCCAACGCGCTGACGATTCCCGTCGTCATGCTGTTGTCGAACCCGAACGGGTTGCCGATCGCGATCGCACGTTGGCCGACCTGCACCTCGTCGAGGCTGCCGCGCGCGACCGGCGCGAGCTGCACCAATGCCGGATCCACCCGGATGACGGCCAGGTCGCTATCGATGTCCGAACCGATGAGGGTCGCGGGCACCTCGACGCCGTCCGCAAGGGTGACCGTCAGCCGGTCCGCGCCGTCCACGACGTGGTGGTTGGTGACGATGAAACCATTAGTATCCCAGACCCACCCGGAACCCTGGCTCTCCGGCAGCGCGGTATCGGACCCGCGCGGCGAGGAGATTGCGGTCAAGTTATCGATGCGCACGACCGACGGGCTGACGCGGCGATACACCTCCGTGTAGATCTCCGTCTCTGTATCAGCACCGGGCGCGATGGTGATGGGCGCCGGAGCCGGAACGGCAGGCTGCGCCTGCACAATAACGGTTGCTTCCGGCCTTAACTCAGGACGCGAGTCTGGCGTGGGCGTGCGCAGCGACAACTGCGGCGCAGGGGCCACCCGCGTGGGGGTCGGATCGGACAGCAGCCGAACCGACGCAGTGACCAGGCCGCAGCCCATCAACAACAGGCTCATGAGCAGAACGCCAGCCACCAGTGCCACGGTTCCGGATCGCTTCATAACAAGCTCCTTACACTTTGCAGGCTCAGTCGCGTTGGCGGCCCAGGAAGGAGACATAGTAGAGCAATGTCGCCAGGGTCTGCGCGAGCGCAGCCACGTAGGTGAGCGCGGCCGCGTCCAACACAGCCTTCGCGCCCTTCAGCTCGCGGCCATCGGCCAGGTTGTAGCTCTGCAGCAGGCGCAACGCGCGCTTGCTGGCGTCGAACTCGACCGGCAGCGTGACCAACGCGAACAGGACGCTCGCGCCGAACAGGATGACGCCAACCCACGCCAGCTGGGTCAGGCCCAACAGCAGGCCGGCGAAGAACAGGATGGGCGCCACCCAGGCGCTGACGCTCACCGCAGGCACGATCGCCCCGCGCAGTTTCAGCGGCGCGTAATTCTGGTTGTCCTGCAGGGCATGGCCGATCTCGTGTGCGACGATGGCCAGCGCTGCGATGCTCGGCTGCTGGGCAACCCCGGCAGAAAGGCGCAGCTTCTTCGATCGCGGATCGTAGTGATCCGTCAACTGTCCCGGAGTGCCCTCGACCTGCACGTGATTCAGTCCCTCAGGGCCGAGGATCACGCGGGCAGCGTCCAGGCCGGTCATGCCGCGCGAGTTTGCCACCTTGGTGTAGGTGTTATACGCGCCGCGCACCTTCATCTGCGCATAAAACGCCAGAAGCAGCGCAGGCGCCATGAAAACCAGATACATTGGATCGAAGTACATTTCTTCCTCTCCTGCTCAACTCACTTGATGGATGGATTATACCGTAACCGCCTTCGACGAACCTGTTACGCGGCCGACAATTCCCCGACAAGTCGAGCGGAAAGCAGCACGATGGGCGCCGCGACACACTCGTCGGGGCGCCCATTCTCTATCACTGTCATCTTCCTGCCGGGTCAGTGGCCCGGCAGGAAGAGCGGTCGTGCGATACTGGTCGCGCCCCCGCTTGCACCACGGGGCATCAGACCTGCCGGAACTCGCCTTCGACCACGTCATCGCCCTCCGGCTGGCGTTGCTGCTGCGGCGCGTCGTGTCCGTTGCCGCCGGCCGCGCCCGCGCTGTGGGCTGCCTCGCCCATCCGGGACACGGCCTGCTCCAGCTGCGCCATCGCATCGCGGATCGCAGTCACATCCTCGCCCTGCCCGGCCCGCTTCACCTCGGCGATCAGCTGCTCCATCGCCCGCCGATCATCCGGGCTGACCTTGCCGTCCAGGTCCTTCAGGCCGCGCTCGCTCACGTACGCGAGCTGGTCCGCCTGGTTGCGCGCCTCGATCAGTTCCTTGCGGCGCTGATCTGCGGCCTTGTTGATCTCGGCCTGGCGCACCATCCGGTCGATGTCCTCCTTGTTCAGGTTGGTCGACGCGGTGACGGTAATCGTCTGCTCGCGGCCGGTGGCCTTGTCCTGCGCGCTCACGTTCAGGATGCCGTTTGCATCGATGTCGAACGTCACCTCCACCTGCGGCATGCCGCGCGGCGCGGGCGGGATCCCCTCCAGGTTGAACTGGCCCAGCGACATGTTGTCCGCCGCCATCGGCCGCTCGCCCTGCAGCACGTGGATCGTGACTGCACCCTGGTTGTCCTCCGCCGTGCTGAACACCTGGCTCTTCTTCACCGGGATCGTGGTGTTGCGCTCGATGATCGGCGTCAACACACCGCCCAGCGTCTCAACGCCCAGGGTCAGCGGGGTGACATCCAGCAACAGGACGTCCTTCACCTCGCCGCTCAGGACGCCGCCCTGCAGCGACGCACCGATCGCGACGACCTCATCGGGATTCACGCCCCGATTCGGCTCCTTGCCCGTCAGCCGGCGCACCAACTCCTGCACCATCGGCATGCGGGTAGAGCCACCCACCAGCACCACTTCGTCGATCTCGCTGGACTTGAGCTTCGCATCGGCCAGCGCCTTCTCGAACGGCCCCTTGCACCGGTTCAGCAGGTCCTCGGTGAGCTGCTCGAACTTCGAGCGCGTGAGCTTCATCTGCAGGTGCTTCGGGCCGGTCGCGTCCGCGGTGATGAACGGCAGGTTGATCTCCGTCTCCATCACGGTCGACAGCTCGACCTTCGCCTTCTCAGCGCCTTCCTTGAGCCGCTGCAGCGCCTGCCGGTCGTTGCGCAGGTCGATGCCCGACTCCTTCCTGAACTCGTCCGCGATGTAGTCCACCAGCCGCTGATCCCAGTCGTCGCCGCCCAGGTGCGTGTCGCCGTTGGTCGCCTTCACTTCCACGACGCCGTCACCGACCTCGAGGACAGACACGTCGAACGTGCCGCCACCCAGGTCGAAGACGAGGATTGTCTCGCTTTCCTTCTTATCCAGACCATAAGCCAACGCGGCCGCGGTCGGCTCGTTGATGATGCGCAGGACTTCGAGGCCTGCGATCTTGCCCGCGTCCTTGGTTGCCTGGCGCTGGCTGTCATTGAAATACGCCGGCACCGTGATCACGGCCTGCGTCACCGGCTCACCGAGGTACGCCTCGGCATCCGCCTTGAGCTTGCCCAGGATCATGCCGGAGATTTCCTGCGGCGTGTATTCCTTGCCGTTCACCGGAATCTTGACCCGAACGTCGCCGGCCTTGCCCTCGATCACCTTGTAAGGAATCGTCCCGCGCTCGGCGTCCGTCTCATCGTAGCGGCGGCCCATGAAGCGCTTGATCGAAAATACCGTATTCTCGGGATTGACCACGGCCTGCCGCTTGGCAGTCTGGCCCACCAGCCGCTCGCCGGCCTTGGTGAAGGCCACCACCGACGGAACCAGCCGCCCACCTTCCACACTCGGAATCACGACGGGGTCGCCGCCCTCGACGACGGCCACCACGCTGTTGGTCGTGCCCAGATCAATGCCTACTACTTTACTCATCGCTTGCTACTCCTCTCCACTGCTATACTTATGACAGTTTACGGGAGCGTCATTAGATGAGTGTAAGCAGGCTGTTAGCATTCTGTTAGAGGAAAGGAATGTGGTCAGGCCCGCAGGTCGCGGCGGACCGCGGCCTCGCCGGCCTCGCCCGTCTTGATGGGCTCGTGACTCAGCCTCCGCACGATCGCATCGTAGTCAGCGATCAGGCTGAGCGCGGCGTCGTCCGATTTGGCCTCTGCGGTCAGATGGAACGTGGCCGTGTCGTTGTCGGGGTAGATCAGCACCCACGTCCGTTCGCCCAGGTGCACCTTGATGCCGTCGATGGTCTCATGTTCCATCCTGGAGAACTGGTCGATCAGGCAGCGCATCACGCGGCCCTTGCTCTCCCATACCCCCTCGACGTTGCTGGTGGCCATGTGAAACGGAGGCAGATCCGCAATCACATCCGACAGCTTCACCTCTTGCTGAGCGAGCATCTCGAGCAGCTTTCCGACAGCGAAGAGGCCGTCTACGCCCGGATAGAGGGCGGGGAAGACGAAGTTGCCCGCGCCGTCGGCCGCCATCATGACGTCGTCCTCCGTGGCCGCGCGCATGAGCGTCTGTGGCTCTGCCGCGATGCGCCGCACCTTGCCGCCATACTTCGCGGCAAACTCCTCGTATGCCCCGGGCTGATCCACCGCGATGGCCACGGTCGCGCCCGCGTGGCTGCGGAAGACGAGGACGGCCATGGCCAACGCGAGCACCCGGTTCGGCACATCCCGCCCCTGATCATCCGCGATGACGAGCTTCTCGCCGCCGACGTCCAGCCGAGCGCCGAATGAAACGCGATCCAATGCGCGCACGATGCGCGCGAGCTGTGCGCGGCTGCCGCGCGCCTCTTCCTGCGATGAGCTCAGCTTGGTCGCGTCCACCCGCGCATTGAGCGGCACCGCATCCACATTGAGTTGATTGAGAAGCTCCGGCAGCACTTCCGCCGTGGGCGCGTGCGCGTAATCGACCACGACCTTGAACCCTGCGGCGCGGATGGCCGCGACGTCGAGTGCCTTGAGGAATCCCTTTGCATAGACGTCCGGGGCATCGGGGGCGTAATCGATGTTGCCGATGTCATCCTGAAACGCGCGGCGATAATCCTCCCGGAAGAAGACACGCTCGATCGTTCTCTCCTGCTCGCGCGTCAGGTTCAGCCCGTCGGGCCCCATGAACCGGATATCGACCACGCGCGGTCGTAGGGCGAGAGGCGCACGTGGACGCCGCCCGCGGCCTTGATCGCGCGCGTGTAATACCGCGCCACCGGTATGGGCAGGCTGCCCACATCCGCGACGTGATTCCCCGCGGATGGCAGGCCCGAGATGAGCGCACGCTTGATCATGCGCGCACTGCGGTTCGGGTCGCGATTGATCGTCACGACCCCGCCCTTGGGCAGGCACGATCCGAAGGCCGCGCCCAGGCGCGCCACGAAGTCGGGCGTCAGGTCGACGTTCACCACGCCCGTGACCCCATATCGGCTGAACAGGAGGCGCCTGCCCTGCGAGCCCCAGATCACGCTGTGATTGACTGTCGCGCCCCGCTCGACTTCTTTATCAGGCCAGATCTTCACGCCGGCCTGGATGATGGCGCCCTCGCCGATGATGGTCTTATCACCGATCACCGCGCCCTCGAAGACCACCGATCGCGCCTTGAGGCTGCACTGCCGGCCCACCACCGCGCCCCGGAGCGTGACCCCCTCGCCGATGTAGCAGTTGCGCCAGATGATGCTTTGCTGGATGCTGGCCTGGCTGTCGACGATCGTGTAGTCCCGGATCACGGTGGGGCCCTGGATGAACGCTCCGCTCCTGATCTTGACCTCCTGGCCCATGTAGATCGGGCCGATGAGCTGCACGTCCGAGGCGATCTCCACCTGCCCGCCGACGAAGATGTCCGCGCCGATGCGTTGGCCGAGGTTTCCCAGCTCCAGCTTGTTGTTGAGCAGGTCTACGTTGGCGCGGAGATACTCGCTCAGGGAGCCGACGTCGCACCAGTAGCCGTCATCGACGTAGCCGTACAGCCCTGCGCCCTGGCGCAACATGCCGGGGAAGATGTCCTGGCTCCAATCCAGGCGCGCGTACTCGGGAATGCGGCTCAACACCTCGGGTTCCACGACGTAGATGCCGGTGTTGACGGTGTCCGACGTCACCGCGCCCCAGCTTGGCTTCTCGAGAAACTGGAGGACGCGGCCATCTTCCGCGATGTTGATGACGCCATATTCCAGCGGATCGGACACGCGGGCGAGCGCCATCGTCAGGGACGCCCCCGAGCGGCCGTGCGCCGCAAGCAGGTTGGTGAGGTTCATGTCGGTCAGGGCGTCGCCGCTGATGACCAGCACCGGCTCATCCTTGCAGAATCGGTCCGAGGCATTGCGCACGCTGCCGGCCGTGCCAAGGGGCGACTCCTCTACGACGTACTCGATGTTCATGCCGATGCTGCGACCATCGCCGAAATAGTCCTCGATCTGGGTCGCCAGGTACTGCACGGTCATGACCACGTCGGTGATGTTGTGTTGCTTGAGAAGATGGAGGATATGACCGAGGACGGGCCGATTCACCACGGGGAGCATCGGCTTCGGTCGCACGAGCGTCAGGGGTCGCAGACGCGAGCCCTCACCGCCAGCCATAACAACCGCTTTCATCACGAGCCCTCAAAAAATGAAGTAACCAGCCAGGTTCTCTGCGCGGCATGATACCACAGGAGCAAAAACGCCAAAAGATTGCGCCTGATCGCGCGGGTGTGCTATACTCGCCCCCATGGACGCAAGAACGCTCCGCGTGCTGGAATTCGACAAGGTCCGGGAACGGCTCGCAGGCCACACCTCCTTCTCCCTGGGCCGGCAACGCGCGCTGGAGCTGACCCCCACCGACGACATCCGCGAGGCCGCCGTCTGGCAGGCTGAGACGCGCGAGGCGCGGCGCCTGCTCGACGAGAAGAGCGACGTCCACCTGGGCGGCGTGCATGACCTGCGCCCGCTGGTCGAACAGGCCAGCATCGGCAGCACCCTCGTGCCCATGGATCTGCTGACCATTCGCTCGACCCTGGTGCGCGCCCGCACGCTCAATCGCACGCTCGGCCGGCTGGCGGACCAGTTCCCGAACATCGCAGACATCGCGGAGCGCCTTGCCGCGCCCGGCGATGTCGTGGATGAGATCGGCCGCTGCATCGACGAGCGCGGAGAGGTGCTCGACTCGGCCAGCGATGCGCTGGCGCGCATCCGTCGCGAGCTGCGCGAGGCGCACTCCCGGCTCATGGAGCGCCTGCAGCGCATCATCGGCACGTCGACCAACGCCCAGTATCTCCAGGAAGCGATCATCACCCAGCGCGGCGGCCGCTACGTCATCCCGCTGCGCGCGGAGTTCAAGGGCCGCATCCCGGGCCTGGTGCACGATCAGTCGGGCTCCGGCGCGACCCTCTTTATCGAGCCCCTGGCCATCGTCGACCTGAACAACCAGTGGCGCGAGGCGCAGCTGGCCGAACAGGAGGAGATCCATCGCATCCTCGCCGCGCTGACAGGCCTCGTGGCCGCGGCCGGCGGGATGATCGTCCGCACGGTCGAGGCGTTGGGCGACCTCGACCTCATCTTCGCCAGGGCCCGCTATGCGTATGCATTGGATGCAACTGAGCCGGAACTGATCCCCTTCAAGGCCCCGGCACGGCCGTCCGCCCGCGGGTCCAGGCGCCGGGCCGCGGCTGAGGCGGAGGCAGACCGGCCGGCCTCGACGCATCCCGGCTCCACGCTGTCGTTCGTCAAGGCGCGCCACCCGCTGCTCGACCCGCAGACGGTCGTCCCCATCGACATCTACCTGGACGACGACTTCTTCATCGTCGTGATCACCGGGCCCAACACGGGCGGCAAGACCGTCACGCTCAAGACGACGGGCTTGCTGACCCTCATGGCGCAGGCCGGCATGGCCGTCCCGGCGGACGAGGGCTCGAAGGTGTCGGTGTTCGAGCAGGTCTTCGCGGACATCGGCGACGAGCAGAGCATCGAGCAGAGCCTCTCGACCTTCTCGTCACACATGACCCACATCGTGGAGATCCTCGACTCGGCCGACAGCCGGTCGTTGGTGTTGCTCGATGAGCTGGGCGCGGGCACTGACCCGGAGGAGGGCGCGGCGCTCGCGCAGGCGATCCTGAAGACCCTGCTGGCCGCGGGCATCACCGCGCTGGCCACGACCCACTACTCCGAGCTGAAGGTCTTCGCGCACACGACGCCCGACGTGGCCAACGCGTCGGTCGAGTTCGACATCGAAACGCTCAGCCCCACGTACAAGCTGAGCATCGGGCTGCCCGGCCGCTCCAACGCGTTCGCGATCGCGCGGCGCCTGGGCCTGCGGGACGACATCGTCTCACAGGCCGAGGCGCTCGTCTCGCCCCAGTCGCTCGAGGCCGAGGCCATGCTGGCGGAGATCAAGCGGGCCCGCGAGGCCGCGCTGGAGGCCGAGGCCCACGCCAGGACTGCCGAACGCCGCGCGGAGGCGCTGAGCTCGGACCTGCAATACCGGCTGTCCAAGGCCGAGGAGGCCCGCCGCGAGGTGCTGGCCGAAACGCGCGCCCAGGCCGAGGCGGAGCTGGCAGCGGTGCGCGAAGAGGTCGAGCGGGTGCGCGGCAGCCTGGCCGGCATCGCGCACGAGCGCGGCCAGGCGGGCCGGAGCCTCCACGAACAGTGGCTGTCCGAGGCGCAGGAGTTGATCGAACAGCGCGCGGCCCGGGTCCAGGCCCCGCCCCGCATGGAGGCGGCCCAGCCGATCGTCGTCGACGGACCGCTGCAGCCGGGCGACACGGTCTGGGTGCCGTCGCTGCAGGCCTCCGGCGAGGTGGCGGCCGTGGGCGCGACCGACGTCGAGGTGAAGATCGGCGGATTCCGGATGCGACTGGGCCAGGGCCGCGTGGAGCTCCAGAAGCGCGGCGAACAGATGGCCGTGCAGATCCGCTCCGGGGGCAAGCAGCCGCGGCCGCCCAGCCCGGGCATGGAGCTGGACCTGCGCGGCCTGACGGTGGATGACATGCTGCTCGAGCTCGATCGCTACCTGGACCAGGCCTACCTGGCCGGCCTGCCCTTCGTGCGGATCATCCACGGCAAGGGCACGGGCGCGTTGCGCCAGGCCGTGCGCGAGGAGCTGCGCGGCCACCCGCTGGTCGGCGAGTTCCGCGCGGGCGAGAACAGCGAAGGCGGCGAAGGGGTCACCGTCGCCAAACTGGTACAGCGCTAAGCGCTGCAGACACAACACAGAGAGACTGCAGGGTCACAGCATGCTGCGCCCTGCGACACGCTGATACGAAAGGGCTTCGGGCAACAGGGAGACACGATGGCCACACGCTCACTGGCGCACGCGCTGCGCCAACATCACGCAATCGAACACGCGACCGTGACGCTGCTCAGCCGGCGCCTGCCGGGCGTGCGGATGCTCGCACGCAGCGATCTGCAGGGCTTCACGCTCTTCGGCGACGCGGATACGGCCGCGGTCGAGGCTGCGGCAGAGGAGGCGGTGAAGCGGCTGCAGGCCGGCGAAGCCGGTCTGGCCGTCCACCCGAACTGTGGGACGAACCTGGTGACTGCGGGCATGCTGTCGGGACTTGCCGCGGCGGTTGCCACGAGCGGCCGCGGCCGCTCGTGGGCCGATCGCGTCCCCTCCTCCCTGCTCGCCGCCACCCTCGCCCTGATACTGGCCGTTCCCGCGGGCCGCTGGATGCAGGAGAACGTCACGACGAGCCCTCACGTCGAGGGCCTCCGCATCGCCAGCGTCACGCGGCTGGGGGGACCGATGACCGCGCATCGCGTCATCATCGGATGAGAGGCGCCGCGTGATCACCCTCATCCACGGACCGGCGGAACTGCTGCGAGCCGAGGCATTGGCCCAGATCACGGCCGCGGGCGGCGAAGATCCCGGCCTGGTCGACCTGAACACCGCGCAATTCGACGGGCGCACCGTGACGCCTGCGGAGCTGGCGAACGCGTGCGACACCATGCCGTTCCTGGCCAGCCAGCGGCTCGTCATCGTCGAGGGATTGCTCGCCCGGCTGGCCGCGCCGGCGAAGGGGGCGGCCAGGGCCGCCGGGGCGAAGGCCACCGTGGCGAAGGTCGCCGCAGAGGCCGCTGCGGAGGAGGCGGAGGAGCAAGACGCGGCGACGCCCGACGCGCCGGCACCGGATGCGCTGCGCGGGCAGGCCAAGGCGTTCGTGGCCTACCTCGACCAGGTGCCGGAAAGCGCGCACCTCGTCCTGATCGAAGAGGACGCGGGCGGCGGCGCGGCCGCGCGCAAGGTGCAGGAGCTGAGCCGGGGGGGACGCGCGAAGATCATCCGTTGCGAGAAGCCTAAACGCAACGAACTGCCGGACTGGATCCGCGGCCGGGCCCAGCTGCGCGGCGTCAAGCTGGACGGGCTGGCGCTCATGGACCTGGCCGAGTTCGTCGGCGACGAGCTGCGCCAGCTCGACCAGGAGCTGATGAAACTCAGCGATTACGCGCGCGGGCGCACGGTGACGCGGGAGGACGTGCGCAAGCTGGTGCCGGCCACGCGTGCGGCCAACGTGTTCGAGCTCGTAGACGCGCTGGGCGCAGGCAACGGCCCCGCGGCCGGCCGCCTCATGACGCATGCGCTCGACGCGGACGGCGAGCCGCCGCTACGCCTGCTCGCGATGATCGCGCGCCACTACCGCCAGTTGCTCCAGTTGAAGGCGCTGCAGGCGCAGGGGGTTAAAACGCCCGACATCGCCCACACGCTGGGGATCTTCGAGTGGAAGATGGCGGGCATGGTGCGCCAGGCCAACCGGCACAGCTTCGCGCGGCTCGAGCAGGCCATGGAGCACATGGTGGAGGCGGACGAAGCCATCAAGGCCGGCCGGCTGACGGATCGCGAGGCGATGGACGTCCTCCTGGCCCAGCTGATCCGCGCGTGAGGAGTCTTAAGGTGCCGGGCACCTCGCGCGATTTAGGTGCCCGGCACTTCGCGCGATTTAGGTGCCCGGCACCTCGCGCGATTTAGGTGCCCGGCACTTCGGAAGTGCCGGGCACCTGAGGACCCGAGTGCCGCGCCGCTACCCGTCGTTCGCGCCGATCCAGAAATGGTGGGGGAGGATGTTGCTGGCCGCCACGACGCGCAGCTTGCCCTCGTGGAACGGCATGCTGAACTCCCCCTCCTTGAGCGCGGCCGCGTTGACGTAACAGACGTCCGGCATCCGCCCGTACTTCGTCCGGTAATGCTCCGCCCCCTGGCCCACCTTCTCGGCCAGCGGCAGGCCCGGCGTGCTATCGAACCACAGCAATCCCGACTGCATAGCCCCCTCCCTCCGGCGCACGCGGCGCCCCCTTCGCCCGCGCAGGCGTGACTACGACGGGCCTCACACGGCGCCGGCCCGCCGGCGGCGAGAAGCGCGGCGCCTGCGACCATCGCGCGAGCGCGCGATCGAGCCACGAGGGAACCTGGCATAGCCGCCAACCCCCGGCCCGTATGTCCTGCGCAAGCTCAAAGTGACCCTCGACGGTCCGAACGCGAAACCGCCGCTCCGGGCCGCACGTCCGCATTCCGGCAACGGACAGGACGCGCACGCCACGGTCCTGCCAACCGAACGACTGCGGATAAAATCCATCCTCAGCCAGCACCACTCGAATCCGATCGTAGGTCTGTGCCACGTGTATCCTCCGCTGTTGTTGCCGGTCATGGGTCACCAGTCCCGGCCGTTCCACTCGTCGTCTGACCCGACGACCCGCAGCCGCCGCATGCCGCCGTCGCCCGCATACTCGGGCGGCGGGAGCGGCATCTGCAGCTGCGCATTGCGATTGCCCATCAACTGATTGGGATCGAGCACGATCACGTTCGGCTGCTGCATCAGCGCGGGTGGGTAGGGGCCGTAGCCCATCTCGCGCGGGGGCTCCATCCGCCGCTCGTAGCTGCCCCGCTCCTTGCGCAGCAGCGCGACCAGCAGCAGGCTCGTCGGCACGCTTGCGGCCACGCCCACTGCCACGCCGATGACCACGGCCATCGCGTCTGTGCTCATGCGCTGCCCGATGACGATGGCCAGGGCCACGCCGAAGCCGAGCAGGATCAGTGGTATCAGTCGTTTCAAGTCATCATCTCCGATGGCGGCGCCCGCCCATGCCGGCTAACCCGGCCCGGCGGAGCTCCCGCGCGCTGGCAGCGCAGGCAGATTCGTGCTCTGCCAGGAGCGCCGGCGGCGCCCCCCCGTCCCCACCCGGTGTACGACCCGGGCCAACTCCTGATCGTCGGCATAAGCCGCCTGGAACCGGATCACCTGTCCCTTGGCGACCAGCAGGAAGTCCCCGCGGCCAAGCAGGCGCTCCGCGCCCGACCCGCCGATGCCGGTCGCCACCTTCGCATCCTCCGCGCTCACGACGCTGCCGACCAGCCGCACGGGGAAGTTGGCCTTGACCAGGCCCCCGACGAGCGTCGCTGCGGGCCGCTGGGTGGCCGCGACGACGTGGAGCCCGGCCTCGCGGCCCCGCTGCGTCAGGCGCTGCAGTGCATCGCCCACCGGCTTACCGCCGCTCTGCAGCAGGTCTGCCAGCTCGTCGATCGCCACCACGATGCGCGGCAGGCTGCGATTCGCCCGATCCCGCCGCTCCATCTCCAGCACCAGCTCCTGCAGCAGGGCCAGCGCAGAATCGGTCTCCTGCACCACGCCCTGCCGGCGCCAGACGTGGGGCAGATCGCTCAACGGCCCAAAGCCCCGGCCCTTCGGATCGATCAGCGCCAGCTGCAGCCGCCCGGCATGGTTGTGCATGGCCAGTGACGTGAGCAGCGTCCGCAGGAGCGCGGTCTTGCCGCTGCCGGTCGTTCCCGCCAGCAGGACGTGCGCCACGTCGGGGCTGTCGAGCCGCATCAGCAGCGGCGCGCCGCCCTCGTCCACCCCCAGCACCGCGCAGTTGACGGGCACGGACGACAGCTTCCCGCACAACTCGGCGAGGTCCACCGCGCGGCTCGTCTCCCGCGGCACCTCGATGTGCAGCACGCCGCCCTCGCGATACACTCGAGCGGATCGCACGCCCAGGGAGAAGGCGAGCTCCTCCGCCAGGTTGCTGACCTTGGTCAGCCGCGTGCCGAGCGCGGTGGTCACGTCGAACCGGACGAACCGCGGGGTCACCCTGGCCTGCCAGACGCGCGCCGGAACCTTGTGTGCGCCCAGCACCGTCTCGATGCGAGCTGCCTGCAGTTCATATTTGTTCGTCATCGCGGCCCCCTGCGCCGTCCGCCATGCCACCCGAAAGCGGGTCGGTAGGCGTCCTGAGAGATAGTACAAGCGTTCTGAAAAGAGTGTAGCACACTCATAACGTCTGTCAATGGAACATAACCCAACTTATCAGCAGGATATCCCTGAATTTCGCGAGTGCTCCCGCTGCACGCCGGCCGGCAGTTGAAACTGCGGCCTAAGCGACGCAAAGCCGCTCTACAGCGGCTACGAATGGCGGCAGCAGGGCCACCTCGGAACGAGAGGTGCCCGGCACCTCGGAGGTGCCGGGCACCTGGATCACGGCGCGCGTCACTGGAAACCTTGCCGCATCGTCCGTGATTCATGCTATAATGCCCCTTGTGCTATCTTGCCGTCGATGCACGGTGCATGTACACGATGCATGGACGGCCCAACGAGGAACTACATGGCAGATCAACGAACCCGCCGGAGCGCGGGCACGATCCTGATGGCCATCGGCCTGGTCCTGATCCTGGCCGTGGCCGGCTATATGGCCTGGACCGAGCTGGAAGCAGCGCAGGTGCGCGCCGTGCTGCGGCAGAACGCAGTGGCCGCACAGGCCGTGGCCACCGAGCCGGCCCCCGTAGCGGTCGCGCCGACCGAGGCGCCGACCGAGGCGCCCACCGAGGCACCGACCGAGGCGCCCACTGCGGTCCCGACGGCCGTGGCGACGGAGGCGCCGCCGGCAGACGCGCCCGACGTGGCGGCGGCCGCAGTGGCTGCCGCCGTCCCGACCGACTCCGGGGCCACCCGCGTGCCGCCGACCCCCCGCGCCACGGCCACCCGGCGGCCCGCCACCGTCGCGCCGCCGGCGGCCGCCGCGCCTCCCGCAGAGGCACCTGACCCGATCGCACCGGTGCGGATGGTCTTCCCCATCGCCAACCTGACGATCGACACGCAGGTCGAGCCGATGGGATGGGAGGTCGTGCAGACGGCCAACGGGCCGGTGTCGCAGTGGGTCATTCCCAGGGATATCGCGGGCCACCACATCGACAGCGCGGCGATCGGCCAGGGCGAGAACATCGTCCTCTCCGGGCACAACAACATCTACGCCCAGGTCTTCAAGCCGATCAGCCTGGCGTGGGACAACGACCGGCGGACCGCGGTGGACGACTACACGGACCGGTCGGACATCCTGAACGGGCTGCCGATCCGGCTTTACGGGTCGGACGGCAAGGAATACACGTACGAGGTGACCGAGTTCTACCGGCTGAAAGACACCGGCGTGCCGCAGCAACAGCGCCTGGAGAACGCCAGGTTCATGCGGCCTGCGGGCGAGGAGCGGCTGACGATCGTGACGTGCTGGCCGCCGTCGAACAACACGCACCGCCTGATCGTCATCGCGAAGCCAGCGCAGCCCGCGCAGTGACGGGCGCGCGGCAGGGAAGCGAGTCCGACGGCAGCGGCGAGCGCCAGCATGGAGGATGCCAGCAACCTGAGCCGAGTTCCGGCCAGCGGTCCGGCCGGAACGCAGTCGAAGGAGGCCGGAGGAGGCTGCTGTACCGGGCCCAGGTGGTGCTGGGGCTGATCCTGGGCATCGCGGCCTTGGTCCTGGTGGCCAGGGCGATCGACTTCGAGGCGCTGAAGGAAGCGCTGCGCGGGGTGCGGCCGCTCTTCGTGCTGCTGACCCTGTTGGCCAGCCTCCTGACGCCCGTGCTCAAGGCGATTCGTTGGCGCTGGCTCTTTCACCCGCTGGATCCCGGGCTGAGCACGCTGGCGCTGGCCGGCCACGTGGTGATCGGACAGGCGACGAATTTCCTGATCCCGGGCCGCTGGGGCGAGCTGGTGCGCACCTTCCTGGCCGGCGAGGACACGGGCATCAGCAAGTGGACCGTGCTGGGCACGCTGGCCGCGGAGAAGCTGATCGACCTGGTCGTGCTGGCGGTGCTCGTGCTGATCCTGCTGCCCGCGGTGACGCTGCCCGAGGCGCTGGCGGGACGGGTGCAGCTGATCGTGGGGGGCGCGCTCGCGGTGACGGTCGTCGCGGTCGCGCTGCTGGGTGGCCGGTCCGTCTGGATGGGTTTGGTCGACCGCGTGCTGGTCCACGCGCCGGCCGCGGCGGCAGCCCGCTGGCGGGCGCGCATCGATGCACTGCTCGAAGGGCTGGCGGCCCTGGGCCGCGGCCGGGCCGCCGGACCCATCTGGGGCTGGACCCTACTCTTCTGGGCCACGGCTGCGCTGACGAATCTGCTGCTGCTCCTGGCCTTCGGGCAGCCGCCCTCCATCGTGGCCGCGCTGCTGGTGCTCGCGGCGCTGCAGGGTGGCATCGCGGTGCCGTCCACGCCGGGCAAGATCGGCGTGTTTCAGCTGCTGAGCATGGCTGCGCTGGCGGTGGCCGGCGTGCCGCAGGCCACGGGCCTGGCCTTCGGCATCGTCCAGCACGTGCTGGTGGTGGGCAGCATCACAGCGTGGGCCGCCCTGACCCTGTGGCGGCGCAGCTTGAGCTTGAGCGGCCTGGTGCGCGCATCTGCCTCGTGGCAGAGCGGGCCGGCCGGGGAGGTTTGACCGATGAGACGAACGCTGCGAACAGCACTTTACGGCGTTGCCGGCGCCGTTCTCCTGATTGCCGCGCTGGCCGCCCCGGGCGCGTGGGCCACGCCCGGGCAGATTGGCCTGGCGCAGACCGTGCCGACGCGCACGCCGACGCCTGGGCCCGTGCCGCCGACCGTGCGGCCGCCGAACGTCACTGCAGTTCCGCCCACGGCCGCCCCGGGTGCGAGCCCGACTGCGCCGATCGTCGTGCCGCCCGGACCCGGCGCAGGCCCGCTGGTGCTGACGAAGAGCGCGGACCGCCGCGCGGTCTGGCCCGGCGCAACCGTCACCTACACTGTGGTCGTGCGCAACAGCGGTTCCGTCACACTGCGCCAGGTCAGCGTGGAGGATGTGCTGCCCCGGGGGTTGGCGCCCGTGGCTGTCGTGCGCGGCGCCGCGGCTTGGACCGGATCGACCTTGCGGCTGAACGCGGCGAGCTTGGCGCCCGGCGCGCGGCTGGAGGTGGTCTACACCGTGCGCGTCACCGCGACGGTGGCCGGCACGACGATCGTGAACCGCGCCCGCGCGACCGCGACGGGCGTGGCGGCCGCGACGGCCACGTGGACGCTGGCGCTGCCCCCCGCAGAACTGCCGGCGACGGGGGACGGCGCGGGGCACTGAGCGGCGTGCTCTCCCCGGAGCTGCGCCTGGTGCGCGATGAGCATTCATAAAGTGGCCGTGCCATCCGGCGGCACCGGTCGCCAGGACGCCTGCGGTTGAAACCCGCAGGCTGCTACACGGCAAACCTGCCGAGGCAGGTTCACAGCGGCCTTGCTGCCGTCCGTTCAATACTCTGTCGGTCTGGATCTTGTCATGCTGAGGCCGGGTTCCTGACCTGCGTCGTACAGCCAGGTCGGTCAGGCCGAAGCATCTCTGACACCGAAGGCGAGACCCTTCGCTTCGCTCAGGGTGACAGAAGTCAAACCGACAGACTACTCAGTGCGCCTCGGCGCACTTACGCCTACCAGCCACTGGTTTCCAACCAGTGGCGGCGTAGCTGGGACAGCGCAGCATTCACGCCATCAAACAGCCCGGTTCACCGGGCGTAGCTCAGTAGCCCGCCCATGACTCCCCAACGCACCGCACCGATCGCGTCAGGCCGGGGGCCCCTGGCCCGCCTGCTTGCCCCCCTGTTGGCCGGCGCGTCCGCCCTCCTCCTGTACGGATGGACCCTGGCGCCCGGCCTGACGTGGGCGCACAGCAGCGCGGACGGCGGCGACCTGCTCGCCGCGGCGCTGACGCGGGGCGTGCCGCACCCGACCGGCTACCCCACCTACCAGATCCTCCTCCGCGCGGCGATCGCGCTGCACGGCGGCGAGCCGGCCCGCGCGGGCGCGTGGCTCTCCGCGCTCGCGGCCGCGCTCGCGGCCGGCCTGCTGGCTGACCTGGGGCAGCGGGTCCTCGCGGGACTCGGCCGGCCGCCCACCGGGAGGCAGCGCGTGGCCGCCGGCCTGGCCGCGCTGGCGTGGGCCGCGTCGCCCGCGGTCTGGGGCCAGGCCACGGTGACCGAGGTGTACGCGCTCAACGCCCTGTTCGCGGTCGGGCTGCTGTGGCTGGCGTGGCGCTGGGCCGCCGCGCGCGCCGCGGGAGGCACGGGCCGAGGGTGGCTCGCCGCGGGGGGCCTGGCGCTCGGCCTCGGCCTGGGCAACCACGTGTCACTCGTCCTCCTCCTGCCGGGATTGGTCGCGTGGTGGTGGAGCGGGCGCGTGTTTCGCGCGGAGGGCACGGGCATGCTGGATGCTGGTATGCTGGATGCTGGCATGCTGGATGCTGGCAGCGAGGGCGCTGGCATGCTGGATACTGGCAGCGAGGACGCTGGCATGCTGGATGCTGGCATCCTGAGCGGAGGCCGCCGCTGGCGGCGGCCGCAGTCGAAGGACGCCAGCGCTCGGTTCACACGGTTTGATGCGCGCCTCCCCGACGTTCTGTTCTTCGCGGCCGCGCTCCTCCTCGGCCTGGCCGTGTACGCCTACCTGCCCCTGGCCGCAGCGGGCCGGCCGCCGGTCAACTGGGGCGACCCCACCACCCCCGCGCGCCTCTGGTGGGCGGCAACGGGGCGCCTGTACGCCGGCCTCCTCTTCGGCCTCCCCCTGGCCGAGCTACCCGCGCGCACCCTCGGCTGGGCGAGCGAAGCGCTGCGCCAGTTCGGCGGGCCGTGGGGCTTCCTCCTCGCCCTCTTCGGACTCTGGCGGCTGGACGTCGCGCACGTGGCCCAAACAAAGCATCCTGAGCGTAGGGCCAACCGAAGGTTGGCACACCGAAGGGAGCGCAGTCGAAGGAGCGGCCTGGTTGACCCGGTCTACCGCCACGCGTGGTGGCGGGTGACGATGCTCGTCGCCCTGGCTTACACAATCGTGGGAATCGGCTATAATACGACCGATTCGTACGTCTACCTGCTGCCGGCCTGGGCCGCACTGGCGCCCGCACTGGGGGCGGGCATCGAATGGATCCTTGACAAGGCGGCCGTCGCCGGCCGCGGGCGCGGCGGCGTGCGCCGCAGCGGGAAGATCCTGACGGGCATCGCCGTGGCCCTGCTGGCGCTGCTGCTCGTGGGCGCATCGCTGGCGGCCAACTGGCGCACGCACGACCTAAGCCGTGACGCGGCCGCGCGCGACTGGGTCGCCGCCGCGCTGGCCGAGGCGGAGCCCCGCGCGGTGATCGTGTCCGCGGGCGACCGCACCACGTTCGCCCTGTGGTACGCGGTGTACGGCCTGGGCCAGCGCCCCGACGTGGCGCTGCTCAACGCGAACCTGTTCGGGTTCGACTGGTATCGCGCCACGCTGCGGGAGACGCACGCGGACGTCTTCGCGGATCTGCCGGAGCCGCCGCCCGCGCTGGAGGCGCTGCTGCCCGCGCTGGCCGCCGATCGCCCGCTCTACCGCGCGGACGAGCTGGCGCTTGACCTGCCCGGGCTGCGCGAGGCGCCCGGCGACGTATTGGTGCGCTATGCTGAGGCGCCGTGAGTGATCGTGAAGCCATGAGTGATCGCATGCAGGACGAAAGAGCGACCGCACCCACCCCGCGGTGGCTGATCATTGCGTTCGCCGTCGCGCTGGTCGCGCTGCTCGGCTGGCTGGGCTGGCGCGCGGGCCGCGCGGCGCTCTACGGCCGCGCCGCGCTGGCCGACCTGGACCGGCTGCAGGCCGCGCTCGACGATCCGTCGCTGGACGCGCTGGGCCGGGTGGGCACCGACCTCGGGAGCCTCGAGACGCACCTGGTGGAGGCACGCGCGGCGGCCGGCCCCTTCCTGCGGCTCGCGCCGCACCTGGGCTGGGCCCCGCGCTTCGGCCCCGACCTGGTGGCCGCGCCCCAACTGGTCGACATGGCCGTGGAGCTCTCGAGGGCGGGCACGATCGCGCTCGAGGTGCTTGCACCGATCGCGGACGAGGTGGGCGGCGGTGGTGGGCTCGATGCGCTGCCCGCGGCCGTCGCGGCGCTCGAGGCATCCGCGCCCAGGCTGGCGGAGGCCCGCGAGCACATGGCGGCCGCGGCACAGCTTCGCGCGACGCTCCCGCCCCCCGCCGAACCCCGCCTCGTGGCCCAACTCGACCGGCTCGACCCGCTTCTGCCCCTGGCAGGGGACGGGCTGGAGCTGGTGCAGCTGGCCCCCGCGCTGCTGGGCGCGCAGGGCCCGGCCACCTACCTCCTCCTGGCGCAGAACAACCACGAGCTGCGCGCGACCGGCGGCTTCATCAGCGGCGCGGGCCACGTCACGGTGGATCGCGGCCGCATCGTCGAGATGGTGCTGGCGGACAGCTACGCAGCCGACAACTTCGAGCAGCCCCATCCCGCGCCGCCCGCACCGCTCACGAAGTACATGGCCGCGGAGCTGTGGCTGCTGCGCGACAGCAACTGGTCGCCCGACTTCCCGGAGGCGGCCGAGGTGGCCCGCGCGCTCTACGCGCAGGATCGCGGGGTGGCGACCGGCGGCGCGGTGGCGCTGGACCTGGAGGCCGTCCGCCTGCTCGTGGCCGCGCTGGGTCCCCTGTCCGTGCCGGGCGTGAACGAGCCGGTCACGGGCGACAACGCGATCGCCTGGATGAAGGCCGCGTGGCAGTCGCCCGTGGGCGCGACGGCCGGCCCCGAGACCGGCGGCGGCGGCGAGGCCTGGTGGGAGAAGCGCAAGGACTTCATGGGCGAGCTGGTGAAGGCCAGCCTGGCCGCGGTGCAGGGCGGGGCCGACATCGACCTGGCCGCGCTGGCGCGCAGCCTCCTCGCGGCGCTCGAGGGGAGGCACCTGCAGATCAGCATCGATGAGCCCCGGGTGGCCGCGGCCCTGGCCGGGCGCGGCTGGGACGGCGGGGTGCGTCCGCAGGCGGGGGAGGACTTCCTCCTCGTCGTGGACTCGAACGTGGGGTTCAACAAGGCCAACCTCCTCGTGCAGACCGCGCTCGATTACACGGTTGCCGCGGCGGCCGAGAGCCCCGAGATCGGGGGGCCGGAGGCCACGCTCACGATCACCTACACCCACACGGGCCGGCCCGGCGCGGAGGCCACGTGCGACCGCGCGCCGCGCTACGCAGAGACGTACGACGGGCTGGCGCAGCGCTGCTACTGGGACTTCCTGCGCGTCTACACCGCGGGCGGCGCCACCCTGTTGAGCGCGGAGGGGCTGCAGGATGCCGTGTCGGAGCCGGGCGAACGCGGGACCACCGTGATCAGCGGCGACTTCGTCCTGCGGCCGGGCGAGCAGCACATCGTAACACTGCGCTACCGGCTGGGGCCCGGCGTGGCTGCGGCGCCGTACCGGCTGCAAGTCCGCAAGCAGGCCGGCACGATGGCCGTTCCCATTACGATCGCGGCCGGCGCGTGCCGCGCGGGCGAAACCCTGGCGACCGATGTCCGCTTCGAATGTCCGGCCATCGCTCCCTGACCACCGTCACGAGGCGTCCTTGAGCAGAAACAGCGTACACAACCCTGATATTGTCAGCAACCTGAGCGGAGGGCTGCTCCTTCGACTGCGCTCCCTACGGTCGCTCCGCTCAGGATGCTCAGTGTCAGGTGTGTCCGGAACTCCGGCCGTGAGCGGAGGGGCGCGGGATGCGGCACTCTGGCCAGGCATCCTGAGCGGAGTACGCACGCAGTGCGGACGCAGTCGAAGGAGCCGGGTGTTCCCGATCTCTCTCCGGAACCTTGCGACGCTCCTTGCGCTCCTCCTGCTCGTCCTGCTCGCCGGCGGCTGCAGCGCGCCCGTGCGCGTGACGTGGCAGACCGAGACCGAGATGAACACGGCCGGCTTCAACCTGTACCGGGGCCTCTCGCCCGACGGCCCGTTCGACGTCAAGGTCAACGAGGCGTTGATCCCGCCCTCGGCCGACCCGCTGACCGGCCAGAGCTACAGCTACGTGGACCGCACCGCGCAGAGCGGGGTGACCTACTACTACCAGCTGCAGGAGGTCGAGCGGGACGGTCGGCTCAACACGCACGGGCCGATCAGCGTGCGCACCGGCATGGACTGGCGCCGTGCCGCGGTGCTGATCGCCCTCGCCGGGGCGGTGCTCGCCCTGTGGTGGCGCGGCGGTCGCCTGCGCGCGCGGCCGAAGTCGGATACATGAATCGGGCAAAACTCACTCTTGCACTTTTCAACAGAAGATGATATGATCCAGCTACACCTTGCACGTTGGCATTGGACACTCGATGTCGACCCGTCTGCGTTGGCCGCGTCCCTGGCCGACCGTTACGCACCCTTCATGTGCCCTGCTGACGGCGCATCGGCGCACACAGATGCGCCCGCAGATTTGCGCGCTGACCTGCACGTTGATCTTCGAATCGATCTGGCCGCGACGCCCGAAGGAGTGAACGACGGCCTGCCGGCCACAAAAATAGCACTTTTGGGTGATCGATACCTACTTGACGGGCCACAATTCCGTGGTATGATTCATCTGTCAGGCCGTCGGGCTGAACTGAGCTTCCGTGGCGCGCAGCCCGCATGGGCAATCGAATACTTCTTGCGAGTCGTTGCTGCGGTCGTCGCATACCATAACGGTGGATTACTGGTCCACTGCGCCGCATTGAAGGCTGGCGACGCCACCTTCCTGCTCGTAGGGCAGAGTGGCAGCGGCAAGTCGACCGCCGTAGCGCTCTCCCATGCCGCAGGCAAGGCAGTGGCCCTGGGCGACGACCTGGTCCTGCTGAGGCCGGAGGGCGACGGCTGGCGGGCGTACGGCACGCCATTCTGGAACATAGAGACGGTGGAGCGCGGGGGGCAGACCTCCAGCGGGCTCGTCACCGGCATTTATAAGCTGATCAAGGACGACGCTATCTTCGCCGAGCCCATGGGCCTGGCCGCCGCAACCGCGGAGCTCCTGGCCAATGCACCGGTGGCAAACGACCTGCCGGCGTTGTCGGAGGGGCTGATCGGCCGGTGCCGGTCGATCGTACAGCGCACCGGCATGCAGCGGCTGCACTTTCGCAAGGATGCCGGTTTCTGGTCGGTCCTGGCAGGTTCCAGGGCCTGAGGGAAACGGCAAATGTTGCTCACCGATATCCCACGCCGGGCGCCCGGTGTGGCGGGTCGCACAGTGGATGATGAGGCAGTGCTGATTCATCCCCAACAGGGCAAAGTCCGGGTTCTCAACAGCGTTGGGGCCCGTCTTTGGGAATTGGCCGACGGGGAGCGGACCATCAGCGAGATGGCCGCAGTGATCGCCGGCGAGTATGCAGTCAGCCCGACGCGCGCGGAGTCGGATGCGTTGAAGTTCTGCACCGAGCTGATCGAGCGGGGGCTGCTGACGTTCGAGGGTTAGGGCGGAGCGCAGCGCCAGCCAACGTGGCGACATCACGATCATTAGGAGGAACACATGGAGCGAAAGCAGGAGCGCAAGCCGTACGAGGAGCCGGCCATCGTCTACGAGGCGGCCATGGAAGTGCGGGCCGGTTCGGTTTGGGGCATTCCGGATCCGCTCGACCTCACGGGTGAGAAGAAGTAGGCTCGCCCGGACTTGTGGGAGCCCGCGCGCCAGGCGCTGTCACGTCTCCGCAGGGCCCACGCCATGATCTTGCGCGACCAGACGCACCTTCTGGCATCGTCCCGGGCTGCGCCACCAGGTTGCAGCCCTCATCGCAATCATTGCTGCCTAGTCTGCAGCGGCGATGCGCCGCATTGACAGTCGATCCTACGGTCCCGGCCGGCTCGCAGTCCGTCGATCGTAGAGCCAGCAGTACAGGACAGTTGCCGTATCTGGCGCAACAAAGTAGCCCTCGGCCACACCGTCGGCCGCCGGCCGACCATTAAGGAGGATGCTCAATGAACCGAGTCCTTACCACCGTCCTCGCCGTTGCCCTGTTGCTGGGGCTGGGAGCGTTGGCCGTGCTGGCACTGCCCGGCGCGAGCGCGCCCCTCGCTGCCGCGCCGTTCGTGTCGGCCGCCGCGCCGGATGCGCCGATGGCGGCGCGAAACTTCAACATGATCGCCATGCCACTGGATGCCACGGACCAGTTCACCAGCGCCGGCTACACCTTCACCGCCGATGGGTTGATGCAACTCGCTGGCGGCGGCCTTAATGTCGCGCAGGTGGCGCATTGGTTGCCCAATGCGAACGTCTACGAGACATGGACTTGGGATCCGGACGAAGAAATGGGAGTTGGCATTGACTTCGATCTCGAGGTCGGCCAGGCCTATTGGTTGCTGCTGGAGTCCACCTCGGACGAGGTAATCTCATTTGTGGGTGATGTCCCTGATGCGAACACCGTCTCATTCACCCTGACCCGGGGCGCCACCTGCAAGATCAATCAGTTCTCAATCCCGCTGGAACAGGCGGCGATTGCGGATGCAGATGACCTGATGACAGCGCTCAACGCGGATCAGGTGTCGGTCTGGGACGCCGAGTCTCAGATCTTCGTGAGCTGGACCTGGGATCCTGACGAGGGCCAGGCAGCCGGCACGAACTTCCCGGTGAAGATCGGCTATCCGTATGTTTCATGCCTGAGCACCGGCACCCCCACCACCTGGCCGTAACGGGATTACCAAGACGAGGAGGATCCAATGATGAAAACTTACTGCCGAATTGCGCTTATCGCCGTGCTGTTGGTCACGACCGCCGGTGTGGCCTCGGCCGCTTTTACGGGACCTTTCTACGACACGTGGGTGCAATTGACCTCGCCGGACAACAACCCTTCTGGAAACACGCTGCGGGTGGAGGGCTCACTGGGCTCCTGCAATGACAGCCAGGTCACCTACTTCCAGTTTGATGCCAGCGAATTCCAGACAGTCTCAAGCGCCACCCTGGTGGTGACTGCTGCCGGTACGGCAATCCAACTCGAATCCGAGCCTCAACTATCCCTTTTTGGCGTTGCTGACTTCAATCCGGCGACCCTGAACGGGACCAACATGCCGGTGACGGATGCGCTTGAGCCGATACAGACGATCCCGGTGCCTGCCCCAGTTCCGCCGGCGACCAGTCTCCTAGGTACCAAGTTCACTTTTGGCGGGAGCGATCCTGAGCTGAAGAACTACATCCAGACGCAGGCCGGCGGAACGGTGACGCTGGCACTCGCCTTCAGCGGGCAATGCAGCGCCGTGAGCTCAGCGCTCACTTTCTACAGCCAGGAATACTCAACCAATGTAACCTACCGGCCACAACTCACCATCGAGGGCACCAAGCCCAACGCGGTCACCGTGGCCACCTCCTCTGCCGAGACCGTCACCTGGCCTCTGTACGCAGGGCTGGGCGCGGTGGCGCTGGTCGTGATCGCGGGCCTGGCCGTGAGCCGCCGCCGCACGGCATAACGCAAACGCGTAGCGCAAGGCGCGCATCCCGATCACCGACGCACGGTGGACCGCCGATGAGGCAGCCACCGTGCGTTTTTTTGTCCGCGTCGCCGGGCGCTTTGGGACGGGAACCAACCCGCTTCCACGGCGTCCTGAGATCATGGACGAACGCCGCCGCTCAGCCACTACCACTTGACGCGCGCCACGCCTGACCGCTATACTCACGCGCACGACGCGATCGCTGGCCAGCAGCGCGACCCATCTCTGCCTTACATGTCAGGAAATGTCATGCGCCATTCGCTTCTCTCTCGCCACGCCGCACGCCGGCGGGCGACCTCTCATCGCTCCCTGGCCCCAGCCAGGACCCTGGTTGCCGTGGTGCTGGCCGCCGCCGTGCTGCTGCCCTCCGTACCCGCGCAGGTCGCCCGCGCAGCGGACGTCACGCGCGTCCGCATCGGGGTGACGCAGGACGGGCTGACCGCGGTCACGCCCGCAGATCTGGCCGCGGCGGGGGTCGACCCGGCCACGGTGGACCCGCGCACGTTCGCGCTGAGCAGCCTGGGCGAGCCCGTGGCGGTCGAGGTGACGGGCGAGGAGGACGGCCGGTTCGACCCTGCGGACCGCATCGTCTTCTTCGGCGAGAAGTTCCGCGGGCCCGAGATGGACCAGAAGTACACGGACGAGCGCGTCTACTGGCTCGACATCGGCGGTGCACCGGGCCCGCGCGTGAGCACGCAGGATGCCGCGCCTGAGTACGACCGTACGCCGCCCGCGGACTTCGCAACCACGGTGCGCGCGGAGGAGTCCAACATCATCTGGACGCTCCACTCGATCTACATGGACACGGAGGACACCTGGTTCTGGGCCCGTCTCCAGTCGCTGACGCCCGGGCAAGCGGTCACCGCGACGCTGCCGACCACCGTGCCCCACCCCGCACCCGGCGCGGCCGCCACGCTGCGCCTGGAGGAGATCAGCCGCGCCTATGTCTGGAACGTCAACCCCGACCACCGCACGACCGCCGCGCTGAACGGCGTGCCGGTGCTGGACGAGGGCTGGGATGGCCTGCGCATCCGCAAGGTGTTCAGCGCACCGGTGCCCGCGGGCGTCCTGTCCCACGGGACGAACACGCTCGCGGTGGGCGCATGGGTCGCACCGGGGGTCAATGCGGACGACGTCATGGTCAATTACTGGGAGCTGGACTATCGCCGGCTCTTCCGCGCGTTCGAGGGCCGGCTTGACTTCCGCGCCGAGACCGCAGGTATCCAGGAGTACAGCACGGCCGGATGGCCGGCCTCGGATGTCCTGATCTGGGACGTGACGGATCCCAACGCCGCGGTGCGCCTCGTCGCAGGATCACCTGTCGAACGCCAGCGGCTGTTCCTGCCCCTCATTTCCGGCGGCGCAGGCGGGGTGGCCGCGTCGGGCTCGGCGAGCGGCGCGGGCCCGTCCAGCGCCGCCGACGTCCCCGTGCGCTTCCGCGTCCTGGCCGGGGCCGGCGACCGCTTCTGGCTGCAGGCCGGCGATGCGCTGAACCGGCCCGCGTCGGTGCGGCTGCGCCCGCCCACCGGCCTGCGCAACCCGCCGGGCGGCGCGGATTCGGTCATCGTAACCTCCGCCGAACTGCTCCCGCAGGCCGAGCGACTGGCCGGCTGGCACCGCGACCACGGCCGCCGCGCGCTCGTGGTCGACATCCAAGACGCGTACGACGAGTTCAATCACGGCATCTATCACCCCAAGGCCGTGCCCGCGATGCTGGCCTGGGCGAGCACGCAGTGGGAGGGCGCCGCGCCCGCGTATCTGACCTTGCTGGGCGACGGCCACTGGAACTTCAAGGGCTACAACCCCGCGCTCTATCCGCCCTCGCCCAACCACGTGCCGCCCTACCTGGCCTTCGAGGATCCGTGGCAGGGCGAGGTGCCGGCGGACGCGCGCTACGGCGACCTGGACGGCGACAAGCTGCCGGACCTCGCGATCGGACGCCTCGCCGCGCGCACGCCGGACGAGGCGCGCGTCCTGGTCGACAAGATCCTGGCCTACGACGAGACGGTGCGGGCCGCGGACTGGCAGCGCCGCGCGGTCTTCGTCGCGGACAACCCGGACGCGTCCGGCGATTTCCACCTGGTGAGCGATGAGATCGTCGCCGGCCTCACGCCCGCGGACCTGGCGGTCACGCGGGTCTATCTGCCGGGCAGCGCGGTGGTTCCGCCCTCGGCCGACCAGGTCGCGGCCACCCGGGCCGACCTGGTGGCTGCGCTGCAGGCGGGGGCGTTCATGGTTCAGTACACGGGCCACGGCGCCATCAACCACTGGACGCATGAGTCCATCTGGACCACGGCCGACGTGCCTGGCCTGACCAACGGCAGCCAGCTGCCCCTGGTGATGACCTTCAACTGCCTCGACGGCTACTTCGCCCATGCTGATCCCAGCCTGCAGGGCATGGCCGAGACGATGAACCGGCAGGAGGGCGGCGGATCGATCGCTGCCTTCTCGCCCACCGGCCTGGGCATCACCGCGGACCAGCATGCGTTTCGCAAGATCCTGCTCACCGTGATGTTCACCGAAGATGTGCGCGAGCTGGGCCCCGCGCTCCTGATCGCCAAGCAGCGCTTCGCCCTGACCTACGGCGCGCACTACATGACCCAGACCATGTCCCTGTTCGGCGAGCCCGCGCTGGCCCTGCCGATAAGTGAGAATCAGTAGATGAACAAACGACAACGCATCCACGATCGGGGGCCGCGCGGCCCCCAGCGGCTCCTCACGACGGTGGCAACCTTGATACTGGCGGCCGCGTGCCTCTTCATCCCGCTGCAGTCCGCGCTGGCCAGCGTCACGCTGGTGGATTTCACGGCAACCGCGCAGGACGACGGCACGATCCGCCTGACCTGGGAGACCGCGACCGAGCAGGACACGATCGGGTTCCGGATCTATCGCTCCGACTCAGCCGCGCCCGCGGATTGGGGCCAGCCCATGACGTCGCAGCCCGCGCAGGGCAACGCGCAGTCGGGCGCCACCTACGAGTACGTGGACACTTCCATCACCCCGAGCGTGCGTTACTACTACCTGCTCGAAGATCTCACCGCGTCCAACACGACCAGCAGGTGGTACAGCAAGATTGCCTCGGCCGGCGTGAACCTGCCGGCCGACACTCCCACCCCGACCGCCACCACCCCCGTGAGCGGCGGTGCAACGGCCCAGCCGCCAGCGGCCGGCGGCGCGACGATTACGCCCACGCCGCCGCCGACCGCGACGCGGCAGTTCACCAACACGCCGGTCATCTCGCCCCTGCAGCCGGCGCCTGTCGTACAGCCGGTGCAGCCCATCGCACCGCCGGCAACACCGCTGCCGGGCGCGAACGTGACCGCACCGACGACCGCGCCGCCCGCCGCGGCTCCGGCCCCGCAGGTAACGACCGCCCCCCCGCCCACCGCCCTGGCCGCGCTGCCCGCGTCCCAGCCGACCGCCGCCACCGTCGCGGGACTGGCCGTGTCGCCCCCCGCGACCGCGACGCCGCTCCCGGCGAGAGACGCCACGCCTGCGGTGTTCGCAGCGGAGAGCAGAGAGCCCGCGCCAACGGACGCGCCGGCGCCCGAGCCGGGCAGCCGCAACACCGGACTGCTCCTCGCCCTGGGCGGCACGGCCATCGGGCTGGGCGGCCTGATCACCGCGGTGGTGCTCTTCATGCGCTCGCGGCGGAGCTGACGCATGGGCCGCGTAGTGGGAATGCGCCAGCGGAGCACCCTTCGACTGCGTTCCCTGCGGTCGCTCCGCCCCTTCGACTTCGCCCGCACTGCGTGCGGACTCCGCTCAGGGTGCTCCGTTTCGCGTCCCTCTACTGCTGCTGCCGTGTGGCGCGGCCTGCTCGCGCTTGCGGCCGGCTTCGTCCTGCTCGGGGGATGCACCGCGCCGCAGCCTCCCCCGGCGATGGAGGCCGTGAAGATCGTGGTGGACGCGGACGGCCTCTACGAGGTGACGGCGGCCGCACTGGCCGAGGCCGGCTTCGACCTGGCCGGGGCGGACGAGGGCAGGCTGTCGCTCACCGCGGGTGGCGCGCCGATCCCCTTCGAGCTGGCCGGCACGGGCCGCAGCCCCGTGCTGCGTTTTCAGGGCCTGCGCATGGCGCGGGACGCCTACACGCCGCACAACGTCTACTGGCTGCGTAGCGGCGCGGCCGCCGGGGGGTCGGGCGGGCCGGAGGGACCTCGGCCATCGCCCACCGTGACGCCCGTGGCCGCGGGCGGAGCGATCACGGCGACCGTCCGCCTGGAGGAAGACTGGCAGTACGACAGCATGGCCGTCGACGCCGTCGACCGGTGGTACTGGCAGACGCTGTTCGCGCCCGCCAAATTAGAGCTCACGGTGGCCCTGCCGGACCTCGCTCCCGGCACGGGCGCGCTGCGCGCCTACGTCATCGCCAAATCGTCGGCCCCGGTCGATCCCGACCATCGCCTGCTCATCTTCCTGAACGATGCGTTCGTCTCGGATGCCCCGTGGGACGGCGCAGGCCCGCACCTGGTGACCGCGACCATCCCGGAGGGGGTGTTGGTGGCCGGGGAGAACAAGCTGCGCATCGAGGCGCCGGGCGACACCGGCGCGCTGGCAGATTCGGTGCAGCTGCACTGGATCGAGATCGACCATCCCCTCGCGGTCGACGCTGCGGCCGCGCCGGAGGTGCGCGCGGCGTACGACATCCGCCCCCCCGCAACGAGCACCTTGCCCGACTGGCCGGGAGGCGCGGATCTGCTGATCGTCACCGTGCCGCAGTTCCGCGATGCGCTGGCGCCGCTCGTGGCCGCGCGCGCGGCCCAGGGGCTGCGCGTCGCGGTGATGGACGTGGAGCAGGTCTACGACGCGTTCACGCATGGCCGCACGGACCCCGCGGCCATCCAGGCGCTCGTCCGCCACGCGATGGGTCAGTGGACGCCCCCTGCGCCGCGCTACCTGCTCCTGGCCGGCGACGCGAGCTACGACCCGCTCGGGCTGGCCGGCGGCACGGAGGCCAACCTCGTGCCGACCCAGAGCGTCTACACGGCCTTTTCGGGCTGGACCGGGTCCGACGTGTGGTATGCCCTGCCGGACGACGGCCCGACCACGCTGCCCGCGTTGGCGGTGGGCCGCCTCCCCGCGCAGACGCTCGGGCAGCTGGCCGCGATGGTGGAGAAGACGCTGGCGTACGAAGCGCAGGAGGGCGACCTGAGCTGGCGAACCGACGCGCTGCTCGTGGCGGACAACGACGAGCCGGGCTTCGCGGACGAGACGCGCGCGTTTGCGGAGAAGCTCACTCCATATCGCACGCAACAGGTGGTCGTGGACGAGGATGGCAGCGCCGCGCGGACCGCACTGCAGGACGCATTCCGGGACGGCACGGGGCTGATCGGCTACTTCGGCCACGGGAGCATCACGCTCTGGGCGCAGGAGAAGGTGTTCAGCGTCGACGATGTGAGCGGCCTGGAGAACGCGGAGCGACTGCCCATCGTCTTCACCGTGACATGCCTGAGCGGATTCTTCGAGCACCCCGCCACCGTTTCGCTGGGCGAGGCGCTGCTGCGCCGGCCGGGCGGCGGTGCGGTCGCGGCCCTGGTGCCCAGCAGCGCGGCCGTGTTGAACGATCAGCGGCTGCTGGCGCTGGGCCTGGCCGATGCGCTGGCGGGGGAGGGGCCGGCCGCGCTGGGCGACCGGGTGCTCCAGGCCCAACGCAGCCTGCCCCCCTTGCAGGGCGGCGTGCGCGACATCCTCCTCACCTTCAACCTGCTGGGCGATCCGGCGATGCAGATCGCGCGGTAACGCGGACATCCGTAGGGGCGGGGTGACCCCGCCCCTACACCTCGCGGCCACCCCTTACTTACATGCGTTCAGGACGTCGGGCTGGGGGAAGATGGTGCGCGCGTCCGCGCCGTGCGCCCAGACCGAACTGTAGGTCGTGATGCCGTCCACCGTGACCCAGAAGGTGAGCCGGTTCAGCGGATCGTTGGCCAGGCTCACATCGATGTCGTTGAAGTCCCACGCCAGGAACTTGACACCGTTGCCCGCGTCCATCGTGCGCGGCACGCCCACGACGCCCGTGCCGGGCGCGGCCTCGGGCTCGTTGTTCAGGCTCCAATGCAGTCGCACAAGGGGCTGCCAGGCGCCGTCCGGCGCGATCGCCCGCATGGTCCCAGCGTTGAACAGGTAGGCCGTCACGTTGGCCTTCCTGGCCTGCGCCACGGGCAGGTCATCATGGGGCCACACGATCTCGATCCGTGCGTCCACCGCCGCGGGCCGGAAACGCGTCACGTCCGTGGGCACGTCCTGCTGCGGGAACATCGTCCTGGCATCCGCCGCATGGATCCACACGTTGTTCAGGGTGGTCACCCCGTCCACCGTGGCGAAGAACGTCAGCTTATTGACCGGATCGCGCGCGGCCGACACGTCCACGTCGTTGAAGTCCCACGCGGGGAACGAGCGGCCGCCGGTCGTTTCCATCCGCTTCTGGCCCACGCCGATCAGCTTCGCAGGCTGGTTGTTCAGCGCGCTCCACAACTTCACGGTCGGCGTCCAGTCGCACGGGACGCTGTCCAGCAGGGTGCGGGCAGGGCCACTGCCGTCGCCCGCCAGCAGGTAGGCCGTGATGTTCGCCTTCGCCGCTTCCTGGACCGGCGCGCCGCCGTGCGGCCAGACGATCTCGATCTTGGCCCGGACGACCGCGGGCGTGGGCGATGCGGTGGGACTTGGCGTCGACGTCCGACTTGCTGTCGGGGTCCAAGTCGGAGTCCTGGTCGGAGCCTGTGTCGGGGTCGGACTCGGGGTCCGTGTCGGGGTCTTTGTTGGAGTCCGACTCGGCGCCTGGCTCGGGGTGGCGGACGGCGTGCGGGTCGCGGTGGGCGCAGCGCGCGTGGCCGTGGCTGTAGACGTGGCCGTGGCCCCGGCGGACTCCGGCACGGGCGTCAGCAGTGCGGCGCACACGCCATCATCGAAGAAGGAGACGCTGTTGGCCGCGTAGTTCGCCACCGCAATGCGATTGTCCCAGACCGCGAGCCCCTGCCCGCCCTGCGCGTCACCCTGCGGCGGCAGCGGCAGCGTGATGACCGCACCGTCGTCCGGATCGATCACGTAGAGCCGGTCGTTGTGCGGGTCGACCGTGAACACCCGTCCCGTGCCCGCATTCACTGCCACCGCGTAGGCCGGCCCGGGCAGCGTGTAGCGCATGGCCGTGGCCAGCGACGCGCCATCGAGCGCCAGGACGACGCCGCTCTCGCTGCTGACGTAGAAGCGCTGGCGGATCGCATCGAACGCGATCCCGCGCGTCTGGTCCAGGCCCACGCTGGCCGTGCCCAGCACCTTGCCCGCGGCGTCCAGCCGCGTGATGGCGCCATTCAGGTGCAGCACGTAGACGTCGCCCGCGACGACCGACGTCACGGGCGAGACGCCGACGGGCGTCGTCGCGATCGCATTGCGACTCACCAGGTCAATCACCGAGACGCTGTTGTCGCCGAAGTTGGCGACGTAGGCCCGGCCGTCGTGCGCCGAGATGCCCCACGGCAGGCTGCCCACCGGGAGCACCGCGACCTGAGCGCCCGTCGCGGCATCGTGGATCGTCACGGTCCCCTGGTCCCGGTTGCTCGTGATGAGCGTGTTGCCCCACTGGGCCACGCCGTTGGTCCGGCCCGGGCCGGTAGGCTGCTGCCACAGCGGCGAGGTGCGCTGCCCATCGATCAGCGCCACCGCGCTGCCTTCGAACAGCCCGGCGTAGAAGCCGCCGGCCCCGCTGACCAGGCCGCGCGGTCCGGCCAACGGCACGGAGCCGACCAGCCGAGGCGCGCACTCGGGGTCCGGCGGCACGATGACGGCCGGGAGGGTCGCGGTCGCGGTGGCAACCTCCAGGGTCAATCCCGGCGTGGCCGTCGCGGTGGGCGGCACGGGCGTCGCGGTTGCGGTCGGCGTCGCAGTCGGCGGCACGGGCGTCGCGGTGGCGACCGGTGTCGCGGTCGCCGGCACGGACGTCGCAGTGGAGGACGCGGTGGCGGTCGAAGTTGCGACCGGCGTGGCCGTCGCGGTAGCGGTCCGCGTCGCGGTCGCCGTCGCGGTGGGCGGCACGGGCGTGGCAGTCGAGGTCGCGGTGGCAGTCCGCGTCGCAGTGGGCGTGCGCGTAGGCGTGCGCGTAGGCGTCGCGGTCGGGGTGCGCGTGGGCGTCGGGGTCGGCGTGAACGGCACCCCCTCGGGCACCGTCACGTGGATCTCGTGCAGATACTCCGGGCCCGCGGCATCGTTGGCGATCTGGATGAAGGTATCGCGCGCCAGGATGTTGCCCACCACGAGGTCCGCGGTCCAGCCGGCCTGCTTCCAGGCGCCCGAGCCCGTCTTGGTGACCGTGTGGCGCGCCGGACTG
Source organism: Anaerolineae bacterium (assembly GCA_040766655.1). Lineage (GTDB taxonomy): Bacteria > Chloroflexota > Anaerolineae > CG2-30-64-16 > CG2-30-64-16 > JALOOB01. The sequence continues at coordinate 96,545 of JAXGQB010000009.1, forward strand.
CCATGGGCCCCGGGCAGGATCACATCGAAGCTATCGCGGCCGATGTCCAGGTAGGCCACGCTGATCTCGGCCGGCACCACCTCCCCGAACGCCAGCCAGTCGCCGCTGACCGCGACGTCCAGGGTCACGCCCGGATCGAGCCGCCGCGCCTGGCGGTCGAGCAGGCGATTGAGCAGGTCCGGGCCGGGGCTGGGCGTGGCGGCGGGCGTGATGGCCGGCGTCGGCAGTGCGCTGGGGCAGGCCGGCGTGATGTTGATGTAGCCGGCCGCTGCCACCGCCGCGTTGGCCTCTGCCGCGGACCTGGCCAGCGCAGGCGAACAGGCCTGCGGCGCCGCGTCAGGATTGCGAAGGGTCAGGTACTTGCCCCAGTCGCCGATCGCGCCGGACAGGCCGGAGCCCGCCGCCCAGTCATACGTGGGATACTCACGGTCGCGAAAGACCAGCCACGCGCGGCGCTCGGAAGCCAGCCAGTAGTCGACGACCTCCCACATCGGCGCGGAGAAGCTGTCGTTCCAGGTGCGATGGGACAGGATGAAGTTGCCGCCATTGCCCGCGCCGCTGAGCACGGTCCAGTACATCCCCTCCACGCTCGGGCGGTGCGCGTCGAACTCGAAGAGCATCGGGTAACCCCACCCGCGCAGGATGCGGCCCGACGTCCACTTGTTCCAGGCGGCCAACACGTTGCCCGGCCGCTCGTCAGCGTCGGGACGGTCAACGTTGATGTTGTTCATCGAGATGCCGATGGTCTTGCCGGCCCAGGCGTCTTCGAAGAGCGATCGGCGGAACGACTTGGCGCTGATCGTGCTGCAGGGCGCAGAGTCGACCATCGACACGACCGCGGTGTCCGGAAAGGCCTCGAGCGCCGCCTCGGATAGTTCGCGAACAAAGGTGGTGTACTTATGGCACGACACGGCCTGTTCATGCAGCGCCAGCAGCGTGGCGATCGGCACATCGCTGCAGGTGAACGCGTCACCGCCCTCCGGCGGATAGACATCCCAGTAGGAATGGCAGGGAACGATGGGCTGGCTCTCACCCTGGAAGCCGACGTAGACGCGCACGGCCGCGACCTGGGGGTGGCCGTTATACCGCTTGCCCGCGGCCTGAATCAACTCGATCATCCGGGCCTTGAAGTCGCCGCCATACCGGATGGACTGGTACCACTGCCCGGTGGGCGCCTGGAAGGTGAAGCGATACGTGTCGTTCTGCATCCAGGTCGGCAGGTGCAGGCGGATGAAGGGGTTGTCTTCCGTGCCCGGTGCGCCGTGGCCATCGGTCTGGTACCAGCGGCTGCCGGCATCCGCGTAGCTGCTGGGCAGGGTCAGGATGACCGGTTGGGGAATGACCTCCCCGTCGGGGAGCGTCACGGTTCGCTTGGCGGCCTCGCTGATGCAATAGTCGACCGAGCTCCAATTGAGCGTCTGCTGGCGTTCCCAGACGCCGTTCACGCCCACATCTCCGCCCGGCCCCAGGTAGGTGAGGCAGTCGAGGCCGAACACCTCGTTGCCCGGCCCCGCGGGGTCTCCGGGCTCGCGCGTCGGCGGTACGCCATTCGCGGCGCTGCCCCAGGCCAGGTACAGGCCGGGGATGCCGGGTCCCGCCAGCGGCTTCTGGTCAGGCGATGGCGTGCGATCGGGCGGGATGGGCGACGGCCGCGGGGGAATCGTGATGTCCGTGCATCCGACGAGCGTCACACACAGGAGCAGGAGAACCAGCCCAGCGGCAAGACGGGTCTGCAGGCGGTGAATCACGGAGCATACTCCAAGCATTGATTTGACAAGAATATCATATTATATTCTTAAAATCAAGACGGCGTTGGTCGCTTTGGCTCTGAGGAATTCCTGGGATACAATCAACTGAATTCTCACACCCCGTCATTTCTCCGGCGGCTCAGGGGTCGATAAGTGAAGCGTCTGACCATTCTCCTTCTCGTGACGGTCATCATGGTAATCCTTTATGGCCAGATCGAGTATACCATCGCCCCTTATGCGAACTGGGACCTGGCCGGCTATCGCAGGATGGCGGCTGCCTCGCCCGCCATTGCCACCGACATCTGCCAGCCCGCGGCGTTTCGCGTGCTGGGGCCGTGGCTTGCCGGCCTGCTGCCGGTTCCGGATCCGGTGGCCTTCTATGCGCTTTCCGTCGCGTTATCGATCGTGCTCGTGCTTCTCTCGTATCACTTCTTCCGGGTTATCGGCCTGGCGCCGGCCGTGGCAGTCATCACCGTCATCCTCTACACCTTCAACCGGTGGTGGTTCGGCACCACGGTCTGGGACTTCTTCCAGGTCAACGATCTTCTGTCGCAGATCTGGATCGTCCTCCTCTTCCTGGCCATGCTGCAGGGCCGCTGGGCAGTCTTCGGCTTGGTGTTTTTCCTGGCTGCCCTCACCAGGGAGACCGGCCTGCTCATGATTCCTGTGGCGGCCGTCTACCTATGGGAGAGGAAGGCCTTCCGCAGCCAGGGGCTGCGGGCGTTGGCGGCCATCGTGCCGGGGATCGCGCTCTTCATCGTGCTGAGGATGGTGATTCCCGCGCCGTGCGGCAAGCCGTTGTTCGAACAGCTCCTGGCCCATTCGGGCTCGATCCTGTCGCCCGTGAAAGTCGCCAGGCTGCTGATCAACTCGTACCTGCCGTTCAGCCTGGTGCCGTTCGTCTTCTTCGAAGACACGATCCGCTACTTCAGGGGCAAAGCGTACGAGCTCCTCTTCGTCGCGCTGGTCTTCCTCAGCACGCTGTTCGGCCTGGCTTACGACGAGCGCCTGTTGGCCCCGTCGTTCGTCGTCATCTATGTCCTGATCGGAAACGTGATTCAGGCGCACTACAAGGAGAAGTGGTTCGTGGCCGTGCTGGTCATCGGAGGGTTTCTCTCCACCTTCCATCACCTGCGCACCAGATTCCCCCTGCCGGACAGGGACCTGACGCTGGTGCTCTCCCTGGGGGCGCTGGCGCTCGTGACGGCTGCGTCGATCGCGATCCGATTGCGGCAGCGTCCGGCAGCCGGCGGAGCAACCCAACCGTAGGGGAACCGGGGCGGTCGGGCCCCAAAAAAGCCAAGACGATGGTGTGAACCATCTTCAGCCATCTCAGAGAGAAAAAGGACGTCGTTCAATGTATGCATACTTCGGACATCATCGCTGCGCCACCATGTGGACCCTGGCCATCGTGCGCTCGATCGGCCGTGAGCTGGGCCTGCCGGTCGCAGAGGAGTCGCGCTACGACCGCCTGCCGAAGGGCTACGACCCCAGGGGGTTCCTGGTGCACCTCAACGCGACGCAAGGGATCGTCGATCAGCTCGACGGACAATCCTTCAAGGGGTTTCACGTCATCCGGGATCCGCGCGACATTTTGGTTTCCTCCTATTTCTCCGACCGCTACTCACACCCGGTTTATCGCGAGGAATTCGAGCAGTTCCGCGAGCAGCTCAACAGCGTCCCGTTCGATGAGGGCCTGCGCCTGGAGCTGGACCGCCGGACGGCCGAGTTCGACGCGCTGGCAAACTGGGACTATCATCATCCCGACATCTACGAAACGCGATACGAGGTGCTCACTGTCAAGCCAACGGACGAATTCACCAATATCCTGAGCTTTCTCGGGATTCCCATGCACGCGGCCGGCGCCGCGCCGCTGGGGGATCGCGCCAGGGTGGCGCTCAATCGGGGCCTTCGTCGCCTCAACCTGGGCACGCTGCCCGTGAAGGCCATCCCGCACGAGTTCCTCCGAGGCATCATCGAGGTGCGGGCCTTCGACAAGCTCGCAGGGCGCAGCAAAGGCCAGGAGGATCCCAAGAGCCACTATCGCAAGGGCGTGGCGGGCGACTGGAAGAACCACCTGGACGGCGCCAACAAGGAGCTGTTCAAGGAACGCTGGGGACAGCTGTTGATCGATCTGGCGTTCGAGAAAGACCTGGACTGGTAGCAGCGGACTCAGGCGAAGTAGCGCAGATAGGGGCTGGAGCAGCCCCTCTTGACCACCACGTAGGCGTATTCGGACGCGAGCCCCAGTCGCTCCAGCGACGCCCGGGCTGCGTCGAGACCGAACCCATATCCCGAGGAGATGGGGCCGCGGATCACGCGTGCAACGGTGAAGCCTGCCTCGGCAAAGCGGGCGCGCCAGTAACCCTCGCGAAACGTCCGGAACTCCTCCAGGTTGCTGGTCGCGGCGCCGTGAGGGATGGGCCACAACAGCCGTCGCAGATAGCCGTAGCGCCGGCTTTCGACCTTCGGGTTGTTGTTCCACGTCCGTGATGGATCGGCGGAGGGTGGGAACTGTCGCAGGAAGTAACGCTCGATGCGCGAGATGACAAAGTTTGGATAGAAGCCGGCCATCTGGCAGAGCTTCCAGAACGGCGACGGCATGACATGGATCGCAATGCCATCGTCGCGCAGGATCTTGTGCATCCCGGCCAATGCCACGGAGACATCCGGCAGATGCTCCAGCATGTTGGAGGAGTAGATCAGGTCGAATTCGCCGGACGCAAAGACCTCCCCTACTCGCTCGGCATCGCACACCCGGTATGCGATCGTCTCCGTATCGGGATGGCTCAGGAAATCGGGGGAGTAATCGGTGACCACCAGCGCGGCCGCATACTGCGCAAGCAGCTTGCTCTGGAAACCATCCCCTGCACCCAACTCCAGCCCCCGTGTGAAGCATTGCGAAGGGCATGACTGGAAGATGGCCTCGATTTCTCTGGCCCGCAATGCGTGAAGATAAGAGTACCAGTCGGGTCTCAGCCTCAGCAACGACACACTCCCGCGACGATCGAAATCAGCACCTTCAGCGCACCAGAATGAGTGGCAGGTAAAGGCGCGAGTCCTGGAATGTCCGCACGCCGAAACTCACCTGAACGGCAGCATCGGGCCGGGCAAGTTCCACCGTCACCTTGCTGAGCGTGGTTGCCCGAAGCTCAGGCGTCTCTCCCAGTGCGATCGCGTAGCCGCCTGTCGGCAGACCACCGAACTCGTAGAACCCATCCTCCGCGCTGGACGTGGTCACGATCACGTCTTCGGGCACCACAGAGCCCTCCGTGTCCAACCTGGCAAGCGTCAGCTGAATGCCAGCCATGCCGGGCTCCCCGTCGTCCCACCGGCCGTCACCGTTGTGGTCCAGCCAGACGCTGCCCCAGACGCGACCGGCCGGCGTCGCCGTGGGCGTTGCCGTCGGCGTGTGCGTCGGTGTGGCTGTAGCCGTCGCCGTCGGCGTATAGGTCGGTGTGGCTGTAGCCGTCGCCGTCGGCGTATAGGTCGGCGTGGCAGTAGCCGTTGCCGTCGGCGTGTGGGTCGGCGTGGCAGTAGCCGTTGCCGTCGGCGTGTGGGTCGGTGTGGCTGTGGCTGTAGCCGTCGCCGTCGGCGTATAGGTCGGTGTGGCTGTAGCTGTAGCCGTCGCCGTCGGCGTCGGCGTATAGGTCGGTGTGGCTGTAGCCGTTGCCGTCGGCGTACGGGTCGACGTTGCAGTCGGTGTGTAGGTCGGCGTGGCCGTCGGCGTGGCTGTAGGCGTTCGCGTCGGCGTGGCCGTTGCCGTCGGTGGGGGCTCGACGGGCGTGCCCAACACCAGCCTGCCGTAGTCCGCGGGTGTGTTGTAGGTGCTGGCGCCTTCCCACACGAGGTGATTATCGTTGGCACTGTCCCGGTTGCCGCCGTCATCGTCATCGTTCAGGCCGATCGTGAAGCCAATCACCTTTCCCTGCGCCAGGGCGCCGCCCTTCAGATAATCGACTGGAATGGCGACCTCGACATCATAGCCGCCCGTGCGCTGGCGCGCGGCAACCTTGAACCGGGCAAGCGTCTCTCCGGTGAGGATAACGCCGCGATCAGCCAGCCTGCCGTCCGCCGAAACGGTGAACTGATGGTCGTCATCCAGTTCGTACACGACGATCTGATCGTCGGCGCCGTCGATGCCGAACTCGATGCCGTCGTCGTTCCAGAGACTATCACTGTCGGTCACGACGATGTCGTCAGTGACTGAGGCGGCGAAGTAGAGGTAGTTGGCGTCCCAGAAGCTGCGCACCTCGGCCGAAATGTCACCCGTGCTCGGGTTCGGCTGGAACCTCACTGTATCGGCTGTCCCGGCCTTGACGACAACGAGCTCGGGCTGGGTCCACTCGACCGGATTCCCATCGATCGCGGGCGGGATGAGCGCCTGGCGGCTGGTCAGCGATCTCGCAGCCAGGGTCGCCGTGGCAGTCGGGGTCCGACTTGCAGTCGGGGTCCGACTCGCAGTCGGGGTGGCCGTGGCCGGGGTGCGCGTGGGCGTCGCGGTGGATGCCGGTGTCTGTGTCGGCGTGCTGGTCGGCGGCGGCTTCACCGGCACGTAGTAGTCGATCTGCAGCCACGGCCGCATCGGCTCGTCCCAATACTCGCCCGAGTGGAAGTAGAACTGCGCATTCTGGCTGGTCGTGCCTCTTAACAGCAGGCCGTGGTTTGAGGCGGGCGCATCGGACCACGACTGGACGAGCGATGTGATATCGATCTCCGCCCAACCGGCCGTCTGATACAGCTCGACGCTGCCGGCGACGGTCGCGTCCCGGTCAGCAGCACCCATCGCACCGGGCAGTTGCCACGCTGTCGTTGCATTGGCCTTCATCCAGGTGGCGGCCCCCTGGTCCCACGGCCGAAGCAGCCGGTGTGCAACGAGATTCAGCCTCAGGGGCGTCGAAGAAGATCCGCCGAACTGATAGACCCCCAGCTTAGCCGCGCTCACCTGCGAGCCCTCGGGCAATGCGGACACGTCGAAGCGCAGCAGGGAGAACATCTTATCGGGATAACCGACCCACAACCGATTATCTTCACCGTTAATGGTGCTGGGGTACCACGAAGTAAGGTACGTGTCCTTCAGCCCGCCGTAATCATCGACGCCGGGCTGGAGGCGTAGCGTCTTCGGCACGCCCGGCACGGCCACCACGTCCACCATGTGAATGATCTCATTGCCGTCTCCGGCCGAGGAGATGTGGAAGTCGCTGCCGGGCCGCGCGCCGCCACCCGGCTGGGCGTTCACAAACTCGGCGTCCAGCAACGTGAACACCGCCTTCTGCCAGGTCTTCGTATCGCGCTTGTACACGCGGCGGGCCAACGCGTTGTCATCGGATGTGCCGTCGTAGCGCAGCTCCCAGGCATCGGTTCCTTGGTCGTAGTAGGTGACGGTGATCGTGGCCTGGCTGGCGTTACCGAATACGTAGGCGTCGTCCACATCGAAGTACATGTTGCCGTTGCCGCTGTTCTCGTCGGTCCATCGGGTGTACCGGCCCTCGGGCGCAGCGCCCACGTTGGACTTCGGGACCGTCTTGCCGCCCGGCACCGCGTCGTTCTGATATAGCCAAAATTCGTAGTTGCCGTAGTCAGGGAACCAGTCGTACTCGGTCTCGCGCAGCGCGACCCAGACGCTGGGCGTGTCGGCGGGGGTCTTGCCAAGATAGCGGGAACCGAACTCGAGAAGGTCCTTTCGGTCCGGCTCAGTCACGACCTTGTAGCTCAGGTTGAGCAGGTCGACGTGCTTATCGAGCGCGTTGTAGATGCCCCACATGGTGTTCGTGCGCCCTGCCAGGCTGACGCTGACCTCAGAACCCTCGAACGCAAGCGGCACCGCCTGCTCCCACGTAGCCATCGGATCGTACTGTCCCGCCTTGTAGAAGGTGAGGGCAGGATCGGTGATGTAGACGTCGCCGCCGCCGTCCGGTTTGAGGCCGTTGTGCTTGAGCCCGGCCCCGCGCGCGGCCGCGTAGTCCGACAGTGCCTTCACCTCGCTGCGAAGCAGGAAGCGCGGCGCATACTGGAGGAACAACTGCTTGTTCGGAAACGCCGCCACATAGCGATCGATGACCCACTTGCCGAAATCGACCCACATCGCGCTGGTCAGCCCCGCCTGTTCGAGACATGCATCGTGCTTGTCTTCTGCAGGGGACGTCTCGCCGAAGATCCCAACCGAGATTTCCACCCACGCGACGCGCGGGTCGTTGTTGTAGCGCGCGCCGAAGGCCTGAACCATCTTCGCAAATGCTTCCTTATAGCGCGCATCCCAGTACCTCGGTATCTCGGTTCCGGAGCAAGTGACGACCGTCGATGGATAGGTCGTCTTCAGATAGGTTGGCAGTCCCAGCCCGCCGCAGCACTCGCCCTCATATGGGTTGATGGCCAACGCAGCAGCCTTGCCCTCGGCGGCCTGTGTCGCCACGAAGCTGTCGACCTGGCTCCAGTTGAACGTGTTGGGGCCTGTCTGAACACGGAACCACTGCCACACCATGTGGCCTCCGGCGAGCGAGTACTCGACCGGATCGAAGTTCTGGTAGTCCAGGAAGACGTAAATGCCGGGGGGGATGGCGTCCGGATTCGCGATGACCTCGGTATTCGTGGCTCGTGCGCCACCCGGCAAAAGGACAAAAACCAGCAGCGCGGCCAGCACGGCCGTGAATCGGTGAGGTAGTACCATGAAGCTATCCTTAGACTGGCCGTCAATCTAAGTTGACAACCATGAAACGCAAAAAGCCAGTACTGGTTGCCCGGACTGGCTATGCGTACAGATACCTGTTTGGCTGTGACGCGATCAGCCGGCGTGCTCCGCCTTCAGCACCACCGGGATCGTGGCGAGTAGGACTCTGAGGTCAAGACCGATGGAACGTCGCTCGATGTACTCGATGTCCAGGGCGACGATTTCGTCGAAACTGAGTCCGCTTCGCCCATGGATCTGCGCCCACCCCGTCAGCCCTGGCACGACGGCCAGGCGTTGCCGGTGCCGGTCGGTGTATAGCGCAGTCTCATAATCCATGGTGGGCCGAGGCCCAACCAGACTCATATCACCTTTCAGGACATTAAGCAACTGTGGCAGTTCATCAATGCTGGTCCGCCGCAACCAGCGGCCCACGCGGGTCACGGTGTGGCCGTTGGACGCGGGCTTATAGAAGGCCTGGCCCTTCTCGTCGATCGACGCAAGCTGCGCATGGCCATTGATGTAAGCCTCAGCGAACTTGCGGTGCTCTTGCGTGTGGTCCACCCCGTTGGTCATGGAGCGAAATTTGTAGAACCGGAATGTGCGGCCGCCGCGTCCGGTGCGATTCTGAATCGCGAAAACGGGTCCGGCAGAATCCAGCTTGATCGAGACGGCGATCGCCGCCATCAGCGGCGCGAGTGCGATCAGCGCCAGCACGGAAACCAGTACGTCGAGGCAGCGTTTGAAGATCAGAAACAAAGCCATCTTAACGGGCGCAGCGTCTCTCGAACCGTGCCCGACGAGCAGCGGCCGATCGACGTGCCATCCGAAGACCTCAGAACGTTGGTTGAGCATGTAGCGGGGGCCTTTCCCTCGCGACCCGGAGTGCATCCCATCCCAGGGCTCCGGCCGGTCGACGAGGTCGCTCTGTGTATGATCCCATGCAGCCATACCCTAACAAGCGCGTGTGAAAGAACGGTGTAACATCAGCCGTCTCAAGATGAAAGAAAGTACATATTGGGTCATTGCAGGGGCAACACGAAGGAGACGACGAACTGCGGTCGCCAGGAGCTGCTTCCTTCGCGACTGATGAATCGTGTCTCGACGTTGGCGTTGAGGTCGCCGGGTCCAGCCGATAGTATCACCCCGTAGTTCGATTGACGGTTGCGGCCCCATTCCTGGGCCAGGGGGGTGACATCGAACTCGTACCAGCGCGACCCCTCGACGATGTGCTGCGAATCGCTGATCCACAGCGTGCGATCGGTCTCTTCGCCCTGAGCGCCGGGCACGCCCCATGCCTGATCGACCGTTGCTCGCTCCCAACTTGCCGAGAGCTCATCCCAGGGGCGCAGGAGTCCCTGAACGCTGGCGCGCAGATCGTGAGAGGGCGCCAGGGGCACATAGAGCCTCAGCGTGGCGGCCCGAATCTGGGCGCCGGCCGGCAGCAGGTCGAGGTCGAAGCGCAGCAATGGCGCTTTCTGGGTCGGCTTCTCCTGCGTCTGGCTGTAGAACAGCAGCAGCCGGTTTTCGGCGCCGAAGTTCGCGGTGCGCTCCCAGTTGCTGAGGGTGGTATCGATGGTCCCCGCGTAGCCGTTCAGCCCGTCCTGCAGGGTCAGCGTCACCGCAAAGCCGGGTGTGCCCCCGGTCGACTGCAACACCAGGGGCAGGTAGACGGGAATGGGTGGGACGGTGGGCAGGCTGGTGCCGGTCGGCGTTGCGGTGCCGGTCGGCGTCGCGGTCGGTGTCGGAGACGGCGTAAGCGTCGGCGTCGGCGTGGCCTGTGCACCGGACGGACAATCGATGCGAAAGGTGTAGAAACCGCTCGCGCCACGATAGCCGTCCACTGCCAGGAAGTGCACGCCGGGCTGCGCCGAGTAGCTGAGATGCGTGTCACCCGCAGCCAGGCACGAATCCGGGTAGGCGTAGCGGAGCAGGAAGAGATCGAGATCCGCGGATGCGTTGAGCAATGTCACGGTGATCGGCTGGGCCACCTCCAGCTGGAGCCGATAGACGGCCTCGTTGCCGCTTTCATCCCACCATGGACGACAGCTGTAACTGCTGACGTTATTGACCTTGCCCTCTGTGCTCCCCGAGTAGACGCCTCCGCAATACACGCGCTCGGCATTTAACGTGCCGAGGATCGGCGGGGATGAAGGCGTGTCGGTGGGCGTCGGGGTTGCGTCCGGCCCAACGCCGAGGGGGAGGGTGGGCGCTGCCGCGGCCAGTGCGAGATCGGAGCGCAGGAGGGCGAGCAGGCCGAGCAGACACGCGAGGCAGACGAGGGCAGCCCAGGGGGTAGCGTCCCATCTTCTCATTCGCGCGTCACGGCGCTGTACCGTCCCATGGCCATCAGGTGGATTCGGCATGATCGCTCCCCGACATCGATACGGATCATCTCATGGTGACTGTCCGGCCCTGGAGCATGACTTCGCCGGCTCTCAAGCAAGGGGGCGCCAGGGCCACACGTGCCTCGCGCCCACCGGTGAAACGAGCTTCACCGGCAGGCGCGCAGGTTGTTTCAGTGCGAATGCTGAACGTTCGCCCGCGCTCTCAGCGCAGGATCAGCGGCAGGTAGGTCCGGTTGACGGATGGCGTCGGCGTCTCAGGCGTGGCCGTCGGCGTCGCGGTCGGCGTCTGGGTCGGCGTCGGCGTCTGGGTCGGTGTCGCGGTCGCCGTAGGCGTCGACGTAGGCGTAGGCGTAGGCTCAGTCATCGGGTCGCCCTTCTCGACCTCAACCATGTGAATCCACTCGTTGCCGTCGTTCGCGTCGGTGGCCGGGTTCCGGCTGTCCAGGTAGAAGTCGGTTGCCCCGGTCAGGCTCTTGGCGAACTTCGCATCGTTCACGACGAAGGTCTTGGTCTTGAGCTGCTTGGTGCCCGTCTTGGTAACCGTGCCGGCCACCTTCTCGCCCGTCGAACTGCTGTACTTGAGCGACCAGCTGTCGGTCCCGATATCGAAGTACTTGACGGTGATCGTCGCGCGGTAGACCTGCGAGCCGCTCATGTAGTCGGGTGAGACGCGGAAGAACATGTACGGATTGTTCTTGGCCGGGTCCTCATTCTGATCGGTCCTGCGAACGACGTAGGCTTCGGTGCCGCCCATCACGCCGTCCCCGTTCACGTCCTGCCACAGGTCGGGATTGTACCACGTCTGGTAAGTGGTGCCCTGGCCCTCGATGGCCGGCAGATCCGGGTTGTAGGGCGTCAGGTTGCACGGATAACCGGCAGGGAACAGGTCTGTGTCGTAGCTCTTGTTGGTCGGGCAGTTGCCGAGCCCGGCGCTCGTCCATGCCGTGCCCGTCCACGGATCCCTGGCATATCGGCTGTCCGCGCCCGGGTCGTTGGTCTCAGGCACCGTGCGACCGCCGGCGATGCTGTCATCCTGCCACAGGAAGAAGTTGTAGTTGCCGAGCTGCGGCCAGTTGCTGTATCCTGCGCTGGGCGACAGGTAATTGAGACCGTAATCCCGATCCTTTTCATAGGTGCCCCGGCAATTCGACCGGGTCGGATTGCGATGCTCGCGCATCAACGTGAACACCCGCGGCGTGCTCTGGGCGCTCTGGCCGATGTACTCCCGAGCCCATTCGAAGTACGTGACGTCCAGCGAAGGACTGCCGTCACTATCGCGCAGCAACAGCGGATCGACCCGCAGGTAGTCCACGTGCTTGTCCAGCCCGCTTGCCACGGCCCAGAAGGTCAGCATGGGCGAGCACAGGTCGAGCTTGTACGACTCGAACATCACCGGCACGTCCTTCCAATGGGCCTCGATCGGATCGTACGCGCCTATCCCGTCCAGGCGATACGCGGCGATGTAGTCGGGTGCAAGGAAGTTCGACGACAGGCCGACGCCGAGGTCCGCAGCGTAGTCGGTCGTGGTCTTCCGCTCCGTCGCCGACTTGTAGGTGGGCGCATACTGGATCAACACACTGCGCGCGAGACCGAGCCCCGTGATCCTGAATGCTGATGCGTACTTGCTGCTGACCTCGTTGACGTAGTTCACCCAATCGGTGCCGGTGAGTCCAGCGTTGAAGACCACATGGTCGAACGCATCGTCCGTCGGCTGATTCTCGCCGAACAGGCCGGTGCCCATGGCGATGAACTCGAGATCGGGGTTCAGCTTGTAACGGTCGCCCAACGCCTGGATGAACGTCTTGTACGCGTCCCTGTAGGCCGCGCTTTCGTAGTTCGGGATCAGGTGGCGCACGTAGAGCCCGATATTGTCGACCCAGAATGTCGTGGGGTTGGCGCCATCGTTCACCACGCGGAAGGTGACCCGCGGGCTCGTGCCGTGCGCGACCGAGCTGACATCCAGGGTGTAGGTCTTCCACGTGTCGGGCGGATGGCTCAGGTTGTTGATGTCGAGGCGGACCGATCCGATCTGGACGTTGTTCTTGGTTTCCCACAGCTCGAGGTACAGGTGGTCGTTCGGGTTCACGTCGGTCGTCTCGATGTAGACGGACACGTCGATGTAAGCCGTGATACCCCCGACGCTGGCCGGCATCGCCGGGATCCGCTCGGGAGAGTGCGTCAGGCGGCCGGTTGCATTGTCGAGGCCGCCCAGGCGACCGGCATTGCCGGTCGAGCCGACAGGCGCGGTGGTGATGCTCGCGGCCCCTTCCAATTCCCAGCCGTACGTGATGTTCGACCAGTTGAAATCGGCATTGTAGCTCCCCCTACGCCAGTAGCTGGCGTAGTTTGGAGAGCTGTCCGATGCGTTGGTGGCGGGAACGACCGAATTGGGCTGCAGGATGACGAAGTCGGGCACCTTGCGGATGTCACCTGAGCCCACACCGCCGTAGGTATCCAGCATGATGCCGGTTTCGAGTCCCTGGGCCTTGCGCCCGGCAATGGTGGCATCGAGCTCGCCCCAGTTATACGACCCACTGGAGGGGTTCAGGGTCTGCCAGTTGTAGAAGCGGACGACGCCATCAACGGGAAAGACCGCCGGATCCATCTCCACCGCGCCGCCATCGATGAAGTAGATGCCGGGATGAGGATTACCGGTGGTGATCGTGTCGGGCGCAGCACCTTCGGGGGCCGCGCCATCAGAGCCGTTGGCAGGTGCCATCTCCTGTGCGTGACTGCTGCGAGGCACGAAGGGCAGGGCCGTCGCGAGCAGCACGGCGATCAGCACGATGCCCATGCCTGCTGTCAGTGTTCGTTTCATGTTGACTTACGCTCCTGGGTGAGAGTGTTTCTGCATGTTGAGCCTAAGCACGGTGGCCCAGGCAGGCGGTTGTGGCAGGTTTCACGGAAAAAGACTCCAGATAATTACATTACCGGCCGAATCTAGAAAACGCATGAAGACGCCTTGGGTTTCGCGTGATCATTTTGTCATAAAGACGTCCTGTAGGGGCGGATCGGCATACTGTCGTCCACAGGCCGCGCAGGCCAGCCCATCGCCGACCGGCTCCAGGCGCCGTCCACAGGCGCAGGCGTAGCCGATCAATCGTGCGGGCGATCCGACGACGATGCCGTGCGGAGGAACATCCCGCGTGACGACTGCGCCAGCACCGACGAGTGCGAAGCGCCCAACCGTGACGCCCGGCAGGACCACCGAACGCGCGCCGATCGATGCACCGTAGCAGATCCGTATCGGGCCGACCTCCCAATCCGCGTCGCCCTTCAGCGAGCCGTCAGGGTTGATCGCCCGCGGGTAACGGTCGTTCGTCAGCACAACGTGCGGCCCGAGGAACACGCCGTCCTCCAGCGTCACGCCGTGGTAGACCGAGCAGTTGTTTTGGATCTTGACACGATGCCCGATGTGAACACCGAAATCAACGTAGACGTTCTTCCCCAGGATGCACTGATCCCCGATCTGAACGCCCTCGCGCACCTGGCACTGATGCCAGATGGCCGTGCCATCGCCGATCGTCGCATTGGGCGAGACGTCGGCCGTGGGATGGATGCGTATCATTGCTTTGACTTCTTTCGGCGCTGGACCAACTGCTCGATCAACAGCCGGTGGCGCTCGCTCTCAGTGCGCCAGTTGTTCTGCTCCGTGAAGGTCCTGGCGCGTGCGGCCCGCGCCTGGCTGGCCTGCGGGTCTCGATAGGTCTCCAGAAGCCTCTGCGCCAGTGCCGATGCATCGTCTGAGTCGAAGAAGGCGACCATGCTGTCGTCGAAGTAATCGGCGTTGGTGAGCGTGCGCGAACTGATGGCCGGCACGCCCAGAGCCACATATTCTAGCAGCTTGGTGGACAACACGCAATCGGTGAACACGTCGCGGCGCATGGGAACCACCCCGACATCTGCTGCCGCGATCGCCGCAGGCATCGTCTCCAGCGGCTGGTGACCGTGAAAGTGAACGACCCCCGCCAGGCCCAGGTCGGCGGCCTGCCGGCGCACCTCCTGCTCGAAGTCGCCGGTGCCGTACAGGTGCAGCTCGATGCCGGGGATCTCATCGCGCACGCGCGCCACGCTCTCCACCAACAGGTCGATGCCATAGCGGCGGAAGATCCCGCCGTTATGGACGACGACGAAACGACCATCGGGCGCCCGCCGCGGCGGCACCCTGGCCGGGTCGAAGAGGCGCTCGTCGGGGCAGTTCATCACCTGCGTCATCTTATCATTTCGGACCCCCCGGCCGGCCATGATGCGGCGATGGCGCTCGTGCAGGATCAGCACCGCGTCGGCATAGGCGCACGACAGCCGCTCCTGCAGCCTCAGCAGGCGAACGAAGCCGCTGTTGGCGCCGAGGCCGAACCGGGAGATGAACAACTCGGGCGTCAGCTCGCGCAGATCCAGGATCAACGGAATCCCGCGTAGCTTGAGCGGCAGCGAGCTGAATGCCAGCGCGTCGGGCGGGTTGGGCGTCTGCACCAGGTCGTAGGGCTTGCGCCGGTGCCTGCGCCACAGCTCAGCCGAGACCCTGGTGAAGAAGGTGGCATACTCGCGCAGGTACGCGGCCCCGCGTCCGCCCTGGTAATGCGGCACGGGCAGGCGCACCACGCTCACCCCGTTGTAGACCTCTTCAGGCTGCTGGCCTGGCGCGCGCAGGCACAGGATATCGACCGAGTGCCCGTGATCGACCAGCGCTTCAGCCATCCGCCTCAGGCGAGGCTGGCTGGGATACATCAGATTGGCGGCAATACAGATTCGCAACGCAACCATTCCTCAGCGACTCGCGAGCACGTCGCGATAGATTTCCTCGATGCGCGCCGCGATGGCGTCGAGCGAAAGGGGCATGATGGCTGCCCGTCCGGCCGTGCGCCGCCCGAAGTGGAGTGCCGAAATCAGTCCATCCGCCAATGCGGGCACCTCGCGGTCAACGACGTAACAGCCGTCCGTGCCGCCGATCACGGCGGCAACGTCGCCGACATCCACCGACACGATCGGCAGGCCACACGCCATCGCCTCCTTGATCACCATCGGCGATCCTTCCCCGTCGGAGGCAAGGATCAGGACATCGCAGGCGTTCATGTACAACGGGATGCGTTCGTGAGGCTCGTTGTGCGCCACCACCAGCCGCACATCCTGCACGACGCCGGGAGACGAGCCCTCAGGCACCTGACCCAATGCCTGCCGCGCCTGGACCTCGGCCACGGCTGCCTCGGCCAGGTCGAGACGCTTCTCGGGCCGGCGCATCCCGACGAAGAGCACGAGCTTTGCGTCCTGCGGCAGGCCCAGCGCGGCCCGGGCATCGGCCTGGGGCATCGGCGCGAACAGCCCGGTGTCGACGCCGCAAGGCGCCACGTCCACCCCCGGCAGTCCCAGGGCCTCCTGCACGCGAGCCGAGGTCGCGATGGTCCGGTCGACCCGGCGGCTGGTCCAGCGAGACAGCGGCGCGGTCCAGCCGCGCTGCGTCTCGATCCCGTGCTGCGTCAGCACGATGGGCAGCCGCGCCCGGCTGAACGGCATCAGTGTCTGCCCCAGCGCCATGATGCCGGAGAAGACGTAGTGGGCGTGAATCAGATCGTAAGGCCGCGCAGCGACCGCCCGGCGCACCCGGCCGAAGCCGCGCGCGTAGGCCAGCTTGCCCTCTTCCTTGCCGTTGACGAAGAGCACGTCCACGTCGAGCCCGCGGCGGCGCAGTGACGCCACCTGCTCCGCGACAAAGATGCCCAACATGGGATGCTTCGGGGTCGGATACATGTTCGTCACGGTCAGGATGCGCAGGGCGCGCTGATCGGCGTCCATCACGACGGACTGCTCTGAGAGGCTGTTTCCCATACCAGCCGGTATACCTCCAGGTATCGTTCGGCGACGCGCCTCGGATGGAAGCGCTCAGCAGCCGCGATCTTGGCGGCGCGCCCCAAGGCGACATACAGCTCAGGGTCGGACAGCACCTGCACCATGGCCCCGCCCAGCGCCTCAGCATCGCCCACATCGACGACCCGCCCCGTCCGCCCGTCCTCCACGATGTACCCCGCGCCGCCCGCGCGTGTCGTCACGACCGGAATCCCCGCGGCCAGGGCCTCGATCGCCGACATCGGCGATACTTCCTCCTGGGAGGAGAGGATGACCAGTTGTGCTTCACGGTACAGCTGCCGCATCTGGTCGCGATTCTGCAGTCCCAGGAATTCGACCCGATCCTCGACCCCCAGCTCGCGGCAGGCAGCGCGCACCTTGCCGACGTAGTCAGCGTCATCAGTGCGGCCTGCAACCTGAAGGTGCAGCGAGGGCAGATCACGGCTTGCGATCGCCACGCCGCGCACCGCTGTCAGGAGGTCCTTGCGCGGTGTCACCGAGGCAGCCAGGAGCAGGCGCCCGGGAACCGGCCGGCGCGCCAGGGCGAACATCTCCTCGGGTGCGGGGTTCTCGACGAGGTGCCACCGCGCCGCAGTGCGCGCGGCAAACCGGTCGCGAATGTAGGGGCTGATGGCCGTGATCTCCCGCACCCGCGCCAGGGCCCGGCGTTCGTAATGGCCCGCCAGGCTGTAGGCCAGGCGGTTGAACAGGCCCGGGTTGTAACGCGCCTCCTCCCTGATCACGCCATGGATGGTCCAGATCGGGCTCCGAGGGCCCACGTACCCGGCGTCCATCGCGGCCACGGCAAAGCTGTGACCGTGCGCGTTGACCACGTCCGGCTGCAACTCCCGCAGCAGGCGTGCAATGCGCCGCACGCCGGTGATCATGTTCGGCACGACGCGACGCCGGGGCTGCGCGAGATAATGCACGGTGACGTTCTCTGCCCGCTCGCAGCGGTCCTGCGCGACATCCGGGTGGCAATGGATGACCGTCACCCGGACATCCGGCAACCGGCGCAGCCCCTCCACCAGCTGGTAGGTCACCGCACGGATGCCACCGGAAAGGATCTCAGGCTGGAGGGGATAGGCGCCGACGATGGCGACGTGCAACGGGCGGCCGGCGCTCAATGTACACCCCGATCGCTTGTGCGTCGCATTTCCCGCTCCTGATCGTTGCGGTCCATGATCGCCCCATAGAGGCCCGCGGTGGCATCCGCAACGGAACGCAACGCGAAGCGCTCCTGGGCGGCCCGCCTGGCCGCCTGCCCCATGGCCGCGCAGAGCGCGCGGTCGCTCAGCAGCGCCAGCACCGCGTCTGCAAACGCCCGGGGATCCCTGGGCGGCACGATGCGGCCCGTGACACCTTCAGCGACCATCGCGCTGCATCCGCCGACATCCGTGGCAACCACCGCCCGCCCCATCGCCATGGCTTCCGCGATGCTCACGGGCGCGGTCTCCTGCTCGCTCGCGAGCACGAAGAGATCGCAGGCTGCGCACTGTGCGCGCACCTGGTCGATGGGCAGCGCACCGGCAAACGTGACCGCGCCGTCGACGCCCAACGCCCGAGCCCGCTCCCGACATTCGGCAACGTAGCCGGGATGGCTATCCATCTCACCGACGATGTCCAGGGTCGCGTTCTGCCGGACGCGCCGTATCCCGACAAACGCCTCGATCAGCGCCAGGATGCCCTTGCGGGGAATGACCCGCGCCACGCACAACAGCCGGTCGGTCTCCGGTGGCGGCGGTACGTCGGCAAAGAAACGGTCATCCACGGGGTTCTCGATGAGGTGGAACTGCGCGCCGCTCTGAACGCGGACCTGGGTCAGGACGTAGGGGCTGATGGCGACGATATCGCGGGCCTGCCGCACGACGTTCCGCTCGAGCCGCGCATCGGCGAGCCAGCGCAGGCGCGCCGGCCACGACGAAGTAGCCCAGGCCTGCTGCATCTCCCGATAGATGATCCCGTGCAGCGTCACGACGGCTGCCCGCCCGCTGTCGAGCGCAGCGCGGCCGTAGACGCCGGCGATGTGCGCATGGACGATGTCGGGCGCCACCGCATCGATCTGTGAGCACAGGTTGCGCACGACCTGCCGTTGGCCTGTGAGCCGCCCGCCGCGCGGCCGGGGAACGCAGTAGACCCTGTAACCCTCGCCCTCCAGGGACTTCGTCTCCTGAAGCCCAGGGACGGCCGTGATGACGCTCAGCGTCAGCCCACCGCGCTGCACGAGCCCGCGCGCCAACGCGAGGACCACCGCATCGACGCCGCCCGCCGGGCTCGCGGAAGCAAGCACGCCGTCCCCACTCGGAGAACGGGGCGACTGGGCAGGATAGGGACCGACGAGCGCCACCCTCATGCGCTGGGAACACCGTTGACGTTCAGGATCGTGTGGCTGAGCCCCGACTGGACCATCTTCTCCGCCAGGTAGACCGCACGCATGCCCTCCTCGCCGCTGACCAACGAATCATGGCCGCTCCGCACCGCGACGACGAACTCCTCAAGCTCCTCGACCAATGGCTCGCGCTTGCGAATCTCGTACTTGGTGATGCGGCCCTCGCTCACCCCCATCAGGGCCACCATGCCCTCCCAGCCATTGGCGTAGTTATTCTCGTAGAAGTAGAGCTCCTGGCTCAGATAGTTGACGTGGAACATGCCCCGCTCGCCGATCATGGACAACTCTCGGATCTTCGTGGGCGTCAGCCAATTGATGTCCAGGACGCCGACCGCGCCGTTATCGAACTTCAGCAGGCCGGAGAGCAGGTCTTCGTGGCTGCCATGGATCTCCTGCTCTGTCTCGGCATAGAGATTCCGGATGGGCGAGCCGATCAGGTACTCCATGATGTTGAGCTCGTGGGTGGCCAGGTCGAAGACAACGCCGACGTCGGCAATGCGGCTCGGGAAGGGTCCCACCCGTCGCGAGCGTATTTGAAAGACGCGTCCCAGCTCTCCGGCCACCAGGCGGCGCTTGAGCTCGAGGATCGCGGGATTGAAGCGCTCGATGTGTCCCACACCCAGGCGCACGCCCGCGGCGTGGGCCGCCTCGATCATGCTGCGACATTCGGGCACCGTGAACGCCAGCGGTTTTTCGATGAACACGTGAGCCCCATGGCCGATGGCGTCGAGCGCCACCTCAGCATGCAGGCGCGTTGGAACGGCGATGGATATGATATCAAGATGCTCGCGCGCCAACATCTCGCGATAGTCCTGATATGCATTTGCCTTGTACGTACGCGCAACTGCGTTGCCAGTCTCGTTGTCGGCGTCCGCCACAGCTGCCAGGTTCACATCGGGCAGCTGCGCGAAGACGCGCGAGTGATTGCGGCCCATGGAACCGACTCCGATTACCGCAGCATTCAACATTAGTGTTTCTCCTCTTCATGCACGGCCCTCTGCAACGCGTGCCTGGGACCCTGCCTATCGAGCGGTCTCCTGCCGGTCGCCCCGAAGAGCGCACCCAGGCTCATCCAGAAAAGTATCGTCGCGAATTGCGCCGTGATGGAATCAAACGTGCTGATGACCAGGGCATAGCCGACCAGCATCGCGATCGCCGCCGCCGCCCAGTCACCGTCGCCCGCCCCCGTCGCGCGGTCAACCGCGCCATCCCTGTGAGATCGTCGCAACGTGCGCCAGCCCCGCCATCCGGCCGCAACCAGCTGCGCCACAAACGGAACCAGCGCAACGATGCCTGCGGACGTCAGCACGTAGATGAACATGTTGTGCGGCGCGATCGCCAGGGTCGCGTTCGACCGCCGCGGCTGCCACCCGGCAGCGGCGGCAGCGTCGCTGTAATTATCGAGCCCCAGGCCCCACCATGGCGACTCAGCCGCGATGTCAAGACCGGTGCTGAGAGCCTGCAGACGATAGATGATCGATCCCTCGGACTGCAGTCTCTCCTCGATGGCCTGCGTATCCGCCAGCCCGCCGGAAAAGATGAGGGCAGCGAAGAGCACGATAAGCAGCAGCAGCAACCCGGCGGGGCGTGCGCGGCGACTCAGGAGCACGACCACGACGATGCCCGCGACCGCCGCCAGCCAGCCGGCCCGTACGTAAGTCGCGATCAGGCCGCCCCCGATCGCCAGCAGGGCGGCCAGCCAGCCCAGGCGTGCGCCAAGCCGGCTGCTGCGCGTCGCAGCCACAAAGACGATGGGCAGGGTCACGGCCAGCGTCATCGCCATGGCCGCCGGCGCGCCGAACAGGCTGGTCACCTTGATCGAGTGCTGGCCATAGGACATGCGGTAGGGCAGCGGCGACAGGATGGCCTGATTGGTCAGCTGTTCGCGCACGGTGATGATGCCGAGGGTCGCTCCAAGCACCGCAAGCAGCACTGCCAGCCAAACCAGCTGGCGGCGGTCGGTGAACAGGTTGCGCGCGAGGTAGAAGCACAAGAGCGGCACCACGACCGCGTCGAAGACGACCTGGATGCCCCAGATCCACCCCAGGCGCGACGTACCGATCGACACGATCAGCGCCAGGACGAACAGAATGCCCCATCCCTCAACCGCGGTCAGCCGCGCAAGTTTGCGCCTCCCGGAGGCAACCTGCGCGATCAGTACCCACACCAGGACTGCCGATGCGATGCGGTTCAGGCTCAGATCCGGCAGCCCGCTTCCCTGCGCGAGGTTGAACAGGGTGCCGAACGGCGCCAGCAACATCCAGAACAGCAGCCCGAGGTCGGGCGCGGCGATGAGCACCAGGACCGCTGCGCCCAGGCCGGCCAGCGCGACCGCGCGTTCCGTCACTTCGGCGTGCAGTGCGCCGCCCAGGTAGAGCGCGACGAGCCCAACCAGGACCACGCCGAGCAGATTGACCATCGGCGCGATGAGACGATCGCCCCGCCCCGCCGGCAATCGTCCGGTGGGATGGTTCGAACGTCGCTCTTCCGTCGCGTCGATCGTCGCTGCTACGTCTGGCATCGCTTGCCTCGTCGGACTCAGGCCTCACGCTCTTGAGCGTGGGGCGCCGCAGCCGGAGGGTGGCGCAGCGCGCGCTCGATGAACTCCAGCAGATAGACCAGAATGATGCCGGCAACGATGCTGAGCAACGCTCCCAGGAGCGCCGTGCGCACGGTCTGCGTGGGCAACTGGCTGCCCGGAGTCGTCGGCGCACTGATGGCGGAGAGATACCCGACACTCCGGGTCTGGTTCTCCTTGAGGCGTGCTTCACGGGCCTTAGCCTGGAGGAAATTTCTCGTATCGAGCTTCTCCTGCACGACCTCCCGCAACGCCTCGTACTGGCCGTTCAGCGTGATGAGGGATGCCAGGTTCGCCTCTCGCTTCGCAATCAGTGGGAGGACCGCCTCAGCTTCCGCCTGCCGGCTGGCAGCGTCCACCCGGCGAAGGCCGATCTGCTGCCGCAGGTCCTGAACGAGCCTGGCCGCGCCCGCGGCAGCCGCGCTATCAGCCTCCGCAGCGACAGCCGCTTCTGCATCTTTGAGCTGCGCCTCCAGCACGCCGATCACTGCCTGCAGGCGCTTCGACTCGATCTCGCTCGCCTGCTGCGCGCCGTTCAGGTCACGAATCGCCTGCTCCTCAGCCGCCAACGTGCGATCCAGTGATTCGATCCGGTTCGCCAGCTTGAAGCGGAGGACGGCAGATCGCGCGGCCTCCAGATCCTTCTCGGCCTGGGCCAGCTCCGTCTCAAGGAACCTGCTCGATGTCTCGGTGGGCAACGCACGCTTGGACCGAAACGCCTCCAGTGCGATGTCGACATGCCGCTGCAGGAGAAGTTCCGCCACCTCGGGAGACGCAGCACTCACGGAGACGGACATCAGATCACCGATCGGATCGCGTTCGACGCTGAGGCCGCGCAGAAACTCATCGATGGAGAGCTCGAGGCCCGTGTCGGCCAGCGTGAGTTGCGCCATGCGCGGGGTCTTCAGCAGCTCCGAGAAGTCGAAGTAGATGTAGCTGATCGTGTCCGAAGATGACACGGTATCCATTCGGGTGTACAGCGTGACCTCTCCGGGCTCCAGCGGTATGATCTGGAGCCGCATCGATGAACGATACGTTGGCGGGGTGAGCGCAGCCCGAATCAGGACGACCGCCATCGTCGCAGCGACGAGCAGGAGGATCACCCAAAACCGTCTCTTGAGCACTGACCAGTAAGTTCCGAAAGTTCTTTCCATCTTCACCACCCGTGACATCCGGCCATGCTGGCTTACCGCGCCTGCAGGATGCTTTCGTACAACGTCAGGTTAACCCTGGCCGCTTCATCCCAGCCGAACCGGGCGAGAAGCATCTCGCGCAGGCCGGGCGGAACCGGCCTCTCCAGCGCGGACAGGACCGCGGTCCGGATCGATTCCGGATCGTAGGGATCGCAATACGAGGCCTGATCGCCCAGCATCTCGGACAGCGGCGAGATCTGCGTCGATACGATCCGCGTCCCGCTCGCGCCGGCCTCGATGCTGACAAGCCCAGGCAGCTCAAACCAACTGGGCAACACATGTGCGCCGGCCGCGGCGTAGGCCAGCGGCAGCTCGGCCTTCGGCAGCCATCCCAGGAAGCGAACGCGACCCCGCCTTTGGCCCGCTTCACGGCATCGCTCGGCGTAATCCGGCTCGAAATGGGGCGACACGGAACCGACGAACACCAGATCAATCGGATCGTGCCACAACGCCTCGATAAGGGCCAACTGGCCCTTCTTGGATTCGATCCGCGCGACTTCGACAACGTAGGCAGGCGCAAGATCGTACCTGGCCCGGAAGGCGGCGAGTTCTTCCTCCGCATAGTTGCGGCCATAGAGGCCCGTGTCGACGCCGAAACGGCTCAGGCGCATCTGCGAGCGAACCTGCGCAGGAAGGCGGAAATGGCCGGCCACGAAGCCATTCTCCCACCGGCTGGTCGTGGCAATCACATCCGCTGAC
Source organism: Anaerolineae bacterium (assembly GCA_040766655.1). GTDB lineage: Bacteria > Chloroflexota > Anaerolineae > CG2-30-64-16 > CG2-30-64-16 > JALOOB01. The sequence continues at coordinate 120,005 of JAXGQB010000009.1, forward strand.
AGGATCGCCGCGCGCATCATGCGCCAGGAAGGCTGCAACGGCAGGCGCGCAGTCTGCCAGGCCCGATAGATCTGCCACGCACGCTCGCGACCCAAAGCCCGGACCAGGCTCTTCCACCGCGGCACGCGGGCAATGGCCCGGCTGAACAAGCCCCGGAAGTCGTTGTGATACAGCGGCGAGTAGACGATGGGAATCCCGCCGGCCCTTGCCCAGGCGGCCATGCGCCGGGCGTGATCCGGCGGCGTGACATCGAAGAGGTGTGCCAGGTCGAATTCGCTCGCGGGCGGCATCTCGTCTTCCCGGCCGAGCACCACATCGACGCCCAAGGCCCGCAGAGCGGCGCTGAGCTGCGTCATCACCACCGTATCTCCGCCGAACACGCGATCCGCATCCGGGCGGAGGATCATCGCGACCTTCACGACGACTCCAATGCATTCGCCAAATATCCGGACAGGGTCCGGACGCGGGCATCCCAGGTGTGCGGTGCGACCGCCGCGTGCCTGGTCTCCCGCCGTTCCGGGCCGTCATCCGCAAGCCGGCGCGCGATGACGTCCACCCACTCCTCCGGCGTCCGCGCAATGTCGACAACCGCCGCAAACTCCTGCGCACCGGGCACGTCCGCGGCCACCACAGGCAGCCCTGCTCCCAGGTACTCGTACAGCTTGAGCGGGCTGGCGTGCACCGTCTCCTGCGTCACGCGGTAGGGCAGCAGGCCCAGGTCAAACGACCGCACGTAATCGGCCACCTGGCTGCCCGGCACGGCAGGCAAGAGATGCACATTTGCCCGACCCACGAGCCGGTCGAGTGCATCCCCGCACCCCTGCCGGTAGACCGTGCCCATCAGCACCAGCGTCCACTCGGGATGTGCGGCAGCCAGCGCATCGAGCAGCGCGAGGTCCAGCCGCACGCTGATCAGCCCCACGTAGCCCAGGATCGGCCGCGGCAAGGCGGCCAACTCCGGGGGCTGCGCGACGGGGCTGCCGGCCCCATACGCCGCGTCGTCGTAGCCGTTGGGCAGCAGCCGGAACTTCGCCTCCTGGTCCGCCGCGGCCTTGCTCGCCAGCAGTGCAGGCGAGACCACGACCACCAGGTCGGCCCATTCGATCAACTCGCGCTCCCTGCGCGCGTAGCTGTCACGCCGCGCCGCGGCCAGGTCATGGTAGGCCAGGTAGTCGTCCACGATGTGGTAGACCCGCAGGCGTGCCGGCAGATCCAGCCGCGCGTCGAACTGGGTCGGTGTCGAAATCCAGACGATGGGCCGCTTGATCCCCAGCACAGCCAACTCGCGGCGCAGGGCGCCTTTTCGGAGCGCGTGCGTGGTCGCCCGCACGGGCGGCGGGCCGCCCAACGGCGCATAGCGCGGTGGCCGATACACCCACAGGTTCGGCTGCTCCTGGATCATGCAGCGTTCACGCCACATGTCCAGCAAGCCGGACTCGCGGCGCCGCAGGCTTGCTGCAATCTGGTGCACATATGGCCGCGGCTCGACGTACACCACCTTGTTCGTCCGCGCCAGGCGCGTCATGAGGTGGTGCCGGTTGCGCCACATGCTGTCCCAAGGCTCCGGGCCAAAATAGACGAAGCCTTCGCCTGAGATCACTGCGCTCGCCTCGCTGCCATCGGCGGCAGGACACGCGTTCGCTCCAGTGCATCCGATAGGATAGTCTCGATCTGCGCCACGCGATTGTCCCAGGTGTTCGCCGCCGCAGCGGCCCGGCGCGCCTCAACCGACTCGGGCGAATCTCCAGCCAGGGCCTCCCCGATCTCGGCCACGAACTCCCGGGGGTGCTCCGCTATCCGGACCAGTCCGGCGAACTCGCGCGCCGCAGGCACATCGGTCGCGACGATGGGACACCCACACGCCAGGTACTCGTACAGCTTGAGCGAGTCGATATTGGCCGTCCACGCATTGTTCTCGTAGGGCAGGACGCACACGTCCATCCCGGCGATGGCCAGCGGCACATGGTCGACCGGAACGCGACCCAGCCAGTGAACGTTCGGCAATCGCTTCAGCCCGTCGGCGCGGTCCGGATGGACCATCAGGTCCAGCGCGCCGACCAACACGAGATGCCAATCGGGATGCGACCGCGCGACCTGCTCAAGCAGCGCGTAATCGACCTTCTCGTTCAGTGCGCCCACGTAGCCGATGCGCGGATGAGGCAGCGCACCGGGCGCATCGGACAGCGCGGGCAGCCGCTGCTCGCTGGCCAGCGCTGCGCTGAAGCCCGCATAGTCCACCCCGTTGCGCACCAGGTGCGTCTGCGGGTTGTGCTTGCCCTTGGCCGCCAGCAGCGCGGGTGACGTCACGATGACCAGGTCGGCCCGGCGCAGCAGTGCCTCCTCCGCGGCCAAGAAGCCGGCTTTGTCCGAGATCATGGGAAAACCGCTGTACTCGTCGGTGACATGATACACAACCAGTTTCTCGTGGTGCTGGCCAATCAAGTCCGCGTGATAGGGCCGCAGCAGCCACAGGATCGGCCGCCCAGCGCCGAGCGACTGCAGGGCCCCCCCCAGTGCGCGGCGGCGGATGGCTGAGGTCAGCGGACCGCCGCTCAGCCGGCCCGCATACGGCGCATACGCCGGATCCCGATAGACATAGAGCCCGTCGCGCTCGTGGCGCAGGGTCGGCGCCCGCAGCTCCCGCCGGCCCAGTGCTCCTGAGCGCGCCTTGCGCACGGCCTCGCTCAGGTACACCCGCGGCTCCAGGTAGATCACCGTGTTGCGGCGCGCCAGCCGGGTCATGATCTGGTGGCGATTGCGCCACAGGCCCGCCCACGGGTCAGGTGCGACACACAGAATGGTCTCCCCGGCAAGCATCAGCCCAGTCCTCGGGCCACAACGCCGACGCCCGAGGCGCCACCGCTGCGGTCTTTCTTGCGCGCCACCACAATGAAATCGCGCGCGAAGAGCGACGGCCAGCGCCGCGCCAGCCGCGTGTAGAACACACCGGGCAGACCCTGGCGCAGACATGCTGGATAGAGGCCCTTGACCCGCAGGCTGGCGCTGCCGTCTGTCTCGAGGACGGTCAGGCCACGCGTGGCCAACATACGGGTCACGTCCGGCAGGGTGAAGAATCGCAGGTGCAGCCAGTCAGTCGGTGTGTTGGGCACGTAAGGAAACCGCCCGCGCAGCACCCACCAACGCACGCGCCAGTGGCCCATGTTGGGCAGCAACAGAAGAAGCCGGCCGCCGGGCCGCAGCACACGCACCATCTCGTCCAGCGCGTGTTCGGGATCGAAGCGGTGCTCCAGTTGCGAGTCGCTGATGACGACATCAAACTCGTCATCGGAGAAGGGCAGCGGACCCGCGTCGATCTCGCACTGCCGCGCATCGATGCCGCGTTCGCGCGCCCGCGCCACCGCGACGTTGGAGAGATCGGTCATGATGATCTGCGCACCTCGGTCGCTGACGAGCCTGGCCAGCCACCCAGGCCCTCCGTCGACCTGGAGGACGCGCTCGCCGGCGCGGACGCGGTCAGCCAGCAGGCCGAGACGCCTCATATCGACCCGAACCTTGCCCTCTTCCTTCTGCTGCCAGTAGTTGTCGTAGAATCGAACGAAGTCCATACAATCACTCACCGAGAAGAATCAAGGGCAAATAGACGCGACCATGGCCCGTCGGCGTGTAAGTCGCCGTAGGCGACGACGTCGGCGTGTAAGTCGCCGTGGGCGACGACGTCGGCGTGTAAGTCGCCGTAGGCGACGACGTCGGCGTGGGCGTAGGCTCATCCAACGTATAGATTACGGTCAAGAGCGGGCGCCGGTCGATGGTCCCTCCCTCCGCGGAGGCAATAGACATTCCTGCCCACGCACGGCCGTAGAGCCCATCCAACATGTCCACCCGCAAGGTCAGGCCGCGGTTGGTCGCTGGATCTACCACCCAACCCCGGACGATCTCCGTCACGTCGAAACCGTAACGATCGGCGATCTGCGCCGAAGGATAGATCATGCGCAGATCGGCCAGCTGCCCCGCGCGGTCGAGCGGGACGTTGCCTGCACCGGGCTGGGCCCACAGGGTGCTTGCGTCCGCGTTCCGCCAGGTAGCCTCGCTCACCGTCCACGGTCGCACGATCGCATCGACCGCCAGCGGCAGGGCCCTGGTCGGGTAGCCGGTGAAGGCAACGCTCAAGGTGGCAAATCGAATGCTGGCGTCCTCAGGCAGCGAGGACAGGTCATACCGCAGGAGCCCGACATGGTTCGGAGTGTCGCCGTTTACTCTCAGCGCCAGAGTTGAGGCGGAGGCGAAAGGCGTATCGGGATTCCATTCGCTGAGATACGTGTCCTCCGCCCCGGTGTAGCCTCCCACGCCCCGGCGCAGGTTCAGGACCTGCGTATTGGGAACCTGTCCCCCGGCGGTCAGCTTGAAGAGATAGCTGCCCTGCGGCACGATCACTTGGAGCTTGCCGTCGTTCGCGGTCGGGTACGTTTGCAGGAACGTGCCGTCGTCCTTACCGACGCGTTCGACCGCGTAGACACCGGTCGCCGGCAGGCCGATGCGTGTCAGGTCGAATGTCAGGATGACGTTCATGTTCTGCGGCGCGGGCACACCCAGGTCGGACGGATCGCCGCTCTGCGGCTTCATGTTCTCGACCGCGGCCTCGATGGTGCGATCCACGCGGCTGTACCGGGCGCCTGACACACCCAGCCAGTGCGCCTCGCTCAACGCAACCTCCGACATCTGCGCGCTGATCCAGAAGTGCGACCAGGGTTCCTCACCGGGCTTGGGCGCGCCGGCCCAGTCCACCGCGAAGTTAAGTTCCTCAGGCGCTTCGCCCGACTGCCGGCTGAACTGCGATAGCCAGGTGAGCTGAGTCTCGGCAAACCCGGCGCCGTCGATGCGGTCGTTGTGGACACCGGGGAAGTAGGTGCGCTCGACGTGATCCGGGTTCGTCAGGAGTACACGGCGGTATAGATCCTGCGCGTGCCGCGGCAGCACCGTGACATCGCTCTCCGGATGCAGAATCCACAAGGGCAGGTGCTGATAGTTGGCCGCCCACCGCACGGGCGAGCGGCGCTCGTACTCGAAGGGGTAGTCCGCAGGAACGCGCTGCTGAGCAGGCGAGTGATTGGGCTGGCTGTAGGTTCCGGTCTCGGTGCGGATGGCGTAGTTGACAGAGGTGTTCGGCGTCGCGCCAAGATCCGCAGGATCGGAGTTGGTCTCATCTTCCCAGGCGATCAGGTCGGTCGGGCTGCTGTCCGCAACGACCGCTGCGAACCTGTCCGTCCATCGCGCTCCGGCCAGCAGGGCGGTCATGCCGCCCATCGAGTGGCCGACCAGGTAGATGCGCGTGGGATCGACGTTGTAGTTGGCCTGCATGTAGTTCAGAATATCAAGAATATCCCATTGTGACGCACGTGATCCAAACGTGCGCTTGCCGATCCCCGGCTCCGGCAGGCCTGTGGCATAGTCGGGCACGTAGAAGGGATTCCAGACCTCGCCATGGAAGTCGGCCGACGCCATCAGCCAGCCGCGCGCCGCTGCCGCATGGTGATAGTCGAACATCACATCGACCCCGTCACTGCCAAAGCCATGCGCTGCAATCAGAAGCGGCGCCGGTGTATCGCCGCGATAGTCCGGCGGCACCATGATGTGCGTCCACGTCCCCTCGTCCTGATAACTGCTCCAGTTGTTGAAGTAGGTGCTGGGAATGGTTACTTGCGTGTAATGGCGCCCGTCCACCCCGATGCCGGTCACCTCAATCTGCGCGCGGCTGATGCCCCAACTGCTATCGTCTGTGAGGCTCGGATCGATCTCGATGCGTAGGGTGTTGAAGGCGTGGTTGCGGAGGATCGATGGATCGCCAATCGGCCAGCTGAACGGTTCCCGCCCTTTGAAGCCACGGCACTGAGTCTCCGTATTGTGCTGTCCTGTCGCATTGCCGATCAGCACGCCGTTGACTTTGATGAGGTGGCCCTTGATGCTGTTCGCATTGAACTCGTACCCCACCAGGCGGGCCGCTGTGATCGTCCCGGTCCAGGAGAGGTAGACATCCCGTTCGTAAACATTGGGCGACGTACTCTGGCCGAGGTATGCGCTGCCCACCTGGAGGCAGGGGACTACCGATGAGGTCGCTGAGTTAACTGCATACTGCCCAGCCGGCGTGGCGACGGCAGCGCGCGGTGCAAGCGCAAAGAGCCATAGCAACACAAACAGCCAGCCGGCACTGAGGTGGCGGCTGGCGCGAATGCGATGGGGAGCATGCAGTGGCTTACGCAGCAATCGTGGCGTCGAACCAACGGTCATATCGGGTGTCTCAACCGAGCCCTGGTCTCTGAGGCTATCGTGAGAGTTGAAATATCAATATACCACAGAGGCATACCGCGACCAAATCAACCCAGTTGTTCAGGGTTTATGGGGGCGGTCAATCCTGGAGAAGGATAGGTTGCGGGCATGAATGAGGGATGAACAGCCGCCGGGGGAGATGTGAAGCTTCTTTCACATCTCCCCCGGCGGATCATGAACCGAGAGGTTGCCAGCCGCAGCTGGCTGCCGGCCGACGGCGGCTTAGCGCAACAGCAGCGGCAAGAACAGGAATCTTGTCGTCGGAGTCGGCGTCGGCTCCAACTGATACGGCACATCGAGGGTTACATCCTCGCCGGCAGTGGCCGAGAAGGCGATTTCATCCCCAGCAGGAACATATCCGGCCGGCCCGGCCATGTGGGCCAGCGCGTAAGTGCCGGGCTCCACCGACGTAAAGGCGTACACGCCATCGTCTCCTGACTCAGTGACGTAGACCGAGACGTCGTTCTGGCGGAGCGCGAGGGAGGCGCCCTTAAGCCCATCTTCGCCCGAGTCCCGCACACCATCCTCATCCTCGTCATGGAAGACGACGCCCTGAACCGCGGCCAATGCGGGTGTTGCGCTGGGCGTCGGACTCGGCGTCTCCGTGGAGGTTGGGGTCGGACTCGGCGTCGCGGTGCCCGTCGGCGTCGGACTCGGCGTCTCCGTCGGTGTTTCCGTGCTGGTCGGCGTCGCAGTCGGCGACACGGTCCCAGTCGTCGGTGTGCTGGAAGGCGTGGGTGTCACTTCGTCGCCCATCGTACCGTGCCAGATATTGCCTTCCCAGTCGACCGCGTAGACATCGTTCATCGAGAAGACCCACAGATCCGTCAGACCTGGATTCTTGCCGGACTCCAGCACGGGCGCGGGCACAGGGCTCCAGTTGTGTCCATCGGTGGTCATGAAGACGATCCCAGGGGTCGTGCACTTCTCATCGTCGAACGCCACCGTGTCACAGCCGACCGCATACCCATGCTCGTTGTCCACCATCTGGACGTCCCACAGGTGGCCCTTCTTCGGCATGTCGGGTATCGAGGGGCGAATCCACGTCTTGCCGCCATCCTCTGTGTAGAGCATCGGGTTGAACGGTGACGAGGCTCCATCATCCACACGATGGCCCACCATCCAACAGGTGTTAGCATCGGTGCAGCTCATGCCATAGAATCGGCCCGAGTTGGCGGTCCCCACCGGCATCCGGGTCCAGGTGCGCCCGTAGTTGGTCGACCTGTACATCTGGTTCTTAGCGGCACTGTTGCAGACGCCCCCGGGCAGGCATTCGATGTCCCATTGTACGAGCGTCAGGCCGACGACGATCTTTGTGAAGCTGGTTCCGTTGATGGAACGCAGGAAGTTGGCATTCAGAGCGGTGTCTACCGCGTAGCCAGTCGTACCCACCAGCACGGCCAGTTGGTCCCGGGCCACCTCGGTGGACCAGAAGAAACCGCCGTATCCGGGATTGGGCAGCTGGGTCCACGTCGTGCCGCCATCCGCCGTGGCCCAAATCTGGTTCGTGCCGGCCACCCAGCACTGCAGAGCATCCTTGCACGCGATGCCCATCATGTAGTGGCGGGATCCGGGAATCTTCTGCGTGACCCAAGTCAGGCCGCCGTCGGTCGTCTTGGCAAAACTGGACGGTCCCGTGGCCTTGTCCCAATGATCCCCGCCCACTGCGTAGCCGATCTTATCATCGACGAACGTGAGCCGGTTCCAGCGAACGCCCTGCGCGCTGTGCACTTTCGTCCATTGCAGCACGTCTTCCGATTGGCTGACAGATGAGGCCACGCTCACGGGGCTGGCTGTCAGAACCGTCGAAACGGCAAGCAGCACGGCAAGAAGCGCTCCGACGAATAGTAACCGTCGGGGGCCGCCCGCGTGATGAGTCGTTTCATGTCTCATGGTCAATTAACTCCTAGGTTGTAGTGTGGTGTTTGCTGAGGCATCGATGCCACATATCAGGCGCGTTGCCCCATCACCTTTGCGGGCACCCCCGCGACGATTGCGCCCGCAGGGACGCTGTGCGTGACGACCGCACCTGCACCCACGACCGCACCCGCGCCGATGGTCACGCCATCCAGGACGATGACGCCATATCCGAGCCAGGCGCCATCCCCGATCACGATGTCACCGCTGCTGTGCAGCGGCTGGCGAGTGATCGGCTGGCCAGCCGCGATGCCGTGCTCGTATGGATAGAAGGCACAGGCCGGCGCGATCTGCACCTCACGGCCGATTCGAATGCTGCCCACCCACGCAACCAACTGGCAGTAGGACTGAATGTGGGTGTGTGCGCCGATCTCGACGCAGCCGCCCTGGCCTGCCTCCACGATCGTGCCGCGATAGAGGTGAGCGCTGTCGCCCAGGCTGACATGCCGGCCGCCACTGCGGTTGTAGATGACAACGTCGTCGTCGACGAAGCAGTGCGCGCCCAGGCGCAAGTCGTTGCATACGATGTCGGCCTCGGGCGAGACAAAACCATGCACACTGCGTTGAGCGAGCAGACGCCGACCCCTGAACCGCGGCACGGCCCAGGTTGCCAGCCGGGTCGCCAGACGTCCCCCGCGCCCCAGGCCGGCGCGCGCCATCCAGAAGTTGATCCAAAGATCACGCGGCGCCCGCATGAAGCACTCCTCCATACCAGGCCACTGCCTCGGCAAATGCGGCTCGCAGGTCCGATTGGGGCATGCCCAGCTCGGCGATTGCCCGGCCAGGATCGGCCGTCAACGCCGCGGGCGAACCACTGAACTTCGGAGCATCGCTTGCCCGTAGTACCGGCCTCCCCGCGACGTCGGCTACCAGGGCCAAGAATGTCGCCCGGTCCAGATTGCCTTCGCGATGGCCCAGGATGTAGATGGCGCTGGGCCGGCCACGCTCTGCCGCAAGCAAGATGCCCGCTGCGATGTCGCGCACGGGCGCGAAGTTGATGCCTCCGGGCGGATAAGCCATCACCTCGCCGCTCAGTGCTGCCAGGATGCGCCTGCCAGTCGCGCTCGGCTTTGCATCGCCTGCGCCCACCGGCGCGGTCGGCTTGACGATCACGACCTCCAGGCCATCTCCCTGCCAGCTTAGTGCTACCAGCTCGCCCAGCAGCTTCGACCGGACGTAGCCGCTCGCCTGTTCCCATCCCCCGAACGGCGTGTCTTCGTCAGGCAGCGATCTCCCATCGGGAGGCCGCCCCACCGTACCGATCGTGCTGGTATGAACCACGCGGCGAACGCTGTAACGAGCACACGCAGCGAGCAGCCGGTCCGTCCCCCGCACGTTCACATCATACAGGGCATCCGGCCCACCGGACGTCGAATATAGCGCAGCAAGATGAAAACAAGATGTACATCCGTCGAGCGCAGATTGCCAGCCTTCAGACTGGCAAAGGTCACCCCGCAGGATGTCCACGCGCAGTTCACCCAAGACACCCAGTTCGCTCTCCGGCCGTACGAGTGCTACCACCGAGGCGCCCGCGTCGACCAGCGCGCGGGCAACGTAGCCGCCCAGGAAACCGTTGCCGCCGGTGACGAAGACACGCTGACCGCGCAGAGGAGCAACCACCGGGAGCGCCGTCGCGCCGGGCGCGGCGGGTGCCGAAGTAGCTAACGGCCGCGCCGCCGGACGGATACGGTGCACGAGCGCCGCGACACGTTCACGCCAATGCCAGGCCGGCGGCCGGACGACGTCTTCCAGCTGCCGCAGGATCTGTGGGGTGGCCCGTGGACCTTGCGGCTCCAGATCGACGCCGGGATGCGCCTCGTAAGTCTTGGCTCGCACGGCCGTCCGCCGCGGCAGGCGCTGCAGGACGCGCCGGGTCAGTTCCAGTGAGCCGCGGGCCTGCCCGGGCAGGCCTGCCATGACGAAGACCTGGCACGCCATGCCCAGCCGCTCGCACGTCCGGGCCACCCGCACGACCTCGGCCGTGTATTCCGCTGCACCGGCCTGCGATAGCCTGCCCAGCCGCAGAAGGAGTTCTCCATCGCCACTTTCAAATCCGATCTTGACGGTGGTGCAGCCGGCTGCAGCCAGCAATCGGAGCAGGTCGTCGGTGAATTGCTCGGGCCGAGACTCGCAGGCAAACCGCGGCCGCAGGCCACGGGCCAGGATGCCCTCGCAGATGGCGGCAACCCGCGCCGGGTCGTGTGCGAAGACTGGATCGCGGACCTGGATGCGGGCGTTGCCGGTCGTCTCACACGTCCACGCCAGTTCCTCGACCGTGCGCGCCGCGCTCTGGGCCCGAAATCGCTTCCCCTGCGGCACAACGTAGGCGCACCAGGCGCAGCCGGCCGGACAGCCGCGGGCGCTGAGCAGCGAGGCCGCGCCGTATGGCCGCCAATCGACCAGCGACCACTGCGGCATGGGGAGTGCGTCGAGATCGCCGACCAGGTTGCCGTCGTCGTAGCGAGCCGGTGCAAGGTCGCGGGCGAGTAGCACGCCGCGGCGGCCGACCATCACGGCCGAAGCTGCGTCGGCCAGCGCTGCCTCCGGCTCTCCGATCAACGCAGCGTGAGCCAGCCCCTCGGCCAGCAGGGGCTCGGCCACGAACGCGGCCGAGGGGCCGAGCAACAGGATGGGCCGCTCGCAGCCGGCGTCTCGCAGACGCCGCAGGAAGTGTCCGTCGGCCAGTCGCGTGCCGTGGCTCACCAGGACCGCCACGAGGCCCGGACTCCGCTCGACGATCCACTGGCTGGCTGCGTGCGGGTTCAGCCTGGCTCCGACCGCGTCCATCACAGCCACGCGCTGCCCTGACTGTTGCGCGGCTGCGGCACAGAGGGCGACCGTGTGGGGCGCGTACAGGAAGACGTGCTTGCCTGCGGTGAGCGCGCCCATGCCGGACGTCGCCTCGTGATGCGAGACGATCGTGCCCAGGCTGGGCGGGACCACGAGGCACAGATCAGGAGCCGTCATGCTACGAAAGCCTCAACCGTTGATCCGGTACACCACTGTCGCGGCGCCATTGGTAAAGGTCCTCAGATAGGTCACCTCGGCAGGAGCCGTCTCGGGTTGCAGCAGAAAACTGAATTGGGGGCGGAACCTGGTCACTTCGTTCTCGTCGACCACCAGGTAGCGCGCGCCGTGTGCCCGCCCGTACGCCAGCAGCTCCTCCCAGGTCGCGTTGGGGCTGGTGACCGACTGACGATGCGCGTACAGTCCGACCTCGGTGCTGCGCGTCATGATGACGTCGTCTGTCGCGCTGATCGATTCGAGCCAGCGGCCGGCCTCCTTGTGGCTCCACGACATGTGCGCCAGGCCGGCCTGAAGCTGCAACAGCCCCAGCCAGAGGCAGAAGGTGAGCGTCAGCGCGACGGGCAGCGCACCAGCGGCGGTCCTGAGCCAACCGGCCAACCGCGGCCTGAGCGCTCCCAGCGATTGGGCCACCCATGAGGAAAGATGCACCAGCCCTCCTGCGGCCCAAATCAGCCCGATGGGCAGCGCGGCGATCAGAAACCGGTCGATGACAAAGTAGACCCAGAAACTGGTCATGGGCAGCAGCGTCGCCACTAGTAACCCTTCCTGCCACCAGCGGCGCCGATCCCACGGCCGGGCAAAAAGCCCAACGGCGGCCAGGGCCACGATCCACGGCGTGAAGAGCGTCTGGTGGAACAGCGCATCCCAAGTGGCGGACATGTTCTTGCGCACGTAGAAGAAGAAGCGCCGCGGGTTGTCGAGCACGTAAGCGCTAAACTTCCGCTCAAAGCGCTCCGGCGAAAACCACATCACCTCGCGGCCCGTGGAATCGAGGCGCGAGACCGCCAGATCGTGCGCGGCCTGGTCGTCTGCAATATACGCAGGTGCGATGTCGAGTATGATTCCCGTCTTGCCGCTGAGCATCCATGCACCGCTGGTGCGGTGGAGGAAGAGCACGTAGGGGCTCATCACTGCGAGGCAGACTACAACCGCAAGGGAGAGCCGCACGAAGGTGGTCAGGCGCCAGAAGCTGCGATGCGCCAGGTGCCACACCACCATGAAGAGGCCCAGCGCGGCGAAGGAGACCAGGCCCTCCGGCCGGGTCAGGTAAGCCAGGCCGAGACACAGGCCGACCGCGGCGTACCACATGACCCTGCCGCTCTGCAGCGACCGGTGAACCGCCCACACGCCCGCAAAAACGGCCAGCAGGAACGGCGACTCGGTCATCGTGCCCCAAAGGAACGGCTGCGCCGCAAGCGCCGGATACACCGCCACGAGCAAAGCTGCCACGAGGCCTGCACGGCTGCCGTAGAGCGCCCGCGCCAGCAGGTACACGGGGATGCACAGCAACGCACCGGTGACGATGTGGATCGTGGACGTCGCCCATTCGGGGGTGAAGCCCACCTTAATCAACGCCGCAGAGAGGAGCGGCAGGACGGGCGGCAGATGCATGTCGGTCATGCCCGCGCGCGAGGTATAGCCCAGTCCCTCGACCAGGTTGCGCGCGATCAACAGGTGTCCCGCCTCGTCCCAGCGCACCAGGCGGGGCAAGGTAGCGTAGATCAGGCGAAGTACCGCCGCCATCAGCACCGTCACCGCAAGAGCCAGTCGTTCATGCCGCCCCATGCTGCGAAACCCCCGGATCCTCCGGCCCCTCGGGCCGGCGAAGATACCTTCTCAACGAGAAGCCTTCCCGCCATGCGAAGAACATGCCTGCAACGGTCACCGGCACGATCTGAAGCAGGTGAATCACCATGATCGCACTGAGGGCTACGCCGGGTGCAATGCCCGCTGGTCCGCCCACCAGGCCCAGCGACGCCACACCGACGAACTCGAAGGACCCGACGTAGCCTGGCGCTGCCGGGATCGCGCTGCTCAGTCCGACCGCGCTGACTGCGAAAAAGGCTTCTGCGATGCCCAGCGGCAGGTCGAATGCCCTGAAGATCCAGAAGTACTGCAGCGCGCTGCACGACCAGGCCAGCAACCCGATGAGAATGGCACGGACCAGGAGCTTAGGGCTGCGGAGGGCGCCCGCACCCGTGGTGAATTGGACCAACACAGCCCGGACCCTGTCCATCAGTGGCGCCTGACGGCCGTGCGCCGCCAGCCACGCATCCACCCGGCCGCCGCCGACCAACAGGGCGATCAGCGCCACCAGCACGCCGACGAACAGCGCGGTGAGGCTCACCAGGCCGGCGACCAGCCAATCGGGGAGCACTAAGAAGCGGGAGGCCACCAGGAGGATCGCGACCGTAGTCAGGCCATCCAGCACGCGTTCGGTGGCGATGCTGCCCAGCGCCGCACTCCCGGTGATACCACGCCGGGCAAGCAGTGCAGCGCGTACGAGCTCCCCCATGCGGGCCGGCAGCAGCATGTTGCTCATGTAGCCGGTGGTCGTGACCGGGTAAAGCTCCCGCCACCTGACCGTCCGCACGGGGCTCAGCAACACGCGCCACCGCCACGTCCGCACGCCGAGGTCGACGAAGTACGTGACAACCGCCGGAACCAGGTACCAGAGGTTCGCCTGGCGCAGGGCTGCCACAACGTCGGCCACGTGGATCTGGCGCACGGTCAGCCACAGCAGGAATCCACTCACCAGCACGCCGACCAACACCTGGACGACGCGTGGTCCCGCGGCTCGCCGTCCGACCGGCCGATCTACCGTAGCGGGATGTGGAATCATGCGGTGACGCCGTGCGGGCAAGAGTGAACGATATCGGGGGACCCGGCGCAGATGTAACGCATTCACGGACTCGACAGGAATTGCGCGAGCACGTCACGAAGGCGGGCGCTCGTCACATAGATAGTTAGAATAACATATGGCATCTACAACCAGCAAATTGAATCAGAATTGGCCTGGACGGGCGACAGGCGCCGTCTTTGGCCCAGTTGGTGTACAATGCGGACCGAATGGAGACGCGAGAGAGCCAAATGCCCGACAGCCACCTGTTGTTTCGCCGGCAGTTCCTCATGACACCTGAACCCTGCCCCGAGCTGGACCACTGGCAGCAGGCACGCGTGGGCGGTCACATCGTTTACGCCCACCCCGACGTACAACTCACCAGTGCGACGGCGGCCGCGGGAGGCGTGACTGCCGTCGCCGTGGGCTTCATGCTCGATCCGGAGTTCCCCGCACGCTCGAATGCGGAAGTGCTGCAGGCGATCGCGGACATGGATGGCTCAGTCGAGCGCATCAGCCGCTACCTTGACGCTGTGTCCGGGCGCTTCGTCCTGATCGTCGCCACCCCCGACGACGTCGTGATCTTCCACGATCCTTGCGGCTTTCGCACGGTGTGCTACACGACTCACGGGGGCAGGGTCTTCGCCGGCTCCCAGCCGCTAATCTTCAAGCTGGTTATGCCGCTCGGGGAGGGTGAGCGCTTCGAGTCCTACACCCAATCGGACTACGTCATGACGCACCGGGAGCACTGGATCCCCAGTGGGTGCACCCTGTTCGAGGGCGTGTCGCACCTGGTGCCCAATCACTACCTACGTCTCTCCACGCTCGAGCAGACGCGCTATTGGCCGCGCCGCCCGCTCGTTCAGCAGCCGGCGGCCCAGGTCGCGACACAGGCCGCCGGCCTCCTGCAGAGGCTCATGCTGGCTGCCGACACCCGGTTCCCCCTGGCACTGCCGCTGACAGCCGGCTGGGACTCGCGCACGATCCTGGGCGCGTCGCGGGCCATTGCCGGCGCACTGCACTACTTCACACTGCAGTACCGCGACCTGCATCCCGGCGCCAACGACATCCGGATCCCGGCCAGGCTCCTGCAGGCGCTCGGGCTCCGGCACCAGGTCATCGATTGTAACCGCCCCGTGCCGGAGTGGTTCCAGGCGCTCTACGAGCATCACGTGTCGCCCGTGCATATGGATGATTATGGACTGATGGCTTACGCCATGTTCGAGGAGTATCCTGCCCGAAGGGTATGCATCAAGGGCAACTGCTCGGAGATCGCGAGGTGTTTCTACTACAAGAACGGGACGCATCCGGCCATTACGTCCCCCCACCAGATCGTGGCGCGGGTCAAGGGCTGGCACAGCGTGCCGCTCGCTCAGGAACAGGTCACGGCGTGGTACGAGCAGGCCCATGGGGTGGCCGCCGAAGCGAACGTGGAGATCTTGGACCTCTTCTATTGGGAACACCGGATGGGCAGCTGGCAGGCGTTCGCGCAGGTCGAGTGGGATATCGTCCAGGACGCCTTCACGCCCTTCAATCACCGCGGCCTGCTTGAGCTTCTGCTGAGCACCTCTGCCGAGCTAAGATGCGCCCCCAACTACCCACTGTACCGGATGATCATCGAATCGCTGTGGCCGGAGGTGCTGAGCCAGCCGGTCAACCCGCTTACGGCGAGGGAACGCCTGCAGATGTTACTGGGGAAGCGTCATCCGGCGTCATCGCGCGGGTAAGTGCGAATGACTCGAGGCGCGTAGTGCCGGCTCAGGACATCCACCAGTTGAACCTGAAACTGGCGCGCAGGGCGGATGGCCGTCTTGTGGAGGAAGTACCGGAACATGACGCGCACGGTGCTGAGACCGTAGATCACGCTGCGCCGGAAGTTGACAGACGAGGCCTCGGCGAAGTAGCGGGTCGGCACCGCAATCTCGCCGATCCGGAAGCCGAACGCCACCACCTGGGCGATGACTTCGGTGTCGAACACGAAGTCGTCGGAGTTCAGAAGGAAGGGGATCGTCTCGAGGACCTGGCGGCTGTACGCGCGAAAGCCGGTATGGCATTCCGACAGGCGCTGGCCTAGCACGAGATTCTCGATCGCGGTCAGCGAGCGGTTGGCCACGTACTTCCACTTGGGCATCCCGCCGGCCAGGGTGCCACCGCTGAGCAGCCGCGAGCCCATCATCATGTCCGCCTCGCCACGCCGGATGGGTGCAATCAAGTCGGGAATCAGCGTCGAATCATACTGATAGTCGGGATGGAGCATCACGACGATATCCGCGCCATCCTGCAGCGCCTCGATGTAACACGTCTTCTGGTTGCCGCCATAGCCGCGATTCTGGATGTGCACCACGACCTTGAGTCCCAACCGCTGCGCGATCTCCACAGTCGTGTCGTGGCTCACGTCGTCCACCAGGATCACCTTGTCCACGACATCGTGCGGAATGTCGTTGTACGTCTTCTCCAACGTGCGCGCAGCATTGTACGCCGGCATCACGACGATCACCTTCAGATCATCTGCCATGCAATCACCCAACTCCTGTCCGAGATGCACCCGATCGACCGTGGCGCACGCCGGGACTCGTACAGATTCGCCGATAGGCAGCACCACTCAAGGCGCACAATTCACCGCTCCGCCACATAGTAACGCAGGATCACCCACACGAGGGCCAGCACAAGCCCACAGGGGGGCAGCACGCGTGCGGTCCACGCCAACGCCCTCTCGGGCGGCTGCCATCTGGCCCGCAGGCTCCGCGGCCACAGGTTCCGTAACAGCAGGAAAGCCAACGGCGCGACAGGGATGAAGTATCGCCCTTGGGCGCGGTTGATGCTCCCGGCCGCCATCCTCGTCCACAGGACGAACTGGCTCGTGATGACCATAACCACCGATGCAGTCAGCACCCCAAAAACTATAACCCATTGCCAACGGGTCAGCTTCAACCACGGGCCATCGAACACCGCCAAAGCCGCGAGCGCGAGCACCTCGATCGCCACCCATGCAAGCGGCAGCGGCGTGTCCAGCCATCCCAGTATACCCACAAAGCTGTGGACATAGAAGAACCCATAGTAGTACAGATTGCCGGCCAGCTTGCGGACGAACAGGAGCGGGTGATCCAGGATAAACTGGAATGCCGCATCAAATGAAGGATACCCGCCCCGATAGAACGGCACAAAGACCTCGGACGAGATCCGAGTCCAGAGCGCAAAGCTGGCGAGTCCGGCTGCGATGACCAGGAGGGCTGCGACCAGATAGGCGCGCCGGCTTCTGGCTTTGCCGGCCGGCACGAGAAAGATGAGAAAAGCCAGGGGAA
Source organism: Anaerolineae bacterium (assembly GCA_040766655.1). Classification (GTDB taxonomy): domain Bacteria; phylum Chloroflexota; class Anaerolineae; order CG2-30-64-16; family CG2-30-64-16; genus JALOOB01. Next base: position 137,153 of record JAXGQB010000009.1, read on the forward strand.
AGTAGGCGCTCTTGCTGGCCGCAACCAGTGCAGCGAGCAGCGCCAGCAGCCCTACACGCGGAGGTGTCAGGCAACGTCGATCGTCGAAGGCGAGCGCGAGGACCAGGGCGGTGAAGAGCAGCGCCAGGCCGTTGGTCGCCGCATCGGGCGACAGGGACGCCATCTGGAAGACTGTCATCGGGAGCAGGCCGATAAGAAGGAAACCCTGCCTGAAGATGGGCGTGATGCGGATTGCCATACCGATCAGCAGGATCGATACGAACAGGTTGGCCAGGCGCCCGATGTAGAGCAGCCACAGCGGGGAGAGCTCGAATTGCCGGCCAGCCCAGACCGCCAGGGCCTGGGGCAGGTAGGGGATGAAGCTGTAGATCGCCGTGTTGGGAAAGCTCACGAAAGCCGTGCGGGTTGGGTCCAACGGGACGGGAAGCGCGTTGCGGATGGCGACAGGATCGGCCTTGTTCTCCGGGTGGAACGGAATGTCGCCGGATAGGGCCTCGACCACATCGACCAGGCTGACGGGCAGGACGCCACCCGCACTGCCGTCCCGCCTTTCGGCGAAGAGCCGGCCCTGTGCAATTTGGTAAGTGCGATAGAAGTGAACTGGTTCGTCCGGCACCTGGAAGGGCGGCGTGATGAACACGAACAGGATTCCGAACGCGAGACCCACTGCTGCGAACCATCGTAGCAGCGCGGCGCCAGCGCGCCCGGTCGCGGCCGTTCCGTCCTTGCCCATCATATCGCTGCGTACCATATGGCTTCCCTCGCCGCATGTGTGCTCTGCGGACGTCGCGTTTGGAGCCATCCGCATGACCTCCGCCCAGTCAGTCCGCGGGTATGTAGAACAGCCAGATCGACCTGCCGACCTGCTCGATAGGCTCGTATTCTGCGAGCCAGGCGAACTGATCGTAGGGCACCCGGGCCGTGCCAAGCTTCAGGCTGTGGGCACTGACGGCAATCCAGCCCGTCTGTTTCTGATAGGGCTTCAACGGCCGGAATTCGGGAAAACCGAACTGCCGAAGATCGATGTCTACGCTCCCAAAGTAGTCGATGCTCAATTCCTGGATGCCGCGACGCTCGACTGCGAGAGCAAGCCGCTTGAGATCCTGCCCCCAATCCAGGTCACTATCTACGACGACTTCTGCAGGCTGGCTCCCCGCCAGGGCGTTGAAATAGGCCAGGTAGTCCGGATGAGCAGCGAAAGAGGACACCAGTTGCCAGCAACACAGTCCCGTCGCGAGCCCCAATCCTGCCCACCGCGCCACTCTGCCCCAAGACACCAGCCTGGCCGCACCATAACCTGCCACGATCGCGAGGAAGGGATAGATGCTGAGAAGCTGGCGGAGTCCGTTGTCGACGCTTCCGACCATGCCGATCAGCAGGACGCCCATGGCGGCGATGGGCGGAACTGCTGATGGGAACCAAAGGCGAGTGCACACAACCTCCCTGGCGAGAAAGAGGAGCCCGATGGCGAAGAGCAGGATGAAGGGCAAAGGCGTCTTCAACAGGAGAATGAACGGGTAGTAGTACCACCAACCGCTCCGGCTGATGTCACCAAGCAGATACGCCAGATGCCCGCGCCTGTCCCTGCCATAGACGGACCGGAGACCCTCCACAAACTCCGGCGCGGGAACGGGCGTGTTTTCGACGATGGCATATGACACATCGTGAAGACGTCCCTCGGTACCCACGAAGCGGTCGATGAGCCCATGCGGCCTGTCGTCCGGTCCTCTCAGCGGCGCGGTGGAGAACCGGTATCCGGCCCAGATGGTCAGCCCGAACAGCAGCAGGACAAGGGCAGATCCGACAACCCGCTGCCTCGATGGGGACGCTCCTGCAGCTTCGCTGCCACGGCTTCGCCGGGCGTCAAGAAGCCATAGCGCCAGCGTACAGCCACCGGCTGCCATCAGGAAGCCTACAGCCGAGAACTTCGATAGGACCGCCAGACCGGCGCTGACGCCCAGAAACGCGCTGCGAAGTGGCGTCATGCCGCGCAACCACAACACAAACGCAAACACCGCGGTCGCGACGGACGCGGCACACGCCATGTCCAGCGTGGCGACCCCCGCGTGGCCCAGGGTGGGTGGCAGGGTTGTGAACAGCAGGGTCGCCAGGAGGGCAGCGAGCCATCCGGCTGCGTACTTGGCCCAGAACGCTACGGCCAGAGACCCTTGAATGAAAAAGAAGAGGATGCCCAATCGAGCGGCCGCCAGGTTCTGCTCATAGGCGCCGCCGGTGTGGAGGAGGGCATTGCCTTCGATCCAGGGCGTGCCCATCCCCGCAAGGCCCCTCACCCCACGCAGATAGGGTCCGAGAGCCGCTACAACCCGCGCCAGGGGTGGATGCAGCGGTTCATAGGTGTATTGCCCTCTGGCGAGCCACTCCATGCCCGCCGCGATATGGAAAGGCTCATCCCAGGTCTGCCAGAAGACGCGATAAGTCGAGATGACTCTCAGACACCCCAACACGATCATCAGGACAACCAGCAATGCCGGCCAAGCGTTGTGCCCCGGTGCACGAAGGGTTCTGGCCAGGGTAGATGTCCAGCGAGGGCGAACCATCAAAACGTCCCTCAGTACTGCAGCCCGAATACGAGCTTGACCCCTTTGCCATCCACGGCGGCCAGCCACCGAGCCCCATCGATCTGATGTGGATCCACGTGGTGCATGCCCCGGCGATTCCAGCGCGTGTCGCCGGGATCCAGGACCGACTCCTCGCTGACCAATCTCTCCGCGTACGTCGTAGTCGTCAGCTCGGTGATCTCGAAGGCCAGAACCCGGTTCCCGTATCCGGGTTCGTCGTCCTGGGCGTACCTGATGATCCTGCCATCCTGAAGGATGAACCTGCCGGCCGGCCGCGCGATGTTGGCGTCGCCCGCAACGATAGGACTCTGCGGATGCTCGACCCATGGCCCCAATAGCCCGTCTGCATAGAAGAGGCGCAACATGTCGTTGTCGTGCGTGGGCGTCGTGAAGAGCCACCAACGGTCTTCGAACCGCACCACCACCGAATCCAGGTAGGGGCTTCCCTCCATCAGGGTGCCCACGAACGTCCACCGCGTCGGGAACTCGGTCGCCCGGTAGAGCCGGACAGCGTTCGCCCCAGACGTCTCCGGGATCATGTAGTACGCGCCATCCCACTCGAACACGAAGGGATAGGACAGATGGAACGACTCATCCAGCACGACCTGATCGTACCGCCATCTCAGCCCGTCGGCACTTGTGGCCAGGGCAATGTCGCCCTGATCGGTCTGTTCGTTCATGACCTCGAAGAACATGTACCACGTATCCTGCTCCCGAACCAGGAAGGGATCGGCGACGAGCTGCGCCGGGATGTCGGATACGTCTGCAGCCGTGATGACCGGATTGCGGAGGCTGCGGGGCGCGGACAGGCTGTAGGGCTTATCTCCCGTGTAGATGCCGATCGCCCAGTCTGACCGCGTCTCGCCGACGAAGGGGATGCCGCGGGCGATGCCGGCATACACGCCGAGCGCGAAGCCGAACGCCAGGCATCCCAGCAGCATGCCGGCCAGGATCTTCCGGCTCACGACGCGCGTCCCACCTGCCCACTCAGCCATTCGCACACCGCTCAGAGGTCCGGCCGCGCTCGGCCATGATCGAGCAAACAGCCGCCTTGAAGTTCGCCGCAAACAACTCGCGGGTGTAACCCGCACGGGCCACCTCCCACGCCGTGTGAGCCATCGCCCTCAGCGTCTCCGCAGGCAGCGCGGCAACGCGTTCCACTGCCTCTCGTATCTCCCCCAGGGAGCTGGTCTTCAGGAGCACGCCGAAGTCGTCACGCACGTCAACGCCCGACTCGACGCTGATGATGGGAATCAGCCCGGCATGCAGGCAAGTGATGACGCCGCCACTCTGCCCTTCGGAACATGACGGATAGACGAGTCCGGCGCACCGCCTGGCGATCTCCGTGAACTCAGGGCCATCGACATCGACCCAGCCGTGCGTGTGAATGTTCGGCGTCTCGTAGAGCTCCCGGCGGAAGGCGTCCTCGAAGCCCTTCTCCCGATCCACCGGCCCGCACACCGTCAGGTGATAGTCCGGCAGCGCCGCGAAGACTTCCAGCACCAGGTCCAGTCCCTTGTGGACCATCCCGCCGCTGCTCAGGAAAAGAAAGTCACGACGGCACGCGTCGAAGTCCTTGTCCTCCGGCCAGGGATAATGCGCCACCGGCGTCCCCCAGATGGGATAGAGCGGCTTGCCCGCGTAGCGATAGGTGCTGAGGGTGAACTCGTTGCCCTTGATGATGGCGTAGTCCGCGTGCTCGATAGCGAGATTCGGCATCTCGAACCGGCGCGGCTGCAGGGTGACCCCCCGCCTCTGCTGAAGCGCCAGAAGCCTCCGGCTCTCTGCCGCGTTCTGAAACAACATGTGAGCCGTGTCGCTGTGAAAGATCCTCACACAATCCGGGTTGAGCAGCGGCCCAATCCGTTCGAGGTTATGCCGCACATCCACGAAGAAGGCATAGTCCTTGCGGGGGACGAACTCCGTGTTCCGCCAGCTGATGACGTCCACCGCATATCCCAGGTCCAGGAAGGTCCGTGCGATCTGCCACGACTCCCAATAGTGAGTGTGTCGGCTCGGCAGCGGCTCATCCGGCCCCAGGAGGAACGGATCGATGATGTAGGAGAGGAGCACTGAGCCGGCGGGCGGTGCATCCGGTGCCAGGGATACGACGATCGTGTCGCCGGCCGGCGGGGCCGGCGCCCGGCCGCGCGACAGCCGGCCCGCCGGCCAGGCGGTTCCTGGCTCTGCGCACCAGTGCATCCAGACCCAGCGTGCGCAGGCGTCCCTTCACGCGCTCCAGCACCCTGCCAGCCATGTCACTTTCCTCGCGTGCCGGCAAGGTCGTCCGGCTCAAATTCGGTGCCCCACGTCAACAGCGGTCGCACCACCCCGCGCATGTGGCCGCCCCAATCGCCGCGCGCCGAATCACCGTCGATGCTGTCCACGACCTGGAAGACCACCGCATCGCGCACGTCGAAGTGCAGTTGCTGCGGTTCGACGGTGCGCATGGCCACGCCGACGATCATCGCGCCCTCGGCCAACAGGTTGCCGGGAATCCAGCCGGTGCTCGCATAACGGCCGGTGGGTCGGGGGCGACCGCGCCAATTCGGATCCTGGTCCACCGCAACGAAGACGAGCTGGCCCTCCTGGTTGTAAAGGACGAAGTGGGGCATCAGCTTGTAGTCCGGCTTCAAGACCTCGTAGACCATCTCGATCCCGACCGGCCGGCGGATATCCAAGGCCTCGGAAATGGCCCCGTCTTCGTTTCTGACGTGCACCGCGCGCAGGCGGATCGCCTCGCTGGCCGGCGCCTTGGCAGGATCGGGCCACTCGCGCGCGGCCGTCGTGCCCAGTCCCGAGCTCAGGTACGCGCCCACCACCTGGTGCGAAGGCCCATCGTGCAGCACTCGGCCCTCGTCGAACAGGATGGCGCGCTCGCACAGCCGCGTGACCGCCGGCATGTTGTGGGAGACGAAGAAGACCGTCCGCCCCTGCTGCCCCACGTCCTGCATCTTGTTCAGGCATTTCCTCTGGAAGCTCGAGTCGCCGACGGCCAGCACCTCGTCGACCAACAGGATCTCGGGCTCCAGGTGCGCGGCGACCGCGAACGCGAGCCGCACATACATGCCGCTCGAATAGCGCTTCACCGGCGTATCGAGAAAACGGTCGACCTCACTGAATGCGACGATCTCGTCGAACTTGCGCTCGATCTCGGTGCGTCGCATGCCCAGGATCGCGCCGTTGAGATAGATGTTCTCGCGGCCGGTGAGCTCCGGGTGGAACCCGGTGCCCACCTCGAGCAGGCTGCCGACGCGGCCGCGAATCTCGGCGCGGCCGCTGGTCGGCTCGGTGATGCGCGAGAGGACCTTGAGCAAGGTGGATTTGCCCGCGCCGTTGCGGCCGATGATGCCCACCACCTCCCCGCGCTTCACGTCGAAGGAGACGTCCCTGAGGGCCCACAAGTCCCTATCGGATTGAAGATCAAAGATTGAAGATTCAAGATTGGCCCGCCTGCGAAGCGAATCTGTCATCTTCAATCTGAAATCTGTAATCGCATCGCGCAGCGTGTCGTGACGCTGCTGCGCGCGGCCGATATGGTAGAGCTTGCTCAGATTCTCGATTCGGATTGCGATGTCATCCATCAGGGTACTGCCTCATCACCGCGCGAAGAACGGCGGACGCCTGGCGCCGTCTCATCGCGAGGGTGTCGAAAAATCGATGGTCGGTGCTTCGGCCAGCTTGAGCTCGACCGGCAGCTCGACGAAGAACGTGCTGCCGTGCCCGTCCACGCCGTCGCTCTCGACCCAGATTCGGCCGTGATGCCGTTCGACGATATGCCTGCAGATGCTAAGCCCCAGGCCCGTCCCCCTGTATGCGCGGCGCTCGCTGCTGTCCACCTGGTAGAAGCGATCGAAGACCTTCTCCTGCTCCGCGGGCGGGATGCCGATGCCGGTGTCGTGAACCGTCAGGCACACCTTCGCGCCGTTGCGCCAGCCGCCGATCGTGATCTCCCCCCGGTCGGGCGTGAACTTGATGGCATTTTCGACCAGGTTGGTGAGCACCTGCTCCAGCCTCACCCGATCCCCGTCGATGGCCGGCAGCTCCTCGGGGAAATCGAGGTAGAGCGAGTGCCCACCCTCCTCCGCCAGCGGCGACAGCTTGGTCGCGACGCCCTGCGCGAGGGCCGCCAAAGACACTTCCTCCAGGTTGAGCCTGATCCGACCGGCCTCCATGCGCGAGAACTCCAGCAGGTCATCGATCATGCGCTGCAGCACGGTGGTCTGCGAGCGCACCGTCTTGAGGAAGTCCTCCTGGATGTCGGTGACCGGGCCGGTCTTGCCCATCAGGATGATCTCGACGAAGCCCTTGATCGAATGCAGCGGCGTGCGCAGCTCGTGGCTGACCACAGACAGGAAGTTGGATTTCATGCGCTCCACTTCCTTCTGCGCGGTGACGTCCCGCAGCACGGCGACCACACCGCTGACCTCGCCCGCCGCATCGAGCACGGGCGAAGCCAGGACGCCGTACGTGCGCGACTCCCCCTCGATCGATTCCGCGACCGCAGCCCGATCACCCGTCGCGCCGTGCGGCTGTCTGACAACAGGCAGCTCCAGCTCGCGGATCTGTTCGACGCTGCTTTCCAGCGTCCGGCCCAACAACTCAGCGAAGGCCGGCACAGAGAGGTAGGGGCGCAGCGGCGCGCCGCCCGGCGGCTCGGCTTCCAGGCCAAGGATATCGCGCGCCACCGGGTTCATCAACACCAGCGCAAGCTCGGTGTCCGCCACGACGACCCCGTCGCCGATGCCGGACAGCACGGCCTCCAGCTCGCGCCGCTTCTCGTACGCATCATCGTACAGCCGGGCATTCTCCATCGCGGTCGCGGCGAAGTAGCCGAAGCTGGTCAGGAACTGCTCGGAGGTGTCGAGCGACGCCGCGGCCGTGGGCCGGGCGCCGGTGCCCGGGTGTTGCGCCACGTACAGCGCGCCGATCGGATGGCCGCGCGAGAGAAGCGGCGTCACGAAGTAGGGATGTCCTCCCAGGCGTTCGCCCATGCTCCCGCCCGGTCCGCCTGCCACCAACAGCGGCCTGCTGCTGGCACATGCCTCGGCCGTTGACGGCTCGTGGCTCAACGGCAGGCGAAAGGCCTCGGGCTCGGCCAGATCATCGCTGAGCAACGCACCTTCGAGCGCCTCCCCCTCGCGCGCGGCGGCCGCGCTGTCGCGGTCGATAAGCGCGACCGCGCAATGGCTGCTGCCCGTCATGCGCGCGAGCGTCTCGACCACCACGGGCAGCGTCTCCTCCGTCCGCAGGGTCGTGGCAAGAGCGCGCGCCACCTCCTGCAGGGCGCGCAGTTCGAGCAGGCGATCGCCGAGGTCCGTCGCGGTGCGCTGCAGCACCTCCGTCTTCTGGGCCAGCGCGGCCTGTTGTTGCACCAGCACCGCATCCAACGCCACTGACTGCCGCGTGCGCTTCGCCAGCTCGTAACCCAGCACGACGACGCCGACCAGCCAGGCCCACAAGAGGATGTAACGACTGGTGAAGCCCGCATCGGTCAGAAACCCCAGGTTGCCGGACGCGAGCCAGAGTGCGGCGACGTAGAGGGGGCCCGACGCGAACGGCAGCCAGATCATCAGCGGCAACGCGCCGCTCACCCCGACCGCCCGGACTGCCAGGAGCACCAGCAGAATGTACAGCGGGCTGCCGAGGCCGCCGTCGCGCCAGATCAGTGCGCAGACGAACAGCACGTCGGCGAGGTAAGAGACGTAGGCGATTCGCCGGAGGAGCCGTCCTCCTGCCGCTGCACCGCTCCGGCTCAACCAGAAGGCCGTCAGGCCGATCGTGAGCAGTGCATAGGCAGCCGTGATGGTCACCGCGAGGACGAGGTCGCCCTGGTCGCGCGTCCGGAAGAGCACCCACAGCCCGAGCGCGAGCAGGGTCCACCGCGTCGGCAGATCCACCAGGCGCTGCAGGCGGATCAGCGACGGGGGGCGCACCCGGCCCGGACTGACCGGCGAAACTGAGGGTGACTCGCTGAGTGACATGCTGTTCAATTTCGAAACCAGGCTGTCGCTGTCGCATCCGGCGGCGGCGCAGTAGGCGCCGCCGGATCGGTTGGGCCCGACGGCGGCGCGGTGGGCGGCCCGATGGGCGGCGCGACCGGCGACGCGACCGGCGATGCCCCGGCAGGTTGCGGGCTGGCCGACGGCGTCGCGCTCGGGCGCCGCGTCGGCCGCACGGTCGCGGTGGGCGTCGGCGATGGCGTCGCAGTGGGCGCGTCAGTCGCGGTGGCAGTGGCCGTCGGAGGCGGGGTTGCCGACGGCGTCGCGGTGGCCGTGGCCGTCCGCGTGCGCGTGGGCACCGGAGTCGCAGTGGCGGCCGGCACAGGCGTGGCGGTGGCAGCCAGCGCTGGCTCAGGCGTCGGCTGCAGCGGCACGACGCGCCGCACCCAGACTCCGTCCTCCGTTGCAGCAAATAGCAGATCGCGGCCGTCCGGTTCCACGTGAAGCCCAGTCACGCGTGTGGACCCCGGCACGCCCAATGACACCCAGGTGGCGCCACCGTCATCGGTGCGATAGACCGCACCGCCCGCCAGCGCGGCATACACCGTGCCGGACACGCGGGGATCGACGCGCAAGGCCACGGCCGGCCCACCCAGCTCTCCCCAGGGTGCGGCCGCATCGCTCGGGCCGTCATAACGCATCCACGTGGCCGCGCTGTCTCCGCTATACGCGAGCAGATCATGGCCCGCGGCCCAGACACGCAGCCCGAAGTAGGGTGCGAGCGCGACCGCGCTAACGTCGAAGCCGGTCTCTGCAGCGTGCCATGAGAGCCCGCCGCTGTCGCTGATCCACAGCGCACCGGAGTGCGCGAGGGCCAGGAGCTGGTCAGGGGCGCTGGCCTCTGCGAAGAGCGCCTGCACCGGCTCGCCGTCGACAGCGCCACTGGCGTCGCCGTCCGGCCATGCGCCGCCGGGCGTCCAGGTTGCCCCGCCGTCGGTGCTGCGCTGGAGGCGCGTCTGCGTCGCAATGAGGATGGTATCGTGAGCGCCGCCGACCCCGGGCACGATCGCCATCACCGGCGACCGGCCCTGTCCCGGCGCAGGCCCGACAGCCATCCAGGATGCGCCGCCGTCATCGGTCCGGTAGAGCTGCCGCTCGTCGTTGGGTCCTGCCAACACGTAGAGCTGGAGCGGGCGGCCATACACCAGGCGCCATGCGGCGACCTGGGGCGCACCGAGGGACGAACGGGGGAGACCTGCATCGATCTGCTGCCAGGCGCCCGCGCCGGACGCGCCCGTGCGGCGCCACAGCCCCGACGCGGTGTGCGCATAGAGGATCGTCTCACCCTCGCTGCTCGTCACTTCCATCTGCAGCACGGTCTGCCCGCGCAGCCCGGTCGGCTGCCACGCGTCGCCGTTGGCCACACGTTGGCTCGCGCCCACCAGGGGAACAAAGAGAAGGGGGGCCAGGAACAGGGCGGATGCCGCTGCCAGCCCCCACCAAAGACGCACCTTAATGGTTGATCACTCCCCGATAAAGCTCCGGGACGCACTTCCTGCCGTCTGTCAGAAGGCTGGAGATTACTGCCCGCAACTGCGCCCTCTTCGGCAGCCTCCGGCTAGCGGACCGGCGTTGGCTCGGCCGCCGCGACCTGCTCGTTCCAGAAATCGACCGTGACGCACGAGGCGGACGGCACGAGCGTAACCGTGCTGCTCGCCGGACTCACCGCGCGCCAGCCGCCCAGCAACTCCTCGGTGACCGTGTACACGCCTGGCGCCAGGTCATTGAAGCGATACTCGCCCAGCCAGTTGCTGCGCGTGTTGACGATCGTGCCCGCGGCATCCTGCAGCACGACCGTCCACCTCTGCAGCGGCGTCGCACCGGCCGTGTCCCTGATCGCGCCCGCGACGCAGCTGACGAGCCGCGGCGTGGCGGTGGGCGCCACACGCGTGGCCGCCGGTGTCGGCGCCACCACCGGAAACGTCTCCACCATCGAGAGCGTGCCGGTGACCTGCAGCGATGACGCGGCCACCCAGCCCTCCTGGCCGTCGACCGTGCAGCACACCCGCAGCCACAGGCCATCCTCGCGCCGCCCCGTCACGGTCACCGTCGCAGCCTGCGCGAGCTGGCCGATCTCGGGATACAACCGGTGCGGACCGGATCGCAGCGCGATCGGGCCGGCAGGCACGGCGGCCCACGCCGTCGGAACCGGGGTCAGGGAGGGCGTCACGGTCGGCGTGCGGGTGGGAGTGGGCGTGGCGGCCAGTGCGAGCGCCTCGCCCCGCCGCGCCGCGCTGTCATCCGAGACGGGCATCTCCTGGCCGGCGCGGAAGAAGGCCAGTGCCTGGGGGATGTCGCCCGCGGAGAGCGCCGCCTGTCCATCCGCCACAGCCAGGCCGTACAACTGCTCCATCGCTGCGCCGCCTGCATAGGCCGGCTGCTCGTCGAGAAGTGCCTGCAGCTGGCTGCGCGCCCGGTCCCGCTCCCCTTCCAGCAGGGACTCGAGGGCATCCAGGTAGAGGCCGCCCAGTCGCCGCGCATCCGAAGCCGCTCGATTGCGCGGATGGATGGTCAGCGCGGAGCCAAAGTAGGTCACCGCAGCCCGCACGGCCTGCACATCGCTGCCGCGCGCTTCGAGCAGTTCCTCCGCCCCATTGAGATAGCACACAAAGAGAAACTCGTTGACGGCCTCGGTCCGGTATGTGGGGTCAAGGTTGCGCACCTTCTCGAACTGGGCGAGCGCTTCCTCCCACTCGCCGAGGTCGTACAGCCGGCTGCCGTCCTGATAAAGCGCTGCGAGGCGGCTGCGCTGCGCCACGAAATCGGCTTTCGCCCGTGCATCGGCGAAGTTCGGATCTACCTCGAGAATGCCCGCCAACTCCCGGCCCGCGCGATCCCAGTCTTCCTCTGCGATCGCAGCCTCGGCCTCAGCGTATTTCTGGGCGAGCGTCTGCTGCCGCTGAGCGCGGCTCAGCCCCAGCTGGGCCTCCGGATCGCCCGGCGAGATGTCGAGCATCTTCTGGAAGGCAGCCTGCGCGCCCTCGTAATCGCCCACTGCCAGCCGGGCCTGGCCGCGCTCGTAGAGCTCCTGCCATTCCGGAGATGTGTTCGCCTGCCAGGGAAATCTAATCGGTGAGGCTACCAGCACCACGCCGACGATGCTCAGCACAGCGAGGACGATCAGCCCCCAGCGCTGCCAGCGAGCCAACGCGTGCGTCTCACCCAACTGCGCCGGGCGCGCGAACGACGCCTCTCCCTGAGACTCAGCGGGCGCCGCGGCCTGCAGCTGGAGAAACCAGCGCGTCTCATCCAGCAGCGCATCGAGGCCTGGCCGCGTGGGCTGCAGCTCCTTGAGCCGGCTGAACTTCTCGAGCGCCTCGTTCCAGTGGCGATGCTGATAGGCCGCCAGGCCTTCGTAATAAAGCGCCTCCGCCGGATCGGGCGGCGGCGCGGCAAAGCTGCGCGGCCGGATGATCTTGCTGCCATCCGTTTCCGGCCTGCGCGGCGCCTCCGATTCGTCGCCCCCTTCACCGCGTGGCTGCGACGTCATCTTTCTACCTTCCAATCCACCGTCCTGATAGTCTGCTGCGGCCTAGCGAAGCGACCCTTCGTCGCTCGCCGGCGCCACAGCCTCCTCGCGTGTGTCCGCCGCGCTTGCAGCAGACACCGAAGCTCCCGAACCATCCGCATCCCGCAGGATGGAGGGGATGTAAGTATCAACGCGATCGCGAATCTGGATCCCGTCGACGAAACTCCACGTGTTGAAGAGGTTATCGTGACGATTCCAACTCGCGAAGGAAATCTGCACGGTCTGGCCGGCATAAGGGCTGAGATCGATGCTCGCCAGGTGCCAGCCCGTGTCGTACCGCGTGCCGTACGCGTTCGTCGGATTGCCTGCCCGCAGCAGCAACGCGATCTCGTTCCCCTGCGCGTCGTATAGCGTGACGTCGAGCGTGTCGACGTAGCGCTCCAGGCGCTGGCTGTACATCACATCGTACGTCAAAACCCGGTACCAGAACCGTAGATGCGGCCTGCGCACCTGGTCGAGCGCCGGGATGCTCACCGTCTGGCTGATGGTCGCGCTGCCCACCGGCACGGTGCCCGGCGCCTGCAGGCTGGGTCCGTAATCCTCGCTGCCCAGGCGTGCGGCCAGGATCGACGTGTTGCCCGGCCCGGCAGTGGGCGCCACGGCCATGAAGAGCGAGCCGCCGGTCATCCAGTCGCTTAAGGTGCCGGTGTCGAACCCGCCGTTCTGAATCGGTTCCACCAGGACCGCTGCCGTCGCACCGTTTGGCTGGCGGTTTCCGGCCCGATCTGTCGCGAACACACGGAAGAAGTAGGTATGGCTGCGCTGACCGTCGAACTGCGCCGATACCTGTTTGGTCTTCCGCAGCCAGTCCATCCAAGCGCCGTCGTACCCGTCCCGCACCTGCACATCATAGGTTTCGACGCCGGACCCCGCCCCGTCGGTCGCCGACCAGCTCACGTCGAAACGCGTGCGCGTCTGATACCCGCTCAGCCCCGAGAAGCTGGCCAGCGGGGGCGTCCGATCGATGGAAAGGTCGTAAACGTGCGTCGCCTCGACATTGCCCGCGACATCCACCGCCCAGATACGCACGGTATGCTGGCCATCCTCGCCGTACGTGAACGCCGTGCCCGTTTCGACCGGACCATCATCGATCTGATATCGAATCGCGGCCACGCCGCTGCCCGAGTCTGTGGCGGACATGCTGAACGCGACCGGTCCGATGTACCAGCCGTTCAACCCTGAAGCGGCGGTGAGCGTGATGACGGTGACGGGAGAAGAGCTATCATACCAGATGGCATCGGTTATGGCAACTGCCGTGTGCTCATCGGCGTTACCCGCCCCATCCACCAGCCACACATACGCAGTGAACCGCCCCTCGCCCGGCGCCCTGACCCCCGTGATCTCGGTGGCCCCAACGTAGAACTCGCCATCCAGATCGTTCGCGGGCGGCGCGCCGAACTTGACGTACGCACCGGCAATGCCCGATTGATCGAGGACCGGTGGCCACTCCAGGCGGAAGTTGTTAAAGGCGGACCAGCCCTGCGGATAGGAGCGAACGCCGTCAGGTGGCGGCGGCGCGTCGAGGTCGATCCTCACTGTCAGCGCCTGCACCGCCTCCGAATTGCCCGCCACATCGGACGCGAAGTATTCCACCGCGTGCTTGTCGGACTGCGAAAGCGCCAACGTTGCCGTGGCCCTGCTCACCCACTGCCACTCCCCGCCGTTGATACGGTAGTAGAGCGACGCGACGCCGGACGCCGTGTCGCCCGCGGTCAGGGTTACGGTCACGGGCGAGCGATACCAGCCGTTCGTCCCGGCGAGCCCTTCCACCTCGGCCACGGTGACGGGCGGCGTCGCGTCGTAGCGCAGGGTGGGCCCGGCCACCGCCGTGGTATGGTCCGCATTGCCCGCTGCATCCCGCAGCCACAGATACAAACGCTGGGCACCCTCGATCGGAACGGCCAACGCATCGATTCGATCGGTCGCGGTGATCACCGTGCCATCGCCAGGGCCCGCCGGCGGCTCGCCGAACTTGTAGTACGCGGCCGATACGCCGCTCAAGTCTTCCGGTGCGCTCCATGCCACGGTGAACGCATTCGTGCTGCTCCACCCGCTGGGGCTGGCCTGGAGTCCGATCGGCGCGCCGGGCGCGACCGCGTCCAGCTTGATCTGCTCCTCGACCGGCGCTTCCTCGTTGCCCGCGACATCGGTAGACGCATAGGCGATCTCGTGGATCGCGTTGGCGGGCAGCGGGAACTGGATGCCCGACTCCCACGAGGCCGCGCCGATGCGGAACCGTGTCGACAGGACGCCCGACACGGGGTCGACGGGCTGCAGGGTGACGGTCACCGGCGATCGATACCAGCCATTGTCGCCCGCCACGCCGTCGATCAGCGTGCTGGTCAGCGGCGCGGTGCCGTCCAGGTGCGCCTCGATCGTGTTGACCGCGGACCGCAGCCCAGCCGCGTCCACGGCGTAGCTCTCGATGCGGTAGGAACCATCGGCGGCCAACGTGAAGCCGGCGCCCTGCTGCCAGGGGCCATCGTTCAGCCGGTAGTAGCCGGTCGCTCCGCCGGAGACAGCATCCGTGACGGCCAGGGTGTAGGTCACTGGGGCCGTATACCAACCCGTCGCAGCCGGCAATCGATCCGCCGTGAGCGTCGCCACCGGCGGCGTCAGGTCGATCCCGAAGCGAAGCTCCTTCGCGGCCTCGAGGTTGCCTGCCTTGTCGCGCGCCTGGTAGAGCAGCCTGTGAGTCCCCTCGGCGCCCACCGTGAGGCCGGTGCTCACCGCCCAGGCCGCGCCATCCAACTGGGTCCACACGGCCGGTGGGAGCGTCTCATCCACGGGCAGATCCGTCGCAGTGAAATCCAACCGGACGCTATTCGTATACCAACCCGTAGCGGGAAGGGGCGGCGTCACCTGCACGCTGCTCACCGGCAAGGTGCCGTCGTACCAGAAGACCCCCGGATCTCCCGTCCTCAGGGTGTGATCGACGTTGCCGGCGCCGTCCACCAGCCAGACCCAGATGTCGTGTGTCCCGTCGCGCGGGACCGAGATGTTCGAGATGGTGTTGGTGGTGGCGACGTAGATGCCGTCATCCACCGTGGCCGGGAGTGCGTTGAGCTTGTAGTAGGCGCCGGCAATGCCCGACAGGTCCTCGGGATTGCGCCAGCTCTCCGAGAAGCTGTTGACGTTGCTCCACCGCCGGGCCGGCGTGCCAGTGAGCAGCGTTGGCGGATCGGGCGGCGTGGTGTCGACCTTGATCGTGTAGGCGGGGCTGATCGCCTCTTCGCCTGACGCCTCGGCCGTCCGGTAGCGGATCAGGTTTTGGGTCGCTGAGTCAGGGAACGCCAGGCCGATCACGACCAGCTCGCGCACGGACGTCTGCGGCGAGCTCACGGAGAGGCCTGCGGTGGACCAGTCGGACCACGTCGCGCCGCCATCGACGCTCGTGGCGTACGCGTCGCGGCCATCGATGAATCCGTCCGGCGCAGTAGCCGTGACGAGGCTCGTGGCCGGCACGTCTGCCACCCAGCCGGCAGGCGCAAACCCGCTCCACGTCACCGCCTGCGGGCGCTGCACGGCCGCCACATCGGCGGGCGTCCAGGCGGCTGCGCGCGGCGCGGCCACGCCCAACACGGCGATAAAAAGCACCAGAAGGAGGACAGGACGATGCAATGCTGCACAGCGCAGGCCGCCACGAGCGGCAGCATCAGGTCTGGAGAACGGGGACATACGTTTCGTCACCTCAGGAGCAACGGCTGGGGATGGGCAGGCACTCCAGCTTGCAGACGCCGCACAGGCAGCCTCCGAAGCGCCCTCCATGGCTGCGCCCGGCTATCCGCCAGCTTCAAACTTGTAGCCGAGCCCGCGCGCGGTCACGATGTAACGGGGGGCGTCAGGGTCGGGCTCCAGCTTCGAGCGCAGTCGCCGCACGTAGACGGCCACCTGGTTGGAGTATCCTTCGTAATCGTAACCCCAAACGGTGCTGAGAAGCTGTTCGTGCGTCAGGACGCGGCCGTTGTTCCGCACCAGGGTATGGAGCAATCGGAACTCGATGGGCGTCAGTTCCACCGTGCGGGCAGTGGGCAGGGTGACGGTATTGTTGACGGGGTCCAGGCGGAATCCCTCGACGCTCAGCTGGCTCTGCGGCTCACCGAAAGTGAAGGCCTCTGCGCGGCGAAGCACGGCGCGCACCCGCGCCAACAGTTCCGAAGGCTCGAACGGCTTCGCAAGGTAATCATCTGCACCGAGATCGAGGCCGTGGACCCGGTCGCTCGTCTCGCCCTTGGCTGAGAGAATCAGGATGGGCAGATTGGTCGTCCGCCGCAGCGTACGGGTGACCTCCCAACCGTCCATCCCCGGCATCATCACGTCGAGCACCAGCAGGTCCGGCGTCTTCTCGTCGATCATGCGCAATGCCTCCTGCCCGTTATCGGCCGTGAATACCGTGTAGCCCTCCTCCCGCAGGAGAAAGGCGGTCATCTTCAGGCTTGGGCGGTCGTCGTCGACGATCAGGATGCGCATTGCGCCGGGCTTCTCCTCGGCCGCGTGCTGCTGCGGCCGGTGTGATTTCAGCGTTTCAGTATACCATGATGTGGAGGCAGGAACAAACGGCTTGCGCGTTTGACTGCGGCTCGCAACCGGAATTTCGGACATGAACGGATAGTGATTCCTTTCGAGGCGTCGCGAGCAGCTTACGAACGCCACATGAAAGGACCATGAACAGCCCTCCGCCCGGTGCTGTCATTATGTTCACACGATCGATCTATAGGCCGGCCGTGCTCCCGGTTTACATCACAGCGCCTGGTCCAGATCCGCGATGATGTCCGCAGGGTCCTCGATCCCGATCGAGAGACGGATCAGCCCGTCCCCGATGCCGATCTGCCGGCGCGTCTCGGGCTCCAGCGCGCGGTGCGACGACATGGCCGGATAGAGCGCCAGCGAGTACACGTCGCCCAGCGTGGTGGCCGGCCGGACCAGGCGCAGCCGGTCCATGAAACGAAAGACCTCGGGCTGGCCGCCGTCGCGCAGATCGAAGCTGGCCATGCCGCCGAACAAGGCGCCGCCGAACTGCTGGCGGGCGAGGTCATGCTGCGGATGAGCGGGCAGGCCGGGATAGTTGACCTTGGCGACCCTGTCGTCCGCGGCCAGCCATGCGGCCACCTCCGCCGCGTTGCGGCAATGCCGCTCCATGCGCAGGGGGAAGGTCTTGAGTCCCCGGTGCGCCAGCCACGCCTCATCGGGCGCGAGGTTGGCCCCCAGCAGCTTGTTCACCTCGTACAAGGCGGTGCGGTGCGCGCGATCGCGCACCACCACCACCCCGCCCAACACGTCGCCGTGGCCGCCCAGGTACTTGGTGGCGCTGTGCACCACGTAATCGGCGCCGAGGTCCAGCGGCCGGCAGAGCATGGGCGTGGCGAACGTGTTGTCCACGACCAGGGCCGCGCCGGCGCCATGGGCCAGGTCGGCCAGGTGTGCGAGGTCCGCCACCTTGAGCAGCGGATTCGACATCGTCTCGACCAGCAGGGCCGCGGGCCGCGCCTGCTGGAGCGCGGCCTCAACCGCGGGCAGGTCGGCCACGTCGACGAACGTGGCGGACACGCCCTGGGTCGCCAGCAGCTGTCGCAGCAGCGCGTAGGTCGCGCCGTAGATGTCGTGGGCGCAGACCACCGCTGAGCCCGCGCGGCAGCCCGCGGCCAACAGCGCGCCGTGGATGGCCGCCATGCCCGAGCTGTAGGCCAGCGCCGCGCTGCCGCCCTCCAGTGCCGCGACCGCGGCCTCGAACGCGGTGACCGTGGGGTTCCCGTACCGCGCATAGACCGGGTTCTGCGACGCGCCCGCGAAGACCGCGTCCAGGTCGGCGGTGTCCGCGTACGTGTATGCCACGCTGTGATGGACCGGCGTCACCACCGGCTGGTACGCACGCCCCGCATCCGGGCCGGCCACGGGAACGATCTGCGCTGCCTGTTCGCCCGCATGCACCGCCACGGTGAAGATGGATTGCTCTGCCATTCGCTGCTCCTGTCGACGAAACTTCCGGTATTTTACCGCATCTCGGGCAAAGGATACGAGAAACGCGCGAAATCGCTTGACACCAGGAATCACATATCGTACAATTATCATGCTAGCAATACTCAATCGACATCAAGGAGGCATCAATGCGCACATGGCGAGCTGCATCGCTACTAGCGGTGATTCTGCTCCTGGTTTCGGCCGGCCTCGTGGTCGCTGCAACCACGACCACCCTGCTGGGCTACCAGATCGACTTTCTCGGCTTCACGGATAATGGCAATAACACCAGCACCTGGACATACGCTGTCACGTCTGACGGCGATGAAGAGAAAGGACTGAGCCATTGGTCCCTGGACATCAATGCGTGCTTCGGGCCCATTGTCGCCCCGGCGAACAGCACCCATTTCACCACGAAGACCGGTGCGGAGTTCGGCTGCGGCACGACCTACAACTGTGAAGTGGCGCAGTGCACCGTCGTGCAAGGCATCGATCCGACCACGGGCGTCAACGGCATCAAGTTCGAGAACTGCAGCCCGCAGCTCAGCAAGGACGGCCCGGAGCCCCGCACGCAGATCTTCCAGTTCACCGTCGAGGGTGTGCCGAGCCAGGGTGGTCCCGTGACCGTCGCCGTCAAGCCCGGCCAGGGGACAGCCTCCGGCACGCTCATCGGTCCGGCATGCACCCCCAACTCGGTCGCCCTGCGCGACTTCGAGGCCAGCAGCGATGCGGCCACACCGAAGCCCTACACGCTGCTCGCCGGCGCCCTGGTGTTCGGACTGGCAGGCATCGTCCTGAGCTGGCGCTCGGCTCGCGGATAGGGAGTCATCATGCAAACACAGACTGATGAACAGAGGCAGATTAGCAGCAGACCCTACGAGGCTCCGGCCATCATCTACGAGAGCGACCTCGAGGTACGGGCGGGCAGTCCGTTCGGCCTTCCGGACCCACTCGACCTGACCGGTACAGGGGAGTAGCCCGGCACTGCGCCGCCATCCGGCACCAGATTGAAGAGCTTCGGGATTTGCAGGCCCGAAGCTCTTTCTTATGCCCCACCCACGCGCCCCAGCTCCCTGCGCTAACGCAACGCTAACGTCCGATTTGCGTCATGCTAACGCTTCGGGTATAGACTTTATCGAAACGACCAGTACGTCAAACCCAGGCCACCGCGGGTTGGGGCGGCATGCGATCGCGCGCCAGCGCCCTGCGCTCCGCTGCGGTGGCCAGCTACCAGGAGGCAATCACCATGACCGACCAGGCGCCTGCGGCCGAGACCCTCGAGTTTCGGGCCGAAGTCCAACAGCTGCTCCACATCCTGGCCCATTCGCTGTACACCGAACGCGAGATCTTCCTGCGCGAGCTCATCTCGAACGCATCGGACGCGCTGCATCGTGTGCAGTTCGAGTTGCTCACCAACCGCGACGTCGTCGACCCCGACGCCGAGCTGGCCGTACGCATCGAATCGGACCCCGACGCACACACGCTGACGATCACGGACACCGGGATCGGCATGACGCGCGACGAGCTGATCGAGAACCTGGGCACGATCGCACACTCGGGTGCGCTCGCGTTCCTGCAGAAGATCGGCGAGAGGCAGAAGCCGGTGGACCTCATCGGGCAGTTCGGCGTGGGGTTCTACTCGGTCTTCATGGTGGCCGACGAGGTGGCGGTCACCTCGCGCTCGTATCAGCCCGACGCCGCCGCATGGCGCTGGACCTCGCGCGGGGACAGCCGGTTCGACCTGGCGCCGGCCGAGAAGACGTCGCGCGGCACAGAGATCCTGATCCGACTAAAGGAAGATGCGTACGACTTCACCGCGGGGTGGCGCCTCAGCGGCATCGTGCGCAAGCACTCGGATTACGTGTCGTTCCCCGTGTACGTCGAGGGCGAGGTGGCGAACCGGCAGACCGCATTGTGGCGCAAGCCCCCGCGCGAGGTAGAGGACGAGGAATACGCCGCTTTCTACCGGCAGCTGACGCTCGACCCCGAGCCGCCCCTGTTGCACACGCACCTGGTCACGGACGCGCCGGTCGATATCCGCAGCATCCTCTACGTGCCGCGCAGGCTGGATCGCGGCGTCTTGAGCCTGCGGTCCGATTACGGCATCCAACTCTACTCGCGCAAGGTGCTCATCCAGGCGCACAACAAGGAGCTGCTGCCCGAGCATCTCCGCTTCGTCGAGGGCGTGGTCGACTCCGAGGACATCCCCCTGAACGTGTCGCGCGAGACGGTGCAGAGCAACCGGACGCTGCGCGCGATCCAGAAGGTGCTCGCGGGCCGGGTCACCAAGGTGCTTGCGGAGTTCGCAACGGAGAAGCCGGAAGAGTACGCCGGGTTCTGGAAAGACATGGGCGTATTCATCAAGCAGGGCGTCGCCTCGGGCGAGCAGGAGGACCTGCCCGAGCTGCTGCGCTTCCCCTCCACCCGGTCGGACGGCCAGCTCGTCTCCCTGGCCGAGTACGTGGCGCGCATGGTGGACGGGCAGGGCGAGATCTACTACCTGCTCGGCAGCGATCCCGCCTCCATCGCAGCCAGCCCACACCTCGATGCATTCAAGTCGCGCGGCATCGAGGTGCTGCTCATGGGCGATCCGTTCGACGGGTACATGGTGCAGGCGCTGCCAGAGTACAAGGACAAGCCGCTGAAGAACGTCGACGACCCCGGGCTGGCGCTGCCAGGGCAGCCGCAGGAGGAGCCGGCCGCGGCGCCCAGCCTGCCCGACGACGAGTGGGCCGCGGTGGCCGCGCGCTTCAAGACCGTGTTGGGCGACCGGGTCACCGAGGTGCGCGAGTCGCAGCTGCTCACCGGCAGCCCGGCGCGGCTGGTGTCGCCGCAGGCCGGCTTCGAGCGGGAGATGCAGCGCCTGCGCCACCTGCTGGAGCAGGACTATCACATCCCGCCAAAGATCCTGGAGCTCAACCGCCGCCACCCGCTGACGCGCAACCTGGCGTCGCTCATCGCAGATCGACCCGCGGATGCCGTCATCGACGCGTCGATCGAGCTGCTGTTCGAGAACCTGCTGCTGCTGGAGGGGCTGCACCCGAACCCCGCGACCCTGGCCCCGCGCATCCAGGCCCTGCTGGAGCAGGCGACACGGGGACCGCGAGGATAGGCGTCATCCGCGGGGCGCCGAGACCAGGCATCCTGAGCGGAGGCCCGTAGGGCCGTAGTCGAAGGACGGCGGCCGTGCAGTCGAAGGCCAACCTGCTGTTAGCCTTCGACTGCGGCGACGTGGTGCGCGCCTGCGCTAGGCCAGCATCACGACGCCGCGTGTCTCCGCAGAGCGCCGCGCGGCCAGCGCCAGGTCGAGCGACAGGGCCCCCTCGCGAATGGGGGTGCGCGCGGCGCGGCCCTCCTCGATCGCGCGGTGCAGGTCGAGCAGTTCCCGGAGGTGGTACCCCTCATCCGAAGCGACCACCTCCGTCCGCAGCTCGGCGCCGCCGGTGAAGGTGAAGGTCGCGTGGTTCGCATCGGAGAAGTCCACCGTCACCCCCCGCGCCACCGCACGGTAATCGTTGATCCACCTGCCCGGGATGGCGCCGTTGGTCGCGTAGACCACGCCGATCGCGCCGTCCTCGAAACCGATCACGGTCCCCGAAACATCCTCGATCGTGTAGTCCGGCATGTCCCGGTGGAACAGGTTGCTCTGCAGGCTGTAGACCGACGCCGGCCTGCCGACCAGGTGGCGCATCAGGTCCAGCATGTGGATGACCTGCTCCACCAGCTGGCCGCCCGACCGGTCCCGATCCCGCCACCACGGCGCGTGCAGCGCGTTGCAGAAGTAGCGCGCGCTCATCAGGCCGACGGGACCGGCCTCCCCGGAATCGACCAGCTCCCTGAGCCGCTCCACCGCAGCGCCGAAGCGAAACATGAAGCCCACCTGGGTCACGATCCCCGCGCGTTCAGCCGCCGCGACCATGCGCCACGCATGTTCGGAGGTGAGGGCGATGGGCTTCTCCAGCAGCAGGTGCACCCCGTGTGCGGCCGCCACTTCGACCTCATCCGAATGGCCGTAGGGCGGCAGGCAGATCACACACAGATCGAGGTTCGCCTTGTCGAACAAGTCGTGATGGTCGGTGACCACCGCTGCCCGGCCGCCGGTGTAGCGATCCGAAAATGCCTGGCCGCGCTCGGGGTGCCGGTCGCACACGGCCACCAACTCGAACTTGTCGGGCTGGCCGACCAGGTTCGCGGCGTGCCGGTGCGCGAACCCGCCGCAGCCGAGGATGGCGGTCCGGAGCTTCATCGCGGCACCTCGAAGTCCAGCACGACCTGCAGCGCGGCGCCGGGGTCCTCGTCCAGCATGCGGAACGCGTCGGGCGCCTCGCGCCACGGCACGACGTGGGTGATCAGCGGCTTCAGCTGTAGCGTCCCCTCGGCCTGCAGCCGGATGCCGGTCCGTACGAGCCGATCCCGATTCCACCGGTAGCTCAGCTCGGGCCCCACGCCGGAGATCTGGGAGCAGACCACGGTGACCCGGTTGTGGTGGAACTCCTCTCCGAGATCTAGCCCTAGACCCGGCCCCTGGAAGAAGCCCAGCGCGACCACCTTGCCTGAGTACGTGGCCGAACGCACCGCTTCGTGCAGCGCAGGGTAGGCGCCGGATGCCTCGATGCAGACGTCCGCGCCGCGGCCATCGGTCAACGCCTTGATCTGCTCCGCGATCCGCCCCGCGCGGGCGTCGAGGGGCACGTCCACCGCGCCCAGATCGACCGCCGTGGCCCGCCGCGATTCGATCAGGTCGACCCCGATCACGCGCGCGCCGGAGCGCTTTGCCATCTGAGCGACGATCTGGCCGGGGACGCCCAGGCCGAACACGGCCACGGTCTCGCCCAACCGGATCGCGGCGTCGAGGATGCCGTTCAGCGCGATGGCCGCCATGTGCGAGTAGATGCCCACGATGGGGTCCAGCCCGGGCGGCAGGATGCGGCCGGCCGCGTAGTCCTCGGCCGCGATGTGCGTCGTGCGGTGCCCCCAGGTGCCACACACGATGTCGCCGACCTTCACGCGACGGACCTCGCTGCCCACCTCGATCACCTCGCCCGACTCCTCGTAGCCCAGGTCGCGCACGGGGTACTGCTTCGACGGCGCCTCCCCCGGCACAAACAGGCGCTGCTCGCCGTCCCAGCGCTTATGGAGATACACATTGCTGCCGCGGTACGCGGTCAGCTCGGTGCCGGCGCTGATGCCGGAATAGAGGGTGCGGACCCGCACTTCACGCGGCTCCAGTGCGCGATCTGGAATCTCCTCGAAGCCCAGGGTGCGCAGCCCTTCCAGAATCAATGCTTCGCTCATATCTCTCCTCACCTGTCAGGGGGGAATCACCGCAGACGCCAACATCATACCGAGTGCCCCATGATCTGTCCAGCGTCTTCGAGCTGGCGTGGCCAACGCCGGGCCGAGTCATGCAAATTGCGCATTCGCACCGCGACTTTTCCGAAATCCATTGACAGCCAAAACGTTTCGGTGTATGATGACGGTCGTCCGAAACGTTTCGGCTTGGCTCCCAGGCCGAAGGTGGGGTTCAGGTTCTCGAGGGAGAGGCCGGATGACCGCGACGCTCAAACAGATCGCACGCCGGACCGGCAAGTCCATTACCACGGTGTCGCGCGCGCTGGCCGATTACGACGATGTCAGCCCCGAGACCAAGGCGCTCGTGCGCCGCGTCGCCGACGAGCTCGGCTACACCCCCAACCTGCTGGCCCAACGTCTTCAGAAGCGCCGATCCGACACGATCGGCCTCATCCTCCCGACTTTCGGCCCGCGTTTCTCGGATCCCTTCTTCAGCGAATTCCTGGCCGGCGTCGGCAACGCCGCCACGGAGCACGGCTACGACCTGTTGGTCTCCACCCAGGCGCCGGGTGACGGCGAGCTGCAGGTCTACCGGCAGAAAGTGCAAAGCCACCAGGTCGACGGCTTCGTCATCGTCCGCACCCGGCGGCAGGATGCCCGTATCCAATACCTGCAGGATGCCGCCTTCCCCTTCACGGCCTTCGGCCGGATGGAGGGCGACCTGGATTTTCCCTTCGTCGACGTCGACGGCGTGGAAGGAATGCGGGCCATCGGCAAGCACCTGGTCGGGCTGGGACACCGGCGCATCGCCTGCCTGGCCCCGCCCGCCGACCTGCTCTTCACCGATCATCGCCTGGCCGGGCTGCGCGAGGCGCTCGCCCCGCACGGTTTGGCGCTGCCGGACGACCAGATCATCAACGGCGATCTCACCCAGAAAAGCGGTTTCGACGCGGTGGAGCATCTCCTCAGTCGTTCTCAGGCGCCGACCGCCATTGCCGCGTGTAACGACCTGATGGCGCTGGGGGCCATGAGCGCGATCCAGGGACGTGGCCTGGCAGTCGGCAAGGACATCGCGGTCACCGGCTTCGACGACATCCCGATGGCCGAACACTCTCATCCGCCGCTGACGACTGTCCATCAACCCATCTACCAGATCGGCAAGCTTGTGTGCGACATGCTCATCCACCTCCTCCGGGGAGAGGCCCTGTCCTCCCGCCAGGTGATCCTGGCGCCGAAGCTGGTGGTGCGGCATTCCTGCGGCAGCGCGCCCCAACCGGCCGTGGCCTGAGCGAGCCGATGGAGGCGCGCGAGGAGGTGAAGTATCGCCAGAGACCGCCAAAGATCATACCTGCGAGGCGAGAGCGTGATGCAGCTGTCGCCCGGAAACCGAATGGCATCACAATTCCAAATTTCCCAAATGTAGGAGAAGATCGATGAAAGAACGTTCGACGTCCCGGAGAGCATTCTCCACCCTGGCAGCGCTGATGGTGCTGGCGCTGATCGTCACGGCGTGTGGCGGGGCAGCGACCCCCGCTCCGGCCGCCCCAGCTGCGCCGGCACCGACCACTGCCCCGGCAGCCCCGGCCCCGACCACCGCTCCCGTCGCAGAGCCGACGGCCGTACCTGCCGCGTCGGCAGAGGGCGTGGTGTTCTTCTCCACGCAGTTCAACGTCGTCGAGGAGCAAGAGAAGTTCCGCACCATCCTCAACGATGGCGGCTTTGACTTCACCGCCTCGGAGGAAGGCCCCCTGCTGGACCTGGTGAACGCCGGTGCGCAGGCGGGCAAGGGCACGGTGGACGTGGTCGGATCGCTGCACGGCACCTTCCCGCCCTTGCAGAAGTCTGACACGCTGGTCAACCTGGCCGACCTGGTCGAAGACCTCTCGGCCACCCGCGACTTCGCCCCGGCCTTCCTGTCGACCGGCCTGCTGGGCACCGAGGACTATCTCTACTACGTGCCATGGATGCAGGCCACCTACATCATGGCCGCGCACAAGGACGCCCTGCCCTACCTGCCGTCCGGCGCGAACATCGACAGCCTGACCTGGCAGCAACTCGGCGAATGGTGCAAGGCCATCAACGAGGGTGAAGGCAAGCCGCTCTGCGGCCTGCCGCACGCCGGCCTGTTCCATCGTTTCCTGCAAGGCTACATGTGGCCTGCGTTCACCGGCGGCATGGTCAGCAACTTCCAGAGCCAGGAGGCCGAGGAGATGCTCACCTGGCTGCGCGACGACCTGTGGCCCTACATCCACCCGCAGTCGATCAACTACTCCTTCATGCAGGAGCCCCTGCTGGCCGGCGAGGTGTGGGTGGCCTTCGATCATACGGCCCGCCTGCTGACCGCGTTCAATGAGAAGCCCGATGTGTTCGTGGCCTTCCCCGCGCCGTCCGGACCGGCCGGCCTCGGCTTCATGCCGGTCGTCGTCGGGCTGGGCATCCCCAAGGCCGCGCCGAACCCCGAAGCGGCCCAGGCCGCCATCGACTACCTGACCTTGCCGGCGACTCAGGCCCGCATCCTCAACGACCTTGGGTTCTACCCGGTGGTTGGCGGGGTCGACACCTCGGGTCTGCCGCCAGGAATCGCCATCGAGCTGGAGGCGGTGGACAAACAGGCGAACGCACCGAACGCGATCGCGGCTCTGCTGCCGATCGGACTCGGCGAACGGGGAGGCGAGATCAACCAGATCTTCCGCAACGCCTTCGACCGCACCGTGATCAACAAGGAAGCGATCCCCGGCGTGCTCGCCGAGGAGGGAGCCAACCTGCAGAAACTGATGAACGAGACCGGTGCACCCTGCTGGGCGCCCGATCCGCCATCCACCGGCCCCTGCCCGGTGAACCCGCGCTGATCCACGGTTTCGCTCGCGGCGGGTCAGGAGACCCGTCGCGAGCCTGACAGGATGCTGTCCCCGCGTAGGGCAGTTTGCAGACCCCCCATGTGGGGCAGCGTCCTTCACAGGAGCAGGCCTATGACAAGCGAAGTAGTCACGCGGACAACCGAACCTGCCGCGCCGGCAAAGCAGCGCCGGCAGAAAATCAATTGGGCGCCCTACATACTGATCCTACCCTCGCTGCTCTACCTGGCCATCTTCTTCGCGCTGCCGATGGTGCGCGCGGTCCGGCTGGCGGTGTGGGATGACGGGGCGCTGCTGACCCTGCGCGACGAAGCCGCTGCGGGCAGCCGCTCGGCCGGAGCCCTGCCGCAGGGCACTCAAGTCGCCTTGCTCGACCGGCAGGGGATCGTTGTCGCGCCCGACGAAGTAGCTGGCGGAACCGCCCTGACGGAGACATGGCTGCGCGTGGCGGCGGCCGATCCCAACGGACAACAGGTCACGGGCTGGGTGTCCGACAGTCGCATACGCGTGCGCGCCACCGATGCACAGGGCGCTCCCTCGGAGGGCACCGTGCGGCCCAAACTGGGCGCCACTGCGGATCCGCTGACCAGCGTCTATGCCGAACCGAACGAGAGGAGCGCAGTGACGGGCAGCCTGGCCAACAGCGCCGTGGTGGGCATCACGGAACAAGCGGTGCTGGAGGTGTGGTTCAGAATCGAGGGCCAGAGCGATGGACAGACCGTCGCCGGCTGGGTGCCGTCACGGACGCTGCAGGTCTATGACGAAACCAGCGGCCGGGTCGACACGGGCGACACCGGCCAGTTCACGACCGCCTATATTGAAAAGATGCTCAACGACCGGTTCTTCAAGCCCGCGCTCGGAACCACGTTACTGCTGATGGTGCTCATCATCCCGGTGCAGTTCATCCTCGCCATCATCATGGCGCTGGTGATCCAGGCCCGGCTGAAGTTCAGCACGGTCTTCCTGGCCATCTTCGCGATCCCGCTGGCCGCGTCCGATCTGGCCGTGGGCATCGTCTTCTCCTCCATCTTCACGCAAAACGGCTATCTCAA
This sequence comes from Anaerolineae bacterium, assembly GCA_040766655.1. Lineage (GTDB taxonomy): Bacteria > Chloroflexota > Anaerolineae > CG2-30-64-16 > CG2-30-64-16 > JALOOB01. The sequence goes on from JAXGQB010000009.1 coordinate 164,417, forward strand.
CAGCATCCTGCAGGCGCTGGGCCTGATCAGCAGTGCACAACCCTATCTCACTGCGGACACCCGCCATTGGATCATCATCGCCATCTGGCTGGCCGAGGTGTGGCGCGCCACGGCGATCGTGATGATCATCGTGGTCTCAGGGCTGCAAGCCATCTCGCAGGAGGTGCTCGAAGCGGCTGAGGTGTTCGGCGCCTCGCTCTGGCAGCGCGTGCGTCACGTCATCCTGCCGATGCTGAAGCCCAGCCTCCAGGTGGCCCTGATCCTGCGCACCATCCTCGCCCTACAGGTATTCGCGGTGGTGATCGCGCTCTCCGGCGGTGAAGTGGTCACGGTGTTGGCCAATGAGACATACCGCCAGTACTACGACCTGCGCAACATGAACCTGGCCGCCGCATATGCCGGCTTCATCCTGGTGATCTCCATGATCACCGCGGTCATCTACCTGCGCATGGTCCGCACACAAGAGGAGGCCGGCCAATGACAACTGCTGACAACTCCGGCGCCCTGATCTCTGCCGAGATGGCGGCCGTCCGCGCGAAAGCACGCCGCCGCATGATGATGGGCCGCGCGTTCACTTACCTGGTGGGCATCGTGCTCTGCTTGTGGGTGTTGGTGCCCATCTGGTTCATCGCCTCGATGGCGCTGACCACGCCCGAAGTGGTGCGCTCCTATCCCAAGGGCGTGTTGCCCTTCATCCCCTTCTCGTTCGAAACGATGAAGTTCTTCCTGGGTTCGTTCGGCATCGTGCCCGGCCTGATCAACAGCGTCATCGTCGCGGTGATCACCTTGACGCTCTCGACGCTGATCGCCGCGCCGGCAGGCTATGCCATCTCGCGCTACATCTTCCGGGGCCGCGATGCCTTCCGCCTCTCGATCCTGGCCGTGCGCGCCTTCCCGGTGGTGATCCTCTCCATCCCACTGGCCGTGACCTTCATCAGCCTGGGCATCTTCGACAAGGTTTACAGCCTGGCGTTGATGCACACCGCGCTGACGCTGCCCACCACCATCCTGGTGATCGGCAGCGTGTTCGCCAGCATCCCCTACGAACTGGAGGAGGCCGCCCAGGTGTTTGGCTGCACGCCCGTGCAGGCGTTCCGCCGCGTGGTGCTGCCGCTCGTGCTGCCGGGCATCGCCGCGGCCGCGGTCTTCACCTTCGTCATGTCGTGGAACGAGGTCTTTGCGGCCACCGTGCTGACTGTGCAGAATCGCACGCTGCCCGCCCAGGTGCTGGTCTCGCTGCAGCTATCGGGGGAGCCTTACAGGTTCGCCGGCGGGTTCTTCATGCTGGTGCCCTCGGTGATCTTCATCTTCGCGATCCGCAAGTACCTGTTCAACATGTGGGGACAGATCAGCAAGTAGTCTAACAGGAGTTCGAGCATGGCTGAGATCAAAATCGAAAACGTGACTAAGCGATTCGGCAACTTCATCGCCGTTAACGATGCCAACCTGACGATCCACGACCGCGAGTTCATGGTGTTGCTTGGCCCCAGCGGCTGCGGCAAGACCACTCTCCTGCGCGCGATCGCCGGGCTGGGCGTGGCCGACGAGGGCCGAATCAGCATCGGCGGCAAGGAAGTCACCTTCCTGCCCCCGCGCGAGCGGGGCATCTCGATGGTGTTCCAGAGCTACGCCATCTTCCCGCACATGACGGTGTACGACAACGTCGCGTTCGGCCTTGCGATGCAGAAGCTGGACAAGGCGGAGATCGACCGCCGCGTGAAGCGGGCCGCTGAACTGCTCCACATCGAGAAGATGCTGGACAGATACCCCTCCAAGATGAGCGGCGGCCAACGCCAACGCGTCGCCGTCGCGCGCGCCATCGCCATGCAGTCGCAGGTGCTGCTGATGGACGAGCCGCTGAGCAATCTCGACGCGCTGCTGCGGCTCGAGATGCGTGCGGAACTCAAACGGCTGCTGGCCGAGCTGGGCGCCACGACCATCTACGTGACCCATGACCAGATCGAGGCGATGAGCATGGGCGACCGCATCGCGGTCATGAAGGATGGCATCATCGAGCAGGTCGACCATCCCACCACCATCTACGACTTCCCGGCGAACCAGTTCATCGGCGGATTCATCGGCAACCCGCCCATGAACTTCCTGGATGGCCAGGTGCAGCGGGAGAACGGCCACACCATCGTGAAGCTCGGCGAGGACTTCAGCCTGACGCCGCAACCGGCCCTGCAGCCGCTGTTGACCCCTTACGACGGCAAGCCGATCATGGTGGGCATCCGGGCGGAGAACATGGAGACGCTCGCCGCACCCGCCGACGACGCGCTCAAGGCCAGCGTGCTGGTGGTGGAACCGTTAGGCTCGCAGAACCTGCTGACCGTTGCCTTCGGCAGGCACCGGATCAAGGTCTCGACCCATCCGACCTTCGAGACCAGGGCCGACGCGAACGTGTGGCTGCGCTTCCCGGAGGACAGCATCCGCTGGATCGATCCGGACACAAAACGCGCGCTGTACCCGGGCTGATGTGAGGCCCAAGGCCATGAACATCGGATTCGTCTCTACGCGCATTGCGGGCACCGACGGCGTCTCGCTGGAGATCGCCAAGCTCGCCGAAATCCTGACCCGCCTGGGCCATCGTTGCTGCTACTGCGCCGGCGAGTTGGACGACGCGCGCACGCCGGGCCAACTCGTGCCGGAGATGCACTTCACACACCCCGAAGCGCGCTGGATCCACGATCACAGCTTCGGGACGACCGAGCCTGCGCCCGATCTGCATGAGCGCATCGCGGCGATGGCCGCCCGCCTGCGCGCGGCCATCGCCCGCTTCGTGGACGAGCAGCACGTCGACGTGCTCTTCGCACAGAATGCCCTGGCCATCCCCATGCACGTGCCGCTGGGCGTGGCGCTCACCGATTTCATCGCCGGCACGGGCATGCGCACCCTGTCCCATAATCACGACCTGGCCTGGGAGCGCGAGCGCTTCGCGGTCAACTGCATCCCCCAGATCCTGGAGCGCTGCTTCCCGCCGGCCCTGCCGTCCGTCAGGCACCTGGCCATCAACTCGCTGGCCCAGGCGGCCATGGCGCAACGCAAGGACATCCGGGCAGTCGTCCTGCCCAATATCTTCGACTTCAACACCGCGGCCCCGGCCATGTCCCCGGCCAATGCCGGCCTGCGGGCCGCGTTGGGGCTGAGCGATGACCAACTGATGATCCTGCAGCCGACGCGCGTGATCGCCCGCAAGGGGATCGAGCTCGCCATCGAGCTGGTGCGCCGGCTGCGGGAGCCCGCGGTCGGCCACCGGCTGTTGGGCAAGGAGCCGGTCCTGGTTATCACCCATCCCGCGGGCGACGAAGGGCTGGCCTACCTCGAGAAGATCCAGGAACGCGCCGCGCAGGATCGCGTGCCGTTGCTCTACGCGGCCGATCGTTTCACCGCGCAGGCGTTGGCGCCCGCTGCGGCTGTAGGGGCGGGGTTACCCCGCCCCTACACGTCACCCCGCCCCGATACGTTACCCCGCCCCGATACGTTACCCCGCCCCGATACGTCACCCCGCATCGATACATCACCCCGCCCCGCCGCAGCGCCCTACGCCCTGTGGGACGCCTACGTGCATGCGGACTTCGTGACGTACCCCAGCGTGATCGAAGGCTTCGGCAACGCGCTGCTGGAGGCGCTCTACTTCCGCGTGCCGACGCTGGTCAACCGCTACGACGTCTACGCGTCCGACATCGGGCCGCTCGGCTTCGACCTGGTGGAAATCGACGCGGGGGGTGACCCGGAAAACCTGGCAGCTATCACCCATGAGACCGTCGACGCAGTGATCGAGGCCACCATCGACCCGGTCCGGCGCCGGCGCATGGTGGAGTGGAACTATCACCTGGCCCGCCAGCACTATTCGCTCGAGGCTGTGACGCCCCTGCTGGCCGGGCTCCTGGAGGACAAGTGGCCGTGACCGAGCTCCCTGATGATCGTTCGGACCTGTTGCGCCGCGCACGTGAGGTGCTGGACGCCAACTGGCGCGGCAGCTTCAGCGTGCCCGCGCTGCGCCAATACCCGTACCAGTGGTCGTGGGATTCAGCCTTTATCGCGATAGGCTACGCACACTTCGATCAGCACCGGGCGGAGGAGGAGCTTCGCGCCCTCTTCGCGGCCCAATGGGCCGATGGCCGCGTGCCGCACATCGTATTTCACGAGGCGGATCCGGCCGCGCCCTACTTCCCCGGTCCGGCCTTCTGGCAGATCGAGCGCAGCCCGCATGCCCCGTCCACCCACTACACCACCGGCATCGTGCAGCCGCCGGTCCATGCGACCGCCGTGCTGCACATCCATGACCACGCGGCCGACCCGCAGCGGGCGCTGGCGTATGTGGCGGAGATGTTCCCGAAGCTGTGCGCCTGGCACGACTTCCTCTACCGCGAACGGGACCCGCTCGACGAGGGACTGGTCTACATCGTGCACCCGTGGGAGTCGGGCCAGGACAACTCGCCGCTGTGGGACCCGGTCCTGGCGCGCATGGCGCTGCGCCCGGAGCAGATCCCGCCTTACCAGCGGGCCGACACCAGGGCGGTGGACCCGTCCGAGCGGCCCCTGAACGCGGACTACGACTGCTACATCTACCTGGTGGATTTCTTCCGCCAGCGCGGCTACGATGAAGGGCGGATCTACCGCGAGGGCTGTCCCTTCCTGGTGCAGGATGTCCTGTTCAATACGCTGCTGTGCCGCGCGGAGCAGGACATGGCGGAACTGGCCGAGCTGATCGGCGCAGATCCGGCGCCGTTCAGGGCGCGCGCCGCGCGCACCGCGGCCGCGATCGACGCGAAGCTGTGGGACGAGGATCGCGGCTACTACGCAGACTACGATCTCGGGGCAGGCGCAGCCATCCCGGTGCCTGCCTTGGCGGGCTTTAGTCCCATGTTTGCCGGCGTCCCGGACGCCGAACGCGCGGCGCGCATGGTCGGCTACCTGGGCAGCGATGCCTTCTGGCTGGGGCCCGACCCGGCGGGCGGCTTCCCGGCGTCCAGCTACGACCGCTTCGCGCCCGGCTACTCGCCGCGACGCTACTGGCGCGGCCCTGTGTGGATACACATGAACTGGCTGATGATGCACGGCCTCAGCGCGTACGGCTACGCCGAACAGGCCGGCCGGCTGCGGTCGGCCATCATCGACCTGCCCCGCGTGGGCGACTTCCGCGAGTACTTCAACCCCGAGACGGGGACGGGCCACGGCGCCGAGGTCTTCTCATGGACCGCCGCGCTGCTGATCGACGTCCTGAGCAGCGACCAGGTCACATGAGAGTACAAATCCAGCGAGCAGACAGATGAATGATCCCAACACCCGAATGATCCGGCTGCTGTCCGCCATCTACGATGCCGGGGATGCAGCCCAGGCATGGCAGGCCCTGGCCGCTCGGCTGGAAGCCTTTCGCGCGGACCATCCGCACCTGGCCGGGCCCTCGACGCTGCCTGCCACGGACCGGCTCACCGAACGCGACGCGATCGTGATCACCTATGGAGACCAGATCTCCGAGCCCTTAAGGCCGCCGCTCCGGACGCTGGCCGCGTTCCTGGACCGCCATCTGCAGGGAACGATCAGCGGGGTCCACATCCTGCCCTGCTTCCCATACTCCTCCGACGATGGCTTCTCGGTCATCGACTACGGGCAGGTCGATCCGGCCCTGGGGGATTGGGACGACGTGCGCGCTTTGGGCGAACACTATCGCCTGATGTTCGATTTCGTCGCCAATCACGTATCGCAGCATAGCACGTGGTTCCAGGGCTTTCTCAAGGGCGAGGCGCCCTACCGGGACTACTTCATCACCGTCGATCCCGGCGCCGATCTCTCGCAGGTGGTGCGGCCGCGCGCGCTGCCCCTGTTGACGCCGGTCGAGACGCCCGAGGGCCTCCGCCACGTGTGGACGACCTTCAGCACGGACCAGATCGACCTCAACTACGCCAACCCGCAGGTGCTCCTCGAGATGACCGACGTGCTGCTGCATTACGTCGCGCACGACGCAGAGATCATCCGCCTGGACGCGATCGCCTATCTCTGGAAGACGATCGGCACGTCATGCATCCACCTGCCCCAGGCGCACGCAGTCGTCAAGCTGTGGCGGGCCGTGCTCGATGCGGTTGCGCCGGGCGTCCTCCTGATCACCGAGACGAACGTGCCGCACGCGGACAACATCAGCTACTTCGGCGAGCCCCTCCCCGAGACGGGCAGCACCGACGAGGCGCAGCTGGTCTACAACTTCTCGCTCGCGCCGCTGACACTGCACGCGCTGAAGGAAGGGGACGCATCTCACCTTTCCCGGTGGGCCGCGACGCTCAAGCCGCCCTCGAAGGCGGCCACCTTCTTCAACTTCATCGCATCGCACGACGGCATCGGCGTGCTGCCTGCGCGCGGCATCCTGGACGAGGCGGAGGTGCAAGGGCTGGTGGACCGCACCCTGGCGCACGGCGGCCAGGTGTCCTACAAGGCCAACCCGGATGGCTCGGCCAGCGTCTACGAGCTGAACATCACGCTCTATGACTTCCTCAACGACCCGGCCGCGCCCCAGATCGAGACCGACGTGAGGCGCTTCCTCGCGTCGCAGGCCATCCTGCTCGCGCTGGCCGGCGTCCCGGGCATCTACGTGCACAGCCTCTTCGGCTCGCGCAACTGCCACCGCTGCTACGCCGAAACCGGCCGGGCGCGCTCCCTCAACCGCGAGAAGTTTGACTTTGCCGGGCTGGAGGCGTTGCTGGCCGATCCGCACGGGCACGCAGGCCGCGTGTTCGACGGCTACCGCACCCTGCTGCGCGTGCGACAGGGGGAGCGGGCGTTCCATCCCCTGGGCGGCCAGAAGGTGCTCGACCTGGGACCGGCGATCATGGCGGTGCTGCGGCTCCCGCCGGGAGAACGCGGGCCGGCGGGCGGGCCGGCGGGCGGGCGGGCGGGCGGGCCGGTGGGCCGGCCGGTGCTCTGCCTGGTGAACGTCGCGCCCGATGCCCGGACGGTGCGTCTCGACGGCAGCGTCCTGGCGGCCCTCCCGGGCGAAACGCTCGTCGACCTGGTCGGAGGCGGCACCTATCCCAAGGGGGACGGCGCGATGGAGATCACATTGTCGGGCTACCAGGTCATGTGGCTGGCGCCTTCCGAGTAAGCGCGGCGCGTGATTGACAGTGTGCTCCCGGCACACTACAATCGGGTCCAGAAGAACCGACCAAAGACGTGCAAAGGACGGCCGTATGGACCAAACCACACCACCCTGCTTCACCCTTGCTCCGGGCGAGGGCGACCTGCCCAAGATTACGCTCGTTGCCCCCGACGGCTCACAGGCCGAGATCTATCTGCACGGCGCCCACGTCGCATCGTGGGCGCCCGCCAACGACGCCGAGCGCCTTTTCATGAGCGAGGCGTCCGCGTTCAGCGCGGGTGCACCGATCCGCGGCGGCATTCCGTTGGTGTTCCCGCAGTTCGGCGCGAACGGACCGCTGCCCAACCACGGGTTTGCGCGCATCCTGCCGTGGGAGTTCCTTGGTGCGCAGGTGGCCGGCAACACCGCCACCGCCATCTTCCACCTCGTCGACTCACCTGAGACGCGGGCGCTGTGGGACCACGCGTTTGCGGCTGAGCTGTCCGTCGCGGTGGGGGGCAATGGGTTGAGCGTCACGCTCGAGATCGACAACACGGGCCACGAGCCGTTCAGCTTCACGACCGCGCTGCACACGTATCTCCGAGTGGCCGATCTGGCTGAAACCTACGTCCAGGGGTTGGGCGATCGAACGTATCGCGACCTTCCCGCGGGCGGGATCGAGGCGGTGCAGGCCGAGCCGCTGCTGCGATTCGAGGGCGAGTTGGGCCGGCTCTACCTCGGTGCTCCGGCCGAGCTGCAGCTATTCGACGGCGAGCGCACGGTCCTCATCCGGCACGCGGGCTTCACCGACACGGTCGTATGGAACCCCGGCGCGCAGAAGTCGCTGACGTTCCCGGACCTCAAGCCGGACGATTACCTGCACTACGTCTGTGTGGAGGGTGCAACCGTCGGCACGCCGGTGGTGCTGGCGCCCGGCGAGCGCTGGCTGGGCAGCCAATCGCTGTTGGTCTGAGCCTCCACCACCGCGCAATCACGGGCCCGTGGCGGCTGAGAGCTGCCACGGGCCCTTTTTCTGCTCACGGCCTTATCCCTCGCGCGGGGCCGGGTTGAGCAGGCGCTCGAGATCCACGCCCACCCCAACGTCAGCGGCGCAGGCCCTCCATCATCTCCAGGTATTGTGTCTTGGTCAGCAACGGCCGGAAACTGGCGCTGATCTCCTGCGCGGCGGCTGCGCCGTCGGCCAGCAGGTCGATCGCGGTCATGGCCATCAGCTTGGCCGGCGCCACGGCCGAAGCCTCGTAGTCCAGCACCTTGAAGTCCGCTGCGTGCAGCGCGCCCTGCGCGCCGCCGACGAACGGGTGGAGCACCGGCATCAGGTGCGACAGGTCGCCCACGTCGAGCGATCCGCCCAGGAAGGGCGCCTCGAGCACGCCCCGCTCGCCGAGGAGCGCGCGACCGTTGGCCTCCGCCAGGCGGGTGAGGTTCTCGTCCTGGTAGATGGGCAGGTAGCCGGGCACGTTCTGGATGATCGTCTCCGCGCCCACTGCGTCGCCGCCGCCCCGAAACGCGCGGTCCACCTTCTTGGAGGCGTCCAGGATGGCATCGACGGTCCGGCCACGCACGAAGGTCTCGATGCGCACGTCCGCAGGGACCACGTTGACCACGTCGCCGCCCTTCGTGATGATCGGGTGCACCCGGATCGCATCCTGGTCGCGGAAGGTCTCGCGCTGCGCGTGGACGGCGAGGATGCCGAGACACGCCGCGTTGAGCGCGTTGATGCCGTCCTGCGGCGATGCGCCCGCGTGGGATGCGCGGCCGACGTAGCGCACGAACTTCGCCAGGAAGCCGTTCGCCTGGCCGCTGAAGTAGAAGCCCGGCTCCGGCGAGTTCGCGGCCGAGTGCACCATCATCGCCATCGCGATGTCGTCGAAGTAGCCCAGCTTGACGAGCTCCTGCTTGCCGCTGAGGTACGTCACCTTCCCCTCGTTCGCCAGGCCCAGCCGGTACTCGATCTCGAGGAACTCCTCCGCGGGCGCGCCGAGGAAGTGGATGCGGCCGGCCAGGGACGGCGCGACGCCGGAGCCCGCCAGCCCGATCGCGGCGCCGAGCATGCTGGCCACCTGGATGTGGTGGCCGCACTGGTGGGCTGCGCCGGTCTCCGGGTCGCACACCTCCGCGTCCCGGCCCGTCACGGAGTCCAGCTCGCCCATGATGCAGATGGCCGGGCCCGGCTGCCCGCCCGCCAGCACCCCGTCCACCCCGGTGATGGCAAGCCCCTCGCGCACCGGCAGGCCGAGGCCGGCCAGGGTGTCGCGCACCAGGGCTGCGGTCTTAACCTCCTTGTAGCCCAGCTCGGGGTGTCCGCGCATCGTGTGCGCGATGCCGATGATGTCGTCGCGTCGCCGGTCGATCTCGGCGCAGACAGCCTGCTTCAGCTCGTCGCGGTTCATGAGGTCGCTCCTTCGGTAAAGATCTCCGTGTGGCAACCATCATGGTAATCGTAAACCCGCCGCGCTCCAAGGCAGATACTCGCGCACAGCGTTAGACCCGTTGACACGCGCGGCCGGCAGTACTACAATGTGACCACATGAGGTGGTCACAAAGAAACGAGGTGTATCATGCCGGAAATTGGCATTCGCGAACTGAAGAGCCAGGCATCTGAAATAGTGCGTGCGGTGCGCGAGGAGCGCGCAGAATACGTGATTACGCTGCGCGGCCGGCCAGTGGCGATGATCGTGCCATTCGAGGAAACACCCGGACCCCGCAAACTGACGGATGAGGAATTCTGGGCGGAGATGGATGCCCTGATCCAGGAGATGGAAGAGGCAACACCTCCCGGAGCCAAAAGCCCGTTGCAGCAGCTCTTCGAAGATCGCGAGGCGTCATGATTCCGAAGAGTGTGGTGGTGGATGCCAGTGTGCTGATCGCGTCCGTGACGGCGAGAGAAGCAGGTCATCTCCTGGCCAGACGGTTCGTGGGCGCCTGCACAGCGCTCGGCCTGTCGATCTTCGTGCCTGTCATTGCCCTGGCCGAATTCAGCGGGGGCCTCAGCCGTACCGGGCGCTCTGCCGAGCAGATCAAAGCCTTTCTGGCGATCTATCGCAGCCAGGCTGAGTTTACCGTGGTTCCCATCGGGATTGAACTTGGCGACGAGGCGGTTTCGATCGCCACCGTGCAGCGCGTCAAGGGCTGCGATGCCATCTATCTGGCACTCGCCCGCGATCTCACACTCCCCCTCGTCACCCTTGACAGGGAGCAGCAGGGCCGCGCGCCCGCGGACGTGGCGGCGCTCACGCCCGAACAGGCCTTGGCGGAGTGGTGGCCTTCCTGAACCGCCATCGCCTGGTTACCCCATGCCCATCAACGGAACCCGTCTCAACGACCGGATCGCGCGGCTCGCCGAGTTCGGCCAGACACCCGACGGCGGGGTCACGCGACCCACCTTCACCCCCGCGTACCTGCAGGCCGCGCAGGCCGTGGCCGACTGGATGTCGGAAGCGGGTTTAGCGGTCCGCCGCGATGCGGTGGGCAATCTGATCGGGCGCCGGGAAGGAGACCCGGCCGGGCTGCCCGCGGTCGCGCTGGGCTCGCACATCGACACGGTGCTCGGCGGCGGCCGATACGACGGCGCGCTGGGCGTGCTGAGCGCGCTCGAGGTCGCGCAGGCGCTGCACGAGGACGGCGTATCGCTCCGGCATCCCCTGGAGGTCATCTCGTTCATCGAGGAAGAGGGCACGCGCTGGGCGACCGGCATGCTGGGCAGCCGCTTCATGGTCGGCCATATCTCGGAGGAGTTCGTGCGCGAACGGGCCGACCGCCAGGGCGTGACCATCAGGGAGGCGCTGGCCGGCGCAGGGCTGGATCCGGCCCGATTCCGTGAGGCGGCGCGCACGTCGGACGAGTTTCACGCGTACGTGGAGCTGCACATCGAGCAGAGCACGGTGCTGGAGAGCCTGGGGCTGCCGGTGGGCGCGGTGACGGGCATCGCCGGCCCCCTGTTCCTGGCGCTGCGTCTGCACGGCCGCGCGGATCATGCGGGCGCCACCCCCATGCATCTGCGTCGAGATGCGCTGGTCGCGGCCAGCCAAATCGTGCTGGTCGCGCAGGAGGCGGCTGCGACTGCCTCCTCGACCGCGGTGGCCACGGTCGGCCGGCTGGAGGTGAGCCCCGGCGCCATCAACGTCATTCCGGGCGAAGTCTTCATGACCTTCGACCTGCGGGACATCGTCGAGGCACAGCGCGACCGCCTGGAACACACCGTGCGCGCCGCCAGCGAGCGGATCGCGACCGCGGCTGGGCTCCGCTACGAGCTGGAGGAGCTCACGCGGCACGTGCCCGTGCCGTTGCCGGAGCATATGGTCGACACGGTGAGCCGCTCCATCGAGGCGGCGGGGTTGCCCGTCCACCGGCTGCCCAGCGGCGCGGGCCACGACGCGCAGATCATGGCCGAGGTCACCGACACCGCGATGATCTTCGTGCGCAGCCGGGAGGGCATCAGCCACAACCCACGCGAGTACAGCTCGCCGGAGGACATCGTCGCGGGCGCGGAGGTGCTGTACCACACGGTGGTCGCGCTGGATCGCTTGTGAACATGAAGGGGCGCGCTGCGGGGACTTAAATCCGCGTGGCCAGTTGACGCGCGTGCCGAGCAGTGCTAAAATGTAGCCACATGAAGTGGCCACATGATCTGGTCGCCGGAGGGTAGATGATGGTAGAGACCAAAAACGCTTACGGCGAGCCGCAGACCCGTCGCCGCGCCCGCGGCATCGGGATCCGGGAGCTGAAGAACCAGGCATCTGAGATCGTACGCGCAGTGTGCGAGGGGCACGCGGAGTACGTCATCACCCATCGCGGCCGTCCCGTTGCGATGATCGTGCCGTTCCACGAGCACGCTGCAGAAGAGGAGCCGACACCCGAGGCGTGGTGGGCCAGGATCGAGGCCATCGGGCGCCAGATGGAAGAAGAGACGCCTGCCGGTGCAAAAAGCGCGCTGCAGCAACTGTTCGAAGATCGCGAGGCCTCATGACGCCATCCAGAGTCGTCGTGGATACGAGCGTGTTGGTGTCGGCCAGCCTGCATCGGGAGGCAGGCCATCGGGAAGCAGCCGGCGTGGTCTCGGAGCTCGGCCGGCAGCGCATCGAGATCGTAGTCCCGGCGCTGTTGATCGTCGAGCTGATGAGTGCACTCAGCCGCAACGGTTTCCGTGCGGAGCGCGTGCGCGAGCTCGTGGCCGCGTATCGCGCCGGCCGCTTCACCCTTACACCCGTCGACCTGGCACTGGCTGAACTGGCCGGCGACATCGCACTCCTGCACCATGTGAGAGGAGCGGACTGTATCTACCTTGCCCTCGCCCGTGAACTCCGCCTGCCACTCGTCACGCTGGACCGTGAGCAGCGCGAGCGCGCGCCCGCCGATGTCGAGGTCCTGACCCCGGAACAAGCCCTGGCGGCGTGGTTCGCCAAGGAGGGCGACAGGCCCTCGCGCACGTGACCCAGATCCAGCAGATCGCCAAGGAAATCGCTTGTCGCGCCCGGCATGCCGGCACAGGAGCGTCTGGCCGCCATGCCCCGTGGGTTACTCCGGACCCCCACCCGCCGTGTGTGCCGGCGCGCGGTGCCGCCGGCGCATCGCGTCCAGCACGCGGGGCATGGCGCGGGTGTAGGCCCAGTACAACCCCTTGTTCACCGGGTAGTCGTACGCGCCGATGTGCGGCACAAACTCGCCGCCGAACCCCTGCTTGAACCGGTACACGCCCCACAAGGGATCGCTCTCGTCCAGCACGTCGGGCGCGCCCCACCAGTCGTAGCGCGTGCACCCGTGCGCCTTCGCCCAGCGCATCGCGGCCCACTGCAGCGCGTGGTTGGGCATCAGGTCGCGGTCCTGCGCGGTGGACGCGCCGTAGAAATACCAGGCGGTCGGGCCGTAGCGGAAGAGGATCAGGCCGGCCACCGCGCGCCCCGCCACCTCGGCCAGCAGGATGTGCGCCAGGTGATCGGCCAGAAACGGCTCCCAGATCGCGCGGTAGTACTCGAACGGCCGCACCAGAAACCCGTCGCGCGCGCCCGTCTCCTCGTACATGGCGTGGAAGCGGGCCAGGTCGGCCGGCCCGCCGTCGCGCACGACGACTCCCTTGCGCTCGGCCAGGCGGATGTTGTAGCGCCACTTCGGCTTCATCGCGGCCAGCAGCTCGTCTTCGCCGGGCGCCAGGTCGGACACCATCGTATTGCGATATTGGATCTGCTCGGGCGAGAGGACCCACCCTCGGTGCGAGAGCAGCTCGGCGACCGCCGCGCCCTCGGGCCGGTCGCTACGGACATCGGGATCGATCTTGACGAAGATCGCGCCGGCCCGCCGCGCGGCGGACTCGATGTCGCGCAGCACCGCCGCGGCCAGCGCCTGATCCGACCAGTCCAGCAGCGGGCCCTTGGGGACGTAGGCGACCGCGACGGGAAGCCGCGCCTGGATCCGTCGGACGAGCATCGCAGCCGCGGCCCAGGCAGTGAAGCGATCGCCCTCGCCCGGCGTGACGCCCTCCTCGCCCCAGGCCAGCCGCCTGGCCGACCAGCCCGTCTGCCGCTTGCTCAGGCCCCAGGCCCAGCTTTGCAGAATGTGCGGCTCGGGCATGGCCTGCGCGTACGACCGCCAGCTCTTGGGGTCCGTCACCTCGATCTGCTGCAGCGGAGCGACGTTCATCGTAGCGCCTGTGCTTTCCGCACACGAAGTGCGAGCCCGTACAATGCGTGGCCGAGCGGGGAGATGGGCAGGTCCCACGCGCCGGTGTAGCGCACCACCGCGCCCCCGAAGCCCTGCTTGAAGCGGTAGACGCCCCACAGGCCGCCCTGGCCCCAGCTGTCGGGCTCCGCGTAGGACTCAGGCGCCGCGCCCACCTCGTCCGGGATGCCCCACAGGTCGTAGACCGTGCAGCCGCGGCTGCGCGCCCAACGCATCGCGTCCCACTGCACCGCGTGGTTCGGCATGAGGTTGCGGTCCTCGTCCGAGGACGCACCCCACATGTAGATGGCGGTGACGCCCAGGGCGAACACCGCGATGGCGGCCAGGAGCCGGCCCTCGTGCTCTGCCAGGCGCCAGGCCAGCAGCCCGGACGGTGCGAAGAGGTCCGTTGCCTGGCGGTGGTAGTCCGCGTTGTGCACGCCGAAGCCATCCCGCGCGCCGGTGGCATCCATCAGGCGCTGGATCGCGGGCAGATCGTCCACGCCACCCTCGCGCACGGTGACGCCCTTGCGCTCGGCCAGGCGGATGTTGTAGCGCCACTTCTGTTTCATGCGCCCGAGGATCTCGTCCTCGCTGCCCTTGAGGTCCACGTGGATCGTGCTGAGCGGCTGCACCCGCTGCGGGCTGCGCCGGTAGCCGTTGGCCTCCAGGACGGCCGCCAGGTCGTCCGACTCCGGCGCCTCGGGCTCGATCTTCAGCAGGGCCGCATGCTCCTTCGCGGCCGCATTGCGCGCCATCGTGAGCACCGCGTGCACCTGGGCGGGGTTTCGCCAATCCACCGCAGGACCGCGCGGGATGTAAGCCAGCGTCTGGCCCCACGGCAGCCTGCGGAAGAGGATGCTCGCGCCGCCTTCGATGGGTGCGTCCGCCTTGGGGATCGTGCGCAGGGCCACGCGGCGCGCGGTCCAGCCGAACGCGGACTTCAGCCGCGCCCAACGCGCCGTCTGCAGGATGTGGCCCGCAGGCGCGGCGGCCAGGAAGGCATCCCAGGCATCATCGGCCTCGATGCTCAGCCCGGGCATCACGCTCTGCCGCTCGGTGACCCAGACGTGCCGCGGCTTCGGCACATCGGCGTACAGCTTCTCCAGGTCCAGTTTGTCGCCTCGCTTATCGGATGAAGGTTTATTATACCCGCGCGGCGCCTGCGCGACGAATCTCATTTGCCACGGCCACGGCATGATGCGACAATAGTCATACACCGTCCATCGCCCATGGGGACGGTTGCGGGTTGGCTCCGCGACCCTGGCCAAAGCATCACCCGGACACGAACCACGGGAGGGCTGACATGAGTGAGAAACCCTGGCTGAAGCATTACGAACCCGGCCTGCCGCATACGCTGCGGCCCTATCCGGAGCAAACCCTGCTCGACGTGATGAGCGATACCGTGCGCCAGCGGCCGGACCACACGGCCCTGATCTTCAAAGGCGCGCGCATGTCGTACGCACGCCTGGAGCAGTTGACGAACGCGTTCGGCGCCGCACTCGTGGCGCAGGGCGTCAGGAAGGGCAACCGCGTGGCGCTGCTGCTGCCCAACTCGCCGCAGAGCATCATCGCCCAGTTGGGCGTCTGGAAGGCGGGCGCGATCGTCTGCCCCTTGAACTCGCTCTACACGCCGCGCGAGTTGGAGGCCGCGTTGAACGAGATCGGCGCGGAAACGGTGATCACCCTGACCCGCTTCTACGGCAAGATCAAGGCGCTGCAGGCGCGCACGTCGGTCCGCCGCGTGATCGCAACGAACATCAAGGAGTACCTGCCGGCACACCTCCGCGTGCTCTATACCCTGGCCAAGGAGGCGAAGGAGGGCGACCGCGTCAGCCTGCAGCCGGGCGACCTGTGGTGGGGCGACCTGTTGCGTCAGCACGCCGATGCTCCCCGTCCGGCCGTGCCATTGGCGATCGACGACCCGGCGATCCTGCTGTTCAGCGGCGGCACCACCGGCATCCCCAAGGCGGCGCTCGGCACGCATCACGCGCTGCTGATGTCGGCGATGCAGCTCCACGCGTACGCGCGCACGGTGCTGGCAGATTGGGACGACACCATCACCCTGGTGATGCCGATGTTCCACGTCTACGGCAACATGGCGGCGAACACGTCGCTCATCGCGCGCTGGCCGATGGCGGTGGTCCCCAACCCGCGCGACATCGACGACCTGATTGACACGATCATGAAGGTGCGCCCCGCGGTGCTGCACGGCGTGCCGACACTGTTCATCGCGCTGCTCAACAACCCGAGGGTGAAGGCCGGCAAGGTGGATTTCAGGTCCCTGAAGGTGTGCTATGCCGGGGCCGCGCCCCTGCTGGTCGAGACCAAACGGCGGTTCGAGGAACTGACGGGCGGCTCGCTGCTCGATGCGTATGGGATGACCGAAACGATGCTGGCGGCGGCCGTCTGCCCGGTTCACGCCGCCTATAAAGAAGGCTCGACCGGCCTCCCGTTGCCGGACGTGGACGTAAAGATCGTTGACATCGAGACGGGGGAGCAGATCCTGCCCGCAGGCGAGATGGGCGAGGTGTGCATCAATGCGCCGCAGATCATGGTGGGCTTCTGGGGACACCCGGCCGAAACCGCGGAGATGATCCGCGACGGCTGGGTCTACACGGGCGACCTGGGCTACCTGGATGAAGACGGCTACCTGTTCATCGTTGACCGCAAGAAGGACCTGATCAAGCCGGGCGGCTTCCAGGTCTGGCCGCGCGAGGTGGAAGAGGTGATCGCGACGCACCCGGCGGTGGCCGAGGTCAGCGTGGCCGGCGTGCCGGACGAGTACCTCGGCGAGGCGGTCAAGGCCTGGGTGGTGGTCCGCGCGGGCCATCAGCTCACCGTCGACGAGCTGCGGGCCTTCTGCCGCGAACAGCTGGTCGGATACAAGGTGCCGAAACACGTTGAGTTCCGCGACTCGCTGCCCAAGACGATGGTCGGCAAGGTGCTGCGCCGCGTGCTGACCGAAGGCGATGACGCTGCCGATACCGGGCAACAGAGCGGATGAACATCGATCTGAACTGCGACGCCGGCGAGAGTTACGGCGTCTACACCCTCGGCGCCGACCGGGAGATCATGCCGTTCGTCACCTCGATCAACGTGGCATGTGCCTATCATGCCGGTGACCCGCGCGTGATGGACGCCACCGTCGCGCTGGCGGCGAGCCAGGGGGTTGCCGTGGGTGCGCATCCCGGCTATCCCGACCGTGTCGGGTTCGGACGCCGCGCGATGTCCCTCACGCCCGCAGAGATCGAGACCGATGTGCTGTATCAGATCGGTGCGCTGGCGGCCTTCTGCCGCGCGCATTCGGTGCCCCTCCTCCACGTCAAGGCGCACGGTGCGCTCTATAACACGGCCGCGGTGGATCGCGCGATTGCCGCGGCAATCGCGCGCGGCATCGCCCGTTGGGATGGCGGGTTGGTCATGGTCGGCCTGGCGAATTCGATGACCATGGCAGAAGCTGCTGCGACGGTCGGCCTCCCCTACGCGCGCGAGGCGTTCGCGGACCGGACCTACAATCCGGACGGGACGCTGCAGTCGCGGCACATTCCCGGCTCGCTGATCGTGGATCCGGCGCGGGCTGCCGCGCAGGCCGTCGCGATTGCGCGGGGCTACGTGGTCGCGCACGACGGAACGTCCGTGGCACTCGCAGCCGAAACCATCTGCCTGCACGGCGATAACCCGGCTGCGCTGGCCAACGCACGTGCGGTGCGGGAAGCGCTGGCTGCCGCGGGCGTCACCGTGCGCCCCCTGGCCGCGGCGCCATGATCTACCCTGTCCCACGGATACACCCCGCGGGGGACGCGGCCGCGCTCGTCGAGGTGGGCGACGAGATCAGTGAGGAGGCGCACCACCGGGTGCGCGGCCTGGACGTGGCCCTCGCCTCCGCTCGTTCCTCCGCCCGCATGGGCGGAGGAACGAGCGGCATTGTCGAAACCATCCCCGCGTACGCCTCGCTGCTCGTCCAGTACGATCCTGCCGTCCTGACCTTCGGGGAGCTGGCGAGCGAACTGCTCGAACTCTCAGAGACGGCACGCGCCGTCCCCAGGCCGGATGCGCGGCTGCACGAGATTCCGGTTGCCTATGGCGGCGAGTACGGTCCCGACCTGGACGATGTCGCCGCGGCGCACCGGCTGGCGCCGGAACACATCATCGCGCTGCACAGTGACGCCATCTACACCGTTTACATGCTTGGGTTCGCGCCGGGCTTTGCCTACATGGGGACGGTGCCCGAGGCCATCGCCACGCCGCGCCTGGAGACGCCGCGCGTCGAGGTGCCCGCGGGCTCGGTGGGCATCGCGGGGCAGCAGACGGGCATCTATCCGCAGGCCTCGCCGGGGGGATGGCGCATCCTCGGGCGGACCGGCGTGTCCCTCTTCAGCCCCCATCGGGAGCCGCCGGCGCTGTTGCAGGCAGGTGACCGCGTTCGCTTCGTGCCCACCAGCGCCGGGGCCGCAGGCGTGCAGCGGGATGCAAGGCCCCAGCCCTCTCTGCCGCCTGTGTCCGGCGGCACGGTGGAGGTGCTGTCGCCGGGGGCGCTGGCAACCATCCAGGACCTGGGCCGGCCGGGCTACCAGCATGCAGGGGTTCCCGTGTCCGGCGCCATGGACCCCTTCGCACTGCGCGCCGGCAACCTGCTCGTGGGGAACCAGCCGTCCGACGCGTGTGTCGAAGTGACGCTTGCCGGCGCGGCATTCCGTTTCTGGGAAGACGCCGTCATTGCCTTGACGGGCGCCGACCTGGGCTGCGTTGCACACACCCCAGACCTCCCGCACTGGGACATCCCGCTCTGGACGTCCTGCTACCTTCGGCCAGGATCCTGGATTGAGTTTCGCCGGCCGGTGTGGGGCTGCAGGGCCTACCTGTCAATCGCCGGCGGCATCGCGGTGACGCCGGTCATGGGCTCAAGGGCGACCTATCTGCGGGGAGGCTTTGGGGGCTACGCCGGGCGGGCGTTACGGGCGGGCGATCTGCTGCCGGTCGGCCCGGCACGAGGAGACGCGTACATGCTGATCGGCCACGAGCCAGAGAAGCCGCTGCTCCTCCCGCCGTATGCGGCAAATCCGACGGTGCGGGTCGTGCTCGGTCCGCACGCCGACAGGTTTGCTGACGACTCGGTGTCCGCTCTGCTGACAGAGAGCTACGCGATGAGTCCGCAATCGGACCGCATGGGGCTGCGACTGCGCGGGCCGGCGCTAAAGCGCCGCGTTGGCGGAGAGATGCTGTCAGCAGGAACCATGCTCGGCGCGATCCAGATCCCGCCGGATGGGCAGCCGATCGTGCTCATGGCGGACCGTCAGACTGCCGGTGGATACCCCGTGATTGCGACCGTCGTCCAGGACGACATCCCGCTGCTCGCCCAGTGCGTGCCGGGGGAAGCGACCGTAAGGTTTCGAGCAGTGCCCGCGACGCGCACTCCTGACAGACGATAGATCAATCGCGCTCGACCTGCCAGTACACCAGCGCGGAGCGCACGCCGGGCGGCCAGACGAACCGGCCGTCCTCTTCGCGCAGACGGCGCCGGAGGAGGTCGGTCAGGAACGCGTCGTGCTCGGTCGTGTTCAGCGCGAGGCGGCGCTTCACCTCGGCCAACGCATCCGGCAGGGTGTCGCTCGTCCACGGCTGCCACAGGCCCGCATCCTCGAACAGGACATTGGGGCGGATGCCCATCCGGAGCAGCACGTTGTAGGCGATCTGAAAGTTGGGGCTGTCGTAGGGATGGCCCCACAGATGAAGCGCCGCTTCTGCCATCACGCCCTCGGTCGACGGTGCGCGCAGGACGAGGAAGCAGGTGCGCCGCGTCACCTGTTCCATGCGGCGCACGAACGCAGGCAGATCGGGGTGGCCGTACATGGCATGCGAGCAGAAGGAGAAGTCATGCTCCTCCACGTCCGCATCCGGCCAGGCTGCCTGCAGCACATCGACGTTCCTGATGTCCTGGTCCGCGAGGGTCTCCTGCAGGACGTCCAGCATGGCGGGCGACGGCTCAACGGCCGTGATCCTGGCCACAAAGGGCGCAAAATAGGCGGCCCAGGCGCCCGTGCCCGCGCCGATGTCCAGCAGCGTCGCGCCGGGTGCAGCCGCCAGCATGGCCGCAATCGTCTGGCGGGTCGAATCCGGCTTGGCCCAGCGCCGGGTGGTCCTGGCGTGGTGGCGCCGCGACCGCCCCGTCCACGCGTCCTGCCCATCCTCCGCAGCCTCCCTCTGCCGCGAGACCTCGCATAACTCGCGCCACAAGCCGGCCCAATCCGTCTCCACGCGCCTGTCGTCCTGCATCCCAATGGCCTCCGATCCAATTTTCTCGCGCCTGCACCGGAGATGGTAGGGTGTCCGCATGGGTTTGTCAAGCCGGCTGAAAACGAAATGCTTTGACAGGGGCCTCTTCGCGTGGTATCATGTATCTCAAAGCGTGCGATGCCCCGATGGGGCGCGCACGTTAATTTCGTCACAAGTGGGCTCATCATGCAACCGAACCTGGTCAACGGCTGGCGCGAGGTGCTCGCGCGGATCCTGGACGGCTTCGACGCTGAGTTCAACGTCTCGCCCGAATGGCTGATCAACCCCGACACGAACCGGCGCCTGAAGCTGGATTACCTCTTCCGCGACATCAACCTGGCCGTGCGGTTCGTAGGGCTTGAGGGCACGCAGCAGCGGCGGCGCAAGAGCGACGATGAGGTGCAGGCCGAGCAGGAGCGCGAGGACGCGCGTGACCAGGTCTGCCGGGAGCACGGCGTCGTGCTGGTGAGCATCGACGTGGACGACGATCCGCGCAATGCGCTGCGCCACCTGGAGACCGCTCTCTCGCGGGCAACGGCGCAGCTGGCCCAGAACGCGGACGTGCCCCACGCGCGGAAGCGCGAACTTATGCCCGTCCTCAGCCTGGCGCGGCGCCGCGCGGGCGAATTCACGCCCAAGCTGACCGTGCCGGAGAAGCTCAACGTCTACGCGGAGATGTGGTACGAGCGACAGACGAACCTGGCGCAGCAGGCGCCCGACAGGAAGGCGAGTGGGCCGCCGCCTGCATTCCGCGCCGGCATGGATGTCTATCATCAGCGCTTCGGCCCCGGCCAGATCACCGAAATCAGGCCAGAGGCCAAGGACATGACCATCACCGTCAACTTCATGGACGGCTCGGTGCGCGATTTCATCGCCAGCCTCGTCTCGGGCAAGCTGACGCCGCAGTAGAGACCGCATTGGCGCGGTCTTCGCTGCCTCGCTGCATGACACGAAGACCGCTGACCACGGGGCGAGCACCCCCAACCGCACCTCACATCGCGCCGCCTCAGGGAGGAGAGCGGATGACCGCAGAGCCTGTCCGGAGCGCCACGGTCAACGGTGCAACCCTCTCGTACGTCGAGGCGGGCCGCGGGCCCGACACCGTCGTCTGCGTGCACGGCAGCCTGGATGATTACCGCTCGTGGCGCGCCCAACTGGGCCCTCTCTCCGCACATCACCGCGTCATTGCCTACAGCCGGCGCTACCATTACCCGAACCGTTGGGACGGAGACGGCAGCGACTACTCCGCGGAGCTGCACGCGGAAGATCTGGCCGGCCTGATCCGCACGGTGACTGACCCGCCCGTCCACCTCCTTACCTCGTCCTACGGCGGCAACGTCGCGCTCTACATGACGAGCCAGCATGGAGAGTTGGTCCGGTCGCTCGTGCTGGGTGAGCCCCCGCTCCTGCCGTGGCTGCACCACATCGCGGGCGGCGAGACGCACCTGCAGCGCTTCCTGGACAGCACATGGCTGCCCGCGCGCGACGCGTTTGGGCGCGGGCAGTTGGAGGAAGGCGCGCGGCTGTTCCTGGATGGCGTGATGGGCCGGCCGACGTTCGAGCACCTGGCGCCCGCGGCCCGGCAGTTGATCCTGGACAATGCCCCGGAGATGGCCGCCGAGACGCTGGCGAACCGGTACTTCCCGCCCTTCACATGCGAGGACGCCCGCAGCCTGCGCCAGCCGGTCCTCCTCTGCAAGGGCGAGCTCAGCCCGGAGGCGTTTCACCTGATCACCGATGAGCTGGCCGCGTGCCTGCCCGTTGCGCGGGCGCCGGTGGTGATCGCCCGAGCGTCGCACGTCATGCATATCGGCAACCCGCAGGCGTACAACCGCGCGGTGCTGGCATTCCTTTCCCAATGCTGATGCGCATTGCACCATGATGCGCATCATGGCCTGACGTGCCCGAAACGCGGTATAGTACATAGACACTGCCAGGCAACGATATGAATAACCAACGGAGGTTGTTGACGTGATCCGACTGCTCTCCGGCGACGAGGCCGTGGCGCGCGGCGCGTGGGAGGCCGGCGTGGCTGTTGCCTCCGCCTACCCTGGAACCCCCAGCACCGAGATCCTCGAGGAATTTGCCCGTTTCCCCACCGTCTATGCCGAGTGGGCCACCAACGAAAAGGTCGCGCTCGACGTTGCGATCGGGGCCGCGTACGCGGGACGTCGCGCGTTCGCGTCCATGAAGCACGTCGGCCTGAACGTAGCCGCGGACGCGTTCATGTATGCCTCCATGACGGGGACAGAGGCGGGACTGGTCATCGTCTCCGCGGATGACCCCGCGATGCATTCCAGCCAGAACGAACAAGACAACCGCCAGTTTGCGAAATTCGCGCGCATCCCCTGCCTGGAGCCGAGCGACAGCCAGGAGGCCAAGGACATGATGGTCGCGGCGTTCGATCTCAGCGAGAAGTTCGATACGCCGGTGATGCTGCGCCTGACCACGCGCATCTGCCACTCGACCAGCGCGGTGGAGCTCGGGCAGCGGGGCGAACCCGCGGCCAGGATCGAGAAGTTTCCGCGCAATCCCGCGAAGTACGTCATGGTGCCGGGCAACGCCCGCGGGCGCCATCCGGTGATCGAGCAGCGCATGGTGGACATCGCGGCGTTCGCCGAGACCTATCCCTTCAACAAGATCGAGCCGGGCGACCGCACCCTCGGCATCATCACCGCAGGCGTCTCGTACCAGTACGCGAAGGAGGTCTTCCCGACCGCCTCCGTGCTGAAGCTCGGCATGACGTGGCCGCTGCCGAAGAAGATGATCCGCGCGTTCGCCGCGTCGGTCGACCGGCTGATCGTGATCGAAGAGCTGGACCCCTTCATCGAAGAAGCGGTGCGGCTGATGGGCGTCACCTGCGAGGGGAAGGGCATCTTCCCGATCGTCGGTGAGTTTGACCCGCGCCTGGTGCGGGAGCGTGGCATCGAAGCGGGCCTGCTGCCGCAGTCGGCGCGCGTGCCGCTGCTCGACTTGCAGGTGGGCTCGCTGCCGGGCCGTCCGCCGGTCCTGTGTCCCGGCTGTCCGCACCGCGGCGCGTTCTACGTGCTGAACAAGCTCAAGGTGCCCGTGAACGGGGACATCGGCTGCTACACCCTCGGCATGGTCCCGCCGCTGAGCGCAATCCACACGTGCGGCGCAATGGGCGCCAGCATCGGCACCGCGCACGGCGCGGCGAAGGCCGGCAGTCCGGAGCGGCACGTGGCCGTGCTGGGCGACTCGACCTTCTTCCACACCGGCATCCCGGCGCTCATCAACGCGGCGTACAACCGTGCCCCCATCGTCACGATCATCATGGACAACCGCGTGACGGGCATGACGGGCCACCAGGAGAACCCGGGGACCGGACACACGCTGCAGGGCCAGGAGGCGCCGGTCATCGAGATCGAGCCGCTGGTGCGCGCGTGCGGCATCAGCCAGGTCAGGACCGTGCCGGCCTACGCGGTCGAGGAGATCGAGAAGACGCTCAGGGAGTACCTCAAGCTGGATGAGCCGTCGGTGCTGATCACGCGCGAGGAGTGCGCACTGCTGCCGGTCGCGCGCAAGCGCTGGGTCCCGCTGGAAGTGATCGCGGACGCATGCAACGGCTGCACGCTCTGCTTCCGCATCGGGTGTCCGGCCATCCTGAAGAGCGACGAGCTGGACGAGAAGACGGGCCGGCCCAAGGCACTGATCGACACCGCCGCGTGCACGGGCTGCGAGGTGTGTGCACAGATCTGCCCGCGCGACGCCATCAAGTTCCGCGCGGCGATGAATTGAGAGGAGGGCCGACGACAATGAAGACGATTAACTTCCTCCTCGCGGGCGTGGGCGGCCAGGGCACCATCCTGGCCAGCGACGTGCTGGTGAACGTGGGGCTCCGGGCGGGATTCCAGGCCAAGCAGGCCGAGGTGCACGGCATGTCGCAGCGCGGGGGCAGCGTGACCAGCTTCGTGCGCTGGGGCCAGGTGGTCTACTCGCCCATCGTCGGCGCGGGCGAGGTCGACGTGTATCTTGCGTTCGAGAAGGCCGAGGCGCTGCGCAACCTGGGGCAGCTGCGGCGCGGTGCGGTGGTCGTCATCAACATGCAGGCCATCGAGCCGATCACCGTGACCTCGGGCGGCCAGCCCTACCCGGACGATGACCGGCTGCGCGCCACGGTGGCCGCCGTGACCGACAAGGCGGCCTACATCGATGGGGAGCGGATCGCCGGCGACCTGGGCAACACCCGCGCGGCGAACGTCGTGTTGCTCGGTGCGCTGTCCGCCCTGGTGGAGCGGGAAGGCCTCGCGCCCGGTCTGGCGGCCGACGCGTGGCTCGCCGAGATCACGGCGCGCGTGCCGCCGAAATATGTGGAGTTGAACCGGCAGGCCTTCGAGGCCGGCCGGCAGTTAGGAGGCGACTGAAGTCGCACCTAAGGGGCCTTCGGCCGGGGCGTCCACCTGCGTGGACGCCATTGCGTAGAGGCCGTCACCTGACCACAACGTGGGGCAGTGCAGGCGCCGAAGCCGGCCCACGCAGACCTCGCGGCCGGAGGCCCCTTAGATCCGATTTCAATCGGGGCCTTGGCCCATCTCGCCCTCGGTCGCTACCTCCTGATGCGTCTCCTCCCACTCCTGGAGCAGCGTGGAGGCGGCATGATGCTGTTTCTGGTTCTTCACATATCCCACGACCTGCTCCAGATCCCAGCGGCTGACCGTAAATGCGCCGTAGCTGCCCTGCCACTTGAACGGCAGTTCGGGACGCAACACCTCATTCACGAAATGCGAGGAAGACCCCTTGAGGTTCTTAACCAGGTCGGCAATGGTGGCCGTCGGCGGGATGATGAGTACCACGTGCACATGATCCGCCGTTCCGTTCAGCGCCAGCACGGTGCATCGATCTACAATCGCCTCGCGTTCGATCGCCCGATACAAACGTCGTTCGATGTCGGGCGTGATCATCGGGAGACGATCCCACGTGGCCCAAACCAAGTGCAGGAAGAGGGACAGCTTGTTGTGTCTCAAAGCCGATCTCCGCTCCGATCCGCACTTCATGGCGAATGAAGTGGCGACTGAAGTCGCGCCTGAGGGGCCTTCGGCCGGGGCGTCCACCTGCGTGGACGCCAATACGTGACCTACCGCGGATCGGCGTAATCGCGGTAGGTCGGCGCAGGCGAAGGAGGTCGGCGCAGGCCGACCTCGCGGCCACAGGCCCCTTAGACCTGATTTCAATCGGGGCTTAGACCTGATTTCAATCGGGGCCGAAAGCGGATCGACCGCGCCAGCCGCCAACCACGAAGGCGGATGAAGTCGCGCCTGAAGGGCCTTCGGCCGGGGCGTCCACCTGCGTGGACGCCATTGCGAAGTCGCCGCGCGCCTATTCGCTCTTCGCCGTGACCGTTGCGACGAGCGACGGCGTCTTGTCCGCACCCTCGTGATAGCCGCCGAAGCGCGCGACTTCCTCCGTCTCGTCGGTGAGCATGTCCCGGATGAACTGGTACGACAGCGGCTGGTAGAGCAGATCCACCACGGCGGTGAACGGCCCCTGCGCGCCGCCCAGCGGCGCCTCGTAAGTCACCAGGTCGCTGCCGCCGGTGAAGTTGCTGTCGGCTTCGGCCTCGCCGTACACCCCGACCACTGCGGGCGCCCCGCTCTTGTCGAATCCCTCGGGCAACAGCCGGTTATCCTTAAGGTAGGATGCGGCGCGCAGCAGGGTGTAGGTCACCTCGCCGTCGCTGTTGCCCATGATCGGCTCATAGATCTGGACCTGGTCCGCCGCGTTGATCACGTCGTAGTGCGGCTCGATGGCCGCAGGATCCTCGTCCGCGGCGTTCCCCGCGATCGCGCCGTCCGCCTGTGGCTGGCCCGACTCAAACACGACCGCGCCCGCGGCGTCCGTCACCGTGACGTGCAGCCATGCGCGCCGCGAGGGGAAGCTGGTCGGGAACTTGTGGCCCGTCGTCGCGCCAATCTTCACCTGCACCGCCAGCACATCGCCCGCCTGCGCGACCGATTCGATGCTCAGCGTCGCCGCGTTGCCCAGCTGCTCGCCGATCCGCGCATGGGTCCTGGCCAGTTGCGCCGGCTCTGCAGTGACGCCGATCTCCGCCGCATGCTCGCTCAGGATGCCCACCATGTACTGGTTGCCCCCTGCGAAGAAGTGCTGCGAGAAGGGCTGGCGCTGCGGCAGGCCGGGCGGGACGGTCGCGATCACGACGCCGCCCTGGGTCCGGGGCATGTGGCAGGCCTGGCAGGTCACCCCGGCCTCGCCGGCCGTGCTGTTCTGCCACTCGGTGTAGGGGGTCTGTTCCGGGAACTCGCCCAGAATCGTGCCCGCCGCATCCACATACGGGGTGAACAGGTCATGACACGTCGCGCAGTGTTCTGCGGTGGGCAGATGAGTCCCCTGGACCGGGTTGAAGCCCGTGCTGGCCTGCATCAGCTCGCCCACCGGGTCCGGATACGGCCCGAACAGCTCGCGGTCGGGTGCATCGGTCGACGTATCGACGATGAAGCCGCCGCTGATGCTCTCTTCCTGGCCCAGATTGTCCCCTTGCACCTGGTGGCACAGGGTGCACGAGACGCCGTCCTGCCCCGCCTCGTGCAGGGGATTCGCCGGGTCGAGAAAGCCATCGCCAAACATGACGGGCTTCTCGCCCGCCACGCCGGTCTGCACGTGCGCCATCGGCATGTGGCATCGCGTGCACTTGTCCTCGATGACCTCCTGCAGCGCGGGCAGGCGCGCCAGCTCCGAGCTCACCTTGGCCTGCCACACCGGGTCCTTGCTGGCGTTGGCCATCATGGTCGAGCGCCAGTCGGTCGGTGTGGCGACATCGTTGCCCGCCTGATCCAGCATCGGCACGTGGCACGCCGCGCACGTTCCCGAACCCGCAAAGTCATCGGTCGTGAAGCCAGTCAGGGTCGCATTGTAGGTCGCGGCGGGAGGGCGCAGTCGCGGGCCGGCGGCCTGCTGCGCGGTCTGCGTGGGCGGTGCGACCGAGGTCGGCGGCGGCAAGGTTGCTGGCGGCAGCACCGGGATGGGCGTGGCAGGCGGCGCGGGCGGGGGCGCGCCGCACGCAACCAGGACGAAGAGCACTGCAACAAGGCCGATGAGGTGGCGGGCTGTAGGGCGCATGGCAACTCCTTGACTCGGCGCGAGAAGGTGGCCGGATGGTGCTTGCTCTATTATACACAAGAAGGTCTGAAGCCAAAGTCACCAACCGATGACGTTGTATAGACTTTGTCTAATCGGTGGTTTGCTTACTGCCGGCTCCGGCCGCACCAGTTACACTGTGCACAATGCGAAAAGTGAAGATATACCTCCGAACGAAGATGAAAAAGGGCGGTGTCATGGGGATATTCCAGCGGGTTCAGAGGAGTGCCGGCGGCGCGGCTGCGGGCGACGGCGGCTTCATCCGTTTCGTCGACCTCTCGAAGGCGTACCAGGAGGGCGAGCGTAACCGCGTCGTTCTCGATCGGGCATCGGCTGAGTTCGGCCGGGGCGAATTCGTCGCGCTGCTGGGACGCAGCGGCAGCGGTAAGAGCACGCTCCTCAACCTGGTGAGCGGGATCGACCGGCCCGACCGCGGGCAGATCTGGGTCGGCGGCCAGGAACTGACCGCGATGAACGAACGGGACCGCACGCTCTTCCGCCGAAGCCACATCGGCTTCGTCTTCCAGTTCTTCAACCTGATTCCGACGCTGACCGTGATGGAAAACGTCACCCTGCCGCTCGAACTCAACGGCATCGCACCCAGGGCCGCGCGCGGTCGCGCCGAGCCCCTGCTACATGCGGTCCAACTCGGTGATCGCGCAGGCGCCTACCCCGACAAGCTCTCCGGCGGAGAGCAGCAGCGCATCGCCATCGCCCGCGCGCTTGTCCACGACCCCCAGCTCGTGCTGGCCGACGAGCCGACCGGCAACCTCGACGAGGTGACGGGCGAGTCGGTGCTGGCGCTGCTCGACCGGCTGACCCGCCAGGCAGGCAAGAACCTGCTCATGGTGACGCACAGCGCAGAGTCGGCCGGCTGGGCCGATCGGATCTTCCACCTGCGCGACGGCAGGGTGGAACTGGACCCGACCTCGACCCGCGGATTTGCCACCGCAACCTACGCCGGAGCTGTCGCAGCGGGGGGCGGCCGGCGATGAGCCGCACCCTCTTCAACGTGGGATGGCGCTACCTCCTGCGCCATCCCTGGCAGACGATCCTGATGATCGTCGGCATCACGCTGGGCGTGGCGGTCATGGTCGCCATCGACCTGGCAAACAGCGCGGCCAGCCGCGCGTTCGACCTTAGCACCGATGCGATCGCCGGCCGCGCCACGCACCAGGTGGTCGGTGGGCCGGCCGGACTGGACGAACGCATCTACGCCGAGCTGCGTACTTCAGGCCTCTCCGTGGCCAGCGCACCCGTGGTGGCCGACATGATCACCTCACCACAGTTGGGCGACCGGCCGATCCAGCTCCTCGGCGTGGACCCCTTTGCCGAAGAGCCGTTTCGCTCCTTCCTGATCACCGATCGCGGCGGCTCGGCCGAGGACCCGATCGACGTGGCGCAGCTCGTCGCCTTCCTGACGCAGCCGGGCGCGCTGCTGCTCTCGGAGGACCTGGCGGGCCAGTATGGGCTGGCCATCGGCGACGTCCTATCGATCGACGCGTCCGGCCGCGCGGCGGAGGGGGTCGTCGCGGGCCTGCTCCGCCCCCAGGATCGGCTGGCGCGACGTGCGCTGGAGGGGATGATCCTGGCGGACATCGCGACCGCGCAGGAGCTGCTGGGACAGGAGGGCCGGCTGAGCTACATCGACCTCATCCTGCCCGAAGATGCGTCCGGCGCTGCCGTGACCGCGCGGCTGCCACAGAACGCACGCCTCGTGGCCGTCTCCGCACGCACGGGCGCGCTGGAGCAGATGACGGCCGCGTTCCGGACCAACCTGACCGCGCTCAGCCTGCTGGCCCTCGTGGTCGGCATGTTCCTGATCTACAACAGCATGACCTTCTCCGTCGTGCAGCGGCGGCCCCTCTTTGGCACGCTGCGCTGCCTGGGGGTGACGCGCGGCGAGGTGGCCCGCCTTGTGCTGGGCGAGGCGCTGGTCGTCGGCCTGCTCGGCTCCGTGCTGGGCATCGGGCTGGGCATCCTGCTCGGGCAGGGCGCGGTCCGGCTGGTCACGCAGACGATCAACGACCTCTATTTCGTCGTCACGGTGCGCGGCATCGCCATCCCGCCGGAGAGCCTGGTGAAGGGGCTGCTGGCCGGGCTGGCCGCCACCGTGGCCTCGGCCGCGCTGCCCGCGTGGGAGGCGTCTAGCGTGCCGCCGCGCCTCGCCCTCACCCGGTCGGGGCTGGAGGACCGCGCGCGGCGCCTGTTGCCGGCCATCTCGGCCGCGGGCGCGGCCACGATCGCGGTGGGCGCAGCACTCCTGCTCGTGCCCACCCGTTCGCTGGTGGTCAGCTTTGGCGGCATCTTCCTCCTGACCATCGGCTTCGCGCTGCTCGCGCCGATCGTGACCCTGCTCCTCAGCCGGGCCGCCCTGCCCCTCCTCAACGCCGTGTTCGGCGCGCTGGGGCGGATGGCCCCGCGCAGCGTGACGGGCAGCCTCAGCCGGACTGCGGTCGCCATTGCCGCGCTCATGGTCGCGGTGTCCGTGACCGTAGGCGTGGGCCTGATGGTCGGCAGCTTCCGCACGACCGTGGTGAGCTGGCTGGGCCAGACGTTGTGGGGCGACGTGTACGTCTCCCCGCCCGCGCTGACCGCCACCCGCTCGCCCCAGCCGATGGACCCGCGCGTCGTGGAGATCCTGAACGGGTTCCCCGGCGTCGCAGCGTCCGAGGTGCTGCGCGCCACCGACGTCTCATCGCCTGACGGGCCGATCGGCATCACGGCCGTGTCCGACAAGGACTTCATCGCGCCGCGCGTCTTCGTCTCGACCGACGGCTCGCCCGACCAGGTGCGCGCGGCGGTAGCGGCCGGCGCGGTGCTCGCCAGCGAGCCGCTTGCCAACCGGCTGGGCCTGCCGCGCAAGGGCGCGACCGTCACGCTGTACACCGACGGGGGGCCGCACACCTTCCCCGTGGCCGGCATCTATCGCGACTACTCGAGCAGCCAGGGCAGCGTGATGATGGGCCTGGACCTCTACCGGAGCCACTGGAACGACCCGACGATCACCGCCGCGCTGGCCGTGCTGGCGCCGGGCGCGGACGTCGAGGCGACGGTGGCCGGCCTGCGCGACGCGTTGGCCGGCGTCCAGGGGGTCATCGTGCGGCCCAACGCGGCCCTGCGGGACGAGGCGCTCGCCGTGTTCGACCGCGCGTTCGCGATCACGGGCGCGCTGCAGCTCCTGGCCGCGCTGGTTGCGTTCGTCGGCGTGCTGGCCGCGCTGCTCTCCCTGCAGCTCGAGCGCGGCAGGGAGCTGGGCCTGATGCGCGCGGTGGGCCTCACCGTGGGCCAGCTGCGCGGGCTGGTGCTGCTTGAGACGGGCCTGATGGGCTCGGTCGCCGGGCTGCTGGCGCTGCCGACCGGCCTCGCGTTGGCGCTGGTGCTGATCTTCATCATCAACCGGCGGTCGTTCGGGTGGACGATGCAGCTGCATGCCGATCCCATGATCTTCCTGCAGGCCATCGCGCTGGCCGTGGTCGCCGCCTTGCTCGCCGGCATCTACCCGGCCATCCGCATGGGACGTGCGGCGGCCG
Source organism: Anaerolineae bacterium (assembly GCA_040766655.1). Classification (GTDB taxonomy): domain Bacteria; phylum Chloroflexota; class Anaerolineae; order CG2-30-64-16; family CG2-30-64-16; genus JALOOB01. Next base: position 195,080 of record JAXGQB010000009.1, read on the forward strand.
CGGACGCATTGAGGGGCGACTGATGAAACGATTCTGGCTTGCCGTCGCGTTGATGGCTGTCGCAGGGCTCGCCTGGCTGCTGTGGCCCCGCGGAGAGACGGAGCTGCGCGCCAGCCTGGTCGCCCAGGCCGCGCCGTCCGGCGCGGAAGGGTTCGCCCGCGCGGCGCCGGGCCGGGAGATCTCATTCCCCGCGGACCTGGGGCCGCACGACGACTACCAGACCGAGTGGTGGTACTACACCGGCAACCTGCAGTCACCCGGCGGCGAGCACTTCGGCTACCAGCTGACCTTCTTCCGCCGCGCGCTCACGCCGCCCGACCAGCGCGCCGCCCGCTCGTCGGAGTGGGCGGCCGGCCAGGTGTACATGGCCCACTTCGCGCTCACCGACGTGGCTGGCAACAAGCACGTCTCGTTCGAGAAGCTGGCCCGCGGCGCGGGCGGCATCGCGGGTGCGCAGGCCGACCCGTACCGCGTATGGCTCGAGGAGTGGTCGGTCGATGGCGACATCCTGCGCGCGGCGGCCGGCGGCGTCTCGATCGAGCTGCGGCTGGCCGATCTCAAGGGGCCGGTGTTGCAGGGCGACAGCGGCTACTCGCGCAAGGGTCCTGAGCCCGGCAATGCATCCTACTACGTCAGCCAGACGCGCCTCGCGTCGGAGGGCACCGTCACCACCCCGCGCGGGAGCTTCGCGGTGACCGGGCTGAGCTGGATGGACCACGAATGGAGCACCAGCGCGCTCGGGCCGGAACAGACCGGCTGGGACTGGTTCAGCATCCAGCTGGACGACGAGACCGAGCTGATGGTGTTCCAACTGCGCCGTGTGGACGGCAGCATCGACGCCTTCTCCAGCGGCACGCTGATTGCGGCGGACGGCGTGACCACCTCCCTCGGACCGGCCGACTTCACCCTGCGGCCGCAGGGGGCGTGGCGCAGCCCGCGCAGCGGGGGCGAGTATCCCGCGGGCTGGACGCTCGAGGTTCCCTCGGCCGCGCTCAGCATCACGGTCACCCCACACCTGGCCGACCAGGAGATGGACGTGTCGTACGTCTATTGGGAGGGCGCGGTGCGCGTCGAGGGGACGCGCGGCGGCCGGCCCGTCGCGGGCCACGGGTACGTAGAGCTGACCGGCTACGCCGGCTCGATGCAGGGCGAGTTCTGACCGGGCCTGCCGCCATTTCGGGCGCGACCAGATGCGCGCACAGAGTCAGACATGCTATAATACTGTCATGCACGAAGTCATTGCCTTCCACATCCGTTCAGCCTTACGCGAGACACACCCCACGTGGGCAATCCCAGTTGACTTGCCCGCGCTGACGGCTGAGCGACTCGCGGCAGATGTAGCCGCGGCGTTTGCCGATTTGGATAGACGGCAGATCGAGCTCTCGCGACAACTCACCCCGGCACAACGCGTGGAACTGATCTCAACGCTGAACGACTTCCTGCGCCAGGCACAGCTGGCTGCGATAAGGAGGGACGAGCCAGACATCAACGAAGCCGAGTTGCAGCGGAAGTACCTCATGCGCATCGGGATTCAGATTCCATGACCCCCCTGGATTTCTCCGGATTCCTGCGTTCGGTGATCGACACTCTTGAGCGGCTCGGCCTCACATATGCGATCGGTGGCTCAGTGGCCAGTTCCATCTACGGCGATCCTCGCTCGACGCGCGATGTTGACATCAGCGTCGTATTAGCCGTCGACGAATCGTATCGATTTGCCGCTGCGTTCGAGCAGCTTGGCTACTACTGCCCTTTCGATGTCGTCCTCGATGCCCTTATCGCCAATCAGCCCTTCAACATCATCGATGCTGTGAGCGGCTTCAAGGCAGATATCTTCCTGGTGTCGCCTGATGCACCCTCCGACCACGAACAAGCGATCCTTCAGCGCAGACGACGCGAGATTTACAATGACCGGACGCGCGCCACTGCCGTGCTGTACTCACCAGAAGACGTCATCGTATACAAGCTCAAGTATTACGTGATGGGCCAGATTCCCAAGCACCTGCGCGACATTGCGGGCATCCTGGTTGCACAAGGCGAACAACTGAACCTTGACTATATCGCCCACTGGGCTGCAAGGGTTGGAGCCGGCACCGTGTGGCAACAGGTTCTGGACGCGTATCTCGATTCGCGTCCTTAGAACTGCCCCGTGGCGCTGAGGGATGCCTCATCGGACTCGCTCCCTTACTCGCATCCATCCCCTGCCGGCGTCGCGATGCCGTAGAGCGCCTGCTCAGCGCAGTCCAGCCGGCGAACGTGGCGATTCGCAGCGATCCAATCGCGCAGTTGGCCGGTTGCCGGCGCCCTGAACTGCCACTCCACCAGCGTCGTGTCCGATGAGCCGAAAAACACGCTCCTGCCGTCCGCGCCAAGCGCAAGATCGAAGATGATGCCGTGTCCGGCTGACGATCGGATCAACTCGCCGGTCGTCAAATCCCACAGCATCAACTGGCCATCCATGCCGCTGGTCATCGCGAGCCGGCCGTCGGGGCTGATCACGATGCGCGTGCGCAGGCTGGGGTGCGATCCGATCCGGCGAACCTCTGCGCCAGTCTCCACGTTCCACTCGATCAGGAGGCCGTCCTGCTCGCACGAGATGGCGGTCTGGCCGCCTGGCCTGAACGCCATGCCAGAACTGCCCGTCTCCGCAGGCGGATCAGTCCGCAGGAAGCTGCGCAGCTCCGCGCCCGTCTCCAGATCCCACAGGATCATGCTGCTGTCGCCTGAATCGGAGAGCGCGGTGCGACCGTCAGGGCTGATGGCGAGCGACCACAGCCCTGCACCGTGTCCATCGAGGCGATGGATCGTCCGCCGACCCGGCACATCCCACAGGATCAGCGACCCGTCCACCGAGATCGAAAGGGCCCGCCGGCCTTCCCGAGTGAACTCGAGCCCGGTCACCGGCCCGGCGTGGCCCTCCAGGCGGCCGGCCTCCTGCCACGCGACCAGATCCCAGATACGCACGAACGGCTCGTTCGTCCCGACGAGGGCCGTGGTCTGATCCGGGCTGATGGCGACCTGCATGATCGCGTCGACGGGCAGCGCGGCATAGCCGGTCTGGGCGCCCGTGGCCAGATCCCAAAGGCGGATGCTGGCGTCCTGGACCGGCACGTTGGGCGAGGCTGCGCCGGAGCTCGACAGGGCCCGCGTCCCGTCGCGCGTCACGGTCACATCCCAGATCGCGTCGTCGTGCCCCGGCAGGCGTTGCAGCTCCGCAGCATCGACCAGGTCCCACTGAATGAGCGCGCCGTCGGCAGTGCTGGCGAGGGCCGTGCGGCCATCGGGGCTGAGCGCCACGGCCAGCAGGTCGCCCTCGTGCGCGTCGAAGCGCGCGATGCTCTGGCCGCTCACCATATCCCACAGGATCGCGCTGTCATCGAAGGAGCCGGTCAGTCCCCGCCGGCCATCCTGGCTCCAGGCGACCGCACCTATGCCCTCGAGGTGTCCCCCCAAGGTACTCACCTTCTGGCCGCTGCGCAGGTCCCACACGACTGACACCTGGTTGTAGAACGAGCCGGCCAGCGCCTGGCTGCCGTCGGGGCTGATCGCCAGGCTGAACGCGTCCTCGGCGAACCCTTCGAAGCCGCGCAGCGACTGCCCGGTCGCAGCATCCCAGAGCCACATCTCCGCAACGACCAGGCCCGGGCCCTCCGCCGAAGCGTCCGAGCTGGGCAGGCGATCGGAGAAGATCTGCGCGTCGCCCGACCCGGCCAGCACCGCCGCGCCATCCAGGACGAACCGCACGGCCACCACGCCGAAGCTGTACCCGGCAAACCGGCGCACCTCCTGCCCGGTGGCCACGTCCCAAAGGATCACCTCTCCCGGCGCCATCATCTCGTCGCGGGCAAAGCCGCCGGAAACGGCCCACCGGCCGTCCGGGCTGAGGTCCACCGAGCGCACTGTTCCCGAATGCCCGCGGAAGCGGCGGAGCGTCTGTCCGGTCGCCAGATCCCATGCGATGACCTGCGCATCTGCGCCGGCCGACAGGGCAAGGTCGCCCCGGCCCACGGCGATCTCGTTCACCCGACCGGTATGGCCCGCCAGGCGGCGGATCTCCCGCCGGGTGACGTGGTCCCACACGATGATCTGGCCGTCCGCAGTGCCGGCCAGCAACCTGCGTCCATCCGCATGGATGGCCAGGCTGGTGATTGGCCCCCGCGTGCCGGGGAAGAGCACGGCTGCATCGCCGCGCCAGCGTGGACCGGGCGCATAGGCCGCGTCGAGCAGTGTCTGCTGCGCGAGCGCGGGTGGGTTCCTGACCCCCGTCGCAGCTAAGGCCAACACGAGCGCGGTGGACGCGTCGCCATCCTTCAGCGCCTCGCGCGCGTTGGCAGTCAGGCTCAGGCTGTAGGAGCCAAGTGCCTGCCGGCGCTGCTCGAGCGAGTAGAGGCTCAGCATCAGTGCCACGACCGCTGCGACCGCGAGCACCCCAGCCAGCGCTGCCAGCAGCCGGCGCGCGTGCCGCTCGGCCGTCCTTTCGCGTTGCCAACGAGCCTCGCGATCAGCCTCGGCCTGCTCGCGCTGTGCAAGGCCGGCGCGGACAAAGGCCGCCTCGTCGGTGCTCAGAGCATCTGAGCGGCCCGCCACCCAGCTCTCGGCCTGGCCCAAGACCGCGCCGCGCAGGAGTAACTCCGGCTCACGACCGGCCAGTTCCCATTGCCGCAGCGCGGCGCGGAGCGCCTCCTGCCAGGTGCGAAACGCGCGCTCTTCCGCCAACCAGCCCTGCAGGCGTTCCCAGCGCTGGATCAACGCCTCGTGCGCCACCTCAACCGTCTCCTGTCCGCCGCCCGCCTCGCGACCGGTCACGACGAGGCGTCGATCGGCCAGCAGCGCGGTCACGGGCCAGTTGATCTCGCCGACCTCGGCGCGGGTGGCCACGCGTCGTGTATCCTCCGTGCCCTCACCCGGGCGCACGAGCTGCAGGAACACCCGACGGGCTCGCACCTGGTCGGCTGCGTCCAAGCTTTCGTAGGCCTCCTCGGCGTAGCGGGCCAGCGCACCGTCTGCCTGGCCGATCTCCTCGTAAGCAGCATGCGTCAGCCACCCGTCCGACTGCCTCTCCCACAGCAGGGTGAGGCAGAACTCCAGCAGGGGCAGGTTGCCTGGCTCATCGCCCACGTCATCCAGGATGCGCTCCGCGAGCCCCGGCTCGAATGCTGCGCCCTGTTTCTCCGCTGGCCGGGAGATTGCCGTGCGCAGATCCTCCCGTGTCATTGGTCCCAGCATCACCGCGCCGCCTTGAAGCGCGTCGGCCATGGGACGATACGCCAGCGCCTGGCTCACGAAGTCGGCGCGCAGCATCAGAAGTAGCCGGAGCGGAGAGTGCGTCCGCCCGTCGCCGTTCAACACACCCAGCAGCCGGTCGAGAAAGCCAGCACGGAGCGCCGGGTCCTGGCAGAGAGCATACAACTCTTCGAACTGATCGACGACCAGTAGCACCCGCTGCACAGCTGGCCGCTGTGCGACCAGTCGCGCCGTCACATCTTCGAGGGCCAGGTCGCCGGACTCGAGGCCGCGGGCGAGCTTCGCCGCCTCGAGCAGTTGGTCAGCCTCGCCCAGGTCTGGGGCCAGGTCCGATACCAGGGCAGCTGCCAGGGATCTGAACGGCTGAGGGCCCGGCCGGCAGCAGACGATGAGCCATGAGCGCTCTGCGCGCAGCCGCGGCAGGATGCCGGCGAAGACGAGCGACGACTTTCCCGATCCCGAAGGCCCCACCACCACTGCCGCTGGCTCGTGGCCGCACAACGCACCGGCCAGCCCCTGTATCACTGCGTCCCGGCCGAAGAAGAATGCAGCATCCTCCTCCTTGAACGCTGACAGGCCGCGGTATGGGCATGCGCCGACAACCCTCACCGCCCGCCCGGGCTGGGCTACGGAGCCGTCCGCACCTGGCGCCCAGTCTTCCCGGCGCAGACGCTCGGCGAGCTGCTGGGTCTGGCCGGAAGGCTCGACGCCCAGCTCAGTCTGCAGCATCCGGCGGCACGTCTCGTAATGCGCCAGCGCGGCAGAGCGCTGTCCGGTCAGCGCCAACAGCTCCATCAACTGGCGGTGCGCGCCTTCCTGCCAGGGATCGAGCTCCACCTGGCGCCACGCCACGGCAAGCGCCGCGTCGAGCTGCCCCTGCGACCGGCGGATCGCTGCCAGGCGCTGCAGCGCCTGGAGCGTGCGGCGGTTGAGTTGCTCCCGCGTGAGCAAAGCCCATTCCTCGAAGGGCGGGCTGTCCGGAATCGAGAAGCCATCCAGGAACGGAGCGGGACACAGCGCGATCGCCCGCTCCAAACCATCCGCAGAGGCAGCCGGATCGGGGTCGGCCGTGGCGTCTTTCACGCCCTGCAGAAACGCGAGGACATCGACGAACGCGTCGCTGCCCGTGTTGAACTGGAGGGTCTCCTGCCCGATAAGGAGGTGCGGTGGAATGGAGGAATGGTCGCCGATGGCTTGGCGCAGGTCGGCCAGCGCACGGCGCAGGTTCGTGCGCGCCGAGGACTCCGTGTAATCCGGCCAAAGGAGACCGGCAAGTTTCTCACGACGGTGTGCCTGGCCAGACTCGATCGCCAGGTAGGCCAGAAGGCCGCGCACCTTGTCCGAGCGGAGATCCGCCGTCCGCTCGCCCTTGAGGAGCACGGACGGGGCGCCATACAAGCGGACATGCAGACGGGCCATCCCACCACCTCCTGCCATGGGCGAACGACGCGCGACGTCACCGTATTTCATTATAGGGCTTTCTTATGTCACATTCAAGCAGCAGCGCATCGCCGTCACGTTTTGCTCACGCTGAGCACACAGGTGACTCACGCAACCATGATACGCTGGGCACGGACAAGCGGGCAGGGGAGGAAACGGCGATGGCGAGCACCCCCACTGGAACCACAAAATGCACCGGCTATCGCTCGTACCTGCTGCGATTGTGGCAGGAGGAGGGAGGGCAGCAACTCTGGCGGGCTTCCCTCCAGAGCACCGAGACCGGCGAGCGCCGTGGATTTGCCAGCCTGGACGCCTTGCTCGGCTTCCTGAGAGAGCAGGTCGAGTCGCGGGACGAACCGCCTCCGCGGCAAGAGCCCGGCACGGAAGGGAGGTGATGGCGGCGGTTGGACGAACATGCTCCGGCACGCGACACCGGCACAATTCATATCTCAACGACCAGAAAGGAAAGTCACATGAAAGCGCAGAAACTGACCATCGTGCTTACCCTCGTCGTCCTTGCGGCCCTCCTGGCCGCGGGGCCCGCGGCGGCTCGCAGCACCCGGACGGAGTGCACCGGCAGCGAAACCGTGATCGACTACCTCAACGAAGGGACGTGGACCTTCCCGGGCAGGAACATCCACGTCAGGGGCATGGTGACCAGGTACCAGGAAGACTCGACTTGTCCGGAATTGGCGGGCCCAAACACGGTCGTCATGAACGCGAACTGGGATGCCAGCTACACCGGACCGATGTGGGGAACCGGACGCAACGAGACGGCGTTAGGCGCCTGGGAAGGGCACTGGCACGGCATGATCACGCCGGAAGGATGCAGCTATCAGGCTGTCCTTCACGGCGTCTCGGGTGAAGTCGAAGGAATGAAGGCGACCCTCACGGCAGATTGCAGCAGCCCCGTGTCGACGTGGACCGCCACGATCCTCGATCCGCACGGCGACTGAAGCATCCACCTGCAACCGGACCAGACCTCCGAGGTCAGGCCAACCACAGGTCGGCGTGCCAACCACAGGTCGGCGTGCCAACCACAGGTCGGCGTGCCAACCACAGGTTGGCCTACGATCTCGGAGGTCTTGCCAGGCATTCCACCGCTGCCACTTCGCAGGCACCTTCCGCGCCACCGGCGATCTCACCAGCCCTGAAACGACCACACCAGGATTCCGAGGGAAGTACTGAACCTTACAGCCCTCATCGGCGTCATCATGTTGATTGGTTATCAGAGTTATGATGACGTATCGAAGCCTGGAACGAGAATCGAGCCGGATGACTGACGCGAATGTAAAGAACGACCTGAACAACAGAAAGAGAACTTCCTCCGCCACCGTACGGCGGTCCCTTCACACGCTGATCGCCCGCTTCAGATCACCCCGGGCGATGCTGGCCCTGCAGGTCCTGATGATCGTCCTCTGCCTGGTCCCCGTCGCATGGCAGGCCAGCCAGGAGTGGGACTCAGTCTGGGCCACAGCCCGCCAGGTGACTGCGCCCGCGCTGATCGGGGCCGTGCTGGCCCTCCTCCTGAGCTCGCTCTTCCTGCCCATCGCCATCACCGCGTTCACGCGCGGCGCGGCAAGTCGCATCGGCTACCGCCACAGCGCGCTGGCATACTTCGCGTCGCAGCCGATGAAGTACCTGCCTGGCTCCTTCTGGATCCTGCCCGGGCGGGTCATTCTGCTGCGCAGGCTGGGCCACGATCTCGGCCCTGCTTCGGCCGGCCTGCTCTTCGAGATGACCACACAGGTGCTGTCGAGCGCGCTGGTCGTGGCGGCCCTCGGGGGCTTGCGCGGCGTCTCGTCTGTCTGGGTCGGCAGCGCGACGGGGATCATCCTGGCGGTGTCGTTGGCAGCCAGCCTGATGCTCGTCGTCTCGCCCGCGCTCGTCCAGCGGGCGTTCAGGCGCGGCTCGTCCACGCGGGAGGCCCTGGCCCGGCTCGCGGCCGTTCCACTGCACGTGCGCCTGGCCAACCTGATCGCAACGACGGCCGCTTACGCGATCATGTGGCTGCTGATGGGCCTCAGCTTCTACGCGCTGATGGTGGCTGCGCAGCCGCGGCTCGACCCGGCCCTCCTGAGAATCGCCGTCGGGGTCTCCACCCTTTCCTGGCTTGCCGGCTTTCTCAGCCCGATCAGCCCGGGCGGCGTCGGGGTGCGCGAGGGCGTCATCGTCCTGCTTTTGACCCCCGTCGTGGGCAGCTCGCAGGCGGTCGCAGTGGCCTTGCTCGCGCGCTCAGTGTCGCTGGTTGTCGAGCTGGCCTTCGCGGGCGGCGCCTGGCTACTATTGCGGCGGGACAAGCGCCTGGACCGGACGGATGCACTTGGCGGGGCGTCGTCAGCCAGCGTCGCGAGCTATCCATGATAGATCTGACTGCCTGTTGGCAAAATTGCCACTTGTAAGTACTAGATTTGTGTCATACAATGTCTTTAGTTTGTGACCACAGGTCGCAAGATGGACCCTAGCTCACGAAAGGAATGAACCATGTCCCGAAAGTGGCTCGCAACGAAGACACTCGCTCTCGCGATCTTAACAATTGCCGTCCTCGCCCTCCCCCCGGCGGGACCAGCCGCAGCCGCGGCTGCCAAACCAACGAACGGCATCATCACCCCAGCAGATGGGGCAACGGTGAAGGGTCCTGTCGAGGTGACAGGCTACGCAATGGACCCTGCGTTCGACAAGTGGCAGCTTGACGTGCTGCCCGGCGGCGATGCGGCCAAGGCAGGAACCCTGGCCGTAGGAACCTCGGCGGGCAGCTTCAACTATGTGATGGACTCGAGCGCCTTTCCGGTCGGCGCGCATGTGTTGCGGCTGCGCCTGGTGCACCCGGACGGCAACTATGAGGAGTTCCTGCACGACTTCACCGTCAGCGCGTCGGTTTTCCCCACCAACGGCATCCTGAGCCCGGCGGCTGGGACGACGGTGAGCGGCAAGGTCACAGGGCTGGGGTATGCCAATGACGCCACTTTCGATCGGTGGCAGCTCGAGCTCCTACCCGGCGGAGATGCAGCGGCGTCGCCCATCGCGGTGGCGACGAGCAAGGCGCCCGGCTACTTCAAGTTCTCGCTCGACACGACCGCACTGCCCGCCGGTGCACATGCACTGCGACTGCGGGTGGTGCGCCTGGACGGCAACTACGCCGATTTCCTGACAGACTTCACGGTGACGGGCACCAAGAGCGCTGCGGGATCCACGCTCGAGGCCCTGCGGGGCAATCCGGGCGGAGGCCTGTGAGTTGAAGCCAGCTGCGCCGCAGACGGCCGAATTACTGCCTGCGGCGCTGTGGTGATACTAGGAATCTCCGAATCGCTGGGTGAACGCCGCCTGCAGTGCGCGGTGCGCCGCGAATCCGTCGAGGTAGCACCGCCGCAACTCGAGGTCATCCAGCCTGGCCGCGCGGGACTGCAGCACCTGATGGGCGTGCTGCAGGACCAGGTCAGCGTCGGGATCGCCAAGCTCGACCATTGCCCGATAAGCGGTCAGGAGGATCTCCAGTCCCAAGCGCACCTCGCCGCTGCCCCAGCCGGGATTCTCCTCCAGGCGCTGCTTGATGACCCCGATGTGGGCTCCCGCTTTCCGGCGAGCCTCCTCATCGCCCTGCCGAAGTGCAACACGCGTCAGGCCGGCATGCGCGCCCAGCGCCCCAAAGGGTTCATCTATCTCGTTCCAGACGTCCAGCGCCTGCGTGAAAGCCTCCTCCGCGGCCGAGGCCTGCCCTTGCGCCAGCAGGACATCGCCCCGAGTGACGAGGGCGCACCCCTGGCCCACCCGGTCGCCGATTCGGTGCGAGATCGCAAACGCATCCTCAGCCCGCCGCTTCGCCAGGTCCATGTCGCCGGAATAGTAGGCGATATCGGCCAGGTTGGCCACCAGGATCGCCTCGCTCGCCTGATCGCCGATATCGCGCGCGAGTTCCAGGGCACGGTCTGCGATCGAGCGGGCTTTCTCGAATTGACCGGTCTCCGCATACGCCTGCGATTGGTTGCTGAGCACCGCCGTTTCGCCCCGACGGTCGCCGATCCTCTGTACGATGTCCAGCGCGTCCGCGTAGTGCGCGAGGGCCCGCCCGAACTCACCGGTGGATTGCGCCACCAGGCCCAGCCCATTCAACACCTTCCACTGTCGCCGGCGGTCGCCGAGGCGCGAGTTGGCGGCCAGCGCTGCTTCGAAATGTTCGGTTGCGCGTGCGTGGTCACCCATGCCCCAGGCGATGTTGCCCAAGCCGGTCAACGCCGACGCCTCGGATTCGAGATCGTTCGCGCCCCGCGCCTGCGTCAAAGCCAGCTCCTGCTGTTGCGACGCATCGGAGAGGCAGCCTTGCTGGTATTGCGCCCACCCCCAGACGATATGCGCGCGGGCCAGCAGCCTGCCAGTCACTTCACGGGCGTCGAGCCCGGCCGCTTCGAGGCGCGCAGCTGCCTGCTCAGCGTGTGCCTGCGCCGCGGCGGAATCGCCGGTGTTGAAGGCCAACGATGCCCGGCGGACGGCGACCTCCGCCTGTGCCGCCGGGTCAGCCAGACGTTCGGCAAGAATCGCCAATTGGTCCAGATCATCGCGCTGCGCCGGCCGGTGCCCCCGGAGGTCGTGCAACGACTCGCGCTTCAGGAGCAGCTCGAGCCGCGCGCGGAGATCCTTCTCGGGCGTCAGTGCCAGGGCCTGCGTGAAGTAGTCGATGGCGGTCTCGGTGGCAAAGATGGCGGCGGCCTGTTCCCCGGCTGCGCCGAAGTAGTGCGCCGCCTTGTCGGGCAGCCCGGCGCGCTCGAAATGGCGGGCGAGTTGGCCGGCAATCTCATCGGCCTGCGCCCCATAGAGCGCCTCCAGCGCGAGCCCGACATCCTCGTGCAGGTACGACAGCTCCACCTGGTCGAGTCCGCCGTAGATATAGGCCTGGATCACCTTCGGGGCGAACTGATAGCGCGAGACCCGCTGGCCGCCGACGCGCTGCGTATCCACGCTCTCCACCAGGCGCCGCCTGTCCTGCAACTCGCTGCTCAGCTGGCGAATCAGCTGGCGCGCGTCGCCCTTCTGCAGGCCGGCGATGATCTCGGCCACGAACTGCACGCCCTGCACGCTGGCGAGCTCCAGCCCCTCGCGCAACCCCTTATCCACGCGTTGCAGCCGCTCGGCGAGCGCGCCCTCGACCCGCTCCGGCGTCCGATCCCAGTCCAGCTTGCGCCCGGCCACCCAGAAACCGCCGGCGTCCTGGACCAGGTCCCCGCGCTCCTGCATCGCGCGCAGCGACTCGACAGTGAACAGCGGATGGCCGCCGGTGTGCTGGTAGAGCTGGCGATGAAAGCCCGCGTCCAGCCGGTTCGGCTCGGAAGCCAGGTATGCGCTGACGAATTCCTGCCCGGTCGCCGCAACAGCCTGGTCGAGATCGATCGTGATGTCTCCGAAGTAGCGCTTGAGCTCTGCCGTGGCCTTGTCCAGGGGATGGCGCTGGTCATCCGGCCCCACCGCGACCTCGTCCGAGCGGTACGCGGCGATGATCAGCACCCGGGAGGTCGTCAGCCGCCGGCAGAGGCGGAACAGCAGCGCGATGGAGTCGGCGTCGGCCCAGTGCAGATCGTCCAGGGCGATGACGAGGGGCGCCCGCTCGGCCAGTTGGGCGACCACATTCGCGTACTGCTCGAAGATCTGGCCGGGATCGACGCTCTTCACCTGCCGCTCCCCCTGACCAGGCGCGTCACTCAGGTTCTCCAGAGCCTTGAACCAGTTCGTCTTCTTTAAGGCCGTCGCGCCGACCTTTAGCCACAGAGCCGTTCCGGGGACGAAGGTTCCCACCAGGTCGGGGCCGTTCTCGACCAACACCTGCGCGGAGACGCCCAGCAGGTTCTTCAGGCGGCGGCGGTTCTCGGCGTTGACGGATCGATGGGCGAGTTTGTCCTCGACATCGCCGGTGAGGAGATCCAGCGCTTCGCGGAAGGGCAGGTACGGCTCGCCATGGCCCATGTAGGCGTCCGCGCGGCCGGTCGCCACGACGAGGTCCTGCTGCTGCGCCAGCGCGCGCGCGGCAAACGCCTCGATCAGGGCCGTCTTTCCGGTGCCCACCGATCCGGACACCAGGCAGACCTGGGTGCGGCCAGACATCGCCGCAGCCAGGTACCCGTCGAGCCGCGCAAGCTCGGCGTCCCTGGCTACGAAGATCGAAGTTTCGCGCTCAAGCGGCGAGTTATCGGCCATGCTGGTTGCGTCCGATCTCCGGCAACCCACGAATGCGAAGCCTCGCGGATTGCCGCGCAAATGTCATGCAGAATGGACACAATCATAGCCCTGATGCAGAGTCATGTCAAGAGAATTTCACCGCGGCGCAGGGCTCACGCCTCGAGGCGGACGACTATAGGCGCACGACTATGGGCGGACGCCTATAGTCGCACCCCTACAGGGGCACGCCTACAGGCGCACCCACTCGCCCCCGGTCACGCGCTGGATCTCCGCCGGCGCAACCGCCAACAGGGTCCGCTCGTCCCCGCCGCCGCCGTAGACTACGTCCCAGCGGCGCATCTTCTCGTCCAGCAGGACGGTGCACCGCACCGTGTGTCCGAACGGCGGCACGCCGCCCACCGCGTAGCCGATCACCGCCAGCACGGTCTCAGCATCGGCCAGCCTGACCTGTTTCTTGCCCACCCCGAAGCGCGCCGCGATCGGTCGCCGGTCGACCAGGGTATCGCCGCTGGCAATGGCCACCACGGGTGCATCCTTCACCACGAAGAGCAACGTCTTGATGATCTGCCCCTCCGAGACGCCGAGTGCAGCTGCGGCCTCAGCCACGGTCGGGGTGTCTGCCGTCACCGGCAGGATCGTGGCCGTGATGCCTTCCGCCGCGATGAAAGCGGCCAGGTCTGCGGGCGTGCGTGGGAGTTCGGTCATCGAACAGGGGCCTCCTGCTTCATGGTTACCGCGACTGAGGTGCATGCACCGGACGCAGTGTAACACAGGCTGCCGCGTCGATGTGCATTTGGGTCAAACTGGAGTATGATGCGTGGCTGCACTTCACACCCGAGCACAGCAGAGGCTTATCAGCACATGGCGCAGACCTTCCGCCGCAACCGATTCACCTGGGTCGCCTATCTCCTCCTGGCCGTGTACGGCTTCTTTCTCAACAACCTGGGTCCGATCACGCCCTTCCTGAAGGACGAGCTCGTCCTGACCTACACCGTCAGCAGCCTGCACTTCACCGCATTTGCCGCTGGGATCCTCCTCGCCGGCCTCGGCAGCGCCCCGGTGGTCGGCCGCATCGGGCGCATGGCCGCGCTGTGGGGTGGTGCGGCCGGCCTGACCCTGGGCGCGGTGCTCCTGATGGCCGGCCGGTCGCCGGTGGTGACGATCGGTGCAGCGTTCGTTGCAGGCGTGCTCGGCTCGCTGATCCTGGCGGTGGTCCCCGGCGCGCTGTCGGACCAGCACGGCGAGGCGCGCGCGGTCGCCATGTCCGAGGCGAACGTCGTCGCGTCGCTGTTCAGCGCGGCCGCGCCCCTGCTGGTGGGCTGGTTCGCGCGCAACCTGGGCGAATGGCGCTGGGTGCTGGTGGTGGCTGCAGTGCTGCCTCCCCTGACGTGGCTCAGCCTGGGCCGCTCGGGTGCGGGCGGATCGCCCTCGGCCGCGCCCCGCGCGCCCGAGGGCGCACGGGGGAGGTTGCCCGGGCGTTATTGGATCTACTGGGTCGCGCTGGTGCTGTCGATCGCGATCGAGTTCTGCATGGTGACCTGGAGCGCAGACTACGCGGAGCGGGTGCTGGGGCTGCCCCGGGCGAGTGCGGCCCAGTCGGTGAGCGTCTTCCTCGGCGCGATGATCGTCGGGCGCTGGGCCAGCAGCCGGCTCGTCCGCCGCTTCTCCGCCGCTGCGGTCGTGACCGCCTCCATCGGGCTGGCCTCCGCCGGCTTCCTGGTGTTCTGGCTGGCCTGGAGCGCAGCCAGCGGCCTGGTCGGCCTCTTCCTGACCGGGCTGGGCGTTGCCGGCCTCTACCCCCTGCTGATCTCCCTGGCGATCGCTTCGGCGGGGGAAATGACGGTCCAGGCCAGCGGCCGCGCGACCCTCGCGTCGGGCGTCGCCATCCTCACGCTGCCGCTGGCCCTGGGCCGCCTCGCGGACCTGGCCGGCATCCGCCCCGCGTACGCGGTGGTGCTGCTCCTCCTCGCGGGCGTGTTCGTTGTCAGCCAGGTCGCGGGCCGCCGTGAGAGGGTCGCATCGATTGCGTGAGTCTCCTAGCGGCCGAGGTACGTCGGGCGGTTGATGATCACTCCGACCAGGAGGCCAAGGGTGAACGACGCCAGCATCAACAGGGCCAGTGTATCGAGTGCCATGGTACCCTCCTTGTCCTGCGGCGTGAGACGATTCGCTCAGGTCTCCTTCTGCGCCAGTGCGGCAGTCTCAGCTTCATCTTAGTCCCTTACGGTTGCCCTGTCTTGATGCGGCCGAACCGTTTGTGACAATCAAAACGATCGAGATCGTTGCAGGCCGGTCACCACAAACGAAGGGCGTCGACCGGAGTACTTCGAATGAACGGGCCGACGCCCTGTGAAACGGTTCCTTTCGCCTGTTCCGATGCTTCATCCGCGGGATGACACACGCACGCAGAGCCGCTATAATCGTCTGTATCTGGGCACCGGGGAGGAACGCATGGGGTCAGGCGTCACGCAGACGGTTTCAGAGCTCTACTCGTCGGAGAAGTGGCAGGCTATCGAGAAGACGATCGACGAGTTGATGTCCTGGTGGCGTTTCCTACTGCTCGGCGCTGCGCTCGCCGTGGCATTTGCGGCCCCGCCTACGACCGGCGCCGGCACCGTGCAACTACGGATCTGGCTGATCGCGTTCGCCGTGTACGCGCTGCTGGCGCGGTGGCTTTCGGTCGCCTTCACCACCCTCTACGATTCGACGTGGGTGAGGATCGGCCGCATCCACCTCGATCTGGCGGCCATCTTCGTCCTCATGCTGCTGCATCCTCCCGCGCTGACCTACCTGTGGATCTTCTTCTCCATGCGACTGCTCGCCGCATTCCGCTACTTCGACGGCCGAGAGTGGATCTGGGTCTATCTCCTCAGTTGCCTCGCCATCATCGTGGCAACCGTCGTACGCGCCGGGCAACATCCCGGTCCTTTCGACAATATCGACATCGTCGCCGTCATCGCCAAGTGCGCAATCCTGGGAATCGCCGCCTGGCTCTTTCACTACCTGCACCGGCTGATCCCGCGCCTCTCGAACGCCGAGTACCTCTCGCAGACGTCGCAGCTCCTCATGGCAGGGCTCGACCAGGGCCAGATTGGCTCGCTGATGGCACAGGCTGCGAAGGGGGGCATTCCGGCCGCCGATGACGTGATCGTCCACAGGGTCAGCTCGAAGGAGAATCCGGTGCTGATCCCTGACAGCAGCACGCTGGTGGCCGGAACGATGCTGCGAAACACGCCAACCAGGATCGGTGAGGGCGTCATCGGCTGGGCGCTCGAACACCGGCAAAGCGCCAACGTCCCTGACGTGGCCCAGGATGATCGCTGGGTGCCCCTCGAGCCCGAAGGGCCAAAAGTCGTCTCGCTGCTCGTCGCGCCGATGTACGTCGGCCAGCGGAACCTGGGCACGATCACCGCCATCAGCAACCGCCGCCGCGCGTTTGACGACCGGGACGAGCAATACCTCATGACCGTCGCCGGACAGGCCGCCGTTGCGCTGGCCAACGCCGAGCTCTTCAGCAATCGCAGCCGGCAGCGCGCTCAACTGGGTGAGATCCTGGCCGCCAGCCTCACCTTCGACCCGTGCCAGCCGCTGGACTCCCTCCTCAACCAACTGGCGGAGGCGGTCAGAAAGCACAGCGGCTACCGGATGGCGGCCGTCAACTTCATCGATCCGTCGGACAACACGCTTCGGGTCGCAGCGATGGCCGGCGTTCCGGCCGCGGGCCAGGAGCACCTCGCCAGGCAGCGCCTTCCAATGGTCGATCTGCAGCCCTACCTTAACGACGCGTATCGCATCAGCCAGTCCTACTACATCCGCCACGATCGACGACCGGCTGCGGCAAGCCTGGACGCCTACGCATGGACACCGGAGCTGGGCGTACGCAGCGCGGGAGAGTGGCACCAAGACGACATGCTGCTGGTTCCGATCATGGAACAGACCGGCCAGGTGCGGGGCTATCTCTCCGTCGACGATCCGATCGACCGGCGAACGCCTTCGCACGATGACGTCCAGATGCTGGAGATCCTGGCGCGCCTCGTGGGCAGCATGAGCCACACGGCCGACCTGTTCGCCAGGCTAGCGAAGCAGCACGAGCACGAGCGCCGGCACGCGCAGCTGCACCGCCTGCTGCACACGATCAGCACGGTGACCCCGAGCCTCGATTCGCTCGATCGGATGCTGCACGTCTACCTGACCGGCATCACCTCCAACGATGGCCTGGGTTTCAACCGGGTGAGCCTGCTCCAGCTCGAGCCGGGAGGCGCCGCCCTGTCCGCCCGGATGGCGATCGGCCAGCTCGAGCCACAACAGGCGCGTCGCATCTGGGAGAACCTGGTGGCCGATCACCAGTCCATCGAAAACTATCTGCTCAGCGTTCGCGCAGGCGCACACTTCGAGCCCACCGACCTGGACCGCCAGTTGCGCGGGCTGCGCTTCGTCGTGTCCACCGACGGCAGGGACGCCTTCTCGCGCGCACTGCGCGAGCGTAAGCTGCTCTTTGCGTATGGGGACCGGGAACCGCGGCTGCCGCCCGAGTACGTCGAGATGGCCGGCGTAACCACCGCCTCGGTGATCATCCCGCTGATCGTGGGCAGCCAGGTCCTGGGCCTGCTGATCTGCGATAACAAGTTTACCGGCGCCGCGCCGGACAACCTCGACCTCCTCACCAACTTCGCGTCGCACATCGCGGCGGTAATGGAGGACGACCGGCTGCGCCGCGAGGCCCATTCGCAGGCCTCCACCGCTGGCTGGCGTGAGGGGATGCAGTACGAACGCTTCCGCCTTCAGGACGATCTGCACGACGCGCTCAACTGGCTACTGACCGGCGTCAAGTGGGAGGCCGAGCTGGTCGAAGCGCACCTTGAGGACGGCAACACGCCCAAGGCCGTGGACGCCACCGCCCGGCTGCTGTCCAAGGTCGAAAGCGCCTGTACGTGGTATAGTAGGATTCTCAACGACCTGCGCCGGCCGTTCCTGGCCGAGATGGGACTGATGACGGCCCTGCGCCAACAGGAGCCGGCGCTCCAGGCGGGGCAGGTGCAGATCAGCGGAGAGGTCACCGGCCCCCTGCCACCGAAGGTCGAGAACGAGCTGTTGCGCGTCGGGATCGAGGCAATGACCAACGCGGCCAAGCACTCGGGCGCCAAGAACGATCCGGACACGCGCATCGCGGTGAGGGTTCGCATGGAACCGGACGGGGTCGACCTGACCGTGACGGATAACGGCTCCGGTTTCGACCCTGCGGCGGTGTTCGCTGCGGGCGGCGACCACGGCCTTTGCCGGATGCAGAAGCGCGTGGCTGAGGCCGGCGGTCACTTCCAGGTCATGTCGAAGGCCGGCGTAGGGACCGAGGTGCGGGTCGGCTTCCGGCTGGATGGGGACGTGGGGCAGCGCCAGGGATGAGGTGAGGAGATGTCGGACAAGATCACGATCCTGATCGCGGACGACCAGGAGATCTCGCGCGACGGCATGCGGCACATCCTGGAGACCGGCGCCGATATGCTGGTGGTCGGCGAGGCGGGAGCCATCAACGACGCAATCTGGCAGGTGCACAAGCTCCGGCCGGACATCCTGCTGCTGGACCTGAAGTGGTTTGAAAACGAAAAGGCCGGACTGGACGCGATCCGTCGCCTCCGCACGGAGGTCCCCGAAACCAGGATCATTGCGATCACCGTGTACACCCATCTTGTCGAGCTGGCGCGCGATGCAGGCGCGCACGCCGCCGTGACGAAGGACATCCATCGCCGCGAGCTCCTGGACGAGATCCGCAGCGTCCACTCGCTGCCCGAACAACGCGCTGCCGCCAGGACGGACGAGAAACGCGAGGCGCTGAGCGATCGCGAGATGGAGGTGCTGTGCCTTGCAGCCCGAGGTCTGGGCGTCAAGGAGATCGCGGCGGCCCTGAACATCGCGGAGACCACGGTCAAGGGCCATCTGAGCAGCATCTACGGCAAGATGAACGTGTCAAGTCGAGCCGGCGCGGTGGCCGAGGCGTACAAGCAGAGGCTGATCACGGCGGAGTGACCGCCCGGCGCTGAAGTACCGGGCTACCAGGCCACGCCCCCTGACGAACGTTCACAAAACAACCACGTCATCCGACTTCATCGGTCGCCACGACGCCTGCGGTTGAAACCCGCAGGCTGCTACACGGCAAACCTGCCGAGGCAGGTTCACAGAGGCTTTCCCGTCGACCAATCAGTGCGCCTCGGCGCACTTACGTATATCAGCCACTGGTTGGAAACCAGTGGCGGCGTTGCGGCGAAGGCACCGGCATTGCGCGGACAGTTGGTTGACCTTCATAAACAGGCGCTTTGCCGCGCACGGGGCGGCGAGCCCCATTCTATGGAGGTCTGCCTGATCTGGACGCCATCGGAACCCCCCACATTCCCCCTCTTTTTCAGGACTTGCATTCCCAGAAAATAGCATTACAATGATATATAAATTATTGGTTGGTTCGACCCCAGGAGGAACCGCATGAGCCATTCCAAGACGCGCGCGGCCCTGTGTGCGCTCCTCGATACCCCGCCCACGGGCGGCGTGACGCTCGTCGCGCTCACCGGCGCACGGGACGCCGGCGCGTCCGCGCTCGCCCGCTCGGTGGCCGGCCAGCCGCCTGCGAGCTTCGCGGGCGGCGCGCTTCACCTGCACGGCGGGCCGCACGCGCTGCGGGCCAGCCTGGTGCTGGAGGCGGAACGTCACTGCGGGGTGGATCCGGCCGGCGATACGGACCTGATGCGCCGCGCGGCGCGCGTACGCCGCACGCTGGCGTCCCGCGGCAGGATCCTGGCGGTGATCGACGACGCGCAGGAATCCCATGCGGCCACTTGGGCGGTGGACCACCTGTTGCCCTCCGGCTCGGCCGCGCTGTTGGTCACGCGCGATCGCGCACTCCTGCGCGCGCTGCCCGCAGCCGAGGTCGCCATGCCAGCCGGCGAGGGAACCGCGCAGGGGACACGCGCTCCCGAACTTCCCCGCGAGCTGCAGTGGCGGCTGGCCCGGCTGGGCGCCTTCGCGGCCGGTGTGTTGGATGTGCATGTGGTCGCCGCCGTGTGGGATGACGATGCGGACGCCGCGCGGGCGGGCCTGGCAGCCCTGGCCCACCAAGGCCTGTTGGCGCACGAGGGCGATCCTGCCGCGCCGCGCTATCGCCTGGAGCCCCGCGTGGCAATCGAAGCAGCCGCGCTGCTCCAAGCGAGCCCGGATCGTGCGATCGTTTTCGCGCGCCATGCGGACGCGGTCCTCGAGGCGCTGTCGGAGGCGGAGGGCGCGTTCGCCCGTGGCGGCGAGACGACGGGATCGGCCCTCGCGCGCGCCATCGACCTGTGGCCACAGGTCTCTGAGGCACTGGCAGGGGCGACGGCCGGCGAGACCGGCCGCAGCGCGGCCTGGGAGATGGCGCTGCTGGGGAGTGCACCGCTGCTGCTGGCGCTGCTCGTCCCGCCGGCGCAGCGCGCAGCCTGGCTGGAACGTACCCTGCGTCCCTCGATCCAGGCCGGACGCCGGCGCTGGGACGCTCGCCTGCTGCCCGCCCTGTCCGAGGCACAGCTGGAGCTGGGCGACGTCGCGGCCAGCCTGCGCACCGCGCGTCTGGCCGTCGCCGCAGCGTCACAGGTGAGCGGGCCGGCCGGCGGGCCGGCGGGCGGCCAAAAGGTTGCCGCGCACGCCCGCGTGCGCGTTGCCGCAGCCCTGGTGACGCAGGACAACCCTCGTGCGGCCATCGACGAGCTCGGCCGAGCGATCGAGGCGAGCCGCACCGCGGGAGACCTGCGGGTGGAGGCCGAAGCCCACCGCCTGCTGGGCCATGCCCGGCAGCTGCTCGGTGAGCCGATCGCGGCTGCGGAGTCGTATGGCGCGGCCCTGGCCTGCCTCAAGACGCTCGGCGCGCCGTACGAGGCGCTGCCCCTGGCCGAGGCCCGCGCGGTGGCCCTGGCCCAGGCGCCCGCAGGGCGCGCCGGCATCGGTGCGCCGGCCGTGGAGGCCTACCGCCAGGCAGCGCTACTGGCCAGCCGGCTGGACGACTCCGAGACGGAGCGCCGCCTGGCCCGCCAACTCGGCGACCTGTGCGCGGCCGATTGGCCTGAGGAGAGCGTCAGCCACTATCGGCGCAGCCTGGCGCTGAGTCGCGCAGCGGGCGATGAGGCCGGCTCGATCGAGCTCCTCGCGCGCCTGGGCGCCACCCTCGCGCAGCTGGGCCGCTCGGAAGAGGCCGGCCGCGCCTGCGAAGAGGCGCTCGTCCTGAGCCGCTCGGCGGGCGACGAGGAAGCCGAACTCCGCGCACTGGTCGGACTGAGCGACGCGCTGGCAAGCCAGGGATCTCAGCAGTCCGCCATCCTGGCAGCACAGCAGGCGCTGCCCCTTGCAACCCGCCTGGGCGACAGCGAGGCGCAACTGGCGATGTCGTTGCGGCTCGGCGCCTACTATGGCGACACAGGTGCGCACCGCGACGCGATCGCGTGCCTGGAGGACGCGCTGCGTCTGAGCCGGGAGCTTGGACAGCGTTCGACCGAGTTGACCGTGCTCCTGTCGCTCGGCCGCGCCCACCTGGCGCAGGGATCGTCCGGCATCGGCGAGGAATGCCTGGCCGCAGCCCTGCCCCTCAGCCGTGCCCTGGGGCTACGGGCGACCGAATTGGACGTCCTGCGGCGCCTGGGTGACCTGCGCCACGCTCACGGCGACGACGCGCGCGCGGGCAGCGCGTACGACGAGGCAGTGGAGGTCAGCCGCGCGCTCGGCGACAGCGCGGCAGAACGAGAGCTACTGCTGCAGTTGGCCGACGCGCAGGCTCGCAGCGGCCGTCCGGACAGGGCGGTGCACTCCCTGCGCCAGGCCCAGCCGTTGGTTCAGGGCCAGGGCGACGCGCAGCAGACCCTGCAGCTCGTCCTCCGGCTGGCCGACGTCGAGCGCCGCGCCGGGCTGCCCGATGACGCCCTGGCCCACGGCAACGAGGCGCTGCAGATCGCGCGCGAGGTGGGCGATCCGCCGGCCGAGCTGGCCGCGCTGCTGCACCTGGCCGCCACGTACGACGGCCTGCGCCAGACCGATCCCGCGCTCGACGCCTACAGCCACGCGCTGGAGGTCAGCCGTGCAGTGAACGACCTGGCCGCGCAGGCCGCAATCCTGCGGCGCCTGGGGGAGGCCGGCGTAGCCCGTGGCGACGACGCGACCGCGATGGCGCACTACCGCGCGGCCCTGTCACTCTTCGACGAACTGGGCGACGAAGGCGCGGCGGGAGCACTCCATTACGACCTGGCCGAGCTCGATCGCCGGGCAGGGCGCGTGGACGAAGCCCGGTCCGCCTACACGGCGGCGCACCGAGCCGCGCGGCTGCTGAACGATCCGGCCGCGGAAGCGATGGTGGCGC
The DNA here is from genome assembly GCA_040766655.1 of Anaerolineae bacterium. GTDB lineage: Bacteria > Chloroflexota > Anaerolineae > CG2-30-64-16 > CG2-30-64-16 > JALOOB01. Next base: position 217,284 of record JAXGQB010000009.1, read on the forward strand.
GGCGCCTGGGCGCGCTACACCGCGACGAGGGCGCCGTAGCGGTGGCCGCGCGCTGGCTCGAAGAGGCCGTGGACGCGCTGCGCCGCGCAGGCGACGAGGCCGGAGAGACGGAGGCCGTGCTCGAGTTGGCCCACTGCCACGAGGGGTTGGCCCGCCAGGTCGAGGCCGCGGCTGCGTACCAGGCGGCCGCGGTAGGGGCGGTCAGGGGCGGGAGGCGGGACGTGGAGTTGGCCGCCGAGGCGAGCCTGGGCCGCCTGGCGCTGGCCGGAGGGCGTCCTGCGCAGGCATGCGAGGCGTTTTCGACCGCCGTGCGCCTGGCGCAGGAGACGGGCGACACGCAGGCGGAACGGGATGCGCTGGCGCGGCTGGGCGAGGCGCAGATGGCCGCAGGCCGCGCGCTCGCAGCCACCGAAGCGCTGTCGGGCGCGTTGGCGCTGGCGCGTGAGGCCGGCGACCAGGCAGCCGAGCTCCGCCACCTCGTCGCGCTGGGCGAGGCGTGCGTGGCTGCCGGCGAGGCCGCCTCCGGCGTCGCTTACTTCGAGCAGGCGGTGCCGCTGATGCAGCAGGCCGGCGACGGGGACGCGGAGATGGGAGTCTGGCTGGGCCTGTCCGATGCGCTGGCCGCGCGCGGCCGGGTGGCGGCCGCAGTCGAGGCGGCCGAGAAGGCGCTGGCATTGGCGCAGGCGAGCGGCCGGCAGGATGCGGAGGGCGCCGCGCTGTTGCGCGTGGCCGAGGCGCAGCATGCGCAGGGCCACCTGGGCGCTGCGCTGATCGCCTACGAGCAGGTCCTCCCGCTGCTCGATACGCCGAGCCACCGCGCCACCGCGATGGAAGTGCTGCTGCGCCAGGGCGCGACCCTGGAGACGTTGGACAAGCGGGAAGCCGCCACCGAGAGCTACCGCCGTGCACTCGCACTCGCGGTCGAGATGAACGACCGGCGACGACAGGCCGAGGCCGCGCGCCGCCTGGCCGTCGCCGCGGATGCCGCAGGCGACGCTGGGGGCGCAGTGGCGGCCTACGAGACGATGCTCGAGGCGGGCCGCGCGATGGGCGATCCCGACATCACCCGCGCGGCGCTGCGGGGCGCGGCCACCAACCTCCAGCGCGAGGGCGCGGCCGACCGAGCGCTGCCCCTCTTCCGCGAGGCCCGCGAGCTGGCCGCAGACCGCAACGACCGGCGCACGGAGACCGAACTGCTGAACGCACTGGGCGAGGTGTACGCGGCCGTGGGCGACCTCGACCGTGCAGCCTGGGCCTACGAACAGGCAGGCGCACTCGCCCAGGATCTGGACGACACGCCCCTCTGTGCGCGGGCAGCCAACGGTCTGGCCCATGCCCGCGCTGCCGCGGGGGACGGACCGGCAGCGGTGGCCCATCACGAGGCCGCACTTCGCTTCGCGCGCCGCGCAGGTGACCGGAGCGCGGAGGCGATCGCCCTGTTCGGCCTGGCAACCGCGCAAGGCGACGAGACCCGGGCGCCGCGTGCAGAGGAATTGCTCGATCAGGCGCTGGCCGCAGCCCGTGCTGCCGGCGATGCACGGCTCGCTGCTGAGATACTGCTGGCCCAGGTCAAGGCCTCACGCGCCGCGGGGGACGCCGGCGCCGGTCGCCGCGCCGCATCGGATGCGCTGGCAGCCGCGGAGGAAGCAGGCGATGCACGCCTGGAAGGCGCGGCCCACGCCGCACTGGCACGGCTGGCGCTGGCCGAAGGGAAACCTGCGGCGGCCCAGGCTGAATTCGATGCGGCGCTCGAGGCGCAGCGTGCGGCGAACGACGCAGCAGGCGAGCGCCGGACGCTCCTCGGGCTGGGCGACGCGCACCGCGCCGCGGGTGACCTGCTGCACGCGGTGGAAAGCTACGGCACAGCGCGTGATCTGGCCCAGGCCGCGAACGACCGGACGGCCGAACTCCTCGCGTTCCTCGGCCTCGCGCGGGCGCACGGGGCCGGCGGATCCGCGACGCGTGCGGCGGATGCATTCCGCAAGGCCCTCCGCCTGGCACGATCGGAAGGACACCAGGAAGCAGAGCTTGAGGCGTTGCTGGGGCTGGGCCGCGCCAGCGCCGCGGCCGGAAAGACCGGCGCCGCGGGCACCCACTTCCGCGCAGCATTGAACCTGGCCGTCGAATCGGGGCAGACCCGCGCGGAACTAGCCGCCCACCAGGCGCTGGGCGAGATCTCAGCCGACGAGAGCGATGCGACAGCACACTTCAGCACTGCGTTGGCCCTGGCCCGCTCGCTGGGCGACCGCGAGGCCGAGGTGGATGCCGCGCTGCGGCTCGTCACGGTGGCGGCTGGGGAGGAAGCGCGCGCCGATGCACTGCGCTCGATGCCCGCGGCCCTGACGATCAGCGGCAAGCGGGGCGACAAAGCAGGCGAGCTCACCGCGCTCCGGGCGCTCGCAGCGGAGCGCCGCGCTTCGGGCGACCTGCGCGGCGCGATCGGCGATTACCTCACCGCGCTGCCGCTGGCGACCGCACAGGGCGACCAGGCGTCGTTGTCCGACGTGCGCGCAGGACTGGCCGAGGCCTACACCGCGCTCGGCGAGACAGGGGCGGCGATCGAACACGACCGCTGGGCCCTCGTCCATATACGGCAGGCCGCGGACCGGGAGCTCGAGATCAAGGTGCTGTGCCGGCTGGCAGGGGCCGAGGCGGCCGCGGGCGAGAATGTCGACGCAGCGCGGCATTACGACCAGGCCACGCACCTGGCACGCGAGATGGGCAACCGGCAGATCGAGCTCGACAGCCTGCTGGGCCTGGCGCCCGTTGCGGTGCGCCTGGGCGAGCCCCGCCGCGCGGCAGACTGCTACCGAAACGCATTGGAGCTGAGCCGCGAGCTGCACGAGCCCGACGTCGAAGTCCGGATCCTGCTGTCGCAGGGCGATGCCTGGCTGGCCGCCGGGGAACCTAACGCCGCCGCAGAAGGTTATCGCGCAGCGCTGGGCGTGGTGCGCGCAAATGACCTGCCGGGCCAGGAGGCGGCGATCCTGAGGCAGTTGGGCGGTGCGCTGGGGGGCGCGGGAAAGATGGAGGAGGCGACCGCCGCGTACGAAGCCGCGCTCCCGCTCCTCGAAGATGCGACGGATGCCGCCGCGCGCATCGAGCTCCTGGGCCGGCTGGGCGACGCGTACGCCGGCATCGCGCGGACGGACGATGCCATCCGCGTCTACGAACAGGCGCTGGCTGCGGCAGTCGCCACGGGCGACCATGCCACCGAGGCCAACGTGTCCGGCAAGCTGAGCATGGTTTACGCCGCGGCGGGCCAGACGGAGCAGGCAATCACGTGGGGCGAGCGCGCCATGATCGCGGCGCGGAGCGTGATATCATGGCCGAACCGGGCGCCCGTGCTGCGCACCCTGGGCGACGCATACGCGGACAGGGGCGATGCGGCACAGGCCATGGTGTGTTATCGCCAAGCCCTTTTCCTGGGTCGCGCGGTGGGCGACCGCCGCTCCGAGGCTGCGCTGCTCAACAGCCTGGGCACCGCCTCCGCGCAGCTGGGCATGCCCAAGGATGCAATCGAGTTCTACCACAAGGCGCTGCTGGTGAGCCGCGAGACGCACGACCGGCCGCTCGAGGGCAACATCCTCAACAACCTCGGCAACGCGCATGCGGACCTCAACGAGATGGGGCCGGCCACGGAATACTACCGGCAGGCGCTGGCCATCAGCCGGGCACTGGGCGAACGGCGCAAGGAGGCCAACCGGCTGGCGAACCTGGGGCTGGCGCTCATGGAGCTGGAGGAAACCCGCCGCGCCATCGACGCGTACAGCGAGGCCGTGGACATCTACGCGGAACTGGGCGACCGTGCGGCGCGCGCCCGCCATTCCTGGATGCTCGGCATGTTGCTCCAGCGCAGCGGCCAGCTCGCCCGCGCGGCCGAGGTGATGCAGCCTGCGGTGGACTACGAGCGGGAGATCGACGCGGCCGAGGCGAAGGAGCACGCGAAGCTGGTGGAGCGCCTGCGCCGCAGCGTCGCGTGACCCGCCCCGGGGGATTGTAGGGGCCGGCCCGTGTGCCGGCCCTGTGCGCGCAGGCGGGTTGCCGTTCTTCAATCTTCAATCGCTGGCCGCCGCGACGATATGATCGATCTGCCGCTGCACCAGGTCGCGCGCGTCACCGAGCAGGGTCTCCGGCTCGTTCGGGTTCCCGATGGCCGCGACCACGACGTGCGCCAGCACGTTGCCCAATCGGAAGCGGTGGCCGTACTCCACCACCGTACGGTCCATCAGGCGATAGGTCACCCTGAGCGCCTCGGACTCGTCGGTTCCCACTGCCGCGCCGGCAAACGGCGCGCTGACGATGTCCGTCGCATTGCGGCTGACCAGCGCCGCGGCCTCGAGTTCCTCCTCAGCCGCATCACGCTCAGCCAACAGAAATGCCTGTTCCGCATCCACCGTCGTCGTGTAGACGCCCACGCTGGACATGACGCTCAGCAGCGTGTTGCCGCCCGACGCGTCGGTGTCCAGCGCGCTCGGCCGCAGGTACAGCGCGACGTACTCGATATCTGAGCCCTTCTCTGCGGCCAGCTCGAAGCCGGCCGGCATGTCCAGCCGCGTCAGCGCGAGTTCCGCCGGATCAGCCTCGACGACGATACCTCTCATTGCCTCCGGCGCCTGGGGTGAGGCAATGCTGGCCGGCAGCGGCGCGCAGCCAACCAGCACAACCGCGGCAACCGCCCACATCGCTGCTGCGACCAGCAGGCCGCGACCGTTGATGCCGTTCATGATTACCCCTTCCTGATTGAAACCCGACTGACGAACTGCAAGGTAGTCACTCAACTTCCGTAAATATCATACAATATTAGAACAAATAAAGCATTGACACTGCACATGCAGTATGCTATCATCCCCATTCGTAACATGTTCTGGCAAAGCGTCCCAGGGTGCCCATCGTTGCGTTGTCGGCGATGGGAGGCCCACCGAAGCGTCGACTCTCAGACCCGCCTCACCGTGCCAGCGGTGAGAGCCGCATCATTCAGTCCGGTGCGTGCGCTGTCTGGCCCCTCATGGCAGGCGCGGCAAGGGGAATCTCATGCCGCACGACAACGCATCCCCATCGGCTGGCGGAGGTTACTCGATGTCACGACTGGTTCGACTGCTGCTGGCAGTCACGCTCCTCTTCTCCACGCTTCCTGTCTCACTTCTCGCACCCGCCCGCACAGCGTACGCCCTCGACAGCGGCGGGGTCACCGAGGTTATCACCGCCCTGCAGAGCCTGGGCACCGTGGTCAACAGCCTGTCGGGACTGGCAGGTCTTGGCGAACCGATCCCCTTCACGGATGTCGATCCGAGCGAGGCTTTGAACCTCGACAGCCTGTTCACGGACGCGCTGTCCGGTCTCGGCGCCCCATCGAGCCTCGCTGATCTGGCCACGGCCATCGACGGCAAGGACGATCCCGACCTGGGCGGCACAGGCATCGCCGTGCAGTTCAATAACGTGGTTGGGAACGACACGAACGACACCCTGTCGTTTGACTTCAGCGCCACCCGCACGGTGAACGTCCCCCTGAAGTTCACGTCGGGCGACGTAAACCTGGACGGGTCAGAAATCGCCCTCACTTTCACGCTTACAGCGCCGTTCGCCCTCGGTTACGACGGTGGCGCATCAAATCCCAGCGAGAAGGTCTTTCTGACCAATGAACCGGTGGTCGCGGTCACGACCTCGGCCAACGTGCCGGCCATCACCGCGTTCGAGAGCCTGCTCGGCTTCACCAGCGTGAACGTCGGCGGCAGCGTGGTGCTCAACGCGGCCATCCAGGCCACGTTCGCGGACCCCGATGCGAACGGCCGCCTGACGGTGGACGAGTGGTCTTCGACCGCGTTGGGCGACCTGGTCACGGTCGCGTTCGTCGATGCACCAGGCAACGACGTCGACGCCAGCCTGACGCTCGACGCGGCCATCGTTCCCGGTGCGCCCGACGCCACCGTATTCTGGCAGGACGCCAGCCTGGCGGACGGTCCCGGAACGCCGACCGTGACGCTGAATGCGCTGGACGATTTCACCAACGTGAACGCGAGCAACATCTTCAGCGGCCTGGCGAGCGCCACGACCGCGCTGCTCGCCGCGCAACAGAGCGGCGACCTGCAGCTGCCCTTCCTGAAGGACAGCCTGGGCGATCTCTTCCAGTTCGCCGATCCGCTCGTCGACTTCGTTCACGAGCTCGGCGACGCAGCCATCGTCTGCGGGCCGAACGACACGGTCCCGCCCAGCGGTCCCATCTTCGGGCTCAAATCCGGCGACACGGTGTTCTGCCGCGCCTACACGATCAACCCGGTCGACCTGGTCGATTGGAAGATCGATGGCGTCAGCAGCAACACCTCGTTGACGACCGTCGGTCCCAGCCCGTCCACCTCCGCGCAGCTCGTATTGGGCGCCGGCGGCCTGGACAGCGTCACGCTGGACTTCCACTTCCAGGGCGAGTCCACGGCGCGCCTGGCCCGCCCGCTCTTCCTGACGGCCGACGAACTCACGGAGAAGCTCCTCAGCGTCGCGGGCATCGACACCGTCACGCCGAACTACGATCCTGACAAGAAGATCCTGACCTACCGGCTGCAGGAAGCGCTCCCTGCGGTCAGTAACGCCGTCGAGGCGGACTTCGGCGACCAGCTCAGGGCGCAGACCGGCCTGTTCGGCCTCAGCCAGTCGGGCAGCGACGAGATCACGGTCGAGGCGTCCGCCATCGCGATGGACGTGACCTTCGGCGTCATCCTGGTCGAAGATCCGGCGGACATCAAGGCAGGCGGCACGAACGCCGACCGCTTCTTCCTGCAGGTGGGCACGGGCAACGAGTTCCAGGCGGACGTGGCGATTGCCGCGGGCAGCAACTTCGGGCTCGAGGGCCGGCTGGCCTTCCTGGAGGTCACGACCACAGGCACCCCGACTGGTCCCAATCCGGGCGGCGCCATCTTCAGCATCGGTGACAGCGACGATGCGCCAGGCGCGCCGAGCTTCAGCCTGAACATCACTGCGCCCGGGATCACAAGCGTGGCGTTGCCGCAGGCGATTCCCGACGCCATCCTCGTCAGCGACCTGATCTCCGGCGGCATCGGCCCCAAGATCGACGCCAAGTGCGAGATCGGCTTCAGCAGCGGCCTCGAGGTCAAGGCGACGGTTGGCGGCGCGACGGAGCTGGCATCCGGCAACGTTGGCGTTTCCTGGCCGGATGTCTTCACCGACGACACCTGTGAGCCAGATCTCGCCGGCATCGCGGTCACGACCGACGGCGACTTCGACACCGACCTGCTCTCCTTCAACATCAACCCCGATAACCCGCTGGAGATGCTGAGCATCATCCTCGACTCCATCTACGGGCTCGCACAGGCGGTTGACAGCCTGCCTGCGATCGGGGATCTCGACGTACAGATCCCGGTCGTCGGCGTCAGTCCGCGCGATCTGCTCGACAAGCTGGAGGAGATCAACGTCGCCATCAACGACGCGCGGTCCGACCCGGCAGGGACGCTCCAGGCATTGGAGACGCAACTCGAGACCGAGCTGGGCATCGACCCGGCCGCGCTCTCGTTCGAGCTGAGTGATGTCGGACCCGGCGCCGAGAAGGACCTCATCCTGCGCCTCGGCTACAGCAAGGCCGACGCGCTCGTTCAGCCGCTCAACTTCGACATCGATGACGGCGGCCTGGGGCTGGTCTCCGCCTCCACCGGCGGCAACATCTCGTTCGGCTACACCGCAGGCGCGCAGTTCGACATCGCGATCCCGCTGAAGCCGGGCAGCGCGCTGGCCGACACCCTGGTTCTCGAGACTACCCGGGCCACCGCGGGCGGGTCGCTCGACGAGCCGGCCCTCAGCTTTACCGCTGCCGTCGGCCCGCTCGAGGTAGGCGTCACGGGCCAGGCCAAGGCAAACGTCGAGCTTGTCGTGGAAAATCCGGACACCAACCCGTTGTCTCTCACCAGCTGGCTGACCGGCGTCGGCGCGGACCTGACCGGCGCGACCCAGAGCTGCGGGATCATCGACCCGGATGGGACGCCCGACAACGGCGACGAAATCACCCTGGACGGCCAGGCCTGCGCGCGGCTGGATCTCGACGTGGCCGGCCCCATCGGAACCCTGGGCTTCCGCGCTGCAGACATCACGGAGCCCGACGAACTCGGCGATCCCGAACAATGGTATGCCTACGTGCCCTCCGGCCTGACAGGCGCCATTTCGAGCAACGTGCTCAACTGGGCGTTCCTCTTCAAGGTGCTCCCCGAACTGACGACGAAGCTCGAGGGCATCCTGGCGAGCGGGTCCGAAGACATCAGCGTGCCCGGACTGGGCGAGGCGCTGGACGCCGGCGCGGACGTCGTGGGTGAGATCAACACCTACGTCATCTCCCCTCTGTCCGACATCGGCTCCGTCGTCACCGGCGCGACGGCCAAGGTCGTCGAGGACCAGATCGAGGCGGAGATCCTGTCGCTGGGCGCCATCGTGCTGGACCGCAACAACTCGGGCGGAGCCGCAGACGCGGACGACGTCGACGTCATCGCGCGCTGCGGCGGTGCAGACTGCGCGGATGGTGACCCCGTCCTCAACATCGACGATGTGCAGGTCACCTTCAAGATCGGGCAGCAGATCAGCGAGACCCCGGCCTTCGATATCGGCATCGACGGCCTGCCCATCGCCATCAGCGGCGCAACCACGGCCACCGGCGAATGGTCGCTGCTCCTGAACCTCGGCCTCAGCAAGGCAGAGGGTCCCTACATCGTCGCCGACAACGGCACGGACCCCGAGCTCAATCTCGGCGCCTCCGTGACGCTTGCAGACAACCCCGCGCCGGGCGCATGTGCGGCCGACCCGAGCAATCCCGCGTTCTTCCCGTCCGGCCAGTTCGCCGGCTTCTCGGACACCCGCTGCCTCGAGGGCACGCTCGCATTCCTGAGCGTGGGCATGTACGATGGCAACGATAGTGGCGACACGGTCGACACCAATGATCCCACGGAGATCGGGCTGACCACCACGCTGGACCTGACGAGCAGCGCGGCATCCGGCCGCCTGACCGCGGGCAACATCATCAACAGCGTCGGCCTCGAGCCGCGCTTCGTCGCCGACGCCAACATCGACCTGGCGCTGCGCACGAGCATCGACGCGGTCGACGGCCTGCCGGGCGTCGTGGGCGCATTCCACCTTGCGTGGGGCTTCGACACGAACAACCCGAGCCTGGGCGCACCGACCGTCGCGTTCGACCGTCTGAATCTCGATGCGGGCACCTTCATCTCCGACCTGCTCGGGCCGGTGGTCACCGAGGTGCGCAAGGTCACCAGCCCGCTGGAGCCGATCGTCGACTTCATCCAGGCCGAGGTGCCAGTGCTGACGCAGCTGGCCGAGATGGTGGGCGAGGACCCCGTGACGGTGCTGACCCTCATCCAGGCGAGCTCAGGCTTCAGCGACGAGGACATCGCCCTGATCGAAAGCGTACTGCAGATGATCAGCCTGGCCAACAACCTGCCGATCGATCCGGGCGCAGGCAACCTCTTCATCCCGCTGGGTTCAGGTGGCAACCCCGGCTCCTTCACCCTCTTCGGCGACAAGCTCCTGCAGGGCGGCACCACGCCCGACCAGGCGGGAACGCTGATCAGCAGCGCGGATGCGGGAACGAACCTGGCCGACGAACTGCCCGGCAATGCGGGGGTGGCGTCCGTCGCGGCCACGTCGCGGCCCGGCACCTTCGGCGTCGAGGGCCTCACCTTCCCGTTCCTTGACGACGCGACGCAGGTCTTCGGCCTGCTGCTGGGCCAGGATGTCACCATCGTCCGCATGGACTTCGGCACCTTCAAGGCCAGCGTGAGCGAGGGCTACGAATTCGGCCCGATCTTCATCGGCCCGTTCCCCGTCACTGCGGAGGTGGGCCTGGCCTTCACCGCCGAGGCGCGCTTCGCCATGGGCTACGACACGCGCGGCCTGCGGCAGGTGATCTCCGGCGGGAGCGCGATCAAGCTCTTCAACGGCATCTTCATCGACGATCTCGATGCTGATGGCCTGGACGTCGACGAGTGGAAGCTGACCTTCCGGGTCTACGCGGAGGCCGCGCTCGACGTGCTGATCGTCGAGGCGGGCGTGTACGGTGGCGTGGACGCCACCCTCTCGGGCAACCTGGACGACCGGCCCAACCCGGACGGCAAGCTCTACATCGAGGAGATCGTAGACAAGCTGTCCAACCCGATCTGTCTCTTCATCATCTCCGGCAAGCTCGACCTGTTCCTGGGCTTCTTCCTGGAGGTGGACCTCTTCCTGTGGAGCGATCGCTGGGAGCTGGAGATCATCCGGGTGACCCTGCTCGACTTCACCATGGGCTGCGAGGGCGAGAACCCGAACCTGGCCGACGTGGTGGGCGGCGACCTGTGGCTGAACATCGGCACCCGGGCCAACCTGCGCGGCATCCAGGAGAGCGTCATCGACGAGGAGTTCACCGTGCGCCAGATCGGCGACGGCAAGGTCTCCGTCGAGGCGTTCGGCCTCAAGCAGGAGCGATCGGGCATCACCGGCATCGTGCGTGCCGATGCGGCGGACGGCGACGACATTATCGCGTTCGTCAAGGGCGGCAATGACGCGAACCCCATCGCCTTCACGATCGGCTCCGATCTGAAGGGCGGCGCCGGCAACGACTCGTTCACCGGCGGTGACGGGGTCGACACATTCAGCGGTGGAGCCGGCGCCGACAAGCTGATCGGCGGCAAGGGCAACGACATCCTGAACGGTGACGGCGAGGACGATCGCATGGACGGCGGCATCGGCGACGATACGCTGAACGGCGGCACGGGCAACGACACTGCGACGGGTGGCCCCGGCGCTGATACGATTGACGGCGGCGACGGCGACGACTCCCTGCTGGGCGGGCCCTGGACGATGGCCAATCCGGACGGCGTCGACACCATCACCGGTGGTCCCGGCAACGATAACCTGGACGGCGGCCCGGCAGACGACATCCTCAACGGCGACGAGGCTGGCCTCAGTTGTCTCGACGAGGGCGCGGCCACGGGCGGCATCGATGCGATCCTCGGCGGACCCGGCAACGACACGATTGTGGGCGGCTACGGCGACGACCGGCTGATCGGCAACGGCGGCCACGTCGATGACCTGCTCCCCTACTCCGACAACGACAAGCTGTGCGGCAACGCCGGCAACGACATCCTGGACGGTGACGACGAGGATCCGCTCCATGACGCGGCAGATCGGGACGCTTCGGGGAGCGGCGGCTTTGCCGGCGGCCTCTTCGGCGGCTCGGGCAACGACGTCATGTACGGTCGCGGCGGCGCGGACGAGATGTTCGGCGGCGCGGACGACGACGACATGTGGGGCGGCGCGGACGGCGACACCATGAACGGTGACGCGGGCGCGGATGAGATGTACGGCGACGCGGGCGCGGACACGATGAACGGCAACGCCGGCGACGACACGATGTACGGCGGCGCAGACGGCGACATCATGAACGGCAACGAAGACGCGGACGCCATGTACGGTGACGCGGGCGCCGACATCATGAACGGCAACGCGGGCCAGGACATCATGCGCGGCGGCGCGGACAATGATGTCATGAACGGCAACACCGAGAACGACGAGATGTACGGTGATTCCGGCGATGACACCATGTTCGGCAACGAACACGATGACCTGATGCGCGGCGGCATCGGCGACGACTACCTGGAGGGCAACGCGGGCACCGACACGATGTACGGCGACGCGGGCCAGGACGACATGATCGGCGGCACCAGCGCGGCCGGCCAGCCCGACGCGGGCGACTTCATGTTCGGCAACGCAGCCCAGGACGTCATGGCCGGTGACAACGCATCGATCACGCGGCCGGGCGGGACGGAGATCGACGGCACGATCGTGCGCTCGGTCACCCTGTACGACCTCGCAGCCGGCAACAGCGACACGGCAGCCGCGGGCCAGGACGATATGCAGGGCGACGAAGGCAACGACGACCTGTACGGCGGCGGCGAGGACGACACGTTGAACGGCAACGCCGGCGACGACATGCTCGAGGGCAACGGCGGGACCGACACCCTGTATGGCGACGCAGGCCAGGACGACCTGATCGGCGGCACCAGCCAGGGCAGCGGCGGCCAGCCCGACGCGGCCGACACGATCTACGGCGGCAGCAACGGGCCGGACCTGCCCGGCGACTTCGACGTGATCGCGGGCGACAACGCCTCGATCGTGCGGGACCAGAACGGCGGCCAGTACGTCACGGACGACTTCGCCGGAGACACGCAGGACGTGGTGCGGCGCATCGTGACCCTCTTCGACGTGGCCACGACGGACTTCACGCCCGCGCCCAACACCAGCAGCGGCGACACGCTGTTCGGTGAGGGCGGCTTCGACATCATGTACGGCCAGGGCGGCGACGAGATCGGCATGTCGGGCGGCTCGGGCAACGACGAGATGTACGGCAACGCGGGCGACGACATCATGGCAGGCAACGACGGCCAGGATGACCTGGTCGGCGGCACCGGCCGGACGAAGAGCGACGATCCCGCGAGCGCAGTTGACGGCCGGCTGGACGGCGCAGATGCCATCACCGGCGGCAGCGGCACCGCTGCGGCCGACGCCGATGACTACGACGTAGTCCTGGGAGACAATGCCACGGCCTTCCGCACGCGGGACACGGGCACCGGCTTCTGGGTCACCAACACGTTCAACGCCGCGATCGCACGCACGATCCGCTTCTACGACGTGGGTACCGTGGCAAGCGCACCTGGCGTCGGGACCTCCGGCGGCGACCTGCTGCGCGGCGAGGACAACGATGACCTGCTGTACGGCCAGGGCGGCGATGACGACATGGCGGGTGACGGCGGCGACGACTACATGGAAGGCAACGCGGGCACCGACACCATGTCGGGCAACGACGGCAACGACGACATGGCCGGCGGCACCGGCCGCATCAACGACGACCCGGCAACGGGCACGGACGGCCGGCTGGACGCAGGCGACTTTATGTACGGCAACGACGGGTTCGACGTGATGGCGGGCGACAACGCCCTGCTGGTCCGCACCCTCGCCGGCGGCCAGTGGGTGAAGAACACCTTCAACGACGGCTGGCAGCACGAGCCGCGCATCCTGCTGGACGAGAATTCAACCCAGGCGGCCCTGGTCAGCGGCGGCGACCTCATGGAGGGCGGCGCGCAGGACGACCTGATGTACGGCCAGGCCGGCGACGACGACATGGACGGCAACGCGGGCGACGACTTCATGGAGGGCAACTCGCACGACGACCTCATGAAGGGCAGCGAAAATCAGGACGACATGATCGGCGGCACGGTGGACGGGACCATCTGGGACGGCGCGGACACGATGTACGGCGGCTCGGAAGGCGACGTGATGGCCGGCGACAACGCCACGATCGACCGCCCGCTGGCCAGCGGCCTGTGGCAGACCGATCCGAACACCGGGGATGAAGTCCGCACGGTCACCCTGCTCAACGTGCAGGTGGTGGGCGGCCCCGTGGCCAGCCCGCTGCTCAGCGGCTCCGACACGATGTACGGCAACGACGGCAGCGACCGCATGTTCGGCCAGGGCAACGACGACTTCGATGCCGACGGCGACGGCCTGTACAACGAGGACCCGATCGACGGCGTCGACAACGACATGGACGGCCGCGAAGGCGCAGGCTCCACGCAGTACGACTGCGCAGACGGCGTGGACAACGACGGCGACGGCCAGATCGACGCGGCCGACACCCAGTGCGCGGCCAAGGTTGACGAGGACGGCGGAGGCGACGTAATGTACGGCAACGCCGGCCATGACTTCATGGAGGGCAACCACGGCGCGGACTTCATGTACGGCAACGAAGATGAGGACGACATGTGGGGCGGCTCCTCCTCGGACGCGACCGGCGTGGTGGGCAGCGGCACGCCGCCCGACAACCTCGCGGACGCGAACGACATCCTGCGCGGCGGCGAGGAAGACGACGTGCTCATCGGCGACAACGGTACGATCGAGCGCCCGACGGACGGCGGCGGACTGTGGCTGCGCCACCAGGGGCCGCGGGCCAACGGCGACCTCTCGCCGTTCGACATGGTCGTGCGCAACGTGGGCGTGACGCGTTCGCCGGAAGAGGCCGGTGCATTCGGCAACGACTGGATGCAGGGCAACGACGGCGAGGACGAAGGCTACGGCCAGCAGGGCCACGACTACATGGAAGGCAACAACGGCGAGGATGCGCTGTTGGGCGACCTCGGCCTGATCACCTCCAGTGTTCAGGACGGATCGAACGAACAGAACATCGCGCCGCCCGGGCCGTTCTTCACGGAGACGATCTACCCGGCCGGCTCCTTCCACCGCGAGTTCGAGCTCTTCTCGTTCACGGGCGTGCCAGGGGCCGCAGGCAACGACATCCTCCTGGGCGGCGACGACCGGGACAGCCTGCACGGCGCAGACGGTGACGACATCGTGAACGGCGATGGCGACTCGACCGAACTCGACCCGTCGACCGGCGTCGACCCGAACCTCCAGACCGCGGACGTGGACAAGGTGTTCGGCGGCGACGGCGCGGACGTCCTGTGGGGCGGCCGCGGGGACGACAACCTGTGGGGCGGTTACGGCGACGACCACCTGGACGTGAGGCCGAGGCCGGCGTCCGCGACCACCGTTGCCGACCCGCCGCTGTGGTTCACGTTCGGCCGCTTCGACTTCTACCAGGGCCTGGACCTGATCTACGGCGGCTGGGATCGGGACGCGATGCAGGCCAACGTGGCTGCACCCGGACCGCGGCTGACGGACCGCCTGATCGACTGGGCCGGCGGGTACAATGTCTTTTACGTCTGCCCCGGCGCCTACGGCGAGGGCACGATCACGAGACAGGGCAACCCACAGTTCCAGCGATGGATGGAGCGGGTGATCGATGCGGACGGCGCGCTCCAGAGCGCAACGACCGGCACGAGTGGCTACCGCGAGTTCGCGTACGTGTTCCCGAACCAACGGGGACAGAACTCGCACCCGCCGCACCCCGATCATCCGGGCCACTTCACCTGCGACGACGGATCGATCTACGTGCCGTCGGCAGCACAGACGCTGAGCATCTCCGCGCTGGATCTGACCGGCCGGCGATCCGCAGTACGCGCGACGGTGTCCGCTCAGGCCACCGTGAAGAACGGCGACGGCCTGGCCATGGCGGGTGTGAGCATCGGCCTGTTGTGGACCCTGCCGGGCAACCGGACGGAGGAGCAGTTCGCCACCACCGACAAGAACGGCGTGGCGAAGTTCTCGGTCAGCGGGCTGCGGGGAGACTACAGCGCGACGGTCTCGGACCTGGCGCTGCAGGGCTACGCAGTTGCGGCCGAATCGCTCCCGACCGCGGCGATCACGGTGCGGTAACGCGATCGCGCTCGCCGATCCTGGGCCTGCGGGGTTACAGAGCCTCGCAGGCTCACCTCCCGACGACGAAGTCGGAAACCACGGTCCGGCCGGGTCCCCCCGGCCGGATCTCTTTGTGCCCCGGCCTCTCCAGCTTGCTCTATGCTATAATCGTGCCAGCTGCCCGGAAGGGCAGCCGCCCACCCGCCCCTGATCGAGGGAGAAGCCAGATGCCACAAGCCAGCAACCACGATGTTCTTCTGCCCGACGTGCCTGCGCTCCGCGCGGTCGACACCTGGGACGCCGTCTTTCGCGGCGAGGCCAAGGCCACGCTGGAGGCCGCGCTGCCCCGGTTCATGACGCCGCGGCGCTGGTTTGCCTCGAAGGCGCGCACGGTGCAGCGGACGGAGGTCCTCGAGACCGTGCCCATCCTGCCCCGGGCACAGCTGGTGCTGGTGCGGGTGTCCTACACCGATGGCCACGCGGAGACCTACGTGCTACCGGTGGAGTGGGCCGCGGGCTCGGCGGCCGCGGCGCTGGGCGCCGAGCGGCCCGCATCCGTCATCGCGTCGCTACAGGCCGGCGGGGAGCACGGGATCCTGTACGACGCGGTGTGGGACCCTGCCTTCTGCCAGGCGCTGCTTTTCGCCATCATCGAACACCGGGAGTATGCCGGGACAAGCGGCGACGTGGTTGCATCCACGGCCGCCGTGCTGCAGCGCCTGGCCGGCGACGCGCCGCAGCAGCTGCCGCCCGTGCTGCTGGGCGTGGAGCAGAGCAACACCTCCGTGCGTTTCGGCGACCGCCTCATCATGAAGCTGTACCGGCGCCTGGAGACCGGCATCAACCCGGACCAGGAGATCGGCCAGTTCCTCACCGACCGGTGCTCGTTCGCCAACACTCCGCCGGTCGCAGGCGTGCTCGAGTTCCGCTCGCACGGGGCGGACGCCGCGCAGGCCGAGCCCATCACGATGGCGCTCCTGCAAGGGTTCGTGCCTAACCGGGGCGACGCGTGGGCCTACACCCTGGATTCGCTGCGCGACTACTTCCGCACACACGCCGCCAGCGGGATGACCGCGGATGATCTGGTCCTACCGGAGACCCCGCTCCTGGACCTCGCGCGCCACGACGTCCCGGCGCAGGCGGAGCAACTCATCGGTACCTACCTGGCATCCGCGCGGCTACTGGGCCAGCGCACGGCCGAGCTGCATCTCGCGCTCTGCTCAGACCCGGCGGACCCGGCGTTCGCGCCCGAACCGTTCACCCCTGAATTCCAGGCGTACCTGCATCGCAGCATGCGCGGCCTCACCGATCGCATGATGCAGCTCCTCCGGGACAGGTTCGACGCGCTGCCCGCGGCAGGGCAGGCCGACGCGGTCCGGGTCCTGGCCCTGGAGGGGGAGATCGCCGCGCGGTTCGACACCCTGCTGGCCCGCCCCATCAGCGCGCTGCGCGCCCGCATCCACGGCGACTACCACCTGGGCCAGGTGCTCTACACCGGCGACGATTTCATGATCATCGACTTCGAGGGCGAGCCGGCGCGGCCGCTGCGCGAGCGGCAGATGAAGCGCTCGCCGCTGCAGGACGTCGCGGGGATGCTCCGCTCCTTCCATTACGCGGCCTACGCGGCCTACTTCGCAGAGGCCGGCGCGGGAGACGCTGCCGCCGCGCTCGAACCCTTGGCGCGCTACTGGCACCGGTGGGTCTCCGTCGCGTTCCTCAGGACCTACCTGGCCGTCGCGGAGAACGCCGCGTTCCTGCCCCCCTCGCCCGACGACCTCAGGCTGCTGCTGGACGCGTACCTGCTGGAGAAAGCGGTGTACGAGCTCGGCTACGAACTCAACAACCGCCCCGCCTGGGTGCGCATCCCGCTCCAGGGCATCCTGCAGACGATCTGAGCAGTCCCGCTGTATCTGCCGCCGGCGCACATGATGCCGGGCGCCGGCGGCTATCCCTCCGCATGTTGCACGGCGAGTCAAAGACCACCCACCCGAGCACCCGCAACCGCTATTGACTCCAACCGCGCGCGGGAGTATAGTGGAGCCGGTGAAAGACGCCGGAGCGCGTCGTAGCCCCGCATCATCCTCCTCACCCCGGCCTTGTCCACCTCCGCCTGTATTTTTCGCTTCGCACGCGTCATAGGAGGTATCCCCATGAACCGCATCAAACTCAGCGCCCTCGTCGTCGTTCTCGCCTTGCTGGCTCTCGCGCCCGCGGCCGGCAGCGCACCGACCGCGGGCGTGGGCGGCCCGCCAACGCTTGTCAGCTATCAGGGACACGTGCTCGTAGACGGCAAACCCTTCAACGGCAAAGGCTACTTCAAGTTCGCGATCGTCGATGCGCTCGGCACGATCCACTGGGCCAACGACGACACCCTCATCGGCGGTGAGCCTGGGAAATGGGTGCCGCTCGACGTAACCAACGGACTGTTCAACGTGCTGCTGGGCGATATCACGCTGAGCGGCATGTCCGAAGCGCTGACCGCTACGGTCTTCGAGGGCGCGGACCGCTATCTGCGCGTCTGGTACAGCACGGACTCCACCGTTCCGTTCACCCAGCTTAAAGAAGACCGGCGCATCGCCGCGACGCCCTATGCGCTCGTCGCGCAGGATGCGGTGCACGCGCTGACAGCCGACGATGCGGCCGCGCTGGGCGGGATGCCCGCGAGCGCCTACAGCCAGCGCTACGCCAATGTGGTCATCGTGGCCAAAAGCGGAGGCGATTTCACCACGATCACCGCGGCCCTGAACAGCATCGCCGGTACGGCCGACAGCCGCTACCTGGTGTGGGTCGCGCCGGGGATGTACGAGGAGCAAGTGACAATGAAGCAATACGTGGACATCGCGGGCGCCGGCCAACTGGTGACGCGCATCACCGGCGCTGGAAGTGGCACGCTGAACTCGGGCACGCTGCTGGGCGCCAATAACGCCGAGCTGCGCGACCTGACGGTCGAGAACACGGGCGACGCCGACTTTGCCGTGGCCATCTTCAACGGCGCCGACTCCCCGCGCCTCACCCGTGTGACCGCGATCGCTGCGGGCGGCGGTCGAAGCTATGGCGTGCGCAACTACAACGGCTCCTCCCCGGTGATGACGGACGTGACGGCCTCGGCCTCCGGCAAGTCCGGCGCAATCGGCGTGGCCAACGTCACCTCCTGCGCACCTGTGATGACGCGTGTGACGGCCGAAGCCAACGGCGATGCCGATAGTGATAACTACGGCGTGTACAACGAGACCTCGCCGGCCCGGATGACGGACGTGAGGGCCACCGCGACGGGCGACATCGACAGCGTCAACTACGGAGTGATGAATAACTACGCAGATGCGCAGATGACGAACGTGACGGCTGAAGCCTCCGGCGGCAGCTCGTGCTTTGCGGTGTACAACAGTCACTCCTCGCCCGAGATGCACGGCGTGACTGCGACGGCGTCAGCCGGCGATTACCACAACTACGGCATTTGGAACGGAGACTCCTCGCCAATCATGACGGCCGTCATCGCGTGGGCGTCCGGAGGCAGCGTGAGTTACGGCGTCTATAACTCCACCTCTTATCCCGTGATGACCGGCGTCACCGCGACAGCCGATGCTGCCAACACCAATTATGCCGTGTACAACCTCTCCTCCTCGCCGACGATGAACGACGTCGTCGCCACCGGGTCCGGCGGGAACTACAATATCGGCGTGCGCAACGATTCCTCTTCGCCCATCATGACTGGCGTCACCGCTCTGGGGTACGGCACAGCTACCAGCCTGAAGAACTACGGCGTGGCCAACGAAGCATCGCAGCCAACGATCAGCAACAGCACCCTCCGAGCGGCCGGCGCAGGTGATAGCATCGGCCTTGTCAATTTTGGGAACACGAGCTCCTATGTTGTGAGGGTCAGCAACTGCCAGGTGATGGGATACACCAACTCGATTCTCAACGCCACCGCGTTCACCACCTTGGTCGGCGCATCGCTGCTCGACGGCGCTGTCGACGATAGCGCGGGCACCGTGACCTGCGCCGGCGTATACAACGAAAGCTACACCTTCTACGCCAGCGCGTGCCCGTGAAAGGAGCTGGCGATGAAGCGGCAAACGATCGTAGCCCTGCTCGCGGGCCTGGCCCTGCTGATTTCGGCTGTGGGCGTGGCCAGCGCGCAGGATCCCACTGTGCCCTGGTGGGTCATTGCGGGCGGAGGTGGGCCGTCCAGTGGCGCCGGCGAGTCGATACTCCTGAATGATACGCTCGGCCAACCGATCATTGGCTCGTCTGGCGGCGGCGCAGTCGACCTGGACGCGGGCTACTGGCAGCAACGCTTCGGGCCAGCCGCGGTCACTGACCTGCAGGCCTCGGTTGCGGCCGGCCCGTTGCTCCAGCTCGACTGGACGAGGGTGACCCTCGACACCGTGGGCCACACCATCGCGGGCGTCACGTATGACGTCTACCGCGGCCAGGATACGCCCTACTTCACGCCGGGGGATACACCGTACAACCCAGCGCCCCTGGCGGATCCGACGTTCACGGACACCGAAGCAACCGTGCTCACCAGCGCGGCGCACAGTACGTACTACGTGGTCGTCGCGGTCTACAACGACCTGGCGGCCGCGCCCTCCGACCGCGTGGGCGCGTTTGTCTTCACGCTGGCGCCCGGCGGCTGAGGGTCAGGGCGCGGCCGCATCATCGCCGGCTTCGGCCGGGCCGTCCTGGCCGCATCACCCGACCGGCTGGACGACCGCGGGATCCATCCACCCCACTTCCCAGTGGTGGCCTCCCTGCCATCGAAGTCGGTCCTGACTTACAGACAGGCCGGTCACGGTATTGCACAATAGTCCCACTAAATATGGACAAAAGCTTACAAATCCCGATTTCGATCGAAGTAACCAGGAGGGTCCTATGCGCGTCACTGTCACCAGTGTCATCGTCGATGACCAGGAGAAGGCGCTGAAGTTCTACACGGAGAAGCTGGGGTTCGTCAAGATGGCGGACATTCCGATGGGCGAGTACCGTTGGCTGACGGTCACGTCGCCCGAGGGGATCGAGGGGGTCGAGGTGTCGCTGGAGCCGACCGCCTTCCCGCCCGCAAAGGACTATCAGAAGGCCCTATACGACGCCGGCATTCCCATCACCGGATTCATCAGCACCGACATCCAGGACGAGGTCCGGCGGCTCAGGGAGCGGGGGGTCGTCTTTCGTGGGGAGCCGGAGAACATGGGACCGATCATCGGCGTCATGTTCGAGGACACCTGCGGCAACCTGGTGCAGTTGGTTCAACCGCTCTAGACCGAGATTGCCTGTCCGGGCCCATACTACTGCACCCCATGAACGCCGTGGGATGCGCGGGCTAACCGCGAGCGCCTACACCTGAGTCACCTCGCCGACCTCCTTCACGAGCAGGCTGCCCGCGTGGCCGTCCCGTTGGGTCAGGCCGCGCGCCAGGAGAAACGTCGCGTTGTGCAGGACGCCGCGGCGCTTTTCCACCAGGTCCGGCCGGATGATGAGGTTGGCCAGCCCGGTCTCGTCCTCCAGCGTGATGAACAGGTGTCCCTTGGCAGTCGGTGGCGCCTGGCGCACGACGACCAGCCCGGCCACGGTCACCTCCTTTCCCGCCTCGTGCCGCGCCAGCTCTGCGGCCGTCAGGACGTGTTGTGCGGCCAGCCGCGGCCGCAGCAGCCGCATCGGGTGATCGCCCGGCGACATGCCGAGCAGCTCGTAATCCCACGCGATCGCCTCGCCCTCCGTCAGGGAGGGCAGGTCGGCCTCCACGTCGGGCGCCTCCAGCAACACCTCCTCCGCGTACTGCAGCCCGCCGAGCGTCCACAGCAATCCGCGGCGATCCTGCGCCAGGCCGTCCAGTGCGCCCGCGCGCACCAGGTCGCCGATCAGGCGCCGCGGCAGGCGGGTGCGCCGGCAGAAGTCGGGCAGCCCGCCAAACCGCCCCGCGCCCCGCGCGGCCAGCAGCCGCGCCCGCCCTGCCTCGCCCAGGCCGGGCAGATAACGCAGGCCCAGCCGCAGCGCATCGCCTTCGATCGTGCATTCGTCCAGGCTCGCGTTCACGTCCGGCCGCAACACCTTCACGCCGTGCCGCTGTGCGTCGCCCATCACCACCTCCGGCGCATAGAAGCCCATCGGCTGATGATTCAGCAGCGCGCAGGTGAATTCGAGGAGATGATAGCGCTTCAGCCACATCGTCTGGTAGGCCACCAGCGCGAATGCAGCCGCGTGCGACTTACAGAACCCGTACGTCGCGAAGCCCTGGAGCTGGCGGAACACCTCCTCCGCGACCGCCGGGTCCACGCCGTTGGCGGCCGCGCCCGCAAGGAACCGGCCGCGCAGGTCCAACATGGCCGCGGCCGACCGGCTGCGGCTCATGGCCCGGCGCAACAGATCCGCCTCGCCGGGCGAGAAGCCTGCCAGCGCCATCGCCACCCGGATCACCTGCTCCTGGAAGATGATGACCCCCAGCGTCTCCGCAAGGATCGGGCCAAGCCTGGGATGCGGCGTGGTCACCGGTTCGAGGCCCCGGCGCCGACGCAGGTAAGGATGCACCATGCCGCCCTGGATCGGGCCGGGACGGACGATGCTGACCTGGATGATGAGGTCCTCGAACCGGGCCGGCTTCAGCCGGGGCAGCATCTGCGCCTGCGCCCGGCTCTCCACCTGGAACGCACCGATCGTATCGCCCTGCGCGAGCATCCGGTAGATGGCCGGATCGTCCAGTGGCAGCGCATCGAGATCCGGCACGGGGCCGCCACGCGCGGCGATCAGTTCCAGCGTCTCGCTGATCGCATCCAGCGTGCGCAGGCAGAGCAGGTCGATCTTGATCAGCCCGGCATCCTCCACGCTGTCCTTGTTCCACTGCACCACGACGATGCCGTCCTTCGTCGCCCGTTCCAGCGGGACGACCTCGACCAACGGCTGTGCGGTGACCAGCATGCCACCCACGTGCACCGACAGGTGCCGCGGCGTGTCGATCAGCTGGGACGCCAGCTCGATCACGAGCGCGCTCTCCGGCGGCAGGCCCTCAGCCTCCGGCCGCGACCGCCGGTGCGAATGGCGTGCGACATGGTCGGTGATCGGCAGGCCGCCGTATGCCGCTGCGCCATCCTGGGCGGCGCTGTCCTCCGTCGCGGGCAGCGCGCCGTTGGCCCACGCGCCGATGCGATCGACGTCTTCGGGCGCAAACCCGAGCGCGCGCGCCGCATCGCGCACCGCGCTGCGCCACTGGTAGGTGACCACGTTGCAGACCATCGCCGTGTGCTCCGTCCCGTAGCGCTCGTACAGGTAGGCCACCACCTCATCGCGGCGATCTGACGCAAAGTCTATGTCGATGTCGGGCGTCGTGTCGTGGCGGTCGCTCAGAAAGCGCTCGAACAACAGGTCGTGGCGCAGCGGATCCACCGGCGTGATGCCCAGCACGTACGCCACCAGCGAGTTCGCAGCCGAGCCGCGGCCCTGGCAGCGAATCCCCTGCTCCCGCGCGAACCGGACGATGTCCCAGACGATCAGGAAATAGTCGACCAGGCCCGCGGCCTCGATCACGGCCAGCTCATGGGCCAACTGGCGCACGGCCTGGGGGGTGACCGGCTGATACCGGGCCCGCAGGCCCGCGTGGCTGAGCGCGTACAGGTAGCTGAAGGGCGTCTCCCCCGGGGGGATGCCCGCGGGAAACCCGGGGGTCTGCCGCGGGAACGCGGGCGTGCGCCGGCCGGAGAAGTCCAGGGAGACGTTGCAGCGCGCCGCGATCTCCTGCGTGGCCGCGATCGCCTCGGGCAGGTCCGCAAACAGCGCGGCCATCTCCGCCGGGCTCTTGAGGTGAAACTCGGTGGAGGCCTGCGCGTAGGCGCGTGCAGGTCCCAGCTGCGCGCCCAGCTCGGCCACCGTGCAGTTGAGGCGTGTGGCGCACAGCACGTCATGCAGCCGGTGCTCCTCCGGCGCGGCGTAGTGCACGTTGTTGGTCGCGACCAGGGGCAGGCCGGCCGCGCGCGCGGTGGCAAGGAGCCCAGCGCCCAGCCGCGCATCGTCAGGGAGCCAGTGGCGCTGCAGCTCGACCCAGGTGCGGTCGCGGCCGAAGATGTCGGCCAGCCGGCCGGCCGCGGCCTGTGCGAGGTGCGTCCCATCCTCTGCGGCCAACAGCGCGGCCGCCACTGCGCCCTGGCGGCAGCCGGTGAGGCAGAGCAGCCCGTCCGCATGGCGTGCCACGTCTTCGATGGCCAGCCGCGGCGCGCCCTTCACGCCGGCAAGCTGGCCCATGCTGATCAGCCGGCTAAGGTTGCTGTAGCCGGCCTGGTTCTCCGCCAGGAGGAGCAGGTGCGAGCCGTGGGCCAGGGTGAGTTCCGCGCCGATGATGGGATGCAGGCCGGCCGCCCGCGCCGCGCGCCAGAATGCCACGGCCCCATACAGCCCGTTGTGATCCGTTGCGGCCAGGGCAGGCATGCCGAGCGCGACGGCCCGCCCGACCAGCGCCTCGGGCGATGATGCGCCATCGAGCAGGGAGTAATGGGTGTGGCAGTGCAGCTCGCAGTACATAACGATTGACGATTGAAAATTGAAGATTGAAGATTCGGGCTGGAGGCGGAGGGGTCAGTCGAAGACACGGGCGCAGTACCACGCGCCGTCGCGCAGGTCACGGTAGAGGGTGCACATGAGCCCGTCCGCGGTCGTCAGCTTGACGTACTCGCGGTGTGCGTCGGCCTCGGGCAGCCACCAGGTCGCCCGCACGCGCCAGCAGTTGGCGACCACACTCACCTCGTGCCAGGTGTCGCCCCACAGGAACCGCACCGGCGCGCCGTCTGCCCCTTCCTCCACCTGGATGCGCACTCCCTCCGCCCACAACCGCGTCATCGCCGCCCGCTCCGATCTCTAGCGTCGCATCTTCAATCCCCGAACTCCCGCCAGCTCCCTCGCCGCTCGGGCAATGGGTTTCCCTGGTCGACCAGGGCCGCCATCCGAAAGGTCTCCGGCCCGAAGCGCGCGGCCAACTGCGCCAGCGTCGCGGCCAGCGTCGCACGGGGCGAAGTGATGTCGAGCAGCGACAGCTGTTGCACGGGCGCATCCGTGATGTCGCCCAGCGTGAGCGTCACGTCCGCTGCGCCCTCCCCGCGCCAGGCGATGCGGTCCACCGCCTCCTCCAGCGCCAGGTGCACCGTACGCGTCGCCGCGGTGGGCAGCGGAAAGACGTGGCTGGCCGTCACGAGGCGCCCGTCGCCACGCGTGGCGGCCAGCGCCAGGCGGCCGGCCGCCTGCAGGCGGCTGTGCAGCGGGTGCAGCAGCGCGTCGGCCTCGCGGCGCAGGGCCGCGAGGAGGATCTCGCGATCCGCCACCACCCCGTCGAATTCGAGATGCGCCGATGCCTGGGACATCTCGCCGGGCAGGGTGACCGGGCGGTTATCGCGTCCCTGCACCCAGCGCTGCGCGGTCCGGCCGGGCGGCCCGAAGCGAGCCAACACCCCGGCCGGGGGCAGACATGCATATTGGCCGAGCGTGCGGATCCCCAGGTGCGCCAGGTGCAGCAGCGCGTCCGGCTCCAGGGGCAACAGCCCGATCGGCTGAGGCGTGAGAAAGGCCCGCTGCGTGACCGCGGTCATGACCAGCATGATGTTTTCGCCCGCCACCTCGCCCGCCACTGCGGCGCAGAACTTGGTGGGCGCCAGCCCGACTGACGGCACCATGCCGAGCCCGCGCACCTCTCCGCCCAGCGCCTGGCACCAGGAGAGCATGTCGCCGCCGATGCCCTCCGTATCCAGGTATGCGCTGCCCAGCCCTGCGGGCTGCCACCGGCCCGCATAACGTGCCACGCGGGCCATCAGCTCGGCCTGCGTCTCCAGGATCGGATACCGGTCCGCAGGGCGCAGCGTGACCCCGGGCGCCCGCGCCACTGCCTGGTGCTCTGTCTGGCCCGGCGCGATGCCGGCCCGCGCGGCCAGCACGTCGGCCGCGATCACGTGACCCCGGTCATCCAGCAGCGCCAGGGGCCGCCCGGCCAGGGACGGATCCGCGCGCTGCGCCAGCGTGGCGCCGAATTCGACTGCGTTCAGGTAAGCGATGGATCGCGCTACGCTCATAGGCCGTCGCCCCGCACCGTCCCGTTGAAGATGATATGCACCGCCACCCGCGCGCCCGCATGGCCATGGCGGTTCTTCACGATCTCCGCCCGGCTCTGATAGCCGCGCACGTCCGCGTCGCGCATGATCCAGCGCTCCCGGCTGATCGAGATGCGCACGGCCGCGGCATGCGCCAGCGCGGGCGACGGCTCACGGGGATCGCTCAAAAAGACGGCCGCGGTCGCGGTGCCGGACAGCAGTTGGGGCAGCCGCGCCAGCATGCCGTCCTCCTCGGCAACTGCAGCCCGCACCTGGTTCGCATTGGCCCCGAACCGATCGAAGACCAGCACTGCCAGCGCGTTGCTCCTCACCAGGTGCAGCGTCACCGCCAGTGCATCGGCCAGCGAGGCCGGCCGGACCACGAGCAGCCGGTCGAGCGCAATTCCGCAGCGGTCCAGGTAGTCGGGATCGCACGTGCGGCTGAGATCGACCCACGCAGCGAGCGCGTCGCCATCCGCGCGGTGCGCGGCGGAAATGGCCTTGGCAGCCAGCGTCAGCTTGCCGGAGGTGGCGGGGCCGCTGATCTCGGTGAGCCGGCCCTGGGGCAGCCCGCCGCCGAGCGCGCGGTCCAGCTCCGCGAAGGTGGTCGGAATCCTGCCCACGACCTCCGCATGTTCATCCGGTCCCGCGCGGCGAATCGCCCGTGGCCCGTAGTCCAATTGGAGCTGAGCAACCACGGCATCCAGTTTTCGGCGGCGTTGCGATGACATGACATCGATCCACGAACGAGTGTTCTGGTATTATAGCGGGATTGTACAACAAATAGAAATCTTGTGCTAGTGAGATCGGAGCGATCGTACTTCGCGAATAGAGCGGCAAGGGGTATAGTAGGCAGAAATCCAAGCGCACGGACATGACGATGAACACCGGTATGAAGCGACCCCCGCGAAAAATCACAGCCAGGATCGGGCGCAGGCTTGCTCGCCTGCAGCCTTCGGGCATGGTGCTGCTGGGCACTGTGGCAGTGATCGTCGGCCTGGCCACGGGCGCCGGCATCTGGCTCTTCAAGCAGATGATCGACTGGACGCACGCAGCAGCCTTCGGCGCCCTGGGTGGGGTCCTGGGCCGCGCGGGGCCGTGGACCGTGGCGCTGGTGCCCGCCCTGGCCGGCCTGGTGGTGGGGGTGCTCTGGCATCACTTCATAGGCGAAGAGCGCTATCACGGGGTTGCCGGCGTCATGGAGGCCGTGGCGTTGGGGGGCGGACGCCTGGCCTATCGCGTGGCGCCCGTCAAGACGGTGACGGCAGCGCTCTCCCTCGGCGGAGGCGCATCGGTCGGCCCGGAGGACCCGTCGGTTCAGATTGGCGCCAACCTCGGCTCGTTTGCGGGCCAGAAACTGCGCTTCTCCGACGAATGGATCCGCATACTGGTCGCGGCAGGGGTGGCCGCCGGGATTGCCGCCGCGTTCAATGCGCCGATCGCAGGCGTCTTCTTCGCGTTGGAAATCGTGTTGGGAGAACTGAGCGCTGGGGGCGGACTCGGGGTGGTAGTGCTGGCAGCGGTGATCTCGGCGGTCTTCACCCAATCGGTGTCCGGTGCGCAGCCGGCCTTTCGCGTCCCTGCTTACAGCTTCAACTCCGCGGCCGAGTTGCCGCTCTACATGGGGCTGGGCCTGTTGGCCGGCGTGACCGCCGCGATCTACGTCAGCGCCCTCTATTTTGCCAAGGACCTGTTTCACCGCTGGCGGGTCCCCGCGTGGCTGAAGCCCGCCTTCGCCGGCCTGGCCGTGGGCATCGCAGGCATCTGGCTGCCGCAGGTGTTTGGGGTCGGTTACGAGACGATCGAGGCCATCTTCGACGGCCCACAGATGCCCATCCTGCTCCTCCTTGGCCTGCTTGCGGTCAAGCTGACGATGACCGCAGCAAGCATCGGCGGTGGCTTCCCGGGCGGCGTCTTCGCTCCCTCGCTCTTTCTCGGGGCCACGCTGGGAGCAGCTTACGGCGTTGCCGCACAACAGCTCTTCCCCGGCCTCGACATTGCGCCGCCCGCGTACGCCATGGTGGGCATGGCCGCGGTGCTGGCTGCCTCCGTCCACGCGCCGCTGACGGCCATCCTGCTGCTGTTCGAGATGACCCACGACTATCACATCATCCTGCCGTTGATGTTTGCCGTGGTGATCGCGCTGCTGCTGGCCCAGCGCATCCGCCGCGATTCCGTCTACACCCTGGGCCTGGCCCGCAAGGGGGTCCGGCTGGAACGCGGGCGCGATGTCGAGGTGCTGGAGGGCATCACCGTGGGCGAGGTGATGGAGCCGAGCGATTGCGTGCTGGACGCCAGTGACACGCTCGGCGCTGCTTCCGACCAGTTCGCGCAGACGCGGCACCACGGCCTGCCCGTCGTGGATTCTGACGGAAACCTGGTTGGCATCATGACGATCCAGGATCTGGAACGCGTCAGGGCGGGTGATGCACCCCCGTTGACTGTCGGTGAAGCCTGCACGCGCGATCTTCTGGTGACCCATCCCGACGAGAGCATCGGCGTTGCGTTGCGGCACATGAGCTCGCGCGACGTGGGACGGCTGCCGGTTGTCGCGCGCGATGATCCCCGGCGCCTGTTGGGGCTGCTTCGTCGCGTGGATCTCGTGCGGGCCTACGAGATCGCCCTGTCGCGGCGCGCGTCGCTGCGCCACCGCGCCGAGGCGAGCCGGCTGGACGTCTCGACGGGCGGCGGGGTGAACGTCGTGGAGATCACGGTCCAGCCAGGGGCAGCCTGCATCGGAAAGCGCATCCGGGAGGCCGGCTGGCCGGGCGATTCCGTGATCGCCAGCGTGCGCCGCGGCCCGAACGTGCTCGTGCCGCACGGCAACACGGTGTTGCAGGCCGGCGACCGGCTGGTCGTGGTGGCCGAGGGCCCCGCGGTCGAGGCGACGCGGCGGCTGTGCGCGCCGCTCTAGCCGGCCATCGTGCGGCCGCGGGGCCGGCAACAGAAGCAGAAATCAAACAGGGGTCCAACCTCAAAAGGAGATCGGACCCCTGCATTATGCCGGGGCAGTGGCGGCAGCTGCCGCTAATGTCCCGGCGCCGGTTGCACCCGGTTAGTTGGCGATCGTGAACTTGACGAAGTACTCGTCGTAGTTGCTGTCATCGCGCACGACGCGCAGGCGTAGCGCATGCTCGCCGTTCGGCAAGCCGGTGGTGTCCAGCGTGTAGCTGAACTCACCGGGCTCCTCGCCCAGCGCGAGGAAGGCGGCTGCATCCGCGTCGCCGCCCGGCAGCAGGTCAAGTTGCCATTTGGCAAAGCGTGCATCCGCAGCGTAGCCCTCGACCTCGACCGAACCGCTCACCGTCGCACCATCCTTCGGCGCGGTGAACCCGATCGTCATGGCGGAGGCAGCAGCCGGGGCCGGCGCGGCAGCCGGCGCCTTCGCGGGCTCAGTGGTGGCGGCCGGGGCCGTCGTGGCCGGAGCCGGCGCGGCCGCCGGGGCCGCAGTTGCCTGGCCGACGGTGAACTTCACGAAGTACTCATCGTAGTTGCTGTCATCGCGTACGACACGCAGCCGGAGGCCGTGCTCGCCTGCCGGCAGGTTCGTGGCGTCAAGGGTATACTTGAACTCGCCCGGCGTCTCGCCCAGGGCCAGGAAGGCGGCGGCAGCCGCATCATTGAACGGCAACAGGTCCAGCTGCCACTTCATGAATTGCGCGTCGTTTGCGTAACCCGTGACATCCACGGTTCCAGTGACCGTGGCGCCATCCTTTGGCATCGTGAAGCCGTTAGCCTGAGCATCGGTGGTCTGCGCCGCAACAGCCAGCGGCAAGCTCAAGACCAGGACCGCTGCCAGGACGAACAGCACGATCCTGTTCCTACTTTGCATGAACGTCATTCTACTCTCCTTGCTTCAGTTTCCCGCGATAACTCAGATTGAATCACCGCGTATCGATCAGCTTAGCTTATGTGCGATCGGTCCACTGTGACCCTCAACTCATTTTTGCCTGATTGTACATTTCCTGTGCACTATATACGCAACGCAAATCCTTACATTATCGTGCAACCCACGTGGCACAGCCTGCGTATGAGAAGCATCGGGATACGTCCCGATGCCCTATACCGTGAGAAGGACCCACAGGCATGACAGCATCAGACATGGACCAACTGCAGATTCAGCCGCCCCAGGGCTACGTGGCGCGACCTGCCACGATGGACGATGTCGAGGCTGCGACCGAGCTGGCCAACGCCTACAACATTGCGCTCACCGGCCGTCCAACCATCGAGGCCGGGGAAATCCGGAGCGAGTGGGAAGGGCCGGCCATGAACCTGTCGGAGAACACACTTGCCATCTTCGCGCCCGATGGCGCCATGGCGGGCCTGGCGGAAGTGTGGGACAGCGAGCCGCACGTCAGCTACTTCGTCTATGCCGAGGTCCACCCTGCCCACCAGGGACGGGGCATCGGCAGCCTCATGGCGTCGTGGGCCGAGGCGCGCGGCCGCCAGCTGCTGACCCGTGCGCCGGAGGATGCCCGGATCATCCTGAAGCAGTTCCGAATGACCGACGACCGGACGGCCGCACGGTTTCTGCTCGACCAGGGGTACGTACTGGTGCGCCACAACCTGCGCATGAGCATCGACTTCGACGGTCCGCCCGCCCCCCCAACCCTGCCCGACGGGCTGATCATCCGCCCGTTCGTGCGCGGCAAGGAGGAACGCGCCATGCTGCTGGCGATCCGCGAGGAGTTCCGCGATCACTGGGGATGGGTGGAGCAGCCGCTGGAGGAAGACTACCACGACTGGCTGCACTACCTCGACACGAATCCGACGTGCGATCCGTCGCTCTTCCTGGTTGCGGTGGACGGCGACGAGATCGTGGGGACGACGGTGTGCCAGACCGTCTGGCCCGAGGACCCTGAGGCGGGCTGGATCCACTCACTGGGGGTGCGTCGGCAGTGGCGGCGCAGGGGAGTGGCTCTGGCGCTGCTGCAACAGAGCTTCGTCGAGCTTCACGGGCGAGGCAAGCGCTCTGCAAAGCTGGGGGTCGACGCCGAAAGCCTCACCGGCGCGACGCGGCTGTATGAGAAGGCAGGCATGCACATGGAGCGGCAGTTCGCGTTCTATGAGAAGGAACTGCGACCAGGCAGGGACCTATCCACACGGTCGCTGTCGTGACGCTATAAGGGGTGAGGGGGCCTGGCCAGCGGCCAGGCCCCCCCAGCTCCTGGGTCGATCTC
The DNA here is from genome assembly GCA_040766655.1 of Anaerolineae bacterium. Classification (GTDB taxonomy): domain Bacteria; phylum Chloroflexota; class Anaerolineae; order CG2-30-64-16; family CG2-30-64-16; genus JALOOB01. Next base: position 247,816 of record JAXGQB010000009.1, read on the forward strand.
TCCACGCGGTCCCGGTCAATGCGTGAGTCGGGCCGGCAAACACGCGCTACTTGAACCGCCGCGCCAGTTCGCCCTCCACGTCCTCCCAGCGAAGATCCCGTGCGGCCAGCAGGACCATGCAGTGGTAGACCAGGTCGGCCATCTCATAGATCACCCGGTCGTCCCCCTGGCTGAGGCCGGCGACCACCGTCTCGACCCCTTCTTCGCCCACCTTCTGGGCAATGCGCGGCAGGCCCGCCTCGAACAGCTTTGCAGTGTAAGACCCTTGTGGCGCGTTCAGCTTACGATCCTCGATCGTGCGCCACAGGCTCTGCAGAATTTCGCTCATGGTTCAGCCCTCATCGGCCAATGGCCGGTAGAAACAGCTCACGCTGCCGGTGTGACAGGCGGGCCCGGCCGGCTGCACCTGGACGAGCAGCGTGTCACCGTCGCAGTCGGCCCAGATGCCCGTGACCCGCTGCGTGTTGCCTGAGGTGGCGCCCTTGTGCCACAGCTCGACCCGGCTCCGGCTCCAGAAGTGCGTCTCGCCGGTGGCCACGGTCAGGCGCAACGCTTCGGCGTTCATCCAGGCCATCATGAGCACCTGGCCCGTTGTCCCATCCTGGACGATGGCCGGGATCAGGTCGTCCGCGTTCCAGCGCAGATCAGCCGCGGTGGTTTCCGTCATCCTGCCCGCCTTCTTCGATGGTTTCGCTCTGCCGCACCGGCACGCCGCGGACGGCCAGGTACGCCTTCACCTGCCCCACGGACAGCATCCGATAGTGGAACAGGGACGCGGCCAGCGCCGCGTCCGCACCGCCCGCAGTCAGCGCATCGTAGAAATGCGCGGGCTCGCCCGCGCCGCCGGACGCAATGACCGGGATCGTGACGGCCTCGCTGACCGCGGCCAGCATGGGCAGGTCGAAGCCGCGCCGCGTGCCGTCGGTGTCCATGCTGGTGAGGAGGATCTCCCCCGCGCCAAGCGCCTCGACTTGCCGGGCCCATCGGACGACATCAAGCCCCGTGGGCGTCCGCCCGCCGTCGATGTACACCTCCCAGCCATCGGCCTGCCGCTTGCCGTCGATCGCGACCACGATACACTGGCTTCCGAACCGGGATGCGCCTGCGGTCACCAGCTCCGGCGTGCGCACCGCGGGCGAGTTGATCGAGACCTTGTCCGCGCCCGCCAGCAGGAGGCCGCGCATGTCGTCCACCGTCCGGATGCCGCCGCCAACGGTGAAGGGAATGAACACCGCGTCGGCCACGCGGCGCACCATGTCGATGACGATCTCGCGGCGTTCGTGGCTGGCCGTGATGTCGAGGAAGACCAGCTCATCCGCGCCTTCGCGGTCGTAGATCTGCGCCTGTTCGACCGGGTCGCCGGCGTCGCGCAGCGCCAGGAAGTTGACGCCCTTGACCACGCGGCCGTCTTTTATGTCGAGGCACGGGATGATGCGCTTCGCCAGCATCGGATCAGCCTCCTTCCCGGCCCGCCGCGATGGCTGCGGCCAGGTCGATGGCGCCGGTGTAGAGCGCCTGCCCCACGATCACGCCCTCCACGCCGTCGCCCTCCAGGGCGGCCAGGATGCGGATGTCCTCCAGCGACGCGACGCCGCCGCTTGCGATCACCTTCAGCCCGCTCCCGCGGGCCAGGGCGGCCGTCGCAGCGGCATTGACCCCGGTCAGGACGCCGTCGCGGGCAATGTCGGTGTGAACGACGCGCCGGACGCCCAGCTCCGCCATGCGCTGCGCCACGGTCAGCGCATCGAGGGCCGACGTCTCGCGCCAGCCGTGGATTGCCACCAGGCCGTCGCGTGCATCGATGCCGGCCACCACCCGGTCTCCCCCGAACCGCGCCACCGCCTCGCCCACGATATCCGGCCGCCGGACCGCGACCGTGCCGAGCACGACGCGGGTCGCGCCCAGCGCCAGGGCCGCGGCCATGTCGGCCAGCGTGCGCATCCCGCCGCCGAATTGGATCGGCAGGGGGGTGGCGGCACGGATCTCGGCCAGCCGCCGCAGGTTGAGGGGCAGCTGCCGCGTGCTTGCATCGATTGGATGGTGTGCTGACGTTGCCTCGGTCGGAGGATGTAGAGACGTTGCATGCAACGTCTCTACGGTGGGTGCACCTGACCCGCCCGCGAACGCGCCATCCAGGTTGACGACGTGCAGCCACCCGGCGCCCGCGGCGGCCCACCGCCGCGCGACTGCGGCGGGGTCGTCACCATAGATCGTCTCTGCAGCCGGGTCGCCGTGGCGCAGGCGCACGACGCGGCCCCCGCGCAGGTCGATGGCGGGGTAAATGGTGATCGTCACGGTGTTGCTGGCTCCTCGCCCCGCGGCCCTGTGGGGCCGCCCCCTACCCCGCCCAACACGATGAGGACGAAGTTGCGCAGGATCTGCAGGCCCACGGCCTGGCTCTTCTCCGGGTGGCACTGGATGCCCCAGACGTTCCCGCGGCGCACGACGGACGCGTAGTCCAGCCCGAACTCCGTCGTCGCGACCACGTGCGCGGGATCGCGCGGCTCGCAGTAGTAAGAGTGGACGAAATACGCGTAGGCGCCGCTCCGGACGCCCGCGAGCAGTGGGTCCGTCCCGGTGTGGCCGAGCTGGTTCCAGCCGATCTGCGGCACCTTCAGCAGCCGCCCGTCGGGCCCGTGCACGTCGGCCGCGAACCGCACGACGCGGCCTGGGATCACGCCCAATCCCGGGTGCCGGCCCATCTCCTCGCTCTCGTCGAAGAGCAGCTGCATGCCGACGCAGATGCCCAGCAGCGGCGTCCCCGCGGCGATCGCGTCCAGCAGGGGACGTTCGAAGCCCGCGCCGCGCAGGTTGGCCGCGGCATCGCCGAACGCGCCGACGCCGGGCAGCACGATCCCCGCCGCGCCGGCCAGCCCACCGGGCGACGTGACGATGCGGGCGGGCGCGCCGGCCGCCTCCAGCGCCTTGTACACGTTGCGCAGGTTGCCCACGCCGTAGTCCACCACTGCGATCATCGAGCCGCACCCCTCAATTTTCAATCTTCCATCTTCAATCTTCAATCGCTGCCTACGCCAGCATCCGCTTGGTCGACGGCACGCCCTGGCGCCGCGGGTCGATCGCGGTTGCCGCGTCGAGTGCGCGGCCCAGCGCCTTGAAGAGCGCCTCGGCCTGGTGATGGTCGTTGCGGCCGTAGAGGATGCGCGCATGGAGATTCAGGCGGCCGTGCATCGCCACCGTCTCCAGGAAGTGGCGCACCAGGTCGACCTCCATGCCGCCCACCGCGGCGCCGTGCCAAGCCGCATCGATCACCGCGTAGGGGCGGCCGCTCACGTCCACGGCCACGAAGCCCAGCGTCTCGTCCATCGGCACGTAGCTGTGCGCGGTGCGCACGATGCCGGCGCGGTCGGCCAGCGCCTGGTCCAGCGCCTGGCCCAGGCAGATCGCGACATCCTCCACCGTGTGATGCACGTCCACGTGCAGGTCGCCCTTCGCCTCGACGGTCAGGTCGAACAGCCCGTGGTGCGCGAACAAGTCCAGCATGTGGTCCAAGAACCCGACGCCGGTGCTCACCCGCGAGCGTCCCCGGCCGTCCACCACCAGGTTCAGGTGAATCTCGGTCTCGGCCGTCTTGCGGTCGATCGTTGCGTTACGCATGTCGCCTCCCCTCCCTCAGATCCGGGCCAGGGCAGCCAGCAGGGCATCGGTCTGCTCGGGCCTGCCCGCGCTCACCCGGATGCAATTCTCCAGGCCTGCCTTGGCGTAGTGGCGCACCAGGATCCCCTCCGCCGCCAGCTGCGCCTTCAACGCGGCCGCGTCCCGGCCGATCACCCGGCAGAGGACGAAGTTGGCGCGGCTCGGGTACGGCTGAAGGAACGGGATCCTGCCCAACTCTGCCTCGAGGCGCTCCCGCTCCCGCACCAGCGCATCGATCGTGGGCCGGATCCCGGCCCGATGCCGGAGCGACGCCAGCCCCGCCACCGCGGCCGCCACACTCACATTATACGGCTGCTTGGCCTTCCAGAGCACCGGCATCAGCCAGTCCGGAAAGATGCCGTACCCCAGGCGCAGCCCGGCAATCCCCGCCCATTTGCTGAAGGTGCGCAGGACGACCAGGTTGTCGTGCTTGGTCACCCAGGACACCACGGAGTGCTCCAGCCCGGCGAACTCGATGTAGGCCTCGTCGACGACGACGAGCACGGGCAGCTGGAGCAGTTGCGCGAGCACCGAGGGCGGCAGCAGGCTGCCGTCGGGGTTGTTGGGCGATGTCAGGAAGAGCAGCTTGGGCGGGCGCTCCGCGCAGCACGCGGCCTCGATGCCCTCGGCATCCACGCTGAAGTCCGCACGCCGCGGCACCCGTATGACCGTCGCGCCCGCCAGTCCCGCGTCGAAGCTGTACATGCCGAAGGTGGGCGGGCAGTCGATGATGGCGTCGCCCGGCCCCACCGTAAGGCGGCACAGCAGATCGATGAGCTCGTCCGCGCCGTGGCCCGGCAAGATGTGGTCCGCCGTTACGCTTCTCTGCAGGCCGCCGGGCGCACTTATCGGCCCGCCCGTGGGCGGGCCGCCGGTCGTACCCGCGTATTCCGCCAGCGCCGCTCGTAGCTCGCGCTGCTCCGGGTCCGGGTAGATGTGCAGGAACGGATAGGCGGCCAGCGCCTCCCGCACGGCCGGGGCCGGCCCGTACGGATTCTCGTTGGCATCCAGCTTGACGATCTGCCCGGGTGCGCGGCCCAGCTGCCGGCTCAGCACCTCGAACGGCACGATCGGCGTGTACGCCTCCATCGCCGCCACGTGCGGCAGCAGCAACCCGGCCGGGTCAAACTTCGCCATCTTCAATCTTCCATCTTCAATCTTCAATCGTTACACCGCATCTCGGCCGCGGCCGCGTGCGCGGTCAGCCCCTCGCCGTGCGCCAGGACCGCTGCGGAGCGGGCCAGCCGCTCGCCCGCGTCCGCGCCGAACGCGATGAGGCTGATGCGCTTGACGAAGTCCGCCACGCTGAGCGGGCTGCTGTAGCGCGCGCTGCCCTCGGTCGGCATGACGTGGCTCGGCCCGGCGACGTAGTCGCCCAGCACCTCGAACGAGTGCTCCCCGACGAAGATGCCGCCCGCGTTGCGGATGCGGCCCACCAGCGCCCAGGGATCCCTGACGAGCAGGCACAGGTGCTCCGCAGCATAGGCGTTCGCGAGTTCGACCGCCTCCGCCAGGTCGTCGGTCACGACGATGCCCCCGCGCGTGCGCAGAGACGTTGCCGCGATGTCGGCGCGGCTCAAGGTCGCCAGCTGGACGGCCAGTTCAGCCGCGACCTGCCCGGCCAGCGCGGCGGAGGGCGTCAGCAGGATGGGGGAGGCCAGCACGTCGTGCTCGGCCTGCGCCAGCAGGTCCGCGGCGGCCCAGGCCGGGTTCGCGCTCTCGTCCGCGATGACCAGCGTCTCCGTCGGGCCGTAGAAGCCATCGATGCCGACGCTGCCGATCACCTGCCGCTTGGCCAGCGTGATGAAGAGGCCGCCCGCGCCCACGATCTTGTCCACCGCGGGCACGGACTCGGTGCCGTAGGCCATGGCCGCGATGGCCTGCGCACCGCCCACCGCGAACAGGAGATCCACCCCGGCCACGTGCGCCGCGGCCAGGATCAGGTCCGCCACCCCGCCCTGTCGGGGCGGCGTGCACACGATCACCTGGCCCACGCCCGCGACGCGCGCGGGGATCGCGGCCATCAGCAGCGAGGACGGCAGCGGGGCCGTGCCGCCGGGCACGTAGACCCCCGCGCGGTCGAGCGGCCGGATGAGTTGGCCCAGCGTGCCGTCAGGCCCCGAGTCGATCCACGAGTCCATCGGCTGCTTGCGATGGAACGCGGCGATGCGCTCCGCGGCCAGATCGAGTGCGTCCCGCTGCGCGGCGGGCAGGCGACCGTAGGCCGCGGCCCACGCATCGCGCGGGATCTCGGGCGTCACCGCCGCGCCGTCGATACGCGCGGACCACTCGGCCAGGGCCGCGTCCCCGCGCATGCGCACGTCGCGCAGGATGCGCGCGACGGCCTCGGCCGGGCTCAGGCGCTCGCCGAAGGCGCGCTCGATCCCGTCCACGACCCGCTGGGGCATCTCCTGATCTTCCCACGGCGCGCGGCGCAGGATCGTCTGTCGCGCCTCCGCGGCCGCATAGATGTTCACCACTGACATATTCACCTCTCTGCCCATCGCAGGGTCCACTGAGATTCAGCAGCGATCGTCCCCTCGCAAGGTCTGTAGAGACGTAGCATGCTACGTCTCTACCACAATGATGACGTTGGCCTACCGCCCCCTATTCCGTCGCGCCCTGCGCCGCGCTCGCCAGCGCGTCGATCAGCGCCCGGACCTTGGCCGCGGCCAGCCGGTAACTGGCCCGGTTGGCGATCAGCACGGCCTGGCTCTCCAGAATCGTGCGCAGCTCGACGAGACCGTTCTCGCGCAGCGTGGCGCCGGTCTGTACCAGGTCGACGATCAGGTCGGCCAGGCCGACGAGCGGCGCCAGCTCGACCGAGCCGGACATGATGATCAGTTCCGCGGCGATGCCCCGCTTGCGGAAGAAAGCCTCCGTCAGCCGGGGAAACTTGGTCGCGATGCGGGGGCTGCGCTCGAGCCGCAGCGGCAGGTCGGGCCGGTCCGAACGACCCGCAACGACCAGGCGGCAGTAGCCGAAGGGCAGGCGGAGCGGCTCGTAGACGTCCCGCCCGGCCTCACGCAGCACATCCAGGCCCGCGATGCCGACGTCGGCCGCGCCGTACTCGACGAAAACCGGCACGTCCGCGGGCTTGACCATGATGAACCGCAGCAGGCCATCGGCGCCATCGAGCACCAGTCTGCGTCCGTTCTCTCCGTTCGCGGGCACCGCGTAGCCGGCCCGCGCCAGGAGCGCGAGCGCATCGTCGGCCAGCCGCCCCTTGGGCAGCGCAACGGTCAAAGGCTCCGCCACGACGCCACCTCCTCCCAACTCCCATCGGGGATCACGCGCCAATCGGTGGCCTGGGCGTCACGCATCTTGAGGCTCCCACCGGCTGCGGCGTAGACCGCACGCGCGATGCCGCGTGCCGCCGCCGCCTGCCACAGCACCTCAGCATCGAGGCCCAGCGGGTCAACCTCGACCTTCAGGCCGCGCTCGCGGGCGGCTGCGGCCCAGCTTAGGGCCGCGGCCAGGGGCGCACCGGCGAGCCCGCCCAGCAGGACATCAGGCTGCGGTTCCCGCTCGATCATGCCCTGCGATTCGCGTGCCAGCAGCAGCCGGTCGAGCGTCAGCGCCCAGCCCACTGCGGGAGAGGCCGGTCCGAAGTGGCCGATCAGCGTGTCGTAGCGGCCGCCGGAGATCAGCCCGAAGCCCAACCCCGGCGCAAACCCTTCGAAGGTGATGCCGGTGTAGTAGCCCAGGTCGCGCACCTCGGCCAGGTCGTAGGTCACGAAGGGGGACACGCCGTACCCATCGAGCAACTCGGCCAACGACCGGAGGTCCGCCAGCGCGCGCATCATGGTGGCGTTGAGGCAGACGGCCTCAGCGGCCGCCAGCACGCCGGCGCCGCCGCTCAGGCGCGGCAGGGTCAGCACGGCCTGGCGCGCGACGGGAGGCAGCCCTGGCATCTCCGCCAGGAGCAGGGACAGCTCGACCTCCGACTTGCGCGCCACGGCCGACTGCAACCGCGCGGTCATGCGCTCCGGCAGGGCCAGCCCGGCCAGCAGTCCGCGGAAGAAGCCGACGTGGCCGAGCGTGATGCGGAACTCGGGCAGGCCCGCGGCCTGCAAGGCAGCCGCCGCGAGGGCAACCACCTCCGCGTCCGCCACGGTGCCCGGCGCGCCGATCAGCTCGATGCCGGCCTGGCTGAATTCATGCTGGCGGCCCGCGCGCGGCGCCTCGTAGCGGAACACGCTGCCCGTGTAGGCCAGGCGGAGCGGCATCGGCTGGTCGTACAGCCGGGTGCCGACCACGCGCGCGGTCGGGATCGTCATGTCCGGGCGCAGGGCCAGGGTGCGGCCATGCCGGTCGAAGAAGCGATACAGCTCCGCGTCGACCTCTGCGCCCACGTCCGTCGCCAGGGTATCGGCATACTCGAACGTTGGCAGGCGGATCTCGCGATAGCCCCAGGCGGCCCAGGTCGCCTGCAGCGCAGCCTCCATCCGGCGAAAGGCGGCCGCGTCTGCGAAGAGCAGATCGCGCACACCTTCGGGAAGGGGCCGGTCAAGACGAAGCGCGGCGTCCGCACCGGGCGTGCGCGCCTCATAAGTGGTTGGATTGGGTGGCGTTCGATCGTACATCTTTCCGATCCGTTCCGGTTAACTAAAAAGGACTGGTTGAAGTTCAACCAGTCCTGGGGCAGGCGAAACCATGACGCCGGCTACGCCGTGCGCCTGCCCCTATGGTGATGATGCAGTTGCGAGCTTGCAGATTTCATCAGGTCGTCATTCCTCGAACGGGGCGGAGTGTAGCACACGCCCATGGGCATGTCAAATGCCAAAAATGCCGGCGGGCTAATGGCGGAAGTGCCGCTCGCCGGTGAACACCATCGCCATGCCCAACCGGTCTGCCGCAGCGATGGCCTCATCGTCGCGCAGCGATCCGCCGGGCTGAATGCACGCGGTGACGCCCGCGGCCGCTGCGGCCTCGATGCTGTCGGGGAACGGGATGAAGGCGTCGGAGCCCATCACCGCGCCCCGCGCCCGTTCGCCCGCGCGCCGAGCGGCGAGGTAGACGGAGTCGACCCGGTTCATCTGCCCGGCCCCCACGCCCACGGTGGCCGTGCCCTGCGCAAACACGATGGCGTTGGACTTGACGTGCTTGGCCGCCAGCCAGGCGAACGCCAGGCTGTGGCGCTCCGCCTGGGTGGGCTGCCGCTGCGTGACGACCTTCCACGTGCTCTCGTCCACCCCGCGCTCGTCGGGCGATTGCGCGAGCAGGCCGCCCTGCACGGAACGCAGGATCGGGCCGGCAGGCGCAGCCCCGCCCGCACGCATGACGCGGCAGTTCTGCTTGTGCGCGGCCAGCCACCCGAGCGCATCCGCCGTGAAGCCGGGTGCGGCCAGTACTTCGACGAACAGGCTGCCGATCTCCTGCACCAGCGCCAGGTCGACCTCGCGGTTGACCGCGATGATCGAGCCGTAGGCCGAAACGGGATCAGAGGCGAAGGCCAGGCGATAGGCATCGACCAGGCTGCCTGCAGCGGCCAGGCCGCTCGGGTTCGTGTGCTTGATGATGGCGACCGCGGGCTCGGCGAACTCCTGCGGCGTGGCCCAGGCCGCCTCGAGGTCGATGAGATTGTTGTAGCTCAACTCCTTGCCCTGAAGCTGCTCGAAGGCCGGCGCCGTACCGGTCCAGCGATAGAGCGCGGCCTCCTGGTGCGGATTCTCGCCGTAACGCAGCGACTGCACGCGCTGCGCGGCCAGGACGATCGTCCCGGGCAACGCCGGCGGGTGGCTGCCTGTGGACGTCTCTGCGTGCTGCCCCAGCCACGTCGCGATCGCGGCGTCGTAGGCCGCGGTGTGCCGGAATGCCTTCAGGGCCAGGCCGCGGCGCTGCCCGATGGTCAGCGCATGGGCCTGCAGCGCGGCCAGCACCTCGCCGTAATCCGCGGGATCGCACACGACCGCGACCGATTCGAAGTTCTTGGCCGCGGCCCGCAGCAGGGTCACCCCGCCGATGTCGATCTCCTCGACCGCCTCCTGCGCCGCCACACCCGGCCGTGCGACGGTCGCCGCGAAGGGATACAGGTTGCAGATCACCAGGTCCACGGGCGTGATGCCGTGCGCGGCGAGGTCCGCCAGGTGCTCGTCCGTGCGGCGGGCCAGGATGCCGCCGTGGATGGCCGGGTGCAGCGTCTTCACGCGGCCGCCCAGGATCTCGGGAAAGCCCGTGACCTGCTCCACCGGCGTGACGGCCAACCCGGCCGCCTGCAGCGCGCGGGCGGTGCCGCCAGAGGCAACCAGTTCGAAATCCAGCGCGGCCAGGCCGGCGGCAAGCTCGACCAGGCCGGCCTTGTCGTGTACGCTCAGCAGGGCTCGTCGTTTCATTGCGGGTGCTTCCTCCAACTGACAGGGAGTCTAATACCAACCGCCGCAAACTTACAAGCCGCGGCCATGCAGGCTACCTGGCGCCAGGCGTCTGGTGTCTTCGCGGGGAGATCAGCGTTGCTCCGCAATCGGCGCGTACAGATCGAGGATCAACTCCTCATCCGGCGCGGGGAACGCCTCGTTGAGGTGCTCTTCCAGCCATTGATGGCCGGCATGGCCGTACGGGCCGGCCGCCAGCCACCCGACCAGCCCCTGCCAGGTGGAGGTGATGCTCGCGACGCCCTGGCACCGCGCAACGGCATACAGACCACCCGCGAACTCCCGGACGGGCACTTCATCCGTCGACTCGACCTCCGGGCCGACGACCATCCACAGCTCGTAGCCGTAGTTCGGGCTGCCGTGCGAGGGGTTCGGGTTGTTGAAACCGAAGATGCGGTGCTGCCTGCGGTCCCGGAGGTAGCCGCGCGTCCCGGCCCATCCGGCCAGCATCTGTATGGCCGCATGCTCCGGCTCCGTCCCGAACCCATGAAAGCTCGCCACGCGCATCGGCTCGAGCCTGACGATTCGGACTGCAAGATCTTCCATGTGAACAACTCCTTCATGCTGCTGACGTCTTTCCGACGCTCTCGATTCCATTCTATCAGCGATTCCTGCCATCTTCTGTCAGGATTTTGTGGTAGAATCGAGGCATCATCCAGGCAAGGAACACCATGCGCGCCGATCGACTGCTTTCCCTTCTCATGCTCCTGCAGAGCCGCGGCAGGATGACCGGCCGGCAACTCGCCCGCGAGCTGGAGGTCTCCGAGCGCACGATCTACCGTGACATCGATGCGCTCAGCACCGCGGGCGTGCCGGTCTACGGGGACCCCGGGCCCCAGGGCGGCTATCAGCTGCTGGACAGCTACCGATCCGATCTGACCGGGCTAACCGGCGACGAGGTGCGCGCGCTGTTCATGCTCAGCGTCCCACAGCCCCTCGCCGACCTGGGCGTCAGCCGGGAGTTGGCGGCCGCGCTGCGCAAGCTTGCTGCGGCGCTGCCCGGCGACCGTCGGGAGGACGAGCACCAGGTGCGGCGGCGTTTTCACCTCGATGCGGCCGGCTGGGACCAGACGGAGACGTCCGCGCCGCACCTGCCGGCCGTGCACCAGGCCGTCTGGCAGGATCGCCGGCTCTACCTGGCCTACCGCATCCACGGGTTGGCGGTGAACGTGGAACAGACGGTAGATCCCTATGGGCTGGTCGCAAAGGCTGGCGCCTGACACCTGGTTTACGCGGTTCGCGGCGCCATTCCCGGCGCAGCTCGGGGGGGCGATCAGGTGCTCCGGGTGCTGCCAGTCTCTGCGCTGCTCGATGCGCGGCTTACCGGCGAATCTTTCGAGCGACCCGCCAGCTTCGACCTGGCGCAGTTCTGGAAGGAGTGGTGTGCCGCACGCGCGTCCGGCCGGATCCAATACCTCGTTACCTTGCGCGTGGCGCCGGACTTCCTCCCTGAGCTGCCGGTCCATTTCGGCGAGCTTGGCCGCGCCCGGCTCGCCGAGGCCGGCCCGCCGGATGCGCGCGGTTGGGTGACACTGCAGCTGCCCTTCGAGTCGCTGGATTCGGCGCGGGCGCGCATCCTTGGCTTCGGGCGGGGAGTTGAGGTGCTGGCTCCGGCCGCACTGCGTTGGAGCATCGTAGACTACGCCGGGCAGATCACGGCGCTGTACGGGGCCTGAGAGGGTCGTCCGTTTTCTGACAGATCTTCGCCGGGCTCACTCCGCGCACGCGTGCGACGCTCTCGAACCAAACGCCTACCACAGCCCGGGCAACAGCCGGTAGCGCGTCCGCTGCGCGTATTCCCGGTAACCCGGCAACTCTGCCTGGAGCGTGCGATCCTCCAGCGCGGTGCGAAGCACCACTGCGCCGGCCGTCAGCGCGGCGGGTATGAACGCCCAGGCCGAGCCGAGCAGCAATGGCAGGGCCAGGTCGCCGATGAACCCGCCGGCGTAACCCGGATGCCTCACCCACCGAAATGGGCCATCCGAGACCACGCTGTGGCCGCGTTCGTGCTGGATGCGCACGACGCCCGAGAAGAACCGGTTGGCCAACATAGCCCATGCGCCGAGCAGATTCGCCAGGATCAACAGGATCGCGCCCACGATGGCGATCCACAGCGGCATAGCGGACGTCCAGCCGAAGCGTCGATCCAACCCGGCCACGACCAGTGTCAGCAACGGGCCGTAAATGGCCACGATCGGCATCAACAGCCGGTCCCACGGCTTGGCATCCGCCTTCCCTACAGACGCGGCGCGCTCTGCCACCAGATCCGGGCTGTGGCGCGCGAGCAGGAGCCGGCTGCCGGCGGTCAAGATCACCGTGATGGCCACGTAGGCCCAGGCCATCGGCCAGTCGACCGTGCCGGCCGAAATGAACAACACGGCCAGCAGCAAAAGGACGAGAACGAGCATGCGCACGATCATCTGTGGAACCGTCATGATGGGCATCCTCCATTGGACGCGACCTGCCGGACGTCGCGACGCCCGGCAGGCCATAGCGGGGTGCACCTAATTCTTTGCCATGAACCGATAGTAGCCGAGACCCAGGGCCAACAGGAGCCAGATGAGAACGAGAATCCAGCCCAAGCCGGACATCATGCCGCCCAGTTGGCCGATCAGCACGACCACGAAGCCCAATGTATCGGCGACAAACAGGCCTGTGACTGCAGCCTGCCGTCCTTCACTGACAGTTGCACCGCTGGCCAGCCAGCACAGGACGGCAATGCCCGTCAACAGGGCCCCGACAAGCCGCGCCATGATGATACCAGAGGCGTCGAACGTCGCTCCGAACCATCCCATGAACGCAGCAGGCAGCAGCAGCAGCGCAAGACCCGATACGATCGAGATGACGGCCTTGATCTTCAGGAAGAGAGACAGCTTCACGAGAGCACCTCCTTTAAAGCCGGTGAAAGCAACACCACCACGAACGCCGGCCGGGTGAGGAGGCGACGATGTCTGGGCCGGCAAACTGCACGCACAGCCACGACAAGCGACCATGGAATATGCCGGGCTGGGCATCCCAACCCGTCGAACCAGTGCGCGTACCGGGATGAGTCATTGGCACATGATGGACCCGCGCCGAACCGCGGACGCCAATGGCGCACTTCCGAATCTCAGGCTGCCTGCTGATTGTCCTCAATTATACGATAAAAGGCGCCTTGTGTCAAGATAGTCCGCTCTTTGCAATACCTTTGCAAGGCGCGTTGTGCGCAAACCGGCCGGGCCCAATCAATCGTCGTCGGGCAGAGGCGTCTTCCCCAGCGACACGCCCTGCGACTCAGCATGGGCGATGACCAGGTCGATGGGAATGCCCTCGTTCCAGGTGGGCACCCAAGCCTCGTCGCCGCTGTGGTGCAGGGCCACCAGGTTCCAGTTCTGGTCGAAGCACGGCGAGCCGGACGACCCCTTCTCCGTGTTGGTCGAGTATCGCACACGGCGACCCTCGCCCTGCACGCCGATGATCGCATCGGTGTCCAGCGCCAGCTTCATGGGTCGCTTCTGCGGGTGCTGGACGATGAACAGCGGATCGCCCTTCTTGAATGCCGGCGGGGCAGACGGCAAGCCGATCCAGCGCCTGGGATTGCCGTCCTTTGCGCCGCCCACCGGTGCGTTGCCCGGCTCTCCTGCCAGTTCGAGGATGGCATAGTCGAGATTCCCGGGATCGGGCACGCCGCCCTGGTCCTTCAGGTCGACAGGATCATAGGGGCTCCACGCGACCAGCTTCGCCACCGGCACGTCGACCCCTTCGTTGATGGACGCCCCGTCGGGGTGCACCTTGAAATCAAAGCGGCAGGAGAGCGCCTCCGTGGGTTTCTGGGCCTTGGCCACTGCCTCGATGACGTGATAGTTGGTGATCACCGTATTCGGGCCGACGAGAAAGCCCGTTCCGCGTCCCCCGCCGTCGAGATCCACGCGGCACACCTGGCCCATGATCCTGCCGGCCTTGCTGAGGAACACATCGATGTCGAGCAGGGCCTTGGTCTTGTCGATGATGCTCTCCAGCCCGCCCCGGTCGGGCAGCCCCTCGGGCGCGATGGCGAGCATCTGGGCGTACTCGACGAAGATCGCCTCGACCGGCACCTCCTCGCGCGCCGCGTTCACCAGCCGATAAACCCATCCCCGCCGATTTGCCTCGTCGATGACGTCATGCACGATCGCGTCGTATGAGTCCGCCAGGGTGATGTTCCAACGAACCTTGTTCAGCCGCTGCTTGAGCATGCGATCGAACTGGCCCGGCGACATACGCGCCCGAATCGCCTCGCTTAGGCGCGAAAACTGAGTTCCTTCCAGCTCCAATTCCGGTCCGTTCGGCATGTCAGTCTCCTTCCCGGCCTAGAACGGATAGACCTGGCCGATGAAGGCCTTATCAGTATCGGACAGGAACTTGTTCCAGCCGACCTCGAAGTCGCCGATCGTGATCTCCTGCGGCACGGGGTACATCATGATGGAGGTCGGATCGAACTCGGAGAACTGGGTGAGCAGCCGGTTGTACTTCTGGAACACCTGGAAATCGACCTCTTCCCGGCTCCAGCCGTTGCTGGCATAGTACGCGTACGCCTTCTCCTTGTCCCACGGCACGCCGTGCTCGGGATGCTGGTGCTCGTGGATGCAGCCCAACGCGTGGCCGAACTCGTGCAGCACGACGCGGCTGACTTCTTCATCGGGCGTGCTGCGCGTGAACCAGCCGTAGTTCATGGTCGGCGCGTGCTGGTTGAACCAGTGAAGCAGGTTGCTCGTGCCCATGTACGACCACGACCCCGCGCCCTTGATGAAGGCAATCCGCAGGACGGCCGGTCCCTCGGTGACGAAGCGCAACTTGATGTTGGCGTGTTGCTCCCACTCGTGGGCGTAGTGTTCCACCCGCTCCTGGATGCTCGTCTCGCCCCCCAGGAAGCGGACGCTGAGTGTGCTGCCCGGCCGCCATGCATGGATGACGGCCAGTTCGAGCGGGTTGGGCTCCTCTGCGAGGCCCTGTTCGTATGCCAGCTGCGCGGCCAGGCGCTCCATGTCGCCGGGCAACTCCTTGTCGATGCAAGCCTTGATCGTCTTCATCGTTACACCTCCACGAAAAGCTCCACGCATTGTCCCCGTGCCGCGCCCGAACTGCGGCGCGTGGGGGGCAGGTGCACCCGATCAGCGCTTTGCCGCGTGGCGGGCGCCCTCCAACGCGGCGCGGAAACCTTCATCGGCCAGCAGGCGGGCAGCCCACGTGACGATCCTGCCGCCGGTCTCCCGATCGTCGCGGCCGATGTGCACTGCCACCACCCGCCAGGTCGCATCGCAATAGGGCGCGCCGGCCCGACCAGGCCGCGCACTGGGCTGGCCCTTCATCACCGGCGTCTCACCGTCAGCAGTGCCCTCGGTCCAGGCGAATTCCAGCCGCATGGGGCCGCCGCCCGCGTGATGCAGCATCGCGAGCCGCTCCTGCGCTCGGGGCTCATCCTCCGAGAACCCCAGCCAGCCCCGCTTGCGCTGCGTGCCCGGAACGAGATCGTTGCCCGGCGCGCCGTCCACCCGCAACAGATGCAGTTGATGGTCTGCATCGCTCCAGGCCCGGACGTCCGCCTGCGCCCGATAGGTCACTCCCTGGCCGGTCAGCCCGTCCGCACTTTGGTGCACATCGAAGACGAACTCGCACTGCACACCACCGTCTTCGCCCCACTCGCGGCCGACGAACGTGAGCACCAGGTCCGGGCCGACCAGGAAACCGGTCGCCTTGCCATGACGAAAATCGACGCGGCACACAGCCGCGGCCGCGCCGGAGATGCCTTCTGCCCAGGCCTGCACGAGCAGCGGCGCTGCATCCACCTCGAGCGCCGGCTCGCCGGCGAGACCCCCGGCAGCGACCGCCTCGCTCGCGAGGAGGGCAAACGGCGGCAACACGGCCACTGCGAACGGAGCGGGTGCGGGTGCAGGATGAGACAGAACCTCCGAGGTCGTGCCAACTCCAGGTTGGCCTGGGACTTCTGAGGTTTGGGGCGCCACCGATTCATCCGGCGCGGTTTGGGCCACCATCCCGGCGAGGCGTTCCATGAGACGTTGCAGCGCCACCGTCTCCGGCCGCGCCTCGAGCGCAGCACCCACCAGCGCCTCGGTCTGTCCGCGTTGTTCGAAGATCTGCGCCACCGAACGCAACGTCATCGTGTAGGACGCGTCCCACTGGATGAACGGGAGGACCTCGTGCGCGTGCTCGCCCAGGAACACGCGCAGCTGTTCCCGCTCGGGAAACGCCTCGTACAGCCCGTCGGCGAGCATCCGCGTGACCTCTGCCGTGACGCCGCTTTGCCGGCCCTGGTTCAGCGCGCCGCGCAACTGCTCCACCGTGGCCGTCACGATCGCCTGGGTCAGCGGCTGATCGGGCTGCGAGCCGTCGACGATCCCCTGCACGGCCTGGGCCAGATCGTCGAGAGCCGCACCGGGCGCGATGGCCCGGATGCGCGCCACGGTGTCGACCAGCAGCCGTGGGCTGGTCAGACCCAGTTCCTCCACCGCGTCCAGAAGTAGCGAGACGTGCTGCTTCTCCAGCCGGGCACGGTGCTTGTCGACCAGGTCGCTGGCGGACTTGCGCACGGCCGCCGGCCTGACAAGCTTCTGGTCCGCGTCCATCCGATCCAAATACAGCTGGTGCGTGAGCAGTTCGAGGTGCGCGATGCTCCGCCGTTCCTCATCCGTCGACTTCGGCAGAGCACCCAGGGCCTGCCGCGCGGTGGCCAGCAGTTGGCCGGCCCGCGCGTAGCGGCCGAGCACCTCGCTGCACCGGATGGCCGGCAGCAGCAGGTCCAGCTCCATCTGCCTGTTATGGGCCTGGCGCGCGGAGAAGACGCCCTCGTTCGCCCGGATCAACGCCTCGTCGTAGCGGCCCAGCTGCTCCAGGGCCTGGGTCTCCAGAAGGTAGAGCGCACTGCCCGGCAGGCGGTGCTTCACATCGGCCAGGAGCGCGACGACCTCCTCGGGCCGGCCGAGCGCCAGCGCATCCTGCGCCCGCGCGGCCAGGTTGTCCTCGCGGCTCCTGGCATCGGCCGCATCCCAGTCGATCTGCATGCCGGTCAGTCCCAGCTTGGCCGCCAGGATGGCCCTGGCCGGTGGCTCCAGCTCGTCCAACGCGGGGATCAGCTGGTTCTCCATGCCCGGCAGCCAGCGCTTGTCGATCTGCTCCCGCGTTTGGCCGAGCCACAGGCGGTGGTAGATCTCCTCCGCGCGCTGGACCGGGTCCCCTGGCACCCCGCGGTAGTAGGCCACGGCCAGGCGATGGATCTCGCTCACGGTGGGGCCCTCGGTCTGCCGCAGGGCCAACAACATCCGCTGCCGCACGTCGGGCCGGTGGCGCAGGGTCTGCTCGTCCTCCCGGATCACGAGGGAGGCCTGGCGGGCCAGCCTGTCGAACAGATCCTGGGCCACCTCGCCGGAGGAGACCTTGACCCTGCACGGCTTGGCCAGCACGTTCCTGATGAGCGCGGGGGTCACCCGGCGCAGGACGAGGCCGGGATGCGCCAGCTTGCGCACCTCCTCGTCCTCGATGCGGTTCAGATAGCGGCGGTAGAGCCAGCCCTGGTTGTACTCGTGATCCATGCGCAGGTCGCCGAAGTCCGCGGGCAGGGCGGCAAGTTGATCCAGATCAGGGTACTCCTGGCGCAGCGCGCTCACGGCCAGGCGCAGGCTGAGGGGGTCGCCGCCGATGCGCTCGAAGATCTGGACCGCGATCTCCTGCCCGCGGATGCCCAACGCGCGCAACAGGGACGTGGCCGCCTGGCGGTCCAGCGCGTCCAGGGTCATGGTGTCGTGGGGGATGCTCTGGTCCAGGTCGGCGCGGCCCACGACCATCGTGCGCAGGCGGGGGAACCCGCTCTGCAGGTCGTTGAGCGTCTCCCACAGCGAACGGGTGACCTCCAGGCTGTGCTGCTGCACCCGCTCGAAGCTGTCGAGCACCAACAGCAGTGGCAGCTCAACGGTGTTCCACGCCCGGTAGGCCAGTTCCTGCAGTTCCTTGACCTCCTTGTACAGGCCCCGGCGCCGGGGTGCACCCTTCGTCATCGGGCGCTGCGCCGCGATGTTCGACGCACCGGAGGCGCGCTGCATCGACAGCTCCTGCAGCCAGCGGGTGCGCAGTTCCCTGGCCCTCGCCTTCACCGCGGGGAACTGCAGCCCGAGTTGGAGCACCAGCTCGGTGACCAGGGTCAGCGGCTCTCCGGCCCGCAGGATGGCGCGCTCGAAGTCCAGGTAGCAGAACGCGAAGTCCTCCTCCGGCCCCTCGTGCCGCTCGGCCGCGTCGACCACGAACTTGGCGACGAGGGTGGACTTGCCGACGCCGCCGGGCCCGGTGACGACGAGCGGGCGGCCCTGCTCGCTGTATGCGGAGCGGCTGCCGGGCGCGGCAAAGGTGAACTCGGCCAGCTGGGCCAGTTCGGTCTCGCGCCCCTGAAAGTACGCCGTCACCTGGCGAAATTGCTCCAGGAACTGCTCGTATTCGAGCCGGTCCACCACCTCCGCGTGCTGCGGCAGATCGGGCACGATCCCCTGCAGCCACTCGACCGCCTGCAGGGTGGCCGTCAGTTGTGCCGTGTCCTGGTCGTGCAGCGGCGGGGCCTGGCCGGTCAAATACGCGGCGAACATCTTCTGCACCAGGTCGGCGCTCTCCGTGGGGATGGCCGCGAGCATCTCCTGCATCCGCGACAGGCCCATCTCCCGCAGGAGGCGCTGTCGCGTGTCGTGCTTCAGCATGTAGGCCCAGGCGCCTGCCCCGGTCTGCACCAGCACCGACTCGTCCATGATGTCCATGATGGCGCTCATGACCGGGTTCTCGCCGGGTGGAGGGGGCAGGGTCTCCGGCGTGAAGGTGGCCTGCACCGCGGCGACCTGTTCGTAGTGGGCGCGGATGGCCGGATCGGCCCGGGCGGAGAGCGACTTCATCATGGCCTCCTACACCCAGCCGAGCTCGGCCGCGGCTGAACGCAGCGTCATGTGAAGCCTGGCGAGACGTTTCACGCCGGACTCCTGGACGAACGCACCCTGCAGCGCCGCCTCGGCCTTGGCCTTGTAGGCCGACGGGTCGAAGGGCGGCGCACCTGCCGGGAACTTCGATTCGTAGACCGGCTTGAAGAAGTACTGGATGACGTCATCGGGCGTGAGCGGCTGCAAGTCGACCGGCTCAGCCATCAACGTCGCCTCCTCGGGGAGCGGGTGTCGGTCGCCGAACTCCGCCAGGACGAGACGAATCGGCTGATCGGTGTTGGCGATCTCGCGCGCCAGCTCCTGGATAAAGGTGATCAGGCCTGGGTCGGGCGTCATCCGGTCGATGCCGTCCAGGATGAGCCAGCAGGTCGCCTGAGGGGGCATGTGGCCCAGCAGCCAGACCGCGAGCTCGGTGGCATAGCTGCTGATCTGCTGGTATTGATCGGGGATTGGATCGCTGCTCTCCCACTTGAGCAGGAGCCATTCGATGAAGCGCCGTGCCGTGAAGTCCTTGCGCGTCTCATTGGCCAGGTCGAGCCGGTATACCTTGAACGCGCCTGCGCCGTCCGCGGCCATTAGGGAGAGGGGCAGCTCGGCGCTGTACGTCTTGCCTGCGCCAGCCGGCCCGCTCAGGAGCAGGATGCGGGGGCCGTCCGGCTCACGCAGCGCTTCGAGCGCCTTGCGCAGCGATGGCCGGTTGACGAAGGGCAGCTTGTTGCGCACGAAGCAGGTCGCGAAGGGGTGCGGCAGGCCCTGCACGTGGCCCTGGCGGCTGAGGATATTATCGCGAATCTCCCCCAGGCCCGCGAGCACCTCCGTGCGCGCATGGCCGTCGAAGTGAGTCTCCACGTAGCCGATCAGTCGCTCGAGGAGCTTGAGATCCCAGCCCTGTTCGGACGCGTGGCGGACGATCTCGGTGATCGTTGCCGCAGGGGCCAGGCCTGCGAGCACGAAGCTGTCGTACCGGTGACCCGTGCCATCGACCACCTCGACGACCTGTCCCGGCGTGAACCGCTCCGTCAGCAGTTCTCGCAGCCAACTGCGTTCATCATCGATCAGCATCGGGGCGGTGCTCCCTCTTCTGTGGTACAAATAAGAAACAAGTGCGATCCTTTTACCACACCAGGCGATGATGCGTCAAGCAACCACCAAACAAAGCTGACACCAGTATACGACGAAACGTGAGGTTTGTGCCGGTCAATTTCGGAGGAGTTGTGCCCGGGAGCGCGGTCACAAGATTGCGCGGCCGCGTGTATGGCACAAAGAAACACCCGAAGCGATCTCGTGAGGCGCTTCGGGTGTTGGTCAGCCGGGGCGATTTCCGGTGGGCGGCTTGGATTCCGCCCGCCCAGGATCGCAGCCAGGCGCTTTACGGTGTGACGGCCGGTCCGGGGCCGGGCCCGTCGGTCTTCCGGATCCGCAGCCAGGTTGCGATGCGCTCGCCGTCGCGCAGCTGCACGCCCCCGACCTCGGCCGGTGCGCCGATGCGGGCATATTGCTCGCCCGTGACACGCGTCTGCTGCGTCACGCGCACCTGGTGGCCGCCGATCGTCCATTCGCCGGCCAGCCCGTGGGGCGGCATGCCCTCGATGTTGCCGGCGTGATAGAAGACCCAGCCGCGCATCTCACCGGCGATCACCGTGATCTGGACCGCCTGAACCGCGCCGTCCACCTCCCAGCCGACGACGTGGACGGTGCTGCCCACCTCCACCACCGCCTTGAGCTGGATGATGGACGTCGCCTCGGTCACAACCACCGTGCGTCCGCTGACGGTCCAGTCCCCGGTGAGCCCTTCGCCAGGCAGCGTTTCCACCGTGCCGCGGAACTGCACTGCGGGATGCAGGCCGCCCGGCTCCTGCCAGAAGACGCGCAGCGTCCGGGCCAGGAGCGATCCGTTCACCCCCATCGTGGCCGCGGCGTGGGCCAGCAGTTCCAGTTGAGGCGCTGCCGTTGCCATCGTCGCATCGTCAACGGCCAGATCGATCGTGCTGAGCGTCCAGCTGGTATCGGAGAATGCCCGGATGACGCCGTAGATCTCGACCTCTTCCTGGAACTCGATGCTGCGGATGCGGAGCGCGGTCAACGCTCCACCCTCTTCCAGCGCATACACCTCGGCCCAGCCACCGACGACCAGGGGGCCGCCCCGTTCGTTGAAGCGGGTGTCCCCAGTCACGACGATGTCCTGGCCCGCAACGTCCCAGGTGCCGACCCGGCCGTCCGGGATGCTCGCGATGGGGCCCTTGAGCCGGACTTCCGGTCGCGACACGACGATTTGCGAGGCGACCAGGTCGCCCTCGCCGTCCCGATCCGCGATGACCGCAGCCCAATCACCGACCTCCGCCGGGCCCTGGGTGAGGCGCAGGCGGGTCTCTTCATCGACGTTAACCTGATAGCCGGCGATCGTCCACGGATCGCCCTCTTCTGCCGGCACGACGTCGATGACGCCGGTGAAGCGAACGTCGTAGGCCGGCTCCGAACCTGTCGCAGCGGCGCTGGTGACAGGCACCAGGCACAGGGCCAGCAGCAGAACAACCACCAGATAGCGTTTCATGGGTCTTCCTCCTATTTCAGGATCAGGGGCAAGTATAGGCGCCGGGCCGGCGAGGGCGCTGTCGCGCTGGCAGTCGCCGTTGGCGTCGCGGTTACGGGGGTAACCGTCAAGGTGGGCGTGGGCGTTCCATCGGCGGGACAGGCCCACAGGCTGATGTCATCCAGGAAGAACTCGCTGATGTTCTCCTGGTCGGTGCGGGCCGCGAATTGCAGGACCACACTCTGGCCCGCGTAGGGGCCCAGATCGAATGCCAGTTCATCCCAGACGCCCACGATCGCCGTGTTGTCGAGCGTCGCAAGCGTCGCCAGGGTTGCCCCATCGGGCCGGAGCAATGAGACGGTCAACGTATCGAAGGTCCCGGCCGTCTCAGCGGTGTCGAGGAACCACCACCCCGTCAAGGTCAGGTCGACCGCAGGGGGCAGATCGA
This sequence comes from Anaerolineae bacterium, assembly GCA_040766655.1. Taxonomy (GTDB): domain Bacteria; phylum Chloroflexota; class Anaerolineae; order CG2-30-64-16; family CG2-30-64-16; genus JALOOB01. The sequence continues at coordinate 269,767 of JAXGQB010000009.1, forward strand.
TGGCCTGGCTGAGCCGGTCGTCGGCGAGGTTCGCGCCCCCGAGATCTGCGCCCAGGGCGCCCGATCGGGGGTTGAAGTCGCCGATCAGCACATGGCCCTGTGCGCTGGCCTGCTGCCATCCCACCGCGCCGGACTCGAAGTCGCCGTTCTGCACCAGTTCGCTGCAGGTGGCCGGCAGCGTGGCTGCCGGCCCAGCCAGGGCCCAAGCCCCGCCTGCGGCCAGCCCGCCCGCCCCGGCCAGGGCGAAGCTGCAGAGTCCCGACAGCACAAGCCAGATCTTCCAGTACGTGCGCATGGCGTCTCCTGTCCTGCACGTGCCCTGCAGGCTCCGCCCTATGGGCGGCGGGGCGTCGCTGCCGGACCTTCTGCGGGCTGCGACGTGCCGGCTTCGACCGGCGGCATCGCACCGCTGTCCGGCGGCTCCGGCGTCACCGCAGGCACAGCGGTTGCTTCAGGCGTGCCCGGCTGCTGGCCGTGCGCCGGGCCTTCGCCCGGGCCCTGTGGACCCGGCCCGTTGCCGTCCGGGGTGCCCTGTGGGCCGGGCGGGGTCGCGGTCTCGACGTGCTCGGTGGCGCGTTGGCCCGGCGTGGGCGTGACGCCGCCGGGACCCTGCGGCGTGGCCTGCGGCACAGGCGTCCTCGTCGAAACAGGCGTCGCCGGCGGGACCGCCGTGCTGCGGCCGGGCATGTCGGTCATATCTGCGCCCGGGCCCCATCGCCGCATGGCCGGCGTTGCGCTCGCGTTCATCCCGGGCGCCGGGGTCGTCGCCTCCGGTTCCGGCGTGACCGTGGGCCGGCGTGGTGCGACCGTTGCGCCGCCACCCGTTGTGGCCCGCCCTGCAGGTGATTGCGTCGGACCCGTCACAGGGCCGTTGCTGCGCGGTTCCTGTGGGCCGTGCTGCTCGGTGGCGCCCTTGGCGCCCGCTGCAAGCTGAAGTGCGATCTGGTTGGCCACCATGGCAGCTCGTTCGAACGCCTCGGCTGCCTGCCCATCCGCCGCGGTTTCAGACAGCCCGGCCAGCAGGCGTGCATGCGTGGCAATGCGCGCCCGGACCTCTGCCTGCTCCGTCTCACCCAACCCATCCGCCTGGCTGGCGGCCCTCGCATGGCTTGCCAGCAGCGCGTCCAGCGCCGGGACCGCTGCCTTCCCTGCCTCGAGGAGATGAGCCTCCGCGTCGGCCAGGCGCCGGTCCGCAAGGCGTAGCTCGGCGGTCACGCGGCGCTCGGCAGACGGCGAAAGGAGCACGGGCAGCCGCTCCACCGCGAGGCGCAGCCCATAGGCGGCCTGGCCCGGTTGGCCGGCCACAGCGGTGAAGGCCATCGTCGCCAACAGCACGACGGCTACCACTGCGGCCAGCGCCGCACCGAAGCGGGGCTGCCATGCCCACGGCCACTGGAACGCCGGCCGCACGGGGCTGGCAGCGCCTGACCGGCGGCCCTGCTGGCGCATCGCTGTGGCCAGGGTCGCGCGTGCCTGCTGGCGTTGCGTGTCGCTCAGCCGCGCCTCCCGCACCCGTTGCAGCCTCTCAGCCGTGGCGACGAGCGGCTCGATGGCGGCCGCATCGTCTCCCATGCGAGCGAGGCACTCCGCAGCAGATTCGCCGCGGGCGATGCGCTCCAGGCATTCGTCCAGGCTTGAGGCTTCTCGATGGCTGTTCATGACGACCTTCTTGAACTTATCTGGCGGCCCAACACCCGGGCCAGGGATCGCAAGGCTCGATGCTGGAGAGCCTTGACCGCGCCCTCGGTCTTTCCCAGGGCCACGGCAATCTCGGCGTTGCTCATCGCTTCGATGTAACGTGCGTGGAGCACGATGCGCTGTTGCTCGCTCAATGTCGTCATGGCCTGCGCCAACTCCGCTACTTCTTCCCGGTCTTCCGCCACCCGGTCGGGCGGTCTCGATGGATCGTGCTGCGCATCCTGCTCGTCGAGGCTCAGCAAGGGCCGGCGCCGTTCCTTCCGATAGTGTCCGGCCACCAGGTTTGCCGCGATCCGGTAGAGCCAGGCGCTGAAGCTCGCTGCTGCATGTGATGCCGGCAACCGGAACCGGCCCGCGTGCTCGATCACCTTCAGGAACAACTCGGTCGTCAGGTCGGCCGCGATGTCCGGATCTGCGACCCGTACGAGCAGATAGCGATACATGCGATCCGCGTACAGATCATACAGTTGTTCGATCGCGCCGGCCTCGCCGCGTTGGCAGGCAGTGACTGCGGTGATGATTTGTTGATCATCGATCGGTGCGTGCATGGCCATGCTACTCATCAGATAAATGCGGAGAACGCCGTCAGGATACGGGCAGCGCAGAAGAATCATAAACGACACAACGTTAAACGCAACCGGGGGCAGCCGTGACGGCTGCCCCCGGTGGTGTTACAGGGTCAATGCGGTTCTGTGGACTAGAACCCGCGTCCGCCGCGGCCACCGCGGCCGCCCGCTGCTCCCCGGCCGCCCATGGCGCCGCCCATGGGGCCGTCGGCATCCACGATCTCATCGTAGTCAGCCTGGACCATGTACTGCGGGGCGTAGGCCTCGCCGGTCTGGGTCTCGATGTTCATCGCGAAGGCCCGCAGGTGATTCTCGGAGCCGAACGTCAGGTTCTCGAAGACCCGGCTCACTTCCGCGTTCGTCACATCGGCAAGGCGCTCTTCCAGGTCCATGATGTCGATCTCTTCGATCGCCGCGCCGACCTTCAGCGCCTCCTCGACCGACTTGCTGCCCTGGGCGATCAGATCGTCGTACAGCGCCTGCAGGTCCGAGTTGACGAACTCCCCGAACCCGGTGTCAGCAGCCGGGTCGTCGATGTCGTAGCGCTCGAGCAGATAGGCCACCGCGTCGGTGTGCTGCTGCTCGCTGCGAGCGATATTGTTGAAGAGGCGCAGGTCCCACTTCTCGTAGAGCGTGATGTATACGTCGTGGGCCAGCTTCTCCTCTTCGCGCATGAACTGCAGGGCAGAGATCTCCTCTTCGGTGAGGGGCGTCAGGTCGCCAACGGCCGGTGCCGGGTCGATCTGTGCGTTGTAGCGCGGAGCGCCAGATGCCGAGCCCGGTGCCCAGCGGGGCGGATTGCCAGGCGCCACATCGGACGCAGCACTGGCCGCAAAGACGGTTGAAGTAAGGGTGAACAGCGCCACTGCGCCGATCGCCAACGTTTTCTTGAACATTTGGACCCTCCTGGGTTTTTCAGAATCTCGTCGGGAGCAGTTGCTCCCGCTCGTGATGCTCTGAGAATACAGGAGAGTTGTGAAGATCCTAAGAAGAAGTGCTGCGCGAACGGTGAAAGTGCGAAAGTTGCGCGCGCCCGGACGATGCGACATTGGCTTGAAGGGAGACGATCTGTTTCGGACGGCTACGAGCGCGCGGCAGCCACCGCGGCCCGCAAGTTCTCGGGCGGCGTGGCACCACTCACGTTGCAGAGGTAGAGGGAGAAGCGTCCGGCTTGCCCGCCAGCACGAACGTAGTGCTGCACGCGATCGCGTATCTGCCCGGGGGTGGCCTGGGCGAGGAATCCGGCGCCGATGCCCAGGGTCAGGGGCACGCCGCGGCTGTCGGCGTATGCCCGGTAGAACGCGGGGCCGAGGCGCTCGACGTCGGGATCCTGACCCTGCAGGACCTCGGGACAGGCCTGCAGCTTGAGGTCGAGCATGGTCGCCGGGTCCCTGAGTAACGATTCGCCGACCCAGTTGGCCACGGTCACGTGGAGGCCGGTCAACTCGCGCAGGCGCACGACGTAGTGCGCCGCCCAGTCACGCAGGAGGCGCAGGTTGACGATGGGGACGGACGCCGTTGCATCTGCGCAGCGCACCGTGGAGGCGTTGGGGAACTTACGGTGCTGGTGGATGATCCAGGGTGCGAGCACCTCCTGGCACAGCCGCTCGAACAGATCCGCCGCCCACTGCGGGTCGGCGTAGATATCGGAGATGAGCTGCTCGATGCCCCGCAGGCTGGCCGCCAGGGTGAACGGCGCAGTGAAGCCCAGGGTGGGCTCAAGCCCGGTCAGCTCCCTGAAGAGGGAGAACATCTCGATGACCTGGCTGAAGCGGCCGGTACGATCGAAGTCCGGCGTCCGGATCAGGTGCAGGTCCTCAGGATGGCGAATCAGCGGGGAGCTGCGGTCCATGTCCGGCACGAAATCCGCGCTGTACACCACCTTCTGGCCCAATCCCTCGGCCTCGATCGTGTAGATGTCGTACGTGATCGACGCTACGTCCACCCCATAGGCGCGCTGGATCTCCAGCTCTCCGGGCACGAGGATGTCGGGCCGCGTGTAAAACAGGTGGGCAGGCACGCCGAGTTGCCGCATGGCAAACTCATGGAGCTGTGCGGAGACGGGCGTCTGGTCGGGCACACCTTCCATGGCTGCGGCCAGACGCCGGGCGCCTTCCTGAAAGCAGCGGTAGTCCTGGCGATCCGTGTCGTGCTCCCCCGCTGCGCGTCTCATGCAAGTGGGCTCAGCCATCCTGCAAATGCCGGCGTGCGAAAGAACGCGTGGATCGGGAATTCGATCGGTAGATCCGCGACCACTGCCTGTCCGAGGGAGCGCAGCAGCGGAAAGTCATCCGGTCCGATCAGCCCGCGGGCCGTCAGGAGCGGAAATGCCGTCCCCAGCGTGCGCAGGATCTCCGCGGATTCGAGTGTTTCGCCGGCCATGATCCGCCGCGCCTCGGTGTAGGTATGACCCTGGCCGAGCAGGCGTCCGAGCCGGACGGTGCGTCCCCCCATGGCGGTGACGTAGAAATCGCCCGCGCCCGGCAGGCCCAGCGCGGCCGCGCGCGTTGCGCCGAGCAACTCCAGCATGCGGTCGATCTCACTGCAGCCCTGCGCGAACACGGCTGCCGCGAGGTTGTACATGTGCGCGCCCGCGCCGTCGACGCCGCCGGCCCGATCGAGCATGCCCTCGGCCACGCCCACTGCCAGCGTGCATGCGTTCTTGAGCGCCGCGCCGACCTCCAGCGCCAGCAGGTCGGTCGTGGTCCAGATATGATAGTACGGCGTGCTGAACGCCCCTGCCAGTACCCGGAGCGCCGCTGCATCACGCGAGCCGAACACCACGCAGCTGTGGCGCCTGCCGGCCAGCTCGCCTGCGATGCACGGGCCGCCGATGGCGGCCACCGATACCTCGCCGCGGATGACCGCGGGCAGCTCCGCGGCCAGCACGTCGGGCAGGATGACGAGATCGCCGTTCGCTGCGGCCTCCAGCCCTTTCGTCACCGCGACGATGCGTTGGCCGGCTCGCAGATGCGGGCCGATCGTGCGCCCGATCCAGTGCACGCCGTGCGAGTTGACGCCGCTGACGATGATCTCCGCGCCATCGAGGGCCTCGGCGATCTCCTCGACGTAGTACGCGCGCAGGCCTGGCGGCAGATCGCGCTGCAGCCGGGGGTGGAAGTGTTGTTGACGACAACGGTCGATGATCTCGCGATCCAGGTGTGTGCCAACCAACCGCACCGTATGCCCGTTGTCGGCCAGCGGGTAGGCCGTTGCAGTGCCCATCAGGCCTGCACCTACGATTGCCACTATGGCCACACTGACCTCCTGAACGAGTGCTCGAAACGTCCCCGCTGCGCATCGGGTGATGGCGGACAAGCCAACCCGTTGCTGCAGAAGACTCCGAGACCAGCGATTCCACGCGGGCAGGAGCATCCTGAGCGGAGCAGCGGCAGCGCGCTGCGTAGTCGAAGGAGGCGACCAGTACATGCCCGCTTCGGCGTCCTTCGACTCCGTCCCGGCCACTCTCTGGCCGGGACTCCGCTCAGGATGCCTTCGCTGATGGCTACATTCGGATTGTCCGCATCAATGCAGCGCCATCATGATGGCGTCATTACGATAGCGTCATCACGATGGCGACAGCTCCTTACTCCATCGTGTCGACGAGCTCCTGGATCTGCTTGGCCACCTCATCGGTGACCTTCTGCACCGGCTCCTGTGCCACGAAGATGCGCTCCCACAGCACGTCGGCCGTGGATTCGGTCTTCGGATGCAGCTTGATGCACGGGAACGGGCTGGCATACTGCATCTGTGCGACGGCCACCTCGAAGGTGGGGTTCTCGGTGAAGTACGCCTTCAGCTCAGGATCGTCCATGGCCGAGAGGCGGAGCGGCATGTAGCCGGTCTGCTTGGCCCACGACGCGGTCTGAGGCGTGTCGGTCAGCCACTTGAGGAACGTCCACGCCGCAGCCTGCCGGTCCGCGGGAGCCTTGGCCGGGATCGCGATGCCATTACCGCCGGTCGGAGCACGACGCACCCCGGTTGGGCCGGCCGCCAGCATCCCTACGCCCACCTCGAACGGGGAGTTCTTCTTGATGTTGCCCATCCAGCCGGTGGTGATGTACATCATGCCGATCTTGCCGCTGATGAAGTCAGCCTGCAGCGCTTCCCAGGTCGTCAGCCCCTGGCCGGGGTAGATCTTGGCGGCCTTGTCCACGTAGACCAGATCATACCACCACTGCAGCGCTTCGACGGCTTCGGGCGAGTTGAAAGTTGCGGTGCACTTATCGCCTTCCTGGACCGAGACCTCGGCGCCGTAGTTCTCCACGGCCTCCTGGAAGTACCACCAGGGATTGCCGATCTGGAGGCCCCAGCCGTACGCGGAGCCGTCGGCCTTGGTCAATTTGATTGCGGCATCGCGGATGGCCGCCCAGTCCTTGGGCGCCTCGGTTGCGTCGATGCCCGCGGCCTCGAACATATCCTTGTTGTAGTAGAAGACCGGCATCGAGCGCGCCTGGGGCAGGCTGTACAGCTTGCCGCCGATCTTGCTCTCCGCGAGCAGGCCCGCGGCGAAGTCGTTCAGGTCGATGCCGTCCGGCCCGGCCGCGAGGTCATCGAGGGGCAACAGCGCGCCGCTGTTGGCAAACCCGGGGATACGGGAGATCTCCAGCATGACGAGATCCGGCACCTGGCCGCCTGCGAGCGTTGCCAGGAACTTCTGCTCGGTGTCTGCATACGCGCCCTGGAATTCGTACTTGACCTTGACCTCGTTCTGCGACTCGTTGTATGCGTTGACGAAGCCTTCGAGGATCGTGCCGTTGTTGCCGCCCAGGGCAGCCCAGAAGGTGACCTCGACGGGTTGCGCCGCGGGTGCAGCGGGCGCCGCAGCCGGCTCAGCCGGTGCTGCGGGAGCGGTAGTCGCCGCTGCGGCGGGCGCTGCGGCGGGCGCCGGCTCTGCTGGAGCCGGCGCGACAGCTGGTGCACAGCCGGCGATGATGGCGAGAACCAACATCACTGCGGCGAGCCGGGAAATTCGAGCGAATATTGCCGACATGTTCATCCTCCTTGAACGAGATGCCTGAGTGGCTTGAGCGTGCAACCAAAAGGCGGATCAGCCTTTGATGCCGGATTGCGTCACCCCCTGGACGAAGTACTTCTGGAGCAGCACGAAGAGCAGCATGATCGGCGCGATGACGAAGACCGTCGCGGCCATGACGACGTTCCAGTTGATGCTGCCCTCCGAGGTGCGCAGGAAGACCAGGCCGACCGGCAGCGTGCGCATGTTGGTGGAGTTGGTCATGATGAGCGGCCAGAAGTAGTCGTTCCAGCGCCAGGTGAAGGTCAACAACGCGAAGCTCACGAATGCGGGCTTCGAAACCGGTATGAGCACGTTCCAGATGATCCTGCCGTGGCCCGCGCCGTCGATGCGCGCAGCGTCCACCAGGTCCTGCGGCACGGTCAGAAAGCTCTGGCGGATCAGAAACACGCCGAACGCGCTCACGAGAAAGGGTGCGATCAGGGCGGGGTACTCGTTGATCCAACCGAACACGTTGAAGATCAGGAAGGTGGGCACCACCAGCACCTGCGTCGGCACCATCATCGTCGACAGGAAGGCGATGAAGATCAGATCCCGGCCCGGGAACTCCAGGCGGGCAAAGACGTAGGCCGCGAGCGCACCGAAGATGAGCTGGCTCACCATGATCGTGCCGGTCACGATGATGCTGTTGATCGCATACCGGTCGAACGGCGCGGCGTTCCACGCATCGACGTAGTTCTGCCAGACCAGCTGGCTGGGAATCCAGCGCGGCGGATACGCGTACACCTCCGCCGCGGGCTTGAGCGAGGTGGAAACCGTCCACGCCACCGGGACAATCACGATCAGCAGCGCGAGGATCAGGAGCCCGTGCGATAGCAGGGACCGGCTCAGGCGCCGCCATGGGATTGTGGCCGAACGGTTCATGAAAGGTTCCTCTGCCGATATGCGATCAATAGTGCACCCACTCACCCGACACCCGCACCTGGATGGCGGTGAGCGCGATGACGATCACGAAAAGAACCATTGCCAGGGCCGAGGCATACCCCGCCTCGAAGAACTGAAACGCATGCTGGTACAGGTAGTACACCATCATGTTGGTGCTGTTCACCGGCCCGCCCGCGGTCATCACGTACACGGTCTCGAAGTTCTGGAACATCGTGATGAACGAGGTGACCGCGATGAAGAAGGTGGTCGGAGACAGCAGCGGGAACGTGATGTGCGCGAAGACCTGCCAGTCGTTTGCGCCGTCGATGCGGGCTGCCTCCAGCAGCTCGGAGGAAAGACTCTGGATGCCGCCGAGGAAGATCAGCATGTCGTATCCGACGAAGCGCCAGATGGTCATGATGATCAGCGCGGGCAGCGCCCAGGTCGTAGAAGCGAGCCAGTACGGGCCCTTGATGCCGATGAGCTTGAGCAGGCTGTTCATGAGCCCGTACTGTGGGTCGAAGATCCAGAGCCAGACCAGCGCCATCGCCGCCGTGCTGGTGATGTAGGGCGAGAAGATGCCTGCGCGGTAGACTGTCCGGCCGCGCAGCGGCTGATTCACGAGGAGCGCCAGTGCCAGGCCGAGGATCATGGCCACCACAACCACCGTGACCGAGAAGACCGCGGTGTTGCGCAGAACCTTCCAGAAGAGCGGATCACGGAACAGGATCTGCGAGTAGTTCTTCAGGCCGACGAACGCCCGGTTGGGCGAGATCATGTTCCACTTGGTCAGGCTGAGGTAGGCCGTGAAGAGGAGGGGGAAGAAGACGAAGACCGAGAAGACCACCAGCGAGGGCGCCAGGTACGCGACGGCCGCCGGCAGATCGCGGCAGCGTGACCGCAGCGATACGGCGCGACCAGCCGCGGGCGGCGATCCGTGCGGAAGGCCGGTCGCCAGGCGGGCGGGATCCGCGCTCACGTCTTCTCCAGCAGTGTCTGCGCGGTTGCCACGTCGGTGATCAGCACGTTGCAGTAGCGCCCGGCCAGCATGGCCAGGATCGCATCGATCTTCGCGAGGGTGCCTGCGACGGCCACCGAGAGCCGCGTGCGTCGCAGGACGTCGAGGTCCACCGCAAGCGTGCGCTCCGCGATGTCCGGCGCACAGGGGACGCCCTCCGCATCGAAAAAGCGGCCGCAGATGTCGCCCACCGCGCCCGCGGCCAGCAGGTGGGCCAGCATCGCGTCATCCACGTAGCCGGCCTTGTACAGAGAGGACTGCTCCGACACGTTGCCGACGCCGAAGAGCGCCACGGTTGTCCGGCTGGCCAGGTCCAGCGTGGCCGCGATGCGCGAATCGGTCAGCAGGCTGTCCTTGATCTCGGGCCGGTCGACGAGCATCGGCGCCACCAGGCTTTGCGCCTCACCTCCGAAAGCCTGCGAGATGCGATGGATGATGTATTCCGCACGGGTCGAATAGCTGCTGCGGTCCAGGCTGCCGTTCATCTGGACGACCGTAATCTTCTTGCGTTCCGTACGTTCCAGCCGCAGCGCGCACTCCAACAGCACGCTGCTCCACGAGATGCCGATGATGTCGCCGTTGACGATGCGCCGCGGCAGGAAGCCGGCCGCCGCCTCGCCGATCGCCTCCTTGATCGCGCTCTCGGTGTCCGCGCGGGGCTCCACCACGAGGGCCTCGGCCAGTCCGAAGCATTGCTCCAGCTGGTACTCCAGCTCGGCGGAGAAGAGCAGGGGCGAGTGGATCGAGATCTGCACGACCCCCTCGCGCTTGGCCTGCTTGAGGAGGCGCCCGACCTTCTGGCGCGAGAGGCCCAGCCGGTCGGCAATCTCCTCTTGCGTGAGGTCGTTGGTGTAGTAGAGGGTCGCGATCTTGGTCAGCAGCCGCAGGTCGTTCATGGGCCATTCCGTTCCCGGGAAGGTGAGCATTTGCTCACTCGATGAACAGATGTTACGACGACACTATATCACGCGGCCGGACGCTTGTCAATACCCATTTTTATCGGAAGGGGAAGACCGGCGACGGTTTGGAACCGCCGCCGGCAGGCCAGACTGCTGATGCAGGTTACTGGTAACGCAGACGGCGCCCGCGCTACATATCAGCCGTTGGCATTGAACCTCAGCGCCAGCCGGCTGTGTGACTTACAGCAGCGCGGTCACGCTGCCCCACAGGCCTGGGCGCTCGGCCTCCGCGGCCTGCAGCGCCTGGTCCGAGCCGAGCGCGACCACGTGCCCCGCACGCGCCACCTCCTCCAGCGCATCGGCAAACGCGCCGAAGTGGGCGGACGTCGTGCTGAGCAACTCGTCGCGCAGTTGTTGGCGCCAGGCGTCGGTCCGGCCGGTCAGGACGCGGCTCAGCGAGGTGAAGCCCTTCGCCGCGGGCAGTTGGTGGCGGTCCAGCTTGCCGGTGGCCGCGATGACGGCCTTCGTGACCTCATCGTCGTCCGGCGCCAGGCTACGCAGGAAGTGCGGGGTCCCGTCGTAGTTGTCCAGGGTACGCAGGACGTTGGGATCGCGATACGACGTGTAGGTGTACAGGCCGGAGAGGAGATCGAGCCCGCCGTGTGCACCGTACGCGCCGCCCTGCGCGCGCACCTTCTCCCACAGCCACGTCGTGTTCAGGTACGCATTGATCGCCAGGACGGATCCGTGCAGGGGCCGGCCTGCACGGTGCAGAACGGCCGCTTTCCCCACGTAGTTGACCTGGCTGGGCACGGTGAAACCTTCGCGGAGAGGTAGGGCGGGCGGCGCCCATGACGCGGGCCGCAGCACCCCTCCCTCAGGCAGCGATGCGAGCAGGTCTGCCAGCGCGGGCATGAACGCGGGCTGCGCGTCCGGCTCGAGCGTGACGTTGGCGACGATGGCCGCGCGGCGCACCAGCGCGGCGCGCACGCGCGCCAGCCGCGCGAGCACGGAGGACCAGTCGTGCTCCACTGCGTCCGCCAGATCGCGCACGGCCTGGAGGCCGGCCACCCCGCCGATCTGTTCGTCGATCCAGCCCACCTCGGTGAAGTGCGCGGCCAGCCGCCCCGCGGCGAAGCCGTTGCCGCGCGAGAGGAGCGAGGACTCACGGCGGGCCTTCGACTCCAGCACGATCTGGCGGAACCGGTCGCGGTCGTCGAGCCGGCCGGTGAGCAGGACATCCGACAGGATCGCCAGCAGCTGGGGCGCCTGTGGCGCCATCACCTTGCCTCGCAGGAACAGGTAAGCGGGCGGCGCCAGTCCCTCGCGCGCCTCCGAGACGTACGTTGACGGGTGAAGGCCGCCCGTCTCGCGGCCGATCCGCATCGCCAGCCGCGCGTAATCCTGGCGCTCCGTGCCCATCTCGAGCAGTGCACGCCCGAACACGGTCAGGAGCGGCAGGTCCTGCGGATCGAGGCCGCGCAGGTTGAAGCCCAGGTCCAGGTACACGATGCCGTTGGTGGGCAGCCCATGAACCAGGACGGGCACGTCCGCGTGCCGCTCCTCCTCGAGCGGGATGGTGCGGATGATGCGCTCCAGGTCGGACCGGCGCAAGGCGGGCAGGGTCGCCAACGCCTCGGGGCTGTCGGCCTGCTGCTGCTTGGCCTTGAACGCGGCGGTCTGCTCGACCAGGGCCGCGACCTCCGCGTCGCTAAGCGCAGCCCGCGTGCGCTCCAGGCGCCCGCGCTCCTCTGCATCCTGGCGGGAGCGCAGGTCGGGATCGGGCAGCAGCGTCACGGTGACCCGATGAGGGTTGTCCAGCAGGCAGCGCCGGACCATGGCCTCGAAGTAGCGCGGGTCTGCGGCCAGGTTGGCCTTCACGGCCGCCAGTGGCGCCTCGAACGCCAGCAGGCTGAAGGGGTCGCCGTCGTGCAGCCAGGTCGCGAGCGCGAACAACATCAGCGAGATGCCGCGCTGCCCGCCGAACGCATCGTTCTCGCGCAGGCCGAACTCCATCGTGTTCATGGCCGCCGCGACCATCTCCGGGTCGATCCCGTCGCGGGCCAGCGCCTCCAGGGTTTCCAGGATGAGTGGCTCGACCCTGGCTGCGTTCTCGGGCGTCACGCCCTTCAGCCCTGAGGAGAATCCGATCTGGCGGAGCCCGGACAGATGGACCGCCGTCACATCTTCGCCCAACCCTGACTCGACGAGTGCCTTGCGCAGTGGCGAGGCGCGCGAACCGGTCAGAATGTAGGAGAGGATGTCCGCGCTCATCACCTCGACAGGATCGTCCTGCGGCCCCATCACCCAGCTGACCGTCACGTACGCGCGCGGGCGGTCGGCAGGGCTTGTGGCAGCAAGCGCGCCGGCCACGTAGGGCGCAGTGACGCGCGCGGCGCTCGCGGGCGCGGCCTGCAGGGCGATGCCAGCGGGAACCTCGGCCCGTTCGAAGCCGGCCAGCCGCGCATCGATGCGGCACAGCATCTCGTCCACCGGCAGGTCGCCGTACAGGAAGAAGCGCGCGTTGGAGGGGTGGTAGTAGGTGCGGTAAAACGCCACGAACTGCTCGTAGGTCAGGTCGGGAATGCGTTCGGGCAGGCCCCCTGACGCACGACCGTACGCGTTGTCGGGGAAAAGGACGCGCTCCGCCTCACGCGCCTGCACGGCCTCGGGCCGCGCCATCGCGCCCTTCATCTCGTTGAAGACCACGCCGCGGTAGGCCAGCGCCGCCTGGGGGCCGTCCAGTTCGTGATGCCACCCCTCCTGCTGGAACGTTTCCTCCAAAAGCAGCGGGTCGAAGACCGCGTCCAGGTAGACGTCGACCAGGTTGTAGAGATCCTGCAGGTTCTGGCTCGCGACGGGATAGACGGTCTTATCCGGGAACGTCATCGCGTTGATGAACGTGGCCAGCGAGCTCTTGAGCAACTGGACGAACGGCTCCTTGACCGGGTACTTGCGGGAACCGCCCAGCACCGCGTGTTCCAGGATGTGGGGAACGCCGGTGTCGTCGGGCGGCAGCGTGCGAAACGCGACGCCGAACGCCTTGTTCTCGTCGTCGTTGGTGACGGCCAGCAGCTCCGCGCCCGTCCGGACATGGCGGTAGAGGGTGGCGTGGCAGTTGAGTTCCGGGATCGCCTGCACGCGTACGATTTCGAACCCGCAAGGTGTGGTCATGGCAGCCTCCTGATTGGTCACTGCCATCATACGGCAACACCGGCCCCAGAACAGAATGGCAGCTTCCCCTTCCCGTTCGATTGGCTGTGAAGACCTCGCATTTGATGTGTTTCGCGACCTTGAGTATGGTACAATGTTTAGATTATAGGAACGTCTGCCAGGTGTCAGAAGGAGAAGGAGACTAATGAAGATCGTGACGGATTGCGCGGCCGATATGCCGGGCGCGGAGCTCGAGAGCCTGGGCATCACCCAGGCCCCGTTGTTCATCCAGTTCCCCGAGGGGGAGGCCAACTCGATCGACCTCACCCCCGACGAGTTCTACGATCGGTTGAGGTCGATGTATCCCGCAATCCCCACGACCGCGCAGCCTTCCCCCGGCATCTTTGCCGAGATCTACAAGAAGCTCGCCGCAGAAGACGACGAAATCTTCTCCGTGCATATCTCATCCGGCTTGAGCGGGACGCTCGAGGCCGCGCGCGCCGGCAGCGAGCACGTCGAAGACCGGGCCAAGGTGAGCCTCTGGGACACGCTGACCCTCTCCGGCGGCGAGCGGTACCAGGTGTTGGCCGCTGCGATGGGTCACCGGGCCGGCTGGACCATGGACGCGATCCAGGAACGGCTGAAGGAAATCCGCGCCCACACCGAGGTCATCTTCACCCTCGAAACGCTGGAGTACCTGGCCAAGGGCGGCCGTATCGGCCGCGTGCAGGCCCTGGCGGGCACGCTGCTCCACCTGAAGCCCGTCATCAGCGTGGACCACCAGGACGGCAAGTACAACAACACGGGCCGCAGCCGCTCCCTGCCGCGTGCGCTGCAGAACATCGCAGGCCACCTGCACCAGATCTACGCGGACACGCCCCTGTGGGTCACGATCATGCACGGCCAGATCGCGGATCAGGCCGAGGCGCTGGCCCGGGAGATCGGGCAGCGGCTGAACGTTGCGAAGGTTGAGACGCTGCGGGTGTCGCCTGTGTTGGGCGTCCATACGGGCCCGGGCGTCGTCGGCGCGGCCGTCGTGCCGATGAACCTGCTGGCCGATCTGCTTTAAGGTAGTGCCGCCAACAGCCACGGCCGCGCTGCGCGCGTAGACTGGTGGATCGGAGTCTTCGAAAGACCTCGGAAGTCTCTGGGCGCGGTGCAGCGCAGCAGAGGCCATCTGCACACGCCCGACAGGTATCATTCAGGGTATCATCTCACGAAGGAGGGTCATCAGTGGTCAAAGCGTTATCACGCGACGATCTACTCGAGCTCTACCGCCAGATGGTGTTGATCAGGCGGTTTGAGGAGAAATCGGCGGAGCTTTACGCCGAGGGCAAGATCGGCGGCTTTCTGCATCTCTACATCGGTGAAGAAGCCATTGCCGTAGGCGGGTGCAAGGCATTGCGCGCGACGGATCACATGTTCACCGCGTACCGCGACCACGGATGGGCCATCGCGCGGGGACTCGATCCCAAGGCGGTCATGGCCGAGCTGCTGGGCAAGGCGACCGGCGTGAGCGGCGGCAAGGGCGGGTCGATGCACCTGGCCAGCGCAGAGCATCGCTATTGGGGCGGCCACGCCATCATCGGCGGCCACCTGCCGCTGGCAACCGGCGTGGGGATCGAGATCCGCTACAACGAGAAGCCGGACGCCGTGCTGTGTGTGCTGGGTGAAGGCACGACCAACATCGGTTACTTCCACGAGTCGGTCAATCTGGCCGCGGTCTGGAAGCTGCCCGTCGTCTTCCTGGTGGAGAACAACCAGTACGGCATGGGCACCGAGGTCGGCAAGGCGTCCGCGGTCTCCGAGATCTACACCAAGGGCTGCGCCTACGACATCGCCCACCGCCAGCTGAACGGCCAGGACGTCTTCGAGACGTACCAGGTCATCGGTGAGGCCCTCGACCTCGCGCGCGAGGAAGGCCCCGTTCTGCTCGAGGCCATGACCTACCGCTACGTCGGCCACTCGATGGGCGACCCGGAGCGCTACCGCTCTAAGGCCGAGATCGAGGAATGGCGCGCCCGCGATCCGATCCTGCGTCTGGCCGATAAGATGACGGAGCAGGGCATGTTCACGGAGGAGGACGCGAAAGCGATTGCCGAATCCGTGGAAGAAGAGCTGGTCGAAATCGTGAAGTTCGCTGAAGAAAGCCCGGAACCGGATGATGCGGCCCTGTGCGAACACGTCTTCGTCAACCCGATGGGCCATCAATAAGGAGGGGAGTCAAACATGGCACGCATGACAGTTCGTGAGGCCATCAGCCAGGCCCTCCGCGAGGAAATGTACCGCGACGAGCGCGTGTTCATCATGGGCGAGGAGATCGGCCAGTGGGGCGGCACGTACGCGGTCACCCGCGGCTTCCTCGATGAATTCGGCGAGAAGCGCATCAAGGACACACCGATTGCCGAGGGCGTCATCGTCGGTGCGGCGGCCGGCGCGGCACTGGCCGGGCTGCGGCCGGTGGCAGAAATCATGACGATCAACTTCCTCTTCCTGGCCATGGACGCGCTCGTCAACCACGCAGCCAAGCTGCACTACATGTTCAACGGCCAGATCACCGTTCCGATGGTGATCCGCACGGTGGGCGGCGGCGGCCGGCAGCTCGGCGCAACCCACTCGCAGACGCCCGACGTCATCTTCGCGCACTTCCCCGGCCTCAAGGTCGTGGCGCCGTGCACCGCGGCCGATGCCAAGGGCCTGCTCAAGGCCGCCATCCGGGACGACGACCCGGTGCTCTTCATCGAGCACTCCACGCTGTACCAGACCAAGGGCGAGGTGCCGGATGATGAGGACTTCCTCGTCCCCATCGGCGTGTCCGACGTGAAGCGCGAGGGCGACGATGTCACCATCGTCTCCTACTCCAAGGGGCTGCAGATTTCGCTCGAGGCGGCGGAGAAGCTGGCCGGAGAAGGCATCAACGCCGAGGTCATCGATCTGCGGACGCTGCGCCCGCTGGACACGCGCCCCATCGTCGAGTCGGTCAAGAAGACCAACCGCATGGTCGTCGTGGAAGAGGGCTGGCGTGCATACGGCATCGGCGCGGAGATCTCCAGCCGGGTCACGGAGCTGGCGTTCGACTACCTGGATGCGCCCGTGCGGCGGGTTGCCCAGGCCGAGGTCCCGCTGCCCTACAATCGCCGCCTGGAGCAGATGGCCCTGCCTCAGACGCAGGACGTCATCAACGCCGTCAAAGACGTGATGTACCTGAAGTAGGGGAGAGGGAGTCATGGCTGAACTGATTACCATGCCCAAGCTGGGCTTCGATATGGCTGAGGGCAAGCTGAGCGAGTGGCTGAAGAAGCCGGGCGAGGCAATCACCCAAGGCGAGACCATCCTGTTGGTCGAGACCGACAAGGCCACGGTGGAGGTTCCTGCGTTCCGCGGCGGCGTGCTGCTGCAGATCCTGGTGGAGGCCGGCGAGTCCGCGCTGATCGGCGCGCCGATCGGCGTCATCGGTGCGGAGGGAGAGAAGGTCGACCTGGCCGCGCTGGGCGTGTCCGACACGGGCGCATCTGCAGCCACAGAGGCCGCAGAGAGCGCCGATGCAAGCGAGGCAGAACGAGAAGCTCCTCAAGGGGCCGCTGCGATCTCCGAGCCGGCCGCGCCTGAGGCGGCGGAAGGTGGTCGCGTGCTTGCATCGCCGGTCGCTCTGCGCATGGCGGCCGAATTAGGCATCGACCTGCGCCAGGTGCAGGGCAGCGGCCCGATGGGCCGCGTCATCAAGCGCGACATCGAGACGCACCTGCAGGAACGCGATAAGGCACCGCAGGTGGCCGCGCCCCCGCCTATCCCGACGCCGTCGTACGAACCATCGGGCGCGGACTACACCGTCGAGCCGCTGTCGGGCATCCGCCAGACCATCGGCAAGCGAATGACGGAGAGCAAGCAGACCGCGCCGCACTTCTACGTCACGATGGACATCGACATGGAAGCCGCGATGGCGCTGCGGAGCCAGCTGAACGCGGTGCTGCCGGAGACGGACAAGATCTCGGTCAACGACCTGGTCCAGAAGGCTGCAGCCATCGCGCTGCGCGAGTTCCCGAGGATCAACGCCTCGTGGTCGGCCGAGGGCATCCGGGTGCACAACCAGGTGAACATCGGCCACGCGGTCGCGCGGGAGAACGGCCTGGTCACCGCGGTCGTGCGCGACGTGGATAAGAAGCCGCTGGCCCAGGTGGCGCGCGAGACGCGCGACCTGGCAACCCGCGCGCGCGACGGCAAGATGAAGCCCGACGAGATGGTGGGCGGAACGTTCACCATGAGCAACCTGGGGATGTTCGACGTGGACGAGTTCATCGCCATCATCAACCCGCCCCAGGCAACGATCCTGGCCGTGGGCGCGGTGCAGAAGGTCCCGGTCGTGAATGCCGAGGGGCAGGTCGTGGCGGGGCAGCGCATGAAGGCCACCATCTCCGCGGACCACCGCGTGACCGACGGTGCGGAGGCCGCGCGCTTCATGCAGGCGCTGAAAAAGGCGCTCGAAGAGCCGGTGCGGCTGCTGATCTAACAAACGACTCCTGATCCAGGGACTTCCGGCGCCGTGTCAGACAAATCCGACACGGCGCCGGCCGCGAGTCCGATGCGGCCATCAGCCGCGGGCTGATGTTCAGGGCCCCTGTGGCATGATAAGCTAACGCCATAAGCTTGAGTGTGCGAGCGCACTGAGCGCAAGACACGAAGCAACTTATCAGAGTCATAGGAGAGAGAGAATGATTAACTTCCTGGTCTGGATCATCGTCGGTGGTTTGTTGGGTTGGATTGCGAGCATGATCATGCGCACCGATGCGCAGCAGGGTCCGCTGTTGAACATCATCGTCGGCATCGTGGGCTCGCTGCTGGCCGGTTGGATCATCACCCCGCTGTTGGGCGGCGCGACGATCAACCAGGGCGACTTCAGCCTGTCGGGTCTGCTGATCTCCCTGCTGGGCGCCATCGTCCTGCTGGCCATCGTGAACCTCTTCCGCCGTGGTTCAGTGCGGTAAGACAGGCAATAGCTAACCATTCAGATGAGGCCGCTGCGGCGCCAGCGCCGGGGCGGCCTCGGACCAGACTGACGCAATCATCATAGATATCATCGTTCATTTGGGGGGTTGAGGAGAGTCTGGGGGACAGAGGGGCTCATGCCGTGTGGCATGAGCCCCTCTGTTTGTGCGTGCTAGATGGATTCGACCTTCGCGACCACTTCGCCGCGACGCACCAGCGGCGCAATAAGCAGGCCGATCCCGCCGAGCAGCTGCGCACTGCCCAGCACGAGCAACTGCCACCCCAGCACCTCGACGGTGTTGAAGCCGTCCACCATGTGCGTCGGGCCGGCCCACAGCGGCGTGGTCAGGGTGATCGCGCCGCACAGGCACAGCGCGGCGCCGCCGGCCAGTCCCGCGCCCTTGCCGCTGCCGCCCGCACGCTCATAGCCGACCTTGTCCCACATCCCCGGCAGGCGGTAGATCAGCATGGCGACCAGCGCCAGCACGGTCACGTACAGCCGCACGTTGTTCGGTGCGGTCGAGCCGCGCAGGGTCAGCGAATAGTAGTACTGGACCGCCGAGGCCGCGCCCGCGACGACCAGGAAGGCGAGCACCTGGTTGATCACGCCGCGCCGCCCCCGAGCGAGCCGGATGGTGGCCAACAGCCCGAAGATGCCGGCCGCGATGGAGATGACTACGAGCGCCTGGAAGATGGGCTTCACCGGCGCCAGCTTCGCCATGCTGCCCCCAAACCTCTCCGCGGCAAACGCCACGCACGTTGTACCGATGCCGCCCAACAACGTCATTAGGACGGCCAGGCTGAGCAGAATGATGCCCAGCACCCGCAAGAACTTGTTGCCCGATGACTCCGCTGTCAAAAGACCCTCCTTCTTGATCCGTGGTGAAGTTCCAGAACCCGCCCGCAAGGAGCAGAATCAGGCCCTCGATCGAAGCCCATGATCCCCCGCCCTCACGCCTCACGTGCCCGCATGGTCTGGCCGGTAGTATAACACACCGCCCCGACGTCAGCGTCCGGGCACTTGCAGGCGGAGCGCCCCTGGTAATTGGTCATTCACGTGCCGGGCACGTGAGAGTTGAACGCACTTCAGGCGCGATTTCAATCGCTGTTTGGCGGGCGGTCACCTTCGCGCAACACCCGGTAATCCTCGCGCAGCGCGGCGAGCTCCTCCGCGCGGACGGGGTGGTCGCCGTAATGCACCCGCATGTACGCCGCGGTGATGCGCCCCAGCTGCTCCTCGCCGCCGGGGAAGACCCGGAGCAGCGTGGGCAGGTACGCGTCGGGCGGCTGGCTGGGCGGTCGCGGGGCCCCGCGCTCGCGGGCCAGGCGGCACAGGTTGGCGTAGATGTTCTGCACGGAGATGGCGGCCAGCAGATCGCGGCCCACGCCGAAGCGGCGCACCATCCCCCTCGCGTGGCGCAGCGCACCCATCGTCCGGCCGAGGATGCCGCCACCGAACGAGGCCGGCTCCTGGCCTTCTTCCTCCCCTTCTCCGCGCACCCCGCCCCTGCGCACCCGCTCCAGATAGACGAGCAGGAAACCGACGAGCAGCGCCACTGCCAGCACCGCAAACACGATGATCAGGATGTCCCGCAGCGTGTCGAGCTGCAGCCGGCCCAGGGCGTCGCCCTGGCTGGGGTCGGGCGCCGCGCCGATGATGGGCCCCTGGTCCTGCGTCATGATCGGGTTTCCCGCCATGAGGCGTTCGGCCAGCGCCTCCACCCACACCAGCAGCGGTTCGAGGAGCCGCGCGAGGAACAGGATCGCCGCGAGCAGCACGGGACGCAGGATCCGCCAGACCGGCGCGAACAGGCGCAGGAATCGAATGAGGGTGTCCTGCGTGTAGGCCAGCGAGAGCAGCCAGCTGGCCCCGACTGCGGCGCCCACCGCGAGGAGGGTCTGCGCCACCCGTCCCGCGGGGAGGATGCGGCCGGTGCTCTGCGCGCCGATGGCCTTCTGCGAGACGCGGCTGACCGCGACAGCCGACAGGCCCAGGGCGAGATAGAGCCAGAACATCGATAGCGGCGCGGTCCCCCGCAGCGCGCCGGCCAGCCCGCCGCCCAGCACCACCAGCAGCAGCCCGATGCGAAACGAGAGGCCCACCCCGAAGAAATGGAGGTCCCGCGAGGTGGCCGCGGACGCGCGCTGCCACAGCACGAGGTTGACAACCAGCAGCGTGATCGCGCGCGGCAGCCCGCGCTCGGCGCCCCCCACATCGCTCATCGTGTCGATCGCCCGTCCCACCCATGCCAGCGACCAGGGCGGCCCGCCGGGGAAGAGCACCACGCGCACGAGCACCAGGCCGACCACGAGGAGGGCCCCGAGCGCCAGCACGTCATACTGGGGCGACTCGAAGCGCCGGCTGAGCAGCTCCATGAACAGCATCCACGCCAGCAGGCCGCCGAGGAGCGCGGCGAATCCCGCCCAGGGCGAGAGGCCGGCCGGCCACACCAGGGTGAGGAACGGCGTGAGCCATGCCGCGGTCATGCCCGCTAGGAGCAGGTGCAGCAGCGCGATCCGGCGATTCGTGAGCAGCAACGTTACATCCTATTTCCCACGGGCGAGGGCTACGCCTGCACCAGCCGCGGCGCGATCACGTCGTCCACCAGGTGGGGCAGGTGATAGACCGTGATGCCAGGCAGCACGGCCGCGGGCGGCGCCTCGGCCAGGGTGAAGAGCAGCACCTTGCGCCCCGCGCGGCGAAGCTCGAGCAGCGCGGCCAGCAATCCCTCGTGTGCGATGGCCGTCACCACGACCAGCGTGGCGCCCCAGGGCAGCCGCGGCGCGTCGCGCAGCAGCATCTCCTCGATCGGCGCGGAGGCGAAGGGCGTGACCGCGGCCAGCAGCTCCAGAATGCGCACGAGCTGGTCGGGGCTGCGGCCGGCCAGGAGGCGCAGGGGCTGATCCGAGCCGGGCAGCACGCCGTTGGCGATCAGGCCGACGGGCAGGCGCTCCTCCGCCGCCACCGCGGCCAGGCTGCCCGCCACGCTCACCGCGCGCTCCATCAGCTCCGGGATGTGGCCCAGCCAGTGCCGCTCCAGGGTGGCCACGTTCAGGAAGATCAGCACCTGGGGCTCCTGCGTCGGCTCGTACAGCCGCGAGAGCAGCGCCTGGCGCCGCGCGGTGGCCTTCCAATGGACGCGTTTCATCCCGTCCTGGGGCTGCCACTCGCGAATGCCCGCGTAGCGCAGCGGGTCCTCGACCAGCCGCGTGTCCGCCATGCGCTCGCCGAACGGGTTCTTGGCCGGCAGGCGCAGCTCCTCCGCCTTATACAGCTTCGGATAGACGATGAGCCGCTGCTGGCCCGCGAGGACGCCCTTGGCCGAGAACATGCCGAACCCGTCGCCGCTGCTGAGGGTGGCCGGTCCATAGCTGTAGTAGCCGCGCTGGCTGCACTCGACCGAGAAGCGCCGCGTCAGGCGGCCGAAGATGCCCGGGTTCCAGAAGGAGATGAACTCGCCGAGGTTGGTGCTCGGATTCACCCGCACCTCGTGGCCCTGCACGGGCAGGGTGGCGGGGAAGACGTCGATCACGTGCAGCCACGTGACCGGCAGGAACTTACGGTTGTGGACCTCCAGCGTCAGCTCGACCGTCTCGCCCAGGAACGCGCGCGTCTCCGACAGGCGCCGCGTGTAATCCACGCCGAAGAGTGCGAGGCGATTCCACGCGGCCGCAAGGAGGGGGATGACCCACAGTGCGGCCGCGCCCGCGAGCAGGAAGCTGCCCTGCGTGGCCAACCCGATGACGGTCAGCACGATGGCCAGCAGGAACCAGGCGTCGGTGAACTGCGTATCCTTCTGGATGTCGACGATGCGCCTGGGGCCACGCACCGGTTTCCCCTGTCCGCCACCATTGTGTAGACGCAGCATGCTACGTCACTACTCCGCCACGGGAACGGGCACGGCCGCGATCACTTCCTCCACCACCTGCTCCGGGGTCCGGCCGCGCAGGCGCACCTGGGGGCTGATGTGCACCCGGTGGACCAGCACCGGGGTGGAGAGGTGCTGCACGTCGGAGGGGATGACGAAATCGCGGCCCCGCAGCGCGGCCAGCGCCTGGCTGGCTTTGAAGAGCGCGAGCGTGCCGCGCGGTGACACCCCCAGGTCGACCGCCTCGTGCTCGCGCGTGGCCCGGCACACGCGCACGATGTACTGCCGCACGTCGGGGTTCACGTGGACCTGCGCCACCTCCGCCTGCAACGCGCGCACCTGGTCGCCGGTGACGACGGCATCCAGCCCACCCAGCGGATCCGCGGCCATGTGGCGCTGCAGGATCTCGTCCTCCTCCGCCTCGCTCGGGTAGCCGGGCTTGACCAGCATCAGGAAGCGATCCTGCTGCGCCTCGGGCAGGGGGAAGGTGCCCTCGAGCTCGATGGGGTTCTGGGTGGCCAGCACCAGGAATGGCGGATCGAGCAGTGTGGTCTCCCCGTCGACCGTCACCTGTCGCTCCTGCATCGCCTCCAGCAGGGCAGACTGCGTGCGGGGGGTGGCGCGGTTGATCTCGTCCGCCAGCAGGATGTTACTGAAGACCGGGCCGGGGCGGAACTCGAACTCGCCCACCTTCTGGTTGAATATCGAAAGGCCGGTCACGTCGGAGGGCAGCAGGTCGGGCGTGAACTGGATGCGCGCGAAGGACAGGTCCAGCGAGCGCGCCAGCGCCTTCGCCAGCGTGGTCTTGCCGGTCCCCGGCACGTCCTCGATCAGCACGTGCCCCTCCACCAACAGTGCTGTGAGCAGCAACTCGACGATATCGCTCTTGCCGACGATCACCCGTCCGACGTTGTCCTGCACCGCCCGGGCGAACTGTACGTAATCCATCAACTTTCCCCCTGTAGCGGATTGAAGATTGAAAATTGAAAATTGAAAACTGATGTTCAGCCTTCAACCTTCAACCCGCAATCCGTAATCTTCAATCTTTAATCTTCAATCTTCAATCGTTCCGCAAAGAACCGCGCGATCTCGTTGTAACACCGCACCTTGTTCTCCAGCTTCGTCACATCGTGGCCCTCGTTCTCGAAGAGGAGCAGGGAGACGTCCTTGCCCTGCGCCTGGAGCGTTCGCACCAGGTCCTCCGACTCGGCCGCAACCACGCGGGGATCGTTGCGTCCCTGGATCACCAGCATGGGGCACGCCAGGTTGTGCAGGTGTGTGCTCGGCGAGCGTTCGAGCAGCCATTCGCGGTCCCGCTCGGGGTTGCCGAGAACGATGTCGAAGTAGGGCTTCCACGTTTCGGGGATGCGTTCGAGGAAGGTGATCAGGCTGTAGGGACCGAACATATCGACCGCGGCCGACCAGAGGTCCGGGTGCATCCCCACCTGCATCAGGGTCATGTAGCCGCCGTAGGAGCGGCCCATCACGCCCGCCCGGCTCGTGTCGACGCGGGGGTGGCCGGCGAGGCTCGCCAGCCCGGCCACGTGATCCAGCCGGTCCTGGCCGCCCCAGTCGCGGTCCACCCGCTTGGTGTAGGCCAGCCCGTAGCCCTCGCTGCCGCGCACGTTGGGCACGAACACGGCCAGCCCGTGCAGCGTGAGGAACTGGATCAGCGGCATGGAGAACCAGGTGAAGTCGGGGCGTTCCTGGCCCTGCGGACCGCCGTGGATGTACACGACCACGGGCCGCTCGCCCTCGAAGCCCAGCGCGGGCGCGGGCAGGTAGAGACGCGCGGGGACGTGGAGGCCATCGTGCGACGTGAAGCCCGCGTCCTCCCCCTCTGACAGCAGCTCATGCGGGATGCCGAGCACGCGGTTGCGCGTGAGCTGGGCCACCCGCTCGCTTGCCCCGCCCGCATGCAGGTCGACTACGACGAGCTGCGCGGGCGAGGTCGCGGTGGAGAAGCTCATGGCGTAGGCATCCGACGCAGGGTCGTGGCGGATGGAGCCGGCGACGCCGTTGGCCAGGGGCGCAACGCCGCAGAGGACCGGCCCCAGGCTCAGGCGCAGGGCCGCGCGGTCGAAGATCGCCTCATAGGCCCAGGTGGCGCCGTCGATGTTGTAGTGCACCAGGTAGCGGTCGCCGTCCAGGTGCTCCACCCCCTCCAACTCGCCGTCGCCAGCGTGCACTGCGCCGGTTATCTCCACGGGCCGCACATCTTCCGGCCGCCCGATGGGGAGCCAGGCCAGGCCGCCGCGGTCATCGAACAGGGTGCACTGCATGAGGACGCCATCCGCGCCGACCGGGTGCGCATACCGGATGCCGTTGAGCGGCACGCTCTGCCCCGGCGTGCGCTGCTCCATTGGCACGCCGAAGATGACCTGCAGCGCCTGGTGGTCGGCGCCGGACGGCGAATCGCCGGCCGGAGTCGAAGAGCGATCCCACAGGAACAGCGCCACGTCGCCGGCCTCGTAGCCCTCCCCCAGCACCACGCGGGTCAGGTCCTCGTTCGCGCCGGCCGGGTAGTAGCCATACATGCTGGAGGCAAGCAGCGCGAGCTCGCCCGCGGCAAGGTCGACGCGATAGAGGTCCACCACGGGCTCCGTGCGGTGGTCCACGCTGAGGAACATCAGGTTCCGCTCTGCATCGCAGTGGTCGATCGCGCACTGCATCCCCGCGAACTGGGGAAACACCGGCTCGGGAATGCCCCCTGCCAGCGGGATGGCCAGCGGCTGGTAGTTCTCGTCGCCGTCCCGGTCGATCATCACGATGACCTTGTCCAGGGTGGGGAAGACGGCGAACGGCAGGCCGCCGAGCAGGGTCGGCGTCATCAGCGCGACGTCCGGCGACAGGAGGGGCTCCGGTACGCTGCCGCTGTGGTCCATCGCGTAGAGGCTCAAACGCCCCGACAGGTCGCTGATGAAGTAAACCCGGCCGTCCGCCAGCTGAGGGGCCAGGAACAGCCGGGCGGCCAGCAGAGATTCAACTTTGAAATGTGACATGATCGCCTCCGAAACAGGTGGTGCTCTCAGATTACCATTGCCGAATGCGCTTGCGCCGCGCCTTCGCGATCCACGGCAGGCACAGGATGAGGCCGGCCACGAAGCCGCCGATGTGGGCGAACCAGGCGACCCCGCCGCTCTGGCTGATGCCGAATGAGAGCGCGCCGTTGAAGAGCTGCAGGACGAACCACAGGCCCAACACCAGCACGGCTGGCAGCGCTGCGATGCGCGCGAACAGGCCCAGGAAGATCAGCGTGTCGACGCGCGCGGTGGGGAAGAAGAGCAGGTATGCGGCCAGCACACCAGCGATCGCGCCGCTCGCGCCGATGCCGGGCACGGGCGAGCCCCACGACACCGCGACCTGCGCCGCACTCGCCGCAAAGCCGCACAGCAGGTAGAAGATGATGAACCAGAACCGGCCCAGCACATCCTCGATGTTGTTGCCGAAGATCCACAGGTAGAGCATGTTGCCCAGGATGTGCATGAAGCCGCCGTGCATGAACATCGACGTGACGAAGGTCAGCCACGTCAGCGGCCCGGGATCGCTGGCCACGCGCGCAGGCACGACGCCCCAGGTGGTCACCGCCTGTTGCAGGGCCTCCTCACCGCCTCCGCCCAGGATCAGCATCTGCCACCCGAAGACGACGATGTTGATCAGGATGAGGATGACCGTGACCACGGGGAAGCGCGTGGTAGGCATACGATCTCGGATCGGCATCATGGTGCACCTCTCGTCAGCTACGGCGCGATGGCCGCGAATAAGGCGTACAGAGCCACGCCGGGCAACAACGCAAACGGGAGCACATAGGCCCAGCGGCGCCAGCGGAGCGGGAGCGCGCTGGCGATGGCCAGGCCCACCGCCAGCGCAAAGGTGAGCGCAAGCGGCCACTTCGGCGCACCGATCTCGGGCAGCGCACCGATGCCCAACCCCCACGCGGCCATGACGGCCGCCCATGCCAGCGCGATCGAGACCACCGCGCGGGCGACCGCGGGCATCAGTGCGCGCTCCCACCACGCGGCAAGAAATACGGCGATCGGGATCAGGGCCGTGAAGAGGTAGCGCCCCTGGTGCTGAAGGAAGGTCAGGTTGTAATAGATGTAGGTCAGCAGGGTCAGCAGCGCAGAGGCGAGCAGCAGGACCGCGGCCGCGTTCGGGCGTGTGGCAGCGCGCGGGGCGGCTGCCGGCCCGGCGGCACGCGGCTGCCGGGCCGTACGCAGGCCCAACGCCGCGGCGGCCGCCGCGAGCGGCACGCCCAGCCACAGCCCCAACAGATAGTAGACGCGGGTGTCGAGCCACACCCCCATCCAGCCGAACACGCCGACGAAGCTCTTGAAGGTCCATTCGGCGGCCCGCCGCCAGTACGCGGCCGGTCCGTTCTCCGCGATGTACTGCGCGGTGCGGGTCTGGCCGACCACGATCTGGTCGTGGCGGATCAGTCCCAGGAAATCGGGCCAGCCGTAGACGTAGAGGTTGCGCGCATACCAGGGCAGGGCGATGAGCGCCACGGGTGCCAGCGCGGCCAGCCCTTCACCCACAACGCGGCGCAGCGGCGCGCGCTCCCGCACCCAGCACCAGGCCAGGGCCCCCGCGGCCAGGGGCAGCGCGATGTACGCGGTCGTCTTGGTGATCAGGATCAGCCCCAGCAGGATGCCCAGGACGATCGGGCGGCGCATGGGGCCGGCAGGCGACGGCATGTCGCCAACGGTCACCCGTCCTGCAAGATAGAAGAGCACGGCGGCCAGGAGCAGTTCCGCGAGCACATCGTTGCCCACCTGCGACACGGTGGCAAGGTGCTGGGGCAGGAACGCGACGAACGCGGCCGCGCCCAGTGCCGCGGCGGGCCTGCCGGGCAGCGCCCGCCGCGCGACGCCGAAGGCCAGCAGGACGATGCCCGCGCCGAGCGCGACGGAGAAGAGGCGCAGGGCGAGCAGGCTGCCGCCCGTCAATGAGTAGACCGGCGCGGCCAGCGCATAGTAGAGCGGCGGCTGATGCGACTCGTAACGGATCGGGGTGATGGGCAGGTCCGGCGGGAAGCCTGCAGCCTTGATCTGCTCCAGGTACGCGTGCGGGTAGTCGCCCATGTGGAGGACCGGAAAGGCGCCGTTCTCGGCCAGGTAGCGCACGTAGTTGTAGTGCGCCGGCTCATCGGGCGCCTGCCAGGCAGGCGTCTGTATCGCGAAGAGCGCGCCGAGCCCCAGGTAGGCGACGAGAATCAGGATCAGGACGAGACGCTGAGTCTTGGACATCAGGCCCTAATTCTCCGGCAAGACGTCACGCCCGCGACTTCCGCTCTGCTCCGGCCCGATGATCCCGTCCGCCTCCATCTGGTCGATGATGCGCGCCGCGCGGGAGTAGCCGATGCGCAGCCGGCGCTGAAGCAGCGAGATGCTCGCCTTGCCCGATTTGCGCACCTCCTGGACCGCCTGCCGGTACATGTCGTCCCGGCCGTCGGCCTCTACGGCAGCCAGGTCGTCCCACAGGGGCTGGCGCAGGGTTTCTTCACCGGGCAGGTAGGGCAGCCCTTCCGCGCCGTGCCGCGATTCGGCTTCCTCACGCTCCTGCGACCTCCCCGGCGCGGGCCGATCCCACGGCAGCGGCTCGCGCGCCTCGGCCGATGTTTCGTCGCCGGCCCGGAGCGCAGGGCTTTCGCCCGCCAGCAGGTCGCTCGGCTCGACGAAGGAGCGCATGCCGCGCCAGAAATTCACCAGCCGCGTCGTCTCGCGGTCCGACACGAAGCAGCCCTGGAGCCGCTGCAGCTTCGACTGATCCGGGGCCATGAAGAGCATGTCGCCGCGACCGAGCAGCTGTTCGGCGCCCGGTGTGTCGAGGATGACCCGGCTGTCGATCTGCGACGTGACCGCAAACGCAATGCGCGCGGGGAAGTTCGCCTTGATGAGCCCGGTGACCACGTCCACCGACGGCCGCTGGGTGGCGAGGACCAGGTGCATGCCCGTCGCGCGCGCCATCTGCGCGATGCGACAGATGTAGCGCTCCACGTCTTCGGGCGCGGAGAGCATCAGGTCGGCCAGCTCGTCGATGATGATGACGATGTAAGGCAACACCTGCTCGTTCTGTGCCCGCAGCTTGTCGTTGTACGCCTCGATGTTGCGCGCGCCCAGCTTGGCGAACAGCTTGTAGCGTCGCTCCATCTCCCGCGTGGCCCACTGCAGCACCGGCACCGCGCGCTCGACGTCGACCACCACCGGCGCGATCAGGTGCGGGATGCCGTTATAGACGGTCAACTCGACCCGCTTCGGGTCCACCATCAGGAGGCGCAGGGTGTCCGGCGTGTGGCTCAGCAGCAGGGAGGTGATGATGGCGTTCACGCAGACCGACTTGCCCGAGCCGGTGGCGCCGGCAATCAGCATGTGGGGCATGCGCGTCAGGTCGGCCACCGAGGCCTGCCCGGACACGTCCCGTCCCAGACCGAAGCGGAGCGCGCCCTTCGTCGCGGCCCACTCCTCCGACTCCATGACACCGCGCAGCGAGACGAGGGAGATCTGGGTGTTGGGGACCTCGACCCCGACGAAATCGCGGCCGGGCACGGGCGCCTCGATACGAATGGGTGACGCAGCCAGCGCAAGCGAGAGGTCGTTGGACAGCGCCTGGATCTGCGACACGCGCACCTTGACGTGCTTCTCCTCGCCCTTGCGATCCTTGCGCACGATCACGCCGGGGCGCAGGCCGAACTGGGTGACCGCGGGCCCCTGGTTCACCTCCACCACGCTGACCGGCACGCCGAAGCCGAGCAGGGTCTGCTCGATGATCTGCACGCGGCGGCGCAGATCCTCCTGCTGGATTTCGGCCTCCCCCGCGTCCTCCAGCATCTCGGGCAGCACCGGCAGGCGCCACGACTGGCCGCTGCCGCCGATGATGCGGGGCTGGGGCGCTGCGGCTGGGGTGGCCGGGCCTGCGGTGGCCTGATCGGGCCGACCCGTCTGGGCCTGCGCGGCGCCCTGGCGACCCGTGCCGCTGCCCGATGCGGCGCCGCTCGACGCGGCACCGCCCGACGCGGCCCGCCCGTTCGCGCCGGGCCCGTTGATCACGGGCGTGCGCGGGGCCGGCGCATCCCAGGGCGGCAGGCCGACGTCCTGCCGCGGCTTGAGCTTGTGCCAGAGGCGGATGAACGGATTCGGCTCGCGCGGCTCGCCCAGGGGCAGCGGCGGCGTGATGGCCGAGCCGCCGGGGCCGCGGCGGGTCTCGCGCTTCGCCGTGCCCGCGCCCGGCAGGGGCGGGAACGAGGGCCGATGGAGCAGCTGCGCCCACAGGGCCGCGAGGCCGGTGCTCACGTCGGCCAGCGACCGCCCCGCCAGTGCGACGACCGAGAGGACCAGGAGCAGGAGCAGCAGCATGGCCGCCACGACCGGTCCCAGGCCGCCCACGAGCGCACCGCTGAGGAACCAGCCGAGCAGGCCGCCGCCCTGGCCCACGCGGCCGCTTTGTGTCACGTCGGGCAGGCCCGCCACCAGGTGGGCGAAACCCTCGAACGCGAGAAACAGGCCAACCGCGCCCACCATCCGCCAGGCCGACCACGGTCCGTTCTCGGCCACCTCGCGCAGCGCCAGCCAGACGCCCAGCCCGCCGATCAGCAGCGGCGTCAGCCACATGCCCACGCCGAAGGCCGTGCGCAGGCCGTCGACCGCGGCATCCGTGATCTCGCCGCGATTGGGCGAAAGCAGGCTGAGCAGGACGAGAATCGCCAGCAGCACAAGAACGCTGCCGGCAATCTCGCCTTTCATGAACTGCCCCAAGGAGGGGCCGGGCTTCGACTTTGCCCGAGGTCGTCGTTTCGTTGCCATAGGAATCAGTGCAAATGTTCGCAGTGAACGGAGTATACCACCAATATGTGGCAATGTCATTTCCGCGATGGCTGACAAGCATGTGTCACGTTTGGAAAAGAACCGAGTCGCACCTTTGGTCTGATGTGATATACTTCGGTTGGCGAGGTGTGCTATGACCAACAAAACTACCGAGCAAGCCATCCAGATGATGGTGGATCGCCTGGTGGAACGTTTCGATCCCGATCAGATCATCCTGTTCGGCTCGCAGGCGCGCGGCACGGCCGACCCCGGCAGCGATGTAGACTTGCTGGTTATCATGCCGGTGAGCGGCTCCAAGCGCGCCCGACAGCTCGAGATGCGCATGGCGTTGCACGATATTGCGGTCCCAAAGGATATCATCCTCGTGACCCCTGATGAAGTGGCCCGACGGCGCGACATCGTTGGTACAATCGTCCGGCCGGCGCTGCGCGAGGGAAAGGTGCTCTATGCTCGGCCTGCATGATGAGGTGCTTGCTGTAGCCCACCAATGGGTTGAGAAGGCCGAGAACGACCTCAAAAACGCAACGCATACGGTCAGATTGAGGACTGATTGCCCGACCGACACGGTCTGCTTTCATGCCCATCAATGTGTGGAGAAGTACTTGAAGGCGCTGCTGGTCCTGAACGACATCGAGTTCACGCGCACCCATCAAATCAGCACGCTTCTGGCCCTCGTGCCTGCGCAGGCGCGGCCCCTGCTTTCGCAAGCAGAGCAGGACCGCCTGACAGAGTATGCGGTCACAACCCGTTACCCCGGCGACTACGATCCCATCCCGCGAGAAGAAGCTCTGGACGCCGTAAGGCTCGCCCGTCGCGTTCGGAATCAAATACGCAGGCGCCTTCCAGAGGCCGCGCGTTAGCGGTCTTGTCCTCCCTGTCAACACTGTCGGCTATTCGTCTGCCAATCATTCAGCATGGGGGGCAAATATGCCGCATAATGGCAGGCAAGTGCATCCAAATCGGAGCACTCCTGGGAGGAGGCAACACCCATGAAAAGGATTTTGATGGCAGGGCTGCTCGTGCTGGCAGTCGTCGTCCTGGGCGGCTGCGTGGCAGGTCCCAACACGATGGTCGGCACGCCCGACGAAGAGGGCAAGATCGCCGGCTTCTGGCAGGGACTCTGGCATGGCATCATTGCGCCGGTGACGTTCGTCATCTCGCTGTTCTCGGACAGCGTCCATGTGTTCGAGGTGCACAACAGCGGCAACGGCTACGTGCTGGGCTTCCTGTTAGGACTCGGCGCAGTTTGGGGCGGAGGCGGTCGCGGGTCCGCGGGCCGCAGGCGCTGAGGCTGTGCGAACGGCGGGGCGCACCCTACGCCGGCCAGGCCCACAGACTGCGCGCCAGCATCTGGGACGACAGCCCGGATGATCGCAGCTTCGCCGAGCATCGCGGCTTCACCGAGCGTTCGCACGCCCTGGCGATGACGCTGGATCTTCATGCCATGGAAAAGTCGCTCGTCTTCTGCGCACGCGACTAATGCAGAATTGCACGTTGAGATGCGTTGCCCCCAGGATGGTCCTACGGGATACTGACCTCACCAGGCTCCACTTCGGCGACAAGGCGGATCTGCGGCAGGCTGGCCGGCAATTCCGCCGGTTGCATCGATCCGTGCGCCAGCACCTCGTCGAACACCGCGGTCGCGTCCTCGATCAGCTGCGTCACGTCGACGCCCTGGCACGTTGGAGGGAGGCGGTGCAGCTTCGGCAGGCCGCGGTGGAAGACCTTCAGCGCGCCGGGGAGATTATTGTTTCGCAGATGGTGAAGCGCCACGCCGACCTGCAGGATGCCCTGGTATAGGCCGCGTACCCCGCGCGGCTCGGCGATCCAGAGCGCTTCCAGCGTCTCGTGACACTCCCAATATTCCCCGCGATTGAACTGTTCGATGCCGCGGATCAGGCCGGGGGACGGCGGCTCATTGCAGCCGGGTAGGAGCGGAGCGCTGCACACAGCGGATCGCTACCGGCGCCGGATGCGGTACGCGCAGAACGATTCGCCGTTCATGATGTGATGCTCGCGCGTCACCTCGGCGTCGGGCAGCACCGCCTGCAGGAACGTCAGCTCGGAGCGGCAGGCCGCGCGAAACTCCTGCGCCACGTCGTGGACGGCGCAGTTGTGCTCGCGCAGGAGGAACGTATCGCCGTCCACCTGTTCCCATTCGGCGAGGTAACCTTCCTCGCTCAGGATGTCCGCGAGCCCGGAGACGCGCACGGCCAGAGACCCGTCGCCGATGCGCGCCTTTGCCTGGCGAATCCGGCGCTGTGCACGCTGATCGAAGAGCTGGATCACCTCTTGGTCGTCGTCGGCAGAAAGATAACCCAGGAGCTCCTTGGTCAACGCCGCGTAGTTCTTAGGAAAGAGATTCTCGGCCTCCGGACTGAGACGGTAGACGTACGACGGCCGGCCCTTGCCCCGCTGCACCAGGTCATAGCGCACCATGCGGTCGCGCTCGAGCATCGTCAGATGGCGGCGCACGCCCATGCTCGTGATTCCGAGCATGTCGGCCAGCTCGGCAGCGGTCATGTGGCCGTTCTGCTTGAGTGCGAGTATGATTCGCCGCCGGGTCGGCTGCAACTCGTCCGTGAACGGTGCTCGAAGATTCGTCATGGCCGAAGCATAGCACAGGGCGACGATTAAGACAACTTGCTATCATTTATAAGCTAGTTTGTTTGCCAGGTTGTCGGCAGGGTGTTTGACGCACCGTGCGTCCGGGGGTACACTGAGAATTCCACCGGCACCGTACGGTTCACCTTCTGCGAAGGACAGACGCATGAGCACCACCAGCGGCGAGATCATCGCCATCATCCCGGCCTACAACGAGGCGCGTTTCATCGGCGACGTCATCAAGGCCGCGCAGCAACACGTTCCAGTGGTCGTGATCGATGACGGCTCCTCGGACGGCACGGGCGCAGCGGCCGCCATGGCGGGCGCGAAGGTGGTGGCGCATGTACAGAACCAGGGGAAGGGCAAGGCGCTGCTCACCGGGTTCGACTATGCCATCGGCCGGAAGGTGGATGCGGCTATCACCCTGGACGCGGACGGCCAGCACGACCCTCATGAGATTCCGCTCTTCATCAAGGCGTTCCGCGCGGGACAGGGCGACATCATCATCGGCCAGCGGCAGTACAGCCAGATGCCCGCGAAGAGCCAGATCGGCAACCGGGTCGGGTCGTTCCTGCTCAGGCTGGCCATGGGGCGCCCCATTCCCGACAACCAGAGCGGCTACCGGCTGTTCAGCCGGGAGGCGATGGAGAAGGTCCGGCCCACCAGCACCCGCTTCGAGGCCGAGGTCGAGATGCTGCTGCGTGCGGACCTGGCCGGCTTGAAGGTCGGCTGGGTGCCCATCAAGACCATCTATAACGAGAAGAAGAGCCACTTCCGCCCCGTGCAGGACAGCGCTCTGTTCTTCAAGATGGCGTGGCGCATCTGGCGCGCGCGGCTGCGCGGGAGCTTCGATTGATGCTCACGTTGCTGGGCATCCTGACCCTGGTCGGCGCGGTCGCGTTCCCGATGGGCCTGCTCGTCTGGTTGGCCCTGCGCATGAACCGGAAGCCGGCCCTCTCCTCGAACCGGCTGGGTCTCATCCTGGCGTTCAACGGGGTGCTTCCCGTGGGGTTAGTGTTGCTTGGCCTGGGCTTGCTGGCGCCGGAGTTCGGGGCGCTGAGGTGGGTGCGCATCGGCGCAGCAACCGCGTTGGTTGGGTCGCTGCTGCTTCTGCTTGCGCTGGCCCGCGATGTGAGAAAGCGGAGCATCTGATGAGCGACGAACTGGCAGCTTACGTCTTCGAAGTGGCCGATTGGGGTTGGATCGCGGTGGCCGCATCGGAGCGCGGATTGCGCACCCTGATCCTGCCGCGACCGTCGCGGGCCGAAGCCCTCGATGGCCTGCGCGACCACTATCCCGACGCCCCCATCGCCCCCGACCACCCGCTTCTCCTGGAGGCAGAACGCCAGGTCACGGCCTATCTGCGAGGCGAATTGACCGAATTCACCCTGCCGCTGGACCTCCGCGGGCACACGTCTTTCGCGCTCTCGGTCTGGGCCGCGGCCGGCAAGATCGGCTACGGTGAGACCCAGGTGTATCGCTGGGTGGCGGACCAGCTCGGCGGCGAGCCGAGGGGCGGCGGCATCTACCAGGCCGTCGGCTCTGCGCTCGGTGCGAATCCTGTGCCCCTGATCATCCCGTGCCACCGGGTGATCGGGTCAGACGGCTCACTGACCGGGTACGCGGGGGGGCTGGACATGAAGGCGCGCCTCCTGGCAATGGAGACCGGGCAGGGGATGCTGGCGTTCTGAGATGCGCATTGCTGTTTTCGGAGATATCCACGGCAACCTGTATGGACTCGAAGCGGTGTTGGACGACCTCCGAAAGGAACGTCCCGACGCGCTGATCGTGTCCGGCGACCTGGTTTACAAGTTCCCCTGGGGCGCCCAGACGGTCGACATGCTCGCCGCGATGCCGTGCCAGGCCATCCTGGGCAACGCGGAGCTCTACGTGCTGCTCTGGGACACGCCGCTCTGGCCTGCACACTGGCAGGAGCCGCTGTTGATCGAGTTGGTGCAATGGGAGCGGGCGCAGCTCGGCCCGGAGCGGCTGCGCTGGCTCGCCTCTCTGCCGGAACACGTCGCACTCAGCGCGGGCCGGCTGGAGGACCTGCTCGTCGTGCACGGTGTTCCGGGCAATCCGTTCCTGCCGTTTCTGGCCCGGCCCGGCGAGGACCGCGCACCGTGGGTCCAGACCGACGCCCGGGTCCGGCAGTTGCTCCGCGGGGCTGACGCCGACGTCGTCGTCTGCGGCCACACGCACGCCATGTTCCGGCGCACAGTGCGCCGCGCAGATGGCGGCGAAACGCTCATCATCAGCCCCGGCACGGTCAGCTACGGCCGGGGCCGCGACAAGGCCGTCGGAGTGGCGGAGTATGCGCTGCTCGACTGGAGCCAGGCCGGCGGCTGGCAGGTCACCGTGCGGCGGGTCGGCTATGACGTCGGGAAGCTGCACCGCGCGTTGTTAGCGTGTCGCGGCGACTTCCCCGTTGCCGAAGCCATCGCAAACCGGATGCGGCCCCCGGGCGCCGAGATTGTGCCTGGGCGCAGCCCTGACTTCATCCGCTGGCGGTGGGGCGACGCGCCGGACTGGTGGGAGGATCGCGATAGCCTGCCCGAGTGGCGCCGGCTGCGCGGCGAGTTCGATTAGCCCCTTTATTGCTTATGCAAAGTGAGTGTGCTAAAATGGCCGCCGCATGAGAGTATCACGATATCATCAAAGCTGTTCTTGAGCGCAAGGGAGACCTCGCCAATGGATGCCAACATCCAGGATTTCCTCAATCATCTCGCTGCTGAGAAGGGTAGCTCCGAAAACACGGTGGCTGCCTATCGCAACGATCTGACCCAGTTTCACGATTTCATTACGAGGCAGGGACGCCTGCAGGACGGCGGCTGGGAAGAACTCACCCGGGACGACCTGGTCAACTACATTCTGTGGTTGAAGGAGCGGGAATACGCTTCGGCAACGGTGGCCCGCAAGGTGGCGGCCATGAAGTCCTTCTGCGGCTACCTGGTGCGTTCCGATGCCGTCGAGGACAATCCGGCGGAAGAACTCGATTCGCCCAAGGTCAAGAAGCAGCTGCCCACTGCGCTCAGCACCGGCGAGGTGGAGTCTTTGTTGGCCCTGCCCGCACAGAACGGCGAGTCGCCCAAGGCATTGCGCGACACGGCGCTCCTGGAGATGCTGTACGCAACGGGGATGCGCGTGAGCGAGGTGGCTGGCCTCACCCTGGAAGATCTGGATCTCGGCGCGGGCACGGTGCGCTGCCTGGGTAAGGGGAGCAAAGAGCGTGTCATGCCGCTGTATGAGGAAGCGTGCACAGCCATCTCCGCGTACCTGGAGAATGGGCGGCCCAAGCTGGCCAGCCACCATGCGGATGAGCGCACCCTGTTCCTGAACCCGCGGGGCGAGAAGCTCACCCGGCAGGGCCTGTGGCTGATCATCAAGGGCTATGCCCGCCAGTTGGGGCTGGAGGACCGGGTGACACCGCACACGCTGCGCCATTCGTTCGCCACTCACATGCTCAACGGCGGGGCCGGGCTGCGTGAGGTCCAGCGGCTGTTGGGCCACGCCAATATCTCGACGACGCAGGTGTACACGCACATCACGCGCGAGCGGCTGCGCGAGGTGTACGACGGCGCGCATCCGCGTGCCTAGTTTAATCCGTCGGGCACGACGTGGCCGGTCTTCCGTGACGTTGCGAGGCCCGGCCCATTTTGTGGAAGGCTTGGAGCATATGGACCACGAGGTTTTTACGCGCGAGCAATACGCTGAAATCGCCCGCTTCCTTGAGGCCCGCACGGCCCACCGGCCTACCGTGGGCCTGATTCTCGGCTCCGGCCTGAACGCGCTGGCCGATGAAGTCCTGGATGCGGATCGGATCCCCTATGCTGAGATCCCGGGCTTCGCTGCGCCGTCGGTCGAGGGCCACAAGGGCCAGATGGTCTTCGGGAACCTTGCCGGGCAGGAAGTAGTCTTGATGCAGGGACGCGCGCACGCGTACGAGGGGCATTCGCCCCAGCGCATCACACTTCCCGTCCGGGTGATGGGTGCGCTGGGCGTGCGAATCCTCATCGTCACCAACGCAGCCGGCGGGGTCAACCCGGCGTACCGCGCGGGTGACCTGATGCTGATCACCGACCACATCGGGCTGATGGCGATGGTCGGCGCGAATCCGCTGTGGGGTCCGAACGACGACTCGGTGGGGCCGCGGTTCCTGGCGATGAACGCCGCGTACGATCGGGCGTTGCGCCGGCTTGCCCTAGAGGTTGCGGGCAGGGAGGGCATCGCCATGCAGCAGGGCGTCTACGCCGGACTGGGCGGGCCGACGTTCGAGACGCCCGCAGAGGTCCGCTTCCTGCGCATGATCGGGGCGGACGCATGCGGCATGTCGACCGTTCCCGAGGTGATCGTGGCGCGCCACATGGGGTTGCGCGTGCTGGGCATCAGCGGCATCACCAACGCCACGATCGCGGACCCTGACAGCGACGAGGTGGCCGACCACGAGGAAGTGCTCCTTGCGGGCCGGGAGTTGACGCCCAAACTGATGAAACTGGTGCGCGGTGTCTTGGAGGGGCTGCCGGGTTAGCGGCAAGCATGGCGGTCATTGTCGATTTCATACGGGAATTCTCCCCCTGGATCTATGGGGCCTGCGCCGTCGCGGCTCTCTGGTACCTGCGCGTCGTCCTGCTGGCGCGCAGCGAGCGGCGTTCTTCCGTGTTCGCCCTGGAGCGGGAACAGGCGCTCAACCGGGTCTTCGGGGCCTGGGGCGCCGCGTTCGCGCTCTCGGCCTTGATGGCCGGCGTGTACCTGCTCAGCACCGTCGTCTTCGCGGCGGTGGAGCCGCAGCTGACGGCCGGACAGGAGACCCCCACGCCCGTCGCTGTCGCGGAGAATGCCGGCACGCCGACGCCGTCGCCCACGTTGCCGCTGCCTGAGATTACGCCCACCGGCACGCCGACCCCGCGCCCCCGGCCGACCGCTCGGCCGACGCAGCCGGCCCCTGTCGGGCCGACGCCCACCGCCGCGGATGCAGTGCGCCGGCCGAGCTGCCCGGATGGCCGCGCCGCCATCACCCAGCCGGGCGTGGGGCAGGTCTTCAGCGGGCCGGTGACGATCACCGGGACCGCGCAGCATGAGGCATTTGACTACTACAAGCTCGAATACGGAGCCGGCGCGGCGCCCAACGTCTGGTCATATTTCGACGGCGGCGAGGCGCCCGTATCCGGCGGCCGGCTGGGCGTCCTCAACATGCTACCTCCTGGTGTCTACAGCATTCGCATCGTCGTCGTGGATACCAGCGGCAACTTCCCGACACCCTGCCAGACGACGATCGAGTTCCGATAGGACCGGGCCGCATGACACCTGATCGTGATCTGATGACAAGTATGGGCGGGCTCGTAGAGCGCGCACGCAAGACGTGGTCGCGCCTGACGACGTCTGCGGCGGCCTGGCGTGCGCGTTCCGAGGGCGGGCGGGAGGACGTGTCCATCACCGACCTTCAGGCGGCCGAGCCCGTGCGACGCTGGCGGGCAGCAGCGGCCCTCAAGCGAAATCCTCTGGCCAGCCCGGAGGCCGTCGCATCGCTTGTCGTCGCGCTGGGCGATGCGGAGGAGTTCGTCCGCTGGCACGCGGCCGAGGCGCTCGCAGCGCAGGAGCCCGGGCGGGTCTTTGCCGTGCTAGAGAGTGCACTGCAGGATCCCCATCCGGTCCGCCGTGCAGGCGCGGCCGAGGCGTTGGGCAAGTTGGGCGGCGAGGCGGCAACGCTGGCGCTGAAGCGCGGCATCGCGGATGGCGAGCCCGCCGTGCGGCAGGCGATCGCGGCCGCGCTGGGCCAGATTGCAGATCCGGCCAATGCCGAGACCTTGCTGCCACTGATCGGCGATCCTGAACCACAGGTGGTGCGCGCGGCCGCGCGGGCCCTGGGGCAGGTCGGCAATACGATTGCGGCCTGCCCGCTGGCGGAGGCGCTGGTTCGACCCGGCCAGGACGTCCTGGTGCGCCGTGCGCTGGCTGCGGCCGTGGCGCACATACCGCATCCCGACGCGCAGGGGCCGTTGCTCCAGGCCCTGGGCGATGAGGATCCGCAGGTGCGCGCCTATGCCGCCAAGGCCCTGGGCCACGTCGGCAACGAGGAAGTGCACGGCCCGCTGCGACACCTGGTGGCCGACAAGAGCCGCCTGATCCGCGGCACGGTAAGCGACAGGGCCCGGCGTGCCCTGGAACTGTTGGAGCGCCGCGGGCGCCGACAGGCGAGTTGAGCGGGAGGCAGGCGAAGGCTGTGGCAGCGAACACGTACCAGGTCGGCCGCGTCAAGGTCCATCTCATCAGCGATGGCCTGTTCTGGACCGACGGAGGCGCGAACTTCGGCGTCGTGCCGAAAGTGCTGTGGGAACGCGTGATCAAGGCGGATGCGCTGAATCGGGTTCCCATGCAGTTGCGCTGCCTGCTGATCGAGACCGAGGCGGGGCTGGTGCTCGTCGACACGGGCTACGGCGACAAGCTCGCCCCGCGACGCCGGGAGCATCTCGGCCTGGCGGGCGACTTGCGCCTGGCCGGCGAGCTGGCGAGCCTGGGCTACACGCCCGCCGACATCGCGATGGTGGTCAACACACACCTGCACGACGACCATGCGGGCGGCAACACGATGGTTGCGCCGGACGGGTCGATCGTTCCGCAGTTCCCCAACGCCACCTACATGGCGCAGCGGCTGGAGCTGGCCGACGCCACCTATCCGAACGAACGCACGCGCAACACCTACTTCCCGGAGAACTTCCTGGTCCTCGGCAGTCTCTGCCGGAACGACCAGGAGGCCGCCCTGCAGGTGCTGAACGGCGACTCCCGCATCACGCACGAGGTACGGACGCTCATCACGCCCGGGCACACGCGCTCGCATCAGGCCGTCATCGTCGAGAGCGCGGGCGAAAGTGCCATCTTCCTCGGCGACGCCGTGCCGTGGGCCGTGTCCTTCGAGAAACTCGCGTGGGTGGCGGCGTTCGACGCCGAGCCGCTGGTCAGCATGGAAACGAAGCGCAACCTGCGCGAGTGGGCCCTACGGAAGGATGCGCTCCTCTTCTTCCAGCATGATCCGCACATGGGCGCCGGAAGACTGGTGCGCGCAGGGGACGAATACCGCGTCGTTAAGGAGTCATGATGACCACACCCTCACATCGCCCCACGTTATCCGTGGTGGCGCCTGTCTTCAATGAAGAAGCCATCCTGCCCGAGCTGTACCGCCGGCTCTCTGCAGTTCTTGACGGCGCCGTTTTTGACGGCGCGGGGCTGGATTGGGAGCTGGTGCTGATCAACGACGGCAGTCGCGACCGCTCGCCGGAGATCATGCGGGAGCTCCACGCGGCCGACCCGCGCGTCAAGGTGGTCGATTTCGCGCGCAACTTCGGGCACCAGGTGGCCATCACCGCGGGCGCGGATTACGCGCAGGGCGACGCGGTGGTCATCATCGACGCTGACCTGCAGGACCCGCCTGAGGTCATCCTCGACCTGCTGGCCAAGTGGCGCGAAGGGTACGAAGTGGTGTATGCGGTGCGCTCGGAGCGCAAGGGCGAGACGTGGTTCAAGGAGTTCACCGCCAAGGCGTTCTATCGCATCATCTACAAGATCACCGACATCAACATCCCCATGGACACGGGCGACTTCCGGCTCATGGACCGCAAGGTCGTCGAGGCGCTGCGGACGATGCGCGAGAAGCACCGCTTCATGCGGGGCATGTCCGTGTGGGTGGGGTTCAAGCAGACGGGCGTCTACTACGTGCGCGCGGAGCGCTTCGCCGGCGAGACGAAGTACCCCTTGAAGAAGATGCTGAAGTTCGCGCTGGACGGCATCACGTCGTTCTCCTACTTCCCGCTGCAGGTCGCGACGTACATCGGCTTCATCGCGGCCGCGCTGGCCGTCGTCGGCATCGTCCTGACGGTCATCCTGCGGCTGACGGGGAGCCATGCGTTCTTCGGCCAGGCCACCACGCTCGTGTCGGTACTCTTCCTGGGCGGCGTGCAGCTGATCTGCCTGGGGATCATCGGCGAGTACCTGGGGCGCATCTACGACGAGGTGAAGGGCCGGCCGCTCTACATCGTCAGCGAGGCGTTGGGGTTCGACGGGGAAGCCTCGGAGCGGGTCGCGGTGCGTTAGGGACGGGGGGTGGCGTTTGGCCAGAGAGCGAGGGCGTCCTTCGACTCCGCCCGCACTGCGTGCGGCCTCCGCTCAGGACGCCGAAGCGGACACGCGCCAATCGCATCCTTCGACTTCGCAGCAGCTTCGCCGCTGCTCCGCTCAGGACGCTCACGTACCGGTGGAGTTGCCGCCCAAGGGCGCTGCTGTTTCCTGGCCTACGGCTCGCCGCGCCGGCCGTTGACGTACTTGCCCGCGGGCTGGCGCGCGGCCCAGACCAACACCGCGAACGCGGCGACCCCCAACACGGCCAGCGCGACCACCTTATACAGCCGGTTCTCCAGAAGTAGGGCCAGCCCACCGAAGATGGCGCAGAAGGCGTAGTAACTCAGCACGATCTGCCGCTGGGTGAATCCGATGTCGAGCAGGCGATGGTGCAGGTGGTCGCGGCCGTTGAACGCGGGGTGACCGCCATGGCGCCAGCGATTGTAGATCAGCCACGCCACGTCCAGGATCGGCAGCCCCATGGCCAGCAGCACCGTGGCCACCTTCGCGCCGCCGATGATCCCGAGCCCCGCCACGGCCCACCCCAGGAAGTAGGACCCGCCGCTCCCCATGAACACCTTGGCCGGGTTGAAGTTGAAGGGCAGGAAGCCGAGGGTCGCGCCGACCAGGGCCAGGGGCAACAGCGCGACGCTGTGCTGCCCTTCCCGCAGCATGTGGATGCAGATGAACGCGGCCACGATGGCCGACACGCCCGCGGCCAGCCCATCCAGGCCGTCCAGCCAGTTCACAGTGTTCATCATGCCGGTGAACCAGAAGATGGTCAGCGCGGCGACGACCGGCCAGGGGAAGACGATCTGCGCGTTGGTGAACGGGTTGTTGACGCGCTCGATGAAGATTGTGAAGGCGATGGCGATCAGGGCTGAGGCGAACTGCGCGGCGTACTGCTGCCGGCTGGTCAGCTCCAGCCTGTCATCCACCAGCCCGAACAGGAAGATCGCGGTGACGCCGATGAGCAACCCGGTCAGCCGCGTGATCTCGCCGGGATCGAGGCGGGGCGGGAACATCGACTTGGGCAGCAGGACGGTGAGCAACACGGCGACGGTGAACCCGGCGTACATGGCCGCGCCGCCCGTGCGCGGCATGACCCCGCGGTGCTTGCGTCGGCCGCCCGGCCGATCCTGTACGTCGAGGCGCTGGCCCACGCGCTTTGCGATCGGCGTGGCGCCGAGCGCCACCAGGAATGCGGCGGCGAAGATCAGGATGAACCCGGGCAGATACTGAGTCATTGATTGTCCGTCGATGCCGGCCGTCTCTCTGGCCGGATTCCCGCGGCGATTTCTACGGCCTCAGGCGGCCGAGCATGCGCGGGAAGGCGATCGTCTCCCGGATGTGGTCGATCCCGCAGATCCACGACACCGTGCGCTCGACGCCCAGCCCAAACCCGCTGTGCGGCACGGACCCGTAGCGGCGCAGGTCGATGTACCACTGGTATGCCTCGCGCGGGAGGCCGTGCCGGTCGATCGCAGCCAGCAGCACGTCGGGGTCGCTCATGCGCTCCGAGCCGCCGATGATCTCGCCGTAGCCCTCG
Organism: Anaerolineae bacterium; assembly: GCA_040766655.1. Classification (GTDB taxonomy): domain Bacteria; phylum Chloroflexota; class Anaerolineae; order CG2-30-64-16; family CG2-30-64-16; genus JALOOB01. The sequence continues at coordinate 311,937 of JAXGQB010000009.1, forward strand.
GGCGCGAGCAGATCGGAGGACAGGCACACCTCAGGCCGCCCCGGCTCCGGCTCCATGTAAAAGGCCTTCACCGCGGTGGGATAGTGGTGCACGAACACCGGCTTCTCGAACTGGCTGGCGATGTACGTCTCGTGCGGCGAGCCGAAGTCGCCGCCCCACTCGATGGGGGGCAGCGGATCGTCGTTCGGCGGCACCGTCACGCCTTCGGCCGCGGCGCGGTTGATCATCTCCACCGCTTCGTCGTAGCTGATGCGGGGGAAGGGCGGAACGACCTTCACCAGGTGCGTCGTGTCGCGCTCGAGCAGGGCCAGCTCGGCCGCACGCTCGCGCAGCGTCGTCTGCACGATGTAGCTGACGTACTGCTCCTCGATCTCCAGCAGATCGTCGAGCTTGCAGAACGCAATCTCCGGCTCGACCATCCAGAACTCCTGCAGATGGCGCCGCGTCTTGCTCTTTTCGGCCCGGAAGGTGGGACCGAAGCAGTAGGTCCTGGCGACCGCGAAGATGTTCGCCTCGTTATAGAGCTGGCCGGTCTGCGCGAGGTACGCATCCTCGCCATGGAAGTCGGTCTTGAAGAGGGTCGTGGTGCCCTCCGCTGCGGACGGGGTGAGGATGGGCGTGTCGACGAGGGTGAACCCGTTGTCGTCCAGCCAGTCGCGCATGGCCCTCACGATCGTCGCGCGCACCCGCATGATCGCCCACTGGCGGCTCGAGCGCAGCCACAGGTGGCGGTTGTCCATGAGGAACTCGACGCCGTGCTCCTTGGGCGCGATCGGATATTCGGCCGACTCCTGCACCACCGAGAGATCGGTCACGTCCAGCTCAAAGCCGCCCGGGATGCCCGGCGCGCGCTCGTCCGCACGCACGGTGCCGGTGATGGTGAACGAAGATTCGAGCGGCAGACGCTTGGCGGTCTCGAAGACCTCCTCCGAGACGTTGCCCTTGAAGATGACGGCCTGGATGTAGCCTGTCCCGTCGCGAACGCGCAGGAACTGCAGCTTGCCCTTGCCGGTCTTGAGTTGGAGCCAGCCCTGGAGGGTGACTTGTTCTCCCACGTGGCCGGCGATATGGTCGATGCGAACGATTGGCGCCATGAGTGCTCCCTGAGCCGAGGGTGATTGCGGGGATTATAACACACGGCCACGGCTCCGGCACAAGCGCCGGGCCACCTAACTGGGAATTCCAAATGGAACCACAAGTGGGGCGTCCTTCGACTGCGCTCCCTTCGGTCGCTCCGCTCAGGATGCTCAGTCTCGGTTACATTTGGAGCCGCTGCCACCGGGCGAAATCCGTTGGAGCCCCATGCCGGGTATGTTATACTCGGAGCATGCAGCTCGGCATCGGCACGGCTCCCGGCAAGGTGATCCTCTTCGGCGAACACGCGGTCGTCTACGGCCGGCCCGCGCTCGCGGCGCCGGTGGTGCAGGTGTACGCCAGCGCAGTGGTCGAGCCAGCTGAACCCGGGACGGGAACGGTCATCGACGCGCTGGACCTCCACTGCCGGGTCGAACTGGCCGAGGCAGATCACCCGCTGGCCCTGGTGACACGCCTCACACTGGACCGGCTGGGCCTCGCCGAACCGGACTGGCGTGTATCGGTGCGGTCGACCATTCCGATCGCCAGCGGGCTGGGCAGCGGCGCGGCAGTGTCGGCAGCCGTGGTGCGCGGCCTGAGCCAGGCCGCCGGCGTCGAACTCGGGCCGGCCGAGATTTCTGCCATCGTGTACGAGGTCGAGCGGCTCCACCACGGGACGCCGAGCGGCGTGGACAACACGGTCATCGCGTACCGCCAACCGGTCTGCTTCGTCAGGGGAACGCCGCCGCAGCCCTTCGCCATTGCCCGGCCGTTCACCATCGCCATCGGCGACACGGGCAGGGCCAGCCCGACGAAGATCGCGGTGGGCGACGTGCGTGCAGCCTGGGAGCGGGATCGTGCGCGCTACGAGGCGCTCTTCGACCGCGTCGCGTGCGTCGTAGCATCCGCCAGGGCCGCTATCACGGAGGGACGACCGGAGGAGATCGGCCCGCTCATGGACGAGAACCAGGCCCTGCTGCGCGAGATCGGGGTGTCCAGCCCGGAGCTGGAGACGCTCATCGCGGCCGCGCGGGTCGCGGGCGCGACGGGCGCGAAGCTCTCCGGCGGCGGCCGCGGCGGCAACATGATCGCGCTGGTGACGCCTGAGAGCGCGGCTGCGGTCGCCGATGCGCTGCGCGCCGCGGGCGCAGCGCGCGTGATCGTGACCGGGATCGGCCACGCAGGAGGGGACGACGCATGAATCTGCACGAGTTTCTGGCCGCGGCGGAGGAGGCAGGGTATCTCCTGCGCCATGAGATGGAAGCCGACCCGTACCTCGAGATCGCGCAGCTCGCGCTGGCGGAGGACGGCCGGCCCATGCTGTTCGAGCACGTCGCCGGCAGCCCGTTCCGGGTGGTCGCGGGCGTCTGTTCCGACCGGCGCTACTTCGCCCTGGCGCTGGGGGTGTCGCCCGACCAGGTTATCTTCCGGCTGGCCGGCGCGCTGGCCGGCCCGCAGGGGCCGCCCGTCGTGGCCGAGGCCCCGTGCCGGGACGTCGTGATGCCTGAGGTGGACCTCGAGCAACTGCCGTTCCTCACGCACTACCCGCAGGACGGCGGGCCGTACGCATCGGCCGCGGTCGTGTTCATCAACGATCCCCTGACCGGCCGCAACGCCTCGTTTCACCGCCTGCTGCGGCTGGACAAGACGCGCATGGCGGCCCGGCTGGTGGAACGCCGCGGCGTGGAAACCGCGTGGCGCAACTCGGAGGACGGCATCCCCGTCGGCATCTGCATCGGGCTGCCGCTCCACGTGCTGCTGGCCGCGTCCATGGCCCCGCCGCCCGGCGTCGACGAGATGAGCATCGCGCGGGCCCTCGCACCAACCCCGATGATCGAGCTCGACAACGGCGTGCGCGTCCCGGCCGATGCGGAGTTCGTGCTGGAGGGATGGATCACCAAGACGCTGACTGATGAGGGCCCCTTCGTCGACCTGACCGGCACGTACGACTTCATCCGCCCACAGCCCGTGATCGAGGTCGGGCGCATCACCCACCGCCGCGACGCGATCTACCACGCGCTCCTGCCCGGCCGGCTGGAGCACAGGCTGCTGATGGGCATGCCGCGCGAGCCGACCATCCTCGCGGAGGTCAACAAGGTGGCGCGCTGCCTGAACGTCAACATCACGCCGGGCGGCGCGTCGTGGCTGCACGCGGTGGTGCAGATCGCCAAGGAGCGGCCGGACGACGGCCGGCAGGCCATCGCAGCTGCGTTTCGGGGCCACAGCAGCCTGAAGCACGTCTGGGTGGTGGACGAGGACATCGATCCCTTCGATCCGGCCGATGTGGAATGGGCCGTGGCGACCCGCTTTCAGGCAGATCGCGGGCTCGTGGTGCTGGCGGACCAGCCGTCGAGCTCCCTGGACCCCTCGGCACACCACGTGCAGGGGGAAAAGAGTCGCACGGCCAAGATGGGCATCGACGCAACGATGCATTGGGACACGCCGGTCGGACCCGGCGACAGGTCCGCATATCGCCGGGTCCGCTAGCATGGGGCGAATCCTTTTGGGTTGTTCGTGCGTAATGAGTAGTACTGCATTGCGCATGGAGGAAGGCTGATCATGGGTCGTCACAGGGGGCGGCGCGGAACAGATCTGCGGCCGCTGATACTGATGGGGGTCGCCGCGCTGGTGAGCCTCCTTCGCGCGCGCGGCGCGCCGGATTTCGACGTGCGGCGCGGCATGGCGCCGGCTGCGCGGCCGATCGTGACGATCGTGATGCTGGTCGGACTCTTCATGGCGCTGGGCGCGCTGCTGACCGTCCTGTCGGTGGTGGCTGCGCTCGGCGGGGGAGGCGCTGCGTTCGCCTTCTGTGGGCTGCCCGCGGTGCTCGCAGCGGTGTTCGTCTGGCTGGCCGTTCAAAACAAGAAGGCGGGCGCGGGCGAAGTGGCGCCCGGCGAGTGGACCGCGGATGCCGAGCCGGCTCCTACCGCAACGCGGGCAGGCGAAGCAGTCCCGGCCGGCCGCTTTCCGGCCGTCGAGCGGAGCTCGCCACCGGCCCGGACTGCGCCACAGCCCACGCGGCGCAGCGCCGCGAAGACCGCGCGCGTCAAGGAGAGGCCGCCGCGTTCCCCATCCGAATACCGCCAGCGGGCCGTCTCCTACCGGCGGAAGATTCAGAGCCTCATCAAGAGCCGCCGCCCCGGCCCGATCGCCGAGCGCATGAGCGGCGTGCTGCAGAAGCTGACCAGCTGGGAAGAACGGGTCGGACAACTGGCCGATCGCCTCACCCTTTACGAAGGTGACGATCTGATCCAGCGCGACGTGCGCGAGGTGCCGGGCCACATCGCTCGGCTCGAGCGCCAGCTTGCGCTCGAGGCCGAGCCTGAGATGCAGCAGCAGATTCGCCGGACCTTGTCGGCTTATGAGGAACAACTGCGCCAGCTGGACCTGTTAGCACGCGTCATGAAGCGCACACGCCTGAACCTGGACGACACCCTGGCCGCGATGGGCACCGTCTACTCTCAGCTGCAGGTGCTCAACGCGATGGACCTGGACGGCGCGACCGCAGCCCGCATCGCGGACGATGTGGACCGGGAAGTGGAGCGCCTGAACGACCTGCTCGCGGCCATGAGCGACGTCTATGGCTCGTCTTCCGCGCCCGCACCTCAGCCCGCCGCAGACATCCCCGATGAGGACGTGGGGATGACCGGCCGCAAGGCCCGGCTCAGCGACAGCGCGGGCAAATAGGACACGCCACCATCACCATCGTTGAGAGGCACAGCATGCCGGAACTGACCTTGCGGACGTTCATTGCGATCGATCTGGACGAAGAGGTGCGCGACGGGCTGAGCCGCGTCCAGGGCAAGTTCAAACGCCAGGCGCCGCCGGGCAGCGTCAAGTGGGTGGCACCGCACGCGATCCACCTGACACTGAAGTTTCTGGGCGACACGCCGGTGAGCCAGATCAGCAAGGTGGCCGATGCACTGGCGCAGGCGTGCGAGGGCATTCCGCCCTTCGAGCTATCGTTCGAGGGTCGCGGCTGCTTTCCGAACATGCGCCGGCCACGGGTGATCTGGGTGGCCGTGCGTGAGGTGGGCAGCCGTCACCTGGGCCGGCTGCAGGCCGCGGTGGAGCAACACGTCGCGCCCCTGGGATGGCCGACCGAAGAACGCGGTTTCTCGCCGCACCTGACCCTGGGCCGCGTCAGCCGCAATGCAGGGGGCGGCGCGGAGGTGGCGATCGGCCAGATGGTCGAGCGATCGGTGGTGGAACAGATCGCGCTGCAGCGGGTGGTCGCGGTGCACCTGATCAAGAGCGACCTGCGGCCGGCAGGGCCGGTCTACACGCAGCTGGCCACGGTGCACCTGGAGGCGCCGCGCGTCTAGCCCGGCAAGGCAGCCTCTTGCTCCAGGGATGGCAGCCCTTCGTCCGCCGCGGCCAGCGCTTCGGCCATGGCCGGCTCTTCCCTGAGCGTTTGCTCCTGGGCCACCGGCGCAGCCAACTGGCGAGGCCGCAGCAGGAAGACCGCAGTGGCCAGCGGCGCCAGGATCAGCCACGCGGCAAAAAAACCGAACAGCGCGAGCGTGCCCGCGCCGAACAGCTGCGCCTGCAGCTGGAGCGGGAAGTCGGACCGCATGCCCGCCGCGGCCAGCAACCCGGTGACCCCCTGGCCCGCCACGCCCGCGTACCCGCCCCCGCCGATGCCGTTCCACCCCGCGCCCGCGGTGCCGTCGGCCAGCAGCCCGACGGCCAACAGCCCGAGCAGGCCGCCCATGCCGTGCACCACCAATGCCGCGGTGGGATCGTGCCAGCGCACGATGCGATCGAAGAAGTAGATCGCTAGCGGCGTCAGCAGGCCGATGAGTGCACCGAGGACCAGGCAGGCCCATGCCGGGATGAAGGCAGCCGCGGCCAGGCCCGCGGTCAGGCCGGCGGCAGCCCCGCGCGCGGCCATGAGGGGATCGGCCCTGCCCGCGACCAACCACGTGTAGCCCAGCGCGAGGAGCGCGGCGCCCGCAGCGCAGATCAGGCTGCCCAGCAGGAAACGCGGCAGCTCGATGCCTTCGGGCAGCAAGGGGTTCGCGGTGAGCCAGGCCGCGAGCCCGGCGAACAGCAGGCCGACGCCCAGCAGGCTGAGGAGCGGCAGCCGCGCCTCGGGCAGGGGCACGGGTCGCCCGTCCGCCGGCGGTCTCGGGGGACGCGGCAGGAAGGCGACGATCCCTGCCAGGGTGACCGCCGCGCCGAGCAGGTGGACCAGCCCCGCGCCGGCCACGTCGACGAAGCCGTGCGCCAACCCCAGGTTGGCGCCCAGGTTGGCGAGCCAGCCGCCGCCCCAGATCCAGTTGCCCGCAAGCGGATAGATCAGCGCGCCGGTCAGCAGCCCGAGCAGCGCAGTCCCCCAGGCCGGTATGCGGCCGCGCAGCGCGGAGACGGGGATCAGGGTTGCGGTGAGCAGCCAGGGCAGGTTGGCCAGCGCCACCGTGCGTGCCTCTGCGGTGGCTGCGCCGCCCGCGAGGCCCCAGCCGGCCAGCCCCGCCATGCCCCATCCCGGGCCCCAGGTCACGCCCAGCGCGGACCATTCCCAGATCAGGCCATCGAAGCCCGGCTGTTGATGGATCAGGCCGATGCCACCAAACTGAAGAGCGAATCCTGTGATAACATATCCCAGGACGGACAGGCCGAGCGCGGCCAGGACGCTCACGGCAGCCTGGCGACTGCGATCGGCCGGGAAGCCGCTTGCAGCGACGAGTGCATAGCCGATGGGTATGAAGAAGGCCAGGCCGAAGGTCAATAAGGGCAGTTCGGACATAACGCATATGGTATCACAGGAACCGATCGAGCGGCAAAGTGCGCCCCCGGTCTGCCGCTCGCCGGCCGGCGAGCAGCCGCTCTTGCTCGTCGACGCGATGCTGGGTAAACTGGCGCGATGGTTGCGGCTCGCGGGCTATGACGCGGCGTTCTGGCGCGAGGGCAGCGACGAGGCGCTGATGGCTGCCGCGGCCGCCGCGGGCCGGCTGATCGTCACCAAGGATCATGCGCTGGCCGGGCGGCGCGGGGTGCGGGCGCTGCTCATCGAGGCCGACGACCTAGCGGGCCAGATGGCGGAGGTCCGGGCCGCGCTCGGCGGCGACCCGGCGCCCTTCACACGCTGCGCCGCGTGCAACGGCGCGCTGCAGCCGTTGGACCACGCGGACGCGGAGGGTCTCGTGCCGCCGTACGTCTGGCACACGCAGCAGGTGTTCCGCCGTTGCGAGCGCTGCGGGAGGGTCTACTGGAGGGGCACCCACTGGCCCGCCATGCAGGAACGGCTGAATCACGGGGAAGACGAGGAGACAGCGTGAGGCGTCTGAGAGGGGATCCGGTGGTGGCCGCGGCCCTGGCTGCAGCGGCCTTCGTCCTGTATGCCATCACTGCCGCGCCCTCCGTGGCGACGGTGTTCGACGACAGCCTGGAGTTCCACGTGGTGCTGCCCACGCTGGGCATCGCGCACCCGAGCGGGTACCCCCTGTACACGCTGCTCGGGAGGCTGGTGAGCGCGCTGCCCTTCGGGCCGGATCCGGCCGGCCGGCTCAACCTGCTGTCAGCGCTCCTCGCAGCAGCCGCCGTCGGAGTTCTCTTCCTGGTGGCGCGGCGCTTCTCCGGCAGCCGGCCCGCGGCCGCGATCGCGACGGCTATCTTCGCCCTGTCGCCCACCTGGTGGTCGCAGGCGACGATCGCCGAGGTGTACGCGCTGCACGGGCTGCTCGTGGCGCTCTTCCTTCTGTTCCTGCTGCGCTGGGAGGACGAGCGGCTGGCTGGCGGATCGGACCGTTTCCTGCGGGCCGCGGCGTTCGTCTGCGGCCTGGGCCTGGCGCATCACCGCATGATCGCGCTCCTGGTTCCCGCCGCGCTCGTGTTCGTCTTCTGGACGGACGGGCGCCTCCTGCGGGAGCCGCGGCGATGGATCGCGCCGGCCCTGCTGGGCCTGGCGCCCCTGCTGCTCTACCTCTACCTGCCGCTGCGCGGCCAGGCGGTCACCTCCCTCGACGGCGCCTACGAGCCCACGCTGCGGGGCACGGTGGACTGGATCCTGGCCTCGGGCTACCGCGTGTTCATCACCGGCAACCCGTTCAACATCGACCGCAGCTGGAACGACTACGCGGCCCTGCTGCTGAAGGAGCTGGGCGCGTTGACCGTGATCGCCGCCCTCCAGGGCCTCTTCACCGCGTTTCGCCGCCAGGCGCGGCGAGCCACCTTCCTGCTCCTCGCAACGTTGAGCCAGATCGGTTTCGGGACGATCTACAAGGTCCAGGACATCGCGGTGTTCTTCATCCCGGCCTTCATGCTCGTGTGCATCTGGGCCGCGTGGGGATTGACGTCTTATGTCGACGCGCTCAGCCAGCGAGCGTCCGCGGCCGGCGCGGGGTTCCACGTGCCGCGGCGCCTCATGCCGACCGTGTTTGCCGCGTTCCTGCTGCCCCTCCTCGTCGTCATGTTGTTCGAGCCGGTGCGCGATGTCGTGCGCGAACGGCCGCAGCGCGATCGCAGTGCAGCCTGGTCGACCTACCACCTGGGGCGCGACATGGTGGAGAGCGCGGCAGACGGCGGCCGGATCGTGGGGCTGGGCGGCGAGGTGACGCTGGTGCGCTACTTCCGCGACGTACTGGGCCAGCGACCCGATCTGCGCGTGTCGCGCGCGGACTCGGAGGCGGACCGGATGGCTGCGGTGGAGGCGGCATTGGCCGCGGGCGAGCCGGTGTACCTGACGCGCGAGCTGGCCGGCGCGGCGCAGCGTTACAGCCTGGACGCTGCCGGCCCCCTGATCCGGGTCAGCCCCAAGGCCGCGCCCGGCCCCGCACCCGAGGGCGGGCAGCCAATGGGCGCGGGCGTCGTGCTGCTGCGCGGCGAGGTGCTGGCCGGGAGGCCGGCGCCGCGCACCGTGCGCGTGAGCCTGGCCTGGGCGGCCACGGACCCCATCACCGAGGAGTTGAAGGTGTCGGCCCGGCTGATGAACGCTGCCGGCGAGGCGGTCGCCACCGTGGACACGGTGCCCGTGCGCTTCGCCTATCCCACGACGGCCTGGGTTCCCGGCGAGACGGTCGAGGACGTGATCGACCTCCCCCTGCGTCCGGAGGACCCCCCGTGCAGCTACACCGCGCTCGTCATCCTGTATCGGGCCGCGGACGCGGGCGAGGTGGGCCGGGTCACCCTACCGGTCGGGTGCATCGGGAACTAGCCGTTCAGGACGGCCAGGATCTCGTCCCGCAGGCGGCCGTTCGTGGCCAGGCCCTCCCCCGCGTAGTTCGTCGGATTTCCGTGCCAGTCGCCGAAGTAGCCGCCGGCCTCCTGCAGGATGGGGACGAACGGACCGCAATCCCACGGGTTCATGATCGGGTCGAGCATGGCTTCGAGGCGGCCGGTCGCGACGAGCAGGTAGCCGTAGGCATCGGTCCAGCCCGCGCGCACGTACACGCGCCGGCTGAGCCGGTCCCACGCGTCCTGCTTGCCGTATGCTTCGAACGAGCCGGGGTCCGTGCACGAGATGTAGGCGCGCGAGAGGTCCGCCACCTCCGACACGCGCGCCGGCCGCCCGTTCCAGGTGCATCCCTCTCCCGTCGCTGCCGCGAGCAGCTCGTCCGTGCCCGGGTAGTAGGCCGCGCCCACGGACGGAACCCCGTCGATCTCCACCCCCAGCAGGACCGCGTAGAGCGGCACCCCGCGGATGAACGACTTCGTGCCGTCGATCGGATCGATGAGCCAGCGGACGCTGGCGCCTGAGCGCTCGCTCGCGCCGAACTCCTCGCCCACGATCGCGTGGTCGGGGTAGCGCTTTTCGATCCTGTCCCGGATGAATTCCTCCGCGAGCCGGTCGGCCACCGTGACGGGTGAATCGTCGGCCTTGAAGTCGGGTCGCACCCCGGTGCCGAAATAGCCGAGGGTCATGCGGCCGGCCAACGCGGCCGTCTCGGCCGCGAAGCTCATGAGATCGCGCAGATCGTCGGGCATCATTTCCTCCTGTTCGTTCTGAAGTATAGCACGATTCACGGGCCGCCTCGCTGCTGCGCGCGCGGCAGATTGTCAATTTGCGCTCCGCAACATAGTGTGGTACAAAACTCGTAATTGATAGTTATCCGCGGTCGATACAACTCGAGTGGCCTGCTCCCACAAGCAAACGCCTCGTTAGTCTTCGCATCCTCGGATCACTCAAGAGAACAACATTTTTCACCCAACAGGAGTTAGTGAGACTAACATGGCAGATCAAACCCTTACTTGCACGGATTGCGGCGCGGAGTTCACATTCACCGAGAGCGAGCAGGAATTCTATCAGTCCAAAGGCTTCAGCACCCCGGGCCGTTGCCCGTCGTGCCGCGCGGCCCGCAAGGCTGCACGCAACGCCGGTGGCTACAGTGGGAGCAGCTACGGTGGTGGTGGTGGTGGCTATGGCGGCGAACGCCAGATGTACCCGGCCGTCTGCGCCCAGTGTGGCAAGCAGACTGAAGTTCCGTTCCAGCCCCGCGGCGATCGCCCGGTCTACTGCTCGGACTGCTTCCGCGCCCAAGGTGGCGGCGGCCGGTCCGGCGGCGGCTACGGCGGTGGCGGTAGTGGTTACGGCGGCGGCGGGCGCTCCAGCGGCGGCCGCTCAGGTGGCGGACGCTCCGATCGCGATCGCGGCGGGCGCTACTAGATCGTAGCCCGACACTCAGATTTCTGAGTCACTGAGACCAGGCCTCCGTTTGCGGGGGCCTGGTTTTTTGGCGTTTGAATGCGGGTCGAGGCCAAACTGCCACGCAGCTTCCAGACAGCGCAGACTGTGCCGGCTAAAATGCACGTATTGCACAGATACGGCACACGACACGTGCGGATCAATCATACAGAAGGAGATCACACATGCCTGTTCGGAAAGCACAAGCGGTTTGGGAAGGCGACCTGTTGAAGGGCCGCGGCAAGATGTCCTTTGGCAGCGGCGCGTTTGAGGGCCAGTATTCATTCTCGTCCCGGTTCGAAGAAGGCGTCGGAACGAACCCTGAGGAGCTGATTGCGGCGGCGCACGCGGGCTGCTTCGCGATGGCTTTCTCCAACGTGTTGGCCAAGGCCGGCTTCACACCGGTCAGCGTCGACGCGACGGCCAAGGTGCGGCTGGAGAAGCTTCCCGAAGGTTTCAAGATCACCCGCATCGATCTCGAGACCGTGGGCGACGTCCCGGACATCTCTGAGACGCAGTTCATGGAACTGGCAGAGGGCGCCAAGAAGGGCTGCCCCGTGTCACAGCTGCTGACGGGCGCGGAGATCACGCTTCAGGCGACGCTCAAGCAGTAGGGTCAAACCGCGGGCCGGTCTGCGGTCCGCTCGTCATGGCATCGAAGCCAGGCCCACAGCGGGCCTGGCTTTTTGTGGAGAAATAGCGATTCGTGAAAGTACGTATACTCACCTTTAATACCTGGGGCGTGCCCTTCTTCTCGAAGGACCGCGCTGCGCGCATGCGCGCGATCGGCCGCGCGCTGACCGGCATGGACGTCGACGTGGTGGGCTTGCAGGAAGTGTTCTATGCCCGGGACCGCCAGCTGATCGTCCGCGCGGCGGCCGAGGGCGGCCTGGTCCATCACCACTATTTTCATTCCGGCGTCGCGGGCAGCGGCCTGCTCACCCTGTCGCGCTATCCCATCGAAGAGACCAGCTACCTGCGCTTTCAGCTCAACGGCCGGCCGCAGGATCTCATCCGCGTCGACTACTATGCAGGCAAGGGCGTCGGCCGCGCGCGCATTGCGACGCCGTCCGGCCCGCTGGACGTGTACAACGCGCACTTCATCGCGCCGTACCTGGAGTTCGGCCCGGATCGGTTTGGCCCGCACCGCGTGGCCCAGGCACTGGAGGCCGGCCGCTACATGCGGGCCACCTCCGGCGAGACGCCCGCGGTGCTCACCTGCGACCTCAACTGCTATCCCGACGACCTGACCTACCGGACCCTCGTCGCTTCAGGCGGCCTGGTGGAGAGCTGCGGCGCGGTCGACGCTGCGGACGGAGCCATCGTTGATGGAGCCGGCTCGGGCGGAGCCGTCTCGGACGGAGCCGGCTCGGGCGGGGGGCGGAGCGGCTACGCGACGATTCATCCGCCGGAGCGGTTCGACTACATCTTCGCGCGCTCGGGCAGCCAGGGGGCGCTGGACATCGCCGGCTCGCGCTTCGTCCTCGGCGGAACGCCCGATCCCAACCCGGACGGCGTGCTGGGCTATTCCGATCACTACGGCATCCTGACCGAGTTCGAATTGGCGCCCATGGTCGAGACGGCGCCGGCCGAAGCAGCGGAAGAGCCATCGCTGCTGGCGGCCATCGGCGACCTCCTCGGGCTGGGCATCCATGCGAACCGGCGGCAGCGCCGCAAGGCCACCCTGATGGCAGCGGCCGCGAGCGTCACCTCGGCCGCGCTGATGCGCCAGAGAGGCGCGCGGCCCGCGGGCTCCGTCACGGGCGTGGGCGCGGCTGCCTTGCTGGCCTTGCTGCTGGTGGCAGGCGGGGTCAATCTGTCCACCGCGGCCCGGCTCAGCACGGAGACCAACACGCTGACGACCATCTTCGGCCAGCACCTGTCGCCGCGGGAGGCGAGCTCGCCGGCTGGCGACAGTCGCTGAACTCATCTCGGTGGACCGGAGCGTTGCGGTCGGGTTCCTGCTATGTACGAGCCGGGCCCGTCGCTTCCTCCGGCAGTTCTCCCGGCAGCTCCGGTTCGGGCGGCGCGGGGGGCGCTTCCGGCTCCGCCTCCTCGTCCGTCTCCTCGTCCGCCTCCTCCTTGTGCCCGCCGTCATCCTTCTCGCGCTGGCCGAACCTGGTCAGCCGGTCCGCGAGCTCGAACAGCTTGCGGTCGACGCGGCCGTTGACGCTGTCGGGCGGATAGCGGCCGTCCGCGCCGCACTCGCCCGCGGGCATGCCGGTCAGCAGCTCGATCCCCTCGTCCACCGTGCGCACGGTCCACACGTGGAACTGGCCCCCGGCCACCGCATCGACCACGTCGTCGCGCAGCATCAGGTTGAGGGCGTTCGCCGCGGGGACGATCACCCCCTGGTCGCCCGTCAGCCCGCCCGCGGCCGCGGTGCACGTGTCGAAGAACCCCTCCACCTTGTGTGTCACCCCGCCCACCGGCTGGATCTCGCCCAGCTGGTTGACCGAGCCGGTGACCGCGATGCCCTGCCTGATGGGCAGGTCGGCCAGGCTCGACAGCAGCGCGTACAGCTCGGTGGATGACGCGCTGTCGCCGTCCACCCCCTCGTACGACTGCTCGAACGTGATGCTGGCCGACAGGCTGAGCGGCTTGTCCTGCGCGAAACGGCCGCCGAGGAAGCCTGAGAGGATCAGGACGCCCTTGTCGTGCGTCCGGCCGCTCATCTTGGCCTCACGCTCGATGTTGATCACCCCGCTGCGCCCCTGGAACGTGCGCGCGGTGATGCGGGAGGGCCGGCCGAACGAGTAGTCGCCCAGGTCGAGCACGGCCAGGCCGTTGATCTGGCCGACCTCCTCGCCCGTCACGTCCACCATGATCGTGCCGTCCGCGATCATCTCCTGCATCCGCTCCTCGTACTGGCTGGAGCGATGGCGCTGCTCCGCGATGGCCCGGCACACGTCGGCCCCGGTGACCAGCTCGTGGCCCGCGCTGGCGGCCCAGAACGCGGCCTCCTGGATCAGGTCGGTCACCTTGGCGAAACTGGTCGTCAGCTTGTCCTGATCCTCCGCGTAGCGCGCGCTGTACTCCACCACCTCGGCCACCGCGCCCATGTCGAAGTGGGGCAGGTCCTGCTCTTCGCAGCGGTTACGGATGAAGCGGACAACCTTCTCCTCGTTCTCCGCGGTCCAGTCCATCTCCACCGAGAAGTCCGCGCGCACCTTGAAGAGCTTGGAGAACTGCTCGTCCAGGCCGTAGAGGAGGTAGTAGGTCTGCAGGTCGCCGATCAGCACGACCTTGAGGTCGAGGGGGATCGGCTCCGGGTTGAGCGTGGTGGTGGCCAGGACGCCCGGGGTGGCCATCGCATCTTCGATGCGGATGCGGCGATTGCGCAGCGCCTGCTTCAGCCCCTCCCACGCCATGGGCTGGCGGAGCAGCACGCGCGCGTCGAGGAGCAGGTAGCCGCCGTTCGCGCGGTGCAGCGCGCCCGGCTTGATGTAGCGGTAGTCGGTGACCAGGGTGCCGAACTGTGCGCGCATCTCCACCCGGCCGATCAGGTTCGCGTAGGTCGGGTTGGTCTCGACCACGACGGGCGCGCCCTTCAGGTTGCTGTTGTCGACCAGCACGTTGATGCGGTAGCGGTCGAGGGGGGAGGTGGCGCGCGGGCGCAGCCATGCGGGCGTCGGATCGCCGTCCGCCGCGGCCGCGTCCGGCGATTCGGCCTGCGCGTGGCCGCGGAAGTCTTCGGTGTTTGCCGCGATGTGCGCCTGCACCGAGGCCAGGTACGCCGCGACCGACGGCCACCCTTCGTACTCCTGCGCCAGGCGCTCGAACAGCGGCTGCAGGGCTGCGGCCGCGATGTCCTTGTCCATCGTGCGCAGCTGCTCGCGCGCGCCCTCCTCCAGCTCCTGCACCTGGCGGATCGTCCGCTCCAGCACCTCGTTCACCGCCTGGCCGCGCTCGTTGATGGCTTCCTGCTCCTCGGGCGCCAGCGCGGCGTACTGCTCGGGCGTGAGCGCCTGGCCGTCCTTGAGCGGGGTCAGCATGAACCCCTCCTCGCTGCGCGAGAGCGCGAATCCCTGCTCGCGCACGATCGCGTCCAGGCCGCGGAACCGCTCCGTGCGCAGCTGGTCGAGCTGGCGGGCCAGCGCGTTGCGGCCCTGGAGGTACTGATCCCCCTCGAACAGTGCGTCGAGCGTCTCCGCCACCTGGCCCAGCAGCGCGTTGACCTCCTCGCGCAGCCGGTTGCCCGAGCCCGGCGGCAGGCGCAGCGCGATGGGCCGGTCGGGATCCTCGAAGTTGTGTGCGTAGCCCCAGTCCGGCGGCGCGGGCCGCAGTGCAGCCCGGTCCTCCAGGTAGTGCGTGATGATGCTCGTCTTGCCTGCGCCGGTGGGGCCGGTCGCGAAGACGTTGAAGCCGGGATAGGGAATCTCCAGCCCGAACTCGATTGCGCGCGCCGCGCGGTCCTGGCCGATGATGCCCTCCAGGCCGGGCGCGTCCGCGGTGGACGCGAAGCCGAAGCGCGCGGGATCGGATCGCCGGCGGAGTTGCGCGGCCGTCAGCTCGATGGGTGGTGTCATTGAGAACTCCGTTCTTCGTTGGGAGACTTTCAACCTGCAACCTGGAACCTGCAACCTCAGTGCATTGTATCATCCCACCCCTTGCCGGCGAAACCCTTGGTCGTTGATCGTCACAAATTGCAATGCGGGTTGCGGTCGCCGCGTTCAGCAAGGCTAGCTATTGACAAGCCATCTGACTTGCCCTACAATATGGATCATCAGCCCCTCGGGCTGGTGGTCCCAAAACCGATATGGAGTTTGTCATGCCACAACCCGATCTGCGCCGTCCGGTCCACGATGCCAGCACGGCGTCCCGCGTGTTCAGCGGCGAGGCCGTGGTCATCTCGCCCGCTGAGAACACGGTGCGGATGCTGAACACCGTCGGCTCGCGCATCTGGGAGCTGGCGGACGGCCAGCATTCGGTGGACGACATCGTGGAGCAGCTCGTTGCCGAGTACGACGTGGCGCCCGACGAGGCTCGCGCGGGCGTCGAGCAGTTCGTCTCCGAGCTGGCCCAAAAAGGATTGCTGTCCTTTGACAAATGATGCCGATCCCGGCCGCGAAGGGGCCGGTGTTCCCGACCGCGATTTCGCCGGCTGTGCGCCGGTAGACGGTCCCGCAGATGCCTACGAGGCGCTGCTGGGGCGGCTCAAGCGCGAGGCCGTGCCCTACTCGGTGCTCTGGGAGCTGACGCACACTTGCAACTTTCGCTGCGTCATGTGCTATAATGAGCCGCTGGCGGAGCCGGAACTGACGACGGCCGAGTGCTTCGACATCCTGGAGCAACTGGCCGGCGCGGGGACGTTGCGGCTGACGCTTACGGGCGGCGAGATCCTGGCGCGGCGTGACTTCTTTGACATCGCGACGCTGGCTCGGCGATTGGGCTTCGCGCTCGATCTCAAGACCAACGGCTCGCTGATCACGCCTGAAGTTGCGGACCGGATCGCCGCGCTCGCGCCTGTGCAGGTGGACATCAGCCTGCTCGGCGCGACGCCAGAGACGTTCGATGCGGTGGCCGGGGTGCCGCACAGCTTGGCGCGCGTGCTGCGCGGGGTGGGGCTGCTGCAGGAACGCGGGGTGCGCGTCAAGCTGAACACGTTGTTGCTGGCGCTGAACGTCGCGGAGCGGGCTGCGATGGTTGACCTCGCGCTCCAACTCGGTGTATACTGCGAGCAGGTCTTCAAAGTTTCGCCGACAGATAGCGGTCGCAGCAAGGGCGAAGAGCACCAGTTATCGTTGGCCGAGATGACCGATGTGCTCGTCGCCGACAACACCCCCTTCATCCCGCGAGCACTCGAACCTGGTTCGAGAACCTGCAGCGTCGGCCTGTCATCCGCCCTGATCAGCCCTTATGGGGTGGTCTTTCCGTGCGTCGAGTTGCGCATCCCGGCCGGCCGGCTGCGCGAGCAGCGCTTCGCCGACATCTGGGCCGAAGCGCCAATCTTCAGACAGCTGCGGGCGCAGCACACCCGGCAGAACCTGCCCGAGTGCCGCGTCTGCCCGATCGCCCGCTACTGTGAGGGCCGCTGCTCCGGGCTGGCATGGAAGGAACACGGCGACCTGTACGGCGGGCACACGCTGGCGTGCCGCCATGCGCAGGCCCGCTTCCGGCAGCAGCATGGGGGCGCCGCTGCGCCCGAGACACCCTTGCAGGCCAGGCTACGTTCTCGAGCGGCGACCGGTCGCCGCAACGGGACGTCCATCGGCCTCGTCGAGGATCGTTCGTAGGAACATCGTAATCGTTATCATAATGTCGTTCTGATATCATGGACGCAATGCGCCAATCCAGGGGAGGGAGAAATGTACAGCACAAAGAGTGAAGCCACCGAGGTTCTGCGCAAGGCATGGGAAGCGCCGCGCATCGTGTTGGAGCGATCGCTCCTCGTGTCTGCCCAAGAGGGCGACACCGGCGCGCCGCCGATCCCAGGCGCACCGAGTGGTCCGCAAGGGTTCCTGGGACCGCTGGAAAACTCTCAGGGCGTCTGCGGAATCGGTTGACGGTAGGGACGTAAGGACACGCTGCCATGTCCTGGCGGCGCCTTGTACTGAAGCGATCTGATTACGTTCGGGAAGGGATGGAGTATGCGGTCTTGTGCTGGACGTCGGGTGATGGCCGTCATCTTGTTGGTGACGGTGTTGGTCGGGCCGCTATGGCCCAGTCCCGGCGTCAGTGCCGGCGCCCCTGAACCGCTTTCACTCCGTGTGCAGACGCCCGACTTCATGCTCCACGAGCAGGGCGTTCTGGTTGCAGGCTATGCATGGAACGATGCGCCTGGCGCGCCTCGGCTGCCTGTCTATGGCACAGTCATAGAGCTACCAGCTGACGGTGACTGGCGCATCGCTCACGACTCCGCCGGCAGCCGGATCCTCGACCGCCGCATCGAGGTGCAGTCCGTGCCGGTAGGCCAGGCGCCCGAGCCTGGGCCGCGCAGCCCGGGGATGGACGGTGCTGAGCTCGACCAATTCGTCGAAGTGGATCGTCCGGATCCGGCCATCTACGGCGTCGACGCATTCTACCCCGCGTCGCCGGTGGTGACCGGAGAGATCCAGTGGCAGCGCGGGCGCCAGTTCCTGGCGGTCCGCGTCTTTCCCTTCCAGTACAATCCTGTCACACGCGAGTTGCGCTATCATCCCGATGTAAGGATCACGGTGTCGGTCGACCCCAGCGCACAGGAGGCCACCGGCGCCAAACCGCGCGCTGCGACCGTCGCTGCAGCCAGCGCCGTGCCCGATGTCGCGCTCAGCCCATCCGCGGCATCGGGTGCGCTTCGCATCTCCACGAGCGAACGCGGCATGCATCGCGTGACGTACGCCGATCTGGTCGCAGCCGCTGCACCGGTGGCCGAAATCGATCCTGCCTCACTGCAGATGTCGAATCTCGGCAACCTCGTGGGCATTCAGGTTAACGACGCAGGCAACGGAACCTTCGATGTCGGCGACGAGGTCCTCTTCTACGCGGAGCCCATCGAGAGCCGCTACTCGACGCAGAACATCTATTGGCTCACCTACGGCCCCACGCCTGCGCCTCCCGAAGCTCGCATGGGGACCCGAACCGTTGCCATGGCGGCCGGCGACCCACTCACGACGATTTGGCAGACGGTGCGTGCCGAGGTCAATGCGTCGTACTACAGCGACTACCCCATCGAAACCGATGTCGACCACTGGTTCGACACCGCCCTGGACACCGCGTCGATCGACCCAAGCAGCCGGTCTTATGGCTTGACCCTGGACGATGCCCTGCCATCGGGAACCGTCCAGTTCCGCGGGCTGTTCTACGGAGGCAAGGACCAAACGAGCTTTAACCCCGACCAGTCGATCCTCGTACGCCTGAATGGCCACGACGTGCAGACCTTCCAGTGGGAAGGTCGGACGGCCCATCTTGCAAGCGCAGCGACGGAGGCCAGCTACCTGGACACCGGAGAAGGCGCGTCCAACCAGATCGTTCTCGAGACCTCCAAGAGCCAGTTTGCGGACGCGGTCGGGGACTATTGGGTCTATCCTGACTGGATCGAAGTGCAGTACCCCGCGCTCGCAGATGCAGGTGGAACGGATCGCATCTTCATCGAAGGCCTCCCGGGGTCCGCGGGCGAGAGCGCCCACGTTGCTGTCGCCGGCTTCACCGAGCCGGCAGAAGCAGTTCTCGTGTACGACGTTCGGGACCCCGGGCAGCCCGTACAGCTCGGCACGGTCCAGTCCGAGGGTGAGACGGCGCCGTACACCATCCACTTCTGGGACGCCTGGACAAAGGACGCCCCAGAGCCGATCTACTACCTGTCGACCGCCGCGGCACTGCGCACGCCCGCGGCGATTCAGTTCGACTCGCCCAGCAACTGGCGTGACCCACACGATGCCGACTACATCGCCATCGTTCACAGCAGCCTGAAGGACCTGACGGATCCGCTCAATCCGGTCGATCCGATCGACCCGCTACTGGCATGGCGCGCCAGCCAGGGGCTGCGCGTCGCAAAGGTGGACGTCCAGGATATCTACGACGAGTTCAGCCACGGATTCGTCTACCCGCCCGCCATCCGCGACTTCCTCAAGCATGCCTACGACACATGGAACCCCGGCGAGGACGAGGAGCCGCCACACTACGTATTGCTCGTGGGCGACGGCCATTACGATTTCAACGGATTCAGTGCAGAAGGCAGGGCCTTGCCCAACCTGATCCCGCCCTATCTCATCAGCGCCGATCCCTTCATTGGAGAGACCGCAGCGGACAACCGGTTCGTCACTTTCGACGGTCCTGACGACATCCTGCCCGACATGGCCCTGGGCCGCATTCCTGCCCGCACTGTTGCAGACGTCACGGCCGTGGTCGACAAAGTGGCGGCCTACGAAGATCCATCCGACCCGGATTACGCACCGGACGGCGCGTGGCAGAGCCGCGTGACCTACGTTGCAGGTAACAACGCGGACGCTGCCGGCGCGTTCCACGATCTGAGCGACGCAGCACGGCTGAACTTGCTGCCCGATCAATTCGACGATAAGACGCTGTACTGGTTGGAGGACTATACGGACTACCTTCTCCTCAGGGCCGCGACCAGGGAGGCGACCGGAACCAGCGTCATGCTACAGTGGTTTGGCCACGCCTCCCGATTCGCCTGGTTCGCCGACAACTACGACTTCTTCGGCATCGGATCGGTTGCGAGCATGGCAAACACCGCCCAGTGGCCCTTCACCGCCGACTACTCGTGCTGGACGGGTTACTTCGTCAACCTGTACAACAAGTACCAGGCTCTGGGCGAGGCGATGGTCGTGACTCCGAAGCGCGGCTCGATTGCGACGCTGGCGCCCAGCGGCAAGCACCTTGGCACTGCCCTATTAACGCTGCAGCAAGGGATCACCACGGCGATCTTCCGCGACCGCATACGCGAAGTGGGAGATGCCGTAACCGCAGCCAAGCTGTACTTCTTCGCCAACAGCGGTGGCTATCTTGATGTCATCGACACGGAGATCCTGTTCGGCGATCCCGCTTTGCGGTTAAGGTTGCCGGACCTGCCTCCCACGGCCCCGGCCATAGAGAGCATGGGCATCACGGCAGACGGCATTCACGTCAGCCTGGCCTGGCCGCATGAGCTGGACAGCGCCGAATACGAGCTGTGGCGCGCGACGTCGCCGTACTTCACTCCGGGTCTTGACGCAGGCGAAGGCGTGTTGGTAGATACCGTGCCCGCAGGATTCGTCAGCCGGGGCGCCACGCTCACGGTCGAAGACGACGGCGAGCCGCCGACGCCTCCTGTCACGCTCATCGGTGACCCGGAGAGTAACTACTTCTGGGTGCTGCGCAGCGTCAACGGGGACGGCGTATCGGCGCCATCGAAGCGCGTCGGCGAGTTCGATTTCTCGCTGAAGCCCGGCAGTTGAGAGGGCAGGAGAGGAAGCGCCGGGGCGATTCGGCTGGCAGGCAGTTTTCCAAGGACGCAGTATGATCCATCGCATCATTCGCAGTACTCGGCGCACGCGGGTGCTTTCGCTCGTGGCGGCGCTGCTGTTTGCCGGCGCGTCCAGCGGGCTGGCGGCGGAGGTCGGCCCCGAAACGGCGCCCTTCGAACCAGCAGGCGCGGCAGTCGCCCCTAACATCAGTGTCGCGCGCATTGCGGGCACGAGTAACGCCCTCCTGAGCTGGGAGCACGAAGAGGAAAACGACGGATACCAGGTCTGGCGTGGCACAACGCCGTATTTCAATTTGCCGGGGCAGGGGGGACAGATCAGGTACAGCTCCGCCGCGTCGTGCGGACAGCCCTGCTACTTCAACATCACCGACGACGGACTGGACTACTTCCCGGCCGACGGCACGCTCCCCGAGGTGCAGGTGATCGGCGACACGGCCGCCAACTTCTTCTGGGTCGTACGCGGTCAGAACGGCGAGTCGGTATCTGATAACTCCAATCGCGTCGGTGAGTTCGATTATGCTCTGGTGCCGGGTGGCTGAGGCGGCTGGCGCAGAGACCCTCCCCATCTACCAACGCAGCTGACGGATCAGCTGTGCCGAAGTGTTCTCCCTTGGCGTCCTTGCACTTCCACTATCCGCATGGCATCGCTCCTACCTCTCCTCTCTGCCGCCAATTCTCCCCAATTAAGTAGTATTACGTAAGAGCAGCTGTGATCATTTCTTAAAAAGATGTAGTTTTCGTCACTATGGACCTGTGGTGATTTGCGTATATCAGCCATTGGTGATAGCCTGTACAAGCCCCCCTGCAAATTAAGTGACGCCGTGCCAGCGCGTCATGCTGGGCAGATATCTCGTTCCATTCAGATGTATAGGAGCAGGCCCATGAGATCAGTCCGTTCAATTCGCAAGCTCTCGTATCATTCGACTGTAATCGTCCTCATCCTGGTGTTGTTAGCCAGCGCTGCCGGCGTTCCCATGATCGCCGCAGCACAGGAGATCGACCGGGCCGGAAACAGCGGGCCCGGTGGGACCCTGCCGCCGGATGCCAGCCTCGAGGAAATGGCGCAACTGGAAGATGTTGAGGTGCGCTACCAGGCGAGTTATGCGCACCTGGCCACCGGCGACCCGTCTGCCGTGCCCGACCGGTCGGTTGCCGCGAGCGACGCCCTGCGCCCCGAAAGCGTCACGGCCACCCATGCGACGTACGCGTGGCCGTTCAACGTCTCCTTCACCCTCGGCCACGCCATTCAGTCCTACCAGAACTACAGCACCGGGACCAGCCAGGCGTACTTCCATCACGGCCTCGACATCATGGCGCCCAACGGCACCGATGTGTTCAGCCGGTCGGGCGGCCAGGTGGTCAACGTCGAGAACTACCAGCTGGGGAATGATCTGTACTGGGAGGTGGCCGTCAAGGATCCCGAGGGCTACATCTGGCAGTACCACCACATCGACAAGAACACCATCCCACAGGCCATCAAGGACAAGTTCGCCCAGTACCAGGCGGACCCCCTCAACGGCGGCTTCATCGCACCCAACACCTACATCGGCGACATCGTCTACTGGACGGTGGTGTCGTACAACAAGCGCTTCAACCACATCCACCTCAACATCCTGGGCGCAGGCGGGGTCTACCTGGACGGTTTCGAGTTCCACACCCCGCTGGCCGACACTGTGGGTCCGCAGATACTGGCCGTCGGCCTGACGAAGAACAACACGGTGCAGTCGGTGACGACGATCTCCGGCGAGTACGGGCTGTACGTGCGGGCGCGCGACCTGGTGCTGGATGACGTCTACTACCTCCCGCCGCACAAGGTGGAGTTCTCGGTGGACGGCGGGCCGGTGACGACGACGTGGGAGTTTGAAGACCTTCCCGGCGGCGCGGACCGTTACGCCTACGTCAACGACTATCACGTCGCGCCGCCAACGTGCGGCAACTACAGCTGCCGCGATTTCTACATAGATCTCGGCTTCACCACGGCCGGACAACGCGTCTTCACGAACGTCAATGGGCCACATACGGTGAACGTCACCGTCTACGACTACGCGGGCAACACGGCGTCCGGTTCCTTCACCTGGACCGTGACAGGCGGCATCGCCAACACGCCCCCGGTCGCCAACCCGCAGTCCGTGGCCACCGCAGAAGATGCAACGACTGGCATCACGCTCACCGGTTCTGACGCAGAGGGCGATTCCCTGACCTTCAGCGTTCAGTCAGGGCCAAGTCACGGCACGCTGAGCGGAGTCGCCCCGAACCTGACCTACACGCCCGCAGCAAACTACAACGGCGCGGACAGCTTCATCTTCGTCGCCTATGACGGCACGTCCAACTCGGCGCCGGCCACCGTCAGCATCACGGTGAGCCCGGTCAACGACGCACCGGTAGCGGTGGCTCAAGCGGTGGCGACCGAGCAGGATGCGGCACTGGCGATCGCACTTGCAGGCACGGACGTAGACGGCGACGCGCTCACCTACAACGTGACCGTCGATCCCACCCACGGCTCGCTGAGCGGAACCGCACCCAACCTGACCTATGCGCCCTCCAGCGGCTTCCTCGGCGCCGACAGCTTCACCTTCATCGTGAACGACGGCGCGGTCGATTCGAACCTCGCGACCGTTTCGATCGTTGTAAACCCGGTGAACCACGCACCCGTGGCGGATACGCAATCGGTGACCACCGCTGAAGACGCCGCGCTCGGCATCACGCTCACAGGCAGCGATCCGGACCAGGGCGATGTGCTCTCCTTCAGCATCGCCACAGGCCCAAGCCACGGGACGCTGAGCGGGACCGCACCCAACCTGACCTACACGCCGGCAGCGAATTTCAACGGCGCCGACAGCTTCACCTTCAAGGTGAACGATGGCACGATCGACTCCGCACCCGCAGCAGTATCCGTCACCGTCACGCCGGTGAACGACGCGCCGGTGGCCAATTCCCAATCCGTGGTGACACAGCAAGGCGTGGCGGTGGCCGTAGCCCTGGTGGCGTCCGACGTGGACGGCGACGCGCTGACCTACAGCGTAGCCGCAGCCCCCGCCAACGGGACGTTGAGCGGCGATGCGCCGGACCTGACCTACACGCCCGCCGCCGGCTACATCGGAACGGATGCCTTCACATTCGCCGCCAGCGACGGGATGGCCACATCGGACCCGGCCACGGTCAGCATAACGGTCAATCCTGCCGGGCCGGTGACCGTCTTCTTCGACGACTTCGAGTCCGATCTCGGCTGGACCCGCAACCCGAACGGCACGGACACGGCCACCCTCGGTCTGTGGGAGCGCGCGGATCCGGAGGCAGTCGATTACTACGGGTACAAGCAGTTGGGGACGACCGTCAGCGGCAGCTATGACCTGGTGACCGGTCCCCTGGCCGGCTCAGGCGCGGGCAGCTACGACATCGACGGCGGCGCGACCTCGATCCGTTCGCCGAACATCGCCCTGCCCGCCGGCCGCGAACTGACGCTCTCCTTCAGCTACTACCTGGCGAACTACACGAATTCGTCGAGCGTGGACTACCTGCGGGTCAAGGTGGTAGGTTCGACGACCCAGACGGTCTTCGAGGAGCTGGGTGCGGCCGACGACGACGATGCGGACTGGGCCGCCTTCAGCGGCAGCCTCGACTCGTTCGGCGGCCAGACGGTGTACCTGCTCATCGAGGCCGCGGACGCGGACCCGGCCAGCCTGTTGGAGGCCGCGGTCGACGACGTGCTCATCGTCGCCGCCAGTCCTAATCAGATCCCGGTCGCGGAGGCGCAGTCGGTCTCGACCGCGGAAGACAGCCCGACCGCGATCACGCTCACCGGCAGCGACGCAGACGGCGATCCGCTGACCTACAGCGTCGTCGCCGGGCCGAGCCACGGATCGCTGAGCGGGACGGCGCCGAACCTGACCTATATGCCGGCAGCAAACTACAACGGGCCGGATGCCTTCACCTTCGTCGTGAACGACGGCCGCGCCGATTCCGTCGCGGCGACGGTGAGCATCGACGTTGCACCCGTTAACGACGAACCGGTGGCCGGCGCCCAATCGGTCACGACGATGCAGGACACGGCGACGTCCATCACGCTGACCGGGTCGGATGTGGACGGCGACGCGCTCACCTTCAGCGTGGCCGGCGGCCCGAGCCATGGAACATTGAGCGGCGTCGCCCCGATCCTGACCTACACGCCCGCGAGCGGCTACAGCGGTGCGGACAGCTTCACCTTCGTCACCAATGACGGCCAGGCGAATTCCGCACCGGCGACGGTCAGCATCACGGTCAATCCGGCGGTCACCGGCCCGGTGCTTTACCTCGGCTCCAGCACCTCGGGCACGGCGGGCGGCATCGCGTTCGCGGACGAGGACATCCTGATCAAGGACATGAGCACGGGCGCGTGGTCGCTGCTCATCGACGGCTCGGACATCGGGCTGGCCAACACGGACATCGACGCCTTCGAACTGCTGGCAGATGGCTCGCTTCTGCTGAGCTTCGATACTGCGTTTACCCTGAGCGGCTTCACCGCGGTGGACGACTCGGACATCGTGCGCTTCACGCCCACCTCCACGGGCGCGACCACCGCGGGAACCTGGTCGTGGTACTTCGATGGTTCCGACGTTGGCCTGTCGACCAGCGACGAGGACGTGGATGCCTTCACGGTCCTGCCGGACGGCCGCCTGCTCATCAGCACGCTGGGCAACGTGTCGGTCACCGGTGCGTCTGGCGCGGACGAGGACCTGCTGGTCTTCACACCGGCGGCGCTGGGCTCGACCACCAGCGGGACGTGGGCCATGTACTTTGATGGCTCGGACGTTGGCCTCTCCAGCACGTCGAACGAGGACATCAACGGCGTCTGGGTGGACGCGGCTGGCAAGATCTACCTGACCACGCTAGGCGCCTTCGGCGTGACCGGGGTCAGCGGCGACGGCTCGGACGTCTTCGTCTGCGCCCCAAGCGCCTTGGGCAGCACGACCCGCTGCACCTTCACAATGTACTGGGACGGCTCGGCCAACGGCTTCTCGGGCGAGGTGACCGACTCCCTCGGCATCGTGCAGTAGACTGCACCTGCGCTCGCACCAGCCGTGTGGCACTGGGATCCCGGGCCGTCCGGATTCGGTCCGGGATCCTCGCGCCGTGCCGCAGGCGAGCATCCCTGGTAAACCATGGATGGCACTTATCGGAAGGAGTAAGATCATGAGACTGCGCCTCAGGCGAACCGATGCAAGTCAAATGGGACAGCCATTTGGCCTTTTGCTGCTTCTCCTGCTTGTGCTGGCCGGATCGGCCACACCATCTGCGTTCGCCGCGCCGCCGGCCCCCCTGCCGCCCGATGTGGACCCGGCGGAGGCATGGGCGCTGGAATACGTCGAGTCGACCTACCGGGCCGATTACCTGCACCTGGCGACGGGCGATGCCCTGGCAGAGCACGCAACCTACGACTGGCCGTTCGATATCTCCTTCACCCTGGGCCACGCCATCCAGTCCTACCAGAACTACAGTAGCGGGACGAGCGAAGCCTACTTCCACCACGGCCTCGACATCATGGCGCCGAACGGGACGGACGTGTTCAACCGATCGGGTGGCCAGGTGGTCAACGTGGAGAACTATCGCGCGCCAAGCGACCTCTACTGGGAAGTAGCGGTCAAAGATCCCGAGGGCTACATCTGGCAGTACCACCATATCGACAAGAACACCATCCCCCAGGCCATCAAGGACAAGTTCGCCCAGTACCAGGCCGACCCCGTCAACGGCGGCTTCATCGCACCCAACACCTACATCGGCGACATCGTCTACTGGACCGTGACTTCCTTCGGCAAGCGCTTCAACCACATCCACCTCAACATCCTGGCCGCAGGCGGGGCGTACGTGGACGGCTTCGAGTTCCACACGCCCCTGGCCGACACCGTGGGCCCCGAGATCCTGGCCGTCGGCCTGCTGCAGAACAACACGGTGCAGACCACGACGACGATATCCGGCGAGTATGGGCTGTACGTGCGGGCGCGCGACCTCGTGCTGGATGACGTGTATTACCTCCCGCCGCACAAGGTGGAGTTCTCGGTGGACGGCGGGCCGGTGACGACGACGTGGGAGTTCAGGAACCTGCCGGGCGGAGCCAGCAATACGGACTTCGTCAACGACTACTACGTGGCGCCGCCCACCTGCGGCGACTACAGCTGTCGCGATTTCTACATCGATCTCGGCTTCACCACGGCCGGCCAGCGCACCTTCCCGACCTCGGGCGGCTCGCACACAGTCGACGTCACGGTCTACGACTACGCCGGGAATGCGACTGCCGGCTCGTTCTCCTGGACCGTCGTGGGGCCGCCGTCGGGCGAGGCCATCTTCTTCGATGACTTCGAAGATGCGGAACCCGAGCACGCCTGGACTCGCAACCCGAATGGGACCGATAACGCCGTGGCAGGCCTGTGGGAGGTTGGGGTCCCTGAGGGCACCGACTACAACGGCCCGAAGCAGCTCGGCGTGACCATGAGCGGCGTCAAAGACCTGGCGACCGGCCGGCTGGCCGGCTCCGCGGTCGGCGATCATGACGTCGACAACGGCGTCACCTCCATGCGCTCGCCCGATATCGTCCTGCCCAACTCGCCCCACCTCGTGTTGTCGTTCTACGCCTACCTGGCGCACAACGCGTCTTCCACCGCGGACTACCTGCGCGTCAGCGTGGTCGAGTCGGCGCCGGCCGCGGCCGCGGGCCTGGGGCCCGACGCGCCTGCGGCCACGGTGGTCTGGGAGGAGTTCGGGACCAACGCAGACCGGGATGCAGCGTGGCAGCTTCACCTGGCCGACGTCGGCGCGTACGCGGGCCAAACGGTCCACCTGCTGGTCGAGGCCGCAGACGGCGCCACCCAGAACATCGTCGAGGCGGCCCTCGACGACGTGCAGATCACCCTGACGCAGCCCCTGGCCGTCGCGCTGGACAGCTTCTACGCCGAGCCGGCCGCGGACGCGATCCGCCTGTCGTGGGAGACGTTGAGCGAGACGGACACCGCGGGATTCGCCCTCCACCGCAGCCTGACGGAGGACGGCGAACGCGAGCTCGTGGCCAGCGTGCCTGCCCAGGCCCCGGGCAGCATGGCGGGCGCGAGCTACGCGTTTCAGGACGCCTCGGCCCTGCCGGGGCAGAGCTACGACTACTGGCTCGAGGAGATCTCGCTCAGCGGCGCCAGCACCCTGCACGGCCCCGTCAGCGCAGCCATGGCCGCGCCGACCGCAGTTGCCCTGAGCACCCTGCAAGCCAGCAGCACGTTTCGTCCGCTCCTGGCAGCCATGTGCGGCGCCGGTTTGCTCGGGCTGCTGGTCGCAGCCGGACGCAGGCGCTGAGACCGGATCACTTCAGTCAGTCTCCGGCTGCAGGACAGCCGGGCATCCTGAGTCTCACAGGATGTCCGGCTGTCTCTTTGTGGCTGCCGGCCGACTTCGAAAAATGAATGACAGAGAACAAGGGCTAGGCATCTATATTTGTGCCGGCCATTACGTCCGTCAGACTTCTTGACACGCCATGCTGCTTGAGTTATAGTGAGGTTGCTCTTCATCGAGACCCTCTGCCATAAGCAAGACGGCCCTTTCGATGTGCCTTGAACGCGGTGGCATTTTGTCGCACGGTCGGCCGCCATCGATCGTCAGCGATGGCCCGATCGCTGAGGACCCTGGTTTGGCGCCTGGCTGGCGCCCTGTTGTCGAACGTCAACTTCTCCAGCAACGGAGATTGTATCTGATGGATGGTGTGATTTGATGATGTGGACTTCACACGCCGGGTGGCCCTGATTTCCGGAAGCGCCGGGACCCGGGCGGGACGACGTGAGCCGCCTCCCTGGCGCCGTTCGACACACGACAACCCACTTCTTTCGACCGGAGTCAACGCTTAGTGTCTTGACAAGAGGAGGATTTCCCCATGATGCAACGCAAGCTCTCATTCGTGTCCCTGGCATTGCTGATGATTGCAGCCCTGCTGCTGTCCGCCGTGCCGCCGATTGCCCTGGCAGAGCCGGCCGCGCCGGACGCGACGTACGGCCCCTATACGACCGCCCCCGCTGGCGACATCACGGACACCGGCACGATTCCGGACAACGCGTGCGGTGATACCGGCTGGCCGAACACTCGCTACTTCCTGGTCAACGATCACTTCACCGTCACCGACCTGAACGTCCGCTTCGTTGCCTCCCACAACGAGCGCGGCAACATCCGGGTCATCCTGACCTCGCCGCCCGATGCGACCGGGGCGAGGGTCCAGCAGACCATCGTGGCAACGTCCGGGGATGGCGATGACAACTATGACATCCTGCTGGACGCGGACGGCAGCGGTGCGCTGGATGATAATAGTGCCGACAATACCGCCGATCCGGTCGATCGCACCGTCCAACAGACGCTACTCAACAGCTACGAGGGCCGCGACGCCCGCGGCGCGTGGCGCATGGACATCTGCGACAACAACGACGGCACCACGGGCACGCTCGTCGGGGCCGCGCTCTACTTCACCGGCGACCCCATCACGGTCACGCCGCCGACCTTCACCCAAGGCCCCGCCGTGCTGGAGACGTACTACATCCCCCTGCCCGAGAGCGAGATGTGGGCCGCCATGGGCACGCTCTTTTATCCCAGCCGTGCCGCCGCGAGCGGAGACACCTCAGTCCAAGAAGCCTGTTTGAACTATAGCAGCGTCAACGCCAACCCGCGGCAGCCCATGATCGGCTACACGGGCGTCACGATCGCCGAAGACAGCACGATCATCTACTACGACCACTGGGAGGACGGCTACGAGGCGGTCATCAACTTCCCGACGCAGAACACCACGGAGGTGTGGGGCGACGGCATCCTGACCAATGGCCGCGCGCCGGGCGACGCGGATGATGTCCTGGCCGCCGGGCAGATCGTGATCCTCAACGACGTCAAGGACTCCACCGCCGCGGAGGTAGTGGACTACGACGCGAAGGACAAGCTTGCGTCAACCGCCGCGGTCGCGGTGTCCCGCTCGCTCTGGTCCAACGGCTCCACCACGCTCTTCGCCGCCGCAGATGAGGTGTATCCCACCAGCATGTGGGGCGCCGATTACCGCGTCCCCGTAGGCGAGACCACGGATACCCTTTACGATTACTTCCAGTATACCGGCGTTTCGGTGATGGCGTCTGCCGACGGCACCAACATCTACATCGACAGGAACAACGACGGCACGCCCGAGAAGAGCTGCCTCAACCTGCCCCAGGGCGGCACCTGCCAGTGGGACGATAAGAGCGACAGCTCGGGCATCATGGGCGTCAACAACGTGATCGGCAACGGCCTGATCGCCGGGTCGCGCATCACCAGCAACAACAAGGTCCAGGTCACCCTGCTCACGGGCGACGTGTGCGCGGGCTACGAGACGCGCTCCTATACCCTGCTGCCCACGACCGCGTGGAGCAACCAGTACTATGCGCCGGTGAGCTCAAATGCGGCCGGCAGAACGATCACCCCAGTTGGTGGACAAACAACTACTTCCTACGACCCAGCTGTCGTGCACCTCTATAACCCCGGCTCCAGCCCCCTGACGGTCAACTGGACCTTCGGCACCGGCGCCACTGGCAGCCAGTCCATCGGCGCGAATGCGTTTCATACAGTCCAAATACCCGATACAAGCCCTAGCGACCAAGATAGCGGCGGCA
The DNA here is from genome assembly GCA_040766655.1 of Anaerolineae bacterium. Classification (GTDB taxonomy): domain Bacteria; phylum Chloroflexota; class Anaerolineae; order CG2-30-64-16; family CG2-30-64-16; genus JALOOB01. The sequence continues at coordinate 342,166 of JAXGQB010000009.1, forward strand.
CCGGAGCAAGGTTCTACTCGACAGGGACCTTCTACGCTGTCAGCACGGTTGACGCCAACGGCGGCAACAATGGCTCAGACCGTGACGGCGGCGCTGCGGACTGGGGCTACACCCTCGTACCCGTCACCTCGATGAGCCAGTATATCATCGTCGGCTGGGCGCCGGGCGCGGATCCTAACATCCCGAACTCGACCGAAGACTCGGCCCCCATCTGGCTGACCGGCGGCCATACCATAAACCCGGCCAGCACAACGGCGTTCACGGTGTGCATCGACGAAGGCGGCAATGGCGGCACCAACACCGACCCCATCACGGGCCGCACGTATGATCGGACGATCAGTGTGACGCCGTTTGGCCAGTCGATCGTTTACGACAACCGGACCGGCGTCTACGGCGAGACTGGCATGCAGCTCTGGGTCTGCGACGCCACGAACGGCTCCGATGCGGTGATCACCGCGGCCTGGGGCGAGGACCCGGATACCATCAGCGTGTACGGCAAGCCGACGATGGACATGGGCTACACCATGCGCAACCTGCGCAACTGGGATACCACCAAGGGCGTGGAGTTGTTGATCGACGAGGATGGCAACGGCCTGTACGACGAGGGCGACACCGTCAGATTCGAGATCACCGTGAGAAACCGGGGGTCGGCGATCACGGCAAACACCCTGACAGTCACGGATGTGTTGCCCGCGGGTGTCACCTATGTGCCGGGCTCGACGATCGTGTACGATGATGGCGGCAACCCAGACCCGATCGCCGACGGAACCGCCACGCCCTTCCCCTTGGACGAGGGAGGCTACACCTACGACCAGGCGCTGCCCGCCGGCAAGAGCTTCCTCATCACCTTCGAGGCGGAGATCGGCGCCGGCGCCGGGGGCGTGGATGGCAACACGCTGTGCAACGTCGAGGCCACTAACGACGGGTCGCTGACGCAGGAAGGCGAGGCGTGCTTCTTCGTGCAGGCCCGCGGCGTGATCGGCAACTACGTCTGGGTTGACGAGAACTCGGACGGCTACCAGGACGCGGGCGAGCCGGGCATTCCCAACGTGACCGTCAACCTGTACAACCGCAATGGCGTGTTGGTGGCGACGACGGTGACCGACGCCCAGGGCGGCTACCTGTTCGACAGCCTGCCGGCCGGCACGTACTACGTCGACGTGGTCGAGGCGACCCTGCCCGCAGGCATGACGCAGACGCCGTACAACCTGCCGGGATCCGACTTCGGCAACCAGGACCACAGCACGACCACGATCCCGACGACGGCACTGACCGGCTATCCGGTGACGATCGGCGGCGCGTATCCGAACGACAATCTCACGGCCGATTTCGGCTACAACTACAACCCGACGTCGGACGTAGATGACGGCACGGGCGTGGCCACCATCGGCGACCGGGTGTGGGTCGACGCGGACGGTGACGGGGTGCAGGATCCGGAGGAGGTCGGCATCCAGGGCGTGACAGTGCAGCTGACCACGGCCGGGACCGACGGCCTGTTCGGCACCGGCGATGACGTGGTGGTCGGAACGGACGTCACCGACGCCAACGGCAACTACCTGTTCGACGGCCTGCCTGCCGGCGCCTACGTGGTCACGGTCACGACGCCACCAGGCGGCTACACTCAGACCGGCGACCCGGATCACTTCGCGGCGAGCGGCGGCGTCAACGACAACAAGACCACGACGCCGATCTTGCTCGGCCCGGGCGACGTGTTCCTGAACGCAGACTTCGGCTACCAGCCGCCGGCAAGCCAGAACAACAGCATCGGCAACAAGGTGTGGTTCGATGCCGACGCGGATGGCGTGGGGCCTGGCGGCAACGGCGCAGCTCCCGCCACCGACAACAATGAAACCGGCATCGCCGGCGTGACCGTCGCGCTGATCAAGGACGGGAACGGCAATGGCATCTGGGACCTTGGCGAGCCCATCATCGCCACCGACACCACGGATGCCAACGGCGAGTACCTGTTCGCCGGGCTGCCCGACGGCAACTACCTCGTGTGGGTCAACGACACGGACATCATCCTGGGCGGCAAGACCCCCACCTACGACGCAGACGCCGGCACGGCGCAGGCCATCATCGGCGCCCCAATTGGCGTCGCCTCGAGCACCGTGCTGGGTCTCAGCGCATCCGCCCTGGATCCGACCGGGACCGACTCCAACCCGGTGAGCGACTTGACGCAGGACTTCGGCTATACTGCAGCCCGCCAGACGCCGGAACTTGGGCTGATCGGCGACCGGGTGTGGCTGGACATCGATGCTGACGGCGTTCAGGACGCCGGCGAGCCGGCGCTGGAAGGAATCAGGGTGACCCTGCTGGACACCGCCGGCAACGAGCTGGCCACAACCACCACCGATGAGAACGGCAACTACTACTTCGGCGGTCTGCCGGCCGGGACCTATACCGTCGAAGTGGCGCCGCCCAGCGGGTTGTCACAAACCTACGATGCGGACGACGGCTTGACGCCGTTCACCTCGCCGAACCAGAGCACGGTGACCATCGGAGCCGGCGGGATCAACCTGGACCAGGACTTCGGCTATCGCGGCCTCGGCGAGATCGGCAACCTTGTCTGGGAAGACCTCGATGCCGATGGGGTCAAGGATAGCACGGAGACCGGCATCGGCGGCGTGACGCTCGACCTTTACCTGGACAAGAACGGCAACGGGAAGGTCGATCCGGGCGACACGCTGGTCGGCAGCACCGTCACCGCCGCCGACGGCAGCTATCTCTTCAGCGGCCTGCCGACGGACGATGGCGGAGGCAACGCCCAGTACGTGGTCGATGTGACCGACGAAGCCGGGATACTGGGCGGCTGGTGGCACTCGCTGGGAGAGGCAGGGCTGAACAACAACAGCCAGACCGATCCGTACGCCGTGACCCTGACGCCGGCTGCACCCAGCAACCTGACCGCGGACTTCGGCTACTACGTCAAGCCGGCCGCGTTGGGCAACCGCGTGTGGCTCGACAGCGCGACCGGCACGCCGTACGTGCAGGATCCGAGTGACACCGGGATCCCCGGGGTTGAGGTGGTGCTGACGATCACCTGGCCCGACGGCTCGACGACCGTGCTGAAGACAATCACGGACGCCGGCGGCTACTACAGCTTCGGCAACCTGCTGCAGGACGAGGACTACGCGGCCAGCACGACGGGCAACCCCGTGACCGACGGGAAGCCGAAGTTCGTCGTGTCGGTCGACTGGCAGAAGGTGAAGGACGAGAAGGGCCATTGGCCCACCGAAGAGAACCACGGCAACGACGATGCGATCGATGCGGACGCGTACGCAGGCGTCGCGGGCGTGGTCAGCCAGGGCCAGCTCGATACGACCATCGTTTCGGGAAATCCAGGCAGCGAGTCGGCCGAGAACGCCTGGTGCGATTTCGGCTTCCAGGCGGCCCCTCTGGCGGTGAACCTGTCGTCCTTCGCCGCCGAGGCCACGGTTGAAGGCGTCACCCTGGCGTGGGAGATGGTCAGCGAGATCGACAACGCCGGCTTCAACATCTACCGCGCGGAGAGTGCATCCGGACCTTGGACCCAGATCAACGCGACGTTGATCCCCGCTGCCGCACCGGGGGCCAGCCAGGCGCAGGTCTACACCTGGCTGGATGACACGGTCCTGGCCGGCATGACGTACTGGTACGTGCTGGAGGACGTTGCGCTCAGCGGCGCGACGACGCGGCATGAGCCGCTTGAAGTGACGGTGGCCGCGCCCACCGCCGTGAGCATGACCGGGTTCGGCGCAGCAGCGGTGGCCGCGTGGCCGGCGCTGGCGGGTCTGACCGCGCTGCTCGGAGTGGCGGCCGCCGGGTACGCACGACGGCGACGGTCCGATTGAAGACTGAGGATTAAGGATTGAAGATTGGGGGTGGGTCAGGGATACCTGGCTCACCCCCTTTCGCGTCATAAGGAGGCGCCTCATGCACGGGCGTCTGTTGTCCCTGGCCCTGTTCCTCGCGGCCCTCGTCCTGTCGCCCGCATTGCTTGCCCATTCGCCGGTCCTGCAGGCCGCGGCCGCGCGTCCCGCCGGCGATGGCCTCCCCGAGGGTGTCTTCGTGGTGCGGGCCTACTACGACGCGCTCGAGGATATTGCGCTCCTGGCCGGCTTCGATCTCTTCGAGTTCAACAACCGCGAGGCGCGTTACGTCCTCCTTGCCGTCGATCGCGCAGGTCTGGCAAGCGTGCGCGGGCTGGGCTTCCGGGCCGAACTCGACCCACAGGAGACGGCCAACTTCGCGCGGCTGAGCGTGCCGCTGGCCGGGCGCCGCGGGTCGCTCGGGGTCGATCCGATCCCGGGCTACGCGTGCTATCGCACCGTGGAGGAGACGTATGCGGCCGCGGCGGCCCTGGCCGCGGCCCGGCCGGACCTGGCGGCATGGATCGACGCGGGCGACTCGTGGGAGAAGCGCGCGGGCCAGGCGGACGGCTACGACATGATGGTTCTTAGGCTGACCAACTCGGCCATCACGGGCGACAAGCCGAAGCTGTTCATCACCGCGTCACTCCACGCACGCGAGTACGCGCCCGCGGAGCTCGCCACCCGCTTCGCCGAGCACCTCGTCAACGGCTACGGGATCGACGCGGACGCCACCTGGATCCTCGATCACCACGAGATCCACTTGATGCTGCAGGCCAACCCGGACGGCCGCAAGGAGGCCGAGGCAGGCCGATCGTGGCGCAAGAACACCAATGAGAATTACTGCGGGTCCACCAGCACCAACCGTGGCGCAGACCTCAATCGCAACTTCGCGTTCTATTGGAACTACTGCCCGGGCTGCTCCAGCGGCTTCCCCTGCGACGTCACCTACCGCGGGCCGAGTGCCGGGTCGGAGCCGGAGACGCAGGCGATCCAGGACTACCTGCGCGCGATCTTCCTCGATCAGCGCGAGGATGCACTCACGTCTCCAGCACCGCCAGAGACGACAGGAATCTACATCGACCTGCACAGCTACGGCCGGCTGGTCATGTGGCCGTGGGGCTTCCAGAGCGATGCGGCGCCGAACGGCCGCGCGCTGCAGACGCTGGGGCGCAAGTTCGCCCGGTTCAACGGCTATGCGCCACAACAGGCGCACGAGCTCTACCCCACCGATGGTTCGGCGGCCGATTACGCGTACGGCCAGCTCGGCGTGGCTAGCTACGTGTTCGAGCTGGGCACCGCTTTCTTCCAGGACTGCAGCACCTTCGAGAGTACCCTCTACCCGGCCAACCTCGACGCGCTGATGTACGCCGCCAAAATCGTTCGCGCGCCCTACCGGACGCCGGCCGGCCCGGATGCGCTCGACCTGGTCGTGACGCCGGGCTCCGCCGCAAGCGGTGTTATGGCCACGCTGACCGCCACGATCGACGACACCGGTTACGGCGGCGGGACCGGCGAGCCCGCGCAGAACATCGTGGAGGCGGAATACTACATCGACATCCCGCCCTGGATCGCCGGCGCGACCCCGCACGCGATGGCGGCCGGCGACGGCGGCTTCGACAGCGCGATCGAGGGCGCGGTCGCTGCCGTCAATGCGGAGGGTCTGGCCGCGGGCAACCACCTCCTCTTCGTGCGTGGCCGGGATGCAGCGGGCAACTGGGGTGCGTTCAGCGCCGCCTACCTCGCCGGCCCGCTGGCCGTCGAGTTGACGAGCTTCACCGCCCAGGCCGTCGCGAACCGCGTAATCCTCTCCTGGGAGACCGTCTCTGAGGCCGGGATCGCCGGCTTCAACCTCCATCGCTCCGAGCACGCAGCCGGGCCATGGATGCAGCTCAACCCCGCCCTCATCCCCGCATCCGCACCGGGTTCCAGCCAGGCACGGGTCTACACCTGGCTGGATGACACGGTCCTGTCGGGCGTGACGTACTGGTACATGCTCGAGGATGTTGCGCTCAGCGGCGCGACGACGCGACATGAGCCGCTCGAAGTGACCGCGGCCGCGCCTACCACAGTGAGCATGACCGGGTTCGGCGCAGCAGCGACGGCCGCGTGGCCGGCGCTGGCGGGCCTGGCCGGCGCGCTCGGCCTAGGCGCGGCCGGTATCGCGCGCTGGCGCAAGTAGCACCATCTGAGCATCCCGATCGAAAGACCTCCGGGGCATCTGAAGCCCCGGAGGTCTTTTCGTGCTGGCCGGGGAAAAGTTGACTCGTGACGCGGTGGCCACTACTTTTCTAAACCAAATGCAGTATTTCTCCCTATTGACAACGAAGTTAGACTGCCTTACCATGTCTAGAAGCTGAAAGTCTGTCACAGATCGGCGAAGGTGCTCGCGCCGCTTCGATCGCGGGAGTCGGATAGTGATTATACCTGGAGGAGAATGGCAATGAAGCTGTATCGTAATCGAAAGAACCCGCTCAGAGCGGGAGTCATCGCGTTCTTGATCGTGATCCTGGCCACGGGCGTGGCCCTGGCCCTGACGCTGAGCAATGTGGACGGCGTGTGGAGCAATGCGAGGACCTATGCGGGTGTTACGCCATCGAGCATTGAGTACATCAACACCCTAAGTACGACGGATGAAAATCAGGTTCGATACGGCACTCCGGTGACTTCTGGCGGCAAGAGCGGTTTCGGCTTCGACGGCAACGACGGCGACTTTACGATCGTGCCAGGCGAGGTCTTCCTGCTGGGCAAATTCACCCACTACAACAATCCGATCTATGCGACCAACATCATGAATCTCGTGGATCTCGACGTCACGCTCAATCTCACGGATCCTGCGATCGAAGAAACCTTCACATTCACCGTCGAGCTGGACGAGACTCCGAATTCGACTCCGTGCGCTTACGGAGCCACGAATGGGCCGTGCGACGACCGGGTCATCCTGCCCGCCAGCATTCCCGACCAGACGTTCACCATCGACGGTGTGCCTTACACACTGCAGATCACCGGGTTCATCCCGGGCGATTCGGGTGCCTGTCCGGCAACGCCGCCCGTGGGCAGCACGCCGCAGACCGACTACATCACGGCAGAGAGGACCAACAACTACGCCTGCATGTACGCGCAGCTCGTGCTCCCCGTTGATTTCGGCGACGCGCCGGACGCAGCGGGCCAGACCGCGGGCGCCGATCCCGGCCGTCACAACATCACCGCCACCGGCCCGTACTTGGGCACGATCCGGGGCGACGGCGAGATCATTGGCCAGCCCAACGCCAGCGCGACCGGCGACGACACATCTGCCTTCGACGACGAAGACGGCTTCATCGCGGCGGACACGAACTGGGACGACGGCAGCGGCTGGATCACCGTGCAGGTGAACCGAGGAACGGCCGCGGGGGCCGATCGCGCCTGCGTCTATGCCTGGATCGACTGGGCCGGCGATGGCTTCGGCGTGGGCAGCGATTCTACATCGCAGGGTTACGTGACGGCCACGGGTAACCTCCAGCTCAATTTCGCGGACGCACCCACCAGCATACCGAACTCATTGCTGGTGCGGCTGCGCGTGCGTTCCAACAACGGCGCCTGTCCGGCGCTCGGTACGGCCGGAAATGCACCCACGGGGCTATGGGCCGACGGCGAGATCGAGGATCATCTGCTCACCTTCAATCCCCTGGCTGCCGAGCTGGCCAGCTTCACCGGTGCGACCTCCCCCGAGGGCGTGACGCTGGCCTGGGAGACGGTCAGCGAAACCGATGTCGCGGGCTTCAACCTGCTCCGCGGCGATACCAGCTCCGGCCCGTGGGCGCAGCTCAACCTGGACCTGATCCCCGCGATTGCACCGGGGTCGGCACAGGGCAGCGCCTACACGTGGCTGGATCCCACGGCTGCGCCGGGCACGACCTACTTCTACGCTCTCGAGGACGTCGGGCTGGACGGCGCTACGACGCGGCACGATCCGATCAGCGTGACGCCGGCCGGCGAGCCGAACGCCGTGAGCCTGTCCGCCTTCGGCGCCGCGTCGCCGGCCGTCTGGCCCGTGCTGGCGGGGGTGGCTGCGATGGCCGGGCTGGCCGCGGCGGGGTTCGCACGACGACGACGCGACGATTGAAAATCA